>CBDEVG010000041.1:0-182522 GCA_965243535.1 Amaricoccus sp.
CGCAGAGCTCCCTCGCCTGGCGCATGGTGACGGAGCTGGTGGCGGGGATGATCCTGGGCGTCGGCCTCGGCTGGGGGTTCGACGAACTGTTCGGAACGCGGCCCGTGTTCCTGATGATCTTCGCCATCCTGGGATTCGCCGCCGGCGTCCGCACCATGATGCGGACCGCGGCGGAGGTGAAGGAAGGCAGGGCCGAGGGCGCGCTGATGCGCCCCGGCCCCGGACAGGAACCCGGCGCGAAGCCGGACGAGGGACGAGGGACCGATGTCTGAAGGCGGTAGCGGATTCAACATCCACCCGATGGATCAGTTCAGGGTCACGCCGCTGTTCGGCGGGACCGAGGTCCACTGGTACACCCCCACCAACGCCACCCTGTGGATGGCGCTCACCGTGGGCGCGGTCGCGCTGCTGATGGTCGTGGGCTCCCGCGGGCGGCAGCTGGTGCCCTCGCGCGCCCAGTCGGCGGCGGAGGTCACCTACGGCTTCGTGCGCAAGATGGTCGAGGACATCGCCGGCAAGGAGGGGATGAAGTACTTCCCCTACATCTTCACGGTCTTCCTCTTCATCCTCTTCGCCAACCTGCTGGCGCTGATCCCCACCTCCTTCTCCTCCACCTCGCACATCGCCGTGACGGCGGTGCTGGCGGTGGCGGTCTTCGTGACGGTGACGGTCATCGGCTTCATGAAGCACGGGACCCATTTCCTGAACCTCTTCTGGGTGTCGAGCGCCCCGACGGTGGCGCTGCGCATCGTGCTCGCGGTGATCGAGGTGATCTCCTACTTCGTGCGGCCGCTCAGCCATTCCATCCGTCTCGCCGGCAACCTGATGGCCGGCCATGCGGTGCTCAAGGTCTTCGCCGGCTTCGCCGGCGCGCTGGGCGCGGCCTCGGTGATCCCGATCTTCGCCATCACGGCGATCTACGGGCTCGAGCTGCTCGTCGCCTGCATCCAGGCCTATGTCTTCACGATCCTGACGGTCGTGTACCTGAACGACGCGCTGCACCCGGGCCACTGAGCCCGGACTGCGGACGCGACCTCACCTCGCCATTCCAACAAGGAGCAAGACCATGGAAGGCAACATCGCGGAAATGGGTCAGTTCATCGGCGCGGGCCTCGCCTGCGTGGGCATGGGCGGCGCCGGCATCGGCGTGGGCCACGTGGCCGGGAACTTCCTCGCCGGCGCGCTGCGCAACCCGGCGGCCGCGGGCGAGCAGACCGCCACGCTCTTCATCGGCATCGCCTTCGCCGAAGCGCTCGGCATCTTCTCGTTCCTGGTCGCCCTCCTGCTGATGTTCGCAGTCTGATCGACCGCGAGCCCGGCCCTTCCCGGGCCGCAGTGAGGAGAGAGGGACATGGCTGAAGAAACCGGACACGGCGCAGTCGTGGAGCACGGGGCGGCCGCGGGTCACGGCGGCGAAGTCCTGGGCGCGGAAGTGCTGGGGCACGCCGAAGTGGCCATGCCCCAGCTCGACACGGCGATCTATCCCAACCTCATCTTCTGGTTGGTGATCGCCCTGGTCGCGATCTACATGATCCTGACCCGGGTCGCCCTGCCCCGCGTGGGCGCGATCCTGGCGGAGCGCAGCGACGCGATCTCCAACGACCTCGAGCAGGCGGCGCTCTACAAGCGCCGCGCGACCGAGGCCGAGGGCGCCTACAACGCGGCCCTCGCCAAGGCCCGCGACGAGGCGCAGAAGATCGCCGCGGAGGCCAAGGCCGCCGTGGGCAAGGAGCTCGCCGTGGTCACCGCCAAGGCCGACGCCGAGATCGCCGCCAAGGCGGCGGAATCGGAAGGCCGGCTGAAGCAGATCGAGGCGAGCGCCGCCGAGAGCGTCGCCGAGGTGGCGAAGTCCACCGCCGAGGCGATCGTCGCGGCGATCGGGCCCAAGGGCGTCGATCCCGCCGCCGTCGCGGCGGCGGTGAACGCGCGGCTCGGGGGGTGAAGCGATGGATTTCCTGAACAACACCAACATCGTCGTCGCCATCGGCTTCGTCATCTTCGTCGGCATCCTGCTCTACTACGACGTGCCGAAGATGCTGGCGGCCAAGCTCGACGAGCGGGCCGTCAAGATCAAGGCCGACCTGGAGGAGGCGCGCGCCCTGCGCGACGAGGCCCAGACCCTGCTGGCGAGCTACGAGCGCAAGCAGAAGGAAGTCGCGGCCCAGGCCGAGGAGATCGTCGCCGCCGCCCGGTCCGAGGCCGAGCGCGCGGCCGTGGTCGCCAAGGCGGAGATCGCCAAATCGGTGGAGCGGCGCCTCGCCACCGCCACCGAACAGATCGCGGCCGCCGAGAAGGCCGCGGTGCGCCAGATCAAGGACCGCGCCGTCACCGTCGCGGTGGCCGCCGCGGCGGACGCCATCTCCCAGGGCATGAAGCCCCAGGACGCGGACGCCCTGATCAAGGCCTCCATCGCTGAGGTCGGCGCGAAGCTGCACTGAAACCCGCGGTCCCGTCGGGCGTTGTCGCCCCGGCGGGACCGTGCCCCTGCCGCAATCCGGGTTGCGGGCGCGCGTCGGCCTGACGCATGATGCCCCGCAAGGGAGGCGTCACACATGATTTCCATCGAGACGAGACGACAGCAGCTGCTGGCCCGGCGGAGCGAATTGACCGAACGCCTGGTCAAGATCGACGCGGAGCTGGACGAGCCCCACAGCGCCATGTTCGCCGAGGCGGCGATCGAGCGCGAGGGCGACGAGGCGCTGGAGGATCTGGGCGTCGCCGGCCAGCAGGAAATCCGCATGATCGATGCGGCGCTCGACCGGATCGAAAAGGGCGAATACGGTTTCTGCGTGGAATGCGGAGAGGAAATCTCCGAGGAACGGTTGAACGTCCTGCCCGCCACCCCCAAGTGCCGGACCTGCGCCGCCTGAGGCGACGCGCCCTCCCCTGCCCCGCCGCGGGACCTCAAGGGCGGGCGCGAAAGCCCCCGCCCCGCGGGCCGGGCCGGTCAGGTCGAGGTCTGAGGGGTGATGACGATCTCCACCCGGCGGTTCTGGGCGCGGCCCGCTTCGGTGTCGTTGCTCGCCACCGGCTGGTTGAAGCCCATGCCGCGGGTGGCGATGCGCCAGCTCGGCACGCCCTCGGCGATCAGCACGTCCGCCACCGACCGGGCCCGGCGCTGCGACAGGTCCTGGTTGTAGGAGGCCGAGCCGACGGTGTCGGTATGGCCCACCACCTCGATGGTGGAGTTCGGGTTGCGCAGCAGGTTCTGCGCCACCAGCGCCAGCTCGTCCTGGAAGCCCGCCTGGACCACGGCCGAGCCGGTGGCGAAGGTCACCGCCTCGGGCAGGTTCACCACCAGCTGGCTGCCGGTGTTGGTGACGGATGCGCCGGAGCCGGTCAGGCCCTGGCGCAATTCGGCCGCCTGCTTGTCGAGCTGGTTGCCGATCAGCCCGCCGAGCGCCGCGCCGGTGGCCGCGCCGATCAGGGTGCCGCGGCTGTCGCCGCCGATCAGGTTGCCGAGCGCCGCCCCGGCGCCCGCGCCGATCAGCGCGCCCGAGGCCCGCTGGTCGGTGGTCCCGTCAGGATTGGCGCAGCCGGCCAAGGCAAGGGCCGAAACGGCGGCGAAGGCGGTCAGGGGTCGGATCATCTCTCGCTCCGGAATGGGCGTCGAACGCAAAAGGCCCGCCTCGGGGGACGCGAGCCGTCTCGTTCCTGCGCGGGGCCCGCACGGAAAATGGCGCAGTCGCGGCGCAGGTCAGAAGCTCTGGTCAGAAGCTCTGGGCCTGACGGCGATCCTGCTGGTTGCCGACGACCGCGCCGGTGGCCGCGCCGAGGCCCGCGCCGATCAGGGTGGACCGACTGTCGCCGCCGATCAGGTTGCCCGCGGCCGCGCCGCCGACCGCGCCCACCGTCGCGCCGGTCATGCGGTTGTCGCGGGTCCCGTCCGGGTTGGTGCAGGCGGCGAGGCCAAGCGTCAGCGCGCCGAGCGCGGCGGCGGTCAGGAATCGGGTCATGTCTCGTCCTCAACGTATTTTCTTGTGGGGCGCCGTTCTAGGCGGCCGCCGCCCCCGCGGCAATCGTCTCGCGGCCTCCAGGTCGGAAGCCGCGAGATCCGGCCGATCACGCTTCGGTCGCGCGCCCGGCAATCCTGGACCGGTCCCTCATGGACCCGCCAAGCCCGGGCAAATCAACCACAGGCAAATCGATCCCGGGCCAATCCCTCGCAGGCCAGCCGTCGCCAGCCGACCGGTCACATGCCGGCCTGGCGGCGGTCCTGCTGGTTGCCGATGACGGCGCCGGTGGCCGCGCCCACGCCCGCGCCGATCAGGGTGCCGCGGCTGTTGCCGCCGATGGCGTTGCCGACGAGCGCGCCGCCGGTGGCGCCGACCAGCGCCCCGGTGGCGCGGTTGTCCCGGGTGCCGTCGGGATTGGTGCAGGCGGCGAGGCCGAGCAGCGCGACGCCGGTCAGGATGGTCAGGGTCTTCATGGTTTCCCCCATGGCGGTTCTGGATGGAGCGTCCATCTGGAACAACGCATAACTCCTTGCATTGATCGCCGTCATCCCGGATTTGCGCGATCGGCCCCGATCGGACCACGGCGGCCCTTGCGCCGGGCGCGTCCGCGCGCTTAACCGGAGGGCATGGCCGCGCCGCTCGACTACGCCGACATCGCCGAGATCTTCCGCCGCTTCCAGGCCGCAAACCCCGCGCCGAAGGGCGAGCTCGATTATGTGAACGCCTTCACCCTGCTCGTCGCGGTGGCGCTCTCGGCCCAGGCGACGGACAAGGGGGTGAACAGGGCCACCGCCGGCCTCTTCGCCGCGGCGGACACGCCCGAGAAGATGCTGGCGCTGGGGGAGGAGGGGCTCGTCGGGCATATCCGCACCATCGGCCTCTACCGCAACAAGGCCAAGAACGTGCTCGCCCTGTCGCGGCTCCTGATCGAGCGGTTCGGGGGCGAGGTGCCCGCCTCGCGCGCGGCGCTCGAAACCCTGCCCGGGGTGGGGCGCAAGACCGCGAACGTGGTGCTCAACAGCTGGTTCCGCTTTCCCGCCCAGGCGGTCGACACCCATATCTTCCGCGTGGCGAACCGCACCGGCCTCGCGCCGGGACGCGACGTGCTCGCCGTGGAGCGGGGGCTCGAGGACCGCATCCCCGCGCCCTTCCAGCTCGACGCCCATCACTGGCTGATCCTGCACGGACGCTACGTCTGCAAGGCCCGCGCGCCCTCATGCGGGACCTGCCTGATCCGCGACCTCTGCCTCTGGGAGGAGAAGACTCCATGACCACGCTCTATTTCCGCGCCGGCACCTGCGCGCTCGCCCCCCATGTCGCGCTGGAATGGATCGGCGCGCCCTATGAGGCGAAGCCGGTGCGCGCCGCCTCGCCCGAGCTTCTGGCGCTGAACCCGGCCGGCGCGGTGCCGGTGCTGGAGGAGGAGGACGGCTGGATCCTGACCCAGGCCGGGGCGATCCTGCACTATCTCGCGCGCAAGCACCCGGAGGCGGGGCTCGGCGGCGGCGCCGGCCTGCGCGATCAGGCCGAGCTCGACCGCTGGTCCTCCTTCCTGACCGGGGACCTGCATCCGGCCTTCTATCCGGTGTTCATGCCCTACCGCTACACCGCCGACCCCGGCGAGGAGGCCAAGGCCAAGGTCGCCGCCGCCGGGATCGCCCTGGTGAAGAAGAAGCTCGACCTGATCGAGGCCCATCTCTCGGGCCGCCGCTGGTTCCTCGAGGACCGCTCCATCATCGACGCCTACGCCCTGCCGATGATCCGCTGGGCCCGGGCCAAGGTCCAGGGCGGCATCGCCGGCTGGCCGGCCATCGCCAGGCTGCACGACCGGCTGGCGGAGGACGCCGCCGTGCAGCGGGTGCTGGAGGTCCACCGCAGCGCCGCCTGAGGGTTTCCTTGGCCCGCAAAACCGGCCATAGCCGGGCCCGCAACGGAACGGAGGCCGCAAGGCGATGAAGCCCCTTCAGGTGACCGGCGTCGGCAACGCCATGGTCGACGTGATCGCGCGCGTGGACGAGGCCTTCCTGGCCGAGCTCAGGGTCGAGCGCGGGGTGATGACCCTGATCGACCGGGAGCGGGGGCTGGAGCTCTACGCCGCGATGACGGGGACGCGCGAGGTCTCGGGCGGATCGGCGGCGAACACCATCGCCGGCCTCGCCAGCCTCGGGGCGCGCACCGCCTATGTGGGCAAGGTCAAGGACGACCAGCTCGGCGCGATCTTCGCCCATGACCTGCGGGCGCTCGGGGCGGGCTACGACACCCCCCTTGCTCCCCGGGACCACCCCCACGAGACCGGCCGCTGCCTCGTGGTGGTGACGCCGGACGGCGAGCGGTCGATGAGCACCTATCTCGGCGTCTCGGAACACCTCGGCCCCGACGACATCGACGCGGCGCAGATGGCGGCCTCCGAATGGCTGTTCCTCGAAGGCTACCGCTTCGACGGGCCGCAGAGCCATGCGGCCTTCGCCCGGGCGATCCGGGCCTGCAAGGCGGGGGGCGGCCGGGTGGCGATCACCCTCTCCGACCCCTTCTGCGTCGAGCGGCACCGGGACGCCTTCCTGACCATGATCCGCGAGGACGTGGACCTCTTGGTGGCGAACGAGCACGAGCTGAAGTCGCTCTACCTGACCGAGGACCTGGAGTTCGCGATCGGGCGCGCCCGGGCCGAGGTCGCCGTGACCGCCTGCACCGTCGGGGCGGCGGGCGCCCATGTCATCGAGGGCGAGGCGCGGGTCCATGCGCCTGCGGTCGCGACCCGGGTGGTGGACGCCACCGGCGCGGGCGACCTCTTCGCCGCGGGCCTGCTCTGGGGCATCGTCGAGGGCCGCGACTGGCTGACCGCCGCCCGCATGGGCTGCGTCGCCGCCGCCGAGGTGATCGGCCACTACGGCGCCCGGCCCGAGGAAGACCTCCGCGGCCTCTTCGCCGCCGCGGGGCTGGCGCAGGCGGGCTGACGCCCGCAGGGCGGGACCGCGCACCTCTGTGCGGTCCGTCCTCAAGAGGTCCAAGGTCATCGTCAAGGGCCGCGACCGGCTGACCGAGCCCGCATGGGCTGCGCCGCGGCCGAGGGGATCGACCCCTACGGCGCCCGGCCCGAGGAAGACCTCCGCGGCCTCTTCGCGACCGCGGGGCTGGCGCAGGCGGGCTGACGCCCGCAGGGCGGGACCGCCGATCCTCTCCGCGCGCTCCACAGGCCCAAGGCCTGCGAAGCGGCGGGTTGCGGGCGTAGGCCGGGGGACGCGCGGGCGTCCTTCCTGGTCTCGGACAGCCGCCCGACCCCTCCTTCCGGGGGAAGCGCCCCTGATCGGAGACACCGCGCACCGGCGATTCAGCGCGCGTTCACCTTTCTTTCCATCCGGTGAACGAGATCGAAATATCCCAGATATTTCAGGGTCATGATCCCATTTTCACGCGTGAAAATCCGTACGCCTTCCCGCCTTTTGCCGACCCGGCGCGACCGCCGGCGGCCTTTTCCCCTCATCCGTCCTCGCGGATCGCCTCCAGGAACGCCGCCCCGAACCGCTCGGTCTTGAGCGGCCCCATGCCCTGGATGCGCTCCAGCGCCGCGAGGTCCCGGGGGCGGTCCTCGGCGATCTTGGCGAGCGTCGAGGCGGTGCAGGAGAGGTACTTGTCCGACCCGCCCGGCCCCCGCGCCAGCGCCACCTGCGCGGCGTGGAGCCGGTCGTAGAGCGATCCGCCGCCCCGCGCCGCCAGCCGCATCCGGGCCGGGTGGACCGGATCGGGCGCGGCGCCCGTCAGCACGGCGAGGAAATCCGCCCCGTAGCGGTCGAGCTTGACCGCCCCCACCCCGGTGATCCGGCCGAGCGCGTCGAGCGTCCCGGGCCGCTCCGTCGCCATCTCGATCAGGGTGCGGTCGGGAAAGACCACATAGGCGGGCACGCCCTGCGCCTCGGCCAGCGCGCGCCGCCGGGCCTTGAGCGCGGCGAGCAGGCCCTCGTCCTCGGCCGCCACCAGCGCCGCCGGCTCGCGCCGGGCCCCGGCCGCCCGCGCCACCGTGTCGGCGCGCAGCTCCAGCGGCTCTTCCCCGCGCAGCACGGGCCGGGCGGCCTCGGTCAGGCGCAGCGCCCCGTGGCGGGCGGGGTCGGGACGGATCAGGTCGAGGCCGAGGAGCTGGCGAAAGATCGTCTTCCACTGGGCGGTGGAGAACTCCCTGCCCACCCCGAAGGTCGGCAGCCGGTCGTGGCCCCGGCGCAGCACCTTCTCCGAGCCCTCCCCGCGCAGGATCTGGATCAGGTGCTCCGCCCCGAACATCTCGCCGGTGCGCAGGATCGCCGAGAAGGCCTTGCGGGCCGCGTCCGTGCCGTCGAAAAGCGGCGGTTTGTCCCGGCAGAGGTCGCAGGCGCCGCAGGGCTCCGCCAGCGTCTCGCCGAAATAGGCGAGCAGGGTCTGGCGGCGGCATCGCTTGGCCTCGGCGAGGCCGAGCAGCGCGTTCAGCCGCTTGTGGTCCGCCTCCTTGCGCTCCATCGGGGCCTGGCTCTCGTCGATCTGGGTCCGGCGCAGGCGGATGTCGTCGGGGCCGTAGAGAGTCAGCGTCTCGGCCGGCGCGCCGTCGCGGCCCGCCCGGCCGATCTCCTGGTAATAGCCCTCCATCGACTTCGGCAGGTCGGCGTGGACGACGTAACGGATGTCGGGCTTGTCCACCCCCATGCCGAAGGCGATGGTGGCGCAGACCACAAGCCCGTCCTCGGTCTGGAAGCGGGTCTCGGCCGCGCGCCGCTCCTCCGCCTGCATTCCGGCATGATAGGCGAGCGCGGAATGCCCCGCCTCGTTCAGGGCGGCGGCCAGCGCCTCGGTCTTGGCCCGGCTGGCGCAATAGACGATGCCCGAGCGGCCCTTGCGGGCGGCGACATAGGCCAGCACCTGCCGCCGCGGCTCCGCCTTGGGCTGAAAGGCCAGGAACAGGTTCGGCCGGTCGAAGCCGCGCAGGAAGGTCTCGGGCGCACCGCCCCCGAACAGCCGCGCGACGATCTCCACCCGGGTCTCCGCGTCCGCCGTGGCGGTGCAGGCGACCGTCTGCACGCCGCCCAGCGCCGCCCGCAGCTCGCCGATGCGCAGGTAGTCGGGGCGGAAGTCGTGCCCCCACTGGCTGACGCAATGGGCCTCGTCGACCGCGAGCAGGCCCACCCCGATCCGCCGCAGCATCGGCACGGTCGAGGGCGCCGCCAACCTCTCGGGCGCCATGTAGAGGAGCTTCAGCCGCCCTGCGTCGATCTCCTCGAAGATCGCGTCGGTCTCCCCTTGCGTGCTCTGGGAGGTGAGCGCGCCTGCGGCGACCCCCACCGCCTGCAACGCCCGCACCTGGTCCCGCATCAGCGCGATCAGCGGCGAGATGACCAGCGTCACTCCCGGCCGGACCAGGGCGGGCAGCTGGTAGAGCAGCGACTTGCCCCCGCCGGTCGGCATGATGGCGAGCACGTCGCGGCCCGCCTGGACCGCCGCCACGATCTCGCCCTGGCCGGGGCGGAAGTCGGGAAAGCCGAAGACCCGGGCGAGGATCTCGCGGGCGGCGGCGTCGGGGGTCGGCTCAGGGGTCATGTCGTGCATCGCTCAGGCCCGCAGGATCGAGACGGTCGCCGCGCCGTAGCGCCGGGCGTCGAGAAGCGTCAGGCCCGCAGGCGGCGCCACGGCCGCGCCCTCCTCCCAGACCACGAGGGCGCCGGGGGCGAGCCAGCCGCCCGCCAGCGCCGCCGCCAGCGCCAGCTCGCCCAGGCCCCGGCCATAGGGCGGGTCGAGGAACACCAGGTCGAAGGGCGGCGTGGGACACCGGCCGAGCCGGGTGGCGTCGGCGGCGATCACCGTGGCGCCGGGGGCGAGCCGGGCGAGGTTCCGGCGCAGCAGGGCGAGGGCGGGCCGGCCGGTCTCCACGAAGACCGTTTCGGCCGCGCCCCGGGACAGGGCCTCCAGCCCCAGCGCCCCGGTGCCGGCGAAGAGGTCGAGCACCCGCATCCCGATGGGGGGCGCCGGCTCCGCCAGGCCCTTGTGGGCGATCAGGTTGAAGATCGCCTCCCGCACCCGGTCCGAGGTGGGGCGCAGCCGCGCCGCCTCGTCGCCCGCCCCCACCTCGGCGAGCTTCGCACCCTTGCGGCTGCCCCCCACGATCCGCATCAGAGCTTCGCGAGATCCTGGGCGGGATCGGCCAGCAGGTCCGGGTCGGGCGAGCGCCCCGCCTCGATCCAGCGTTTGCCGGTCATGTAGGCGCGCGGGTCGTTCATCGCGTCGACCGCGAGCAGGAGCGCCCCGTCGAAATACCAGACCGACTGCGCCCCCGGCCGGGCGCCTGGCCGCACCACCGTGCGCCGCCAGCCGTCGTTGAGGCCGGCGATCTGGAGCTTCACGTCGTACTGGTCGGACCAGAACCAGGGCCGCGCCAGATAGTCGACCGGCTGGCCCAGCATGGCGGCGGCGGCGGCCTCGGCCTGCTCGATGGCGTGAGGCACGCTCTCCAGCCGGATCCGCCGGCCCTGATGGGGGAAGGAGGCGCAGTCGCCCGCCGCGAAGATCGCCGGGTCGGAGGTGCGCCCGAGGGCGTCCACCGCCACGCCGTTCTCCACGCCAAGGCCCGCCGCCTCGGCCAGGTCGGTCTGGGGCGCGACCCCGATCCCCACCAGCGCCAGGTCCACCGGCAGCTCCGACCCGTCCGACAGCACCGCCCCCGTCACCTGCGGCCCGCCGGTCAGCCGGGCGAGGCCGGTTCCCTCGCGCAGGTCCACCCCATGGGCCCGGTGCAGGGCGCGAAAGTAGTCCGCCGTGGCGGGGGCCGCGACCCGGGCGAGGATCCGCGGGGCGGTCTCGATCAGCGTCACCGCGAGGCCGGCGCCGCGCAGGGCCGCCGCCGCCTCCAGCCCGATGTAGCCGCCCCCCACCACCAAGGCGCGGGCCTCCGGTCGCAGGCGGGCGGCGAGGGCGTCGGCGTCGGCGAGGTTGCGCAGGGCGAGCACCCCGTCGAGGTCGCCCCCCATCCCCTCGGGCAGCCGGCGCGGCGTCGCGCCGGTGGTCAGCGCCAGCCGGTCGTAGGCCAGGCGCGCGCCGTCCGACAGGAGCACCTCGCGCCCCCGCCGGTCGATGCCGATGGCGCGGACGCCGGTGCGCAGGTCGATGCGCTCGGCCGCATAGAAGCTCGCCGGGCGCAAGTGCAGCCGCTCCCGGTCGAGGTCGCCCTTGAGATAGGCCTTGGAGAGCGGCGGCCGCTGGTAGGGAGCCGCGTCCTCCTCGCCAATCAGGACGAGCGGGCCGCGATGACCGAGCGCGCGCAACCGGGCGGCGAGGGCCGCGCCCGCCTGGCCGGCGCCGATGACGACGATGCGGGCCTCGAGGAGGTCCATGGCCTGCGGTTCCTTGGCTGCTTGGTTCGCGATCTGGCCTCGTCTATAAGCCGCGGGAGTTCGACTGCAACCGAAAGGCTCGACATGACGCTTTCGATCGGCGACCGGCTGCCCGCGGCGACCTTCCTGGAAATGGGCCCCGACGGCGTCCAGGAGGTGGCCTCGGCCGAAATCTTTTCCGGCCAGACGGTGGCGCTCTTCGCGCTGCCCGGGGCCTATACCGGGGTCTGCTCGACCCAGCACATGCCGAGCTTCATCCGGGTCGTGGACGACCTGCGCAAGAAGGGCGTGGACGAGATCGTCTGCATCGCGGTGAACGACCCCTTCGTGCTCAAGGCCTGGGGCGAGGCCACCGGCGGGACCGCGGCCGGCATCCGCATCCTGGCGGACGCCTCGGGCGCCTTCACCAAGGCGATCGGCCAGTCCTTCGACCTGCCGAGCAAGGGGTTCATCGGGCGCTCCAAGCGTTACTCCGCGCTGGTGGTGGACGGGGTCATCAAGGTGCTGAACCTCGAGACCGGAACCGGCTGCGAGATCAGCGCCGGCGAGACCCTGCTCGGCCAGATCTGAGGCCGACCGCCCCGCCCGCCAGGGGCAGGGACCCGCGTCGCGCGGGCGCGATCCGTTCGCTCGCGATCGCGAAGGCTGGCCCCCAGGCCCGGGATCCGAGGGCCAGAATTTGCGGGTCGGGAGGACGCCGCCCGGGCGGTCAGGCCCGCGCCCCCGCAGGCGGGACCGCCAGCGCCGGGCGAGCGGGGCCCCTGGCGGGGCTCCCGAGCCCGGCGCTCCCCCCGGCAGGCCGCAACCGCCGGACGTGGCGGGAGGACAGCCGCCGCAGCGTCGGGGATCCGGGGTGCGCGACGGCGCTCGCCTGAGCCGAGCGAACCTTGTACCGAGGAGAGCGGTCCATCCTCAGGTGCAGTCCATGACCCAGGGCGTCCTCGTCCTCAACGGCCCCAACCTCAACCTGCTCGGCAAGCGCCAGCCCCACATCTATGGCCACGAGACCCTCGCGGACCTCGAGCGCGACTGCGTCGCCCTCGCCCCGAGCCTGGGGATCGAGGTGGAGTTCCGCCAGTCGAACTGGGAAGGTCAGATCATCGACTGGATCCACGAGGCGCGCGAGACGACGGCCGGGATCGCCATCAATCCCGGCGCCTTCACCCATACCTCGGTCGCCATCCTCGACGCCCTCAACGCCTATGAGGGGACGGTGATCGAGGTGCACATCTCGAACGTCCACAAGCGCGAGAGCTTCCGCCACCATTCCTACATCTCGCTGCGCGCCGACGGGATCGTCGTCGGCTGCGGCGTCCAGGGCTACGAGCTCGCCCTGCGGCGGATCGCGGCCCTGGCGGCGGCTCACTCGTAGTCGGACCGCTGGATGCCGTGGCGCTTGAGCTTGTCGTAGAAGGTCTTGCGCGGCACCCCCAGCGCCTCGATCGTCGCCTTGGGATCGCCGCGATGCGCCCGCAGCGCCTCGCGGATCAGCTCGGCCTCGAAGCGCTCGACCCGGTCCGGCAGGCTGCCCGAGGGCGGCGCGGCCGGCGGGGCCGGGGCCTCTTCCTCAAGAGGCTCCAGGCCGAGGACCACCCGCTCGGCGTAGTGGACGAGCTCGCGCACGTTCCCCGGCCAGTCGTGGCGCGCCAGGTGATCCCGCACCGGCGCGGTCAGCGGCGGCGGGTCGCGGCGGAACCGCTCCGCCGCCCGGCGGAGAAAGCGGGCGAAGAGCTGGGGCACGTCCTCGCGCCGCTCGCGCAGGGGCGGGATGCGCAGGGTGACGGCGTTCAGCCGATAATAGAGGTCCTCGCGGAAATCCCCCCGGGCCCGCGGGTCGCCCAGGTCGACCTTGGTCGCCGCCGCCACCCGCAGGTCGAGCCGCCGCCGCTCGTTGGTGCCGAGCGGCTCCACCTCCCGGGTCTCCAGCACCCGCAGGAGCTTCACCTGGATCGCGAGCGGACAGCTCTCGATCTCGTCAAGGAACAGGGTGCCGCCGTTGGCGTGCTCGATCCGCCCCACCCGCTTGCGGTCCGCCCCGGTGAAGGCCCCCGCCTCGTGGCCGAAGAGCTCGCTTTCGAGCACGCTCTCGGGCAGGGCGCCGCAGTTCAGCGCCACGAAGTTCCGCGCCTTGCGCCGGCTCCACTGGTGCAGAAGGCTCGCCACCACCTCCTTGCCCGAGCCGGTCTCGCCCAGGATCAGCACGTCGACGTCGGCGTCGGCCACCTGGCGGATCATCTCGCGCAGGCGGCGCATGGCCGGGGCGTCGCCGATCAGGGGCAGGTCGGCCGCCTCGACCGAAACCGCGGCGCGCAGGCGGCGGTTCTCCATCACCAGCCGGCGCGTCGACGCCGCATGGGCGACGGAGGTCGCCAGCCGCTCGGCGTCGAAAGGCTTGGAAATGAAATCATAGGCCCCGTCCTTGAGCGCCGCCACCGCCAGCTCCACATCGCCATGACCGGTGACGAGCAGCACCGGGATCTCCGGGTCGATCGCCTTCACCCGCTCGAAGAGCTGCAACCCGTTCATCCGCGGCATGCGGATGTCGGTGACCACCGGTCCCTCCAGCTCCGGCCCGATCGCCTCCAGCGCGGCCTCGGCGGCGCCGAAGGCCTGCACGTCGAATCCCGCGAGCTTCAGCGCCTGGGCCGTCGCCCGGCGCAGGTCGGGATTGTCGTCGACGAAGATCACCGGCCCCCCAGGGGCGCTGGCGGCCGCGCTCACGGCTCGGCCCTCGGCAGCTCGATCGTGAAGGCGGCGCCCGGCCCCCCGGGCTCCAGCCTGAGCGCGCCGCCGAACTCCCGGGCGATCTCGGCCGAGATGACGAGGCCGAGGCCGAGGCCCGTCTCCTTGGTGGTGTTGAAGGGCATGAAGAGCTGTTCCTGCATTTCGGCCGAGACGCCCGGGCCGTTGTCCGTCACCGTCACCGCCACCCAGTCGGCCGTCGCCGCCACCCGGATCTCGATCCGCGGGTCGGGCCGGCCCGCCAGGGCGTCGAGCGCGTTCTGGAGGAGGTTGACGAGGATCTGCTCAAAGCGGATGCGCCCGGCCCGCACCCGCACCCCCTCGGGCGCAGGCAGACGCACGATCTCCACCCCCGCCTCGCGGATGCGGCCGGCGAGCAGGTTCAGCGCCCCCTCCAGCGCCTCGGCCACCCCGATCGGCCGGGTCTCGCCCTTGCCCCGCCGCGAGAAGCCGCGCAGCGCCTGGGTGATCGCGCCGATCCGCTCGGTGACACCGACGATCTCGCCCAGGTTCTCGCGCGCGTCCGCCACCAGCCCCGCGTCGATCAGCCGCCGGCCGGTGTCGGCATAGGCCCGGATCGCCGCCACCGGCTGGTTGATCTCATGGGCCACCCCCGCGGCCACCTGGCCGAGGATCGACAGCCGGTTGGCCTGGGCGAGCTCGTCGCGCAGCCGGCGCACCCGGGTCTCCATCGCCTCGCGCCCGGCCATCTCGGCCTCCAGCGCCCGGTTGCTCCGGTCGAGCTGCTCGGTCCGCTGGGCCACCCGCCGCTCCAGCTCGACGTTCATCGCCGCGAGCTCCGCCTGCCGGGCGATCCGCCGGCGACGGCGGCGCTGGAGGGCGACGGCGGCGAAGGCCAGCACCAGCCCGGCGAGAAAGGCCGTCGCCGCCGCCGAGCGCGCCGCCCGGGCGAGCGTCGGCTCGGCGGGCTGGAAGACGGTCAGCGTCCAGCCCGGCGCCGCCGGCCCCACCGGCCCCGCCGCCGTCACTTGGGGCGCGCCGTCGAGCAGCGCCCGCCCCGGCCCCAACTCCTCCAGGGGCGCCTTGCGCAGCGCCGCCGCGTCGAGCTGCAGCGCGGCCAGCACCGCGGCCTCGTCCGCCACCGGCCGGGTGGCGGCGAAGCGCCAGGCGGGATCGGTGACGACCAGCGCCACGCCCTTGTCGTCGGTGACGATGACGGTCAGCCCGCTGTCGCGCCAACGCGCCTCGAGCTTGTCGAACTCGACCTTGACCACCACCACCCCGAGCGGCCCCTTGGCCCCGTCCACCCGGCGCGACAGATAGAGGCCCGGCCGGCGGCTGACGGTGCCGAGCGCGTATTGCTGCGCCTCGCCGTCCCGCATCGCCTGGGTGAAATAGGTGCGGAAGGCGTAGTCGCTGCCGACGAAGCTGTCGGGCGCCTCGGCGTTGCTGGCGGCGATCGCCACGCCCTCGAGGTCGATCAGGTAGATCACCGTCGCGTCCGCCCCCAGGGCGATGTCCGCGAGCTTGGCGTTCAGGAGGTCGCGCGCCCTCTGCGCCGGGGCGGCCAGAAGGGCGATCACCTCCGGATCCCTGGCGAAGACCATGGGGATCAGCCGCATCTTCTCGATGGCCGCGGCGAGCGAGGCGGCCGCCAGGGGCTCGGCCTCCGCCGCGCGCTGGGCGAGCGAGTCGGCCGCCCGCTCCCGCGCCAGCCGCCCGGCGACGAGGCTCGCCGCCAGCACGGCCGCAAGCGCCAGCGCCCAAAACAAAACGCGCGCGCCGATCAGCCCGACGAGACCCCGCGGCTGCGCCCGAGCGGCCATGCCCCCTCCCCATGCCGGCCCCCGCCGGTCGTTCTTGCCCGGGATGCTAGTGCGGATTTCCGCACTTGGCCAGCGGCGGCGCGTGCGGGATTCCGCATACGATGGCGCGCCGTTTCGGGACCACCCCTGAAAACCTTGCGAAAAAATCAACGGTCAGGACTGGCACGAGATTTGCTTGGACCCTGTCGCAAGCCCGCCGACGACGCGCAAGGGCGAGGCCAACAGGAGGAAAGAAAGCATGCACTTCCCGTCCCACGCAGGAACGGCCGCATCCGTCGCGCCGAAACCGTTCTACCGCCAGCTCTACTTCCAGGTGCTGACGGCCATCGCCATCGGCATCACCGTGGGCCATTTCTGGCCGGAGACGGGCGCGAGCCTCAAACCGCTGGGCGACGCCTTCGTCAAGCTCGTCAAGATGATCATCGCGCCGGTGATCTTCCTCACCGTGTCGACCGGCATCGCCGGCATGTCCGACCTCAAGAAGGTCGGCCGGGTCGCGGGCAAGGCCTTCGCCTACTTCCTCACCTTCTCCACCCTTGCGCTGATCGTCGGCCTCATCGTCGGCAACTTCGTCCAGCCCGGCTCGGGGCTGAACATCGATCCGGCGACCCTCGACGGGGCGGCCGTCGCGGACTACGCCGCCAAGGCCCACGACACCTCGATCGTCGGCTTCCTGACGGGCGTCATCCCCTCGACCGTCGTCGACGCCTTCGCCAAGGGCGACATCCTGCAGGTGCTGTTCTTCTCGGTGCTGTTCGGCATCTCCCTCGCGGCGGTCGGCGAGCGCGGCGCGCCGGTCCTGAACTTCCTCCAGGCCCTCACCGCCCCGATCTTCAAGCTGGTCGAGATCCTGATGAAGGCCGCCCCCATCGGCGCCTTCGGCGCCATGGCCTTCACCATCGGCAAGTACGGCATCGCCTCGGTCATCAACCTCGCCATGCTGGTCGGCACCTTCTACCTGACCTCGCTCATCTTCGTGGTGGTCGTCCTCGGCGCGGTCGCCTGGTGGAACGGCTTCTCGATCTTCAAGCTCATCCGCTACCTCAAGGAAGAGCTGCTGCTCGTCCTCGGCACCTCCTCCTCCGAAGCCGCCCTGCCCTCCCTCATGGAGAAGATGGAGCGGGCCGGCGCCAAGCGCTCGGTGGTGGGCCTCGTGGTTCCGACGGGCTACAGCTTCAACCTCGACGGCACCAACATCTACATGACCCTGGCCGCCCTCTTCATCGCCCAGGCCTGCAACATCGACCTCTCGCTCCACGACCAGATCCTGCTGCTTCTTGTCGCCATGCTCTCCTCCAAGGGCGCGGCGGGCATCACCGGCGCGGGCTTCATCACCCTGGCCGCGACCCTCTCGGTGGTTCCCTCGGTCCCGGTCGCCGGCATGGCGCTCATCCTCGGCGTCGACCGCTTCATGTCCGAGGTCCGGGCGCTCACCAACTTCGTCGGCAACGCGGTGGCGACGCTGGTGGTGGCCCGCTGGGAAGGCGAGCTCGACCAAGACCGGCTGGGCGCGGTGCTGAACGGCGAAGTCCCCACCGACGAGGAAGGGATGCCCGCCGAAGCGCCGGCCGCCGCCTGAGGCGACGCCCCGACGCGACTGGAAAAGGGCCCCTCTCGGGGCCCTTTTTTCCGTCCGGACCCCTGTTGCCCCGACGCAACAATCCTGGCGTTTCGGCCGCCGCCTCCCGGGCGTGGCGCGGCGAGGCAAGCCCCGCCGCAAGTCCCGGGTACGCTTGGCTCCAGTCCCCCCAGCCAGGAGCCGCCCGCGATGCGCCGAACCTCCGCCCTGACCCTCGCCCTGACCGCCGCCGCCCTGCCCGCCGCCGCCGACATCGAAATCCGCGGCGAGGCGCGCCTCGGCCTCGGCTACAACATCTCGAACGACGGCGAGCCGACCTACAAGGACAGCAAGACCCGGACCGTCACCCGCGAGGAGACCGTCCTCGTCCCCGTCGTCGATCCCGAGACCGGGGTCGTCACCGTCCGCGAGGAACGCCAGCTCGTTTCCCGGGACGTCGTCACCGAGCTCGGCGCCACGGACGACCTGCGGGCGGTGTCGCGCATCCGCTTCGGCGTGATCATGACCGGGGAGAGCGATTCCGGGATCAGCTACGGCGCCTCCATCCGCGCGGACAACGCCCCCTCCGGCGGCACCGGACCCTCCGCCCGGACCGGCCAGACCGCGGGCGAGGTCTTCGTCTCGGGCGCCTGGGGGACGCTCACCTTCGGCGACACCGACGGCGCGGACTACGCCCGGGTGGGCGACCCGATCGGCAACGCCACCCTGACCGGCCTCGGCGATTACAACGAGCTGCCCTTCCTGTCGAACGGCGGCGGGTCGGACAATGACGAGCTGCAGTTCCTCGCCAATCCCGACACCCGGCCGACGGTGCGCTACGACTATGACTACAAGGGCTTCGGCCTGTCGGTCAGCACCGTCCGGGACCTCGACTCGGTCGGCGTCGGCGGCAGCTACGAGCACGCGTTCAGCGACATGGCCAGCGTGAAGCTCGGGGCGGGCTATTACGACTTCTCCGCCTTCGAGGGCGAGCTCAACTATTACGGCGTGGTGGACGTGCCCGACGGCGACGAATGGGCGGCGAGCCTGACCGGCGCCTACGGCGACTGGCAGGCGGGGATCGGCTACGCCAGCATCGACGCGGGCGACCTCGGCCAGCTCGACGTGCTGTCGCTCGGCGCCGGGGCGACGTTCGGGGCCTGGACCGCCATGGCCTACTACTCCAACGTGGTCTCCGGCGACGCGCTCTTCGGCGAGGCCTACGACGGCAACGACAGCTTCGGCGCCTCGCTCGCCTACGACCTTGGCGGCGGCGCGCAGGTGAAGATGGGCGTGGCCCGCACCTATGGCGCCGACGCCGTGGGCGACCCCGGCGACGCCCAGTACGTTCCCGGGGCCGAGGCGATCACCCTCGCCGACTTCGGCATCAACATGACGTTCTGAGGGCGCGAAGGCTTCCGCCCGCGCCGGCCCTCCGGCCGCAGGCGGGGCCCGCGCGCCTTTCCCCGCGCCCGGCCTTGCGCCGCCGGGCCGGGACGCTAGGGTGCGGCCGGACCGGAGCCCGGAGTCGAGCCGCCCCATGTCCCTCGCCGAGATCGAAACCCGCATTGCGGCCGCCTGCGCCCGCGCCGGCCGCCCGCGCGACAGCGTGACCCTCGTCGCCGTGTCCAAGGTCCAGCCCGAGGAGCGGGTCCGCGCCGTGATCGAGGCAGGCCAGCGCGTCTTCGGCGAGAACCGGGTGCAGGAGGCAGAAGGCCGCTGGCCGCCCTTCCAGGCCGAATTCCCGGGCCTGCGTCTGCACCTGATCGGGCCGCTCCAGACCAACAAGCTCGCCCGGGCGCTCGATCTCTTCGAGGCGATCCACAGCCTTGACCGCGACGGCCTCGCCCGCAAGCTCGCCGCCGCAGTCCAGGCGCGCGGCGCCTGCCCCACCCTCTTCGTCCAGGTGAACACCGGGTCCGAGCCGCAGAAGGCCGGGGTGCTGCCCGAATCCCTCGACGCCTTCCTCGCCGACTGCCGCACGGCCTACGACCTGCCGATCGCCGGGCTCATGTGCATCCCCCCCGCCGACGAAGACCCCGATCCCCATTTCGCCCTGCTGGCCGGGATGGCGGCGCGCCACGGGCTCGGCGGCCTCTCCATGGGGATGAGCGGCGATTTCGAGGCGGCCATCGCCCGGGGCGCCACCCATGTGCGGGTGGGCTCGGCGATCTTCGGGACCCGGGCATGAGCGAGCGGCGCTTCTACCTTCGCCTCGCGGCGGCGACCCTGGCGGCGGCCGGCCTCATAGTCCTGTGGCGCGCGCCCGCGTCCGGGCCGGCGGCGCCGCGGCTGGTGGAGGCCCGCGGCGACCTCGCGGCCGACGAGGCGGCGACCATCGCCCTCTTCGAGGCGGCGCGGGGCAGCGTGGTTTTCATCACCACCGCCGAGCGCCCCCGCAACCCCTGGGCCCGGGACGGCGAGGAAAAGCCCCGCGGCGCGGGCTCGGGCTTCGTCTGGGACGAGCAGGGGCACGTGGTCACCAACGCCCATGTCATCGCCGGCGCAAGCTCGGCCCTGGTGCGGCGTGCGGACGGCACCGCGGCCGAGGCGCAGCTCGTCGGCGTCGATCCCAGCCACGACCTTGCGGTGCTCCACATCCCGCCGGTGGCCGCCCTCGCCCCCCTGCCGCTCGGCGCGAGCCGCGACCTGAAGGTGGGCCAGAAGGTCTTCGCCATCGGCAGCCCCTTCGGCCTCGACTGGACGCTGACCACCGGCATCGTCTCCGCCCTCGACCGGGAGTTCAACGAACGCGGCGCGGCCCAGCTGCGCGGGCTGATCCAGACCGACGCCGCCATCAACCCCGGCAATTCCGGCGGGCCGCTCCTCGACAGCGCCGGACGGCTGATCGGGGTCAACACCGCGATCTTCTCCCCTTCGGGCGCCTCCGCCGGGGTGGGCTTCGCCGTGCCGGTCGACGAGGTGAACCGCATCGTCCCCCAGCTCATCGCCACGGGCCGCTACGCCCCGCCGAGCCTCGGGGTGGAATCCGACACCCGCATCAACGCCCTCGCCGGCCGGCGCGGGATCAAAGGCGTGGTGGTGATGGGGGTGAAGCCCGGCTCGGCGGCCGAGCGTGCGGGCATCGAACCCGCGCGGGTCGACGCGGAGGGCGGCATCGCGCTCGGCGACGTCATCGTGGGCGTCGGAGGGGAGACCATCGCCGACCCGGGCGACTTGCGCGCCGCCCTCGACCCGCGCCTGCCCGGCGAGAAAGTGGAGATCACGGTGCTGCGCGACGGCGAGCCAAAGATGCTCCAGGCCACCCTCGACCCGGGCTGAGCGGCGCGCCTGCGGGTCGCAAAACGTTCACACTGCGGGCGGGCCGGACGCCTTATGCTGCGCCGCGCCATCAGATACGGAGCCCAAGCCCCATGGCCCTGCCCGAAGACATCTCCTCGCCCGTGGACTGGCTCGAGGCCGAGCTCGAGGACATCATCGACGAGGATTTCGAGCTCGAGCTCAGCGAACCCGCGCTCAGCATGGAGCTCCGACGGCTCTACAAGACCGTCCACCCGCCCAGCATGGACCGCCGGGTCTACTTCACCGAGCTGCTCAAGCTCCAGTCCGAGCTCATCAAGCTTCAGAGCTGGGTGCAGTATCACAAGAAGAAGGTGGTGGTGATCTTCGAGGGCCGCGACAGCGCCGGCAAGGGCGGCGTCATCAAGCGCATCAGCCAGCGCCTGAACCCCCGGGTGGTGCGCGTCGTCGCCCTGCCCGCCCCCTCCGACCGCGAGAAGACCCAGTGGTACTTTCAGCGCTACGTCCCGCACCTGCCCGCGGGCGGCGAGATCGTGCTCTTCGACCGGTCCTGGTACAACCGCGCGGGCGTCGAGCGGGTCATGGGCTTCGCGGACGAGGACCAGGTCGAGGAATTCTTCCGCGACGTGCCCGAGTTCGAGCGGATGCTGGTGCGCTCGGGCATCATCCTGGTGAAGTACTGGTTCTCGATCACCGACGAGGAACAGCAGATGCGCTTCCTCATGCGCATCCACGACCCCATGAAACAGTGGAAGCTGTCGCCGATGGACCTGCAGTCCCGCGTGCGCTGGGAGCAGTACACCAAGGCCAAGGAGGACATGTTCTTCCGCACGAACATTCCCGAGGCCCCCTGGCACATCGTCGAGGGCAATGACAAGAAACGCGCGCGGCTGAACTGCATCGCGCACCTGCTCGACCAGTTCCCCTACGCGGAAGTCCCGCACGAGGAGATCCAGCTCCCCGAGCGGGTGTTCAACCCGGATTACGAGCGGCGCATCCTGGCGGACGAGCTCTACGTGCCCCAGCGTTACTGATCGGCGCTCTTCTTGCGGCTCCGGCCCTTTGGGGTCGGGGACAGGTTGTCGAGCGGGCTGTCCGGAGCCCCGTCCACGGTCTCGTGGAAGGCCGAGGCAGCCGCGGGCTTGGCCTTGCGGCGGGTGATCTTCACCGCCGGGGCCGGAGCGGGCGGCGGCTCCTCGGTGGCGGCGGCCGCCTCGTCGGCGAGCGTCGCCTCGGCGGTCCCGGCCAGGCCCTGGGCGGCCATCGCCGCGGCCTCGGCGAGCTCGGTCCGGGCCTGCTCCCAGTGATCCTGGCTGCGCCCCTCGGGCCGGCCCTGCTCCTCCCAGATCTCGTGGGCGCGCCGCGCGATCGCCGCTTCTGGAATTTCGTTCATCCCTTGCATGGGCTGTCTCCCCGGATAAAGCGCCGACCGGTTCAACGCGGATCCCGGGCGGCGGTTTCGCTTCCTTGCGCCGAACCGGCCCCGGGGCCGCCGCCGAAACGGCGGCTCCCCCGGATCGCGACGGCGGCCGTCAGGATGTCAGGATAACTCAGGCCGCCGGTCAAGTCGCCGTTCGCGCGGACTTGCGCCTTCCTTTGGAAAATCAGGCGCGCGACAGGCGCAGGCGCGACGCCGGCGGGCCCGCTCAGCGGTCGGCGCGCCCGAGCCTCTCGGCCAGGGCCTTCGTCACCCGCGCGGGAACGAAGCGGCTGACGTCGCCGCCGAGCCGGGCGATCTCCTTGACGAGGCGCGAGGCGATCGCCTGGTGATGGGCGTCGGCCATGAGGAAGACGGTCTCGACCGAGGCGTCGAGCGCCCGGTTCATGCCGACCATCTGGAACTCGTACTCGAAATCCGACACCGCGCGCAGGCCGCGGATGATCACCCCGGCGTCGACGTCCTGGGCGCAATGGATGAGCAGGTTCTCGAAGGGGTGGGCGACGATCTCCACCCCGGCGTTCTCGGCGAGGGGACGGGTCTCGGACTCGACCATCGCCACCCGCTCCTCCAGCGAGAACATCGGCCCCTTGTCGCGGTTGATGGCGATGCCGATCACCAGCCGGTCGACCAGCGTGCAGGCCCGCCGGATGATGTCGAGATGACCCAAGGTCAGGGGGTCAAACGTTCCCGGATAGAGTCCGATGCGCATTCCTGTCCCTGTCCCCCGTCGGTCTGACGCCGCGTCAGGGCAGGCAACAATATTGCGGGGCCTTGGTCAAGAGGCCGGGGCGACGCCGCCCCGACCGGCGCGACGGGCCGGGAAGGCGGGCGTCGCCGGGAAGAGAGGCGCCGCCCCGAAGCCGGGCGTCACCAGGAATTGGCGATCATGCCGGTGAGCGCGCTGTTCTCGGTCTCGATCTCGGCGAGGCGCGCCTTGACCACGTCGCCGATGGAGATGACGCCGATCATCCGCTTGTTCTCGATCACCGGCATGTGGCGGAACCGGCCGTCGGTCATCTTTTCCATCACCGAGTTCGCGGTGTCGTCGGGGCTGCAGCCGATCACCTCGGCGGTCATCAAGTCGCGCACCGTCCCGGTCATGCAGGAGACCCCGACCGTGCCGAGCGCGCGCACGATGTCGCGTTCCGACAGAATTCCGTCGACCACGTCCCCGTCGCCGCTGACGATGACGGCGCCGATCTTGAACTTCGCAAGAATCTCCGCGGCCGCCTTCACCGTCTCCTCCGGCTTCACGGTGACGATCTTCTGGATCTGCTTGGCCTCGATGATCTTCCTGACGGACATTCCCGATATCTCCCCGGTGGGCGCTGAGCGAAGTGCCTAGCAAGAAAGTTTCACCGAGCGGCCGGCGGCCTGTCAACCGGCCCGAAAGGATTGATCGCGCCCGCCGCGCCTCAGCAGGGCGGCGGGCCGAGCTCCCGCTCCGCTGCGATGAGGGCGTCGAGGCTGTCCTCGTCGAGGGCGCGCAGGGCGACGGTGCGGCCGACCACCAGCCCCGGCACCCCCTGGAAGCCCAGCGCCTCGGCCAGCGCGTCGGTGCGCTCCACCTGGGCGGCGACCTCGGCTCCGTCGAAATCCGCGATCAGCCGGTCGGAATCGAGCCCGTACCAGCGGGCGAGATCCCGGGCGTAGGCGGCGTTCGGCACGAAAGGCGACATCGTCAGGCGCTCGTGGGCCTTGAGGAACGCATCCTGCCCCTGGCGCGCCGCCGCCAGCGCCGCCCGGGCCGCGGTGACCGAGGGCGGCCCCAGCACCGGCCATTCCTTGAAGATCACCGTGATCTCGCCGGCCTTGGCCCGCTCGATCAGCATGCGGCCCATTTCCCGGCAATAGGGGCAGCGGTAATCGGTGAAGAAGGCGACCACCGGCGCCCCGGCGCCCAGCCGCGGATCCGCGGTGTCGCTGAAGAGCGCCGAGCAGATATCCTCAGGGGCGGGAGGCGGCGTCGCGCCCGCCGCGGCAGGCCCTATGGGCGAGACGCCCTCGGGCGCGGCCCCGGCATAGACGAGGTTCCGGAATCCCGGCGGCTCGGCGCGGTCGGCGAAGACCAGCTCCGGCCCGCGATTCGCGAGCCACAGCCCCAGGGCGGCCACTGCGACGGCGGCCAAGGCGGCGGCGGCCAGGCCGATCTGGCGGGGGGAAAGCGTCATCGACTCAGGACTCCGTCTGCGGCGCGCATAACACGCGCGCCGCGCTCCGCGCGCAAGGCCGCGCATCCTGACTGCGTTAAAGCGCCTCAGGCCGCCCTTGGAAAACGGCGGCGGCCAGGCCCCACCGCTCAGTTCCGGCCCTCTCCGCTCGTCTCCTCGCGCAGCCAGGCGAGCAGGTCCGCCCGACGCACGCCGATGTCGCGCAGAAGCGCGTCCTCGGCTTCGGCGAGACGGCGCATCGCCGCCATCCGTCGCGCCCGCGCCTTGCGCCGTGCGAACAGCCGGCGAATCGCCGCCAGCAGGGCGCCGAGCGTCGCGGGGCCGGCGGGACGCCGGGCGAAGTCCGGCGCGATGGGAGAAATGAGGATGGTCATGCGGGGTCTCCGTTCCTGTCCCCCGCCTTTTGCCCGGGCCAGCGTGACGAAGCCGTCACCCGGCCGTGACGCGCGCCGTTGCGCTGGCGCCCGGCCGGGGGCGAGCTATCTGCGGCCCATGCGCCCGCAGGATCTGCTCGTCCCCCGCCCCGAGGGCCTCTACTGCCCCCCCGGCGACTTCTTCATCGACCCGGTGCGCCCCGTGCCGCGGGCGCTCGTCACCCATGCCCATTCCGACCACGCCCGCCCCGGCCACGGCGCCGTCCTCGCCACCCGCGAGACGCTCGACATCATGGCGCTGCGCCTCGGCCCCGATTTCGCCGCCGCCCGCCAGGCCGCCGCCTATGGCGAGATCCTGGACCTGGGCGGGGTCCGCGTCGCCTTCCACCCCGCGGGCCACGTGCTCGGCTCCGCCCAGATCGAGGTGGCGGCGCCCGGCCTCAGGATCGTCGCCGCCGGCGACTACAAGCGCGGCCCCGACCCCACCTGCGCCGGCTTCGTCCCCGTCGCCTGCGACATCTTCATCACCGAGGCGACCTTCGCCCTGCCGGTGTTCCGCCATCCCGCCCCGGGGGCGGAGATCGCGCGGCTCCTCGCCTCGCTCGCCCAGTTCCCGGAACGCACCCATGTCGTCGGGGTCTACGCCCTGGGCAAGGCGCAACGGCTGATCGCGCTCATCCGCACCGCGGGCTACGACGCGCCGATCTTCCTTCACGGCGCGCTCCGGCGCATCTGCGACTACTACGCCAGCCGCGGCGTGGCGCTTGGGCCGCTCGCCGACGCCACCATCGATCGGCGCGAGCGGGAGAGGTTCGCGGGCGGCGTCGTCCTCGCGCCCCCTTCGGTCTTCGGCGCCGCCTGGATCCGGCGGTTCGAGGATCCCCTGGCCGCCTTCGCCTCCGGCTGGATGCAGGTCCGCGCCCGGGCCCGCCAGCGCGGCGTCGAACTGCCGCTGGTCATCTCCGACCACTGCGACTGGGACGAGCTGACCGCGACCCTGACCGAACTCTCCCCCGCCGAGACCTGGGTCACCCATGGCCGGGAGGAGGCGCTGGTGCGCTGGTGCGCGCTCAACGGCCTCGCCGCGCGCCCGCTCCACCTCGTCGGCTACGAGGAGGAGCCCGACTGATGCGCCGCTTCGCCGACCTGCTCGACCGGCTCGCCTTCACTCCCGCGCGGCTCGGCAAGCTGCGGCTGCTCCAGGCCTATTTCCGCGACGCCCCCGACCCGGACCGGGGCTGGGGACTCGCCGCCATCACCCGCGACCTCACCCTCGACGCCGTCAAGCCCGCCACGCTGCGGGCGCTGGCGGCCGAGCGCATGGACGCGGAGCTCTTCGCCCTCAGCTACGACTACGTGGGGGACCTGGCCGAGACCCTCGCGCTGATCTGGCCGGAGGGGGACGCGCCCGGCCACGACCCGAGCCTCGCCGAGGTGGTCGAGCGCTTGCGCGCCGCCTCCCGCCGCGAGGCGCCCCGGGTGGTGGAGCGCCTCCTCGACCGGCTCGACGCCCCCGCCCGCCACGCCCTGCTCAAGCTCGTGACCGGCGGCCTGCGGGTCGGCGTCTCCGCCCGTCTCGCGAAACAGGCGCTGGCGGAGTTCGGCGGCGTCGATCCCGCCGAGATCGAGGAGATCTGGCACGGCCAGGCCCCGCCCTATGCGGCGCTCTTCGCCTGGCTCGAAGGCCGCGGCCCGCGCCCCGCCGCGCTCGCCGCCTGCGCCTTCCGCCCGGTGATGCTCTCCCATCCCCTGGCCGAGGGCGACCTCGACCGCCTCGACCCGGGCGATTTCGCCGCGGAATGGAAATGGGATGGCATCCGCGTCCAGGCCGCGGCCGAGGCCGGACAGCGCCGGCTCTACTCCCGCACCGGCGACGACATCTCGCCCGCCTTCCCCGACCTCACAGCCGCGCTCGACTTCGACGCCGTGATCGACGGGGAGCTGCTGGTGCGGCGCCCGGACGGCGGCGTCGCGCCCTTCGGCGACCTGCAGCAGCGGCTGAACCGCAAGTCCGTCACCGCCCGGCAGATCGCCGACTTCCCCGCGATGCTGCGGGCCTACGACCTCCTGCAGGCGGGGGCGGAGGATCTGCGCCCCCTGCCCTTCGCCGAACGCCGCCGCCGGCTGGAGGCGCTGGTCGCGCGCCTCGATCCCGCTAGGGTCGACCTCTCGCCGCTGCTGCCGCTCGCCTCCTGGCCGGCGCTCGCCGCCCTGCGCGCCGCGCCCCCCGATCCGGTGATCGAGGGGGTGATGCTTAAACGCCGCGACGCCGCCTATATCGTCGGCCGCCCCAAGGGCCCCTGGTGGAAATGGAAGCGCGACCCGAACCTGATCGACGCGGTGCTGATGTACGCCCAGCGCGGCCACGGCAAGCGGTCGGGGTTCTATTCCGACTACACCTTCGGCGTCTGGACGGCCGAAGGCGCGCTCACCCCGGTGGGCAAGGCCTATTTCGGCTTCACCGACGCCGAACTGGTCGAGATCGACCGCTTCGTGCGCAACAACACCACCGACCGCTTCGGCCCCGTCCGCGCCGTGCGCGCGGACCCCGACCACGGCCTGGTGCTGGAGGTGGCCTTCGAGGGGCTCAGCCGCTCCGCCCGCCACCGCTCCGGCCTCGCCATGCGCTTCCCCCGCATCAACCGCCTGCGCTGGGACAAGCCCCCGCGCGAGGCCGACCGGATCGAAACCCTGGAGGCCTTGCTGCCCGCCTGACCGTCGCCCGCCGGCGACAGGGACACGCCAACGGCCGGCCTTGCCCCGGCGCCCCAGGCACGACCCTTTCGGCACGCCGCGGGCGCGACCTGTTCGCCGCCGCCCCCCTCGGCGCTGCCCGAACGACCACGCTTTTCCGAGCGCCGCCCGCGCGACCTCTCCGCGCGCCGCGGGCGCGACCTCGCCGCCGGCGCGAGGGCCTGCGCGGCGCCCCCGCCCGGAGGTCCTCAGGCCGCGCCGACCCCCGCCGCCGCCTCGATGGCCTTCAGGCGCTCCTGTTCCGCAAAGATGTAGTCCCGGGTCAGGGGCGAGGCGTCCCGGCGGCGCGAGAGCTGCATCTGGAACACCTCCTGCGCGCCCGAGCGGAACATCATCTCGCAGCCGAGCAGGTAGAACTCCCACATCCGGCAGAAGCGCTCGTCGTACATCGCCCGCACCTCGTCCCGCCGCGCCTCGAAGCGCCGCCACCAGGCCTCCAGCGTCCAGGCGTAGTGCAGGCGCAGGAACTCCACGTCCGTCACCCAGAGCCGGTTGCGCTCGGTCATCGGAAACACCTCCGACAGCGAGGGCGCATAGCCGCCGGGAAAGATGTACTTGCGCAGCCACCGGCTCGCCGTGGCCGGCGGGCTCATCTTGCCGATGGAATGGAGCAGCATCACCCCATCCGGCGCGAGCAGGTCGTGTACCTTGCGGAAGAATTCGTCGTAGTGGCCGACGCCCACGTGCTCGAACATGCCGACCGAGACGATCCGGTCGAAGGGCCCCGCGACCTCGCGATAGTCGACCAGCTGGAACTTCACCCGGGCCGACAGCCCCTCGGCCTCGGTCCGCGCCGTCGCCAGGGCGTATTGCTCCTTGGAGAGCGTCACCCCCAGCACCTCGACCTCCGCGACCCGGGCGAGATAGCGCGCGAGCCCGCCCCACCCCGAACCGATGTCGAGCACCCGCTGGCCCGGCTTCAGCCCAAGCTTGGCGGCGATCAGCCGGCACTTGTTGATCTGGGCCTGCTCCAGCGTCTCCGTCTCGTCCCGGTAATAGGCGCAGGAATAGAACATGCCCTCGTCGAGGAACATCTCGTAGAGCGCATTGCCCACGTCGTAGTGGTGGGCGACGTTCTTCTGCGCCTTGCCGATGGGGTTGGCCTGCTGGACGCCCTTCAGCGCCCGGTCGAGCACGTTCAAGGCCTTGATCTGCTGCTGGTCGTGCATCCGCGACTTGTTGACCGCGAACAGCACCATGAAATCGCGCAGGCTAGAATCGGGAAAGGTCATCGTCCCGTCCATATAGGCCTCGCCGCCATGGAGCTCGGGATTGACGAACAGCTTCCAGTAGAGCGCCTTGTCGTGCAGTCGTACATGGGCGCTCGGCCCCGGCGCGCCGCCGAAGACGTGGCGCCGGCCCTCCGCATCTGTCACCGTGAGGGTCCCGGTGCGGATCAGGCCGGAGAACAGCTTGGAGAGCGGAAACATGGGCGGGCCCCCTGTCGATCAGCCGCGCCCATAGGTCCAGAGAAAGCCGGCGAGGTCGAGCCCCTTCCTTCGCCAGGGACCCGGCCGCGCCGGAGGGGCGCTCAGTACTGCCCCGCCGTGGGATCCACCCGCAGCCGCTCGCCCACCAAGCAGTCGACCGGCGCCTCCACCGAGGCGCGCCAGACCCGCTCCGGCCCCTGGCCTGGCGTCCGGTCCGGCGCCCGGTTCTGGGGGCTGATCGCGCCGATCAGCTCGCGGAACAGCTTGCGCCGGATGGCGGGGGCGATCTCCTCCCGGGTCGTCGCCGGCAGCACGAAGGCTCCGAGGCCCCCGATCACGCAGTCCTCGTAATAGGCGCTGAGGTTCGGCGCCCCCCGCGACGGCCGGATCATGATCGGCAGCCCGTTGATGGTGACGCCCCGGTCGAGCGCCCGGTCCCGGGCCTCGGCCACCGGCGGGCCGATGTTGTTCGGCCCGTCCCCCGACACGTCGATCAGCCAGGCGTCGGCCGAGAAGTCCGCCGTCTCGATCAGGTCCATCGCATGGTGGATCGCCCGCGAGATCGAGGTGCCGAAGCTCGTCTCCACCGGCGCCGCCTCGACCGCCCGGGCGAACTCCTCGATGTCCGCGGGGGTCTCGATCACCCGCCAGGACACGGAGGAATCGTCGCGCACGTCGCCCGCCCATTCGAACAGGCTGATGGCGATGCGCTTGTTGCGGCCGTTCTCCACGATGCGGATCAGGTCCGGGTGGCGCAGCGCCTCCACGTAGCCCGCGCGCTGCACCGCGAGTTCCTCCACGTCCATCGACCCGGAAACATCGACGGCGAGCACGATCGCCGCGTCCACGCGCGTATCGGGTTCGGCCCAGGCCTGGGGCGCGACGGCCAGGGCGAGACCCGCCCCGAGCGCCCTGAGCGATGCGAAGGCCATGTCGTCCTCCTGCACTCGAACTGCTGTGAGGAGGAGGGTAAACCCATTGTGCGGCGCAGCAAGGCCTGCGTAAAAAACCGGCGGCTCCGCACGCGTTTTTCCGCCCACCGCTGCTTTGGCGCGCAGGGGCGCCCATTTTCACGGCGCCCGGTGAAACTTCACAACCCTGACGCGCATCAGACCAGAGAGAATCCCCTCAAGGCAGAGACAGCGCCGGCCGCGACCGCCGCCAAGTCTCGAAGGAATAAAGCGCCAGCGCCGTCCAGATCATCGGAAAGGCGATGGCGTGCCAGCGGGTGAAGGGCTCGCCGAAGAGCCCGACCGCCACCCCGAACTGCAGGGTCGGGTTCAGGTACTGCACCAGTCCCAGCGTCGCCAGCCGGATGTTGCGCGCGGCGTAGGAGAAGAGCATGAGCGGCCCGCCCGTCATCACCGGCCCCGACAGGACCAGGAGCCCGCTCACCCAGAGGTCGCGGCCGAACCAGGCGCCCGGCCGCCCCGAGGGATCGGCCCAGACCCCGACATAGAGTCCGAACAGCCAGACGAGCGCGGCCGGGGCGAGCAGCAGCGTCTCGAGGAACACGCTCTGCGCCGGCGGCATCTCGATGCCCCGCTTCAGCAGGCTGTAGCCCCCGAAGGTGCAGGCGAGCATCAGGGCGAGCCAGGGCGGCGCGCCGAGGCCGACGGTCAGCACGACCACCGCCGCCGCCGCGATCGCCGCCGCCGCCCCCTGGAGCCGCGACAGCCGCTCCCCCAGCACGAAATAGCCCAGGGCGACGGCCACCAGCGGAAAGACGTAGTAGCCGAGGCTCGCCTCCAGCGCATGGCCGTGCTGGATGGCGAAGATGAACCCGAACCAGTTGGCGAAGATCAGCAGCGCCGTCGCGATCAGCGCGCGCCGGTTACGCCGCTCCCCCAGGGCCGCCGGCGCCCGGCGCAACCGGCCCTGGACCGCGAGGACCAGAGCGAAGAAGGCCACCGTCCACAGGATGCGGTGCGACAGCACCTCCAGCGGCGGCACCATGGCGATCGCCTTGAAATAGACGCCCGACAGGCCCCAGATCAGGCAGGCCGCCACCACGGCCAGAACCCCTTTCAGCCCCTGCGACATGGGCTCGCGCGCCGGATCAGAGAAAGCATCGGGGGGCCTCCGCAGGGGGGCAAGGTCGCGCCCTGCCCCCGCTGCTTAGCCCCCCGCCCCCGGCCTTGGCAATCGCCGGGGCGATCGGTCCGGGCCGCCTCAGGCCCCCGCCGCCTCGCGCACCAGCGCATGCACGTAGCTGAGCTTGGCGATGGCGGGCTCGGACAGCACGAAGGGATAGAGATCCTGCTGGCCCATGCTGCGGTTGAGGCTGTTGACCGCATAGCAGAGCGGCAGCCATTCGCCGATCAGCTCCTCCATCGAATCGGCGGTGTAGGGGTCGCCCGTCACCCGGGCCGCGAGGCTCGGGTCGGAGGAGGCCTCGGGCTTCACCCCGCATCCGGAAGGCGGCGGCGGTGTCGAGCGCGTCGACGATGTGCATGTAATGCGCCCAGGTCTCGGCGAAGTCCTCCCAGGGGTGCATGGTGGCGTAGGGCGAGACGAAGCTCATCTGCCAGTCGGCGGGGGCGCCGTTGGCGTAGTGGTTCTTCAGCGCCATCTCGTAATCCAGCCGGTCGTCGCCGAAGACTTGCCGGCAGGCGTCTTCCCGCCCGCCGTCGCGCACCAGAGCGTCCCAGTAGAAATGCCCGACTTCGTGGCGGAAATGCCCGAGCAGGGTGCGATAGACCTCGCCGAGGTCGTGACGCCGCCGCTCCCGCTCGGCCGGATCGGCCTCGGCGAGGTTGATGGTGATGAGCCCGTCGTCATGGCCGGTCATCACCGGCTGGGCCTCGGCGGCGTCCGAGAGGATGTCGAAGACCAGCGGCGCCCCGTCCGGCCGGGCGAGCGGCAGGCCGAGCCGCTTCAGCGCATAGACCAGCCGCCGCTTGGCGATCTCGGCCTCGCGCCACAGCGCCACGTTCTCGGGCACGCCGAGGTCGGGGATGCGCCGGCCGAGCACGCAGCTCTCGCAAAGCCCCGGCGCGTCCCCCGGGGTCAGCCAGTTGCATCCGGCGGTCTGGTGGTTGGCGCAGTGCCGGACGATCTCGCCGCTGCCGATCGCCTCATAGGCGCCGGACCCGTCCTCCAGCGGTCGGAGGGCGACCAGTTCGAGCGTCTGGGGCTGGAAGCCCAGCTCGGAGCCGCAGGCTTCGCAACGTTCGTTCTCGAAATAGGCAAGCTGGCCGCAATTGGTGCAGGCAAAGGCGCGCATGGGAGGGGTCCCCTCGGGTTCCGTTCGACCCGCCCCAACGGGGAAGGGCCGCTTCGGTTCCCTTTCATCTGCGGCGATCGCGATCAAGCGGCGCGGCGCCGCGCCAGCCGGTCAGCCGGGCGCGGGCCCCGCCGCCGCCTCCAGCGCCGGATAGCGGCGGGCGAGGGTCGCGGCGCGGGCGACGTACATCACCATCAGCCCCGCCCAGAGCCCGTGGGCCCCAGGCTCGGGAGCAGAACGGCGAGCGCGAGGGCGTAGATCGCCACCGAGACCACGGCGGCGTTGCGCATGTCCCGGGTGCGGGTGGCCCCGATGAAGATCCCGTCCAGCATGAAGCAGGCGACGGCCATCAGCGGCGAGGCGACGAGCCAGGGCAGGTAGACCCGCGCCTCGGCCCGGACCTCCGGGGCGGTGCTCATGACGTCGATGATCGGCCCGCCCGCGACCAGGAAGACGAGGGCGAGGAGGGCCGCCCCCGCAAAGCCCCACCGGCTCGGCGCGACCGCCCCCCGGCGCAGGGCGGCGGGGGCGCGGGCCCCCATCGCCTGGCCGACCAGCGCCTCGGCGGCGAAGGCGAAGCCGTCGAGCGCCGCGGCGGTGATCTGGAGGAACATCAGCAGGATCTGGTTCGCCGCCAGGGTCACGTCCCCGAACCCGGCCCCGAGGAAGACGAAGGCGGTGAAGCAGCCCTGGAGCACCACCGACCGGATCAGGATGTCGGTGTTCACCACCGCCATCCGCCGCAGCCGGTCGCGCGCCAGCAGCCGGGCCCGGTCCGCCCAGGGGCGCGTCGCCAGCGCCCCGCGGCAGAGCCAGAGGCCGAAGCCGAGCCCGGCCCATTCCGCGACCAGCGTCGCCGAGGCGACCCCCTTCACCCCCCAGTGCAGCCCGAGCACGAAGAGGAAGCTCAGCGCCGCGTTCAGCCCGTTGGTCAGGAGCTGGAGCGCGAAGACCGCCCGGGCGCGCTCGGTCGCGATCAGCCAGCCGGTGACGGCGTAGCCGGCGATGGTGGCGGGCGCCCCCCAGATGCGGATGGAGAGATAGTCCCGGGCCAGCGCGTCGACCTCGGCCGAGGCGGGGGCGATGCGGAAGGCCGCCCAGAAGATCGGCCCCTGCAGCAGGATCAGGCCGAAGCCCGCGACGGCGGCGATCATCAGCCCGCGGACCAGCAGCGCGCCGATCTCGGGGGCGTCGTTCGCGCCGCGCGCCTGGGCGACGAGGCCGGTGGTGCCCATGCGCAGGAAGCCGAAGATCCAGTAGACGGTGGTCAGGATCACCGCCCCGAGCCCCACCGCCCCGATGGGCGCCGCCTGGCCGAGCTGGCCGATGACGGCGGTGTCGACCGCGCCGAGGAGCGGCGTCGTGGCGTTCGACAGCACGATGGGAAGCGCGATGGCGAGCACCCGGCGATGGGTGATGTCGGTGGGAAGCATGGGGGGAGCCGATCAGGAGATTGCGCCGCACCATAGGCGGCGCGGCTCCGGGAGGGAAGCGGGCGGAGGCCGGACCTTTTCTCGGGCCCGCGCGACCGCTCCGACCCCCGGCCCCCTCGGCGGGCCGACGACGGCAAGGCCCCGGCGAACCGCGGGTCCGGGAGGGAGCGGCGAAAGCCTCCCTTCCAAGCCGCATCCCTTCGGAAGGGGCTGGATTTCACGCGTGAAAATCGGGTCATATATCTGAAATTGTTCAATATATTTTGCGGCCTTAACCGCATTTTCATGAAGGTGAACGGGGCGAACGCGACCGCGCCGCAGGTTTCGCGGATGTCTTTCAGAGCTTGGCGACCTTGGTTGAGATCGCCTGAACGATTTTCGGAAAACCCATTTCCTGCACCAGGATAACCCACGTAACACGCGTGTTACGCCCTGCGCGCCGCAAAGCTTTTCGCAGGCCTCCTTCGCCGGCCGTCTGCCACATCCGCAGTCCTCCAGAGAACCTGCGGCCGGGCAAGGCCAGACGGGCGGAGTCTGGCCTTGCCCGGCCGCAGGTTCGCCCGGATCATGCGGTCAGGCCGCCCCAGCCCCGCCGCCGGCCTCCCTCAGTCCTCCTTGCCGACCGCCTGCCCCAGCCCCTGTTCCTGGCGGACCGACCAGGGCAAGGCCGCGCCGGCGGAGGCTCAAGGCCCACGGTCAGGCCCCTGCCGCGCCGCCGGCCCCTCGGTTCCCCTCGCTCACCGCCCGCCGGGTCCATTGTCCCGGCGAACCGTCCCGGGCACGGCCGCGCCGGCGAAGGCTCAAGGCTCACGGTCAGGCCCCTGCCGCGCCGCGCCCCCTCGGTTCCCCCTCGCTCACCGCCCGCCGGGTCCATTGTCCCGGCGAACCGTCCCGGGCACGGCCGCGCCGGCGAAGGCTCAAGGCTCACGGTCAGGCCCCTGCCGCGCCGCCGGCCCCCGCAGGTCCCCGCGCGAGCCGCCTGCCGGGGCCGCCGTCCGGGCAAACCGGCGCGGGCAAGGCCGCGCGGGGTCGGGCCGCCGCTCCGACGCCGCCGGCCCCTCCGACGCCGCCGGCCCGCTCGGACGGGCCGGCGTCAGGCGGCTCGCCTGCCCGGCGGTCAGACCGTCGGGCCGACGGGGAGGTCGGCCAGGCGCTTGCCGGTCGCGCGGAAGATGCCGTTGACGATGGCGGGCGCGATCGGCGGCACCCCGGGTTCGCCCACCCCGCCCGCATGGACGGCGAAGGGATGGGGCACGATATGGGTGGTCACGGTGGGGAAGTTGTCGGACCGCACCATCTCGTAGTCGCTGAAGTTGCTCTGCTCCACCGCGCCGTCCGCGAAGGTGATGGCGGAATGCAGCGCCAGGGTCATCCCCATGACCGCCGCCCCCTCCATCTGGCTCCGGATGCGCTCGGGGTTGGCCGGGAAGCCGCAGTCGACGGCGATGTCGATGGCGGGGACCGTCACTGTCCCGTCCACCACCTTCACCCGCGCCGCCGCCGCAACATAGGTGACGAAGCTGCGGTGGACGGCCAGCCCGATCCCCTCGCCCGCCGGCAGGGTCCGGCCCCAGCCGGCGGCGTCGGAGGCGATCATCAGCACGTTCGCCAGCCGGCCGGCGTCGATCGGATAGACCTCCGCCGATTCCCCGTAGTTCCAGAGCCCGCCCTCGATCCCCATCGCCGCCGGGTCGAGCTGGCGCGCCGGGCCGATCAGCTCGAGCAGCAGGTCGCGGTGGTCGCGGCCCATCTCCTCCGCCAGCTCGGCGACGAAGCTCTGGATGGCGAAGGCGCGGGGCACGTTGTTGACCGAGCGCCACCAGCCGATCCGGGCGTGGGCCATCGCCTTGCCGTTCTCGCAGCGGATCGCCGGGATGGCGAAGGGCAGGTCCACATGGCCCATGCCGTTCTCGAAGGGCGCGAGATAGCCGCTGTCCGGGGCGAAGGTCGAGACGATCGAGGGCGCGACCACCCGGTGCATCCAGCCGGTGACCTTGCCCTGGGCGTCCACCGCCGCCTCGATCCGGTCGACCGAGGTGGAATGGTAGAAGCCGTGGCGGATGTCGTCCTCCCGGCTCCACTGCACCCGGACCGGGGCGCGCACCGCCTGGGAGATCAGCGCGGCCTCGACCGCGTAGTCGCACTTGGACTTGCGCCCGAACCCGCCGCCGAGCAGCGTCGGGTGGACCGTCACCGCCGTCTCCGGCAGGCCGAGCGCCGCGGCGACCGTCTGGCGCGTGCCGTAGGGGCTCTGGACCGGAGCCCAGATCGTGGCCCCCTCGGCGGTGACCTCGGCCAGCGCCGCCGGCGGCTCCATCGGCGTGTGGGCCATGTGGGCCTGACGGTAGGTGCGGGCGATCACCCGGTCCGCGGCGGCCTTGGCGGCCTCCCAGTCGCCCTGGTCGCGGACGACGTTTCCCGGCGCCTCCGAGACGGCGGTCATCTCGGCGGTGAAGGCGGCGCTGTCGTAGGCCGCGTTCGGCCCGTTGGTCCAGTTTATCTTCAGCCGGCTCGCGCCCTCCAGCGCCGCCCAGGTGTCGCGCGCCACCACCGCGATCCCGCCCAGGGGGGCGAAGACCATGGGGGCGGGGGTGGCCTTGAGCTCCACCACCCGCTCGACCCCGGGCAGGGCCAGCGCCTCGGCCGCGTCGTAGGAGGCGACGACGCCCCCCACCACCGGGGGCCGGGCCACGGCGGCGAACTTCATGCCCGGGCGGACGACGTCGGCGCCGTAGACCGCCTTGCCGGTGGTGATGTCGTGGAGGTCGACGATCCGCACCGCGCCCTTGCCGATGTAGCGGAACTGGGCCTCGTCCCGGAAATCCAGCTCCTCGAAGGGCGGGACCGGCAGGGCCATGGCCTCCGCCGCCAGATCGCCGAAGCCGAGCCGCCGGCCGTCCGGGCCGACGACCTCGTGGACCTCGACCGTCACCGCCTCGGGCGCGACGCCCCAGCGGGCGGCGGCGGCGCGCGCCAGCATCGTCCGCACCGCCGCGCCCATCTGGCGCATGGACTGGATGTGGTGGCGCATGGAGCGCGAGCCGTCGGTGTCCTGGTTGCCGAACCGCGGCTCGTCGCCCGGGGCCTGGACGACGACGACCCGGTCCCAGTCGGCGCCCATCTCGTCGGCCAGCACCATGGGCAGGCTGGTGCGGACCCCCGTGCCCATCTCGGCCCGGTGCGCGACCAGGGTCACGGTCCCGTCCGGGTCGATGGAGACGAAGACCAGCGGGTTGACGACGATCCCGTGGGGCATCTCCTCGCCCCCGGTGTGATACCGCTCGAAGGCGCCCGCGGGCGTGGCGAGGGCGACGAGCGCGAAGGCGCCGCCGCGCAGGAAATCGCGGCGGTCGAGCCGGACGATGCGGAGGGCGGTCTGGGCCGGACGGGCGTCGACCAGGTCGCGGATGTTCAGCATGGCTCAGATCCCCGTGGCGGCGAGACGGACGGCGGCGACGATGCGCTGGTAGCAGCCGCAGCGGCAGATGTTGCCGCTCATCCCGTCGAGGATCTGCTGGTCGGTGGGGTTCGGCGTCTCGGCGAGGAGCGCCGAGGCCTGCATGATCTGGCCCGCCTGGCAGAAGCCGCATTGCGGCACGGAGAGTTCGCGCCAGGCGCGTTGGACCGGGTGGTCGCCGGCGGGGTCGAGCCCCTCGATCGTGACCACTTGGGCGCCCTCGACCTGGGAGAGGGTGGTCATGCAGGCGCGCTCGGCCTTGCCGTTCACATGGACGGCGCAGGCGCCGCAAAGGCCGGCGCCGCAGCCGTACTTCGTGCCGTGCAGGCCCGCCATGTCGCGGATGACCCAGAGCAGGGGCATCTCGCCCGGCGCGTCGAAATGCGCCGGCGCTCCGTTGAGGGTGAACTGGGTCATGGCGATGTCTCCCTGGCGATCTGGCTGGAGCGGCCGTCTTGCCTCGCGGCCCTGCGCCGGAGCCTCGGCGTGCGCGGGAGCCTACGACCGGGATGCGATTCGTTCCACCGACGCGAGCGAACGCCGCTCGCGTCGCGCCGGCAACGCCGCCCGGACCCGTGCTAGGAGCCGACCCCATCGCAGCGGAGGCGGAGTCCGATGGCCATTTCCCCCAACCTCAACCTCTCCTACCTGGCGCCCGCCCAGGCGCAGAAGCATGTGACGGTCAACGAGGGGCTCGCCGAGCTCGACGCGCTGGTCCATTGCGCGGTGCTGGGGATGGGGCGCAACGACCCGCCCGCGGCCGTCGAGGGCGACCGCTGGCTGGTGGGCGCCGCCCCCTCGGGCGCCTGGAGCGGCCAGGCCGGCCGGATCGCCTCCTGGCGCAACGGCGGCTGGGCCTTCAGCGCGCCCAGGGCGGGCTGGCGGGTCTACGACCTGGCGCAGGACACGCTGAAGGTCCTGACCGCCGCGGGGACCTGGACGCCGCTCGGCGGCGGGACCCCCGCCGCCCCGACCGAGATCCAGGACGCGACCCGGATCGGCCTCGGCACCAGCGCCACCGCGGCGGAGCCCCTGGCCGCCCGGCTGAACGCCGCGCTCTTCACCGCGCGCACCGCGGCGCAGGGGGGGACCGGCAGCCTCTGGGTGAAACTCAACAAGGAGGCCGCGGCAGGCGACGCCGGGCATCTCTTCCAGACGAATTTCATCACCCGGGCGCTGGCCGGCCTGTTCGGCTCCAACCGCTTTCGGGTGGCGGTGTCGCCCGACGGCTCGAACTTCCGCGACGCGATCAGCATCGACGACGCGACCGGAGTGGTCGACCTGCCCCGCCTGCCCCGCTTCAAGGCGAGCGCCAATGCGGACCAGTACGTCGCCCTGGACACCTGGACCAAGATCGCCGTCAATTCGGCCGAATCGAACGAGCAGGGCGCGTTCAACGCCGCCACCAACCGCTTCACCGCGCCGGCGGCCGGCACCTATGTCTTCGGCGGCACGCTGCTGCACAAGATCAACCTCTCGAACAGCGCCCGGATGCGGGGGCGGCTGGTCAAGAACGGCACGGTGGAGATCCCCGGGTCGTTCGGCGAGATCTCGGGCGCGAACCTGACCATGGCGACGGCGCTGTGGCTGCAGACCATGGTGACCCTCGCCCAAGGCGACACGGTGGAGCTCCAAGGCTACTACCGCGCGGCCGACGGCTATTTCGCCGCCGGGCACACGTCCTTCTGGGGCTACAAGGTCGGCTGAGCCGGCGCCGGCAGGCCGAGCGCGTCGCGGACCCTCTGGCGCGAGCGGTCCCGGTCGAGATGGGCCATGGCGTGGACGCGCGCCGCCCGGCCGAGGGCGCGCGCATAGCCCTCGTCCGAAAGGACCCGGTCGAGCGCCGCGGCCATCCCCTCCACGTCGCCTTCGTCCACCACCAGCCCGGTCTCGCCGTCATGCACATGCTCGGGGATGCCGCTGTGCCGGGTCGAGACCACGCAGAGCTCCGCCGACATGGCCTCGGCGATGGCGGTGGGAAAGCCCTCGATGTCGCCGTTGGGCGCGGTCACCGAATGCTGCACGAAGATCGAGGCGGGCCGCATGATCTCGCGCACCCGGGCGTGGGGCAAGGCGCCGTGCAGCGTCACTTGGCCGGCGACGCCATGGCGCGCGATCGTCTCCCGGCACCGCTCCATCAAGGGCCCGTCCCCCACTAGGTCAAGATGCGCCTGCGGGTGGCGGGCGGCGACACGGCCGAAGGCCTCCAGCGTCAGGTGGGGCGCCTTCTTGTCCACCAGCCGCCCGACCGCCACCAGCCGCCCGGGCTGAGGGTCGCCGGGGGGGAAGTCGGCGAGGACGACGCCGCTCGGGTTGACGGTGATCAGCTCGGGCGGGCAGCCCACCGCGACGATCCGGTCGGCCAGCGCCTGGGACACGCAGAACACCCCCCGCACCTGCCGGAAGAGCTTGCCGTAGCGCTTGCGGGTCAGGCCGTGGGCGATGGAGGCCGAGGCGTCCGCCCCGCGGAAATAGACGAAGAGCGGGATCTTCAGCGCGGCGCAGACGTCCATGATCTGGACGCCGGAATAGCCGAATTCCGCCAGCACGCAATCGACCCCCTGCTCCTTGAAGAAGGCCATGACCCGCTGGCGGTCGTCGAAGCCCAGCGGCGGGCCGAAGCGCCGGCGCAGGCGAAAGAGCAGGTTCTTGGCGTGGGCGTCGAAGGCGCCGAAGCTGGTGTAGTCCGGGCCGACCTGGCTGAGCACCGGCAGGCCGTATTTCTCGGCGCCCTGGCTGAACCGGCAGACCAGCACGGTGGCGCCGGGCGCGAGCGTGCGGACGTGATCGGCGATGAAGGTCTCGGAGACCGCGTTGAAGGTGGGCGCGACGAGGGCGAGGGTCACGGACGGCCCCCCGGCTGCACGGCGGATCGGGGGCGACTCAGGGACAATGGGAACCTCGGCACTCGGACACGGGCGCAAAGCTAGCGCGCCCGGGCCCGAGGTTCAACGGCGGCCGGCAAAGCCCCCTCCTGGTCAGCGCCGGCTGATGCCGCCCTGCAGCGTCGGCACGTCGAGCGCGGCGAAGCCGTAGTGGCGCAGCCAGCGCAGGTCGCTGTCGAAGAAGGCGCGCAGGTCCGGGATGCCGTATTTCAGCATGGCGAGCCGGTCGATGCCCATGCCGAAGGCGAAGCCCTGCCACTGGGTCGGGTCGACGCCCGCCGCCGCCAGCACCTTGGGATGGACCATGCCCGAGCCGAGGATCTCGAGCCAGGAGTCCCCCTCGCCGATCTTGAGCTGCCCGCCCGCCCAGGAGCAGCGGATGTCCACCTCGGCCGAGGGCTCGGTGAAGGGGAAATGCGAGGCGCGGAACTTCAGCTCCACCCCGTCCACCTCGAAGAAGGCGCGGCAGAACTCCTCCAGCACCCATTTCAGGTTCGCCATGGTGACGTCGCGGTCGATCGCCAAACCCTCGACCTGGTGGAACATCGGCGTGTGGGTCTGGTCGTAGTCGGCGCGGAACACCCGACCCGGCGCGATCACCCGGCAGGGGACGCCGTGCGTCTCCATGTAGCGGACCTGCACCGGCGAGGTGTGGGTGCGCAGCACGTGGGGCGGGCGGTTGTCCCCCTCGGCGCGCGCCATGTAGAAGGTGTCGTGCTCCTGGCGGGCGGGGTGCTCCGGCGCGATGTTGAGCGCGTCGAAGTTGTGCCAGTCGTCCTCGACCTGCGGGCCTTCCGCCACCGAGAAGCCCATGTCGGCGAAGATCGCCGCGATCTCGTCCATCACCTGGCTGACCGGATGGATCGTGCCGACCGCCTGGGGCCGGGGCGGCAGGGTGACGTCGAGCCATTCCGCCTGGAGCCGCGCGGCGAGGGCTGCGTCGGCGAGGGACGCCTTGGCGGCAGCGAGGGCGGAGGCGAGCTCGTCGCGCAGGGCGTTGAGCGCGGGACCGGCGACGGCGCGCTCCTCGGGGGTCATGCCGCCGAGGCTGCGCAGCGCGAGGCTGACCTCGCCCTTCTTGCCGAGCGCGGCGAGGCGCGCCTCCTCCAGCGCCGCCTCGTCCCCCGCGGCCCCGATGGCCGAAAGATACTTCGCGCGCAGACCGGCGATGTCGTCCATGGCGGTGTCTTCCATGCTGTCGCAGCCCCCCGGGAAACGCCCGGAGGCCTAGCGGCGCGCCCCGCCGATTGCAAGCGCGTGGAGGGTTCGCCGGGTTCGCCCTCGCCCCGCACAGGCGCGGCGGAGACGGTTTCTTCACGACCCCGTGGCTACGAATCGGCGCAATCCGCGTTCCCCCGGCGGCCGGCTCCGCGCTAGTCTCGCCCCGTCAAACCAGGAGTGCATCCCTTGTCCAGGCCCGCCGCCCTTCTCGCCCTCCCCCGCATCTCCGCCGCCGTCGCGGGGCTCGCTCTCTCTCTCGCCGCCTCGGCCGAGCCGAGCTTCGCCGACAAGAAGAAGGACACCGCCGCGGCCATCGCCGCCGCCGCGGCCCTCGCGCTCGGGGTGGCGGCGCTGGCGAGCGACCAGTCGGACTGGCCCGCCAAGACCAAGTACACCGATTCGAAAAGCCAGTCCCAGTTCGAGATGGGCTACCGCGACGCGCTCTACGGCGCCCCCTACCGCACCAACATGCCGGCCTCGACCTATGGCGCGGGCTACAACGCCGGGGTGAAGGAGCGCCAGCAGCAACAGGCGGGCAAGGGCGGCGTCAAGTTCAAAGACGTGCCGAACAAGGCGATGAAGAGCTGCGTCAAGATGGCGGCCGACGCCTGGGACGTGAAGCGCGACCGGGTCTGGGCCAGCGACGCCCGCAAGGGCACGGCGCAGACCTGGCTGATCGAGGTGGTCTCGGGCCAGCGCCAGGGCATCTGCAACATGGCGGCGGACGGCACCGCCCGGGGCAAGTTCATCAACGGCGGCAGCCTCTGACGCCTCTTCCGGCCGCCGGTCCCCGGGGTCGGCGGCGCGACCAGGGCCTTTCGACGGAGCCGGACACGGCGGCGCGGCGGAGCCGGCCGGGCGACCGGCAGGCGGCGGACCGGTCAGCGCGCGGACGCCGGGCGCAGCTCAGGTCCAGAGGCCGGAGCAACCGCTCCGCCGACGACCGGTCGGCGCGCGGGCGCCGGGCGCGGCCCCGGCGGCTTGACATCCTCTCCCCCGGTTCCGATGCAGGCGGCGCAACCGCTCCGGGGCCGTCATGCTCTTCGCCATCCCCTTCCCGCCGATCACGCCGGAGATCTTCTCCGTCGAGGTGTTCGGCCGGGAATTCGCCCTGCGCTGGTATGCGCTCGCCTATATCGTCGGGCTGATCCTCGGCTGGCGCTACGTCGCCTGGCTGTGCGCGCGGCCCGCGCTCTGGGGGGGCGCGGCGCCGATGGCGCCCGAGGCGGCCGAGCGGCTGCTGACCTGGATGGTGGCGGGCGTGATCCTTGGCGGGCGGCTCGGCTATGCGCTGTTCTACCAGCCGGGGCATTTCGCCTCGGATCCGCTCGCGATCCTCGCGGTCTGGCAGGGGGGCATGTCCTTTCACGGCGGCTTTCTCGGGGTGGTCGCCGGGGTGATCGGCTTTTCCCTCGCCAACCATGCGCCCCTGCTGCGGGTGGGGGACGCGGTGGCGGCGGCGGCGCCGATCGGGCTGTTCTTCGGGCGGATCGCCAATTTCATCAACGCCGAGCTCTGGGGCCGGCCGACGGACCTGCCCTGGGGCGTGGTCTTTCCCGGCGCCGACTGCCCCGAGCCCTGGCCGCTGGCCTGCGGCCGGCATCCCTCGCAGCTCTACGAGGCGGGACTGGAGGGGCTGGCCCTCGGCCTCGTCCTCTGGCTCGCCGTCCGGCGCGGGGCGCTGGCGCGGCCGGGGCGGGCGATCGCGCTGTTCCTGATCGGCTATGGCCTGGCGCGGACCCTGGTCGAGGGCCTGCGCCAGGCGGACGCCCAGTTCGTGGGGCCGGACAACCCCTTCGGCCATGTGGTCCAGCTCGGCGGCGGCTGGGGGCTGACCATGGGGCAGATGCTGTCGCTGCCCATGCTGGCGGCGGGCCTCCTGGTTCTGGCCTGGACGGCGCGCCGGCCATGACCGCGCCGGGAACCGGGGCCGAGGCGGCGCTGCGGGCGCTCATCGCCGAGCGGGGCTCCGCCAGCGTCGCCGACCTGATGGCGCTGGCGGCGGCGGAATACTATGGCCGCCGCGATCCCTTCGGCGCGGCGGGGGATTTCGTCACCGCCCCCGAGGTGAGCCAGATGTTCGGCGAGCTGGCGGGCGGCTGGCTGGCCCAGGCCTGGCTGGACCAGGGCGCCCCCGGCCGGATCGTCCTGGCGGAACTCGGCCCTGGGCGCGGCACGCTGATGGCCGACGCGCTGCGGATGCTGCGGGCCGTGCCGGGGTTCCTGGCCGCCGCCGAGCTGTGGCTGGTGGAGACGAGCCCCTCCCTGCGCTCCGCCCAGGCCGCGCGGCTGGCGGCCTTCTCCCCCCGCTGGGCGACACGGGTCGAGGACCTGCCGCCGGGGCCGCTGTTCCTCGTGGCGAACGAATTCTTCGACGCCCTGCCGATCCGCCAGCACCGGCGGCTGGACGCCCTCTGGCAGGAGCGCCGGGTGACGGCCGAGGGCGAGCGCCTCGCCTTCGGCTGGACCGCGCCCCGGGCCGATCCCGCGCTCGACGCGGCCTTTCCCTTCGCCGCCGACGGCGCGGTGGTGGAAATGAACCCGGCGGCCGAGGCGATCGCCGCCCGGCTGGGGGCGCGAATCGCGGCGGAGGGAGGCGCGGCGCTGGTCTTCGACTACGGAGATCTCGACGGGACGGGCGACACGCTCCAGGCGCTGCGGGCCCATGCGCGCGCCGATCCGCTGGACCGGCCCGGGACGGCGGACCTCACCGCCCACGTGCGGTTCCGCCCGCTGATCGAGGCCGCCCGCCCCGCCGCGGCCTTCGGACCCCAGCTCCAGGGCGACCTCCTGCGGGCGCTCGGGATCGGGGCGCGGGCCGAGCGGCTGGCGCGCGGCGCCCCCGACCAGGCCGAGCGCATCGCGCGCGACGTTCACCGCTTGACCGATCCCGCCGAAATGGGAAGGTTGTTCAAGGCGCTGGCGCTGCTGCCCCCGGGGGGCGGCGCGCCGGCGGGATTCGAGACCCATGACGCTTGAGATCCTGACTTCCAACCTGCTGCCCGGCGTGCGGCACGGCTTCTTCACCCGCCGGGGCGGCGCCTCTTCCGGCGTCTACCAGGGCCTGAACTGCGGCCCCGGCTCCCGGGACCAGGCCGAGGCGGTGCGGGTGAACCGCGAGCGGGCCGCCGCCGCCATCGGGGTCGCCCCCGACCGGCTGCTGTCCCTGCACCAGATCCATTCCGCCCGCGCGGTGCAGACGGCCGAGCCCTGGGGGGAGCGCCCCCAGGCCGACGCGCTGGTCTCCGACCGGCCCGGGGTGGCGCTCGGCATCCTCACGGCCGACTGTGCGCCGGTGCTGTTCCACGACCCCGAGGCGGGAGTGATCGGCGCCGCCCACGCGGGCTGGCGCGGCGCCCTCGACGGCGTGCTGGAGGCGACCATCGCCGAAATGGAGCGGCTCGGCGCCGCGCCCGGGCGGATCCGGGCGGCCGTCGGGCCCGCCATCAGCCAGCGGGCCTATGAGGTGGGACAGGAGTTCCTCGACGCCTTCGCGGCGGAGGATCCGGCCTATCTGCGCCATTTCGCCAATGGGGCGGAGGGGCGCTACCAGTTCGACCTGCCGGGCTTCGTGCTGACCCGCCTGCGCGCGGCCGGGGTGGCGGAGGCGGGCTGGATCGGCGCCTGCACCTATTCCGATCCCGACCGGTTCTTCTCCTATCGCCGCTCGACCCACGCGGGCGAAAGCGACTACGGCCGGCTGATCTCGATCATCGCGCTCTAGGTCGTGCACTCCGTCCCGGCAGAGCCGGGCCGGCCGCTTCGGATCATCGCCTTGTCGCGCCATCCTGACCGCCGGACGATCCCGTCCGGTCGGATGTCGCTCCCGGCGCAGCGCGACCGGCCTGCGGCGGCGCCTGAGCGCGCCGAAGCCGTCAGTCGCGCGCCCGGGCCCGGGCCTCGTAGACGTCGAAGGGGACCGCGGGCTCGTCCTTGGCGCAGCGGATGACCAGGCTCGTCTTGACGCTCGCCACGTTGGGGGCGGAGGTCAGGTGCTGGGTCAGGAAGGACTGGAACGTGGTCAGGTCCGGCGCCACGCATTTCAGGATGAAGTCGATCTCGCCGTTGAGCATGTGGCATTCGCGCACCAGCGGCCAGGAGCGGCACTTGGCCTCGAAGGCCGAGAGGTCCGCCTCGGCCTGGCTCGTCAGCCCCACCATGGCGAAGACCTGCACCTCGAAGCCGAGCTCGCGGGCGTTGATCTCGGCGTGGTAGCCGCGGATCAGCCCCTCCTCCTCCAGCGCGCGGACGCGGCGCAGGCAGGGGGGCGCGGAGATCCCGACCCGGCGCGACAGCTCCACATTGGTCATGCGGCCGTCCGCCTGGAGTTCGGCGAGGATCTTTCGGTCTATCGGGTCTAGCTTTTGTCCGGCCATGGCAAGACCCTGATTATTCTGAGAACCGCTCAAACGCAATTATCTTTCAACCCTCGCCGCTCACCTGCGCGACGCCGGCCGCGCGGGGGGCCGGCGTCGCGGGAGAGGCCGCCTAGCTGCGCCCGGCGCGACGCATCATGAGCGTGTAGGCGACGGCGCCCGCGATGGCCCCGATCGCCCAGCCGAGGTTGTTCTCGGGCAGGATGTGGAAGAGCTGGGTCGACAGCTCCCAGCCGATGGCGATGGCGCCCGAGACGGCGAGCGACTTCAGCCCGACGTGGTTCCAGCCGCCGTCGTAGTGGTACCGGCCCGCGGGATCCATGGTGTAGAGTTCGGGGGTCACGATCTTCTCGCGCTTCACCAGGTAGTAGTCGGCGACCATGACGCCGTAGAGCGGCGCGAGGATGGCGCCGAAGACCGACACGAAGACGGTGATGGCGTGGGGGCTGTCCACGAAGATCCAGGGGCAGACCAGGACCGCGAGGATCGAGGTGATCAGGCCGCCGCGCTTGAAGTCGACGTATTTCGGAAAGAGGTTGGCGAAGTCATAGGCGGGCGAGACGAAGTTCGCCACGATGTTGATGCCCATGGTCGCGATGATGAAGGTCACGGACCCGATGAAGACCGCGACCTTGTTGTCGATGCGCGCGACGATCTCGACCGGATCCATGATCATCTCGCCGAAGACCTCGACCGAGCCGGCGGTGACGATGACCACGACGATGGCGAAGACGATGAAGTTGACCGGCAGGCCGAGGAAGTTGCCCACCTCCATCTGCCGCTCGGATTTCCCGAAGCGGGAGAAGTCGCCGAAGTTGAGCAGGAGCGCCGCGAAATAGGCGATGACCAAGAGCGCCGCGTTGATCATGTGGCCGATGGTCTGGCCGGTCGTCAGCGCCGCGTCGTTGAGCGTCAGGTTCAGGGAATCGAACCCGGCGTGATAGAGGATCCAGCCCATCAGGATGAACATGACGACATAGACCGCCGGTCCGCAGAAATCGATGAACCTGCGGATCGTCTCCATGCCGCGCTGGAAGATCAGGAGCTGCCCGACCCACATGATGAGGAAGGAGATCCAGCCGAGCGCGCTCAGCCCCATGAAGCCCGTGCCGGTCCCGAGGGCCGCCGCGGAGGGGATGAAGAGCAGGATGATGATCGCCACCGCCTTGGAGGCGAAATAGGTCTGGACGCCGTACCAGACCACGCCGACCACGCCGCGGATCAGCGCGGCGAGGTTCGCCCCCATGACGCCCATCGAGACCCGGGCCATGACCGGATAGGGGATGCCCTCGCGCAGCGACGGGCGGCCGATGAGGTTCATCAGCACGTAGACGCAGAGGATCCCGACGGTCATCGCCAGCAGCACCTGCCAGCCGGTCAGGCCGAACAGGAACAGCGAGGCGGCGAAGGTGTAGCCGCCCACCGAATGGACGTCCGACATCCACATGGCGAAGATCGAGTAGCCGGTCCAGGTGCGCTTCTCCATCGGCACCGGAGCGAGATCCTCGTTGTAGAGATCGGGGTCGGCGAGAACGTCGCCGACGCGGTGCGGCCCGGCGGCGGGGCCGTCGAAGACGGATGAATGGGCCAAGCGGAACTCCTTCGCTGATGGGTTTCAGGCAGGCGTTCGGACGTTCCTCCTTGCGGGCTCCTTCCAGGTCGCCCCGTGGAGCCCGACGTTCGGACGAGCGTCATTGTGACCGATCCTGAAGCCCCTTCAAGAGCCGGCGTGAAGGCGGCGCGGCGCCGGATCGGCCGCCCGCCGCACGCACGTTCGCCCCGGGTCCCTGCCCCGGCCGGCCCGCGCCGAAGCCCGCGGCGCCGCCTCGGAACAAATCCGTGATCCATCCGCCCCCGGGAAAGGTTCGCCTTGCGCCAAGCCAGGCGAAGCGCGACAACCGCGCAGCACACTCTTAGGAGGAGATCCGGGATGGAGACCGAAATCGTCGCGCGGGGGACCCATTTGGGCGGAATGAGCTTCGGCACGTTCCTCCTCGACATGATCTTCATCGTCATCTTCGTCATGTGGATCTGGCTCGCCATCACAGTGATGCTCGACCTCTTCCGCCGCCATGACGTCTCGGGCCTCGCCAAGGTGCTCTGGGTCGGCTTCATCGTGATCCTGCCCTACCTCGGGGTCTTCGCCTATCTGCTGACCCAGTCGGGCGGCATGGCCGCGCGCAACGCCGAGCGGATGGCCGAGGCCCGGGACGAGCTGCGCCGGGCGGTGGGCTTCAGCGCCGCCGACGAGATCGCCAAGCTCGACGCGCTCAAGGCCTCGGGCTCGATTTCCGAGGCGGAATACGCCACGCTGCGCGCAAGGCTGATCTGACGCGGCCGCGCTTCACAGCGGGCCCCGGCGGGCCTATATGCCGGGGCCGGAGGACCGCCCCATGACCGAAGCCACGACCCGCCAGACCCGCCTGCTCATCATCGGCTCCGGCCCCGCCGGCTACACCGCCGCGGTCTATGGCGCGCGGGCCATGCTTGAGCCCATCCTCGTCCAGGGCATCCAGCCCGGCGGCCAGCTCACCATCACCACCGAGGTGGAGAACTGGCCCGGCGACATCCAGGTCCAGGGACCCGAGCTGATGGCCCGGATGGAGGAGCACGCCCGCGCCGCCGGGGCCGAACTCGTCTCCGACCACATCTCGTCGCTCGACCTCTCCGGCTGGCCGTTCCGGGCCGAGGGCGAGGGCGGCGTGACCTACCTGGCCGAGGCGGTGATCCTCGCCACCGGCGCCCAGGCCCGCTGGCTGGGCCTGCCCTCCGAGGAACGCTACAAGGGCTTCGGCGTCTCGGCCTGCGCCACCTGCGACGGGTTCTTCTATCGCGGCCAGGAGGTCGTGGTGGTCGGCGGCGGCAACACCGCGGTCGAGGAGGCGCTGTTCCTGACCAATTTCGCCACCAAGGTCACCTTGGTCCACCGCCGCGACGAGCTCCGCGCCGAGCGCATCCTGCAGGAGCGGCTGTTCAACCATCCCAAGGTCGAGGTGATCTGGGACCATGCGGTGGACGAGGTGTTGGGCGGCGGCCAGCCCGCGGTGGTGACCGGGGTGCGGCTGAAGCACGTCGGCTCCGGCGAGACGCGCGAAATCCCCTGCGCCGGTGTCTTCGTCGCCATCGGCCATGCGCCCGCCTCGTCCCTGGTCGAGGGCCAGCTGGAGCTGCACCACGGCGGCTATGTCCGCACGACGCCGGGCTCCACCGCCACGGCGATCCCCGGCGTCTTCGCCGCAGGGGACATCGCCGACCCGATCTTCCGCCAGGCGGTGACCTCGGCCGGCATGGGCTGCATGGCCGCGCTGGAAGCCGAGCGCTGGCTCGCCGCCCGCAGCGCCGCCGACGCCCGGCTCGACGCCGCGGAATGACCCCGGCCCGCGCCGCGCCCTGCCCTGAACAGGGCCCGGGCGGGGCGCGGAACGCCCGGGGCCGATGAGGCCGGACGCCCCTCCGCAGAGGCCGCTCGGAGACTGTCGGGACATGCGCCGGAGAGCCGGCGTGGAACTTTCGGGCTCCCGGCAGGAACGCCTGCCCGTCGTCCTCGGGATATCGTCGGACAGGCGCGACGCCTCAGGGCGCGCGAAAAGCCCCCTCGGGTCGACCCGTCCGAAGGTTCAAACGATCTCTCAGCCCCCGCGCAGCGCCTCGAGCATCCGCGACACGTTGTCCGGATCCGCGTCCGGGGTGATCCCGTGGCCGAGGTTGAACACATGCGGCCCCCCGGCGAAGGCCCGGGCGCAGGCGCGCGTCGCCTCGACCAGCGCCGCGCCCCCCGTCACCAGCAACAGCGGGTCGAGGTTGCCCTGGACGCAGACCCCGGGCTGAAGCGCCGCCGCCGCCCAGGCCGGATCCACGCTGGCGTCGAGGGCCAGCCCCTGCACCCCGGCCGCCTCGGCGAAGCCGAGATAACCCGACCCCGCCCCCCGGGGAAAGCCGATGACCGGCAGCCCCGGATGGACGGCCCGCAGCGCCCCGGCGATCCGCGCCGCGGGCTCCACCGCATAGCGGCGAAAGAGCGGCCCGGGCAGCGCGCCCGCCCAGCTGTCGAAGAGCTTCACCACCTCGGCCCCCGCGGCGACCTGCGCCAGCAGATAGGCGATGGTCGCCTCGGTCACCCGGTCGATCAGCGCGTCGAAGGCGGCGGGCTCACGGTAGATCATCCGCCGCGCCGGCGCCTGGTCCGGGGTGCCCCGGCCCGCGACCATGTAGGTCGCCACCGTCCAGGGCGCGCCGGCGAAGCCGATCAGCGTCGTCTCCCGCGGCAGTTCGGCGGCGAGGATGCGCACGGTCTCGTAGACCGGGGAGAGGGTCTCGTGGATCGCCTCCACAGGCCGCAGGGCGGCGACCTCCGCCGCGGCGGTCACGGTCGACAGCCGCGGCCCCTCGCCCTCGACGAAGCGCAGGTCGAGCCCCAGCGCCTGGGGCACCAGCAGGATGTCGGCGAAGAGGATCGCCGCGTCGAAGCCGTAGCGCCGGATCGGCTGCAGCGTCACCTCGGCGGCGAGATCGGGCGTGTAGCAGAGGTCGAGGAAACTGCCCGCCCGTGCCCGGGTCGCGCGATACTCCGGCAGGTAGCGCCCCGCCTGACGCATCATCCAAGCCGGAGGAACGGGCAGCGTCTCGCCGCCCAGGGCCCGCAGCATCGCCTTGGTTTCGGCCATCGGTCTTTCCCCCTGCTGTCGCGCGGTTTCCTCGCACAGCGCCGGGCGGAAGGAAAGCCGTCGCCGCGGGCGAGCGGCTTGCGCCGCCGCGGACCCTTGCCTAGACAGGGGGCCCCGACCGGAAAGGGACGCCCCCATGCCAGAGCCCCTGCCCGAGCCTCTGCCCTCGCCCGACCGGCCGCTGCGCATCGGCACCCGCGGCAGCCCGCTCGCGCTCGCCCAGGCCCACGAGACCCGGGACCGGCTGATGGCGGCGCACGGCCTGCCCGAGGCCGCCTTCGCCATCGTGCCGATCAAGACCACCGGCGACCGGGTGCTCGACCGGCCCCTGTCCGAGATCGGCGGCAAGGGGCTCTTCACCCGCGAGATCGAGATGGCCCTGATCGAGGGTGCCATCGACATCGCCGTCCATTCCATGAAGGACATGCCGACCCTCCAGCCCGAGGGGCTCGCCGTCACCTGCCTGCTCCCGCGCGAGGACGTGCGCGACGCCTTCGTCAGCCTGACGGGCGGCACGCTCAAGGGCCTCCCCCCGGGCGCGGTGGTGGGCACCTCGAGCCTGCGCCGCCGGGCCCAGCTCCGCGCCCGTCGCCCGGACCTCGCGCTCGTCGAGTTCCGCGGCAACGTCCAGACCCGCCTCGGCAAGCTCGAGGCCGGCGTCGCCCAGGCGACCCTGCTCGCCATGGCCGGGCTGCGCCGGCTCGGCCGCGCCGACCTCGCCGCCCAGCCCGTGCCGGTGGAGGACCTGCTGCCCGCCGTCGCCCAGGGCTGCATCGGGGTGGAGCAGCGCCGGAGCGACGACCGGGTCTCCGCCCTGCTGGCGGCGATCCACGACACGCCCACCGGCCTGCGCCTCGCGGCGGAGCGCGCCTTCCTGCTCGGGCTCGACGGTTCCTGCCAGACCCCCATCGGCGGCCTGGCGGAGCTCGACGGCGACCGCCTCCGCCTGCGCGGCGAGATCCTGCGCCCCGACGGGTCGGAGCGGCTGACCTTCGACGCGACCGCCCCCGTCGCCGAGGCGCGGGAACTGGGGGCGGAGGCGGCGGCGGAGTTGCGCGGCCGGGCGGGCCCGGGCTTCTTCGACGCCTGAACGCCCCCCGGGGCTACCCAAGCCGGGCCCGATCCGATAGCCTGAGGCCGGGGGCGCGCGATCGCGCCGGCAAGAGGATGACTCGATGGGCTGTCACAGACGCTGGGCCGCAGGGACGGGCGGCGCGCTTTCCGTTATCGACCTGCCGGCCCTTCATCGCTGACGTCTCCCCATGATCTTCGAAGTCCTCGTCGTCCTGCTCCTGACCGTCATCAACGGCCTGCTCGCCATGTCCGAGCTCGCCATCGTCTCGGCCCGGCCCGCCAAGCTCAAGGTCATGGCCGAGCAGGGCAGCCAGGGCGCCGCCACCGCGCTCCTCCTCGCCGAGGAGCCGGGGCGGTTCCTCTCCTCCGTCCAGATCGGCATCACCCTGGTGGGCGTGCTGGCCGGCGCCTTCTCCGGCGCCACGCTCGGCGCGCGCCTAGCCGAGGCGCTGCCCGGCTGGGGGGTGCCCCCCTCGCTCGCCCAGCCCCTCGGCATGGGCGGGGTGGTGATCCTCATCACCTACCTGTCGCTCATCGTCGGCGAGCTGGTGCCCAAGCAGATCGCCCTGCGCGCCTCGGAGGAGGTCGCGGCCCGGGTCGCCCCGGCGATGAAGCTCATCTCGCGCATCGCCGCGCCGCTGGTCTGGCTGCTCGACCGCTCCGGCCAGGTCGTGCTCCGCCTGCTCGGCCAGTCGGGCAAGGCCCAGCGCGACCTCTCGGACGAGGAGATCAAGATGGTGATTTCCGAGGCTGCGAGCGCCGGGGTCATCGAGCACGCCGAGACCGAGATGATCGCCGGCGTCATGCGCATCGCCGACCGCACCGCCCGGGGGTTGATGACCCCCCGCCACGAGGTGGCGACCCTCGAAGTCTCGGACACCGCCGCCGAGGCGGCCGAGCGCTTCCGCCTCTCCCGCCGCTCGCGCCTGCCGGTGCGCGACGGCGACGTGGAGAACGTCATCGGCGTCGTCACCAGCGCCGACCTGCTGGCCGCCGACACCGCCGACCCGACCTTCGACCTGCGGAGCCTGGTGCATCCCGCCCCGGTGGTCCACGAGGGCATGGATTCGCTCGACGTGATCCAGCGCCTGCGGGAAAGCCCGGTGCACATGGTGCTGGTCTACGACGAATACGGCCATTTCGAGGGGATCATCACCCCGATGGACCTGCTTGAGGCGATCACCGGCGAATTCCTGCACCACGATTCCGAGGACGAGCCCAAGGTGACGGTGCGCGAGGACGGCTCGATGCTGGTCGCGGGCTGGATGCAGGTGGACGAATTCGCCGACCGGGTCGGGATCAAGCTCGACTCCGACCGGGAGTTCGAGACGGTGGCGGGCCTGGTGCTCGAGGTGGCGGGCGCGCTGCCCCAGGTGGGCGACGTGGTCAACATCCAGGGCTGGCGGGTCGAGGTCGTCGACCTCGACGGCCGCCGCATCGACAAGGTGCTGGTCTCCAAGGAGCCCGCCCGGGAGAAGTAAGCCCCCGGGCGCCCGGGGGCGGCGCGGGTCAACAGCGGCGGAAGACGGTCATCGCGCCGCCGTCGAAGCTCAGGCCGGCGAGGTTGCCCTGCCGGGCCATGGCGACCTGGAGGGAATAGGTCTCGCCCTCGAAGGAGCAGGACATCCGGCCCCCGACCGCGGCGAAGCCCGCCGGGGCCTTGCCCCCGAAGCGGCAAGCGGTCTCGGTGACGGAGAAGCCGTCGCGGTCGACCGCCAGCACCCCCTCGCCGCCCGACCCAATCCGGCAGGCGGCGGGGGAGACGCCCTCGGCCACCCACATCCCCTGCAAGCCGTCGTCGGGCGCCGATCCGCCCCCGGCGTTCGCGCCGGCGACGACGGCCGCGGCCAGCGCCGCCACGAGAAAGTCGCTCATCCTCTCCCCCCTTCAGGATCTTCCCCGGGGGCGAGCCTGGGGGGAAAACCGTGAACGGAAGGTTGCGGCGCGGGACCCGCCGTCCTCAGGGCGACTCGCGCCCGTCCAGCGTCAGTTGCAGCAGGGCGAGGTCGAGCCAGCGGCCGAACTTCTGGCCGACCTGGGGCATGGTCCCCACCGGGACGAAGCCTAGCGATTCGTGCAGGCGGATCGACGGGGCGTTGCCCGCCTCGATGGCGGCGACCATGACGTGCTTGCCGACCGCCCGGGCCCGGGGGACCAGCGCCGCCAGCAGCTTGCGGCCAAGGCCGCCGCCCCGGGCGTCGCCGCGGACATAAACCGAATGCTCCACCGTGCCGCGATAGCCGTCGAAGGCGCGGAAATCGCCGAAGGAGGCGTAGCCCAGCACCGCGTCGCCCTCGGCCGCCACCAGCACCGGATAGCCCGCCGCCTGCCGGGTCTCGATCCAGGCGGCGCGGTTGGCGGCGTCCACGCGGATTTCGTTCCAGATCGCCGTCGTGTTTTCCACCGCGTCGTTGTAGATCGCGGCGATCCCCGCCGCATCCCCCGCCGTCGCGTCCCGGATCTCCATGGCACCCCTCCCTGACCTGGCGCCCATGCTGGCGCGGCCCAGGGCGACCCGCAAGGCCGCAGCCGCCCGCCGACCTGTAAGGCCACGAGAGGCCGCCCTCCGCCCGCAAGGCCGCAACCACCGCGGCCGGCCTGCATGGGCGCAAGCCGTCCCCCTTAGGGCCGAAAGGCCACACCTGCTGCCGCCGGCCTGCATGGGCGCGGCCATACCTGCCGGCCTGCGCAACCGCACCGACCCAGGTCGGCTTCCAGGCGCTCTCCCCACGCCGGCCCCGCAAGGTCGCCGCGGGCGACGGCTTTCCGCCGCGCTAATCGGCCGCCGCGCCGATCAGGGCGCGGGGGGCCTCGGCGTCCGCGGCCGCGATCTCCGCCGCCAGGCGCTCGGCGTCGGGCGATCCGGGGACGGCGTAGTTCAGGTTCTTGAACAGGCTGGTCAGCCGGGTGAAATGCCGCCGCACCGCCTCCTTGTCCTCGAAGCCGTAGTCCCGGGTGGCGATCCCGTGGACCCGGTCGAAGAGCGCGACCTGGCGGGCGAGCGGCGCGGAGCTGTCGATCTCGTCGAAGGCGTCCTGCTGGAGATAGACCATGTCGACGAAGGCCGCCGCCTGGCTCAGCACGAAATCCTCGACGCTGATGCCTTCCTCGCCGGTCACCTGCTCCATCCGGGCGATCTCGTCGCCGCGGCGCAGGAGCGCGATCATCGCCTCGACCCGGTCGGTCCAGTCCGGGCCGATGTGCTGCGCCGCCCATCCCTCCATCTGGCGCAGGTAGCGCGACCAGGAGAGGAGCGGGTCGATCGCCGGATAGAACCGCTTGTACGCCCGGTCGTAGCTGAGGCCGAGGAAGCACTTCACCGCGGCGAGCGTCGATTGCGTCACCGGCTCCTCGAAGTTCCCGCCCGCGGGCGAGACCGAGCCGATCAGGGTCAGCGCCCCCACCGAGCCGTCGTTGGCGCGGATCACGCCCGCGCGCTCGTAGACGCCCTTGATGGCGCTGTCGAGATAGGCCGGGAAGGCCTCCTCGCCCGGGATCTCCTCCAGCCGGCCGGAGGTCTCGCGCATGGCCTGGGCCCAGCGCGAGGTGCTGTCGGCGATGATCAGCGTCCTCAGCCCCATCTGGCGATAATACTCGCCGATGGTGATCCCCGTGTAGATCGAGGCCTCCCGCGCGGCGACGGGCATGGAGGAGGTGTTGCAGATGATGACCGTGCGGTCCATCAGCGACCCGCCGGTCCGCGGGTCCTTCAGGTGCGGGAACTCGGTGATGGTCTCCACCACCTCGCCCGCCCGCTCGCCGCAGGCGACCAGCACCACCACGTCCACGTCCGCGTGCCGGGCGATGAGGTTCAGAAGCACCGTCTTGCCCGCGCCGAACGGCCCGGGGATGCAGGCCGCGCCCCCTTGGGCGATGGGAAAGAAGGTGTCGATGATCCGCTGGGTGGTGATCATCGGCGTGTCGGGATAGGCGCGCGCTGAGCTGCCCCGGCGCAGCATCCGCCGCGGCGCCGCCTCGCGCACCGGCCAGCTCTGGGCGAGCGTCAGGGTGATCTCCGGGCCGGCGCCGCCGCGCAGGCGCGCCACCGGCTCCTCCGCCGTCACCAGCCCCTCGCGCAGCCAGGCGATCTCGTAGTCGCCGTCGAGCCCGAAGGGGACCATGATCTTGTGCAGGATCGGCCCCTCGGGCGTCGTCCCGATCGGATCGCCCGCCTGGACCCGGTCGCCAGTGCGCAAAACGGGCGTGAAATGCCAGCGCGCGGCGGGATCGAGGCCCGGCGCCGCCACCCCCCGGGGCAGGAACGCCCCGTGGCCCTGGGCGAGCGCCTCCAGCGGATTCTGCAGCCCGTCATAGACCTGCCCCAGCATCCCTGGCCCCAGCCGCACCGCCAGCTGCAGCCCGGTCTGCTCCACCGGATCGCCAAGCCCCACCCCGGCCGTGCTCTCGTAGACCTGGGCGTCGGCGTAATCGCCGATCACCCGCAGCACCTCGGCCTTCAGCCGCTCGTGCGGGGCGCGCCGGGGGCGGATGTAGACCACCTCGTTCTTCATCAGCCGGCCGCGGGCCGGATCGTCGAGCCGCAGGCGGACGATGTCCTCCTGCACCGCGGAGATATGGGCGAAGGTCTCGGTCATGCGGCGCGTCCGGTCTGGGGGGCGGGCGCCAGGGCGGCGTCCAGCATGTCCTGGAACCGCGCGGCGGCGGCGTCCGCGTCGTAGCGCGACCAGCGGTCGGCCATGGTCCAGCGCATCACATAGAAGGCGACCGCCTCGAAGTCGAAGCTGTGCCCCTCCTCGCGCCGCAGGACGGCGCGCCAAGCCTGCTCCAGCGCCAGGCGCTCCATCCCCACGTGGTCCCCCGCCTCCAGCAGCTCGCGGGCCCGCGACGCCCAGGGAAACACCCGGCCGAGGCCGAAGTCGGGGAGGGCCCAGCCGGCGCGGATGCGCTCCACATAGGGGCCGAAGCCCCAGGCGGGGCCGTCGGCCGCCGGGGCCGCCTCGCCCCGGGCGCGCCGGCGCAGCGCGGCGATCAGGGTGCGGATCTCCAGCCGGTCGCGCAGCGCGCCGCGCAGGTCGGCGTGCCGCAGGCCGGCGATGGTCCGTCCCGCCCGGGCCAGGAGCTTGGGCTCCGGCGCGGCCAGGTCCATCGCCTCCCAGGAGAGGGTGCGGCCGATGGCGGAGATCTCCGCCCGGTCCTCGGGGGAGAGCGCGCGCAGCCGCTCCTCCAGCCGGGCGCGGGTGATCGGCGGGGCCTTTTCCGACAGGAGGCCGATGGCCGGCAGGCTCGCCACCAGGGTCACATAGGGATCGGACTGGAAGATCACCGCACCGCCCCTTCCAGCAGGGCGCGGAAGCGCGGCTGCAGATGAGCGAGCAGCACCGCCGCCACCGCCCGGTCGCTGAGGTCGATCGACACGCCCCGGTCCGTGAGCGACAGGCGCAGCCCGCCCGCATCGTCCTCGGCCGGGGCGAAGCTCACGCCCGCGCGCAGCATGTCGCCCGCCACCGCCACGGCGAAATGGGCGAGGCCGCCTTTCTCCAGATCCTCGGGCTTGCGACGGAGCGAGTCCAGATCCACCGCGCTCCGGGGCAGGATCGCCTCGACCGCCGCGGCGCCGTCCACCCCCGCCTCCGCCCGCGCCCGGCCGCAGACCGCGAGGATCATCGCCCGCAGCATGGCGGGATCCGCCGTGGCCTCCGAGACGAGCTTCTCCACGTCCGCGGCGAAGCGGCGCGACAGCTTGTCCTTGAGGTCGAGCACCGTGTCCCGGGCGGCCGCCTTCAGCGCATCCTCGCCCGCGCGGCGATGGGCGTCGATCTCGCGCCGGGCCGCGTCGCGCTTCGCCTCCGCCTCGGCCTCGGCGGCGTCGAGCAGGCGGCGGGCGCGGACCTCGGCCTCGGCGACGATGCGCTCGGCCTCCGCCCGGCCCGCGGCCACCCCCTCCTCGCGCAGCCGCGCGACCAGTTCGTCGACGCCGGAGCTGCGCTTCTGCCCCTGGTCCGCCATGCTCAGCCCTCGATCGCGCCGGCGAGCACCAGCGCGAAGACGAAGGTGAAGACGGCGAAGCCCTCGACGATGGCCGCGGGGGCGAGGGCGAGGCCGAAGATCTCGGGCTTGTTCTTGGAGGCGGCGATGGCGGAGGCGAGCGCGCGCCCCTGCCAGACCCCGATATAGAGCAGCGCCAGCGCCACCGGCAGGCCGATGCCCGCCAGCGCCGCGCCGTTCCCGGGCGTGATCGTCCGGTTCAGGGCGAACATCACCACGATGCCGTAGATGACGTTGGACGAGGGGATGGCGGCGGCGCCGACGAAGCGGCCATAGCCGCCGTCGGTCTCCTGCATGGCGCCGATGGCGGCCTGGCCGGCGATGGCGACCCCGATGGCGCTGCCGAGCGCCCCCATGGCGACGGGCGAGAACACGCCCAGCCAGCCCAGGATGAGGATGAGCTCGTTCATTGTGCGGGCGACTCCCTTTTTGCGAAGGCGCGGAAGGGGTAGCCCTCTTCCGTCAGGCCCCAGCCGAAGAATTCGACGTAGTTGAGGCGCAGGCCGTGGACCACGCCGCTCATCACCCCGATCGCCACGTTGATGGCGTGGCCGAAGAGCAGGACCAGGATCGACAACAGGATGCCGATCCCCGGCTCCCCGGCGCGCAGCCCCGCGGCCAGCTCGTTGAAGGTCGCGGCGAGCGAGGCCGAGGCGAGGCCGAGCGCGAACAGCCGCAGATAGCTCAGCACGTCGCCGAAGAGCTTGGTGATCCCGGTCAGCCCGATCAGCCCGTCGCCCAGGCGCAGCAGCCAGTCCCGAGGCCCTGCCGCCGGCCCCGTCGCCGGCCGCGTCGCCGCCGCGCCCCAGAACACCGCCCCGAGCCCCAGGACGAGCGGCGCGGCCCCGAGCCGGGTCCCGAGGAACAGCCCAAGCCCTCCCGCCAGCACGCCGATCCAGCCGAGCGCGGTCAGCGCCCGGGGCGTCCCCCGGTTGAGCCAGGCCACGGTCCCGAGCGCGAGCGCGATGTGCAGCGCGCCGATGGCGACCGAGAGGCGCATCATCGCCTGGAAATCCGCGACGTCGATCACCCGGAGCCGGGCGAGCGGGCCGCCCTCGGGCGGATGCATCCCGAAATAGGACCCGGCCAGCACCCCGTAGACCAGCGCCGCGCCGCAGAGGCCCGCCAGCAGCGCCCGCAGCCGCCGGCCCTGGGCGCTGCGCCCCAGCCGGCCCCAGAAGGCGGCGGTCCCCAGGGCGAAGAGCGCGGCGTAGCCCGCATCCGCCACGATCATCGCAAAGAACACGGCGAAGGAGGCGAAGACGATCAGGCTCGGGTCCCAGCTCCGGTAGCCCGGGGTGGCGTAGAAATTCGTCAGGTCCGCCCCGATCGCCCAGCGATCGCCCCTGGGCCGCAGCAGGGTGGGGGGCGCATCGCCCTCGCCCGGCGGCTCGATCAGGGCCGCGAGGCCGTGGGCCGCCGCCAGCCGGTCGAGCGCCGGGGCGGCGTCGGCGGGGGCCCAGCCCTGGACGGCGAAGAACCCGTCGTCGTCATGGGTCTGCCGGCCCACCTCCCCGCGCTCGTCCCGGTCCTGGGCCGCGGCCAGGTCGGCGCCGAGCAGCAGCCGCCAGCGGCTGAGCTCCGCCCGGGCCATCTCGGCCCGCTCGTGCTCGATGTCGACCTCTTCCAGCTCGGCCTGGAGCGCGCTCAGCGGCGCCTCGCCCGCGGGCGTGCGCGCCACGGGCAGCAGGTCGGGGCCCGGCTCCTCCGGGGCGATCACCACCACCTCCAGCGCGGTGTGGGTCACACCCACCACCGCCCAGGGCGGCGCCAGACGGTCGAGCGCCGCCCGCTCCTTGCGGGGCAGCAGGTAGAGCCAGAGCCGCTGGCCGCCGATCTCCCCGGGCGGCGGCAGGGTGAAATCCCCCCAGGGCTCCAGCCCCTCCACCAGCGCCCGCAGCTCGTCCCGCCGGTCGGCGAGCTGGCGCAGGCGCAGGCGGTTGGCCATGATCTCGGCCGTCACCGCCTCCGGGTCGAAGGCGTGGCCGGGCCGCCAGGGGCGCAGCTTTTCGGGGCTGTCCATGACGTGGCGGAACGCCGTCTCCGCCCGCCGCCGCACCGCCGGGTCGCCGGGCTCCAGAGGATCGCGCGCCGCCAGGGGGGTGACGTGCAGGACGCCCAGCGCCTGCAAGGCCTCCAGCGCCGCCGCCTTGTCCGCGGCCGCCCCCGCCAGCGTCACCCGGGCCATGGGGACGATGGTCATCGCGCCCCCCCGGACGGGCCGCCCGCCGCGCCGTCCCCCCCGCCACCAACACCGCCCCCGGCCGCGGCCAGCCGGGCCGCCTCCGCCGCGCGCTTCTTCTTGGCGAGCTTGGCGCCCACCACGGCCGAGCGTTCCGCGTCGCCGAGGTAGACGTTGATCCGGCGGATGTTCTCGCGCGCCTGGGGGATCAGCACCTTGTCGAACAGGTTCACCCGCTGGGTGATCCGCGCCACCGCCTTGTCGAGCGCCGCCAGCCGCTCGACGGCCGTCCGCGCCTCCACCTGGAGCCGGATCGCCGCCGCCAGCCGGTCGGCGACCCCGTCCACCCAATGGGGCCGGGCCATCGGGCCATACTCCGCCCGGATCACCTCCACCGCCTCCACCTTGGGCAGGCGCGCGCCGGCGACGTTCTCCGTCCCCATCCGCACCGCCCCGAGCCGACAGAGCCCGTCGAGCCCGATCCGCCGGTCGGCCAGCATCGGCAGGGCCGCGCCCACGTCCCCCACCGTCCGCGCCGCCTCGGCCTCGATCGCGGCGACCGCCTCCCGCGCCCGCGCCCGGGCCGTCATCAGCTGCTGCCGCTTCAGGTCCAGCGCCGGCAGGTACCGGCCATAGGCGACCAGGTTCTCCTTCTCCTTCGACAGCTGCGACTTGGACAGCGGGACCCGGCCCATCAGGCCGCCTCAAGGCGCGGGTAATACCGGTCGATCAGGTTCTGCCGGATCAAGAGCTCCTCGGGCGCGAAGCACTCCGCCATGGTCGCCCAGCCCAGGTCCAGCGCCGCCTCCAGCGGCAGCGAGACCGACAACCGCATGAACCGCTCCTCGAACAGCGTCCCGTAGCGCAGCAGCCGCTCGTCGTATTCCGACAGCTCGAAGGCCATCGCCTGCTTGCGCTGGGCGTCCCGCGCCCCGGAATAGAGCCGGATCATCGTGTTCATCACCGCGGAATGATCCTCGCGGGTTTCCTTGCCGATCACGTGCTGCTTCAGCCGCGACAGCGAGCCGAAGGGGTCGATCCGCCCCTCGCGCAGGTAGAACTGGCCCTCGGTAATGTAGCCGGTGTTGTCGGGCACCGGATGGGTGACGTCGCCCCCGGGCATGGTGGTGGCGGTCAGGATCGTCACCGACCCCGCGCCCGGGAAGACCGCGGCCTTTTCGTAGCGGCGGGCGAGCTGGGAATAGAGGTCGCCCAGATAGCCCCGGGTCGAAGGCACCCGGTCGAGCGAAATCCCCACCTCCTTCAGGGCGTCGGCGAAGGCGGTCATGTCGGTGAGCAGGACCAGCACCCGCTTCCTGTCCTCCACCGCGAACCTCTCGGCGACCGCCAGACACATGTCCGGCACCAGCAGCCGCTCCAGCGCCGGGTCCGAGGCCTGGTTGACGAACATGATCGTCCGCGCCCAGACCCCGGCGTCCTCGAAGGTCGCGCGGAACCGGTGATAGCTGTCGAAGGTGAGGCCGAGCCCGCCGAAGACCACCACGTCCGCCTCGGCCTGCACCCCGATCCGGGCGAGCAACTGGTTATAGGGTTCGCCCGCGGTGGAGAAGATCGGGATCTTCTGGCTCTCGACCAGACAGTTGAACACGTCGATCATCGGCACGTCGGTGCGGATCATCCGCGAGGCGAGCGCCCGCCGCGCCGGGTTCGGCGAGGGGCCGGCGATCTCGACCTGGGGCTCGTGCGCCAGCGAGGGCCCGCCGTCGATGGTGCGCCCGTCGCCCGAGAACGCCCGCCCGAGGATGTTCTGGGAGAACGCCACCCGCGGCGCATGGCCGAGGAACCGCGCCCGGCTGCGGGTGGACAGGCCCGCGGCCCCGGAAAAGACCTGGAGCGACGCCTCCCCCTCGTCGAGCCGCACCACCTGGGCCAGCCGGGGCTCGGCGCCCTCCTCCGAGACCAGGGCGAGGTCGCCGAAGCGCGGGCCCTCGGGATCGTCCTTGGTCTGGGGGGGCAGGGCGATGCGGATCACGTCCCCAACGATGGACAGGACCCGGTCGTAGGTGATCGCGATCGCGGACATCTTCCCTCCCCCGAGGACCGTCTCGCTTCTGTCTAAAAGTCGGGCCGAGTCGTGGCAAGCTCACGCAATCGCCTGACTTGACGCCAGGATTTCGCCGCCGGCACAGCCGCGACGCCCCGACGTCCGGTCATGGCGAACGCTTCGGACGCGCCGGGGGACGCAGCCGAAGCAGTCGTTCCCGCCTCAGGCGTCGGCCTTGGTCCTGCGCCGCGGCGCCGCGCGCCGGGTCCGGGCGCGCGCCGGCGCGACGGACTTTTCCGCCTTCGGCGCGACGGACTTTTCCGCCTTCGGCGCGACGGACTTTTCCGCCTCCGGCGCGACGGGCTTTTCCGCCTCCGGTTCGGGCATCGCCGCTTTCCCAGCCGTCTCCGCCTCCGCCGGCGCGGCCGCCTTCGGCTCCGTAATCTCCTTGGGCTCCGCCACCTTCACCGCCTCCGGCGCGAGGGGCTTCTCCGCCTCCGGCAGGGCCGATGCGATCTCCGACAAGGCCTCCGCGTCATCGGCCAGGGCGGCGACGTCCTGCGCCGCCGCCTCCACGGCGGGCGGCGCGAAGGTCGCGACCAGCTCGGACGGATCGGGCGCCGGCAGGGACCGCGGCGCAGCCCCGGGCGCGAGGCCGAGGATCTCCTCCACTCGCGAAAGCAGCGCCAGCACCTCGGGCGCCACCTCCGGCCGCCATTCGGTCAGCCGCCGCAACAGCGCCACCGCCTCGCGCCGCTCCTCCGGCGTGGGCAGGAGCTTCGGCAGCGTCTCGAGCGCCAGATCCTCGTCCAGCGCCACCATCAGCGCCGCCTCCTTCTGGAGCTGGCGCAGCTCGGCCCGGCTGATGTCGGCGAAGCGCGGCGACTGGGCCGCGACGGTGCGGGCGGCGGCGAAGGCGCGGGCGTCGACGACGCCGGTCGCCTTGACCGCGGCGTAGATCACTCGCAGCACCGCCTCCTGGAACGTGCCCTGGTGCTCCCGCGCCGCGATGACGGCGAGCTTCAGCCCCGCCACCTCGCGCCAGGCGCGGCGCTGGTTCGTCGCCGGCTTCCTGATGTCGGCGAAGCTCGCCGCCTGCCCGCCCAGCGCCTTGACCGTGGGGTTGCCGAACAGCGCCTTGAAGCTCGCCTCGATCATCCGGTCGCGCTCGACCGTCGCCGCCTGCATCGCCCGGGTCGCGGCCTCCACGGTTTGGGCCTCGGCGGCGCGCAGGGCGTTGTCGGGTCCGGCCGCGCGCCGGTTGCGCCGCACGTAGTCCGCCGTCGCCTTCAGCCCGGCGAGCCAGGGGTTCATGTCCGACAGCCACAGATGCGCCAGCCGCTTCGGGTGGCTCCAGCGCATCGCCTGGGCGAGGCCGGGATTGGTCATCGCCCGGACCGCGGGGGAGAGGAAGGTCTCGTAGAGACCCTCGCCCGCCTCGGACATCTGCGCCACGATGCGGAAGGGCTCCTCGTCGCCGCGGCCGTCGTCATAGCTGCGCAGGTCGTCGAAGCCGCGCGCCTCGAACCGGGCGACATAGCGGTCGGCGCCGACCTCGGGGCATTCGACCTCGACCACCACCATCTCGTAGAGCCCCGGGGGCAGGCTCTCGATCAGCTCCAGCGAATCGACGAACTCCTTGTGCTCCTTGCTCGCCACCTTGGTGGAGACGAAGATCCCGAGGTGCCCGATGCTGGGATGCACGGTATAGACGATGGTCTGCTCGTTCGCCCGGATCTCGTCCACGTCCTGGTACAGGTCGAGCACCCAGTTCAGCGCCTGGGGCGGCGGGGTGATGTTGTCCCCCTCGGAACAGATCACCACGATCGGGGCCCGGATCGCCCGCAGGTCGATCGGGGTCCCGTCGTTGGCCACGATCTCGCCCCGGGTCAGCTTGTTGCCGATGAACAGCTCCGAGGTGATCTCGAGGATCTCGGCCTTGGTCATCAGGAAATAGCCGCCCCACCAGCGCTCGAACTCCAGGAAGCGCGGCGCCTCGGTGTCGACCCTGGAATAGAGGCCGTAGGGCTTTTCGAGCAGGGCGTTGGCGGGGTTGAGATTCTCGAAGTTGACGACCAGGTTCGCCCCGTCGAAGATCCCGTCGCCCAGGTCCGAGACGAGGCCCGCGGCCCAGTTGCCGCCCATCAGCCCGCCGAAATAGCGCAAGGGGTTCCTGCCCTCGACCCCGGCCCAGTAGCTCAGGGGCGCGCCGGCGATGGCCACGACCGAGGCCGCCTCGGGCGCGGCCGCCAGCATGGCCATGATCGCCCAGCCCGCCTGGCAGTTGCCGACCACTGCGGGGGCCGCCTCCGCCTCCGGATGCAGCTCCGTCACCTTGGCGACGAAGGCGCGCTCGGCGGCGGCGACGTCGTGCAGGGTCTGGCCCGGAACCGGCTCGGGGCGGAAGGACACCAGATAGACCGGATGGCCCGCCTGCATGGCGACGCCCACCTGGCTCGCCTCCTTCATGCCGCCGATGCCGGGGCCGTGGCCGGCGCGGGGATCGACCACGATGAAGGCGCGGCGGGCGGGATCGACCGCGGCGCCCGCGGGGGGCCGGATGCGCAGCAGCACGTAGTTGCAGGGCCGGGGCAGGTTCGCCCCGTCGAGCACGGCGTCGTACTCGAAGGTCAGGACGGGCGGCTTGCCCGCCTTGAAATGGGCGATGAACTCGTTTCCGCGCTCGCGATAGACGTCGAGGGTCAGGATGGAGCGTTGGATCGCGTCGATCCAATACTCCTGGAAGTCCCTGGGCGTAGCGATCATCTGCATATCACTCCTGAATGCGGCGACTGTTCGGACGACGCGCCCGCTCGCGGGATTCGCGCCGCGGCATGACCGCTGGCCTCCTTGGGGGGGACATGAGACTGGCGGGCCCCTGTGACCTCCATGATACAGGCCGCCGCCGGCGAAAGGAAAGCCCGGACAGTCACACCCGCGCGACCGCAAGTTGCAGGGCCGCCGGCGAAACAACTGTCGGCACACCCGCGGAGGGGCCGCCCGCGACCGGCGCCGCGGACCTGAACACGGGGTTAACGCCGCCAGGAAAGACAATGTATTCCAAATACATGACCCGATTTTCACGCGTGAAAATTCGGCTCCTCTTTCCTCCGGGAGGGGCCGCCGTCCGCCCGGCGGACCCCCGGCCGGCGCAGCGCCGGCGGGGCCGGCCGGCCCTCGGGTCAGGCGCGCCGGGGACGCCCCCGCCCGGGCCCGGGCGGGGGCCGCAACCGCTCCGGCGCGCCCGAAGCGTTGACAGCCGCCCCCCGGCCGGAAACAAAGAGAGGGCCACGCCCGGGCGCCCTCGCGCCGCCGATCGGCGACCGGCAGGGGACGGCGGGGACGGCGCATGCGGATACTCATCACCAACGACGACGGCATCAGCGCGCCGGGCCTGGCGGTGGCGGAGACGATCGCCGCCGATCTCGCCGGGCCTTCGGGCGACGTCTGGGTCGTCGCCCCCGCCTTCGAGCAATCCGGGGTCGGGCATTGCGTCTCCTATATCCGCCCCATGCGGATCGAGAAGCTCGACGACCGGCGCTTCGCCGTCGAGGGCTCCCCCGCCGACTGCGTGCTCGCCGGCATCGGCGAGATCCTGCGCGACCAGCCGCCGGACCTGGTGATCTCCGGGGTCAACCGCGGCCACAACATCGCCGAGGACACGCTCTATTCCGGCACCGTCGGCGGCGCGATGGAGGCGGCGCTGCACGGCCTGCCCGCCGTCGCCCTCTCCCAGTACTTCGGCCCGGGCAACCGCGGGGGCGACATGTTCGCCGCCGCCCGCGCCGAGGGGGCGCGGGTGCTGCGCCGGCTCGTCGACATGGGCATCTGGGGGGAGCCGCCCTACGGCGTCTTCTACAACGTGAACTTCCCCCCCGTCCCGGCGGAGGAGGTCCGCGGCTGGCGCGCCACCTTCCAGGGCGGGCGCAGCGCCGCGACCTTCGGCGTCCAGCCCCAGATCGCCCCGAACGGCCGCAAGTACCTCTGGCTCACCCACGGCCACAGCGCCGCGGGGGCCCAGGCGGGATCCGACGCCCACGAATGCGCCGGGGGCTACGTCACCGTCACCCCCCTCAGGGCGGATCTGACGGCCCACGACTTCGTCGCCCCCCTCGCCCGGGCGCTGGGATGAGCCCCATGGACCCCGAGCGCAGGATGCAGTTCGTCTTCGCCCTGCGCTCCCACGGGGTCACCAATCCGGACGTCCTGCGCGTGATGGAGCAGACCCCGCGGGAGGAGTTCCTGGAGGGCATCTTCCGCGAGCGGGCCCACGAGGACACGCCGCTTCCCATCGCCTGCGGCCAGACCATCAGCCAGCCCTCGGTCGTCGGGCTGATGACCCAGGCGCTCGACGTCACCCGCCGCTGCAAGGTGCTCGAGATCGGCGCCGGCTCCGGCTACCAGGCGGCGATCCTCGCCCGGCTCGCCCGGCGGGTCTACACGCTCGAGCGGCACCGGCGGCTCGCCCTCTCGGCGCGGGCGCTCTTCGAGCGGATGGAGCTCGGCAACATCACCGTCGTCCTCGGGGACGGCTCGCTCGGCCTGCCCGAGCAGGCGCCCTTCGACCGGATCATCGTCACCGCCGCGGCGGAGGACCCGCCCCGCATCCTGCTCGACCAGCTGCGCCCGGGCGGGATCATGGTGCTGCCGGTGGGCCAGAGCCACTCGGTCCAGCAGCTCATCCGCATCGAGAAGACCGAGGCCGGCCTCGACTACGCCGATCTCGGTCCCGTGAGGTTCGTGCCCCTGCTGGAGGGCGTGGCGCAGGATATGTTGGACTAGCGGCGGGGGCTTGGCTATGACCCGAGTCATGGTCGCTCGCTTTGTCTTTCCCCACCCGGCCGCGCTGGCCGCCGCCGCCTGCCTTGCGCTCGCCGCCTGCGCGAACGGAACCGGCAGTCCTTCGCCCGCCGCCGTGGCCAACGCCACCCCGGACGCCCGCGGCGTCATCACCTATGCGACGTATCAGGTCGCCGTGGCGCGCGAGGGCGACACCGTGGCGACCCTGGCCGCGCGGGTGGGGGCGAACGCCGCCGAGATCTCCCAGATCAACGGCCTGCCCCAGGACTACCGGATGCGCCAGGGCGAGGTGATCGTTTTGCCCGACAGCGTGCCGCGTCCCGACGCCTTCGGGGCGGGCGGCTGGTCCCCCGACATGGCCGCCGCCGCGATCGAGGGCGCGCCGACGACCGCCGCCCCGCCGCAGAACCCGTTCCAGAACGGCCAGAAGTCGCCGCTGATCGACCCGGTCCGCCACCGGGTCGAGCCCGGCGAGACGGTCTATTCCATCGCGCGGCTCTACGGCGTGTCGGTGTCCGCGCTCGCCTCCTGGAACGGCCTCGGGCCCGACATGGCGGTCCGGGTGGGCCAGGAGCTGCTGATCCCCATCGTCGGCGACGCCAACCGCATCCGCTCGGCCTCCGACACCCAGCCGGGCCAGACCACCGCGGTCGCCCCGCCCCCCATCGCCGCCGAGCCCCTGCCCGAGAACATCTCGCCCGGCGCCAATCCCGCCTCGCCCAACCTCGCCCAGCACCGCACCCCCCCGGGCGGCCGGCTGCAGACGCCGGTCTCGGCCAGCGTCACGCGCCCCTTCAACGCCGGCAATCCCTCCGGCGTCGGCTTTTCCGCCTCGGCCGGCGCGCCGGTCCGGGCGGCGGCCTCGGGCGAGGTCGCCCTCGTCTCCGAGGAGATGGGCGGCAAGGGCGCGATCGTGATGATCAGCCATGCGGACGACCTCATCACCACCTATTCGGTGCTGACCGACGTGACGGTGAAGAAGGGCTCCAAGGTCTCCGCCGGCCAGGTGATCGGCAAGGTCGCCCCCCGCGATCCGCAGGAGTTCCAGTTCGACGTCTTCCGCGGCCTCGACCCGATGGACCCGGCCGTCTACATCGGCGGCTGATCTTTCTCGTCCCCGGTCAGGCGCCTGACCGGGGACGAAACGCGCCTCTGGGACGAGACGCCGACCGCAAGCGCGAAGGTTGTCAGCCGGCGCCGCCCTGGTCGAGGCCGAACGCCGGGTGATGGACCAGCTCCCCGACCGGCGCCGCCCCGTCGAAGGGCAGGGCCAGGACCACCTCCGGCGGAGCGCCGGCCACCCCGAGCCCGGGAAAGGCGCGGAAGCCGAACCGGCCGTAATAGCCCGGGTCCCCCACCAGCGCCGCGCCCCGGCAGGTCCTGCGCAGGCGGCGCAGCGCCTCAGTCATCAGCGCCGCGCCGATCCCCTGACGCTGCCAGGCCGGCAGGACGGCCAGCGGTCCGATCAGGCCCCAGCCCTCCTGCCCCCCGACCCGCGCCGCCGAGGCGGCCAGATGTCCGACCGGCGCGCCCGCCGCCTCGGCCGCCAGCGACAGGGCCAGCGCCCCCTCCGCCCGCAGCCGGTCGACGATGGCCGCCTCGGTTCCAGTGGCTTGCGGCAGCGTCAGCATGGCCGCGCCGATCAGCTGGCGCAGGGCCGGGATGTCGCCGATGACCTCGTCTCGGATCCGCATGGTCACGCTCCCTGGTTGTCGGACTGCGCGCGGACGGAAATCCGGCCGCGCTTCGAGATGCGATAGGGCCCGCCGGCCCGGGATTCGATCAGCCCCCTGCGCCGCAGCCGCTTGAAGACGGCCAGGTCGCAGTCGGCGAGGATCATCCCCTCGCGCGTGAGGCAGGTGACGGCGGTGATCCGGGGACCGCCCTCGCGCACGTGCAGGATGCGGCCGCCCAAGGCGAGCACGTGCAGCGCCCGCTGTTCGTTTCGGGAAATGTTCATGGAAGTCTCGTGTGACGGATGCGACAAAACCCCAGGCGCGCCTGCGCCCGGCGGGGTTCAGATCACAGGGCTCTCCGACATCTGGAGAGCCCGGTCACACAAGCTCAGACATCCAGTCTCCATGGCGCGAGCGATGCGCCTCCGCACCGCTCCGCCGCCAATCTAGGTCCCCCGAAGCCCTGGAACAAGCCCGGGATCGCCGCCCTCACGCCCCGCGGATCGCAGGATAAAGCGCCCGATAGCGCGCATGGCCCGCGCGATAGGCCTCCACCAGCGCCGGATCGGGCTCCACGACCTTCACTGTCGGCGGCGCGGCGCAGACCTGCGCCGGGTCCACCCCCTCGGCCGCGCAAAGCGCCAGCCGGGCCGCGCCGAGGGCCGCGCCGATGTCGCTGTCGGCGGCCAGCCGCAGCGGCCGGTTGAGGACGCTGGCGATGATCCTGAGCCAGGTCTCCGACCGCGACCCGCCCCCCACGACCAGCGCATCCGTGAAATCCGTCCCCGCCGCCGCCAGGACCCGCTGGCAGTCGGCGAAGGCGTAGGCCACCCCCTCCATCACCGCCTGGGCCAGATCCTCGGGCCCGTCCGACTGGCTGAGCCCGACGAAGGCGCCCCGCGCGCCCGGATCGTTGTGGGGGGTCCGCTCGCCCGACAGATAGGGCAGGAACGTCACTTCCGACGGCCGATCGAGCCGCACGGCCCCGGCCAGGTCCCGCGCCGGGCGGCCGGCGATCCGCGACAGCCACTCCAGGCTGTCCGCCGCCGACAGGATCACCCCCATCTGGTGCCAGGTCCCGGGGATCGCATGGCAAAAGGCATGGACCGCCCCGGCGGTGTTGGGCGAGAAGCGGGCGTTCGACACGAACAGCACCCCGGAGGTCCCCAGCGAGACGAAGGCCGAACCGGGCGTCACCACCCCCACCCCGCAGGCCGCGGCGGCGTTGTCGCCGGCCCCGCCGGCCACCGCCACCGGACCGGTCGCGCCCCAGCGCCGGGCAAGCTCCGGCCGCAGCTCGCCCGAGGTCTCGGATCCCTCCACCAGCCGCGGCATCTGGCCCCGGTTGAGCCCCGTCGCCTCCAGCAGGTCGTCGGACCAGTCCCGGGCGGCGACGTCGAGCCACAGCGTGCCCGAGGCGTCCGACATCTCCGACACATGATGGCCGGTCAGCCGGAACCGCAGGTAATCCTTGGGCAGGAGCACGGTCGAGACATGCTCGAAGATCGCCGGCTCGTGCCGGGCCACCCAGGCGAGCTTGGGCGCGGTGAAGCCCGCCATGGCGATGTTGCCCGCGACCTCGCGCAGGCGGGGAAAGGCCGCCTCCAGCGCGGCGCATTCCGCCCCGGCGCGGCCGTCGTTCCACAGGATCGCCGGGCGCATCACCCGGTCCCCGGCGTCGAGCAGCACCGCCCCGTGCATCTGGCCCGACAGGCCAATGCCGCGCAGGCCCGCCAGCGACGTCTGGGCCGCCACCGCGTCCACCGCGGCCTCGGTTGCCCGCCACCAGGCCTCCGGGTCCTGCTCGGACCAGCCGGGATGGGGGCGGCTCACCTGCAGCGGCTGGCTCGCCTGGGCGATCAGCCGCTGGTCGGCGTCGAACAGCGCCGCCTTGACCGAGGACGTGCCGAGATCGAGTCCGAGATACATCAGGCTCCCGCCCGAACAGGCGCTCCGCGCATGGCTTCCCCCAAAAGACTTCGCCGCCCCTGGTCGCCGGGGCGCTTCCTTCGGGAGCTTTCCCCGGCCGGGGGCGGGATGTCAAATGGTTGCGGGCGCATCCGCCGGAGCCCGAAGCGCGCGCGCCTGACGCTCAGAGATTGTCCGGACATGCGGCGGCGGCGAGCCGACGCGGGATTTTCGGGATCTCCGCTGGAGGTTCTGTCCGTCGCGATCGGGATATCGGCGCACGGGAGCGACGCTCCGGGGCAGGACAAGACCCGTCCGAAGCTTCAGACGGTTTCTCAGCGGCGAATCAGCCGGGCGATCTCTTCCCGCAGGGGGTCGGCGAGCTCCGGGGGATGCTGCGCCGCCAGCTCGGCGGCGAGCGCGCGGGAATCGTCCTCGCCCAGGTCGACCCGGGCGGCGAGCGCGGCGGTGACCGCCTGGAGCGCCAGGATCTTGCGGTGAAAGGCGTCGAGGGAGCGCAGCATCAGCTCGGCCTTCGCCTCGACGGCGTCCACCTTCATCTTTCGGGCGCGCAGGCTCGTGCTCACATCATCCGCCGATGGCTTGAGGAAAGGATCCGGGACGCCGCAGACATGGGCCCCGCGCCCCCCGTCCTCAAGTCCCGGATTCGCCCTCACGAGACCACGGGAGGGCCGAAGGAACGAACCCGGACCGCGCGCAGGCGCCTAATCCACCCCATGCTCGCGAAAGGCCGCCTCCGCCCCGGGGTGGAGCGGCGCGGTCAGGCCCTGCCGCGCCATCGCCGCGGGCTCGAGCCCGCCCAGCAGGGGGTCGAGCCCGCCGAGGTCCGGCAGGGCGTCGAGAACAGCGGCGGTCAGCAGGCGGATGTCGCCCTCGGACGCGTCGGCGCGGGTCACCAGCGTCGCCACCGGGCCGAAGGTGGCCACGTCCCGGTCGAGCCCGGCATAGGTCCCCGCCGGTATCGTCGCCGCCGCCAGCGCCGGGTCGGCGGCGACCACCGCCTCCACCTCCGGCCCCGCCACGTCGGCGAGCGTCGCGCCGCAGGACTCGACCGCGCCCCGCACCACCTGGGCGGGCTGGCCGACCGCGTAGAAGAAGGCGTCGAGACGCCCCTCGCAGAGCGCGTTCGCCGCCGCCTCGGGGGCGAGCTCGGAAAACTCCGCGAAGGCGGTCGGCTTCCAGCCCAGCCGGTCCATCAGCGCCCCCACCAGGGCCCGTTGACCCGACCCGGCCGTGCCCACCCCGACCCGCTTGCCCGGCAGGTCGGCGAGGCCGGCAATGCCCGCATCGCCCCGCGCCACCAGCGCCAGCGGCTCGGGAAAGAGCGCCATGACCGCGCGCAGCTCCCCGTCCGGCCCGGCCTCGGCGAAGGCGCCCGTCTCCGCCTCCGCGGCGGCGACCGTATCGGACTGGGCCAGGGCGAGCTCCACCGCCCCCGCGCGCAGGTCGCGCAGGTTGGCCACCGACCCCTCCGAGGGCAATGCGGCGCAGCGCAGCCCGGTCTCGCGCCGTTCGACGTTCGCCACCCGGCAGAGCGCCACCGCGGCGGGGAAATAGGCCCCGGTCACCGCGCCCGTGGCCACCGCGGCCACCCGCGCCGGCTCGGTCGCGCTTCCCGGCCCGGCCAGCGCCCCCAGGATGATCCCCAACATCCACCCGCTCGTCCGCATCCGACATCTCCCAGGCCGCGCAGCCCGAGCCTAACCCCGGCCCGGCCGCCGCGGCAATCCCGCCCGGGCGGATCGCCTCGTTCCGCTTCGTTTCGGGTTGCATTCGCCGGAGCGTTGCGCGCATGATCCGCCCATCATCCCTCGCGCGAAGCTTTCGCCCTTCTGGCAGCGCAGATCCGTGACGCAATTCGTACCCAACCTCCTCCGCACCCTGCGGGCGGGCTACGGCCTGTCCGCGTTCAAGGCGGACGCCTCCGCCGGCCTGACGGTCGCCATCGTCGCCCTGCCCCTGTCGATGGCCATCGCCATCGCCGCGGGCGCAACCCCGGCCATGGGGCTCGCCACCGCCATCGTCGGCGGCTTCCTCGTCTCCGCCTTGGGCGGCAGCCGCTACCAGATCGGCGGGCCGGCGGGCGCCTTCATCGTGCTGATCGCCGCGGCCTTGCAACAGCACGGGCTCGACGGGCTGATCCTCGCCACCCTGATGGCGGGCGTCCTTTTGGCGCTGATGGGGCTGCTGCGGCTCGGGGCCTATGTGCAGTTCATCCCCTTCCCGGTCACCGTCGGCTTCACCGCCGGGATCGCGGCGATCATCTTCGCAAGCCAGATCAAGCCCCTGCTCGGCCTCACCCTGCCCGGGCCCGAGCCGGCCGAGCTCATCCACAAGCTCCCCGCGCTTTGGGCCGCCCTGCCGACGGCCAACCCCGCCACCGTCGCGCTCTCGGCCGGGACCATCGCGCTGATGCTGGCGCTGAAGCGGTTCCGCCCGCACTGGCCGCGGATGCTGATCGCGGTCGTCGCCGCCTCGCTCGCCGCCTGGGCGCTCGGCCTGCCGGCGGCGACGATCCAGGGAACCTTCGGCGCCCTGCCGCCGCACCTGCCCGCGCCGCGCCTGCCGGCGCTCAGCCTCGACAAGGCGGTCGAGGTCCTGCCCGTGGCCGTCTCCTTCGCCCTCCTCGGGGCGATCGAGTCGCTGCTCTCCGCCGTGGTCGCCGACGGCATGAGCGGCGAACGCCACGACAGCAACACCGAGCTCCTCGCCCAGGGCGCCGCCAACATCGGCGCGGCGCTCTTCGGCGGCTTCTGCGTCACCGGCACCATCGCCCGCACCGCAACCAACGTGCGCGCGGGCGCCCGCAGCCCCGTCTCGGGGATGCTGCACGCGGTCTTCCTGCTCGCCTTCCTGATGGTGGCCGCGCCCCTCGTCGGCTACATCCCCCTCGCCGCCCTCGCCGCGGTGCTGACGCTCGTCTGCTGGGACATGGTGGAGAAGCCCGCCATCGCCGCGCTGACCCGGGCCTCGCGCGGGGACGCCGCGGTGCTCTACGTCACCCTCGGCCTCACCCTGGTGCGCGACCTGACCGAGGCGATCGTGGTGGGCTTCGGCCTCGGGGCGATGCTCTTCATCCACCGCATGTCGGGCGAGGTCGAGGTCGCCCCGGAGGCGCCCGCCCGCCGCCCGGACGAGGCGGCGGATCCGGAGGTCATGATCTACCGGGTCAGCGGCGCGCTGTTCTTCGGCGCGGTCTCGGCGGTGGCGGCGGTGCTGGAGCGGCTGGACGACGACCACAAGGTCATCGTCGTGGACTTCGCCGAGGTCACGCTGGCGGACAGCTCCGCCGCCCACATGATCGAGGGTCTGGCCCACAAGGCCCAGCGGCGCGGCATGGCGGTCTGGCTGACCGGGGCCGGACCCCGGCTGCGGCGGGAGCTGCTGACCCACGGGGTCCGCCCGCCCTTGGTCCACTACGCCGCCACCATCGACGGCGCGCTGGACTCGGCGCGGCGGCGGGGCCTGATCGGCGCGCCCGCCGCCGCGTGAGCCGGATCACTCGACCTCGTTGGTCGCCTCGGCGTTGAGCTGGTCCCAGTTCTGCTGGCCGATGCGGTCCATCAGGCCGAGCTGGGTCTCGAGGAAGTCCACATGGCCCTCCTCGTCGGTCAGCAGCTCCTCGAAGATGTTCTTGGAGACGAAGTCGCGGACCTTCTCGCAATAGTCCCGCGCTTCCTTGTAGAGCGCGACGGCCTCGAGCTCGGCGGCGAGGTCGGCCTCGACGGTCTCGCGCGGGGTTTCGCCGATGCGCAGGGGGTCGAGGGTCTGCAGGTTCGGATGGCCCTCGAGGAAGATGATGCGGGCGATCAGCTTGTCCGCGTGGTTCATCTCCTCGATCGACTCGGCGCGGGACTTCTTGGCGAGCTTGCCGAGACCCCAGTCCTCCTGGAGACGGTAGTGCAGCCAGTACTGGCTGACCGCGGTCAACTCGGCGCGCAGCGCCTTGTTGAGATAGTCGATGACGCCCTGGTCGCCCTTCATGGCGGAAGCCCCCTATGATCCGTCGCGAGGCGGTCGTCCTCGCGCCGCCAAACTAGGCGCGCCTTGGAGGAATCACAACATGGAATCGTTCTAAACTAGACGCCAACGAGCGGATTTCGTTAGACGCTCTCGACGGCCGCCAGGCGTTTGCGCCGGTTCCCCCGCAGGTTCCGCAACTCGGCCGGAACCGCGAGGTTCTCGTCCTTGCGCATGGTGTCCACGAAAAGCCGGATGCAGCCGCCGCAGTCCGCCGCCTTGCCGAGCGTGCGGAAGATCTTGCCGGGGGTGATGAGGGCGTAGGGGTCGGAGGCCCGCATCCAGGCGATGGCGTCGCGGATGTCGCTGTCGGTCACGCGGGAACAGGAGCAGATGATCATCGGAGACGACTCGCAGGCGGTGACCCCGGAAACCTGACAAACTCTCTCGGAAAATTCAAGCCTGACAAAGACAGTCGGAAAATCTTTCGGCGGCGCCCCGCCCGAAGCAGGGGCGCGCCGCCGGCCCGCCCTTGCGGCGAACGCCCTTCAGGCGACGGCGCGGGAGAGCGCGCACTGCGACCAGAGATCGCTCAAGGCCCGCACCAGGCGGTCGAGGTCGTTGTCCCCGTGCATCGGCCCAGGGGTGAAGCGCAGCCGCTCGGTCCCCTTGGGCACCGTCGGATAGTTGATGGGCTGAACGTAGATGCCGTACTGGTCGAGCAGGATGTCCGAGATCATCTTGCACTTGACCGGGTCCTTGACCATCACCGGCACGATGTGGCTTGGGTTCGGCAGATGCGGGATGCCGAGCGCGTCCAGCCGCTCGCGCAGCCGCGCCACCTGCCGGCGCTGGCGCATCCGCTCCAAGCTCGACTCCTTGAGGTGTCGGATCGAGGCGCGCGCCCCCGCCGCCACGTGCGGCGGCAGCGAGGTGGTGAAGATAAACCCGCTGGCGAAGCTGCGGACGAAATCGACCAGGGGCGCCGAGCCCGCGATATAGCCGCCCACCACCCCGAAGGCCTTGCCGAGGGTGCCCTCGATCAGGTCGATGCGGTCCATCAGCCCTTCCTGCTCGGCGACGCCGCCGCCGCGGGGCCCGTAGAGGCCGACCGCATGGACCTCGTCGAGATAGGTCATCGCCCCGTGCTTCTCCGCCACTTCGACGATCTCGCGCAGGGGGGCGATGTCGCCGTCCATGGAATAGACGCTCTCGAAGGCGACGATCTTGGGCCGCCCGGGCTCGATCCGGGACAGCTGCCGGTCCAGGTCCTCGACGTCGTTGTGCCGCCAGATGCGCTTGTCGCAGCGGGCGTGGCGGATGCCCTCGATCATGCTGGCGTGGTTCAGGGCGTCCGACAGGATCACGCAGTCGGGCAGCCGCGCCCCCAGGGTGCCGAGCGCCGCCCAGTTCGAGACGTAGCCGCTGGTGAAGAGCAGCGCCGCCTCCTTGCCGTGCAGGTCGGCGAGCTCCGCCTCCAGCAGGATGTGGTCGTGGTTGTTGCCCGAGATGTTGCGCGTGCCGCCCGCGCCCGCGCCGCAGCGGTCGAGCGCCTCGTGCATGGCGGCGAGCACCTTGGGGTGCTGGCCCATGCCCAGGTAGTCGTTGGAACACCAGACGGTGACCTCGTTCGTCTCGCCCGCGACGTGCCGGGTCGCCCGGGGATAGGCGCCCCGCCGCCGCTCCAGCTCCGCGAAGACCCGATAGTTGCCCTCCTGCCTGAGGGCGTCGAGCTGGGCGCGGAACAGGGAGTCGTAGGTCATTGGGTGTCGTCCTTCGTCTTTCCGTCTCACGGGCGCGCGCCTCCGCGTCCCCCGCGATCCTTCGCCCTCGCCCGGGCCGGGCGCATCCTGGCGGCGAGGCCTCGCCGCAGGAGCAGGTCGAGCGACGCCGCCGCCGCAAACGCCGAAAACGCGACCCCCGCGCCCGAGGGCGCGCCGATCCCGTCCGGCCACGAAACGATCCCCATTGTCGTCAAGGAGAGGCCAAGGGGCAATACCACTTTGGCGCCAGCCGCGCCACGGATCCCGAGGAACGCCCCATTCCGCAAGATTTTGCGATCCGATCCGGTCATGGCCCCGCCTCCCGCGCCGGTTTTCCGCCGCCGAAATCAGCCAGTCCGGGTTGCGATTCGGTGTATGGGGGGATGGGAAGGTGTTCCGACGATGCGACCAAACCCCCCTCCGTCCAGCCGCATCGTCGGAACCGGAAGCAATCCGCCTCCCGGACCCCTTCAACCACAGGACCCCGGCGCGCCACATGACATGGATCAAGGCTTCACGGCCGCGGCGTCGATTCTCCAGATCTGAAACGTATTAATCTTCGCCGCCGTCCGCAGGGCCGAGTCGCGGCGCGTCGAGCCCCTCGATCTCGGCCAGCGCCCGGCCGGCGATTCCCTGCAGGTCGCCGTACATGCCCATGGTCGCCTCCACCACGCCCTGGATCTGCATCTCGCGCCGGGCCCAGGCCTTCAGGGTGCGGGCCCGCTCGGCGCGCAGGTCGGCCTCCATCGCCTGGAACCGCTCGACGATCGCCTCGACCCGGCCGCGGAACCGTGGGCCGGTCAGGTAGTCGTAGACCATCTCCATCTTGGTCGCCTGCCCCTCCCGCGCCGCCCGGGCGCCCGCCAGGTCGATCAGCGCGGCGCGCAGCGCGACAGCCAGCGCCAGCGCCAGCCGCGGCGGCGCGATCCACACCCCGTCGCGCAGGTCGAACCCGTCGAGGTCCTTGGGCAGCGCCTCGGACACGATCAGCGCCACATCCGCCCCCAGCGCGCGCTGGTCGGCGCGCAGCTTGGCGAGCCAGGGCTCGCTCCAGGCCTTGGTCCGCTTGATCTCCCACAGGATCACCCCCGCGGGCGTCCCTCCCGGGCCGATCACCCGCTGCACCAGATCCGCGCCCGCGGCGCCCTTGGCCACCGGCTCCAGCCGGTCGTGGGGAAACCGCCCCGCCAGCGTCGCCTCCAGGTCGAGCTCCAGCACCTCGCCCTGAAGCTGCTGCGAGCCCTGCTCGGCCCGCCGCTTCAGGTCCTCGATCTGCTGGCGCATCATGGAGAGCTGGTGGTCCTTCTCGGCGAGCTTCAGCCGCTGGCCCTCCTCGGCCTGGGCCCGCGCCGCCTCCCGCGCCGCGCCCAGCGCCTCGGCGACGCGCTTCTCCACCGTCAGCTCCAGCTCGCGCCGCGCGTCCGCCAGCGCCCGGGTCTGGCGCAGCGCCTCCGCCTGGGCCGCCTGCGCCTCGTCGAGCTTCGCCTCCCGCTCGGCGAGCAACGCCTTCAGCCCCGCCGTCTCCGCCTCCGCGCCCGCCCGCGCCTCCGCGGCCAGCCGGGCGCGCTCCGCCTCCACCCGGGCGGCGACTTCGGCGCCCATCGCCTCCCGGGCCTTCGCGACCTCCGCCTCCCGCGCGGCGATGGCCTTGCGCTCGGCGGCCAGCAAGGGCGCGGCCAGCGACTGGGTCAGCGGGATCGCCGTCCCGCAGGACGGACAGGCGATGTGGGGTTCGGCCATGGGCGCTCCTTGCCGTCAGAGGGCGTCCGGTATCGCCCGCCCCGGCCCCGCCCGCAACCGGCCTCGGCGGGGCTTTCCGCGCCCCGCCGCCTGTGCGACACCCCTCAAAACGCGCGCCCCGACCATCGCGGCAGTCGGCGCCCAGGACAGGAGCCCGCGGCTTGCGACATCTCGGCTGGTTCGACATCTTCCGCCTCGGCCTGGTCCAGGCGGGCATCGGCTCGGTGGTGGTGCTGACCACCTCGACCCTCAACCGCATCATGGTGGTGGAGCTCGCCCTGCCCGCGACCCTCTCCGGGGCGCTGGTCGCGCTCTACTACATGGCCCAGCTCAGCCGGCCGACCTGGGGCTGGCGCTCCGACCAGGGCGGCGCCCGCAGCCCCTGGATCCTCGGCGGCGTCGCGGCCCTCGCGCTCGCGACGCTGGCCGCCGCCGTCGGGACCCTGCTGATGCCGCGGAGCCTCGCCGCGGGCGTCGCCGTCTCGATCCTCGCCTATCTCGCCATCGGCGCCGCGGTCGGGGCGGCGGGCACCTCGCTCCTCGCCTTCCTCGCCGCCGCCACCCATCCCGCCCGGCGCGCGGCGGCGGCGACCATCACCTGGCTGATGATGATCCTCGGCATCGCCCTGACGGCGACCCTGGTCGGCCGGGCGCTCGATCCCTATTCCCCCGCCCGGCTGATGTGGATCGTCGCCTGCGTCGGCCTCGCCGCCGCCGCGCTGACCGCCCTCGCCATCCGCGGGATCGAGGCGCGGACGGATTCCGCCCCGCCCGAGGCGCGCCTCCCCTTCCGCCAGGCCATGGCCGAGGTCTGGGCCGAGCCGCAGTCGCGGCTCTTCGCCCTCTTCGTCTTCCTCTCCATGGTCGCCTACTTCATGCAGGAGCTGATCCTGGAACCCTTCTCCGGCCACGTCTTTGGCTTCACCCCCGGCCAGTCCACCGGCATGGCCGGGCTCCAGAACGGCGGGGTCTTCGCCGGAATGCTGACCGTGGGCGCGGCGGCGAGCGGGCTTGGCCGCGGCACCCTCCGCTTCTGGACGGTCGGGGGCTGCCTCGGCTCGGCCGCGGCGCTCGGGGCCGTCGCCGCCGCGGGTTTCGCCGGTCCGGGCGCGCCGCTCCTGCCTGCGGTCTTCGCCCTGGGCTTCTTCAACGGGGTCTTCGCGGTCGCCGCCATCGGCTCGATGATGCAGCTCGCCGGCGCAGGCGGCCCGGGGCGCGAGGGCACGCGCATGGGCCTCTGGGGCGCGGCCCAGGCGGTGGCCGCCGGGGCGGGGGGCCTGATCGGGGCCGCGGCGGCCGACCTGCTGCGCGCGACGACCGGTTCCGACGCCGCCGGCTACGGGGGGGTGTTCCTCGTCGAGGCCGGGCTCTTCCTCGCCGCCGCCGCTCTCGCCCTGCGCGCCGTCGCCGCGCCCGCCCCTGCAAAATCCGCTTGATTCGCCGGGCGCGCTGGCCAAGAAGGCGGGCCATGCCGCCCGAAACCGCCCCGTTCATTCCCGCCTGGATCGACGGCGCCCTCGCGCCCGTCGACAAGCTCGAGGCCCATCGCCGCGGGCTGCGCCATCCGGCCGTCTCGGTCTTCGTCATGGACGGCCCGCGCACCCTGATCCAGCGCCGGGCCCTGGGGAAATACCACACCCCCGGCCTCTGGGCGAACGCGGTCTGCACCCATCCCCACTGGGGCGAGCGCCCCGAGGCCTGCGCCCGCCGCCGCCTCGCCGAGGAGCTCGGGGTGGCGGGCCTCGCCCTCACCCCCCGCGACCGGGTGGAATACCGCGCCGAGGTGGGCGGCGGCCTCGTCGAGCACGAGCTGGTGGACCTGTTCCTCGCCGAGGCGCCCGCCGGCCTCGCCCTGCGCCCCGACCCGTCCGAGGTGATGGACCTGCGCTGGATCACCCTCCCGGCGCTCCGCGCCGAGATCGCGGCCCGGCCCGAGGCCTTCACCCCCTGGCTGCGCATCTACCTCGCCGACCATGCGGACCAGATTTTCGGCGCGGCCTGACCCGAAGCCCTCCACGAAGCCCTTCCCGAAAACTCCCTTGACGCCCTTTGCCCGCCCGGGCCTTCTCCGGACGCGCGCCCGTCGCCGGGACCGCCAGAGGCCCGAAACTTCAGGGATCGCACCGACCTGCGGCGGCCGAGAGCCGGCGCGATATTTCCGGGATCTCCCCCAAGAGCCCCTTTCCATCCCGCTCGGGACAGCGGCGGACAGGCGCGATGTCCCGGGGCGCGTGCACGACCGGGCCCGTCCGGACTGTCGCGCCGCCCCTCAGCCCGCCCGGCTCGCCCGCGCGCGCCGGCTCGCCCGGATGGGGTCGTTGTCGAACAGCGCCGCCAGCTGCTCGGTCATCGCGCCGGCGAGCTGCTCCACGTCGGTGATGGTCACCGCCCGGTCGTAGTAGCGGGTGACGTCGTGGCCGATGCCGATGGCCGTCAGCTCCACCTGCCGCCGCCGCTCGATCATGGCGATCACGTCGCGCAGGTGCCGCTCCAGAAAGTTCGCCGGATTGACCGAGAGGGTCGAATCGTCCACCGGCGCCCCGTCCGAGATCACCATCAGCACCTTGCGCGCCTCCGGACGGGACACCAGCCGGCGATGCGCCCATTCCAGCGCCTCGCCGTCGATGTTCTCCTTCAGCAGGCCTTCCTTCATCATCAGGCCCAGGTTCGCCCGCGCCCGCCGCCAGGGCGCGTCCGCCCCCTTGTAGACGATGTGGCGCAGGTCGTTGAGCCGCCCCGGCGCCGCCGGACGGCCCGCGGCGAGCCAGCCCTCGCGGCTCTGGCCCCCCTTCCAGGCCCGGGTGGTGAAGCCGAGGATCTCCACCTTGACCTGGCACCGCTCCAGCGTGCGCGCCAGCACGTCGGCGGAGATGGCCGCGATCGAGATCGGCCGCCCCCGCATCGAGCCGGAGTTGTCGAGCAGCAGCGACACCACCGTGTCGCGGAAATCCGTGTCCCGCTCGCGCTTGAAGCTCAGGGGCGTCATGGGGTTGGCCACCACCCGCGCCAGCCGCCCGGCGTCCAGCGTGCCTTCCTCCAGGTCGAACTCCCAGGCGCGGTTCTGCTGGGCCTGCAGCCGCCGCTGCAACCGGTTCGCCAGGCGCGAGACGGCCCCCTTCAGCGGCTCGAGCTGATGGTCGAGATAGGCCCGGAGCCGCTCCAGCTCGGCCGGCTCCGCCAGGTCCTCCGCGGAAATCTCCTCGTCGAACCGGGTCGTCCAGACCTTGTAGGCGGGATCCGCGTCGGAATGGGGCGGCGGCGGGCGGTGGTCGGGAGGCGCGCCCTCGTCGAGCTCGGCCTGCTCGGCGACCTCGGCCTCGTCGGTCTCGGTCATGGCGGCCTGCATCGACTTCGGATCCGACCGGCTCTCGGCGGTCTCCTGGTCGTCGGAGGTCTGCTCCTCCGAGCGGTCCTCAGCGTCGCCGCCCTGGTCCTCCTCGGCGCTGGCCTCGTCCTCGCCCTCCTCCTCGCCCTCCTCCGGCTCCTCCCGGTCCGGGTCCTCGCCGAGCTGGTCCGCATAGCCGAGGTCGGCGATCACCTGCCGGGCGAAGCGGGCGAAGGCCTGCTGGTCGCCCAGCACCGATTCGAGCCCCCCGAGCGTCGCCCCCGCCTGCCGCTCCAGCTCCCCCCGGCGCAGGGCGAGCACGTTGGCCGCCCCCTTGGGCAGGGGCCGGTCGGTGGCGAGGCTCCTCACCAGATAGCCCGCCGCCTGGGCGAGCGAGGCCGCCATCGGGTCGGTGATCTCGGCGTAGCCGCCGCGCCGGGCCTCGTCGGCGATCTTGGCGTCGATGTTGCCGGCGGTGCCGGGCATGACCCGGGCCCCCATCGCCTCGCAGCGGGCGGTCTCCATCGCCTCGAACAGCGCCGCGGCCATGTCCCCCTGGGGGGCATAGCGGCGGTGGGTGGCGTCGTCGTGATAGCGCAGCCGCAGGGCGTAGGCGTCGGCCACGCCGCGGGCCAGCATCACCTCGTCCCGGGTCATCCGCCGCGTCACCTGCGGCAGCCGCATGGCGGTCCCGGAACAGCCGGGCGGGTCCACCGAATAGGCGACGGTCAGCTCGGCCTGGCCGGCCATGGCCTTGGTCGCCTCGGCCAGCGCCTTCTTGAACGGCTCGGCGGGGTTGTCGGAGGGCTTGTTCATGGGCCGATAGACCACCCGACGGCCCCCGAAGGCAAGAGGCGCCCCGCCCCCGCTCAGACGATATCGACGAAGTGGTCGAGGATCTCGCTCAGCCGCGCCGCCTCCACCCCCCGCAGGACGATCCCCTGCCCGCCGTCCGGCCCCATGGCGGGCAGCGCGCCGTCGAGGTCGATCCAGGCGTAGTCCCCCCCGAGGAAGGCCCGCGCCGCCAGGTCCGCCCGATCTTCCAGGATAAGGCCGTTGACGCCCCGGGCGATCTCCAGCCGGTCGCCCGGGCCGAAATCGGCGATGGTGTCGATCCCGCCCAGGTCCCGGTGCACGAAGACGTCCGCCCCCGCGCCCCCGATCAGCAGGTCGTCCCGCGCGCCCCCGTGCAGCCGGTCGTCGCCCGCGCCGCCGTCGAGGGTGTCCCGGCCGAATCCCCCGCTCAGCTGGTCATGGCCCGCCTCGCCGAAGATCAGGTCGTCGCCCGCGCCCTGGCCCTCGACCGCCGTCGCTACGTCGTCGCCCGCGCCGAGGCGGATGACGTCCGCCCCCGAACCGCCGTCGACCCGAGCCGCCCCCGCGCCGCAGTGGATCGCGTCGTCGCCCCCGCCGCCCGCGATCATCCAGCGCGACCCCGCCCCCGCCGTGACGCGGATCACGTCGTCGCCCCAGCCGCCGCGGATTACGCCGCCGTCGCCGTCGTCCTCGATCCGGTCGTCGCCGTTGCCGGCGCGGATGACGTCATATCCGCCGCCGCCGATCAGCAGGTCGTCGCCGTCGTTGCCGTCCAGCCGGTCGGCGCCCTCGCCCCCCGTCAGCGTGTCGGCGCCATAGGAGCCGAGCAGCGTGTCGTCGCCAAGCCCCCCGTGCAGGCCGTCCCCGACCAGCCGCTTGGCCGCAATCCAGGCCGCGTCCGCCGTCTCGCCGCCCCGATGCGCGTCGAGGCCCCGCACGCTCAGCCAGTCGTTCCCGGCCCCGCCCGACAGCAGGTTCGCGCCCCCGCCGCCGTAAAGCCGGTCGTCCGCCCCGCCCCCGGCCAGGGTGTCGTCGCCCGTCCCGCCGATCAGGACGTTGGCGCCGTAGTCGCCCGCCACGAAATCGTCGCCCGCGCCCCCGTCGAGCCGCTCCGAGCTCGCCGTGTTGTCCGGCAGGATCACATCGTCCCCGTCCCCGCCCAGGACGCTGCGCGCCGCGCCGATGATCACGTCCGCGCCCGCGCCCCCCGCGACGACATCGGGGATCGCGTAATAGGGCGTCCCGCCGCTCGGCGTGACCAACACCGGCGTGATCCAGATCGCGCCGTCCGTCTCCGGGGCGTAAGGCTCCTCCCGCCCGATCATATCCCAAAGATTATGCCCGAGCCCCGCGAACTCCCGCCCGAGCTGGCGCAGCGTCAGCTGCAATCCCGGATGCTCGCCGCTCACCACCCATGGCCGCATCGCAACCCCTCCCCTTCAACCCCGGGGAAAGGCTCGGCCCGAGCCCTTAAGAAGGCATGAACGCGTCCCGCGCCCGAAGGCGCGCGCGGCCTCAGCCCAAGGAGACGCTCACCGCGCTCTCGGGCAGCTCCTTGTCGAAGCAGCGCTGGTAGAACTCCGCCACCGTCCGCCGCTCCAGCTCGTCGCACTTGTTGAGGAAAGTGAGGCGGAAGGCGAAGCCCACGTCCCCGAAGATCCGCGCGTTCTCGGCCCAGGCCAGCACCGTGCGCGGGCTCATCACCGTGGAGAGGTCGCCGTTCATGAAGGCCGAGCGGGTCAGGTCCGCCACCGTCACCATGCGGCTGACGGTCTTGCGGCCCTCGGGCGTGGCGTATTCCGGATACTTTGCCAGGACGATCTCCGCCTCGGCGTCGTGGGGCAGGTAGTTCAGCGTCGCCACCAGCGACCAGCGGTCCATCTGGCCCTGGTTGATCTGCTGGGTGCCGTGGTAGAGGCCCGTGGTGTCGCCGAGGCCCACCGTGTTCGCCGTCGCGAACAGCCGGAAATAGGGATGCGGCCGGATCACCCGGTTCTGGTCGAGCAGCGTCAGCTTGCCGTCCACCTCCAGCACCCGCTGGATGACGAACATCACGTCCGGCCGGCCCGCGTCGTATTCGTCGAAGACGATCGCCACCGGATTCGACAGGGCCCAGGGCAGGATGCCCTCCTGGAACTCGGTCACCTGCACGCCGTCCTTGATGCGGATGGCGTCCTTGCCGATCAGGTCGATGCGGCTGATGTGGCTGTCGAGGTTGACCCGCACGCAGGGCCAGTTCAGCCGCGCCGCCACCTGCTCGATATGGGTGGACTTGCCGGTGCCGTGATAGCCCTGGATCATCACGCGACGGTTGTGGGCGAAACCCGCGAGGATGGCGAGCGTGGTGTCCCGGTCGAAGCGATAGGTCGGGTCGATGTCCGGCACCCGGTCCGATCCTTCGGCGAAGCCCTTGACCGTCAGGTCGGTGTCGATGCCGAACAGGTCGCGGACGCTGAGCGCCACCGTCGGCTCCGCCGCCATCTTCGCCCCGTCCGCCATCATCCGCACTCCCGAACCCGGCCGCCACGCCTCCGGCCGCCCGGGGGCGGTTGTGTCGCAATTCCGCGCCGGAGGCAAGGCGATGCCCCGCCGCCGCGCCCTCCCGGCCCCGGACGCCGCTGCGCACGGCTCTTCGGCGATAGGCTATCTTGAGGATCATCCGCCGCCGATTCGCGTCGTATTGCGACCACGGGCTCCCCAGGGGCAGGGCCGGAGGGGGCATGGACCATGGCCCATTTCCTCTGGCTGAAGCGCCACAGCCTCGAGGTCCAGTTCTGGGGCTACGAGGTCGGCCCCATCATCGCCTCGATCACCGGCGCCGGCGGGCCCGCGGCCTTCGCCCCGAGCTTCGCCGAGGCCTGGCGGACCCAGGGCGCGCGCCCCCGCCATCGTCCCCTGGCTGGCGCGGACCCACCCCGAGACCTTCGCGACCCTCGGCGCCATGGGAATCGTCCTCGTCGCCTTCCCCCTGGGCGCGGCGGCGGTGGAGCGGCGATTCGGGCCGCGGGCGGCGGATGCGGTCAACGCCCTCGCCGTTCCCCTCGCCCTCGCCCTGCTCGCCTTCGCCATCGCGCGGAACGCCAATCTTTTCATCGTCGCGGCCTGCGCCTTCGTCGTGGGCTCCTGCCTGCTGCGGGGCGCGGGGCGCTATCCGCTGCTCCTCAAGCTCGGCGGGCTGGCGCTGACCTTCGGCGGCCTCTGCCTCGCGGGCGCAGGCGTGACCAGCCTCGCGGCCGCGCTCTTCGGGGCGGGGGCGCTCGGGACGGTCCTCGCCGCCTGCACCTTCCTCTCCGGGGTCTTCGTGGCGGGGGCGGGGCTTCTCACCTGTCCGCGGCGGCGGCTTCGCCATGGCCGCGGCCGCCGTCCGGCCGCCCGATCCGGGCCTGCGCCGGCTCCTCGCGCCCACCGGGCCGGTCGCGGCCTTCCTCGCCCGCCGGATCGACCGCCCCGTCGAGGCCGCCATCCGCCATCTGGCCCTGCCCGGGCTCTTCCGGATCCCCGCCCGGGTGAAGCGCGGCAAGTCCTTCCTGACCAGCATGTGGGCGCGGCTCCCCTGGCGGGCGGCCTTCGGGACGCTCGCGCGCGCCACGGGCACGGCGGCGGGCGCCTGCTTCGTCCTCGCCAACCTGCTCTGGGCGATCGGCGATCTCGCCATCGGCGCCCTCGACGCCGAACCTGAACCCGAGCCCGGCGCAGCCCCGGCGCCTGCCGCGCTCAGCGGCTGATCTCGACCAGGCGCCTCAGGCGTCGGGGGCCGCTTTCAGGGTCGACAGGATCATCCCCGCGGCGGTCCAGCCGGGGGCGCCCGTTCCGCCGGACAGCAGGACCAGCCCCGCGACCAGGTAGGGCAGGGTGGCGAGCGCGCCGAGGGCGAAGTTGAGCGCGATGTTCGTCCGCGCCGTCATCGGGGCCCGCCAGGCGGTCAGGCTCACGAGGCTCCCGAGGCCGTTCAGCCCCAGGCCCACGGCCATCAGCTCCGCCGCGAACAGCCCGGCCGGCTGTCCCGGGACCAGCGCCAGCACGCCGAGCATCAGCGACAGCGCCAGCAGCGCCCGCCGCACCGGCGCGGGCGTCGCGACGATCTTGTCGAGGCTCAAGGACACCCCGACGAAGATCAGCCTCAGGAGCGCCGCCGAGGCGCCGATCTGGGCGGCGAAGCCCCCTCCCAGTTCTCCGACATGCGACCTCCCGGACTACCTCCCGGACGCCCGCGCGCCCCAAGCCCCCCTCAGTCCGGGAAGCTGCGGCTGGCCTTGATCTGTTCCCAGGCCCAGACGACCTCGGCCAGCCGGGCCTCGTCGTCGCGCTTGCCGCCGTTCATGTCCGGGTGCAGGTCCTTGACCATGGCCTTGTAGATCTGGCGGATCTCGGTCTTGGTCTGGGTGTCCTGGGCGTCGAGGATCTCCAGCGCCTTGCGCTCGGTCGGCGGCAGCTTGCGCTGGGGCCGCGGACCCGGCCGCTCGCCGCCGGGGTTGAGCGTGCCCTTCTCGCCGAGCAGCTCCATCGGGTCGTCGAAGCCGAACCGCGCCCAGGCCCGCCCCTCCGCATGGGGGGACCGGCCGCCCTGCACCGTCTCGCTGAAGGGCCGGGTCGGGCGCTCCCAGACCTTGTCCGAGGCGAACTGCCGCTCCAGGTCCGCGTCGCTCTGGTCCTGGAAGAAGTTCCACTTCAGATTGTACTCGCGCACATGATCGAGGCAGAACCAGTAGAAGCTGTCGAGATGGTCCGGCGAGCGGGGCGCGCGGAACTTGCCGGGCTTGTCGCAGCCGGGCTTGTCGCAGCGCCGCCCGCTCTCCGGGCCGCCGCCGGTGCGCGCGCGGGCGCGGCGCTTCTTGTCGGCCGAGGCGGAGATGTCGAAATCGAAGGCGGAGGGGCGACGCATGGGGGCGCGTCCTTTTCAGCTTTGGCGACTCAAGGGGCGACAGTCTAATGTCTGGGCCGGCGGGGCCAAGCCCCGAAAACGGGAAGCGGAAATGACCGAGACGGAAACCGGGGCGCGGATGCGCGCCAAGCTCGAGGCGGCCTTCGCGCCGGCGACGCTCGAGGTGATCGACGAAAGCCATCACCACGCGGGCCATTCCGGCGCCCGGCCGGGGGGCCAGACCCACTACCGGGTGGTGATGCGCAGCGCGAAGCTCAAGGGCCTCTCCCGCATCGACCGCTCCCGCGCCGTCCACGCGGTCCTGGCCGAGGACCTCGCCGGCGGCGTCCACGCCCTCGCGCTGGATCTGGCCGAGGCGGACTGAGCCGAGGCGGACTGAGGCGCCGCGCGGCCCGCGCGCCCGGACCCGGCGAAAATCGCTCGGGCCCGGACGCGGAGCCGGACCTGCGATCGAGCTCTTCCCTATCGTAGGAAGACCCATCGCCTCCTGCCTGCGCACGCCGGAGATGGACCAGACCTTCCCTATCGATAGGGAGCTCCGGCCTTTCGCCCGAACGGGCGCAGGTCTCGGGAAATCCTCTCACGAACCGGCGTCAGGTCGTGTCTCCGCGCCCCCCGAACCGGCGCTCGGAGAAACGCCCTCGCGCCGGTCCCCTTGCGGACATGGCGCTCTTTCCCCGAGGGCCATGTTCGCCGCCCGCCAGGCTTTCAAAGGAGGGTCCGAAGCCGCCGCAGGCCCCGCGCCGATCCAGATCCCCTTCCCGGGATCGAAGTCCCCCCACCGGCGCGGCGCCGCGGGAGGAGGGCCCCGGCCTCCGCACCGCCGGCCTCACCCGCGCGTCTCCAAAGACCGGACCTCCAAAGTCCCGGTCGGAAAAGCCCAAATCGGAAAAACCCGAGCCGGAGCCGTTACGGGCGTCGCTCCCCACCAGGCCAGCGCGCGCAAGGATCGGACCGCATCCGCCGCGCCGGCGCCGCAGGAAGGAAAGGGCGAAATCCGGCCTGCCCGCACAGGCGAAGCGCCTCGGAAGCAGTCCTCCACCCCCCGGCCTCCTGGGTCCGCTCCACGCCGGCCGGCGCCGGGTCCGCCCAATCCGAACAGGCCATGCCCCCGCGCCCGGACGCCAATTCAACGCGCGTCAACGAAGGTTTCCAGAGAGTGCACGCCTCTCGGATACCCCAGCCTTTCCAAAGACATGACCGCCATAACACGCGTGTTACGGCGCGGCTTGCGTCAGCCTTCCGCCGGCCCCAGCCGCGGCCCGCGCAGGACGGGGGCCTCCTCTTCCTCCATAAGTCGCGGCTCCCGCCGGGGCGCCGCCGGAACCGGCCGGTCGACCGCGCCGAGCCGAGGCCCCGCGGCCTCCTCCCGGGGCAGGCCCAGCCGCGGCTCCAGGCTTTCCCCCCGTTCCCGGCGAAAGATCAGCACCGTCTCCTCCGACCGCGCCCCCCGGCGGAACCAGCCGGCGGGCGCCTCGGCGGGCAGGGTCTCGGCCCGGACGTAGTCCCAGCCGTCCCGGGCCGCCACGTTGATCGCCTCGGCGAGAGTGTGGGCGAAGAGCTCGGCCGCGCCGCGCACGCCCTTGACCTTCTTCGCCTGCCGAGGGGCGGGCATGACCTTGTACTCGTAGACCGGCATCCCGCGCCTCCCTCAGAGCCCCAGACGGGCCTTGACCAGCTCGTTCACCGCCTGCGGATTGGCCTTGCCGCCGGTGGCCTTCATCACCTGGCCCACGAACCAGCCCGCCATCGAGGGCTTGGCCCGGGCCTGGGCGACCTTCTCCGGGTTCGCGGCGACGATCTCGTCCACCGCCTTCTCGATCGCGCCCATGTCGGTGACCTGGCGCAGGCCGCGGGCCTCGACGATCTCCGCCGGATCGCCGCCCTCGGTCCAGAGGATCTCGAAGACCTCCTTGGCGATCTTGCCGGAAATCTCGCCCGAACCGATCAGGTCGATCAGCCCGCCGAGCTGCGCCGGGGCGATCGGGCTCGCCTCGATCCCCCGGCCTTCCTTGTTCAGCCGGCCGAAGAGCTCGTTGATGACCCAGTTCGCGGCCTGCTTGCCGTCGCGCCCCGCCGCCACCGCCTCATAGAAATCCGCCGAGGCGACCTCGGCCGTCAGCACGCCCGCATCGTATTCCGTCATGCCGTAGTCCAGGACGAACCGCGCCTTCTTGGCGTCGGGCAGCTCGGGCAGGCCGACCGCGACCCCCTCCACCCAGTCCGCGCTCAGCTCCAGCGGCAAAAGGTCCGGGTCGGGGAAATAGCGGTAGTCGTGCGCCTCCTCCTTGGAGCGCATCGACCGGGTCTCGCCCCGGTTGGGGTCGTAGAGCCGCGTCTCCTGCTCGACCGCGCCCCCGTCCTCCAGGATGGCGATCTGGCGGCGCGCCTCGTACTCGATCGCGGCCTGGATGAACCGCATCGAATTCATGTTCTTGATCTCGCAGCGCGTGCCGAGCTCGGTCGAGCCCTTGGGCCGCACGCTCACGTTCACATCCGCCCGCAGCGAGCCTTCCTGCATGTTGCCGTCGCAGGTGCCGAGGTAGCGCAGGATCTGGCGCAGCTTGCGGACGTATTCCGCCGCCTCCTCGGGCCCGCGGATGTCGGGCTTGGAGACGATCTCCATCAGCGCCACGCCGGTGCGGTTGAGGTCGACCAGCGTCGCCTCCGGGTCGAGGTCGTGGATCGACTTGCCCGCGTCCTGCTCCAGGTGGATGCGCTCGACCCGCACCTTGCGGGCGACGCCGGGCGCCATGTCGACCAGCACCTCCCCCTCGCCCACGATCGGGTGGTAGAGCTGGCTGATCTGGTAGCCCTGGGGCAGGTCGGGATAGAAATAGTTCTTGCGGTCGAAGCGCGAGAACAGGTTGATCCGCGCCTTGAGCCCCAGCCCGGTGCGCACCGCCTGCTCCACGCAGAACTGGTTCAGCACCGGCAGCATCCCGGGCATGGCGGCGTCCACCAGGCTGACGTTGCTGTTCGGCTCCGCCCCGAAAGCGGTGGAGGCGCCGGAAAAGAGCTTGGACTCGCTCAGGACCTGGGCATGCACTTCCAGCCCGATCACCAGCTCCCAGTCGCCCTTGGCGCCGGCGATGATCTTCGGTTCCGGTTCCCGGTAGGCGAGCTCGGCCATTCCTGTTCCTCGTATCGGCGTCGGGCAGGCTTAGCCCCGCAGGGGCCGGGCGGCAAGGGTCGAGCGGCCCGCGCCCCCGCGCGGCGGCCCGCCGCCGCCTCTTACCCCGCGCAGCGGCCCGCCGCCCCTCTCATGCCGCGCGGCGGCTCCTCGTCGGCCTTCATGTCACGCGGCCGTCCCGTCTCATGCCGCATGTCGGCTCTCAGCCCATAACCCGGCGCGCCGGCTCTCCGCCGCCCCTCGTCCCGGGCCGGCGCTCAGTCCTCGGACCCTTCGGCGAAGCCCGGCAGGCCCGCGGCCGGCGCCCAGGACAGCCGGTGCGACAGCCAGGTCTCCCGGACGGGGGGCGCGGCCTCGGGGTCGTCGAGGCTCGCCAGCGTCACGTCGATCTCGCCCGCGACGCCCGCCCAGCCGAGGCTCGTTCCGCAGGCGGCGCAATGGGTCCGCTCCACCCCGGGCGAGGAGGCGAAGGCGGCGGGCGCGCCGCGCGTCCAGGCGAAGCCAGCCGCGGGAACGGTCAGCCAGCCCACCGCCTGCGCCCCCACGGCCCGGCGGCAGGTGGCGCAATGGCAGATCAGCGAGACGATCGGCGCCCCGGAGGCGCAATAGCGCACCGCCCCGCAGAGGCAGCCGCCTTCGATCACGCCAAAACCCGCACCGGCTTCAGCCCCCGGCCGTAGACCGGCGCGGTCAGCACGGTCTGGGGCTTCTCGCCGCCCAGCTCCAGCGTGCGGGCCTTCAGCACCTCGGTCGCCTCGTTGGTGCCCGCGGGCAGCAATCCCGGGTCGATCGGCGCGCCAACGGTGATCCGGTAGGGCTGGTGGCGCTTGTTCAGCACCTCGTGGAAGAGGGTGATGTCGCGCAGGGTCGGGTGGATCCGGTCGAACAGGTAGAACATCGCCGAGTTCCGCGCGGTGATGTGCAGCGGCACCACCGGCAGCCCGTACTTGCGCGCCAGCATCGCCGCCGAGGCCATCCAGGGCCGCTCGTGCAGCGACAGCCAGCGGCGCTTCGCCAGCCGGCCCGAGGGGAAGATCACCGCCGCCCGGCCCTCGTCGAAGGCGCGATGCGCATAGGCGAGGGTCTCGCGGTTCTGCCGGTGGGTGCGCTTCTCGGGGCGCCACTCCACCGGGGCGATCACCTGCCCGAGCTGCGGCAGCACCCGCAGCGCATCGGCGTTGGCGAAGATGAAGAGGTCCGGCCGCCGCTGGAACAGCGCCCCGAACAGCACCACCCCGTCGGCGATCCCCGTCGGGTGGTTCGAGACGATGATGGCGGGGCCCGCTGCGGGGATACGCTCCAGCCCCTGCACCTCGACGTGGCGGGCGATCATGCCGTAGAGCGAATTGAGGATGTCGGGGCCCGGCATCGGCTCCAGCGTCTCGCCGATCCGCACCGTGGTCTCGTAGCGCAGCAGCCGGTAGAGCGCCGCCCGCGCCGCGCGCACGCCGAGGCCGCTGCGCCGCATCCAGGGCGCGCGCTCCTCGATGAGCTGGTCCACCACCGCGCGCATCCGCGAGTCCCCGCTCCGGGTCGATGAAGCCGTCATCACGCTCCTCCCCTCAACCCAGCAGCCGGCCGACGATCTCGCCCGTATCCCGCGACAGGCCCGGCGTCGCCGCCAGACGCTCCAGCTCGGCGCGCATCAGCGCTTGCCGGCCTGCGTCGAACATCCGCCAGGTCCCGAAGACGTTCGTCACCCGGGCGGCGGTCTGCGGGTTGGCCGGGTCGAGCCGGATCAGCCAGTCCGTCGCGAAACGATAGCCCGCCCCGTCCGCCCGGTGGAATCCCGCAAGATTGCCGGCGGCGAAGGCGCCCACCAACGCGCGGAACCGGTTGGGGTTGCGCCAGTCGAAATCCGGCCGGGCCGCCAGCCGCTCGACCGTCTCGACCGCGGTCTCGGGCGGGGCGAGCATCGCCTGCACGGTGAACCACTTGTCCACCACCAGCCGGTCGTGGGCCCAGGCCGCGTGAAAGGCCGCGAGCGCCTCCGCCCCCTCGCCCCAGGCCACCAAAAGCGACAGCGCCGCCATGGTCTCGGTCATGTCGCCGGCCGCGGCATAGGCGGCCCGCGCCGCGCCGCCATGGCCGTCCCGGGCGCAGATCAGCCCCAAGGCCCGGGCGCGCAGCGCGCGCTTGCCCGCCGAGGCCGCATCCGGCGAATAGAGGCCCGGGACCGCGTTCTCGGCATGAAGCGCCTCGAGCCGCGCGCCGAGCGCCGCCCCCAGCGCCGCCTCCGCCCCCCGCCGGGCGCGGTGCGCCGCCATGGGATCGGGGGTCCGGCCCAGCCGGGCCAGATGCGCCACCGTCTCCTCCTCCCCAGGGAGGCCGAGGGCCAGCGCCTTGAAGGCCGGATCGGGCCGCGGATCGTCGGCGAGCGTCGTCATGGCGGCGAGCCAGGCGGGATCGACCGGCGCCGCCAGGTTCTCCGCCAGCGCCGTCAGGACGTCGAGCGCATAGACCCGCCCCGCCTCCCACCGGTTCAGGGGATCGGACTCGTGGGCGAGCAGCGTCGCCCGCTCCGCCGCCGTCGTCTCCCGCTCCAGGATCACCGGCGCGGAAAAGCCCCGCAGCAGCGAGGGCGCGGGCCGCTCCGGCAGGGGCCATTCGTACTCCGCCTCGGCCGCGTCGAACTCCAGCAGCCCCTCGGCCATCACCCGCCCGTCCGCGGCCAGCAGGCCGTAGGCGACGGGGATCGGCACCGGCAGCTTCTCCGGCTGGCCCGGGGTGGGCGGGGTCTCCTGCGCCAGCCGCAGCCGCCAGACCCCGTCCCGCCATTCGCTCTCGGCCCGCAGCCGCGGCGTGCCCGCCTGGCGATACCAGCGCAGGAACTGCGACAGATCCCGCCCCGTGGCGTCCTCGAAGACCGCCAGCCAGTCCTCGATGGTGACCGCCTGCCCGTCATGGCGCGCGAAATAGAGGTCGAGCGCCGCCCGATACGCCTCCGCTCCCACCAGACGGCGCAGCATCCCCACCAGCTCCGCGCCCTTCTCGTAGACGGTCGGCGTATAGAAGTTGTTGATCTCGATGTATTCCTCGGGCCGGACGGGATGGGCGAGCGGGCCTGCGTCCTCCCGGAACTGCGAGGCGCGCAGGCGCAGCACGTCCTCGATCCGCTTCACCCCGGCCGAGCGCTGGTCGGCGCTGAACTGCTGGTCGCGAAAGACCGTCAGCCCCTCCTTCAGGCACAGCTGGAACCAGTCGCGGCAGGTGATCCGGTTGCCCGTCCAGTTGTGGAAATACTCGTGCGCCACGATGGTCTCGATCGCCTTGTAGTCGGCGTCGGTGGCGGTCTCCGGGCTCGCCAGAACGTAGCGCGAGTTGAAGATGTTGAGGCCCTTGTTCTCCATGGCCCCCATGTTGAAGTCGTCGACCGCCACGATCATGAACCGGTCGAGGTCGTATTCCCGCCCGTAGGCCTCCTCGTCCCAGCGCATCGACCGCTTCAGCGCGTCCATGGCGTAGCCGCAGCGCCCCTCGTCCCCCGGTCGCACCCAGATCTGCAGCAGGACCTCCCGCCCGGAGGCGGTGACGAACCAATCCTCCACCGCCCACAGGTCGCCCGCGACCAGCGCGAAGAGGTAGGAGGGCTTGGGGAACGGGTCCTCCCACTCCGCCCAGCCGGGCCCCGTCGCGACCAGGTTGCCGTTCGACAGCAGCACCGGCAGGTCCGATTCGATCCGCACCCGGAAGCGCGCCATCACGTCCGGGCGGTCCGGCCAGAAGGTGATCTTGCGGAACCCCTGGGCCTCGCACTGGGTGCAGTACATGCCGTTTGACATGTAAAGCCCCTCGAGCGCGGTGTTCGCGGCCGGGTCGATCTCGGTCTCGCAGGTCCAGGCGAAGGGCCCCGCGGGCAGAAGTTCGGCGGGAACCGTCAGGCCCTCGGCGTCGGGCGTCAGGTTCGCCGGCAGGGGCGTCCCGTCGATCGCCGCGGAGACCAGCCCCAGCTTGCGCCCGTCGAGCCGCAGGTCGAGGCGGCCTTCGCCCCCGCGCGCGGGGTTCGGGCGCATCGCCAGGCGGGCGCGCACCCGCGTCGCCCCGGGCCGGAGGCGGAACTCAAGCTCGACCTGATCGACGAGATAGGCGGGCGGGCGGTAATCGCCGAGCCGCACGACAGGAGCCGCGACGTCTTCTCGCATGTAGGGCTCGTCTCCATGGGCCGACCCCCCCGAGGATTTCAGCCGCCGCCGGCCGCGTCAAGATGCAAGCCGGACCGCCCCCCCGGCCGCGGCGCGCTCCCGCCGAGGCCTTGGCGCGGGACGCCCGAAACGTCGGCCCGCCGGCCGCGGCGCCCGGTTGAAACATCCCCCTGCGACGACGAGGGCCAGGCCCGGCCGCGTCGGCCCGGCCCCGACAGGAGAGCCCGAGATGACCCGGACCGCCCGCGCCGCGCTGGCCGCCGCCCTGATCCTTGCCGCCGCCGCCCCCGCCGCCTCTGCCGAGGAGGCCCGCATGGCCCGGCCGATCGAGGCGGGCGGCCTCCACGAGGGCCCGCTCGACATGGTCGCCTACTGGATCCCCCGGGGCGACGCCTACGAGCTGGTCGCGACCTTCGCCCCCAAGGCCGGCGGCGCGCCCCTGCGCGTCGTGATGGCCCTGGCCGAGGGCGACCGGACGGCCTTCGCCCTGCCGGGCCATCCCGGGGCGCTCTACGGCTTCGCGCGGCGGGGCGGCGTCGTCGAGGCCTCGGTGCGCGCGCCAAGGGCGCCCGCCGCCGCTTATTGAGGCGCCTCGCTCCGCCGGGGCCGCAGGGAGGGGGCGCCCCCTCGACGCGTCGGAGCCGAGCGCCTAGATATCGGGCGAAAGGCTCAGGAGCGTGCGGACCAGAGTGAAACCCGTCATCGGCATCATCGCGAACGCGCATCTCATCAACGACCAGTACCCCGCCCAGGCCACGAGCCTGCACGTGATCGAGGCGGTGGCCGACCTGACGGGCGCCATCCCGCTGATCGTCCCGGCGGTGCCCAAGGTCGGCGCGATCTCGGACCTGATCGAGGCCTGCCAGGGCTTCGTGCTGACCGGCGGGCGGCCGAACGTGCATCCCTCCCACTGGGGCGAGGAGCCGACGGAAAAGCACGGGACCTTCGACCCGGACCGGGACGCCGTCACCCTGCCGCTGATCCGCGAATGCGTGGCGCGGGGCGTGCCGGTCTTCGGCATCTGCCGCGGCTTCCAGGAGATGAACGTCGCCTTCGGCGGCACCCTCCACCCGGAAATCCGCGAGATCCCGGGCCGGATGAACCACCGGATGCCCCCCGACGGCACGCTGGAGGAAAAGTTCGAGCATCGCCACACCGTGCGCCTGACCGAGGGCGGCCGCTTCGCCCGGATCCTCGGCGCGCAGGAGGTGATGGTCAACTCGCTCCACGGCCAGGGGATCCTGCGCAAGGGCGCGCGGGTGGTGATCGAGGGCTGGGCCCCCGACGAAACCCCCGAGGCGATCCATGTGGAGGGCGCGCCGGGCTTCGCGCTCGGGGTGCAGTGGCATCCGGAATGGAACGCGGCGCAGGATCCGGTTTCCCGGCCGCTTTTCCAGGCGCTGGGAGACGCGGTGCGCCAGCGCGCCCTCGGCGCCTAGTCCCGGGGACGCGCGCGCGCCCCGGATCGCCCCTGTAATTCTCATCGTCCCCGTAATTCCGCGCGTCAGGGCGACTGTTCGGCGCCGTGGCGCGGAAGGTTAACCAATTCTCTCCGCTCTCGTTGTTTGCGGGCGTTCTTGCGCCTATTGGCTTCGCCTGCGCCGACGGAGTGAAGAATCGCCATGGCTGTGGACATCACAAGGCCCTCGAGCGGGGATTACCTCAGCCTGCAGGAGCTCGCGCTCTACCAGGCCATCACCGACTACCGCGCCTCACAGGGGCTCGCGGCCCTGCCTCTGTCCGCGGCGCTGACCACCACCGCCGGGCGGCACGTGCTCGACACCCGGGAGAACATCTGGGCCGAGGGGGTCGTCCTGCCCGAGGGCGCCGACCTCCACAGCTGGAGCGACGGCTTCTACTATAGCGACCACCGCGACCCTTCGGTCATGTGGACCGCCCCGGCGCGGGTCGGCACCGACTATCCCACCTCCGGCTACGAGATCAGCGCCGCCGGCTTCGCCGACATCGACGGGGCGCTCCAGGGCTGGATCAACTCGCCCTCCCACAACGCCATCCTGACCGGGACCGGCGTCTGGGAGGGGATCCCGCTGCGGGCGATCGGCATCGGCGTCGACACCACGCCGGGCGCGGGCGTCTATGCGGGCCGCATCTTCCACGTCTGGTTCGGGGAGAGCGCCGATCCGGCGACGCCCACCATCGTCGGCTCCGCCGAGAATGACACGGTCGCCCTCACCGCCTTCGCCGACAAGTTCTACGGCCTCAACGGCGACGACGACATCAGCGGCGGCTACGGCGACGACACTCTCTTCGGCGGCAACGGCGACGACCTGATCCGCGGCGACTACGGCCTCGACACGATCTACGGCGGCGAAGGCGCCGACCGCATCTGGGGCGGCGTGGGCGCCGACACCCTCTCCGGGGGCGGCGGCGACGACGCCATCGCGGGCGGCTTCGGCGCGGACCGCATCTCGGGCGGGGCGGGGAACGACTTCATCGCCGGCGGCCGCGGCGGCGACTGGCTCGCCGGGGACGAGGGCGCGGATCTCTTCGTCGTCAACGACGTCCTCGAAAGCCAGGCGAGCGAGGCCCTGCGCGACACCATCGCCGATTTCGTCAGCGGCGAGGACGTGATCCGGCTGTCGCTGATCGACGGCGACGCCGGCACGCCCGGGCGCGACGCCCTGCGCTACATCGGCGCCGGCGCCTTCACCGGCGCGGCGGGCGAGCTGCGCATGTCCCAGGGCCTCGTCGAGGCGGACGTGACCGGCGACGGGATCGCCGACCTGCAGATCGCCGTTCTTGGCGCCGACGTCCTGCCCGAGACCGACTTCCTGCTCTGAGCCGCGGGCGCGAAACCCGCGCGGCTCGTCTTCACGACATGTCACTCTTCACGACTTGTCAATTTTCAGGGCCAATCAATCTTCGCAACCTGTCAACCAAGATTGCCATCGAGTTGACAAAAATTCATTATGTGAATGATTTCAATATTTTGATCCTGATTTCACGCGTGAAAATCCGGGCCTTTCACAGGCGCCTCCGGCAGGCCGCGCGCGGGGCGCGCCCGTCCTGGCCTCCCGGGGAACCCGGCCCCCTCCGGCCGTCAGGTCAGCCCAGCCGGGCGGCGGGGGGTCCGAAGATGTGGCCCTGGACATAGCGGCAGCCCGCGACGCGCAGGGCGGCGAACTGGGCCTCGGTCTCGACCCCCTCGCCCACCGTGTCGATGCCGAGCCGCCGGGCGAGGTCGAGCACGCAGCCGAGGATCGCCGCGGTCTGCGGCCGATCCAGGTCCTGGATGAAGGACTTGTCGATCTTGATCACGTCGAAGGCGAAGCGCGACAGGTAGCCCAGCGCCGAATAGCCGGTCCCGAAGTCGTCGAGCGCCAGCCGCAGCCCCCGGGCGCGCAGCCGGTCGATCAGCGACGCCAGCTCGGCCTGCTGGCCCATCAGCGCCGTCTCGGTGATCTCGAGCACCAGCCGGTCGGGGGCGAGCCCCGCCCCCTCCAGCGCCGCGGCGAGGGTCGCCTCGAAATCCGCCGCGGCGAGCTGGACGGGCGAGACGTTGACCCAGATCGAGCCCGCCTCGGGCGCCCCCGCCGCCTCCCGGCAGGCCCGCTCCAGCGCCCAGGCCCCGAGCACGGGCAACAGCCCGAGATCCGCGGCGAGGCCGATGAACCGCTCCGCCGGGACCACCCCCTCGCCGGGCCGCCGCCAGCGCAGCAGAGCCTCGTGGCCCGCCGTCGCCCCCGTCGCCGCGTCGCGGATCGGCTGGTAGACCAGCCCGAACTCCCCCCGGTCCAGCGCCGCGCGCAGATCCCCCTCCAGCCGCCGGCGCGCCCGCGCCGTCTCGGCCATGGCCGGGTCGTAGACCCGCGCCGCGTTCCCGCCCGCGGCCTTGGCCTCGTAGAGTGCCACGTCCGCCGCCTGGATCAGCTCCGCCGCGCCCGCGCCGTCCCCGGGCAGGAAGGCGACCCCGAGGCTCGCCCCCACCACGATCCCCCGCCCCTCCATCGCCAGCGGCAGGCGCGCCGCCGCCAGCAGCCGCTCGGCCAGGCGGGCGGCCGCAACCGGATCGGCCTGCGGATGGACCACCCCGAATTCGTCGCCGCCAAAGCGGGCCAGCAGGTCGCCAGGCCCCATCAGCGCCGCCATCCGCGCGCCGAGCCCCTGGAGCAGCGCATCCCCCGCCGGATGGCCGAAGGCGTCGTTGACCGCCTTGAACCGGTCAAGATCGAGCAGCAGGACCGTCGCCCCCGTCCCGGCCCCGGCCGCGGCGTCGAGCCTTTCGCGAAAGGCGAGCCGGTTCGGCAGCCCGGTCAGCGCGTCGTGCCGGGCGACCTGGGCGATGCGCGCCTCCGCCCGCATCCGCTCGGTGGCGTCCACCACCGTGCCGCCGACGGCGACGACGCCGCCGCTCGGACCCCGCAGCAGCCAGGCCGATTCGGCCACCCAGTCCGGCCCCCCGGCCGCCGCGGGCCAGGGCCGCAGGAAATCGGTGACTCGCCCCTCCTCCATCAGCCGGCGGCGGAACGCTTCCGGCCAGGGCGGCAGGACGGCCGCCTCCCCCAGCATCCGTCGCAGGGCGCGGTTCGCCCGCAGGTCCCCGCCGTCGGGCGCGACGCTGTAGACCCCGACCGGCATCTGCTCCCAGAGCGCCGCCAGCTCGGCGGCCGGGTCGGGGCGCGCGGGATCGGGGACGGCGGCCGGCTGCGTCTGGGGATCGGGCATCGCGAGGATCCTCTCGGCCGGCCGGCGCGCCCGGCCTTACTCGGGGATGATCGCGCCTGGGTAGCGGATCACTCGCGATGCAAGCATGTGGCCGGCCATCATGCAATCCGGCGGCGGCGCTCCGGCGAGAAGCGCGGCAAGAAAGCCGCCATTGAAGCTGTCGCCTGCGGCGGTCGTGTCCACCACCCGGCTTTCCGCCGGAAAGGCAGGCAGCGGCCCGTCCCAGCCGATGCCGACCGGCCCCTCCGCCCCGCGCTTCAAGGCGCCGCGCCGGGGACCGAAGCCCAGGATGCGCGCCAGGACGCCTCCAGCCTCCGCCTCGCCCCAGAGCGCCATCTCGTCGTCGACGGAAGGCAGCGCGATGTCGGTCAGCCGCCACAGCGCCTCGATCTCGCGCCGGGCGGTCGCCACGTCGGGCCAGAGCCGCGGCCGGTAGTTCGAATCGAAGGCGACCTGCCCGCCCCCGGCCCGGTACTCGGCCAGGAACCCGCGCAGGGCGTCGCGCGCGCCCTGGCTCAGCACCGCCAAGCTGATGCCAGACAGATAAAGGACGTCGAACCCCCGCAGCCGGTCGAAGGTGACGACCTCGGCCGGGTCGAACAGGGTGCGCGCCGCCGAAGCCTCGCGCCAGTAGGTGAAGCTGCGCTCGCCCTTCGCGTCGAGGCTGATGGCGTAGAGGCCGGGCGCCTTGCCCGCCCGCCGCTCGATCAGGCTGACGTCGAGCCGGTGCCCCGCCAGGAAGGCCACCATCCGCTCGGACAGCCGGTCGTCGCCGACGCCGGTCACATAGGCGACCTCGGCCCCGGCGCCGGCGGTGCGCTTGAGATAGATCGCCACGTTGGCCGTATCCCCGGCGAAGCCCAGCCGCGCCGCGCCCATGCCGCCGTCGACGGGCGCGCCGGCTTCGGAGGACGCTTCGGTTTCGGGGGGCAGGCTCAGCTCGACCATGCACTCGCCGATGCAGGCGACCCGGCTCATCGGCCGGCCCCGCCGCGGATTGGCTTACCCATCTGTTCCTCCCTGATCGCGGACCGCGCGGGTCTGGGGCCCGGCTTTCTCTTGTCCGACCCTTAAGCCGCCGGGGCCGCGCGGGAAAGGGACTCGACACGGCTTGCGCCCCGGTCGGGACCCTGGTCGGACCCGCCGAGCACGGCCCCCTGCCGCAGGGGTCCCGGGCGTTTCCGGGCGGCTGCGAAAAGTTCAACGATTCTCGCCCGGCCCTCGTTGACAGCGCCCATGGGCGCGTATATCTCGCCGCCATCGACACCTGCCCAGGTGGCGGAATGGTAGACGCGCTGGTTTCAGGTACCAGTGGCTTAACGGCCGTGGAAGTTCGAGTCTTCTCCTGGGCACCATCATCTTCGCGCCGATCCGCGCCCTGCCGTTGAGCGGCGGCGCGGATCCGCGGGAGACGATCTTGGCCAACCACCTGCACAAGGGCGACCTGCCGGAGGGCCTCGATCTCGGCCCCGTGGTGGCCGTCGATTGCGAGACCATGGGCCTCATCCCCGGACGCGACCGGCTCTGCCTGGTCCAGCTTTCGGGCGGCGACGGCGCGGCGCATCTGGTGCAGATCGCCCCCGGCCAGACCGAAGCCCCGCGGCTCGCCGCCCTGCTCGGCGATCCCGACGTGCTGAAGCTCTTCCATTTCGGCCGGTTCGACATCGCGGTGCTGAAGGCCGCGCTCGGCGTGCTGACCGCGCCGGTCTACTGCACCAAGATCGCCTCGCGGCTGGTGCGCACCTATACCGACCGGCACGGGCTGAAGGACCTGCTGCGCGAGACGATCGACGTCGACATCTCCAAGCAGCAGCAATCCTCGGACTGGGGCGCGCCGGTCCTGAGCCAGGCGCAGATGGACTACGCCGCCTCGGACGTGCTCTACCTGCACCGGGTCAAGGCGGTGCTCGACGCGCGGCTGGCGCGCGAGGGGCGGACGGAGCTCGCGCAGGCCTGTTTCGACTTCCTGCCGCGGCGGGCCGAGCTCGACCTCGCCGGCTGGCCCGACACGGACATCTTCGCCCATGCCTGACGGCTCCGCCGCCGAGGCGGCCCGCCTCGTCGCCACCGGGCGGCGGGTGATCGCGACCGAGGCCGCGGCGCTCGGCAAGCTCGCCGAAGGGCTCGACGGAGCCTTCGCCGAGGCGGCGCGGATGCTGCTGGCGGCCCGGGGCCGGGTGATCGTCTCGGGCATGGGCAAATCGGGCCACGTCGCGCGCAAGATCGCCGCGACCCTCGCCTCCACCGGCACGCCGGCGATGTTCGTTCATCCGGCTGAGGCGAGCCACGGCGACCTGGGGATGATCACCCGCGCCGACGTGGCGATGCTCTTGTCCAATTCCGGCGAGACGCCGGAGCTCGCCGACATGATCGCCTACACCCGCCGCTTCGCCATTCCGCTGATCGCGGTGGCCTCGCGGGCGGAGAGCACGCTCGCCCGCCAGGCGGATCTGGCGCTGATCCTGCCGCCCGCGCCCGAGGCCTGCTCGGTCGGGCTCGCGCCCACCACCTCCACCACCATGACGCTCGCCCTCGGCGACGCGCTGGCGGTGGCGCTGATGGAGGCGCGCGCTTTCACTCCCGCGGATTTTCGCGAGTTCCACCCCGGCGGCCGGCTCGGGGCGCGGCTCGCCACGGTGGGCCAGCTCATGCACCGGGGCGCCGAGATCCCGCTGGTCGAGGCCGGCGCGCCGATGTCCGAGGCGCTGCTCGTCATGACCCAGAAGGGCTTCGGCGTGGTGGGGGTGGTGGACGGCGCCGGCCGGCTCGTCGGGATCGTCACCGACGGCGACCTGCGACGGAACATGGCGGGGCTGCTCGACCGGCGGGCGGGCGAGGTGATGACGGAGAACCCGCGCACCATCGCCCCTGCCGCCCTCGCCTCCGAGGCGCTCGGCATCATGAACGACCGCAAGATCACCACGCTCTTCGCGGTGGATCCGGCGTCCCCGGGCAAGCCCGCCGGGGTGATCCACATCCACGACTGCCTGCGCGCCGGCGTCGCCTGACATGGCCCTCGGCCCCGACCTCTATTCGCGCCTCGTCGCCATCCTGAAGGTGGGCCTGCCGCTCACCGCCGTCGCCATGCTCGCCGTGCTGTTCCTCAACAGCCAGGACCGGCGCGGCGGGGGCGAGCTCGTGTTCTCGCCCGCGGATCTGGAACTGCTGGGCGAGGGGATGCGCGTCACCGGCCCCGTGTTCTCCGGCGTGACCGACACGCTCGACCGCTTCCGCTTCACCGCCGCCGCCGTCACCCCCGACGCGGCCCCGCCCACCAGGGCCGGGATCGAGACCCTCGCCGGCCGGATCGACTTCGCCGACGGCCAGCAGATGGACATCTCCGCCCCAGCGGGCGACGTCGACCTGGGGGCGCGGGTGATGAAGCTCGGGGGCGGGGTCAAGGTCACCACGGCGGACGGCTACGTCTTCAGCGCCGACACCGCCGACCTCGACTTTCGCGCGGGCGACCTGACCGCGACGGGCTCGGTGGCCGGCGACGGGCCCATGGGCCGGATCGACGCCGGCCGGCTGACCGTGAGCCCTCCGGCGGCGAAGACCGGCCTGCGGACGTTTCTGTTCCAAGACGACGTGCGGGTGGTGTACGATCCTCCCGCCCAGCCGGCCGAAGCGCCGGCGGCTCCGACCGAATGAACCAGACCGAATGAAGGACCGCCCATGCGCCTGCCGATCCCGGCGCTGATCCTCGCCTGCGCCGGAACCCTGGCCCATGCCCAGGGGACGACCACGCCCTTCTCGAATTTCAAGCACGATTCGACCCAGCCGGTCGAGATCACCTCGGACGCGCTCGAGGTGGACCAGGCCGCCGGCAAGGCCGTGTTCACCGGGACGGTCAAGGTCGCCCAGGGCGAGCTGCGCATGGCCTCGGACCGGCTGGAGGTGTTCTACGTCCAAGCCCCCGCCGAGCCCAAGGACGGCGCGGCGGAGTCGGGCGCCGCGAAGTCGGACGCGCCAAAGACCGACGCGCCGAAGCCGGAGACGCCCGCCGGCGCCGCCGCCCCCCGCGGCGGCGGCATCGACCACATGATCGCCACCGGCAACGTCACCCTCACCACCGGCCCCGAGGCAGCCGAGGCGGAAAAGGCGAGCTACGTGGTCGCCACCGGCATCGTCGAGATGGAGGGCGACGTCCTCCTGACCCAGGGCCCGAACGCCCTGTCGGGAGAAAAGCTCTACATCGACCTCAACGCCGGCACCGGGCGGATGGCGGGCCGGGTGAAGACGATCTTCACCCCGCAATCCGACCAACCGGCGGGATCCCGGCCCGGCTCCCAGACGGGCGGGACCCGCCCGTGACCGAACTCGCGCGCGCGCCGGACGGCGACCAGGGCCTGGTCGCCGCGAAACTCGGCAAGGCCTATCGCAAGCGGCCGGTGCTGCGCGACGTCTCCCTGACCGTGCGCCGGGGCGAGGTGGCGGCGCTGCTGGGGCCGAACGGCGCCGGCAAGACCACCTGCTTCTACGCCATCGCCGGGCTCATCCCGCCCGATTCCGGCTCGGTGCGAGTGGACGGGGCGGACGTGACCTACCTGCCCATGTACCGCCGCGCCAAGATGGGCATCGGCTACCTGCCGCAGGAGGCCTCGGTGTTCCGGGGCCTCTCGGTCGCGGACAACATCCGTGCGATCCTCGAGGTGGCCGTCCCCGACGCCGAGAAGCGCGCCGAGATGCTCGACGAACTCCTGGGCGAATTCTCCATCTCGCACCTCGCCCGCGCGCCGGCCATCGCCCTCTCGGGGGGCGAGCGGCGGCGGGTCGAGATCGCCCGCTGCCTCGCCAGCCAACCGAAGTACGTGCTGCTCGACGAACCCTTCGCCGGGGTCGACCCGCTGGCGGTCTCCGACATCCGCAAGCTCGTCTCCCAGCTCAAGGACCGGGGGATCGGCGTGCTGATCACCGACCACAACGTGCGCGAAACGCTGGAAATCGTCGACCGGGCCTATATCCTGCACGGCGGGTCCGTCATCATGACCGGCACTCCGGAGGAGGTCGTGCGCGACGACAATGTCCGTCAGGTCTATCTCGGCGAGAGCTTTCGCATCTAGGGGCGGGGCCGTGTGATGGCGCTCGCCCCCCGCATCGAGATCCGCCAGAACCAGTCGCTGGCGATGACGCCGCAGCTGCAGCAGGCGATCAAGCTGCTGCAGATGAACAACCTCGCCCTCGCCGAGTTCGTCGCCGCCGAGGTCGAGAAGAACCCGATGCTCGAGCTCGCCCCCCCGCCGCCGCGCAGCTCCGTCTCGCGCAGCGCCGGCGACGGCTGGGACGCGATGGAAGGCGTGGCGGCCGAGCTCGGCCTCGCCGCCCATCTCCACGCCCAGATCGGCGCGACCCGGGCGGACGCCCGCGCCACCGCCGCCGCCCATGTGCTCGTCGAGGAGCTGGAGGACGACGGCTACCTGCGCACGCCCCTGCCCGAGATCGCCGCCCGCCACGGGCTCGCGCCGCGGGACCTGGCGCGGGGGCTCGCGCTCGTCCAGGCTTGCGATCCGGCGGGGGTGGGCGCGCGCAACCTCGGGGAATGCCTTGCGTTGCAGCTGAGGGACAACAATCGGCTGGACCCGGCGATGCAGGCCCTGATCGACAACCTGGCGCTGATGGCTCGGGGCCGCATGGCCGAGCTTCAGGCGCTCTGCGGGGTCGACGACGAGGACATGGCCGAGATGCTGGCCGAGATCCGGGCCCTCGACCCCAAGCCCGGGCTGCGCTTCGCCGCCGACGCCGCGCCCGCCATCGCCCCCGACGTCTTCGTCACGCGGGCGCCGGGCGGGGGCTGGAGCGTCGAGCTCAACACCGAGACCCTGCCGCGGGTGCTGGTCGACAACCACTACGCCACCCGCTTCGACGCCACCGACGCAGCCACCAAGGCCTTCGTCTCCGAGCTGCGCGCCTCGGCCACCTGGCTCGCCCGCAGCCTGGAGCAGCGGGCGCGCACCATCCTGCGGGTGGCGACCGACCTCGCCCGGCACCAGGAGGGCTTCTTCGACCGCGGCCCGGACGCGCTCCGGCCGCTGACCCAGCGCTCGGTCGCCGACCGGCTGGGCCTGCACGAATCGACGATCAGCCGGGTGACGGCGGGCAAGTTCGTGGCCTGCGACCGCGGCGTGATCGAAATGCGCGCGCTGTTCAGCTCGGCGATCCAGGCGGCGGACGGGGGCGAGGCCTTCTCCGCCACCGCCGTCCAGGCGCGCATCCGCAAGATGATCGCCGCGGAACGCCCGAGGCTTCCGCTGTCCGACGACAAGATCGTCGCGCGCCTGGCGGAGGAGGGAATAGAAATTGCGCGCAGGACGGTTGCGAAATACCGTGAGGGCATGGGCATCCCCTCCTCGGTCGAACGCCGACGCCGGGCCGCCGTTTGCTGAATGTGAACGGTTGGCCCTTACAGGCGAAAGACCCGGGAGGGGAATGCCCCGTCCGCGGCGACCCGCATCGCCGCCGGACGCGTACCAAAGGAACCCGGCCCGCAGGTTGGCCGGAAAACAAAGGGGCGCGGAATGCGAATCCAAGTCAGCGGCAAGCAGATCGACATCGGCGACGCGCTGCGTGGCCATGTGGAAAACCGGATCGGCGACGTGATCGGCAAGTATGCCGATCGCGCCGTCGAGGCGGTGGTGATCTTCTCCCGCGACCGGCATGAGTTCATCGCCGAAGGCTCGGTCCACCTGCCGACGGGCCTCACCGCCCAGGCCAAGGGCCGGGCGAGCGAGATCTATGCCTCCTTCGAGAACGCCGTCGAGCGGCTGGACAAGCAGCTGCGCCGGTACAAGCGCCGGCTGAAGGACCATCACCGCAACCGCGAGTTTCCGATTGAAGCTATCGACGCGCCGTCCTACATCCTCGCCAGCAACGAGGAGCATGGCGAGGACAACGAACCCGCCACGCTTCAGCCTGTGATCGTGGCGGAGATGGAGACCCGGGTGCCTTATCTTTCGGTCGGCGAAGCCGTCATGCAGATGGAGCTGGCCGGAGCGGGAATGCTGGTCTTCCGCAACGTCGCCCATGGCGGGGTGAACGTCGTTCACCGCCGCGATGACGGCAACATCGGCTGGATCGACCCGCGGCTTATCCAGTGACGGCGCCAGAAGCGCGGCGAGGGAGGTCCTGATGGAGCTTTCGCAGATCCTGGGGGTGGACGGCATTCGCGCGCCCCTCAAGGCCACAAGCAAGAAGCGGCTCCTGCAGGATCTCGCGGATATGGCGGAATCGGTCTACGGCCTCTCGTCGGAGACCGCCTTCAAGGCGCTCATGGAGCGCGAGGCGCTCGGCCCCACCGGGGTCGGGCGCGGGGTCGCCATTCCCCACGCCCGCTTCGCCGGGGTGACCCATGTCATCGGCCTGTTCGTGCGGCTGGAGAAGCCGGTCGATTTCGAATCGATCGACCGGCAGCCCGTCGATCTGGTCTTCGCCCTCTTCGCCCCGGAATCGGCCGGGGCGGAGCATCTCAAGGCGCTCGCCCGGGTGTCGCGCACCCTGCGCAGCGAAGCCGTCTGCGCCAAGCTGCGCTCGACCTTCGACCCTTCGGCGCTCTACGCGATCCTGACGGAGACCAAGAGCGAGCAAGCGGCCTGACGCTGTCGCGTCGGGAGGGCCGCAGGGCTCCCGGCGCCATTGGACAGGTCAGGCCGATCATAGCCCTGCGCCGATTTTCCGAACTTTTCCCACCCCAATCCGAACCCCCAATCCGAACGCGCCCGCGGCTATGAAAAAGCCCGCGGGCTCGGCCGAGCACGCGGGCTTCTAGTCCTGTTCCGGGCCCTGTCCCGGGACGGCCGAGGGCCCCGCAGGGCCCCCGGGCCCCGCTCGGGCGTTCAGCGGCCGGCCACGGCCCGCTGGGGGGCGGCGGCGGGGGTCACGCCCTCGACCGTCTGCAGGAACTCCATGAACTCGTCGCGGAACTCGTCCCGGGCCAGGCCGAAGGTCACCGTCGCCTGGAGGTAGCCGATCTGCGAGCCGCAGTCGAAGCGCCGCCCCTTGAAGCGGAAGGCGTGCACGTCGCCGCTCTCCTTGATCTCGCGGGCGATCGCGTCGGTCAGCTGCACCTCGCCGCCGGCGCCCGCCTCGATCTTCTCGAGGTTCGCGAGCACCCGCGGGGTCAGGATGTAGCGGCCGATCACCGCGAAGTTCGACGGCGCGTCCGCGGCCTTGGGCTTCTCGACCATGCCCTTGACCGACATGGTCGGACCCGCCTCGGAGCCGACGTCGAGAATGCCGTAGGACGAGACGTTCGCCGTCGGCACTTCCATGGTGGCGACCATGTTGCCGCCGAACTCGGAATAGGCCTCCACCATCTGCTTGAGGCAGGGGGTCTCGGCGTCGATCACGTCGTCGGGCAGGATCACCGCGAAGGGCTCGTCGCCGATCATGCGCCGCGCGCACCAGACCGCGTGCCCGAGGCCGCGGCGCTCGTGCTGGCGGACGTAGGCCACCGCGCCCGACCCCATGTCGGTCTTGGCGAGCTTTTCGAGCAGGGCGGTCTTCTTGCCCTCGCGCAGGGCGGTCTCGAGCTCGGGGTTGCTGTCGAAGTAATCCTCGAGCGCGCTCTTGCCGCGGGAGGTGACGAAGATGAACTCGTTGATCCCCGCCTCGCGCGCCTCGTCGATCGCGTACTGGATCAGCGGCTTGTCCACGAGCGGCAGGATTTCCTTCGGAACCGATTTCGTCGCCGGCAGGAAGCGGGTCCCGAACCCTGCCACCGGAAAGACCGCCTTCGTGACCTTCTTGCTCATCTAGACCCTCGCTCGTTACTCGTTTCAAACCCGCAAGCGACCCTGCGGTTCCCATACCGGACGAGCCCTAGCATATCGCGGACGCTGCGTCGCGGCGCAAAATATCTTCAATCCAGTCCCAGGGCCGCCAGGGCCGCCTCGATGCGCGGAACATCGCTGGGATTGTTGAGCTCCCAGAAAACACGGCCCCGCGCCTCGACTTCGACGCAGGACATGCTGGCTCCGTTCTCCAGAAAACGCAACTGCTCGAGCCCTTCCCAAGTCTCCAGGGGACCGATCGCCCAATCGGCATAGTCGAGCAACACGTCCCTGCGGTAGGCGTATGCGCCGACATGATGAAAGATTGGTGTCGATTCCCTCGGAGCGAAGGCCTTGCCCGTGTAAGGAATGACTTCCTTGGAGAAATAAAGCGCCCGCCCCGACCGGTCGAAGACCGCCGTGGTGCCCCCCACCCGGCCCTCCCGGCGGTCCGCCTGCAACGCCTCCAGCGCGGATTTGTCGCACCGCAACACGGGCGTTGCGGCGCCGCAATCAGGGTCGGCGTGCATGGCGGCGATCAGCGCCTCGATGAACCAGGGCGGCGTCAGCGGCGCGTCGCCCTGCAGGTTCACGATCACGTCATAGACCGGCCCGAGCGCCCGGGCGACGGCCGCGCAGCGTTCGGTGCCGTTCCGGCAGGCCGTCGGGGTCATCATCGCCTCGGCGCCGAAGGCGTCGGCGGCCTCGGCGATTCGCGCGTCGTCGGTGGCGACGACGACGCGCTCCACCCCCTCCACCTCCATCGCCGCGTCCCAGCTCCGCCGGATCAGCGACCGGGCCTCGCCGCCGGCCCCGCGCAACTCCGCGAGCGGCTTGCCGGGATAGCGGCTGGAGGCATAGCGCGCCGGGATGACGACAAGGACGGCCAATCTCAGCCCTGGACCAGCGTCACGCCCGGGGAGGCGGCGATGAAGAACGGGTTCTCGAACCCGGCCTTGCCGTAGGCGAGCGGGCTGTGGTCGTCGAAGCGCACCACCGTGCCGCCCGCGCCCAGGAGCACCGCCTGGCCGGCGGCGGTGTCCCATTCCATGGTTCGGCCCAGGCGCGGATAGAGATCCGCCTCCCCCGCCGCCACCAGGCAGAACTTGAGCGAGGATCCGGCCGAGCGGAAATCCTTGACCGGGTATTTCGCGATATAGGCGTCGGTCGCGGCGTCCCGGTGGGATTTCGAGGCCACCACCACCAGCGCCGCCGGGTCGGGATCCGAGACCCGCAGGGGCGTCAGCGCGCCCGGGGTCTCCGGGTCGAAGGGACCCGCCTCCTCCACCGTCGCGCCGTCGGCCCGGGTGTAGAACAGCCGGCCGATCGCCGGGGCGTAGACCACGCCGCGGGTGGGAACGCCGTCCTCGACCAGGGCGATGTTCACGGTGAAGTCGCCGCGGCGCTGGATGAATTCCTTGGTGCCGTCGAGCGGGTCGACGATGAGGAAGGTCCTGGCCTCCACCCCGTGGCTCGCCGCCTGCTCCTCGGTCACCTGGGCGATGTCGGGGAAGGCGGCCTTCAACCCGGCCGAGATCAGCGCGTCGGCCTTCTCGTCGGCCTCGGTCACCGGCGAGGCGTCGGATTTCGACTTCACCTCGAAATCGGGGCCGTTGTAGACCTCGAGGATCGCCGCCCCCGCCTCGAGGGCCAGCCGCCGGCAGGTCGCCATGATCGCCGCGTAATCCATCCGCCTCTCCTTGAACCGGGCGCGCACGCATCCCGCTATGGACCACGCCCGGCGGCGTTGTAAACAGGCCTGGAGTTAAACGGACCGGACCCGATGCAAGAGCACGACAGGCCCCGCGGCGGGCTCAGCCTCCAGACCATCGCCATGCCGGCGGACACCAACGCCAACGGCGACATCTTCGGCGGCTGGATCATGGCCCAGATGGACCTCGGGGCCTCGGTCCCGGCCCGCGGCCGCGCCCGGGGACGGGTGGCGACGGTGGCGGTGGAATCGATGACCTTCCACCGGCCGGTCTCGGTGGGCGACGTGGTGTCGATCCATTGCGAGATCGTCGCCGAGGGCCGCACCTCCCTCACCCTAGAGGTCGAGGTCTGGGCCCTGCGCCAGCCTTCCGGCGCGCATTTCAAGGTGACGGAGGCGCGGTTCGTCTTCGTCGCGGTGGACGAGACCGGGGCCAAGCGCCCCCTGCCGCCGAAATGACCGAGGACAAGCCGCAGACCCTTCTGCGGCGCCTGCGCTGGCTGCTGGTCTTCGCCGGCCTGTTCTTCGGGCTGTGGCTGCTGGCGATCGGGGGCAACAGCCTCGCGCGCTACATGGGCTGGGCTGTCACCGCCGAGCCGCCCGAGCGCCTGGCCGAACAGCTGCGGCCGTTCTACCGCACGTGGAAGCCGGCGGGGCCCGGCCCCTTTCCTACCGCCCTCTTCTACTCCGGCTGCGACGGGCCGAGCGACGCGGCGGAACGCTGGGCGGGGATGCTCGTCGCCCGGGGCTGGGCGGCGATCGCGGTCGACAGCCACGGGCCGCGGGATTTCGTCGACAGCGACATCTGGCGGCTGATCTGCGCGGGCCAGCTGCTGATGGGCTCGGAACGGGCGGGCGACGTGCTGGTCTCGATCTACGACGCGCGGCGGATGCCCTTCGTCGATCCCGACCGGATGGCGCTGATCGGCGCCTCGCACGGGGGCTGGGCGATCATGGAGCTGCTCTCCTTCGAGAAGATCTGGCGCCTGCCCTACAACCTCGCCGCCCTGCCCGAAGGCGCGGTGGAGCATCCCTTGCAGGGGGTCCGGGGGGTGATCCTGCTCTATCCCTATTGCGGGGCCGCCAACCGGTCGCGGCGCATCGGCTGGCGCTGGCCCGCGCCGGTGCTGTTCCTCCTGGCCCAGAACGATTCCATCGCGCCGCCCGAGGATTGCCTGGAGGTGGCGGACCTGCTCGCCGCCCAGGGCGTGCCGGTGGAGACGGCGGTCTTCGCGGGCGCTACCCACGGCTTCGACCAGGAGCTGCGCAAGCCCTTCTCGACGCTGGTCTTCGACCCGTCCGTCACCCGGGAGGCCATGGACCTCGCCGGCGCCCTCCTCGACCAGGCGGCGACAGCCCCCGCCCGGCCCGCGGGGAACTAAGCGCCCGCAGAGCCGCCGGGGCCCGAACCAGCCGCCCAAGGACCCGCCGCCCAAGGACCCGCCGCCCAAGGACCCGCGGCCCGGGGGCCGTCGCCGCCCGGGCGCGCCCCCCGGGGTCAGGCCGCCGCCAGCCCCCGCTGCTCCAAGAGCGCCTCGACCCCCGGCAGCCGGCCGCGGAAGGCGACATAGAGTTCGGCCGCGTCCCGCGAGCCGCCCGCGCTCAGGATGAAGGTCTTCAGCCGCTCCGCCACGGTCGGGTCGAACACGTCCCCCGTCTCGCGGAAGGCGGCGAAGGCGTCCGCGTCCATCACCTCCGACCACATGTAGGAATAATAACCGGAGCTGTAGCCGTCGCCCGAGAACACGTGGTCGAAATGCGGCGTGGCGTGGCGCATCACGATCGCCTCGGGCATCCCCAGCCGGGCGAGCGTCGCCGCCTGGGCCTCCATGGGATCGGCGGGCGGCTCGCCGGAATGCAGGTCGAGGTCGACCAGCGCCGAGGCGACGTATTCCACCGTCGAGAACCCCTGGTCGAAGTTGCGCGCCGCGATCAGCCGGTCGAGCAGCGCCTTGGGCATGGGTTCGCCGGTCTCCGCATGGCGGGCATGGGCCTCAAGCACCTCCGGCGTCGACAGCCAGTGCTCGTAGAGCTGGCTCGGCAGCTCCACGAAGTCCCGCGCCACGCTCGTCCCCGAGACGAAGCCGTAGGTCACGTCCGACAAAAGCTGGTGCAGCCCGTGGCCCATCTCGTGGAACAGCGTGCGCGCGTCGTCGAAGGTCAGCAGCGTCGGCTTGCCCTCCGGCGCCTTGGCGAAGTTGCAGACATTGATGACGACCGGCCGCTCCTCGCCGTCCATCTTCGACTGGCCGCGGAAGGTCGAGCACCAGGCCCCGGACTTCTTCGACGGCCGCGCGAAGTAATCGCCGATGAACACGCCCATGTGCCGGTCGCCCTGCCGCACCTCCCAGGCCCGGGCGTCGGGGTGGTGGAGCGGCGCCTCGATGGGATGGAAGCTCAGGCCGAACAGCCGCCCCGCCACGTCGAAGGCCGCCGCGATCATGGCGTCGAGCTGGAAGTACGGCTTCAGCGTCGCCTCGTCGAGGTCGTGCTCCTCGCGCCGGCGGATCGCCGCATAGCGCCGCCAGTCCCAGGGGGCGAGCGCGTCGTTCACCCCTTCGGCCCGCATCAGCGTCGCCAGCCGCTCGGCGTCGGCCTCGGCCCGCGCCCGCGCCGGGGCCCAGACCGCCATCAGCAGGCCCCGCACCGCCTCGGCGTCATGGGCCATCTCGGTGTCGAGCTTGAAGGCGGCGAAATCCGGATAGCCGAGCAGCCGCGCCCGCTCGGAGCGCAGCGCCAGCGTCTCCGCCACGATGCCGCGGTTGTCGGTCCCGCCGCCGTTCGCCCCGCGGGCGACCCAGGCCTTGAAGGCGGTCTCCCGCAGGTCGCGCCGGGGCGAGAACTGCAGGAACGGCACGATCAGGCTGCGCGACAGGGTGACCACATGGCCCGGCAGGCCCCGTTCCGCCGCCGCCGCCGCCATGGCGTCCACCAGGAACTCCGGCAGCCCCTCCAGGTCGTCGCCCGAGACCGCCAGGGTCCAGGCCTTCTCGTCGGCCCGCACGTTCTGGGAGAACTGCGTCCCCAGCGCCGCCAGCCGCTGCATCACCTCCGCCAGCCGGTCGCGGTTCGCGCCTTCCAGCCGCGCGCCCGCCCGCACGAACATGCGGTGATAGAGGAACAGCACCCGGTCCTGTTCCGCCGTCAGCCCCAGTTCCGCCCGCTGCGCCATCAGCGCGTCGATCCGCGCGAACAGCGCCGCGTTCATCATCGTGGCCGAGGAATGGGCGGCGAGACGCGGGCTCAGCTCCCGCTGCAAGGCCTCGATCGCGTCATTGGTATGGGCGGAGGCCAGGTTGAAGAACACCGCCGCCACCCGGTCAAGCGCCTTTTCCGAGCGCTCCAGCGCCTCGATGGTGTTGGCGAAGCTCGGCGCCTCAGGGCTCCCGGCGATGGCGTCGACATTTGCGCGCGCCTCGGTCAGCGCCGCCTCGAAGGCCGGCGCGAAATCCTCGTCCCGGTAGCCCCCCAGCGGCGGCATCCCGAACGGCGCGTCCCAGTCGCGGAGCAGCGGATTGGTCATGGGGTCCTCCCTCGGCTTGGCGAGGGAGGACTTTTGAGGGGGACGGGAGCGGGGTCAAGTGATCAAGCTTTGCCTACGAGGCGCATCGATCAGAGCTGCCCAAAATAATAAAATATTCCATATCGAACTATACATGACTATATATCTATCGTATATTCCTCTTTATTTTTTACTCTCATAAACAAATCCACGGCCTCAAGAGACCATTTTCGTACTTTGCTGTTTTTGCCAGGGCCCGTCTTTATCTGACAGTGATACCTATTGTCAGTTGATCTCAAGTCAATTCCTTTATCCGCTTTAATTTTGTTAAGGATTACGTTGGCAGGGTGCCAGTGATTAAAGCCAAGTCTTGTAGCCACCTGTGTAATGGTTAGAGGGTGGGTTTGGTTGGGGTTCTCTGCCAAGGAGATACCCAATAAATTTGGAAGGGCATCATCTTGCTGAGCCACCCTCTCAAGCACGTCATAGTTAACATTCACTTTCCCAGACGGAATATCGTGCCTAATAAGCCGCATAGTTCTTGCAGCAAGAGCTCGAACTAATTCCGGGTTAACAGATGTAAGTGCGGAACGGCTCTTCAATGCCTCAAATATCCATTGGAAATCGTTCGCATAAATCGAATTCACTCTATACTCCCTCCCATCCAGGGAGAATACAGCTTGCTCTGGTGGATGCTTCTCAATTACCTCATTAGTCCAAATTACCTGATAGACATTGGAGATAACGCCACGTTCATCTGCGACCAATTCACCAATATCCCCAAGTATTGACTTGACATTTGGATCTCCCATACTATACCCAAAAATGAACACAGGATGCTCCGCGAAGTAAGTCAGAAGCTTTGCTGATATGTATTTCTTTTTTTCAGCCCATTCTTGGTAGTCCTTGTTAGTCAAAACAATGGACGAAGGAGAACTTATGTCTCCGTGAATGTGAAATATCTCTCCAAAACTATTGGTGTTATACCTAAGTATAGTCTGACCGGTTACAGGATAATACCCTTCGAATATCTTCTCGAGAAACATATCATAGTTAGTTGTGATAATTGCATGCGGGCGAATCGTTGCAAGAGCCTCGATTTCTTTTCGGAAATTTTCGGAAATCTCAGGAATATCCGGCGTAATTTCACCCAAAAATTGGCAGCACATATATTTTATAAAGCAATCTTTTCCCACACCAGGTCGAAAAAATTCTTCTGGAAAATATTCCCTTCCAGCTGACCATGCCCATTCGAACGCTATATCAGCCAACTGAGTGCCTATTTCTATTGGATCAGATTCAAATTTTTGCCTATAATATTCAAATTTTCCTTCCTCACCGGGAATACGGGAATGTACTTCCCTTAAAAGATCCAGCCATCCGGGGGCTGAGAAATATCTTCTCGGCAAACCGCTTCCGATAAATAATATCGGCTGACACTCAAATTCCAAAAGTACATCGCGGATTGATGTGTCGATTTTCTGTTTATAAGATTGTTCTTGAGCGCTCAATTCAACAAGTCCCCTAGTTAGCACGCTCACTGCGAGGGATCCCTACGCCAATGCTGAGCACAGTCTAGCTCTACTCCGACGGGATAGGCGGAAAAGGCACAAGCCGCCAACCTCTTCAGCCCCTTGGTTAATGCGACTGTTTCCTCGCGCATGCAAGATTACCAGCCCTCTAAGAGTGTGTTCGAGAATGATCACACCGCCCGCCCAACGCGGACAGCGCCCCCTCGGAGCGTTAACCCCTCGTCAACACCCAGCCAAAATGGCAAGCCGGATTCCAGCCAGATTCCAGCCGCATTCCAGCCTGTGTTTTTCCCGGCAATCCAAGGGGATGAACGCCCCCACACCCGCATCCCCGAAAAAAGGCGATGCAAAGGCGCCCGGCCTGCCTCAGGCGTTGAACAGGAAGTGCAGCACGTCCCCGTCCGCGACCCGGTACGTCTTGCCTTCCGAGCGCATCTTGCCCGCCTCCTTGGCCCCCTGCTTGCCCCCGAGACCGACGAAATCGCCATAGGCGATCGTCTCCGCCCAGATCATCCGGTCCAGCCCAGGCCCCTCCAGCCCCAGGCCGGCCAGCAACTCCGCCCGCTCCATCGCCTCGATGGTGTTGGCGAAGGTTGGCGCAAAGTCGGCGTCGGCGAAGGCCCCGAGCGGCGGCATCCCGAAGGGCGCGTCCCAGTCGCGAAGCAGCGGGTTGGTCATGGGGTCCTCCATCGCCGTGGCGGGGGCGCCCTCGGGCCCCGGGCCCGCGCCGTCAAGCCGCGCGGGCAAGGCTCTCCTTGCGACGATTGAAACATTCCGCCCCGCGCCGCGCCATCGAACCGAGGCCGGCCGGGCGCATCCCCTGGCCCATGGACATCGCCACAAGGGAGGCTCCGATGCTCGACCTAATGCTCAAGACCCTGCGCACCACCCTGGCCGCCCGGCGCCGCCGGCGGATGTTTCGGCGCGCCGTCCGGGCGCTCCAGGGCGCCGACGACCGCCTTCTGCGCGACATGGGGGTCGAACGCCGCCGGATCCGGCTCGCCGTCGCGGGGCGGCGCTGAACCGGACGGCCCCGCACCGGACGACGCCGGTCCTGGCGGCCCTGAACCGGACGCCGCCGATCCGGGCGGCCCGCCCGCGCCGTCCTTGAAACGAAGCGGGCGAGGGATCACTCTCGACCCGCCGCGCCTGTCGCGCGATCCCCGGGACCCATGCCCAGCTTCTGCCGCCGCTGCCTCGCCGCCTTCGACGCCCCCGGCCGGTGCCCCGCCTGCGGGAGCCCGCAGATCCTCGCGCACGCCGAACTCTGGGACCTCGCCATCGCCCATGTGGATTGCGACGCCTTCTACGCCTCGGTGGAGAAGCGCGACGACCCCAGCCTGCGCGACCGGCCCCTGATCGTCGGCGGCGGCCAGCGCGGCGTCGTCACCACCGCCTGCTACCTCGCCCGCATCAAGGGCGTGCGCTCGGCCATGCCGATGTTCGAGGCCCGCCGGCTCTGCCCCGAGGCGGTGGTGGTCAGGCCCCGCATGGCCCGCTACGTCGAGGTCTCGCGCCGCATCCGCGCGATGATGGAGACGCTCACCCCCCAGGTCGAGCCCTTGTCCCTGGACGAGGCCTTCCTCGACCTTGGCGGCACCGCGCGCCTGCACAAGGCGCCGCCCGCCCTCCTGCTCGCGCGGCTGCAGCGGGACGTGGCGGCGGAGACCGGGGTGACGGTCTCCGTCGGCCTCTCCCACAACAAGTTCCTGGCCAAGACCGCCTCCGACCTCGACAAGCCGCGGGGCTTCGCGGTGATCGGCCGGGCCGAGACCGCGGCCTTCCTCGCCGGGCGGCCGGTGCGCGCCATCTGGGGCGTCGGCGCCGCCACCGCCGCGGCGCTGGAGCGCGAGGGGCTGCGCACCATCGCCGACATCGCCGCCCGGGACCGCAAGGCGCTGGTCGCGCGCTTCGGCGTCCTCGGCGACCGGCTCTGGCGCCTCGCCCATGGCGAGGACGACCGCAGCGTCTCGCCCGACCGCCGGGCGAAGTCGATCTCCAACGAGACGACCTTCGCCGAGGACATCGCCGACGTGGCGGCGCTTGTCCCCATCCTGTGGCGCCTGTCGGAAAGCGTCTCGGCCCGGCTCAAGGCGCAAGGCCTCTCCGCGCGCGTGGCGACGCTCAAGCTCAAGCGCGCCGACCACCGGATCGTCACCCGCCGCGTCGCGCTGCCCGGACACACCCGGATGGCCGAACGGCTCTACCGCGCCGCCCTGCCTATGTTGCACTGCACAATGAACGAGGCCCCATTCCGCCTGATCGGAATCGGCGCATCCGACCTCGCGGCGACGGCGGGCGACGACCTCGGGGCCGATCTGCTCGATCCCTCCGAAGCGCGGGGATTCGCCGCGGAACGCGTCGCGGACGAAGTCCGAAAGCGGTTTGGACACAACGCGATCACCCTTGGGCGCGGCCTCGGCCAGGCTGGCCGAGATTTACCTTAGGTCAAGCGTAAAATTTGGGCAGAGCCCGGCCGATCTCCAGAAAAATCCCCCGATCACGCGATCGAGCGTTGACTGTGCTGCAGCGCGTCATAAAGTGATCCCCGTGATGTGTTGCATCACACACGCCCTACGGGCGTTTCCTCCCTAAACTTGGGCCGTGCCTCGTGCACGGCCTCTTTTTTTGGGAAACCCGTCATTCCGCGGCGATCGGAGCCGTCCGGCGGCCGAGTCGCGCCAGGCGCAGGATCGCGGCGCTGAGACGCGCCCGCAGCTCGGCGAACCGCTCCGAGCGCAGGATCCGCCCCTCGTCCATGTAGAGCCGGCGGTCCACCTCGATCTGCAGGGCATGGACGCCGAGCGCCGGGCGGCCGTAGGTCTGGGTGATGTAGCCCCCGGCGAAGGGGGCGTTGCGGGCGACGGCGAAGCCCGCGGCGGTGAAGATCTCCGTCGCCGCCTCCACCAGCCAGGGCCCGCAGGCGGCCCCGAAGCGGTCGCCCAGCACCAGGTCCGGCAGCCGCCCCCCCACCCGGGGCGCCGCGGCGAGGGCGTCGTGGGGCATGGAATGGCAGTCGAAGAGGATGGCGAGGCCGTGCCGCCGCCGGCTGTCGTCCACGAGGCCGCGCAGCCGGGCGTGGTAGGGCTGGTAATAGGTCGAGATCCGCCGCTGCGCCTCGGCCAGCGACAGCTTGCCCTCCACGATCGGCCGGCCCTCGGCGACCACCCGGGGGATCACCCCGAGCCCCGCGGCGATTCGCGGGTTGAGGAAGCGCCGCGCCGCGCCGGCGATCAGCGCGGGGTCGAGGTCGTCCGGGGCGCGGTTGAGGTCGACGAAGGCCCGCGGCGCCCGCGCCGCCAGGAGCGGCGACCCGGCGGCGGGGGCCGCGTCGAAGAGCTCGTCCACGAAGGCGTCCTCGGACGAGCGCAGAACCTCGGGCGACAGGCGGGTTTCGCCCAGCAATCCGTAGTCGCGGCCGCTGTGGGGCGAGCTGAACACGGCGCAGGAGCGCGGCGAATCGGGAAGCGTCAGGTCGAAGACGGGATCAGGCATGGCCTTCCTGCGACAATCCGGCCGAATATAGGCCTTTGTGCGCTCCGGACAAAAGCATCTTGCGCGTCGGGCCCGAGCGACCTATACACCGCGCGACGCAGGGGGCTCCCGCAGGCCTCCGGCGATATGGGCGTATAGCTCAGCGGGAGAGCACTTCGTTGACATCGAAGGGGTCACTGGTTCAATCCCAGTTACGCCCACCATTTTCCCCCTTCACCGGGGGGCGATCGAAGGAAAAGGCTGGGGCGACGGCCCTCTGCCGCAGACAGGAGTAGGGCCGTGAAGGTCGTGAATTCGCTTCGCTCCCTGAAGAGCCGCCACCGGGACTGCCAGGTGGTGCGCCGCAAGGGCCGCGTCTACGTCATCAACAAGACCCAGCGCCGGTTCAAGGCGCGGCAGGGCTGACCTCCGGGTCAAGCCGCCTCGACTGACTTTCTGGGCCGCGCCCCTCGGGGCGCGGCTTCTTCTTTTGCGCCGCGCCCTCTTTCACCCACGCCTTGGTCCGCCTTCCTGTCGCCCGATTCGCGCGACCCAGGGAATTCTTTCCCTCCGACTTCGCCCCCGATTTCCGCCTTGATCGCGCCCATTTCCGGGGAACCGCCCCCGAAAACGCGCGTTTTCAACGGCCCGTCACCGCGGGAACGCCGCCGGCGCAGGGCCGGCCAGAACCCGGGAGGTCCTCATCCATGTTCATCCGCGCCGGCTTCGAGATCGTCGTCGATCTGCCCGCCCCCACGCCGCTGGTCTGCGCGCTCTCGCCTCATCCGGCGGCGCCGCAGCCGATCTTCGGCAGCGGCGAAGTGCATGTCAGCCCCTGGCATCCGGTCGAGACCTATTCCGATCCCTTCGGCAACAGCATCAGCCGCATTCATGCGGGTCCCGGCCAGATCGCGCTGCTCTCCGACTTCATCGTCGCCCATGACGGCGCCCCGGACCGCATCGTCCCCGACGCCCGCCAGCACCCGGTGGAGGAGCTCCCCGACGAGGCGCTGCCTTTCCTCCTGCCCAGCCGCTTCTGCGAATCGGACCTGCTGACGACCGAGGCGTGGAACCGTTTCGGTCATGTCGAGGGGGGCTGGGCGCGGGTCCAGGCGGTCTGCGACTTCGTCCACAACCACATTCAGTTCGGCTACGGCCACGGCCGCCCCACCAAGACCGCGCTCGAGGCCTTCAACGAGGGCAACGGCGTCTGCCGCGACTTCGCCCACCTCTCCGTGGCGCTCTGCCGCGCGCTCAACATTCCAGCGCGCTACGCCAGCGGCTATCTCGGCGACATCGGCATCGCGCCCCTGCCCGATCCGATGGATTTCTGCGCCTGGTTCGAGGTCTACCTCGGCGGCCAGTGGCACACCTTCGACGCGCGCTACAACGTGCCGCGCATCGGCCGCATCCTGATGGTGCGGGGCCGCGACGCCGCCGACGTGGCGATGATCACCAGCTTCGGCGCCCACAGGCTGTCGACCTTCAACGTCTGGACGGTGGAGATCTCTCCCGAGCTCTCCACCCGCGAGATGCGCTCGATGCTGCGCGTCCCGAGCCTCGCGTCAGGACTGAAGGCGGCGATCTGACGCCGCCCCGCCTGATGTCATCCCGACCGAGGCCCTCCCGACGCCCGCCGACCCCGCGCCCCTAGTGGCCGGGGTCGGCGCGCCCGCCCTGGGGCTTGCGCACCAGGGGCACGAACACCACCATCATCGCGAACAGCGCCGCCAGCGTCAGGAAGATGTCCGAGAAGGCCATCACCGTCGCCTGCTGGTGGGCCATGCCCGCCAGCCGGCTCAGCGCCGCCGCGTCCGCCCCCTCCCCCAGCACGGGGGCGAGGCCGGCGGCGATGCTTGACAGCCGCTCCTCCGCCACCCCCGACCCCCAGCGCACCGCCTCCGACAGCCGGGCGTAGTGCAGGTCGGTGCGGCTCTGGAGCATCGTGTTGATCGCCGCGAGCCCCACCGCCCCCCCAAGGTTCCGCGTCAGGTTGAAGAGACCGGAGGCGTTCTTGATCTTGTCCGGCGGCAGCGTCCCGAGCGAGACGATGTTGATCGGCACCATGCAGGACATCAGCGCGATCCCCCGCAGGGCCTGCGGCAGGAACAGCTCCCGGAACGCCCAGTCGTCGGTGATCCCGGTCAGCATCCAGGTGGAGACGGCGAACAGGATCAGGCCGAAGGCGATCACCCGCCGCGGGTCGGTCTTGCGGGCCAGCGCCCCCACCACCGGCGCGGTCAGGAACATGAAGGCGCCGGTGACGAAGACCGTCTCGCCGATCTGGAGCGAGGTGTAGCCCCGGATCCGCGCCAGATAGAGCGGATAGAGATAGGTGAGCCCGTAGAGCCCGATCCCCAGCACGAAGGCGAGCGCCGAGCCCACGGCGAAGTTGCGGTCGGCGTAGGCTCCGAGATCGACGATGGGCGTGCGCGCCGTCAGCACCCGGGTGAAGAACGCTACGCCCCCCACCGCCGCCAGCGCCGCGAAGGCTAGGATCACCCCGCTCGAGAACCAGTCGTCCGACTGGCCCTCTTCCAGCACGTACTGGAGGCTGCCGAGGAAGACCGCCATGGCCGCGAGGCCGAAGAAGTCGAACCGCTTCAAGAGGTCCATGTCGGGCTTGTCGAAATCCACCAGGAACCAGGCGAGCAGGGTCGCCGCGATCCCCGGGATCACGTTCACCAGGAACAGCCAGTGCCAGGAGAAGAGGTCGGTCAGGTAGCCGCCCACCGTCGGCCCGATGGTGGGGGCGAGCGTGACCGTCAGGCCCACGAGCGCCATGACCTGGCCCTGCGCCCGCTTCGGGAAGATGATGTAGGAGGCGGCGAAGGCGGTCGGGATCATCCCCCCGCCGATGAACCCCTGCAAGGCGCGATAGACGATCATCTCGTTGATCGAGGTCGCGGTGGCGCAGAGCACCGAGGCGAGGGTGAAGCCCGCCGCCGACACGGTGAAGAGGATCCGCGTCGACAGCGCCCGGGACAGGAACCCGGACAGGGGAATCATCACCACCTCGGCGATGATGTAGCTCGTCTGCACCCAGGAGATCTCCTCGGGCGCCGCCGACAGACCCGCCTGGATCTGGTTGAGCGAGGAGCTGACGATCTGGATGTCCATGATCGCCATGAACATGCCGAAGACCAGGGCGAAAAAGGCGATCAGGCGACGGGGCGTCACCTGCGGCTCGGCGGTCGCATCCATCGGCTTGCTCCTGACAGGCGCCCCGGCCTCGCCCGGAACCGGCGCCGCGCCCGGCCCCGCGGGGCCGTTTCTCCACAGCCCCGCCTCCGGGGCAACCCAACGCCCCGCCTTAGGGACCCTGCTCCGCCAACCCCGCCCTCGGGGCCGACCCGACAGCCCGCCTTTAGGGCGAACCCCGACAGTCCCCTCTCAGGGTCGAGCGCCGCCGGCCCCGCCTCCGGGGCCTGAGCCCGACAGCCCCCGCGTCGGGGGCCGCCTTCGGGCGCCCGCCCCGCCCGGGGCCGGCCGCGTCACTGCGCCGGCGCCGTGCGCGGGTCGGCGGTGACGGTGACCGAGAGGCCCGGGCGCAGCCAGCCGGCCCCGGCCACCTCCTCGGGCACGGCGATGCGCACCGGCACCCGCTGCACCACCTTGGTGAAGTTGCCCGTCGCGTTCTCCGGCGGCAGGAGGCTGAAGACCGAGCCCGAGGCGGGCGAGACCCCCTCGACCGTGCCCTCGAAGGTCCGGTCGGGAAAGGCGTCGACGCTCACCTCGACCCGGGCGCCCCGGGCCAGCGGCTCGATCTGGGTCTCCTTGAAGTTCGCCTCCACATAGACCGCGCCCAGCGGCACCACCGCCAGCAGGCGCTTGCCCGGGGTGACGTAGTCGCCCTTGGCCACCGAAAGGTTGCCCACCACCCCGTCGGAAGGCGCGCGCAGCACCGTCGCCTCCAAGTCGCGCTGCGCCCGGTCGCGGGCGGCGGCGAGGCCGGGGAGGGCGGCGGCGGCCTCGGCGGCCTGGGCGTGGATCACGGCGAGGTTGGCCTCGGAGGTGGCGACGCCCGCCTTCGCCTCGTCGACGCCCGCGGCCGCGGTGGCGGCGTTGGCCTTGGCGGCCTCCAGCTGCTGGGCCGAGGCGACGTCGTTGCTGGCCAGCCGGGTGTAGCGGGCGAGATCGGCCTCGGTCTGCACCCGGGTCGCCTCGGCGGAGGCGACCTTGGCGCGGGACTGGGCGATGACGGCCTCGGCGGCGCGGGCCTGCTCGTCGATGCGCGAGACCATGGCCTGCTGGGCCGTCAGCTGCGCCTCGGCCGAGGCCAGGGCGTCGCGATAGTCGCCGTCCTCCAGCACCACCAGCGGGTCGCCGGCCTTGACGGCGGCGTTGGCGACGGCGGGCACGGCGGCGACGTAGCCGGTCAGCTTCGGCGCCAGCACGGCGAAATCCGCCCCCACATAGGCGTCGTCGGTCTCGACCAGGAAGCGGCCGTCGGTCCAGTAGCCATAGCCCCACCAGCCGGCGAAGCCGAGCGCCGCCGCCCCGATCAGCAGCAGGACGGCCCGGCGCAGGCCGCCGCGCCTGGGCGTCTGGGCAGGGGTCTCTGGCGCGACGGCGCGTGCGGGCGGCGCGGCCGGGCCGGGACTGGCCGGGCCGGGACTGGTCGGGACGGGACTGGCCGGGACGGGGCTGGCCGGGACGGGGCTGGCCGGGACGGGCCGGGCCTCATGCCGCGGCAGGTCGCCTTCGGCGCGGGGGAAATCCTTGGGCATGTGGCGCGGCTCCTCGTATGTCTCGCGCGCCAGCCAGGGGCATGGCGTTGACCGAACCGTTCGGTCTCGAAAGCGGACATAGCGCAGGGCCGCGCCGAAATCAAGATGACCGAACGGTTCGGTCAAATCTTGTCATCGCCCGCGGCGGCGCCTATCTGCGGGGCGCGCCGCCGCTGTCCGGCGGCGCCGTCGAAAGGTCCTTCGCCATGCAGCCCGCGCGTTCCGTCCCGCCCCATGTCGAAACTGAGGCAGCCGGATCTGAGGCGGCCGCCCCCGCCGCCCCGGACCCGGGCGCCGGGACCGGCGTCGCCGGCGCCGTGGAAAGCCTCAAGCGCCAGCAGATCCTCGAAGGCGCGCGCCGCTGCTTCCTTGCCCGGGGCTTCGCCGCGGCGAGCATGGGCGAGATCGCCCGCGAGGCGAAGGTCTCCAAGGGCACGCTCTACGTCTATTTTGACAGCAAGGAGGCATTGTTCGAGGCGCTGGTGGACGAGGCGAAGCAGGAAAGCGCCGAGCGGCTCCAGCGGCTCGACCCCGCCGCCGGCGACGTGCGCGCCACCCTGACCCGATTCGCCGCCGGTCTGATCGAGAAGATGACCCGGCCCGAGCATCTGGCGCTGGTGCGCATGGTCATCGGCGCCTCGGAGCGCTTCCCCGACATCGCGCGCGGCTTCTACGAGGCCGGCCCCGCCTACAGCGCCCGGGGCCTCGCCGACTACATCGCCGAACAGCACCGCCGGGGCGCCCTGCACGCCCCCGACCCGCGCCAGGCCGCCTGGCATTTCCTCGGCCTCTGCAAGGAGCCGACCATGGTGGCGCTGATCCTCGGCGCCCAGGACCGCCCCGACCCCGCCGGGATCGAGGCCCTGGCCGAAGGCGCGACGTCGGTCTTCCTCGCCGCCTACGGCCCCCCTAACCCCGTCTGACGCCCTCGGCCCCCCGGACCGCCCTCCTCCGCCGGGATCGCGGTCCTCGCCCAAGGCGCGCCGGCGACCCTCCTCGCCGCCCCTGGCTCCCCGAAGCCCGCCTGACGCCCTCAGCGCCCCGGCTGCCCCCACCCTGCCGGGTTTGAGGACCTAGGCCCAAGGCGCACGGCGACCCTCATCATCGCCCCTGGCTCTCCGAAGCCTGCCTGACGCCCCGGCGCCTCGAACCGCCCCCATCCTGCCGGGATGGCGGTCCTCGCCCAAGGCGCGACGGGCCCCTCCCCGCAGCCCACCGCCCTCCCGAGGCCGCGCGGGCCTCGCGTCGATTCTTGCGATGGGCTTCGCGACGGGCTTCACCTCAGATTTCACGTCGGGCCCGATCCGCAACGCCCCGGCAGCCTCCGCTGCGCTCAGGCCAGCCCCGGAGCCGGTTGCCCCGCAAGAGACGCGGCTCCGAAGGGCCTGACCCGTCCCGCCCTGCCTCGGCGCGCGCCTGCGAGGGCTTCGCCGAAGCTCATCAACCTTTCTTGCGATCCGGTGAACGGTTTTCAGAAAAACATTTCACATCAATAAGATAAATCCAATAACACGCGTGTTACGCCCCGCCTCCGCGGGGGCACGCTCGACCGGGGCCTTGCGGCAGAGGCCTCTCAGCGTCCCGCCAGCTCGGCGGCCAGCCGCTCCACGTCCGCCCGGCGGCAGAGGTCGGTGCCCGGGGTGATGACCGCCGCCGCCCCGGCCGCCATGCCGTAGTCAAAGGCCTCGACCGGGCTGCGTCCCTGGGCCAGGGCGAACAGCATCCCCGCCAGAAAGCTGTCGCCCGCCCCGGTGGCGCTGATCACCGGCACGTCGATCGCCCGGCGGCGCAGGATGCCCCCCTCCCAGACCAGCATCGCCCCGTCCTGGCCCAGGGTGACCGCCACCATCCCGATCCCATAGGTCTCCCGCAGCGCCTGCGCCGCCCCGGCGATCTCCGCCTCGGTCTCGATCCGCCCGCCGCCGGCGGCATGGCGCAGCTCTCCCACGCTCGGCTTGATCAGCGCGACGGGCCCGGCCGCCAGCGTCGCCCGCAGGGCGGGACCGGAGGTGTCGAGGGCGAAGCGCGCCCCCCGTTCCGCCGCAAGCCGGACGAGCGGCCCATAGGCCTCGGGCCCGAGCCCGTGGGGCAGGCTCCCGCTCGCCACCAGCCAGTCGAAATCCTGCGCCGCGATGGCGGCGACGGCCGCGGCCATCTCCGCCGCCGAGACCTCGGGCCCCTCCGGCACGAAGCGGTATTCAAGCCCCGTGGCCCGATCGAAGACCGAATGGCTGATCCGCGTCGCCCCCCGGATCCCGATCTGGAGCGGGGCGAAGCCATGCCCGGCCAGCAGCTCCCCCAGCAGCGCCCCGGTCGCGCCCCCGGCCAGATAGACGGCGGTCGCGGCCCCGCCCAGCTCGTCGATGACCCGCGCGACGTTCACCCCCCCGCCGCCCGGATAATACCGCTCGTTGGTGGTGCGCACCTTGTGGATGGGACGGACCTGATCGGCCTCGGCCGCCCCGTCGATGGTGGGGTTGAGGGTCAGGGTGACGATGGGCTTCATGACCGCTCCGACTGGCTCCGCGCCCCCAGACCTAAGCCGCCCCGCCGCGCCCCGGCAAGCCCCGTGCAGGGCTCCCCGCCGCTCGGCCGGCCCGCGGCGCTCCCCGCCAAGCCCCGCCGCCCGCCGGACCCAGGTCGGTCGCCCCCCCGACACCGCACTTCTCCTGCCAAGCCTTGGCAAGGACCGGCGGTCGACAAACCAACCGATCCCGCAGACGCCGCCGCCAGGCCCAGACCAAGCCGCCCGAAACCACGCCCCGCCGCCCGATCCGGGCCCACGGCCCGCGATCGACGAGCCGGCCTCCGGTAGGCGCCGCCCTTCGCCGCGCCCAGACCAGACCGCCCGAAACCGCGCCGCTCCCCCAGACCGCTGCGCGTCGGGCGCTCCGGGACTCCGCCGGCCGCCAAGCGACGCCGTCAGCCGGGCGCAGGTCCGGCCGCCCGAGGCCGCCCCTCCCTTGGCGCGCCCCGCCAGCCGGCGCCGGAGGCGCAGGCGGGCCTTCCCCGCGCCGGCCGGTCCTTCGGCAGCAGCCCAGCGCGCCGCTCCCTCCGACAGCGCGCCGCGCCGTCCCTCCGCACCCCAGGCCCCACCGACGATGGGCGCCGTAAGCGACGCACAGCCGGCCGCGAAGGACCGGAGCCCATCCCCCCTCCGGCCGCCTTGCGCGCCCTTGCCGCCTGCGCTAGGTCCGCCTGATGACCCGGGACGCCCCCCTTTCGCCCGGCAAGCTCGTCGTGGGCGGCTGCCCCGAGGGCTTCGACGCGCGCCATCTCGCCAGGACCATCGCCCGCGCCGACGGGCCGGTGATCCATATCGCGCGCGACGACGCCCGCCTCTCGGCCCTGCGCGCCGCCCTGCGCTTCTTCGCCCCCACCCTGCCGGCGCTGACCCTGCCCGCCTGGGACTGCCTGCCCTACGACCGGATCTCGCCGAACCCGGACGTCGCCGCCGCCCGCATGGCGACCCTCGCCACCCTCGCCGCGGGCTTCGACCGGCCGGCGGCGATCCTGACCACCGTCAACGCCGTCACCCAGCGCCTGCCCCCGCGGGCGACGCTGCGCGACGCCTCCTTCACCGCCGTCGTCGGGGCCCGGGTCGACCTGGAGGAGCTGCGCCGCTACCTCGCCCGCATGGGCTTCCAGGCCGCGCCCACGGTGACCGAGCCCGGGGAATTCGCCGTGCGCGGCGGCATCGTCGACATCTTCCCTCCCGGCCGCGGCGGCCCCGTCCGGCTCGACCTCTTCGGCGACGTGCTGGAGAGCGCCAAGCGCTTCGACCCCGAGACCCAGCGCACCACCGAGACCATCGGCCGGGTGGAGCTCGCCCCCGTTTCCGAGGTGATCCTCGACGAGGCGGCGATCCAGCGCTTCCGCACCCGCTACCGCGAGGCCTTCGGCGCGGCCGGGACCGACGACCCGCTCTACGAGGCGATCTCGGCGGGCCGCAAGATCCAGGGCTACGAGCACTGGCTGCCCTTCTTCCACGACCGGCTGGAAAGCCTGCTCGACTACCTGCCCGGCGCGCCCATCCTGCTCGACGAGGGGCTCCAGGCCGCCCACCAGGCCCGGTGGGAGGCGCTGAGCGAGCAATATGACGCCCGGGCCGAGGCGCTGGCGAACAAGTCCCGCCTCGGCACGGTCTACAAGCCCGTCCCGCCCGCGGCGCTCTACCTCGACCCCCCGGGCTTCGAGGCGGCGCTGGCGGGGCGGCCGAACCACTGGCTCCACGCCCTGCCCCAGCCGCTCGGGCCCGGGGTGATCGACGCGGGCGGGCGCATCGGCCGGGACTTCGCCCCAGAGCGCCAGGCCGAAGGCGTGAACGTCTTCGAGGCCCTGGCCGCCCATGTGAAGGCCAGGCGCCGGACCGGCGACGTGGTGGTGGCGAGCTATTCCGCCGGCGCGCGGGAACGCCTCCAGGGCCTGCTCGCCGACGGCGGCGTCGAGGGCGCGGCGCTGATCGACCGCGCCGCCCAGCTCAAGGGCGACAAGTCCGTCTCCCTCGCCGTCTGGCCGCTGGAGCACGGCTTCGAGGCCGAGGGGCTGACGGTCGTCTCTGAGCAGGACGTGCTCGGCGACCGGCTGATCCGCGCGCCGCGCCGGCGCAAGCGCGCCGAGAACTTCCTGACTGAGGCCGCCGGGCTGACCGCCGGCGACCTGGTGGTGCATGTCGACCACGGCATCGGCCGCTACAAGGGCCTCGAGACCATCACCGCCATGGGCGCGCCGCACGAGTGCCTCGCCCTCGAATACGCCGGCGGCGACAAGCTCTACCTGCCGGTCGAGAACATCGAGCTCCTGACCCGCTACGGCCACGAGGAAGGCCTGCTCGACCGGCTCGGCGGCGGGGCGTGGCAGGCGAAGAAGGCCAAGCTCAAGGCCCGCATCCGCGACATGGCCGAACGGCTGATCCGGGTCGCCGCCGAACGCGCCCTGCGCAAGGGCGCGGTCATGGCCCCGCCGGAACACCACCTCTGGGACGAGTTCTGCGCCCGCTTCCCCTACGCCGAGACCGAGGACCAGCTCGCCGCCATCGCCGACGTCATGACCGACATGGAAAGCGGCCAGCCCATGGACCGGCTCGTCTGCGGCGACGTGGGCTTCGGCAAGACCGAGGTGGCGCTCCGCGCCGCCTTCGTCGCCGCCATGTCCGGCGCCCAGGTGGCGGTGATCGCGCCGACCACGCTCCTCGCTCGCCAGCACTACAAGAACTTCGCCGAACGCTTCCGCGGCCTGCCCATCCACGTGCGGCAACTGTCGCGCTTCGTCTCCGCCAAGGACGCCGCCGACACCCGCGATCGCCTCGCCAAGGGCACGGTCGAGATCGTGGTGGGCACCCACGCCCTGCTCGCCAAGGGGGTGCGATTCAAGAACCTCGGCCTGATGATCATCGACGAGGAGCAGCATTTCGGCGTCACCCACAAGGAGCGGCTGAAGGCCCTGCGCTCGGACATCCACGTCCTGACGCTCACCGCCACGCCGATCCCCCGCACCCTCCAGATGGCGCTCAGCGGGGTCCGCGAACTCAGCCTCATCGCCACGCCCCCGGTCGACCGGCTGGCGATCCGGACCTACGTCAGCGAGTTCGACCCGGTGACCGTGCGCGAGGCCCTGCTGCGCGAACGCTTCCGCGGGGGGCAGTCGTTCTACGTCGTCCCCCGCATCGCCGACTTGGCGGCGGTGGAGGAGTTCCTGCGGGAACAGGTCCCGGAAGTCGCCTACATGGTGGCCCATGGCCAGATGGCCGCGGGCGAGCTCGACGAGCGGATGAACGCCTTCTACGACGGCAAGTACGACGTGCTGCTCTCCACCACCATCGTGGAATCCGGCCTCGACATCCCGGCGGCCAACACCCTGATCGTGGAGCGCGCCGACATGTTCGGCCTCGCCCAGCTCCACCAGATCCGCGGCCGCGTCGGCCGGTCGAAGCTGCGCGCCTACGCCTTCTTCCTGACCGAGCCGCGCAAGAAGCTCACCCCCCAGGCGGAGAAGCGGCTGCGGGTGCTGGGCGCGCTCGACAGCCTCGGGGCGGGCTTCACCCTCGCCTCCCAGGATCTCGACATCCGCGGCGCCGGCAACCTGCTCGGCGAGGAACAGTCGGGCCAGGTCCGCGAGGTGGGCTTCGAGCTCTACCAGGACATGCTCCAGGAGGCGATCGCCAAGCTCCGCTCCGGCGAGGTGGAGATGCCCGACGACGGCGAGTGGTCGCCCCAGATCAATCTCGGCGTCCCCGTCCTGATCCCGGACACCTATGTGACCGACCTCGACGTGCGGCTCGGCCTCTACCGCCGCCTCTCCTCGCTGGAGAAGAAGGTCGAGATGGAGGGCTTCGCCGCCGAGCTCATCGACCGCTTCGGCCCCCTGCCGGCCGAGGTGGAGACGCTGATGACGGTGGTCCGCATCAAGGCCCTGTGCAAGCGGGCGGGAATCGCGCGGCTCGACGGCGGGCCCAAGGGCGGCACGGTCGCCTTCCACCTCGACAAGTACGCCAATCCGGCGGGGCTGGTGCAGTTCCTTCAGGACCAGAAGGGCGCGGCCAAGATCAAGGACAACAAGATCGTGGTGCGCCGCGACTGGTCGGACGCCCGCGCCCGGCTGGTGGGCGCCTTCGCCCTGGCCCGGGACCTCGCCCTGCTGGCGAAGCCCGGGGGCGGCGCGGCCCCGGGGCCGGCGGCGATGGCGCCTGCGCCGAAGCCCGCCCCCAGCCCTGCGCCGAAGCCCGCGCCGGCGCGGAAATGATCCCGGGTCGCTGCGCCGGGTCGGGCGCAGCCGCGGCGGCCGGAGTCGGGACAGCCGGAGTCGGGGCGGCTGGAGTCGGGTTGGGCACAGCCGGGGTGCGCGCGGTCGGGACAGGCGCAGTCGGGACAGGCGCAGTCGGGACAGGCGCAGTCGGCGCGGGCGCACTCGGAGCGGGCGCAGCCGGGTGTCCCCGGGCCCCGGCCCGTCACGGAGCGCCGGATCCGGGCGGGATCGGCCGGCCCGCGGAGGATGCGCGATGAAGGCGATCTGGAACAGCGCCCCCGCCCTGTTCTTCCTGACGGGCGGGCTGCTCGGCCTCAACCTGCCGCTCGCCAAGGTGGCGGCGCTGGCGGGGGTGGGGCCGATCGCCTGGTCGCTGGTCATCTCGGGCGGGGCCGGGCTGGTCCTCGCCGCCGCCCGGGCGATGGGCGGTTCCCGCGGCGCGCCGGACGGGCGGGACCTGCGCTTCTATGCGGTCTCGGGCCTCGTCTCCTACGCCCTGCCGAATTTGCTGATGTTCAGCGTCATGCCCCATGTGGGGGCGGGGTTCACCGGGCTCTTCTACACCCTCTCCCCGGTCTGCACCCTGGCGATGGCGGTGATGCTGGGGGTGCAGCGGACCAGCCGGCTGGGCGTGGCGGGCATCGCCGTGGGCTTCGTCGGGGCGGCGGTGGTTTCGGCCTCCCGGGGGCAGCTCGGCCAGCCGGCGGGGCTCCTCTGGCTCTGCCTCGGCCTGCTGGTGCCGGTCTGCCTCGCCGCCGGGAACATCTATCGCACCGTCGCCTGGCCCCCGGGGGCGCATCCGATCGCCCTGGCCGCCGGCTCGAACCTGGCGGCGGCGGCGATGCTCGGCCTGCTCCTGGCCGGGACGGGGGGAGCGGGGACGGCCGGGCTGGCGGAGATCCCCGGCCTCGCGGCGCTCCAGGCCGCGGCGGCGGCGGCGACCTTCGCGCTGTTCTTCCGGCTGCAGGCGGTGGGCGGGCCGGTCTACCTCAGCCAGATCGGCTATGTCGCGGCGGCGGTGGGGCTCATTGTGGGCGTGGCCTTCCTGGGCGAGCGCTACGGCATTGCGACCTGGTCCGGGGCCGGGCTGATCGCCCTCGGCGTCGCCATGTCCACCCGGGCGCAGAGGCCGGGCTGAGACGGGCCCGGAAAGACCCGCATAACACGCGTGTTATGCGGGTCAAGTATCTGATATATAAATCATATCTGCGCAGCGTATACCGGATTTCCACCTCGGTTGACGAAGCGTTACATGCGGAGCCCGGTCGCCGATGCGCCGGAGCGTGACGGTGTGCAAGGGCCGGCGGCGCAACCGGCGCAAAGGGCCTGAAAATCGAAGCCGGGATGCCGGAAGAGCGGCGGAAGACATCTGCGGCCCCTCGGGCGCGGTCGCTCCGAACCCGTTCACACTCATGAACACCGGGTTGACGCTGCAGAATATACTGAATGATCTCAGTATCTTGACCTGATTTTCACGCGTGAAAATCTCGCCCTCCAAAGCGCCCCGGCACGGGAGAAAGAGGCGTGCGCGGAGGTCTCTCAGACGGGCATGAGGCCGGCGGCGACCCGGCGGCCCTCGGCGATCAGCACGTTCCAGAGCCGGCAGGCGGTGGGCGTCGCCATGATCTCCACCCCGAGACCCGCCTCTTCCAGGGCGGCGCGCAGGGCGGGGTCGAGGGGCCGGATCTCGGAGCCGAGGCCGAGGAAGAGCACGTCCGCCTGCCCGGCGAGGGCGAGGAAGGGGGCGATGTCGGGCAGGCCGGCCCAGGGCGCGGGCCCCGAGGGCAGCAGCGCCAGCGGCCCCTCGTGGATGGCCCCGCCGACCCGGAAGAAGCCGGGGCCGTAGCCCTCGACGGGCGCGACCCCGGTGAAGACGACCTCGGTCAGCCGCATGTCAGGTCCGGGCCGGGGCGGTCTTTTCCGCCGCCGACCAGTCCCGCCGCACCCCGAGCCAGAGCACCAGCGCGCAGGCCACGTAGATCGTCGAATAGGTGCCGACGATGACGCCGCCGAAGATCATCGCGGTGGCGAAGCCATGGACCACGTCGCCCCCGAAGAAGAAGATGGCGAAGAGCGCGAGCAGCGTGGTGCTCGAGGTCATCACCGTGCGGCTCAGCGTCTCGTTGAGGGCGAGGTTCATCAGCTCGGGCAGCGGCATCTTCTTGTACTTGCGCAAAAGCTCGCGCACCCGGTCGAAGATCACCACCGTGTCGTTGATGGAATAGCCCATCACCGTCAGCACCGCCGCGACGATGGTCAGGTTGAACTCGAGCTGGAGCAGGCTGAAGAGGCCGACGGTGACAATGGCGTCGTGCAGCACCGAGAAGGCGGCGCCGAGGGCGAACTGCCACTCGAAGCGCATCCAGATATAGACCATGATGCCCGCCACCGAGAGCAACACCGCCAGCACGCCCTTCCCGATCAGCTCGCCCGAGACCTTGGAGCCGACGCTGTCGACCTGGAGGAACTGGATGCCCGGGAAGGCCTGGGTGAGCGCGCCGCGCACCTCTTCGACCACCGTCATCGGATTGGCGTCGGGGTCGGAGATGCCGAGGCGCATCAGCACGGTGAAGCGTCCCTGACCGCTGTCGTCGGAGACCTCCGTCACCGCCACCTCGCCGAAGTTCAGCCCGGTCAGCACCTCGCGGAACCGGCCCACGTCCTCGTGCTCCGGCGTGGAGGCGATGATGAGCGCGCCGCCGCGGAAGTCGACCCCGAGGTTGAGCCCCCGGGTGAAGACCAGCGCGATCGAGATCACCGTCACCGCGATGGAGAAGGGCACCCAGAACCATGCGTAGCGCATGAAGTTGATGTTGGTGTGGTCCGGGACCAGGCGAAGGCGGCGCATGGGTGTCCTCCCTCAGACCGTGATGGTCTTGGGCCGCCGCCGGTCGAACCAGGTGGCGATGATGAGCTGGGTCACGTAGACGGCGGTGAAGATCGTGCAGAAGACGCCGAGGCCCATGGTCACCGCAAAGCCGCGCACCGGGCCCGACCCGAGGAAGTAGAGGATAGCCGCGACGATCAGCGTGGTGACGTTGGCGTCGATGATGGTGCCGAAGGCCTTGTCCGAGCCGGCGGCGAGGGAGCGGGCCGCGCCCTTGCCGCTGCGCAGCTCCTCGCGGACGCGCTCGAAGATCAGCACGTTGGAATCGACCGCCACCCCGATGGTCAGCACGATGCCGGCGATGCCCGGCATGGTGAGGGTCGCCCCGATCATCGTCATCAGCGCGAAGATGAGCGCGATGTTCATCAGGAGAGCCACGCAGGCGGCGAGGCCGAAGCCGCCGTAGCTCGCGACCATGTAGGCGATCACCGCGGCGAGGGCGACGGCGGAGGAGACGGCGCCGGCGCGGATGGAATCGGCGCCGAGCTCCGGCCCGATGGTGCGCTGCTCGAGCACGGTGATGCCCGCGGGCAGCGCCCCGGCGCGCAGCAGGATGGCGAGCCGCGCCGATTCGTCGGGGGAGAAGTTGCCGGTGATGATGCCCGAGCCGCCGGCGATGTGGCTCTGGATCACCGGGGCCGAGATCACCTGGTTGTCGAGGACGATGGCGAAGGGCTTGCCGATGTTCTGGGCCGTGTAGGTCCCGAAGGCGGCGCCCCCCTGCGGGTTGAAGCGGAAGTTCACCGCCGGCCGGTTGTTCTGGTCGAAGCCGGGCTGGCTGTCGACGAGCTGCTCGCCCGTCACCACCGCGTGGCGGTCGAGGACGTAGTAGGCCCCCTGCTCGTCCATGGAGGGGGCGACGAACTGGTCGAGGCCGGGCTGGACGTTCGGATCGGTGGAGCGCGAGACGACCGCGTGGAAGCTGAGCCGGGCGGTCTTGCCGATGATGGCGAGGAGCTCCTCCGCCGAGCCGAGGCCGGGGACCTGGATGAGGATGCGGTCCGCGCCCTGGCGCTGGATGGTGGGCTCGCGGGTGCCGGTCTCGTCCACGCGGCGGCGGACGATCTCGAGGCTGCGCTGCATCACCCGCTCGTTCATCGCGGTGATCTCGGCCTCGGAGAGGGTGACGACGATCGTGCTGTCGCCCTCGGTCCGGGCGGTGAAGTCCCGGGTGGCGAGGCCGGTGAGGGAGAAGACCGGCTGAGAGGCGTCCTGGACGGCCTGGAGCGCGGCCTGGAGGCCGGAGGGCTCGCCGATGCGGATGCGGAGCTCGGTCTTGGGCCCGTCCAGCCGGCGCACGGTGCCGATCTGGTCGCGGATGCCGCGCAGCTTGTCGCGGAGGTCGGGCCATAGGCCCTCCAGCCGGTCGGCTTGGGCGTCGGCGAGGTTCACCTCGACCAACACGTGGGCCCCGCCGCGCAGGTCGAGGCCGAGCGAGACCAGCCGGGAGGGCAGCCACGCGGGCCAGCCGGCCATGGCGGCGGCCATCTCGGGCGTCTCCGGCTGGCCTTGGGCGATGGCGGCGCGGGCGTCGTTCGCCCGCTCCACCCGGCCGTAGAACACGTTCGGCAGCGCCAGGACGACGCCGATGAGGCAGAGGCCGATGACGAGCCAGCGCTGCCAGGAAGGAAAGTTCAGCATGGCGGCGTCCCTGCGGCCGGCCCGGCGACGCGCGTCACGCCTCGGGGGCGGGCTCGGTCTTGCTCAGGACATTGGAGACGGTGGCGCGGACGATCTTGACCTTCACGCCGGGGGCGATCTCGACCTCGAGCTGGGCGTCCTCGACCCGGGTGACCTTGCCGATCAGCCCGCCGGAGGTGACGACCGTGTCGCCGCGGCGCAGCGCCTCGACCATGTTCTTGTGGTCCTTCATCTTCTTCTGCTGGGGGCGGATCATGAGGAAGTACATGATCACGAAGATGAGGATGATGGGAACGAACTGGAGGAGGGCGGCGCCCCCGGATGAGCCGCCGGCGGCGGCCTGCGCGAAGGCTGGCGTCACGAACATATGGTCTTCCCCTGTCAGGCGCGCCTCGGAGGCGCCTTGGCGGCCCCTGGCCGAAGTGCGGCGGAACCTACTGGCGGGACCCGTCGATTGCAAGGCGGACGCAGCAGGGGCGCCGGGGCCGTGAGCGGGACGGCGTTCCCGGCGCGTTTCCGCCGCGGGGACGGCGCGCGGCCTTGCCCTGCGCGGCCGGGGCGTGCTTGGGTCGGGCCAGACCAAGGCCAGCCCCAGGGAGGTCCCATGACCGTCTCCGTCTCCATTCCCCGTTCCGCCGCGGCGCTGCTGCTGCTCGTCGCCACGGCGGCCTGCCTGCCGAAGAAGGAGGCGGAGACCGCCGCCGAGACGCCGCCCCCGGCCGCCGAGGCGGGCTCCTGCGGCGCGGCGGGCCTGCAGTCCCTTGTGGGAACCTCGGTCGGGTCGCTCGACGCGGGCAAGCTGCCCTCGCCGCGGCGGGTGATCTTCCCGGGCCAGGCGGTGACTATGGACTACCGGACCGATCGGCTGAACGTCGAGATCGGCAAGGACGACAAGGTGGCGCGGGTCTTCTGCGGCTGATCCCTCCGCCTTGCGGCGCTCCGGCGGTCCAAACCGGAGCTTCCCGGGCCGTCCGGCGCGGGCTGGTTTGAGCGCCAAGGGCCGGAGGAATCGTCCCCTCGGGTCCCGCTTTCGCGGCGGGCGCGTCGGGGCGGCGGAGGCTGGGCCGTCGCGCCGGGCCTCGCGTCAGGCCCGGGAGCCGGCGGGGGGCTTCCTGCCCCGGGGCATCAGCAGCGGCATCGCCCCGAGCGGCGCGAGCAGGGCGAGCGCCAGCGGCAGGCCGGCGGCATGGGCCACCATGCCGATGAAGGGCGGGCCGATCAGGAAGGCGGTGAAGGAGGTGAGCGCCAGCGTCGCCACGTTGCGCTCCGGCGGCTGGCCCGGCAGGGGCGCGACCATGGACATGGTCAGCGGATAGATGTTGGCGCAACCGATCCCCACCAGCGCCGCCAGGGGGACCGAGAGCCAGAGCGTGGGCGACAGGGCGAAGCCGAGGATCGAGACGCCCATCAGCGCCCCCGAGGCGAGGATCACCCGCCGGGCCCCGAAGAGCTCCGCCAGGCGGTCGCCGGCGAGGCGCATCACCGCCATCGCCAGAGCGAAGATCGAGAAGACCGCCGCGGTGGCGAAGGGGCTCGCCCCCACATGCTCGCGCAGGAGCAGGGCCGACCATTCCATCATCGCGCCCTCGGCCAGCAGCGCGCCGATGGGCACGGCGCAGAGCAGCACCAGCGCCGCCGAGGGCAGGCTGAAGCCGCCGCGCCGGGCGGCCTCGACCCGGGGCGCGTCGGGCAAAAGGCGCAGGCCGAAGAGGATGGTGGCGAGCGCGAAGATCGGCTGGAGGATGAGCTGCTGGTGCAGGAACGACGCCCCGGCCTGGGCGAAGACGCCGCCCAGCAGCGCGCCGGTGACGCTGCCGAAGCTCCAGAAGGCGTGGCAGCCGGTCATCAGGCGACGGCCGCTCTCGCTTTCCATCTGGCTCGCCTTGGCGTTCATGGCGACCTCGATCACCGCGATGCAGAGCCCGCAGAGGAAGAGCGCCACGCCGAGGCTGATCGCGCTCCAGGCCAGGGCCGGGCCGATGAAGCTGAGCAGAAAGGCCGAGCCCCCCCAGATCGTCGCGGACGTCAGACCCAGCCGGGTGGTCAGCCGGCTGACGGTCAGGAAGCCGAGCATGGTCCCGAGCGGCAGGCCGAACAGGCAGAAGGCGAGGGTCAGCACGTCGAGCCCCAGCGCCGCCTTCACGTCGGGAATGCGGGGGAACCAGACGGCGATGCCGAGGGCGTTGAGCGCGAAGACCGCGCGGAGGGACACGAGCTGGACGAGATGGAGCGACATTGGGGAGAACTCGAGGGAGGAACTCTGGGGCAAGGGAAACGCCGGGACGCCTCCCCTTGCCCGGAATGCGCGCCCTCGTCCAGCGCCCGGCGGCGCAAGGCGAGTCGGCGGAAGAGGGCCGGAGAGGGGGGACGTCCGGCAAGACCCCCGCAGGCGGCGAGAAGGGCGCGGGCAAGAAAGAACCCCTCTCCGCGGGCGGCGAGGGGCGCTGGAAGGGGGACTCCCGCAAGGGAGCGAAGGTTCGCCCGGCGATTTCGGGGCGCAGGGCCCGGCCGCCGGCGTCGGGATCAGGCCCTTGGGGCCGGGGGCGTCAGCTGACGTTCGGGCCGCGCAGGATGCGGATCTTCTCGCGGACCTTGCGCCACTGCTCGGCTTCGCCGCGCTCGCCGCGCTCCTCGCATTCCTTGGCTTTCTGGGCGGCGGTGTATTCCGCCTTGTCGCCGCTCGCGCTGTAGAGACGCCGCGCGTAGTCGTCGATCTGAACTTCCATGCTCATGCATTCCTCCCGTTATGGTTGTTGTAACGCAATCCTACCACGATTCGGCGCAGGATTGCGACCCGCCGCCGGGCGCGGGCGCGCGGGGGCGGCCTCGACAGGGAATGGACCGAGGGATATTTCAGGCGCATGAGCGAACATCCCCCCCTTCTGTTCCTGCATGGCGCCTTCGCCGGCCCCATGGTCTGGACCCGCTTCATCGCGCCCTGGTTCGCCCGGCGCGGCCATCGCGTCGCGGTCCCCGACCTGCCCGGGCCGATCGACCGGCCCGCCCGGCTGCGCGACTATGTGCGGGCCGCGATCGAGGCCGCAGATACTCTGGGCGGACGGCCCGTGGTGGTGGGCTATTCGCTCGGGGGGCTGGTCGCCCAGCACCTGGCGGCCCGCCGGCGCCTGGCGGGGCTGGTTCTGGTGGCCTCGCCCGGGCCCATGGGCCTCAGCCCCACCCTCTGGCGTCTGGCGCAGTCGCCCGACGTGCTCGCCACGCTGCTTCTCGCCCAGGCGGGGGCCTCGGCCTTCATCGGGATGCAGGAGGTGCGCCGCGCGCTCTTCACCGAAGAGACCCCGCCGGAGTGGATCGCCTCGCTCGGCCTGCCGATGCGGGCGGAGAGCCCGGCGGCGCTCTTCGACGGAACCACCTGGGACATGCCCTTCTGGCCCCTGGCGCGGCTCACCCCCACGCTGGCGCTGCAGGGGGATCAGGACGCCTTCGTGCCGATGAGCGACCTGTGGTCCATCGCCTGCGTCTATGGCGCGGAGACGGACGTGCTGTCGGGCCTCGCCCATGGGCTGCCGGTCGATCCGGCATGGAAAAGCCTCGCCTGGCGGATCAACGCCTGGCTGAGCGAGCGGCGGATCGGGGAGATCCGGCGCAAGGTCGTGACCTAGCGGACAGAGTGACGGAGTTCCCAAGATGCGCATCCTCGTGACCGGCGGCGCCGGCTATATCGGCAGCCACACCCTGGTGGAGATCCTGCGGGCCGGGCACGAGGCGCACGTGGTCGACAACTATTCGAACGCGAGCCCGGAGGCGCTCAGGCGCGTCCGCCAGCTCGCCAACCGCGGCTTCGAGGCCACCGAGGCGGACATCCGCGACGCCGCCGCCATGCGCCGGGTGGTGGCGGACTTCGCCCCGGAGGCGGTGATCCACTTCGCCGGGCTGAAGGCGGTGGGGGAGTCGGTGGCCGATCCCCTGTCCTACTTCGAGGTGAACGTCGGCGGCACGGTGGCGCTGTTGCAGGCGCTGCGCGACTCCCCATGCCGGCGGTTCGTGTTCTCCTCCTCGGCCACGGTCTACGGCACGCCGGACTACCTGCCGCTCGACGAGGCGCATCCGCTGCGCCCCGAAAGCCCCTATGGCCGGACCAAGCTCCAAGTCGAGGAGATGCTGGGCGACCTCGCCCGGTCCGATCCCGCCTGGTCGATCGCGATGCTGCGCTACTTCAACCCCGTCGGCTCCCACGAGAGCGGGCGGATCGGCGAGGATCCGGCGGACGTGCCGAACAACCTGCTGCCCTACGTCACCCAGGTGGCGACCGGCCGGCGGGAGCGGCTGACGGTGCATGGCGACGACTACGACACCCCGGACGGCACCGGGGTTCGGGACTTCATCCATGTGGTGGATCTGGCCCGGGCGCATCTGGCGGCGGTGGACTGGAGCGCGACCGAGGGCCGGGGCTGCCGGCCCTTCAACCTCGGGACCGGGCGCGGCGCCTCGGTGCTGGAGCTGGTCGCAGCCTTTCGCGCGGCGAGCGGCCAGCCCATCCCCTGCGTGATCGGGCCGCGCCGGCCGGGGGACGTGGCGGTGTCCTACGCCGATCCCGCCCTCGCCGCGCGGGAGCTCGGCTGGACGGCGTCGCTCGGCATTCCCGAGATCTGCGCCAGCGCCTGGACCTGGGCCTCGCGCAATCCCCAGGGCTACGCCGGGCCCGAGCAGGTCGCGGCCGAGGCCTGAGCGCCGCCGCCTTTGGCCCTCGCCAAGCCTTCGCAATTGCGCTAAGGGGTCGGCGTTGAGGCAAGAGGCGGCCCCCGGTATGGGCGGCGATACATGGCACATCATCGGGAGCCTGGCGGGGCCGTCGCTGATCGCGGCGGGGCTCAGCCTCCTGATCTGCGTGGCGCTGATCCTGACCGAGCGCCACCATGCCGCCTACAGCCATGACCACACCGACGGCGTGCAGAAGTTCCACAAGCAGCCCGTGCCACGGATCGGCGGGGCGGCGATCGCGGTCGGCTACGGGCTGGTCTGGCCGGTCCTGCCGGATTTCCTCTCCCACGCCTGGGCGCTGATCGGCCTCGCCGGCTTGCCGGCCTTCGCCGCGGGCCTGGCGGAGGACCTGACCAAGAAGGTCGGCGTGAAGGCGCGGCTGATCGCCACCATGATCTCGGGCCTGATCTTCGCGCTGCTGACCGGCTACGTGATGAACGACGTCGACCTGCCGGGGGTGGACTGGCTGTTGTCCTTCACCCTCGGGGGGCTGCTCTTCACCGCGTTTTCCATGGGCGGCGTCGCCAATGCGGTGAACATCATCGACGGGTTCAACGGCCTCGCCAGCGGGGCGCTGATCATCATGCTCGCCGCCTTCGCCTGGGTGGCGGCGCAGGTGGGCGACGAACTGGTCCTCGGCCTCGCCGTCCTCTATGCGGCGCTGGTGCTGGGGTTCTTCGTGGTGAACTTCCCCTTCGGCCGGATCTTCCTCGGGGACGGGGGGGCCTATTTCGCCGGCTACCTGCTCGCCACGCTGGGCGTGCTGCTGCCGGCGCGCAATCCCGAGATCTCGGCCTGGGCGGCGATCCTGATCTGCGCCTATCCGGTGATCGAGACCCTGGCCTCCATGCGGCGCAAGGCCAGGCGGCCGGGGCACAGCGTGGGCAAGCCCGACCGGGTGCATTTCCACATGCTGGCCCATCGGCGCTACGCCCGCCGCCTGGTCAAGGACCGCAGCCGCAAGCACCTGCGCAACCCGGCGACGGCGGTGGTCACCTGGACCCTGCCGCTGATCACCACCGCCTTCGCGATGATCTCCTACGACAACGCCCTGCTGAGCGCCGTCTTCTTCTTCGCCACCGTGGGGATCTACGGCTGGCTCTACCGGATCATGTCGCTGAACGGCCCGCGGCTGCCCGCGGCGCTGGCGCGGCTGCTGTAGCGGGGGTCAGGGCTCCGTGCCGGTGCGCAGCGGGTCGAGCGCGGCGCGGCGGGGGTCGGGGGCGGCGTCGTCGAGGCCGCCGAAGCGCCGACGGCGCGCGCCGAAGCCCTCGACCGTGCGGGCGAACTGGGCGACGGTGAATTCCGGCCAGGGCGCGGCGGGAAAGTCGAACTCGGAATAGGCCGCCTGCCAGAGCAGGAAATTCGACACCCGGCATTCGCCGGAGGTGCGGATGATGAGGTCGGGATCGGGCAGCGCCGCGGTGTCGAGCGCCGCCGACAGCGTCTCGGGCTCGATCGCCTCGGGGGCGAGATCGCCCCGCGCCACCCGGCCCGCCAGGGTCTGCATCGCCCGGGTGAGCTCGTCCCGGCCGCCGTAGTCGATGGCGATGGAGAGCTCCAGGCCGCGGCACTGGGCGGTGCGGGCCTCCATGTCCTCCATCAGCCGGCGCAGCCGGGCGGGAACCCGGTGGCGCATTCCGAGGAAGCGCACGCGCACGTCGTGGTCCACCAGCCCGCGGGTCTTGCGGGCGATGTAGCTGCCGAAGATGCGCATCAGCCCCTCGACCTCGGCGAGGGGCCGGCGCCAGTTCTCGGTCGAGAAGGCGTAGAGCGTCAGGTGGGTCACGCCCAGGTCGGGGCAGGCGCGCACGATCTCGCTGACCCGGCGCGCGCCGCGAGCGTGGCCGGCGAGGCGGCTCAGCCCGCGGGCCTCGGCCCAGCGGCCGTTGCCGTCCATGATGACGCCGACGTGGAAGGTGTCGCTTTCGCGCTGTCGCATTTTGATGCCGCCTGCTCGTTGCCGCAGAATATGCACAATCGCGGCGCCCGGCGACAGGGCCGATTTGCCCGAAGGCGCCGCGCCGGCGAAGAGGCGCGGGCCGCTTCCCGAAACTGTGATCCTTTTTTGGGGGTTGGCGCATCCTGGGGCCACGGGCACCCTCGGGAACTCGTCGCCAGTGAAACCAAAAGGAGGATTCCATGGCTGCGCCGACGCCTACCCCAGACGCCGAGCCGCGACCAATGACCCGTGAAGAGCGCAAGGTGATTCTCGCCTCATCGCTCGGGACAGTTTTCGAATGGTATGACTTCTACCTGTACGGCTCGCTCGCCGCGATCATCGCCACGCAGTTCTTCTCGGCGTTCGACGTAGCGACACGAAACATCTTCGCCCTGCTCGCCTTCGCGGCGGGCTTCCTCGTCCGGCCTTTCGGCGCCCTGGTCTTCGGCCGGCTGGGCGACCTGGTGGGGCGCAAGTACACCTTCCTCGTCACCATCGTGATCATGGGCGCCTCGACCTTCTGCGTCGGCCTCCTGCCGAGCTACGAGCAGATCGGCTGGGCGGCGCCCGTCATCCTCATCCTGCTGCGCATGGCCCAGGGGCTCGCGCTGGGGGGCGAATACGGCGGCGCGGCGGTCTATGTGGCGGAACACGCGCCGCGCAACCGCCGGGGCTTCTACACCAGCTGGATCCAGACGACCGCGACGCTCGGCCTGCTCCTGTCGCTGGCGGTGATCCTGACTCTGCGCCTCTCGATGGGCGAGGCGGGCTTCCAGACCGGCGAGGGCTACTGGATTGCCGGCTGGCGCATCCCCTTCCTTCTGTCGGTGTTCCTGCTGGCGATCTCGGTCTGGATCCGCCTCCAGATGCAGGAGAGCCCGGCCTTCCGCAAGATGAAGGAGGAGGGCTCCCAGTCCAAGGCGCCGCTCTCCGAGGCCTTCGGCCAGTGGAAGAACGCCCGGGTCGTGCTCTTCGCCCTGCTCGGCCTCGTCGCCGGCCAGGCGGTGGTCTGGTACACGGGCCAGTTCTATGCCCTGTTCTTCCTCCAGAGCATCCTCAAGGTCGACCTGCTGACGGCGAACGTGCTGATCGCCTGGTCGCTGATCCTGGGCACCGGCGGGTTCATCTTCTTCGGCGCGCTGTCCGACCGGGTGGGGCGCAAGCCGATCATCCTCGGCGGCTGCCTGGTGGCGGCGCTGAGCTACTTTCCGCTGTTCCACGCCCTGACCGCCACCGCCAACCCCAAGCTCAACGCCGCGCTGGAGACGGTCGCGGTGCAGGTCCACGCCGATCCCGCCGCCTGCGGCTCGGTCTTCGATCCCGTGGGCATCCGCAGCTTCACCCGGCCCTGCGACGTGGCCCGGGTGGCGCTGGCGCGCTCGGCGATCAAGTACGACCTCGTGCCCGAGGCGGCGGGCTTCGCCGCCAACGTCACCTTCAACGGCGCGCCGACGGCGATCGCGCCGACGGTCAACGACAGCATCAAGGCCTTCGGCGCGGCGGCCGTGGCGGCCGGCTATCCCGCGGCGGGGGACCCGGGGATCGTGAAGGTCGACGGCTTCTTCTCGGCGCTCGGCAATGGCCAGGCGCTGAAGTGCATCGGAATCCTGCTGATCCTCGTGCTGTTCGTGACGGCGGTCTACGGCCCGATCGCGGCGGCGCTGGTCGAGAGCTTTCCGACGCGAATCCGCTACACCGCCATGTCGCTGCCCTATCACATCGGCAACGGCTGGTTCGGCGGCTTCCTGCCCCCGACCGCCTTCGCCATGGTGGCGGCGACCGGCGACATCTACTATGGGTTGTGGTATCCGGTGGTAATCGCCCTGACGACGGTGGCGATCGGCCTCTTCTTCGTCCGCGAGACCAAGGACCGCGATCTCGACACCTTCGAGATCGGCCAGCGCTGAGCGGCCGCAGACGCGCGGGGGCGGCGCGACGGCGCCGCCCCCCTTTCTCCAGGTCCGTCCGGGCTCAGTGCTCGGACGCGCCCTCGGCCCCGAGGCCGGTCTGCGAGCGCACGTACTGCGCGCCGAAGGCGGCGTGCTCGGCCCGGGCGGTCGCGCTCTTGTCCAGGACCGAGAACAGCCAGGTGCCGATGAAGGCGAGCGACACCGAGAACAGCGCCGGGTTGTCGTAGGGGAAGATCGGCGCGGCGTTGCCGAAAGTCGTCACCCAGACCGCCGGCGACAGGATCACCAGCGTCACCGCCGAGATCAGGCCGATGAAGCCGCCGATCAGCGCGCCGCGGGTGGTCAGCCCCGACCAGAACATCGACAGCACCAGCACGGGAAAGTTCACGGAAGCCGCGACCGCGAAGGCGAGGCCGACCATGAAGGCGACGTTCTGGTTCTCGAAGATGTAGCCGAGGATGATCGCCAGGATGCCGAGGCAGATGGTCGAGATCTTGGAGATCCGGATCACGTCCGCATCGGTGGCGCGGCCCTTGGCGATGACCGAGTAGTAGAGGTCATGGCTGACCGCCGAGGCGCCGGCGAGCGTCAGGCCCGCCACCACCGCGAGGATGGTGGCGAAGGCCACCGCCGAGATGAAGCCGAGGAAGAGCGAGCCGCCGATCGCGTCGGACAGATGGATGGCCGCCATGTTGGTGCCGCCCGTCAGGTCCTTGATCTTGTCGTAGGTGATCGCCCCGTCCGCGCCGGTGACGGTGTGGTAGAAGGCCGGGTTGTTCATCAGGAAGACGATGGCGCCGAACCCGATGATGAAGGTGAGGATATAGAAGTAGCCGATGAAGCCGGTGGCGTAGAACACCGATTTCCGCGCCGCCTTGGCGTCGGCGACCGTGAAGAACCGCATCAGGATGTGCGGCAGGCCGGCGGTGCCGAACATCAGCGCGATGCCGAGCGAGATGGCCGAGATCGGGTCCTTGACCAGGCCGCCGGGCCGCATGATGGCGTCGCCCTTGGGTTGGATCTCGGTCGCGGCCTTGAAGAGCTCGCCGGGATGGAAGTTGTAGTGCCAGAGCACCATGAACGCCATGAAGGTGGCGCCGCCGAGCAGCATGCAGGCCTTGATGATCTGCACCCAGGTGGTGGCGAGCATGCCGCCGAAGGTGACGTAGACGATCATCAGGATGCCGACGAGGATGACGGCGTAGAGATAGGGCAGGCCGAACAGCAGCTCGATGAGCTTGCCCGCGCCGACCATCTGGGCGATCAGGTAGAAGGCCACCACCGTCAGGGTGCCGACGGCCGAGAGGGTGCGGATCGGGGTCTGTTGCAGCCGGTAGGAGGCCACGTCGGCGAAGGTGAACTTGCCGAGGTTGCGCAGACGCTCGGCGATCAGGAACAGCACGATCGGCCAGCCGACCAGCCAGCCCACGGAATAGATGAGGCCGTCGAAGCCGGAGGCGAAGACGAGGCCCGAGATGCCGAGGAAGGAGGCCGCCGACATGTAGTCGCCCGCGATGGCGAGGCCGTTCTGGAAGCCGGTGATGCCGCCGCCCGCGGTGTAGAAGTCGGCCGCCGACTTGGTCCGCGACGCCGCCCACTTGGTGATGAGCATGGTCAGGGCCACGAAGGCCAGGAACATCGCGATGGCTTCGTAGTTGACGGAGGCGCGCTTTTCGCCGCCGGCGATGGCGTCGGCGAAGGCGGACATAGGCAGGATCGCGCCCGCCGCGGCGAGGGAGAGGGTCCTCAGGGCTCGCATCATTCGAACTCCCTCAGGATCTCTTCGTTCATCTGGTCGAAGGCGGTGTTCGCCTTGGCGACGTAGATCCCGGTCAGGACGAAGGCCGAGACGATGACGAAGAGCCCGATCGGCACGCCGATGGTGGTGACGCTCGTGCTGCTGATCGGCGTCCCGAGGAAGCCCGGCGCATAGGCGACCAGCAGGATGAAGCCGAAATAGATCACCAGCATGATGATGCTGAGGATGGTGGCGAGGCGGGTGCGCTGGCGGACCAGCTCCTGGAACTTTGGACTCCTGCTTATCTTGTCGTAGGCCGCTTGGCTCATTGGTTTCGTTCTCCCTCTCCTGTTGGCGACCCGGGGGGCCCCGGAGCGCTTGTGTGCACCGCACATAACGGTGTGCCATGGTGCACGTTCGGTCCTTGATCTATAGCAAGTGCGCGCGTTCGGGCAACGAAGTTTCAGAGTTGGTAGTCAAGCGCGAGCTTTTGTTGCAACCGCCGCGCTTCCTTGAAGGATTCCCGGAGGATTCGTCGGTCGAGATCGTTCAGGGCGTCGGGGTCGATGCGGTTGCCGAGAGCGCCGCCCGCCTGGGCCTGTTCCGCATTGCAGCGCATCCTGAGCAGGCGGATGTAATCGTAGGCGTCGATCCAGGCGGCCGCGTCGCCCGCGTCCATCCCTCCCGCCGCCGCCACGCCCTCGAGTCGGGCGACGGTGTTGGTGGCGCCGATTCGCCGGGAGAGGGCGAGGATGCGCGCGGCGTCGACGAAGGGGGTGACGCCGTTCACCTTGAGGTCGAGGGTGCGGGCCTCGTCCCCCTCGCCGCTGAGGCGGAAGTCGCGGAACATGCCCCCCAGGGGCGGGCCGTTGCGCAGGGCGTTCGCCGCCATCTGCCGCCGGAAGAGCGGGTTGTCGGCGACGAGGCCGAGCAGCCAGGCGCGCAGCTCCTCCGCCGGGGCCGGGTCCCCCCAGACCGGGCGAAAATCGAAGAAGATCGAGGCGTTGAGCAGGTTTTCCGGGGTGGAGGCGCGGATCCAGCCCTGGAACCGCCGGCGCCACTCCCGGTCGGACAGGCAGCAGTCCGGATTGCGCGCCATGATGTTGCCGGGACAGAGCGGAAAGCCCACCCGGTCGAGCGCCACGTTCACCCGGTCGGCGAAGGGCAGGAGCCGGGCGCGGGCGAGGTCCGGGTCCATGCCCTCGGGCAGGCGGAACAGGATGCCGTTGTCCTGGTCGGTCTTGAGGGTCTGCTCCTGCCGGCCCTCGGAGCCGAAGGCGAGCCAGGTGAAGGCGAGGCCCTCGGGCGCGCCGATCTCGGCGACGGTAAGATCGAGCACGCGCTCGACGATCTGGTCGTTGAGCAGGGTGATGATCTGGCCGACCTGGCCCACCTTCATGCCCTGGGCCAGCATCTGGGAGACGAGCTGGTGGATGTCCTGGCCGAGGCGGCGCAGCTCCTCGACGTCCTGGGCGCCGAGGATCGACTTCGACAGGTTGACGAGCCCGACCCGCTGCATCGAGAACAGGTCGCGTTCCGACACGACCCCGACCAGCCGCTCGCCCTCGAGGATGCAGATGTGCTGGATGCCCGCATGGGCCATGGCCATCGCCGCCTCGAAGGCGAAGGCGGATCTCGGCAGCGACCTAGGCTCCGGGGTCATCACCCGGGAGATCGGCGCGTCGAGGGGCACCCCGGGCAGGGCGACCCGGTTCAGCAGGTCCTTGAGGGTGAAGATGCCGAGCGGGCGCAGGTCTGCGTCCGCCACGACGATCGAGCCGATCTTGCGCGCCGCCATGGTCTGGAGCGCCGCGCCGATCGGGGTCTCGGGCGGAGTGGTCGCCGGCGGGCGCAGGGGCCGTTCGGTGAAGGGCACGTTGAGCGAGCTGTCGTCGCCGAGGCCGCGCGCCGCCTCGGCCTGGGCCTGGCGCTGCGCCCGGTCCTTGAGCGCGGCGAGGCCGCTGGCGCAATGCTCGGCGAAGGGGACGGAGCGCGCGCGCAGGTCGTTGAAGTCGGCGCGGTTGAGGGTGAGACAGACCGCCTCCCCCTCCGCGTGCCGGGCGAGGCGGACCGGCCGGCCCTCGACCAGCGCGCCGATGGGAAAGCATTCGCCCTCCGCCAGGGCCCCGGCCCCGCGCGCGCCCACGATCCGGCCAGAGCGCAGGATGTAGAGCCATTCCGCCGGACCCGCCTCGGGATCGGTCACCGCCTCGCCGGGGCCGAATCGGATCGGCCGCAGCCGGGCGAGCAGAAAGGCCAGGTCCTCGACGCCCATCCGGTCGAAAGGCGCGTGTCGGCGCAGGAAATCCGCGACCGATTCGCTGCGGGGCGCGTCGGCGCGGGCCGGATCGGGACGGGCGCTGGGGTTCATGGCTCAGGCCCCCGCGCCGCGGGCGACGATCTCGCCCCGCTGCCGCAGCTCGGCGGCCATGTTCGAGGCGCGCATGACCTCGCCGAAGGTCTCGATCCCCCGGGCCTCCAACCGGTCGATCAGCCGCAGCAGCAGCTCGGCGGTGGCGATGGTGTCGCCGAGCGCCGTGTGCCGGCCGAGGATCGCGACGCCGTACCGGTCGCAGAGGCCGTCCAGCGACTGGTCCTCCTCGCCCTGGTCGAGCATGGAGGAGATGAGCATGGTGTCGAGCACGGGATTGTCGAAGCGCACGCCTGCGGCCTTTTCCTTGAGCGAGATGAACTTCATGTCGAAGGCGGCGTTGTGGCCCACCAGCACCGCCCCGCCCGCGAAGGCGCGGAACTCGGGCAGGACCTCGCGGATCGGGGGCTTGCCTGCCACCTCCGCGTCGGTGATCCCGTGGAACTTGATCGAGCCCGGGGGGATCGGCCGGCCGGGGTTCACCAGCCGCTCGAACCCTTCCCCGGTCAGGATGCGCCCCTGCACCACGCGGACCGCGCCGATCTGGATGATCTCGTCGCCCTGCAGGGGCTGGAGGCCGGTCATCTCGCAGTCGAAGACGACGTAGTCCAGATCCCGCAGCCGCCGCGCCTTGAGCGCCTCGTCGCCCTGATGGTCGCGCATTAGGCCGAAGTCGTAGAATTCCGGCCGGGGAGCGCGCCGGCGGGCCTGGGGCAGGAACTGCGGCCGGTGCGGCGCAAGGAGCGGCAGGCGCAGCAGGCCCCGGCCGGGCCCCGCCGCCTTGGACCAGGGCTCCGACCCGTGCCGCTCCAGCACGTCGCGCAGGCGCAGGTCGGTCATCTCGACCGAGCAGGGCTCGTCCAGCCAGCGCTCCAGCGCGCCCGCGGGGATCGGCTCGCCCCGCCATTGTAGGTCGAGATAGACGCGCTTGTCCCCCAGCATCGGCTCCACCTCGATCTCGGTCGCTCCGGTGGTCTCGTGGATGCGCGCGGCCAGGAATTCCATGGCCTGGATCAAGGAAAGGCTGTCGCCGTGCAGCCAGAGCGGCAGGCCGACCAGGGTGATCCGCAGACCGCGCTCGGCCAGGTCCGCCTCCAGCATCTTGACGAGGTCGGGGGCGTAGATATCCGCCATGGGCCAGCGGCCGAGCATGTGCCCGCGGATTTCGGCGCCGAGGGCGTCGAGCTTGGCCGAGATCTTCTCGCTCTCGTCCAGCAGCACCCGCTCGAAGGCCTGGCGGTCGGCCAGGGGCATGTCGGGGAAGGCCGCCATGGTCTCGGCGGCGGCGCGCAGGTTCCCCACCATGCCGCGCAGGTCCCGGGTCAGCGCCCGGCGCACCCCGTCGCCGCGGGCGAGCAGGCTGAGCTCGCCCGAGATGTCGACGAGCGTCACGAGGTAGCCCGTCGCCGCCCCGCCCGGGTCGGAGAGCAGCGCCATCCGGCCGTGGAACATCCGCGTCCGGTCGGCGGAGGTGCAGACGAAGGGCGCCGACAGCTCCAGCGGCGCGTCGGGATCGGCGGCGTGGCGCGCCTCCAGCCGGCCGAGGCTGTGGCGCAGGGGGGCGAGCGCCACCACCTCGCCCAGGGGCCGGCCGAGGCCCACCTTGTCCGGCGCGCCGGTGAGCTCCACCGCCGCATGGTTGTAGAGCATGATCCGGTGCTGGCGGGTGCAGACGAAGACGCCCTCCGCCAGGCCCTGGAGCACCGCCTCGAGCCAGGCCCGCTCCCCCTCGACCCGGGCCGCGCCGGTCTCGGCGGCCTTGCGGGTGTCGCGCCGGGCGTGGCGCAGGGCGGTCACCGCCCCGTCGAGCGCCGCCGGCAGGTCGCCGAGCAGCGCCGCGCGCCCCGCGTCGACCGAAATGCCCGTCTCGGCGTCGCGGCTCTCCACCACCGCGCGGAGCCGCCGGGCGAGCCGGCGGGCGGGCGCCGCCGACAGCCGCACGGCCGCCAGCCAGACGGCGACGGCCGCGGCGGCGGCGCTGATCGCCCCGACCGCCGCCCCGCGCATCCCCGCCTCGGGGACGAGGACCCACATGTCCGCGAACCCGAGCCCGGCCGCCGCGAGCGCCAGCGCGCCCAGGACGGCCGAAGCGCCAAGACCCCCGCCAAGCCCGCCCACGCCGCGGCCTCAGCCGGCGACGGGCATGTACTGGCGGACGCGCTCGACCACCTCTCGGGTCGAGAAGGGCTTGGTGATGTAGTCGTCGGCGCCGAGGGCGAGACCCTTCTCCTGCTCGATCGCCCGGCCGCGGGCGGTGAGCATGATGATCCTGAGGCCGTTCCACTCCGGATTGGCCCGCACGGTCTGGCAGACCTCGTAGCCGTCGCGCTTGGGCATCATCACGTCGAGCAGCATCACGTCGGGCATCCGCTCGCGCAGCGCCTCCAGCGCCGCCTCGCCGTCGCGGGCGACCCGCACCTCGAACCCCTGCCCCTTCATCAGATATTCGAGCGACAAGGCGATGTTCGGCTCGTCGTCGACCACCAGCACCGATCCGTTCGCCATTTCGGCGACCTCCCCCCAGAAGGGACGGTCTACGGCGTCCCTGGGGGCGGACGCGCCGGCCGTCCGGTTTTCCGGGGATGTTATGCCAGCCTCCCCCATCGCGCCACCGGAAAGGCCGGCCCTTGCCCGCGCCGCGGCGCCCGCTAGAATGATCGTCAGGAGCAATGGGAGCCCGGCCATATCCATGACGGAGGCGACGGCGCAGACCCCGGCCGGGCACGGCGGGTTCTGGAAACTCACGCTCGGCTCGATCGGGGTCGTCTATGGCGACATCGGCACCAGCCCGCTTTATGCGATGCGCGAAGCCATGGTGGCGGCGAGCGGCGACGGACTGTCGCCCTCCGAGGTGATCGGCATCGTCTCGCTGCTGCTCTGGACGCTGATCCTGATCGTCACGCTGAAATACGTCGTGCTGATCCTGCGCGCCGACAACAACGGCGAGGGCGGCACCCTGTCCCTGGTGGCTCTGGCCCAGCGGGCCGTGGGCAAGCGCACCCCCTGGATCTTCGGCGTCGGCGTCGCGGGGGCGGCGCTGTTCTACGGCGACGCGATCATCACCCCGGCGATCTCGGTCCTGTCGGCGGTCGAGGGGCTCACCCTGGTCGAGCCGCGCTTCGCCGAATGGGTGGAGCCGACGGCGATCGCGATCCTCGTCGTGCTCTTCATCATCCAGAGCCGCGGCACCGAAAGCGTCGCCACCTGGTTCGGGCCGATCACCCTGGTCTGGTTCCTGACCATCGGCGGGCTCGGCCTCTATCACGCCGGGGACAAGCCGGCGATCTTCGCCGCGATGAACCCGCTCGAGGCGGTGCGGTTCCTGATCGACCACGGCCTCGGCTCGCTCGCGGTCATGGGCTCGGTCTTTCTCGCCGTCACCGGGGCCGAGGCGCTCTACGCCGACATGGGCCATTTCGGCCGCGGCCCGATCCGCATCGCCTGGACGAGCGTGGTCCTGCCGGCGCTGGCGCTGAACTACATCGGCCAGGGCAGTCTCGTGCTCTCCAACCCGGACGCGGCCCACAACTCCTTCTACCTGCTCGCGCCCTCCTGGGGGCTGCTGCCGCTGGTCCTGCTCGCCACGGTCGCGGCGGTGATCGCGAGCCAGGCGGTGATCTCGGGGGCCTATTCCCTGACCCACCAGGCGGTGCAGCTCGGCCTCCTGCCCCGGTTCGAGGTGCGCCACACCTCCGAGAGCACCGTGGGCCAGGTCTACCTGCCCAAGGTGAACTGGCTGCTGCTCGCCGGGGTGGTGGCGCTGGTGCTGATCTTCGGAAGCTCCGCCTCGCTGGCCTCGGCCTACGGCATCGCGGTGACGGGGACGATGATCATCACCTCGCTCCTCGCCTTCACGGTGTTCCGCAACCTCTGGGGCTGGTCGCTGGGGCTCGCGGCGCTGGTCATCGCCCCCTTCCTGCTGGTGGAGCTCATCTTCCTCAGCGCCAACCTGGAGAAGTTCTTCGACGGCGGCTTCGTGCCCGTCATGCTCGCCTGCGCCGTCGGCCTCCTGATGCTGACTTGGGTGCGGGGCAGCGCCATCCTGCTGCTCAAGGCCCATGCGGAGAGCATCTCGATCCGCTCGCTGCTGCGGATGCTGGAAAGCTCCAGCGTGGCGCGGGCGCCCGGAACGGCGGTGTTCCTGACCTCGGACCCGGACGCGGCGCCCTCGGCGCTCCTGCACAACCTCAAGCACAACCACGTGCTGCACGAGCGCAACATCATCGTCACGGTCGCCACCGCGACCACGCCGACGGTGCCCGATTCGGAGCGCATCGTCATCGAGCCCATGGACAAGGACTTCAGCCGGGTGCGGCTCACCTTCGGCTACATGGAGCAGCCGAACGTCCCCATGGCGCTCGCCCTCGCCAAGAAGCAGGGGGTGAAGTTCGACATCATGAGCACGAGCTTCTTCCTCAACCGCCGGACGCTGAAGCCCTCGCCCGACCAGCGGATGCCGCTGTGGCAGGACCGGCTGTTCATCGCCATGACGAAATCCGCCTCGGATCCGACGAGCTTCTACCGCCTGCCCTCGAACCGGGTGCTGGAGCTCGGACAGCAGATGGTGGTGTGAGAGACCGCCTGGACATCCGCACGGGTCGGCCCGACAGCTCTCGTCGCGCCCCGGGGCGTCGCGCCTTTCCGCCCTTATCCCGATCGTGACGGAAAGGCCCTCCCGCCGGGATTCCGAAAGCCCTGCGCCGGCGCTGCGCCGCCGCAGGTCCAGACAGTCTCCGAGCGCGTGGGCGCAGGCTCAGGGGCGATCCCGGACAGGCGCGGTCCCGGGGCCGCGCGCGACCGGGCCTTGTCCTCACCCGGTCCCTATGAAGCGCGCGAGCTTGCCCAGGGTCTGCTGTCCCAGCTCGACCGCGCCGAAGCCCTTGGCCTCCTGGAACTCGGCCGCCGTGCTGAACGCCATGCCCAGGGTGACCGTCGTCGCGCCGTCCTCTTCCTCGAAGCTCGCCCAGGCGTCGGCGTGCTTGGGCCCGTCCTCCCCCCAGAGGAGCGTGTAGGCGATCCGCTCCCGCGCCCGGATCACGCCGTAGCGGTGGTGGTTCGGATAGACCGCGCCGTCGGGGCCGATCATGTCGAAGACCCAGTCGCCGCCCGCCCGCAGGTCGATCCGTTTCGTCCGGCAGGAAAACCCCTCCGGTCCCCACCAGCGCGGCAGCGACTCGGGATCGGTCCAGGCCTCCCAGACGAGCGCCCGGGGGGCGCGGATCACCCGGCGCAGCACCAGGGTCCGCTCGGCCGTCGCCGCCAGGTTGTCGAGCCCGGCGCCGAAACCCTGCCGGTAGCCCGCCGCCATGTCCTCGACCGGGGCGCCGGCGGCGTCCTCGGCCAAGGAGGAGAGCTGCACCGTCGCCAGCAGGCGGCTGCGCGCGCCCTCGTCCAGGAAATCCGCAGTGACGAGAGCCGCCGACAGGGTCGCGCCCCCTGAGGAGACCACCTCGTAGTTCACGCTGCGCCGCTCCGGCCGCAGCTCCAGCCAGCCGCCCTCGCAGCGGATGTCGGGCGCCCCCGCCGCCTTGCAGAGCGAGACCTCGCGGCCGCCCACCCGGGTGTCGGCCTCCAGAAACTCGACGTTGACCGAAGGCGCCGGCGACGCCCAGATCGCCCGCGCGGCCGGCGCCGTCCAGGCCTCCCACAGCACCGAGACCGGCGCGGCGACCTCCCGCGCGAAGGCGAGCGTGGCGAAGCGGTCGGTCATGTCGCGAGGCCCTTGGCGTAGGCCTCGAGCTGGGTCGCCACCGTGCCCCAGCCGTCGTGGAAACCCATGTCCTCATGGGCCTTGCGGGCCTCGGGGCTGCGGTGGCGGGCGATCGCCGTATAGGTCGTGCCGCCCCCCGGCGCGTCGGCCAGGAGCAGGATCGCGGTCATGAAGGGGTCGGGCGCGGGCTTCCAGCCCTCGGTATAGGCGTCGGTGAAGACCAGCCGCTCCTCCGGGACCACGTCGAGGTAGACGCCGCGGTTGTCCATCGACCGGCCCTCCACCTCGAAGACGGTGTTGAACCGCCCGCCGACCCGCAGGTCGATGTCGACCGCCGTCACCCTGTGGGGCGCCGGGACGAAGAAATGCGGGATGTGTTCGGGGGTGGTCCAGCATTCCCAGATCAGCCGCCGCGGCGCGGCCAGGGTGCGGGTGAAGCTCAGGTCCGTGGTCGGATCGAGGTCCGGTTTCATCGCTCGCGCTCCTTCATCAGCTTGGTCACGTAGTCGTCGAGCCGGTCCAGCCGGGACTCCCAGATGTCCCGCTGGGCGTCGAGCCAGGTCCGCATCGGGGCCATGGCCTCGGGGACGAGGGCGCAGGTGCGCACCCGCCCGTCCTTGGCGGTGGCGATCAGCCCCGCCTCCTCCAGCACCGAGAGGTGCCGCATCACAGTCGGCAGGCGCAGGCCGGTGGGGCCCGCAAGCTCCGTCACCGGCGCCGCCCCCCCGGCGAGCCGGGTCAGGATCGCCCGGCGCGTGGGGTCCGAGAGCGCGTGGAAGAGTCGGGAGAGGTCGGCGTCATGCTTAGCCATGAAGCTAACTATGCGTCGCCGCGCGTCCTGGCGCAAGAAAAACTTTGTCGATCAGCTAAGTTTTGTCGGGATGATGGAATCGGGTCAGCCTTCCTGGCGCGCAGGGGGCCGTCAGGGGCGGCTTGCCCGCCTGGCGCCCCCCCCCCCCCCCGACGTCCTGCGCCTGCTCCGCTTCGACCCGGAGCGGGCTGAGAGGGCGCGGCCTGCGGGTTCGCGGCGAGGGTCAGTCGTCGCCGAAATAGCGGCCGTTGTCGGCCCGGATCCGCGGCAGGTCGAGCAGGATGCGGGCCAGGTGCACCCGCATCGCCCCGACCGCCGCCGCCTCATCCCGGGCGGTGAGCGCCGCGAGGATGGCGCGATGCTCCATCAGCGCGGTCTCCAGCCCGAAGCTGAGCGACAGGAAACGCGCCCGGTCCATGTGGGCCTTGTTCTCCCGCACCAGGGTCCAGGCGAAGCCGAGGCCGGCGCGTTCGCAGATTTCCCGGTGAAAGGCGTCGTCGAGGGCGTGGAAGCGTTCCTTGGCGCGGGCCTCCACCGCCGCCTGCTGGGCGTCGAGCACCGCCTCCAGCGCCGCGAAATCCGCGGAGGCGAGCCGGCTGACCGCCACGCGCACGGTGTCGGCCTCCACCGCCGCGCGGATGAACTGGGCCTGGCGGACCGCCGCCTCGGAGATCGGACTGACCGTGGTGGCCCGCTGGGGGCGCACCGTCAGGAAGCCGAGCTTCGAGAGCCGCCAGAAGGCGTCGCGCACCGGCTGGCGCGACACGCCGAGCGCGCGCGAGACCTCGGCCTCGGACATGCGCGCGCCGGGGGGCAGGTCCAGGGTGATGATCCGCTGATAGAGCTCGTCGAAGATCCGGTCGGTGGTCGTCGGCTGACGAAGGCCGAGGTCGAGCGTTTCCAGAACCGCGGGCATCGGCGTCTCCTTCCTCCCCTCGGATACTGACATACCAGTTCGACGGTCAAGGTCTTGACACGACTCGTTGCGGGCAGTACCGACATACTAACATACAAGATTGTCCGTATGGGCGCGACAGGGAGAGACGCATGGCGCTGGACCCCGACCGGCTGTTCCCCATCGACCCGGGGGCCCGGGCCCTGGCGCGGGACCTTTACGAGACCGTCCGGGACCTGCCGATCGTCAGCCCCCACGGGCACACGGACCCGCGCTGGTACGCCGAGGACGCGGCCTTTCCCGATCCCGCCCAGCTCTTCGTGACGCCGGACCACTACGTGTTCCGCATGCTGCACTCCCAGGGCGTGCCCCTCACCGACCTCGGCGTGCCCCGGGCCGACGGCGGACCGACCGAGACCGACGGGCGCACCATCTGGCGGCGGCTGGCCCAGCATTTCCACCTGCTGCGCGGCACGCCCTCACGGATGTGGCTGGAGCACACGTTTCAAACCGTGTTCGGGCTGGAGGGGCGGCTGTCGCCGGAAACCGCCGACGCCTTCTACGACCACATCGCCGAGCGGCTGGAGCGGCCGGACTACCGCCCCCGGGCGCTGTTCGAGCGGTTCAACATCGAGGTGATCGCCACGACCGAAAGCGCCCTCGACGACCTGCGCTGGCACAAAACGGTGCGGGAGTCGGGCTGGAGCGGCCGCGTCATCACCGCTTACCGGCCCGACGCGGTGGTGGACCCGGACTTCCCCGGCTTCGCCGCCAACCTCGACGCGCTCGGCGACCTGACCGGCTGCGACACCGGCGCCTGGGAGGGATACCTGGAGGCCCATCGCCAGCGCCGGCAGGTCTTCAAGGACCATGGCGCCACCTCCTCGGACCACGGCCACCCCAGCGCCCGCACGGAGAACCTCGCTCCCGCCGAGGCCGCCGCGCTCTTCGACCGCCTGCGCGCCGGCAAGGCCGGCCCCGGGGACGCCGACGCCTTCCGCGGCCAGATGCTGACCGAGATGGCGCGGATGAGCCTGGAGGACGGCCTCGTGCTCCAGATCCATCCCGGGTCGATGCGCAACCATTCCCCCGAAACCCTCGCCCGGTTCGGACGGGACAAGGGCTTCGACATCCCCACCCGCACCGACTACGTCCGCGCGCTGAAGCCGCTGCTGGACGCCTTCGGGGAACGGGCCGACCTGACGGTGATCCTCTTCACCCTCGACGAATCGACCTACGCCCGGGAGCTGGCCCCCCTCGCCGGGGTCTACCCGGCCCTGAAGCTCGGCCCCGCCTGGTGGTTCCACGACAGCCCCGAGGGGATGCGCCGCTACCGCGAGATGACCACCGAGACCGCCGGCTTCTACAACACCGTCGGCTTCAACGACGACACCCGCGCCTTCTGCTCGATCCCCGGCCGGCACGACATGGCCCGGCGGGTGGACTGCGCCTTCCTCGCGACGCTGGTCGCGACGGGACGCCTCGCCGAGGACGAGGCGCATGAGGTCGCCCAGGACCTCGCCTATCGGCTCGCCAAGACCGCCTACAAGCTCTGACCAGAACCAAAAGAGAACGGCCAATCAGGGAGGCCCAGACCATGACCATCACCCGCAGGATCTTCGGCGCGCTCGCCGCCGCCTCGGCCCTCGCGCTCTCGGCGGGGGCGGGGCTGGCGGCCGAGATCACGCTGCGCTCCTCCGACACCCATCCCGACGGCTATCCCACCGTCGCCGCGGTGCAGGAGCTGGGCCGGCTGCTCGGCGAACGCTCCCAGGGGCGGATCGAGGTCGAGGTCTTCCACTCCGCCCAGCTCGGCGAGGAAAAGGACACGATCGAACAGACCCGCTTCGGCGTCATCGACATGAACCGGGTCAGCCTCGCGCCCTTCAACGGCCTGATCCCGGAAACGGCGATCCTCTCCCTGCCCTACCTGTTCCGCGACACCGACCACCTGCACGCGGTGCTCGACAGCGAGATCGGCGACCAGATCCTCGCGGCCTTCGAGCCCCACGGGCTGATCGCGCTCGCCTATTACGACCCGGGCGCCCGCAGCTTCTACAACCGCACCAAGCCCATCAGGTCGATGGAGGACCTCAAGGGCATGAAGTTCCGCGTCATCCAGTCCGACGTCTTCGTCGACATGGTGGCGGCGCTCGGGGCGAATGCGGTGCCGATGCCCTATGGCGAGGTCTATTCCGCGATCGAGACCGGGGTGATCGACGGGGCGGAGAACAACTTCCCCTCCTACGAATCCTCCGGCCATTACGAAGTGGCGAAATACTACACCCTCGACCAGCACACGATGGTGCCCGAGGTGCTCGTCGTCTCCAAGATGACCTGGGACAAGCTCTCCCCCGAGGACCAGGCGCTGCTGCGCCAGGCGGCCAAGGACTCGATCCCCTTCAACCGCGAGAAATGGGCCGAGCGCGAGAAGCAGTCCGAGGCGCAGGTCCGCGCGGCCGGCGTCGAGATCGTCGCCGACATCGACAAGACGCCCTTCGTCGCCGCCATGGGCCCGGTCTACGAGAAATACGCCAACACGCCCGAGCTCAAGGAGCTCGTCGCCCGGATCCAGGCGACCGAGTGACCGGCCGGGCCCGCCGCGACCGGCGGGCCCCTTCCCCCTTCTCCCGAGGAGCCATTCGATGCGGCACAGGATGACGACGCTCGCCCGGCTGTGCGGCGCGCTTTCCCGCCTCGCGCTGTGGATTTCCGGCGTCGGCCTCGTCGTCATGACGGGGATCGTCGCCTGGCAGGTGTTCTCCCGCTACGTGCTGAACGCGAGCCCGAGCTGGACCGAACCCGTCGCGGTCATGCTGATGAGCTGGTTCATCTTCCTCGGCGCCGCCGTGGGCGTGCGCGAGAACTTCCACATGGGCTTCGACGTGCTGGTGCATTTCCTGCCCGCGGGCGCCCAGCCCTGGATGCGATCGATCTCGGATCTGGCCGTGCTGGTCTTCGGCCTCGGGATGCTCGCCTACGGGCTGCAGCTCACCATCGACACCTGGACCGCGATCCTCCCCGTGCTCGGCCTGCCCGGCGGCTTCAGCTACATGCCGCTGACCGCGGGCGGCGCGCTGATGGCGCTCTTCGCGATCGAGCGCCTCGCCCTGCGCGCGGCGGGGCTGGAGCGCGAGGCCGAGCCCAGCGCCGAAGACGTCATGATGACGGAGGTCTGACCCATGGATTACGCGATCCTCTTCGGCGTCTTCACCCTCCTGATGCTGGTGGGCACGCCGATCGCCTTCTGCCTCGGCATCGCCTCCTTCGCGACCGTGCTCTACCTCGGCCTGCCGCCCCTGGTGGTGTTCCAGCGCGTGGCCTCCGGCGTGTCGGTCTTCACCCTGCTCGCCATCCCCTTCTTCATCTTCGCCGGCGACGTCATGGTGCGCGGCGGCATCGCCGCCCGGATCGTCAGCTTCGCGGGCTCCCTGATCGGGCACGTCCGCGGCGGGCTCGGCCAGGTGAACATCGCGGCCTCGACGCTCTTCGGCGGCATCTCCGGCTCGGCGGTGGCCGAGGCGGCGGCGGTCGGCGGCATCATGATCCCGCAGATGAAGGCGCGCGGCTACGGCGCCGACTATGCGGTCAACGTCACCTCCATGGCGGCGCTGATCGCGCTGATGCTGCCCCCCAGCCACAACATGATCATCTATTCGATCTCGGGCGGCGGGCGGATCTCCATCGCCGACCTCTTCACCGCCGGCATCATCCCCGGGCTGCTGCTGGCGCTGGCCCTGTCGGTGACCGCCTATCTGGTCGCCCGCAGGCGCGGCTATCCGACCGAGCCCTTCCCCGGCTTCGCGGCGGCGGCGAACCGCTTCGTCCTCGCCATCCCGGGCCTGCTCCTCATCGCCATCATCTTCGGCGGCGTGCGGTCGGGCGTCTTCACCGCCACGGAAAGCTCCTGCGTCGCGGTGCTCTACGCGCTCCTGGTGACGCTCATGGTCTATCGCACCCTCACCTGGTCGGAATTCGTCCATACGGTGATGGCGGCGGTGCGGACCACCTCGATGGTGCTGCTCATCATCGGCATGGCGGGGGCCTTCGGCTGGCTGATGGCCTACATGCGGGTCGCCTCCAACGTCGTCGCCCTGATGGAGGGGATGTCCCAGAACCCCATCGTGATCCTGCTCTTCATCAACGTGGTGCTGCTGCTGCTCGGGACCTTCATGGACATGAGCCCGCTCATCATCATCACCACCCCGGTGTTCCTGCCCGTCGTCACCGCCTTCGGCGTCGATCCGGTGCACTTCGGCGTGATCATGATCCTGAACCTCGGGATCGGGCTCAACACGCCGCCGCTCGGGCCGGTGCAGTTCGTGGCGGCCGCGGTGGCCAAGATCTCGATCTGGGACGCGATGAAGTCGATCTGGCCTTTCTACGCCGCGGGCCTCGTCGTCCTGCTGCTCGTCACCTACGTCCCGGCGCTGTCCCTGTGGCTGCCGGCCCAGTTCAAGTGAGCGCCGCCATGACCCGGAGCTATCCCCCCGCCTATCCTCCCGTCGACGCCGGCCACGGCGTCACCCGCCGGGTGCTGGCCGAACGGCCCGAGCTGATGGTGGTCGAGTTCGCCTTCGGCCCGGGCGGGCGCGGCCTGCCCCACAGCCATCCGCACGTGCAGTCGACCTATGTCGCCTCGGGGCGCTTCGCCTTCACCGTGGCGGGCGAGACGCGCGAGCTCGGGCCGGGCGACAGCCTGGTCGTCCCCCCGGGCGCCGAGCATTCCTGCGACGCCCTCGAGCCGGGGGTGTTGATCGACACCTTCACCCCCCGCCGCGACGACTTCCTCTGAGACCGGGCGGCGCGACCCGGGACCAAACGGCGCGCCGGCTTCGTCAACCTTTGTTGCCATCGGGTGAACAAAAATGGAATATATAATATATTTCAATGTCTTATACTCAATTTCACGCGTGAAATCCGGGCGCGGCGCCCCTCTGCCTCCTCGCCTCCCGCAGCCCGGGCCGACCCTTTCGCAGACCGCTCTCTGAGGCCACGCCGATGGACACCGCGCTCGACCTGCCCCGCCTGACCCGCTCCGCCGCGCCGCGTCCGGGGGTGGGGATCGTCCACCTCGGCCTCGGGGCCTTCTTCCGCGCCCATGGGGCGATCTACATCGCCGAGGCCATGGCGGCCTCGGGCGGCGACTGGGGCGTGCTGGGGGTCAGCCTCGTCTCCTCCGGCCAGCGCGACCTGCTCGCCCCCCAGGGCTGCGCCTACACCGCGCTCGAACTGGGGCCGGGGGGCGAGACGCCCCAGGTGATCGAGGTGGTGGACCGCGTGCTGGTCGCCCGCGAGGATCCGGAGGCGGTGGTCGCCGCCATGGCCGATCCAGGGGTGCGGATCGTCAGCCTGACCGTCACCGAGAAAGGTTACTGCCACGAACCCGCCACCGGCCGGCTGAACCGGTCGCATCCCGACATCGCCGCCGACCTCGCGGGCGGGGCGCCGCGCTCGGCCGTCGGCTTCCTCGTCCGGGCGCTGGAGCGGCGGCGGGCGGCCGGCCTGCGCCCCTTCACAGTCCTCACCTGCGACAACCTGCCGGAGAACGGCCGCATGGTCCGGGGCGTCGTCCTGGAGCTCGCGGGGCTGATCGACCCTGCGCTGGCCGACTGGATCGCCGCCGAGGGCGCCTTTCCCTGCACCATGGTCGACCGCATCGTCCCCGCGACCAAGCCCGAGGACGTGGAGCGCCTCGCCCGCCTGACCGGCCGGCTCGACCTCTCCCCGGTGATGCACGAGCCCTTCCGCCAGTGGGTGGTGGAGGACGATTTCGTCGACGGCGCCCGCCCCGACCTCGGCGCCGTCGGGGTCCAGCTCGTCGCAGACGTCGCCCCCTTCGAGCTGATGAAGCTGCGGATGCTGAACGGCGCCCATTCCAGCCTCGCCTATCTCGGCTATCTGGCGGGACACGAGACCATCGCCGAGACCGTCGCCGACGCCCCCTTCGCGGGGCTGGCGCAGCGGCTCTGGCGCGAGGAGATCATCCCGACCCTGACCCCGCCCCCGGGCGAGGATCTCGACGCCTACGCCCAGGCCTTGCTGGCGCGATTCGAGAACCCGGCGATCCGCCACCGCACTTGGCAGATCGCCATGGACGGCAGCCAGAAGCTGCCCCAGCGCCTGCTCGGGACCGTCGCCGACGACCTCGCCGCGGGCCGCCCCGTCCCGGGGCTCGCGCTCGCGACCGCGGCCTGGATGACTTACGTCTCCGGGACCGGGCTCGACGGCCGGCCGATCGAGGTGAAGGATCCGCTGGCCGAGGACCTGCGCGCCCGGGCGACCTCCGCCGATCCGGTGGCGGCGCTGCTCGACCTGCGGGCGGTGTTCCCCGAGGCGCTGGCGGCGGACCCCCGGTTCCGCGACGCGACGGCGGCGGCTCATTCGGCGCTGAAGGCCCGGGGCGCACGGGCCCTGGTTGAGGAGTACGGGGCATGAGGGAAAGCTGGCGCTGGTTCGGTCCCTATGACCGCATCCCCCTGCCCGAGATCGCCCAGACCGGGGCGACGGGCGTCGTCACCGCGCTGCATGAAATCCCCTATGGCGAGGTCTGGAGCGTCGAGGCCATCCGCGCCCGCCAGGCGATGATCGCCGACGCGGGCGTGGGCCTTGACTGGAACGTGGTGGAAAGCCTGCCGATCCACGAGGCGATCAAGCGCGGCGAGGGCGACCTCGCCCCCCTCTTCGCCAATTACCGCCAGAGCATGGCGAACCTCGCCGCCTGCGGGATCGAGGTGATCTGCTACAATTTCATGCCGCTCCTGGACTGGACCCGCACCGATCTCGCCGCGCCGGTGCGGGGCGGGGCGACGGCCCTGCGCTTCGCCGCGCCGCGGATGGCGGCCTTCGAACTCCGGATGCTCGGCCGGGCCGCGGCGGAGGCGGATTACCCCCCCGAGGCCATCGCCGCCGGGGACGTCTGGTTCCAGTCGGCGACGGAGGGCGAGCGGGCCGAGCTCCTGCGCTCGATCATGTCGGGATTGCCGGGCGCCTACGACCGCTACGACATCGCCGGGCTGAGGACCGCGCTCCGTGGCTACGAAGGGCTGGGGCGGGCGGAGCTGCGGGCGAACTACGCCCGCTTCCTGGCCGAGGTCGTCCCGGCGGCGGAGGATCTGGGGATGCGGCTCTGCGTCCATCCCGACGACCCGCCGCGCGACATCCTCGGCCTGCCGCGGATCGTCTCGGACGGCGAGGACATCGCCTGGATCCTCGGGGCGGAACCCGCCCGGGCCAACGGCCTCACCCTCTGCGCCGGCTCGCTGGGGGCGAACCCGGCCAACGACCTGCCGGCCCTCGCCCGCCGCTTCGCCGACCGGATCCACTTCATCCACCTGCGCAACGTGGCGAAGGAGCCGGACGGGTCGTTCCAGGAGGCCGACCACCTGGCCGGCGACACCGACATGGTGGCGCTGGTCGGCGAGATCCTGCGCGAGGAGGCCCGCCGCCGGGCCGAGGGGCGCGCCGACCACGACATCCCCTTCCGCCCCGACCATGGGCACGAGATCGGCCCCGACCAGGGCCGCGGGACCCATCCCGGCTATCCGCTGGTCGGCCGGCTACGCGGCCTGGCGGAACTGCGCGGCGTGATCGCGGCCCTCAGCCATCCGACGGTGCGTCATGCCTGAGCCGGACGGCCTGCTCCTGCTCAACCCGGCCGACAACGTCGCGGTGGCCACCCGCCGCCTGAACATCGGCGATGTGGCGCTTTCGCCCGGGCACAAGGCGGCGCGGACCGCCATCGCCAGGGGCGCGCCGGTGGTGAAGTTCGGCCAGGTCATCGGCTACGCCACCGAGGACATCGCCGCGGGCGCCCATGTCCATGTGCAGAACTGCGCCTTTGGCGAGCATTCCCGCGACTACGCCATCGGCGCGGGACTGGAGGCCGCCCGGGCCGCCATCCCCCGGATGGAGCCGCGGTTCTTCCAGGGCTTCCTGCGCCAGAACGGCCAAGTGGGCACGCGCAACTACATCGCCCTCTGCGCCACGGTGAACTGCTCGGCGACCGTGATCCGCAAGGCCGCCGACCAGGTGAACGCCTCCGGAGTGCTGGCGGATTACCCCAACGTCGACGGCGTGGCGGCCTTCGCCCATGGCGCCGGCTGCGGCATGGCGCCGGACGGGCCCGGGGCGGACAACCTCCAGCGGGTGCTCTGGGGCCATGCCACCCACCCCAACGTCGGCGCGGCGATCTTCGTCGGCCTGGGCTGCGAAGTGATGCAGATCGCCCGGATGCAGGCGATGTACGGCGGCGGGCTGGCGCACCGGTTCCACGGGCTGACCATCCAGGACACGGGCGGCACGGCGCGCACCATCGCCCGCATCGTCGAGGAGGTCCACGCCCTGCTGCCCCAGGTCAACGCCGTCTCGCGCAGCCCCGCGCCGGCCTCGGCGCTGAAGGTGGCGCTGGAATGCGGCGGATCGGACGGGTTCTCGGGGATCACCGCGAACCCGGCCCTCGGCATCGCCTCAAACATGCTGGTGGGCCTCGGCGGCACGGCGATCCTGGCCGAGACGCCGGAGATCTACGGCGCGGAACAGCTGCTGCTGCGCCGGGCGGCGACGCCGGCGGTGGCGGAAAGACTGCTCGCCCGGATCCGCTGGTGGGAGGACTACACCGCCAGGAACGGCGGCTCGATGGACAACAACCCCTCGCCCGGGAACAAGGCCGGGGGGCTGACCACCATCCTGGAGAAATCGCTCGGCGCGACGGCCAAGGCGGGCTCCACGCCCCTGACGGCGGTCTATGAATACGCCGAAGCGGTGACGGCGCCCGGCTTCGTCTTCATGGACACGCCCGGCTACGACCCGGTGGCGACCACCGGCCAGATCGCCGGCGGCGCGCAGGTGGTGGTCTTCACCACCGGCCGGGGCTCCGCCTTCGGGTCCAAGCCCGCGCCGACGATCAAGGTCGCGACCAACGACGCGCTCTACGCCCGAATGCCCGACGACATGGACGTCAACTGCGGCGACGTGGTGAGCCGCGGGACGCCGCTGGAGGCCAAGGGCAGGGAGCTTTTGGAGAAGGTCCTCGCCGTCGCCTCGGGCGAGCGCACCAAGAGCGAGGAGCTGGGCCTCGGCGACAACGAATTCGTCCCCTGGCAGGTGGGGGCGGTGATGTGAGGGGAGCGGACGCCGGCTTCCTTTTGGTGGCGCACCCCTATTTGCGACGCTAGCATCCGTTCGCATTGCGCCGAATGGATGTCGCGTCTCATGAGTTTGCCGGACTACCAGACCCTGATGCTGCCCGTTCTTGAACTGGCGGCGATCGGGGAGCAATCCGTTCCAGGCATGGAGGCGGCTATCGCGGCAAGGTTCGGCCTGACGGACGAGGATCGCCAGATCATGCTGCCCAGCGGCCGGCAGCGTCTCCTGCACAATCGGACGCACTGGGCGAAATTCTATCTCACCAAGGCCGGTCTGCTGCAATCGACCCGCCGGGGTCATGTGCGCATAACCGCCGAGGGGCAGGCGGTTCTCGACGCCGGGCCCGCCCACATCGACCGTTCGTTCCTGATGAAAGTGCCGCGTTTCGCAAGGTGGTACGATAGAGCCGCCGCGGCTCCGGAGCGCCCCGAATCCGTCGCCGCCCCGTCCGCTTCCGAAAGCACGCCCGAGGAAACGATAGAGGCCGCATATGCGGCGATCATGGCGGAGCTGCGCGAAGAACTGCTCGGCAGGATCCTGCAGAACGATCCGGGCTTTTTCGAAGGCCTGATCGTCGATCTGCTGGTCGCCATGGGGTATGGCGGCTCTCACAAGAACGCCGCCGAGCGTCTGGGCAAGTCGGGCGACGGGGGCGTGGACGGCGTGATCAACGAGGATCTGCTTGGCCTGGACCGCATTTATGTCCAGGCCAAACGCTATGCGGTCACTTCGGTGATCGGGCGGCCGGACGTTCAGGCCTTCACGGGGAGCCTTGTCGGCTTCGGCGCGTCGAAGGGGGTGTTCTTCACCACCTCCAGCTTTTCGTCGCAGGCGAAGGAATTCGCCGCCCGGGTGCCCCAGCGCATCATCCTGATCGACGGCGGACGCTTGTCGGAATTGATGGTCGCGCATGGCGTGGGGGTCCGGACAAGCCGCATCCTGGAATTCAAGCGCGTGGACGAGGACTTCTTCGCCGAGGACTAAAGAGACCTGCTGCAAGCGATCTATCGCCCTGAAAATAAGATATTTTTACGCACATTTGCAGTTTTGGCGGGTTCAGCAAGCTCGGATTGTCGCCTGTCCCGCGCAATGCTCGGGGGCCCCGCGGCCGGGGCGTCTGTCAGGCTCTCCACACACCGCACCCTCCGAAAATACCCTATGGTCAGTCCGGCGCCCGACCCGCGCACAAGCCTCCTAGCCGCCGGCGCCACCAAGCCGATGGCTGCGCAAGGATCCGAGCAGGGTCTCCTTCGAGGTGGCGAGATGGGCTCGCGCCGCCTCGGCCGCATCGTCAGGATCGCCGCTGCGCATGGCGTCGATCAGGCGCAGATGCTCGTTGATCGCCGCCTCGTTGCGCTGGCGTTCGGCGGTCTTGTCCCACTGGTAGTGATAATGGAAGATCAGCGAGATCACCTTCTGCACCTGGGCGAAGAAGCGGTTGCGCACCACTCCGGTGATGGTGGCGTGGAACCGGCCGTCGAGCCGGGAGAAATCGTGGAAATCGGTCTCGATCCGCCCGAGCAGGTCGCGATGCCCCGCCTCCAGCCGGTCGAGCTCGGCCCAGACCGGATGGTCGCGCGGGAGTTGGGTCAGGCAGCGCACCGCATGGGTCTCCAGCAGCAGGCGCAGGTCGGAAAGCTCCACGGCGAAATCCGGCGTGAAGCCCAGAAGCCGCCAGCCGCCCCGGGGCCGCCGCTCCACCAGGCCCGAGACGCTGAGCGTCGCCAGGAACTCCTGCAGCAGATGCGGCGGGGTGGAGAACTGCTTGGACAGCTGCGCCACGTTGAGCGGCGTGTCCGCCGGCACGTCGAAGCGCAGCACCCAGTCGAGGAACCGGCTCTCCAGCTCCTCGAGCGAAACGGAGTCCGCGGGCTCGGGCAGACGGTCCGACCGGCGCGGCGCGCGCAGGAGCGTCTTGTCCCGCCCGAGGCCGCGGCGGATCACCCCCTCGGCGTCGAGCCGGGCAAGGACGCCCCGCACCACCGTGCGGCTCACCCCGAGCGCCTGCCCCAGCCGCACCTCGGACGGCAGCGCCGCGCCGACCTCCTCCTCCGCGAGCAGGTCGAGCAGGGCGTTGTGCGCGATGCGAAAGCGCGTGTCGGTCCGCGCCATGGTCCTGCCCCCTTGTCTTCCTACGCTCGTCAATGTCTTTTTGCACTTATCAATTAAAAACAGTTGCGGGTGAAACGCAAGCCCGGCAATGTTCCTAATCAGAAAAAGCAGGATCGGTTTCAGGGAGGTTCGGCGGTGACGCAATCGATGCGATGCGGCGTCTGCGTGTCGCCCGGCGCGTTCCGGGTCGAGACGCGCCCCGCCCCCGTCTCGGCGCCCGAGGGCTGGGTTCTGGTCGACATCGCCGCCGTCGGGCTGTGCGGCACCGATTTCCACATCTTCGAGGGCACCCACCCGTATCTCGCCTATCCCCGGATCATCGGCCACGAGCTGTCCGGGGTGGTGGCCGAAACCGCCCATGGCTGGACCGCCGGGCAGCGGGTGGTGATCAATCCCTATGTCGCCTGCGGGACATGCCGCGCCTGTCGTCGGGGCAAGCCCAACTGCTGCGCGGCGATCGGCGTGCTGGGCGTGCACCGCGACGGCGGGCTCTGCGACCGGATCGCCGCGCCGGCGGGCAATCTCTATGACGCGCGGTCGCTTTCGGCGCGCGAGGCGGCGCTGGTCGAGTTCCTGGCCATCGGCGCCCATGCGGTGCGCCGGGCCGGGCTCGCCCCCGGCGACCGCGCGCTGGTGAACGGCGCGGGGCCGATCGGCCTCGGGGTCGCGCTCTTCGCCCGGCTGGCCGGGGCCGAGGCGCATCTGCGCGACGCCTCTCCCGCGCGGCTCGCCGCGGTCGGCGCCGCCTTCGGCTTCGACCGGCTGCACGGGGTCGAGGGCGACCTGCTGACCGGCGGCCTGGCCGAAGGTTTCGACGCGGTCTTCGACGCCACCGGCAATGCGGCGGCGATGCGGGCGGGCTTCGCCCATGTGGCCCATGGCGGGACCTATGTGCTGGTCTCGGTGGTGACGGAGGAGATCGCCTTTTCCGACCCCGACTTCCACAAGCGCGAGATGCGGCTGATCGGGTCGCGCAACGCGCTGGCCGAGGATTTCGCCGCGGTCATCGCCGCGCTGGAGGAAGGGCGCATCGACGCCGGCGCGCTCATCTCCGAGGTGCTCGCCCTGCCCGACCTGCCGGAGCGCCTGCCCGCGCTCGCCGCCGACCGCGGCGCGCGGATCAAGGTGATGGTGGAGCTCCGCCCGGAAGGAGCGGCGGCGTGACCGCCCCCCGCCATCCCCAGGCCGGCGTCGAGATCGTCCGCATGACCGGGATCGGCAAGTCCTTTCCTGGGGTTATGGCCCTGCGCGGCGCCGGGTTCGACCTGCGCGCCGGCGAGGTCCATGCGCTGATGGGCGAGAACGGCGCGGGCAAGTCGACGCTGATGAAGATCCTGGCCGGCATCTACCGCCCCGACGCCGGCGCGGTCGAGGTCGGCGGGGCCGAGGTCGCGCTCGACGGCCCGCGGGCGGCCCAGGCCCAGGGGATCGGCATCATCCATCAGGAGCTCGCCCTGATGAACGACCTGACCGTCGCCCAGAACATCTTCATCGGCCGCGAGCCGCGGCGGAGCTGGGGCCGGCTGGACGAGGCGGCGCTGAACCGCCAGGCCGAGGCGATCTTCGCCGGGATGAACCTCCACATGGACCCGCGGACCGAGGTGCGCCGCCTGTCCGTCGCCCGCCAGCAGATGGTCGAGATCGCCAAGGCGCTGTCCTTCCGCTCGCGCATCCTGATCATGGACGAACCCACCGCGGCGCTGAACGAGCACGAGACGGCCGAGCTGCACCGGATCATCCGCGGCCTGACCGCCGAGGGGGTGGGGGTGGTCTACATCTCCCACAAGATGGACGAGATCCGCCGCATCTCGGACCGGGTGACGGTGATGCGCGACGGCGCCACCGTGGCGACCGTCCCCGCGGCGGAAACGCCGATCGAGCGGATCATCGCCATGATGGTGGGCCGCGAGCTGAGCGACGCCCCGGCCGAGATCCCCGACCTCGGCGCGGCGCCGGTGGCCCTGGAGGCGCGCGGGCTGACCCGCGGCCGGGCGGTGCGGGATGTGAGCTTCGACCTGCGCCGGGGCGAGATCCTCGGCTTCGCCGGGCTGATGGGCGCGGGCCGGACCGAGGTCGCCAGGCTGGTCTTCGGCGCCGACCCCCGCGAGGCGGGCGAGATCCGGGTGCATGGCAAGCCTGTCGACATCCGCAGCCCGCGAGACGCGGTGCGGGCGGGGATCGGCTACCTGTCGGAGGACCGCAAGCATTTCGGCGTGGCGCTGGGGCTCGACGTGCGGGCGAACATCGCGCTCGCCTCGCTCGGGCGCATGAACCGGATGGGGGTGGTGGACGAGACCGCCTGCGCCGCCGCCGCAGGAGACTACATCCGCCGGCTGGCCATCCGCACCCCCTCCGACCGGCAGGAAGTGCGGCTGCTGTCGGGCGGCAACCAGCAGAAGGTCGTGATGGCCAAATGGCTGCTGCGCGACTGCGACATCCTGATCTTCGACGAGCCGACCCGCGGCATCGACGTGGGGGCCAAGGCCGAGATCTACCGCCTGCTCCAGGCCCTCGCCGCCGAGGGCAAGGCGATCATCGTCATCAGCTCTGAGCTGCCCGAGGTGCTGCGCCTGTCCCACCGCATCGCAGTGATGTGCGAGGGGCGGCTGACCGGCTTCCTGCCCGGCGGCCCGGGCACGACCCAGGAGGACATCATGCGCCTCGCCACCCTGCGGCCGGACCTGACCGACCCGATCCCCGCAACCGCCGCCGAGGGAGCCCGGCCATGACCGAAGCGACCGCCCCCGAGCCCAAGCCCGCCCCCCGGCGCGGCGGGGTCGCCGCCCAGCAGATGCTCTGGGCCTTCGCCAGCCTGATCGTGCTGGTCGTGTTCTTTTCCGTCGCCTCGCCGAACTTCCTGCAGACGACGAACATCCTCGCGGTGCTCCAGGCGGCGGCGGTGAACGGCGTGCTCGCCATCGCGGTGACGATGATCATCATCACCGGGGGCATCGACCTGTCGATCGGCACGCTGATGACCTTCACCGCCGTCACCGCGGGTGTGATCCTCACCTACTGGGGGCTGCCCCTGCCCTTCGGCGTGGTCGGGGCCATTGGCATGGGCGCGCTCGCGGGCTTCGTCTCCGGCACGCTGGTGTCGCGGATGAAGATCCCGCCCTTCATCGCCACGCTGGGGATGATGCTGATCCTCAAGGGCCTGTCGCTGGTGGTGTCGGGGACGAAGCCCATCTATTTCAACGACACCCCCGGCTATACCCAGATCGCCCAGGGCTCGCTCGTCGGCCTGGTCTTTCCGGCGGTGCCGGTCCCGAACGGGGTGCTGGTCCTGTTCCTGGTCGCGCTGTTCCAGGGCTGGGTGCTGAACCGGACCCTGCTCGGCCGCTACTGCTTCGCCATGGGCTCGAACGAGGAGGCGGCGCGGCTGTCCGGCGTCGACACCCGGGCGTGGAAGACGGCGATCTACGCGCTCGGCGGGGCGATCTGCGGCATCGCGGGGCTGCTCATCTCGTCGCGGCTCAACTCGGCCCAGCCGGCGCTGGGGCTCGGCTACGAGCTCGACGCCATCGCCGCGGTGGTGATCGGCGGGACCAGCCTCGCCGGCGGGCGGGGGACGATCCTCGGCACCGTCATCGGCGCGCTCATCATGGCGGTGCTGCTGAACGGCCTGCGGATCCTGTCGGTGGCGCAGGAATGGCAGACCGTCGTCACCGGCCTCATCATCATCGCCGCGGTCTATGCCGACATGCTGAGACGTGAGAAACGCGCCGGCTGAGGCGCGACAGACGAAACGATCGCCAGGGAGGAACAAGATGATCGTGAGACGCACCCTGCTCGGGGCCATCAGCGCGGCGGCGCTTATCGCCGGCGCGGGCCTCGCCCAGGCCCAGGAAATGTATATCCCGCTGATCTCCAAGGGCTTCCAGCACCAGTTTTGGCAGGCGGTGAAGGCGGGCGCCGACAAGGCGGCGGCGGAATACAACGTCACCGTCACCTTCGAGGGCCCCGACACCGAGGCCCAGGTCGACCGCCAGATCGACATGCTGGCCGCGGCGCTGGCCAAGAAGCCCGCGGCCATCGGCTTCGCCGCGCTCGACAGCCAGGCGGCGATCCCGCTGCTGAAACAGGCGCAGGGTGACGAGATCCCGGTGATCGCCTTCGACAGCGGCGTGGACAGCGACATCCCCGTCGCCACCGCCGCCACCGACAACCTCGCCGCCGCAGCGCTCGCCGCCGACAAGATGGCCGAGCTGATCGGCGGATCGGGCAAGGTGGCGCTGGTGGTCCACGACCAGACCTCGCGCACCGGCATCGACCGGCGCGACGGCTTCGTCGACCGGATGAAGGCGGCGCATCCTGAGGTCGAGATCGTCGACATCCAGTACGGCGCCGGCGACCAGCTGCAATCGACCGAGATCGCCAAGGCGATCCTGACCGCGAACTCCGACCTCAAGGGCATGTTCGGCGCGAACGAGGGCTCGGCGATCGGCGTGCTGAACGCGGTGGCCGAGATGAAGCGGCCCGAGGTGGTGGTGATCGGCTACGACAGCGGCGTCCAGCAGAAGGAGGCGATCCGCTCCGGCAAGATGGCGGGCGCCATCACCCAGAACCCGGTCGGCATCGGCTACGAGACGGTCAAGGCCGCGGTGGCGGCGGCCAGGGGCGAGGCGGTGCCCAAGACCATCGACACCGGCTTCTACTGGTTCGACAAGTCGAACATCGACGACCCGACCATCGCCGCGGTCCTCTACGACTGACGCATCCCGCCGGCCCCGGACAGGGCCGGCCCTTTCCGCGGGGGCATGAATGGATCTGGGACTGGCAGGCAAGACCGCCATCGTGACGGGCGGCGGCTCGGGCATCGGCGCGGCGATCTCGCGCGGGCTCGCGGCCGAGGGCGCCGTGCCAATCATTTTCGCCCGCCGCCCGCCGCCCGAGGACCTGCTGGCCGGGATCGGCCCACGGGGCGGCTGGGTCGAGGCGGACCTGTCCCGCGACGCCGACTGCCGGCGGGCGGTGGAGGAGGCGCGCGCCCGCTGGGGGCGGATCGACCTCCTGGTGAACAACGCCGGCGCCAATGACGGCGTCGGGCTCGACGCGGGGCCCGAGGCCTTTCGCGCCTCGCTCGAGGCGAACCTGGTGCATTACTACACCCTCGCCCATCTGCTGCTCGACGACCTGAAGGCGGCGCGCGGCGCGATCGTCAACATCTCCTCCAAGACCGCGGTCACCGGCCAGGGCGGCACCTCGGCCTATGTCGCGGCCAAGGCGGCGCAGCTGGGCCTGACCCGGGAATGGGCCGCCGCGCTGGCCGTCCATGGGGTGCGGGTGAACGCGGTGCTGCCGGCCGAGGTGATGACCCCGCTCTACGCCCGCTGGATCGCCCGGCAGGACGACCCGGAGGGGACGCTGGCCGAGATCGAGGCGCGCATCCCCCTGGGCGGCCGCATGACCACGGCGGAAGAGATCGCCGACACGGTGCTCTTCGCCCTGTCGCCGCGGGCCGGGCACACCACCGGACAGTGGCTGTTTCCCGACGGCGGCTACACCCATCTCGACCGGGCGCTGTCGGCGCTCGCCCCGGAGGCCTGATCCGATGGCCATCACCATCCGCCTGCATCCCGAGGACGACGTGGAGATCGCCCTCGCCGACCTCCTGCCCGGCGCGGTCACGGACTCGGGCGTAACCCTGGCCGAACGGGTGCCCCGCGGCCACAAGGTCGCGGCGCATCCGATCCCCGCCGGCGCCCGGGTGCGGCGCTATGGCCAGATCATCGGCGCGGCGACCGCGGACATCGCGCCGGGCGCCCATGTCCATGTCCAGAACCTCGCCATGTCCGACCATGCGGAGGACTACGCCTACGCCAGCGAGGCCCATCCCCTGCCGGCCGCCAACGAAACCCGCTGGTTCCAGGGATACCGCCGCGCGGACGGCCAGGCGGGGACGCGGAACTATCTGGGCGTGCTCACCTCGGTGAACTGCTCGGGCTCGGTGGCGCGCTTCATAGCCGAGGCGGCGGAAAAGACCGACTGGTTCGCGCGGCTGCGCCATGTGGACGGGATCGTTCCGATCGTCCACGGCTCGGGCTGCGGCATGTCGGGCCGGGACGAGGGCTATGAGACGCTGTTCCGCACGCTCCAGGGCTATGCCCGCAACCCGAATTTCGCCGGCATCCTGCTGGTCGGCCTCGGCTGCGAGGTCATGCAGATCCCCGACCTGATCGGCGCGGCGCGGATGCGCGCGGACGGCAATTTCCGCTACATGACCATCCAGCAGACCGGGGGCACCCGCGCCACGGTCGCCCGCGGCGTCGAGATGCTGGAGGAGATGGCCGTCGCCGCCGAGGCGGCGCGGCGCGAGCCGATCCCGGTTTCCGAGCTTGTGGTCGGGATGCAATGCGGCGGGTCGGACGGCTATTCCGGCATCACCGCCAATCCGGCGCTGGGGGTGGCCTCGGATCTGCTGGTCAGCCACGGCGGCACGACGATCCTCAGCGAGACATCGGAGGTCTATGGCGCGGAGCACCTGCTGACCCGCCGCGCCGTCAGCCGCGAGGTGGGGGAAAAGCTGATCGCCCGCATCCGCTGGTGGGAGGACTACACCGCCCGCAACAAGGGCGAGATGAACAACAACCCCTCGCCTGGGAACAAGCGCGGGGGCCTGACCACCATCCTGGAAAAGAGCCTCGGAGCGGTCGCCAAGGGCGGCAGCGCGCCGATGACCGACGTGCTGCTCTATGCGGAGCCCCTGCGCCGGAAGGGTTTCGTCTTCATGGACAGCCCCGGCTACGACCCCTGTTCGGTGACGGGCCAGGTGGCCACGGGGGCGAACCTCATCGTCTTCACCACCGGGCGCGGCTCGGTCTCGGGCTACAAGCCCGTGCCCTGCATCAAGATCGCGACGAATTCCGAGATGTACGCCCGGATGGAGGGCGACATGGACATCAACGCCGGCGATGTGATCACAGGCGTGACCCTGGCCGAGAAGGGCCGCGAGATCTTCGAGGAATTCATCGCCGTCGCCTCGGGCAAGCGCACCAAGTCCGAGGATCTGGGCTTCGGCGGCGCGGAATTCGTGCCCTGGCAGATCGGCGCGGTGATGTGATGCGGCGCATGGGGATGCTGATCGGCCTGCGGCCCGAACATGCGGCGGAATACCGGCGGCTCCATGCGGCGGCCTGGCCCGCGGTGCTGGCCCGGATCGCCGCCTCGAACATCCGCAACTACACGATCTTCCTGCGGGAGCCGGAGAACCTGCTGTTCGGCTATTGGGAATATCACGGCGACGACTTCGCCGCCGACAGCGCGGCGATCGCGGCGGATCCGGTGACGCAAGACTGGTGGAAGCTCTGCGGCCCCTGCCAGGCGCCGCTGGAGAGCCGCGCGGACGGAGAATGGTGGGCGATGATGGAGGAGGTCTTCCACACCGACCTGCCGAAGGAGGACGGGCATGGGACGGCTTGAGGGCAAGCGCGCCTTCGTCACCGCCGCGGGCGCGGGCATCGGGCGGGCGACCGCGCTGGCCTTCGCCCGCGAGGGGGCGGAGGTGATCGCGACCGACATCGACGCGGCGGCGCTCGCCGATCTGGCGGCCGCGGGGATCGCCACCCGCCGGCTCGACGTGCGCGATCCGGCGGCGGTGGCGGAGGCGGCGGCCGCGGCGGGCCACACCGACGTGCTCTTCAACTGCGCGGGGTTCGTGGCGGCGGGCACCATCCTCGACTGCGACGAGGACCAATGGGCCTTCAGCCTCGACCTGAACATGACGGCGCTCTACCGCATGTGCCGGGCCTTCCTGCCGGGGATGCTGGCGGCGGGGGGCGGGTCGATCGTCAACGTCGCCTCGGTGGTCTCCGGGCTGATCGCCGCGCCGAACCGCTTCGTCTATGGCGCGACCAAGGCCGGGGTGATCGGGCTGACGAAATCTATCGCCGCGGATTTCGTCCTGTCGGGTGTGCGCTGCAACGCCATCTGCCCCGGCACGGTCGAAAGCCCGTCCCTGGAAAAGCGGCTGGCCGCCACCGGCGACTACGACGCCGCCCGCAAGGCCTTCGTCGCGCGCCAGCCGATCGGGCGGATCGGCAAGCCGGAGGAGATCGCTGCGCTCGCCGTCTATCTCGCCTCGGATGAATCGAGCTACACCACCGGCGTCGCCCATGTGATCGACGGCGGCTGGTCCAACGTCTGAAGGAATCCGCTCATGAAGCTTCTGCGCCATGGCCCCAAGGGGACCGAGAAGCCCGGCCTCGTCGCCCCGGACGGCAGCCTGCGCGACCTCTCCGGCCATGTGCCCGACATCGCGGGCGAGGTCCTGTCCGACGCGGGCCTCGCCGCGCTGCGCGGGATCGACCCGTCCGGCCTGCCCGAGATCCCGGCGGGAACCCGGCTTGGGCCATGCGTCGGCGGCACGGGCAAGTTCATGTGCATCGGCCTCAACTACGCCGACCACGCCGCGGAAAGCGGCATGGCGGTGCCGGCCGAGCCGGTGCTGTTCATGAAGGCGACCTCGGCGATCTGCGGCCCCAATGATCCGATCCTGATCCCCCGCGGCTCGACCAAGACCGACTGGGAGGTGGAGCTGGCCGTCATCATCGGCAGCCCGGCGAAATACGTCTCCGAGGCCGAGGCCATGGCCCATGTGGCGGGCTATGCGGTGTCCAATGACGTCTCGGAACGGGCCTTCCAGATCGAGGGCACGGGCCAGTGGACCAAGGGCAAGAGCTGCGACAACTTCGGCCAGCTCGGCCCCTGGCTCGTCACCCGGGACGAGATCGCCGATCCCCAGGACCTGAAGATGCGGCTGAGCGTGAACGGCGCGCTGCGGCAGGACGGCTCGACCCGGACCATGGTCTATGGGGTCGCCTTCCTCGTCAGCTATCTCAGCCGTTTCATGACCCTGCATCCGGGCGACGTGATCTCGACCGGCACCCCGCCGGGAGTGGGCATGGGGATGAAGCCGCCGACCTATCTCAAGCCCGGCGACGTGGTGGAGCTCGGGATCGAGGGGCTGGGATCCCAGCGCCAGGACGTGGTCGCCGATGCCTGAGCCGGAAGGGCTCGTCGACACCCACCGCCACCTGATCCTGCGGGATCGGTTCGGCTATGGCTGGACCGCGGGCGTTCCGGAGCTGACCGGCGACTTCGCCCCCGCCGACTACGACCGGCTGACCGCGGGGCTCGGGGTGGCGGGCGCGCTCCACATGGAGACGGGGGTGGACGAGGCCGACTGGCGGGACGAGGCCCGGCTCGTCGCAGGCCTCGCCGACCCGCGGCTCCTCGGCCAGGTCGCCTCCTGCCGGCCGGAGACGGCGGCGGGGTTCGAGGGCTGGCTCGACGAATGCGCCGGCCTGCGGGTGGTCGGGTTCCGCCGCATCCTGCATGTGGCCCCGGACGGGCTGTCCGACACGGCGGTCTTTCGCGCCAACCTGCGCCGGATCGCGGCGCGGGGGCTGACCTTCGACCTGTGCCTGCGGGCGGACCAGCTCGGGATCGGCCTCGCCCTCGCCCAAGCCTGTCCCGACCTGCGGCTGGTGCTCGACCACGGCGGCAACCCGCCAGTGGCGGCCGGCGCCTGGCAGCCCTGGGCGGCGGGGATCGACGCGCTCGCCGCCTGTCCGAACGTGGCGGTGAAGCTCTCCGGCCTCACCCTCCACTGCCCTCCGGGCGAGACCACCGCCGCACGGCTCGCCCCCTGGTTCGGCCATCTTTTGGAAAGGTTCGGGCCGGAACGGATGCTGTGGGGCAGCGACTGGCCAGTGACCGACCTCAACAGCGGCCTCCCGGTCTGGATCGCCGTGACCCGCGACCTTCTCGCGCCCCTGTCCCCGGACGAGCGCGCCATGATCGCCGCGGGGACGGCGCGTCGGGTCTATGGCCTCGCAGAGGACGCCCGTCTCCGGGTCGCGCCGTGACCTGCGGGCCGGATCGCTTCGGGGGATGACCGGCCGGTCGAAGCTTGACGAGAGCCTGCTCGCCAGCCTGCCGCCCTTCTCGGGGCTGACGCGCGCCGAGATCTGCGAGATCCTCGATCAGGCCGCGTCCGGCCGCTACGCCGACGGCAAGGCGGTTTTCGACAAGGGGGGCGCCGGCGGAGCGATTCCTCCTTCTGCTCGACGGTTTCATCCGCGTCGTTCGGACCATCCCGGACGGTGGACAGGTCATCGCCTTCCCTATCCCGCCCGGCCAACTCTTCGGCATCGCCCCGGCGCTCGGGCGCGACGCCTATCCGGCCACGGCGCTCGCCGCCACGGAATCGCTCGCGCTCGCCCGGCCGGTGCGGCTCTGGCCCGCGTTCACCGCGAAATACGAGGGCTTCGCCAGCGAGACCTACCACACCCTCGGCGCCCGCCTCGGCGAGTTCCAGTCCCTCGTGACCGAACTCGCCACCCAGGCAATGGAACAGAGGGCGGCGGCGGCCCTGCTGCGCCTCGCGACCCAGTCCGGCCGCAAGACGGAGGAGGGCGTCGAGATCGCTTTTCCGGTGACCCGCAACGACATCGCCGAGATGACGGGCGCCACGCTCCACACCGTCAGCCGCCTGCTCTCCGCTTGGCAGCGGGAGGGAATCGTGGCGAGCGCGCGCCGCCGCATCCCGGTGATCGCGCCGGATCGGCTCGCCGCGCTGCGCGGCGCGATCGGCTAGGCCGCCCCAGCGCGCCACCCCGCAGCTCCGGCCAGACCGTCGCAGTGCGAGGCGAATCTGGCGACAGTGTGGCCACGGAATGCCCCCTTGGCGATCGCGACGTTCCGAGCCATCTCGTTGCGGAAGCGACACAAGGGGCGAAGGGATGCGGGCCGATCCATCTGAGGCCGAAGCGGCGGATCGGCTGCCCCTCGACGCTGGCATCCCTCCCACCTCTTGCGAATGGTGCGCGCAAGGGCCTTTCGCAAGGCCGGCCGCCATGATCGGCGGCGGACCCTCATCCGAGGCTTCGCCGCGAAGCGTCCTGAACATCCGAGAAACACCGCCTAGAACCATGCCGGATCAAGTATGATGAAGAAAATCGGGTTCCTGTCCTTCGGCCATTGGTCGCCCTCGCCCGGGTCGGGCACGCGATTGGCCGCAGACGCCCTCTTGCAGTCGATCGAACTGGCGGTGGCGGCGGAGGAGCTGGGCGCCGACGGCGCCTATGTCCGCGTGCACCACTTCGCCCGGCAGCTCGCCTCTCCCTTCCCGCTGCTCGCCGCCATCGGCGCGCGCACCAGGCGCATCGAGATCGGCACCGCGGTCATCGACATGCGCTACGAGAACCCGTTCTACATGGCTGAGGACGCGGGCTCCGCCGACCTGATCGCGGGTGGGCGGCTCCAGCTCGGGATCAGTCGCGGCTCGCCGGAACAGGTGATCGATGGATACCGCCACTTCGGCTATGCCCCCGCCGAGGACGAGACCGACGCCGACATGGCCCGCCGCCATGCGGAGGTGTTCCTGTCCCTGCTCGAAGGCGCAGGCTTCGCCAAGCCGAACCCGCGGCCGATGTTCCCGAACCCGCCCGGCCTGTTGCGACTGGAGCCCTATTCCGAAGGGCTGCGGAACCGCATCTGGTGGGGCGCCGCCACCGACGCCACCGCGGTCTGGGCGGCGCAGCTGGGGATGAACCTGCAAAGCTCCACTCTGAAGTTCGACGAAACGGGCGAGCCGCTGCACATCCAGCAGGCCAAGCAGATCCGCGCCTATCGCGCCGCCTGGAAGGAGATGGGGCACAAGCACGAACCCCGCGTCTCGGTCAGCCGCAGCATCTTCGCCCTGGTGAACGACCTCGACCGCCGGTACTTCAGCGGCTCCGCGGACAACGGGGATTCCATTGGCTGGCTCGACGAGAACACCCGCGCCGTCTTCGGCCGCTCTTACGCCGCCGAGCCGGACAAGCTCATCGCGCAGCTGGCGGCGGACGAGGCCATCGCCGAGGCGGACACCCTGCTGCTCACCGTGCCAAACCAGCTCGGCGTGGACTACAACGCCCATGTGCTGGAGGCGATCCTGACCCATGTCGCCCCGGCGCTCGGCTGGCGCTGACAGCGACTCCCGTGGGGGCGGGCTGGCCCGCCCCCTCGCGTCAGGCGTTGACGTCGACCACCACCCGTCCGCGGACCGCCCCCCCGAGGATCGCCCGGCCCAGCTCGGGCAGGTCGGCGAGCGTCGCGGGCGCGATCATCGCCTCGAGCTTGTCGAAGGGCAGGTCCCGCGCGATCCGCTCCCAGGCGCGGACGCGGGCGGCATAGGGCTGGACGACGCTGTCGATTCCCAGCAGCTTCACCCCGCGCAGCAGGAACGGCACCACCGACAGGGGCACGTCGGCCCCGCCGGCGAGGCCCACGGCGGCCACGGCGCCGCCGTACTTCAGCTGCTTCAGCACCCGGGACAGCATCGCCCCGCCGACTGCGTCGATGCAGCCGGTCCAGATCTCGCTCTCCAACGGCTTGCGGCTCGGCTCGGCCAACTCGGCGCGGGGGACGACCTGCGTCGCGCCCAGGTCGCGCAGGTAGCCCTCCTGCTCCGTCCGACCGGTGACGGCGGCCACCTCATGGCCCGCGGCGGCCAGGAGCGCCACGGCCATGGAGCCCACGCCCCCCGCCGCGCCGGTCACCAGCGCCGGCCCCTGGCCGGGGCGCAGGCCATGGTCCTCCAGCTCGATCAGGGCGAGCATGGCGGTCAGGCCGGCGGTCCCCACCGCCATGGCCTGGCGCGAAGTCAAGCCGGCGGGCAGCGGGACCAGCCAGTCGGCGCGCACCCGGGCCTTCTGGGCGTAGCCGCCCCAATGGGCCTCGCCCACCCGCCAGCCGGTCAGGACCACCCGGTCGCCCGGCTGGTAGCGCGGGTCGGCCGAGGCCTCGACCACGCCCGCGAAATCCACGCCCGGCACATGGGGATAGCGCCGCACCAGCCCGCCGCCGGGCCCGAGGCAGAGGCCGTCCTTGTAGTTCAGCGTCGAATAGTCGACCGCGACCGTGACCTCACCTTCGGGCAGGTCGCCGAGGTCGAGGCTGCGGATGGACGCCGAGGTCTGCCCCTCGGCGTCCTTGTCGACCACCAGCGCGGCAAAGGCCATTGCGCCCCTCAGTTGCTCTTGGACGAGATCACCGGCGCCGACAGCCCGCCCGCCCCGCAGCTCGCGAGCTGCAACAGGCCGTAGCCGTAGATCGGATCCCGTCCCGGCGCGCCCATGTCCCGGGCGGTGGCGGCGAGGCGCTTGCGTCCGTCATTGATGTTGGCGACCCGGCCCTGGGCCATGTCCCGGGCGATCGAGGCGGTGACGAAGGGCGCCGCGAAGGAGGTGCCCGTCCAGAAGGCGAGTCCGCCCCGGGCGTCGGCCCCCCAGACGTCCACTCCCGGCGCGGCGACGTAGATGTAGTTGCCGCGATTGTTCCGGGCATACGGCCGTCCGCGAGAATCCACCGCCGAGACGGCGATGACTTCGGAATAGGCGGCCGGGTAGGCGGGCGCGCCGCTCGGCCCGTCGTTGCCCGCGGCCGCCACCAGCACCAGCCCGCGCCGGGTGGCCGCCTGCACCGCCTGGGTGAGCAGGGCGTTCTCCGGCCCCATCAGCGACAGGTTCACCACCGGCACGCGGTTCTGGGCCATCCAGTCCAGCGCCTCGATGATGGCGGTGGGATCGGCGCGCAGGCCCGCCCCGTCCTGGGCGAAGACGTTGGCGCTGTAAAGCTGGGCGCCCGACAGGAGCGGCCCGGAGCCGGGCAGGTCGCCCACCAGGATCGAGGCGATGGCCGTGCCATGGGCGACGTTGGTGGCGGCGTTGCGGTCGACGAAGTTCTTGCGCACGACCTTGGCCGAGGCCAGCGTCTCATGGGAGCCGACGCCGGAGTCGATCAGGCCCACCCGGCTCGCCGCCTTGCACGATCCCGGCTGGTCCGCCGGCGCGCCGATCATCGCGGCGGCGTAGCGCACGGGCGCCGCGCCCTCGCCACTAGGGCGATAGAGGTGGGCGTAGTCGAAGGTCACCTCGGGCAGGAGCGAGCGGATGCGCTTCAGCGCCGCGTCCGCGGTCTGGCCGGAGGGCGTGCGCAGACGCGCCACCACGCGGTTGCCGAGCAGCGGGCTCTTGCGCTCCGACAGAATGCGGAAGCCGAGCGCGTTGGCCACCTGCCGCGATTCCCGGGTGAGGCCCAGGGCAGTGATCTCGTACTGCCGGTACTTCTGGCGCGAATTGCCCGAGGACAGCTCGATCCGCGGCGCGGTCTTGGCGATGGCGGGCTCGACCGGCTTCGCGACCGCCTGCGGCGCGACGGCCGGCGTCTGGACGGGGGCCACCTCGACCGGCGCCGGGGCGACCGGGGTCACGACCGGCGGCTCCTCCACCACCGCCACCTCGACCGGCGCCGGGGCGGGCGTGGGCGCAGGGGTCGCGGCCGGCTCCCGCGGGGTCCGGGGCCTGCCGCCGAAGATCGACCCGAGCACGTCCTTGATGCTCGGCGCGCTCACGGTCTCGGTCGGCCCGCTCGACGTGGAGGACTCGGAAGGAACCTTGCCGCCGGTGGAGGAGCCGCCGCCCGCGACCTCGGTCTTCGACCCGGACTGGGAGCCCGACTGCGCGCCCGAGCCGGGCGCGGTCGTGGTGTCGGTCGCCGTCTGGGAACCGCCCGAGCCGTTGCCCGAGCCGCCGGAAGAGCCGCCGCCCGACCCCTGGCCGTTCGATCCCTGGCCCGACGAGCCGGACCCGCCGCCATTGGCGACCTGGGAGCCGCCACCGCCGCCATTGCCGCCCGAGGGGACGGTGGGGGTCTGGGTCGTCGGGGTCCGGTCCGGACCGTCATTGTCCGACGCGGTGTCCCGGCCCGGCGTGACCGGATCGGGCCGGCTCGGCGTGGGGCCATCGACCTGGGTCGGCGTCTCCTCCCGCGGCGTCGTGGGGGTGGGCTGCTCGACCGGCGTCGGGGTTTCCTGCACCGGAGTCTCCTCCCGCGGCGTCTCCTGCACCGGGGTTTCCGGGACGGGGCCGTCCACCTCGGTCGGCGCCTCCTCCTGGGGCGTGTCAGGGACGGGGCCGTCGACTTCGGTCGGAACCTCGTCATCGTCCGTGTCGGGAATGGGGCCGTCCACCTCGACGGGAACGACCACGGGAACTTCGGTCACCGGAACCTCGCCCGGGGGGACCTCCCCCGGAGGCAACACGATCACCGGATCGACCACGGGGGTCTCGCCCGTCAGCAGGTCGTCGGCGACCTCGGCCGCGGCGAAGGCGGCGACGGCGCGGCCGCCCCGCGAATCACCCCGGCGGGACGAAGCGCCGCGCTTGCGCTGGGCCTTCGCTTTCGCCTTGGCGTCGGCCTTCGCCTTGGCGGCCTTGGCCATGTCCCGGAGCGACCGCTCCGATTTCGCCTTGGACTTCGACTGCTTCGCGGAGCGATCGGATTTCGATGACTTGCCGGGCTTTTCAGGCTTTGCCGCATCGGCCGCCAGCGCTGTCCCATACAGCGCGGCCGGACCCAGGTTCATGGGAGCAACCAGAGAGAAGGCCGCCGCAACGATCGCGAGACGCCCGAGAAACCGCATGTGAAACCCCACCCGCTCGCGTCCTGAATATGGTCGCGGCGGACCCCAATCAACCCGACCGCGAATAAAAATGCAACCGTGCCGTTGTCGGCGCAGAGATGATTTGAAACGAAGGGGCTGGGGGCCGTGGAAAGCCGATTTCAGCGCGACCTGGTGGGACTGGTGCCGCGGCTGCGGCGCTTCGCCTTCGCGCTTTGCGGGTCGCTGGACGGGGCGGACGACCTGGTCCAGGCGGCTTGCGAGCGGGCGCTGCGCAACGCCGCCAGCTTCCAGCCGGGGACCCGCATGGACAGCTGGATGTTCCGCATCATCCAGAACCTCTGGCTCGACGACCGCCGCCGCCGCAAGGTCCGCGGAGAGCAGATCGACCCCGATCTCGCGGCGCTCTCGGACGAGGGCCTGGGCGCCCAGGCCGCCGAGGACCGCGCCACTCTCGCCCGGGTGCGCGCCAAGGTGGACGAACTGCCCGACGACCTGCGCCTGGTCATGGTGCTGGTCGCCATCGAGGGGCGCAGCTACCGCGAAGCCGCCGACGAGCTCGGCATTCCCATCGGCACGGTGATGAGCCGGCTGTCCCGCGCCCGCGCAGCCTTGCTGCCCCTGGTGCGCAGCCCGGACATGAGGAGCAGGACATGGACGCAGTGATGGACCGCGACACCCTCGCCGCCTTCGTCGACGGGGCGCTTTCGCCCGAGGATTCCGCCCGCGTGGTGCTCCATCTCGCCGATCACCCCGATGATTCCGCCCATGTGGACGCCTTGATGGAGCTCAACGCCCTGCTCGGCCAGGCCTTCGCCGCGCCGCTCGCCCAGCCGGCGCCCCAGCGCATCGTCGCGACGATCCTCGGAACGGACGGAGGGGCGCCCGCACGGACTGATGTGTCCCGCCGCGGCCGGCTCGCCGGCTGGCGGCCGGCCGGGGGCCGGGCGGGCGGCCGCCGGGTCTTCGCCGCCGCGGCCGTCGCGGCGGCGGCGGCGGCGCTGGTGGTGGGCCTGACCTTCGGCCCTGGCCCGATGCGCCGGCCCGTGCAGATCCTCGGGGCGCCGCCCTCGGCCGACGCCGACCTGCGCGCCGCCCTCGAAACCGCGCCGAGCGGCGCGGTGGCGACGGCGGGGCCGCATCAGATCACCCTGCTCGGCACCTTCCTCGACAAGACCGGGCGGCCCTGCCGCGAATACGACCTGCTCGACCCGATCGCCAACAGCATGACCCAGGGCGTGGCCTGCCGGTCGGGCGTCGGGGAATGGTCCACCGCCGTGGCGGTGGCGAGCCGGCTCGCCGGCGGGGTCGACCGCGACGCCTTCGTCCCCGCCTCTGGCGAGCCGGGCGATCCCGAGACGCTCGACCGGGCGCTCGACATGCTCGGCGCGGGCATGGCCATGACCCCCGCCGAGGAACAGGCGCTGCTCGACAGCTGGCGCTGACCGCCCCGCCCGGCAAGGTCCGGGCGCGCGCGGACAGCCCCGCGGCCGGACCGCTCACCGCGTCGGCGTCCCGCCTTCCTCCGCCAGCTCCGCCTCCACCAGCGCGTCGAGCGACGCCTCCGGGCGAAATCCCAGCGTCCGCGCCAGCGCCGCCTCGCACCAGCCGGGCCAGCCGGCGGCCAGTCGTTCCGCCTCGGGCTGCGGCTCCGCGCGCACGTGATCGGCGAGGCTTGCGACCCGTTCCAGCGCCTGCACGATCTCGCCCGCCCGCGCCGGGACGCCGGGCAGGACCAGGACGCGCCGCGGTCCCAGCCGCGCCGGGTCGAGCTCCGCCGCCTGGCGCAGGTGAAAGACCGCGGCGCGCCGGCTGGTCAGCCAGAGCCGCGCCCCCGCGTCGACCGGCAGGACCGCCTCGCGCCCCGCGGGGGGATCGCGCAGCAGCGCCGCGATCCAGTCGGCGAACCCCCAGGGGGCCCCCGCCCCGGCGACGACCGGCAGCCGCAGGGACATCCCGTCGAAGGCCCCCGTTCGCACCCGGTCGGCGAGCAGCAGCTCCGCGGCCGCGAGCTGGGCTCCGAACCCGCTCGCCGGCGCGGGGGCATGGTCGTCGGCGATCACCGGCGGCGCGGGCGGGCCGAAGACCGCGACGGAGGAGGCGAGCACCAGCCGCGGCGCATAGTCGGGCGTCGCCGCGATGGCGTCGAAGAGCCGCCGGGTCGCGTCGAAGCCGTCGCGCCAGCCCGGGTCCGCCTCCGATCCGGCGGCGAAATGATAGATCACGTCGGGCCGCCGGCCGATGCGCCGGGCCACGGCCGCGCCGTCCGCGAGGTCGAGCGCGGCGGCGACGATGGGCGCGGCGGCGCCGGCGGGCGTCGGCGGCGCGTCCCGGTCGACCAGGGTCAGCCGCGCGAAGCCCTGCGGCGGCTCCGTCAGGATCGAGCGGGTCAGCCGGGCGGCGAGCGCCCCCGCCGCGCCGGTGATCAGCACATGCATCCGCCTCGCTCCGCTGCTCCGGGAAAAACCGCGAGGACCCTTGGCCCTCGGGGGACCGGCTCCGCTCCGGCGGCCGGGGCCTAGCACGCCGCCCGGC
>CBDEVG010000042.1:0-158655 GCA_965243535.1 Amaricoccus sp.
AAGGCGCGTCCTCACACGAAGGAGACCGTGCGGATCTCGTAGGAGCGGGTGCCGCCGGGGGTGCGCACCTCGACGCTGTCGCCCTCTTCCTTGCCGATCAGGGCGCGGGCGAGGGGAGACTTGAGGTTGAGCAGGCCCTCCTCGATGCTCGCCTCCGCCTCGCCGACGATCTGGAAGGTCTTCTCCTCGTCGGTGTCCTCGTCGAGCAGCACCACGGTCGCCCCGAACTTCACCGGGCCCGAGAGGCGGCTGACGTCGATCACCTCGGACCGGCCGATCATTGACTCCAGCTCGCGGATGCGGCCCTCGATGAAGCTCTGCCGCTCGCGCGCCGCATGGTATTCGGCGTTCTCGCTCAGGTCGCCGTGCTCGCGGGCCTCGGCGATGGCGCGGATCACCTCGGGCCGGTCGACCGTCTTCAGACGCTTGAGCTCCGCGTCGAGCTTGTCGAACCCCTTCTGGGTCAGCGGGACCTTTTCCATCCTGGACCTCCGTCAGTCTCGCCGGGCGGCTTCCCCGCCTCGGCAGATAATAACACAGAGGCCGCCGCATGGAGCGACGGCCTTATCGACGGCCTCCCTGCCGTCCTTCCCTTCACCATAGGCGCCCCCGCCCGGGCTTTCAAGCCGCGGGTGCGGCGGGGGCCTCGCGAGCGGTTGCGAAACCGGGGCGAGGGCGGCAGGATCGGGAAAAACCAGGGGAGGAGGCGAGGGATGATCGCCCTGCGGCCCGCGCGGCGGGAGGATGCGCCGGACATGGCGCGGCTCGCGGATCTGGCGGGCCACGGGTTGCCCGCGCATCTGTGGGCGCGCATCCAGGAGCCGGACGAGAGCGTCTGGGACGTGGGCGCCCGCCGGGCCGCCCGGGACCAGGGGCCCTTCTCCTGGCGCAACGCCACCATCGCCGAGGCCGGGGGCCGGGTGGCGGGGATGGCGATCGACTACGCCCTGCCCGACGAGCCGCAGTCGCCCGAGGATCTGCCGCCGCTCGCCGTGCCGCTCCAGGCGCTGGAGAACCGCGCGCCGGGGGCCTGGTACCTCAACATGCTCGCGGTCTTCCCCGAGCAGCGCCGCAAGGGCGCGGCGGCGCGGCTGGTCGCGGCCGCCGTCGGGCGGGGCCGGGCGGCAGGAGCGGCGGAGCTGGCGCTGATCGTCGCCGACGGCAACGCCGAGGCCCGGGCCTTCTACGCCGCCCAGGGGTTCCGGGAGCGGGCGCGGGCGCCGCTGGTCCCCGAGGACTGGGAGACCGGGGACCGGGAATGGATCCTGCTGGCGCTCCCCCTTGCCTTTTCGGGCGAAGAGGCGTAAAGGCGCGCCACTCAAATCCACAGGCGGGGGCGGGCGCCCCGGGGGAGACATCCCCGGGCGTCCACCGGTTGGGCCGAGAGGCTCTTCTCCCCGTCTGAGGCGAAACCGGAAAAGGTAAGACGGACCAAATGGCTCTTCCCGAGTTCACTCTGCGCCAGCTGCTCGAAGCCGGCGTCCACTTCGGCCACCAGACCCACCGCTGGAACCCGCGCATGGCGCCGTACATCTACGGTGAGCCGCAACGGCATCCACATGCATCGACCTGACGCAGACCGTGCCGATGCTCGACCAGGCGCTGCAGGCCGTCCGCAGCAGTCGGTCGCCAAGGGCGGTCGCATCCTCTTCGTCGGCACCAAGCGCCAGGCGCAGAAGGCCGTCGCCGACGCCGCCGAGCGTTCGGCGCAGTACTACATGAACCACCGCTGGCTCGGTGGCACGCTCACCAACTGGAAGACCGTCTCGAACTCGATCGCCCGGCTGAAGTCGATCGACGAGAAGCTCGCCGCAGGGCGCCGAGCGGCCTCACCAAGAAGGAGCGGCTCGAACCTCGAGCGCGAGCAGGACAAGCTGCAGAAGTCGCTCGGCGGCATCCGCGAGATGGGCGGCGTTCCCGACCTGCATCTTCGTGATCGACACGAACAAGGAGGATCTCGCGATCCTCGAGGCGAAGAAGCTCGGCATCCCGGTCATCGCGGTGCTCGACTCGAACTCCTCGCCGGACGGCATCGACTATCCCGATCCCGGGCAACGACGACGCGGCCCGCGCGATCTCGCTCTACTGCGACCTGATCGCCCGCGCGGCGCTCGACGGCATGACCTCGCAGATGGGCGCCGCCGGCATCGACATCGGTGCGATGGAAGAAGGCGCCGGTCGAGGAGTTCGCCGATCGAGCCGCACCCGGCCGAGTCCGTAAGCCTGATCACGGCGCCCGTCGCGGCGCGGGGCTTAAGTCTCAGGCCCGCGGGAATTCGGGACGCCGGCCTGCAGCCGGCGAAAAATCCGCACTTATTGAAGGAGAGCGATGATGACGATCACCGCCGACGATGGTCAAGGAACTGCGCGACACGTCCGGCGCGGGCATGATGGACGCCAAGAAGGCGCTGACCGAGACGGGCGGCGACATGGAGGCCGCCATCGACTGGCTGCGCACCAAGGGCCTCGCCAAGGCGGCGAAGAAGTCCGGGCGCACCGCGGCCGAGGGCCTGGTGGGCGTCGCGGTCAAGGGCGGCGTGGGCGTGGTGGTCGAGGTGAACTCCGAGACCGACTTCGTCGCGCGCAACTCCGACTTCCAGGAGATCGTCCGGGCGATCGCCGAGGTCGCGACCGGCTGCGCCGACATCGAGGCGCTGCGCGGCGCCCCTCTGGACGACAAGACCGTCCAGGAAGCGGTGACCGACAAGATCGTCACCATCGGCGAGAACCTGCACCTGCGCCGCATGGCCTCGGTCGAGGGCGACAGCGTCGCGGCCTACGTCCACAATGCGGTCGCCGACAACCTCGGCAAGATCGGCGTGATCGTGGCGCTGAAGGGCCAGGACAACGGCATCGGCAAGCAGATCGCCATGCACATCGCCGCGACCTCGCCCGCCTCGCTCTCCGAGAAGGACCTCGACCCGGCGGTGATCGAGCGCGAGAAGAACGTCCTGACCGAGCAGGCCCGCGAGAGCGGCAAGCCCGAGGCGGTGATCGAGAAGATGATCGTCGGCCGGATGCAGAAGTTCTTCGAGGAGGTGACCCTCCTCAACCAGAAGTTCGTGATGAACCCGGACGTCACCGTCGGCAAGGCGGCCAAGGACGCCGGCGTCGAGGTGGTGGCCTTCGCCCGGCTCGCCGTCGGCGAGGGCATCGAGAAGGAATCGGAGGACTTCGCCGCCGAGGTCGCCAAGACCGCGGGCCGCTGAGCCATGGCCGGCGCGCCACACTGGCGCGCCGCAACCGAGATCGGCGTTGAAACCCCGCGGGGTTTCCGCCATTTTCGCGCCGGGTTTCAGTAAAGGGTGAGCGAGCGATGACCGACGGCCAAGCGAGCAGCAATTCTCCGGGCGCCGCGCCGGTCTACAAGCGCATCCTGCTGAAGATTTCCGGCGAGGCCCTGATGGGCCCCGGCCAGTTCGGCCTGCATCCCCCCACGGTGGAGCGGATCGCCTCGGAAGTGCGGGGCCTGCACGACCTCGGCGTCGAGATCTGCATGGTGATCGGCGGCGGCAACATCTTCCGCGGGTTGCAGGGCTCGGCCCAGGGGATGGAGCGCACCACCGCCGACTACATGGGGATGCTGGCGACGGTGATGAACGCCCTCGCCATGCAATCGGCGCTGGAGGCGCAGGGGGTCTACACCCGGGTGCTTTCGGCCATTCCCATGGCCCAGGTCTGCGAGCCCTACATCCGCCGCCGCGCCGTGCGGCACCTGGAGAAGGGGCGGGTGGTGATCTTCGCCGCCGGCACGGGAAACCCCTATTTCACCACCGACACCGCCGCGACGCTGCGCGCCTCCGAGATGGCCTGCGAGGCGATCTTCAAGGGCACCCAGGTCGACGGCATCTACGACAGCGACCCGAAGAAGAACCCCGACGCCAAGCGGTTCGACCGGGTGACCTACGACGTGGTGCTCCAGAAGCACCTCAAGGTCATGGACGCGGCCGCCATCGCCCTGGCCCGGGACAACCGCCTGCCGATCGTGGTCTTCGCGCTCGACGCCCCCGGGGGGCTTGCGGGCGTGATCCAGGGCGGCGGAAGATTCACCATTGTCGAACCCGGTTGAGGCATAGACCGGGGAAGGAGAAGCCTGATGGCCGACGAGACCGAGATCGACGCGGACGCGCTGAAGAAGCGCATGGACGGGGCGCTGGCGGCGTTGCGCACGGAATTCGCCTCGCTGCGCACCGGACGGGCCTCGGCCTCCATGCTCGACCCGGTGACGGTCGAGGCCTACGGCTCGCCCACGCCCATTAACCAGCTCGGCACGATCACGGTTCCCGAACCGCGCATGGTGCTGATCAATGTCTGGGACAAGAGCCTGGTGAACGCGGTGGACAAGGCGATCCGCAACTCGGGTCTGGGGATCAACCCCCAGATGGACGGCACCATCCTGCGCCTGCCCATCCCCGAGCTGAAGAGAGGAGCGCCGGCGCGACCTCACCAAAGTCGCCGGCCAGTACGCCGAGCAGGCCCGGATCGCGGTGCGCAACGTCCGGCGCGACGGCATGGACCAGCTGAAGAAGGCCAAGGCCGCGGGCCTGCCCGAGGACGACCACAAGATGTGGCACGACGAAATCCAGGACCTGACCGACGCGGCGATCAAGAAGATCGACGCGGCCCTTGACGCGAAGCAAGACGAGATCATGCAGATCTGACGCGGGATCGGCCGCGGCCCAGTGGAGTGAGCGATGTACGAGTATAGGCCCGAGCAGAAGGCGACCGTGTCCCGCGGGGATTCGCCCGCCCATGTGGCGATCATCATGGACGGCAACGGCCGCTGGGCCCAGAGCCGGGGCCTGCCCCGGATCGCCGGGCACAAGCGCGGCGCCGACCGGGTGCGCGAGATCGTCGAGGCCTGCCCGGACCTCGGCGTGACCCACCTGACGCTCTTCGCCTTCTCCACCGAGAACTGGCGGCGGCCCGCCGCCGAGGTCCTGGGCCTGTTCCGGCTGTTTCGCCGCTACATCAAGAAGGAAGGCGCCCGGCTGGTGGCCGAGGGGGTGCGCGTGCGCTTCATCGGCGGGCGCGACCGGCTCGAGCCCGACCTGCAGGCGCTGATGGCCGGGCTGGAGGCGCAGACGCTCCAGAACGACCGGATGCACCTGACCGTGGCGATCAACTACGGCGGCCGGGACGAGATCCTGCGCGCCGCCCGCCGGGTGGCGGAAAAGGTGAAGGCCGGGGCGCTCAAGGCCGAGGACATCACCGAGGACACGGTTTCCGACCATCTCGACACCGCCGGCCTGCCGGACCCGGACCTGATCCTGCGCACCTCGGGCGAGTTCCGGGTGTCGGGCTTCCTGCCGTGGCAGTCGGCCTATTCCGAATTCGCCTTCGTGGACACGCGCTGGCCCGACTTCACCGCGGAGATGTTCGCGGCGCAGATCCAGGGCTTCGGTCGGCGCGAGCGGAGGTTCGGCGCCGTGGCCGGATGAGTTCCGCCCCGCCCAAGCCCGTCCGCTTCGCGGACCTCGGTCTCCGGCTGGTCTCGGGGCTCGTGCTCGCGGCGATCGCGCTCGGGGACATCTGGCTGGGCGGCTACTGGCTGGGCGGGCTCGCGGCCGTGGCCGCGGGGCTGATGATGTGGGAGCATCATCGCATGGTCACCGGCGAGCGGAGCCTCGACGCGCCGGCGCTGATCGCCATGGCTGTGGCCGCGGTCTGGTCCGTGGCCGCCACCGCCATCTGGGGGCTGAACTTCGGGGCCGCGGCGATCTTCGCCGGGGTGGTCGCGGTCATGCTCCTCGCCCCGCGGGAGACCCGGGTCTGGCTGGTGGCGGGGCTCATCTACATGGCGCTGGCCATGTGTTTCCTCACCCTGCTGCGCGAGACCGACGGGCAGGGGTTCCCGCTGGTCGTCTGGCTGATCCTCGTGGTCGTCGCCGCGGACGTGGGCGCCTATTTCGTCGGCCGGATGGTGGGCGGGCGCAAGCTCTGGCCCGCCGTCTCGCCTGGCAAGACCTGGTCGGGGGCGGTCGGCGGCCTCGCCATCGCGGTGGCGGTCGGCCTCGCCTTCGGCGCCTGGAGCGGCTGGGGCCTGCCGCGGGTCGCGCTCCTCAGCGCGGTGGTGGCGGTGGCCTCCCAGGCGGGGGACCTGCTGGAGAGCGCGGTCAAGCGGCGCTTCGGCGTCAAGGATTCGAGCCAGCTGGTGCCGGGCCACGGCGGGTTGATGGACCGGCTGGACGGGGTGATGGGGGCGCTCTGGGTGTTCGCGATCTACCATCTTGCGGGCGGGGCCATCTGAGCCATGCGGCGGGTCAGCATCTTCGGCGCGACCGGCTCGATCGGGCGCAACACCGTCGCGCTCCTCGAGGCGCAGGGCGGGCGCGAGGTCTACGAGACGGTGGCGCTCTCGGGCGCGGGCAACGTCGCGCTTCTCGCGGCGCAGGCGCGGGCGCTCGGGGCGCGGATCGCCGTCACGGCGGAGCCCGGCCGCTACGCCGAGCTGAAGGCGGCCCTGGCGGGGACCGGGATCGAGGCGGCGGCGGGGTCCGAGGCCCTGGCCGCGGCGGCGGCCGAGCCCGCGGACTGGACCATGTCGGCCATCGTCGGGGCGGCGGGGCTCGCCCCCGGGCTCGCCGCGGCGCTGCGCGGCGGCACGCTCGCCCTCGCCAACAAGGAGAGCCTGGTCTGCGCCGGGGCCCTGCTGCGGCGGGTCTGCGCGGCGGCGGGGGCGACGCTCCTGCCGGTCGACAGCGAGCACAGCGCCATCTTCCAGGCGCTCCGCGGCGAGCGGGCGGGGGAGGTGGAGCGGCTGATCCTCACCGCCTCGGGCGGGCCGTTCCGGGACTGGACCCATGCGGCCATGGCGGCGGCGACCCCCCAGCAGGCGGCGGCCCATCCCAACTGGGCCATGGGCCAGCGCATCTCCATCGACAGCGCCACCATGTTCAACAAGGCGCTGGAGATGATCGAGGCGCGCGAGCTCTTCGACATGGCGCCCGACCGGATCGAGGTGGTGGTCCATCCCCAGTCGATCGTCCATTCCCTGGTGGGGTTCCGCGACGGCTCGCTCATCGCCCAGCTCGGGCCCTCGGACATGAAGGGCGCCATCGGCTTCGCGCTGAACTGGCCCGACCGGCTGGACCTGCCGGTGGCGCGGCTCGACCTCGCGGCGATCGGACGGCTCGACTTCTCGGCCGCCGATCCGGAGCGGTTCCCGGCGCTGCGGCTGGCGCGGGCGGCGCTGGAGATGGGCGGCCTCGCCGGCGCGGTCTTCAACGGCGCGAAGGAGGCGGCGCTCGACGCCTTCCTCGCGGGGCGGGTGGGCTTCCTTGACATGGCCCATCTCGTTGAACATGTGATGGAGCGCCTCGGGTCCGAAGCCGCGCGCGCAGGCGACGGCTACGGGCTCGACGAGGTGCTCGCCTATGACGCCGCCGCACGCCGCGACGCGCGGGAGCGGGCCGAGGCCATCGCAAGGACCACCGCATGGAGCTGATCGCGAGCATCCCCTTCTTCGGCGGCTTTCTCGCCACCGTCCTGCCCTTCGTGGTGGTCCTGGGGATCGTGGTCTTCGTCCACGAATACGGCCATTACATCGTCGCCCGCTGGTGCGGCATCCGCTCGGAGGTGTTCTCCATCGGCTTCGGCCCGGTGATCTGGTCGCGCCGCGACCGGCGGGGCACGGTCTGGCAGCTGGCGGCGCTGCCGCTCGGCGGCTACGTGCGCTTCCTCGGCGACGGCGACGGGACCAGCCGGGCGGATCCGGCGGCCCTGCGCGGCATGAGCGCGGCGGAGCGGGCCGAGAGCTTCCACGGCGCCACCGTCTGGCGGCGCATGGCGACGGTCCTCGCGGGGCCTTTCGCGAACTTTCTTCTCAGCGTCGCGGTCTTCGCCGGGCTCGCCCTGTGGCAGGGGGTGCCGGAGGACCGGCCGGTCCTGGGCGAGATCGACCCGCTGCCCGGGGTGACCCAGCCCCTGCGGGCGGGCGACCTGGTGCTGGCGGTGAACGGCAAGCCGGTGACCCAGCTCGGCGACATCTATGCGGCCGCCGCGGCGATGCCCGCGCCGGGGCCGATGGACTTCGTGGTCGAGCGCGAGGGCGAGCGGCTGGAGGTCGCCGCGCCCTACGCCCTGCCGCCCCTGGTCATGGGGGTGGAGCCGCTTTCGCCCGCCAGCCGCGCGGGCCTGAAGCCCGGCGACGTGATCCTCTCGGCGGGGGGCGCGCCGCTCGCCGCCTTCGACGAGCTGCGCGCCCAGGTCATGGCTTCGGGCGGCAAGGAGCTGCCCCTGACGGTCTGGCGCGACGGCGAGACCCTCGCCATGACCATCACGCCCATCGAGCGCGACACCGCGGACGGGCAGGGGGGCTTCGAGCGGCGGGTGATGATCGGCGTCGCCGGCGCCTCGCTCTACCTGCCGGCGGTGAACACGCCGGCGCCCTGGACGGCGCTCGGCATCGGCGCGGTCCGCGTGGTCGACGTGATCGATCAGTCCCTGACGGGTCTGAAGAGCATCCTGACCGGGGCGATCGGCGCCGACAACCTGCAGGGCCCGATCGGCATCGCCCAGGTCTCGGGCGAGACCGCCTCCCAAGGGCTCGTCAGCTTCGTCGCCCTGATCGGGGTGATCTCGACCGCGATCGGCATGCTGAACCTCTTTCCCATCCCGGCGCTCGACGGGGGGCATGTGGTCGCCTTCGCCATCGAGGCTGTGCGCGGAAGGCCACCCTCGGAGCGGGCGATGCAGTTCGCCATGTCGATAGGTCTTGGCTTGATCCTGCTGCTGATGGTATTCGCTACCTACAACGACATCATGCGAATGGTGAGTTGAACAATCAGGGCGGCGAACCGTCCGCGGGGCAGAAGGGCAAGAGATGGGGCAGCATCACCTGATGCGACGGATGGGCCATGCGGCCTGGGGCGTCGTTCTGGCCGCGGCGGTTCTGGCCATCCTCCACACCCAGGCCCTGGCGCAGACCGTCACCTTCAGCCGCATCGACGTGGCCGGCAACCAGCGCATCGAGGCCGACACCATCCGCGTGTTCTCGGGCATCGAGCCCGGCCAGGCGGTGAGCCCGGAACAGCTGAACCTCGCCGTGCGGCGCCTGTTCGACACCGGCCTCTTCGAGGACGTGACCGTGATGCCCGAGGCCGGGCGCCTCGTCATCACGGTCAAGGAAAACCCTTCGATCAACCAGATCGCCTTCGAGGGCAACCGCTCGCTCGACGACGAGAAGCTGGGGGCGGTGGTCGAGCTGCGCTCGCGCCAGGCCTTCTCCACCGCCGCCGCGGAGGCCGACGCCCAGCGGATCATCGACGCCTACCGCGCCGCCGGCCGCTACGGCGCCTCGGTGACGCCCGTCCTCATCCGCCGCCCCGAGAACCGCGTCGATCTCGTCTTCCAGATCGAGGAAGGCCGCCCGACCCGGGTGCAGCGGGTGAACTTCATCGGCAACGAGGTCTTTTCCGACGGCCGCCTGCGCCGGGTGGTGGGCACGAGCCAGGCGAACCTGCTCTCCTCCGTCTTCGGCTCCGGCAACTACGACCAGGACAAGCTCGAGCTCGACCGCGAGCTGCTGCGCCAGTTCTACCTCGAGCGCGGCTATGTCGATTTCCAGGTCCGGTCCGCGACGGCGGAGCTGGTGCGCGAGCGCAACGGCTTCTTCATCACCTTCGTGATCTCGGAAGGGGCGCGCTACAACTTCGGCGACATCGGCCTCACCTCGAACGTGCCCGGCCTCGACGCCGCCGCCTTCGAGCCGCTGCTGAGCCCCTTGCTGGGCAACGGCGTCTACAACGCCAAGCTGGTCGACCGGGTGGTGGAGCGCATCGCCTTCCAGGCCGGGCAGTCCGGCTACGCCTTCCTCGACGTGCGGCCCCGGGTCGTGCGCAACGAGCAGGACCGCACCGTCGACATCACCTTCGACCTGGTGCAGGGCGAGCGGGTGTTCATCGAGCGCATCGACATCACCGGCAACCAGCGCACCCTCGACCGGGTGATCCGGCGCCAGTTCGACGTGGTGGAAGGCGACGCCTTCAACTCGCGCGAGGTGCGCGACGCCGAGAACCGCATCCGCGCCCTCGACTTCTTCGAGACTTCCGAGGTCAAGACCGAGCAGGGCTCCGCGCCCAGCCGGGCGATCATCGACGTCAACGTCAAGGAAAAGCCCACGGGCAGCCTCAACCTCGGCGGCTCCTTCTCCTCCTCGGAGGGGCTGGCCGCGCAGATCTCGATCACCGAGCGCAACTTCCTCGGCCGGGGCCAGATGGTGAACCTCGCCGTCACCGGGTCGAGCCAGTACAGCAACGTCGACTTCACCTTCGTCGAGCCGGCGCTCTTCGACCGGGATCTCTCCGGCGGCGTGCAGGTCTACTACCTCGACCGCAACTACAACGAGACCGCCTACAAGACCCGCAACATCGGCTTCGTGCCCCGCATCGGCTTCCCGATCAGCGAGAACGGCCGTCTGACCCTGCGCTACACCATCGCGCAGAACGACATCTTCGACGTCAAGAAGGACACCTCGCTCATCATCCGGAACGAGCAGGGCAAGGAGATCGTCTCGGCCATCGGCGGCACCTACGTCTACGACCGGCGCAATTCGCCCGTCGACCCGACTGCGGGCTTCATCCTGACGCTCAACCAGGAATTCGCCGGGCTCGGGGGCGACGCGACCTATTCCAAGACCTCCGGCATCGCCAAGGCCTACACCAGCCTCTGGGACGAGGACGTTCTGGTCTCCGCCAGCCTGGAGGCGGGCGCGCTCTTCTCCCAGGGCGGCAACCGCGTGACCGACCGGTTCATCACCGGCGGCGACAGCTTCCTCGGCTTCGCCCGCAACGGCATCGGCCCGCGCGACTTCTGCCGCGTCGGCAAGTGCGTCGATCCCAAGCAGGCGGACGTGAAGGTCGACGATCCCCTGGGCGGCGAATACCTGAGCGTGCTGCGGCTGGAGGCGAGCTTCCCGCTCGGCCCGCTGGAGGAATACGGCATGTTCGGCGGCGTCTTCGCCAACGCGGGCTCTCTCTGGGGCCTCGACGACACCAACGGCTCGATGGGCCAGGTGGACGCGGACTTCTACCTGCGCAGCGCGGCGGGCATCAGCCTCTTCGTCGAGACGCCCTTCGCGCCGCTGCGGTTCAACTATTCCCACGCCTTCAACAAGGCCGACCACGACGAGACCGAGGACTTCCGCTTCACCGTCGCCACGCGGTTCTAAGCCCATGGCGCGGCGTCTCGCAGCCGCGGCGCTGCTCGCCGCCCTCGCCCTGGCCGTCGCGGCTCCGGCCCCCGCGTCGGCGCAGGCGCTGCGGCCGTTCCTCTACATCAACCAGGAGCGGATCCTGACCGGGTCCGAGCGGGGCCGCGCCCTGCTCGCCGAGGAGGAGCGGGCCCGCGACGACCTGCGCGCGGAGGCGCGCGGCATCGAGGCGAACTTCGAGGCGGAGGAGCGCCAGCTGACCGAGCAGCGCCCGACCCTCTCGGCGGAGGCGTTCCGGGCGAAGTCGAACGACTTCGACGCGCGGGTGGTCAAGGCGCGAGCCGACCAGGACGCCCGGGCGGCGGCGCTCGCCCAGGAATTTGACCAGCGGCGCCGGGCGTTCTACGCTGCCGTCGCGCCGATCCTGGTCGGCGTGATGGAGCGCGCCGGGGCGCTCGCCATTTTCGACGAGAGCACCGTGCTGATCGCGGACCAGTCCCTGAACGTCACCGACGAGGTCATCGCCGCGATCGACGCGACGCAGCCCGACGCGCCTGCGCCGGAGGTGCCCCCGGTGGGGGGCGCGGCCGCGCCGGGTCACGAGGCGGGCGGCGGGGCTGCGCCGGACGCTGGCCCGGGAGCCGCCGTTCCCGCGCCGCCGGGTCCTGAGGCGCCCGCGCCGGCCCCCGCTCCGTCGATCGGCGCCGCGCCCGCGCCCGCCGCGCGGATCCCGGCGGAACCGGCGGCGACGCCCGGCCCCCGGGCGCGGCCTCAATCGGAGTGAAGGAGAAGCACCGGATGGGGCTGACGATCGACCCCGACCTGCCGCAGGCGGACATCCAGACCATCAAGCGGATGATCCCGCATCGCTATCCCTTCCTGCTGATCGACCGGGTGGTCAACATGCGGGCGGGCGACTCCGCGGTGGGGATCAAGATGGTCACCTGCAACGAGCCGCATTTCGAGGGCCATTTCCCGACCCGGCCGATCATGCCCGGGGTGATGATCATCGAGGCCATGGCCCAGAGCGCCGCGGTGCTGGTGGTCGAGACCCTGTCGATGATCGACGACGAGGCGCTGGTCTATTTCATGAGCATCGAGGAGGCGAAGTTCCGCAGCCCCGTCGTCCCCGGCGACCGGCTGGAGCTTCACGTCAAGGTGCAGCGCGGCCGGGGCAAGGTCTGGAAATTCGAGGGCTCGGCCCGGGTCGAGGACCGCGTCGCCGCCGAGGCGGTCTTCACCGCCATGATCATCCCCCCCGACGAGAAGCAGCCCTCCGCATGAGCGACGCCCCCCTGACCGAAACCGCGATCCATCCGACCGCAATCATCGAGGCCGGCGCGCGGATCGGCGCGGGCTGCCGCATCGGGCCCTATTGCGTGGTGGGCCCCGACGTGGTCCTGGCCGAGGGCGTGATCCTGCACAGCCATGTGGTGGTGCAGGGCGTGACCTCGATCGGGGCGGGGACGGAGATCTGGCCTTTCGCCTCCATCGGCTCGGCGCCGCAGGACCTGAAATATCAGGGCGAGCGGACCGAGCTGATCATCGGCGCGCGGAACCGGATCCGGGAATACGCGACGCTGAACCCCGGCACCGCCGGCGGCGGCGGCGTCACCCGGGTGGGCGACGGCAACCTTTTGATGGTGTCGATCCACGTGGGCCACGACTGCCAGATCGGCGACGGCGTCATCATGGTGAACCATTCGACCCTCTCGGGCCATGTGACGGTCGAGGACAACGTCATCCTCGGCGGGCTCTCGGCGGTGCACCAGTTCTGCCGCATCGGGCGGGGCGCCATGGTGGGCGGCATGGCGGGCGTGGTGGCCGACGTGATCCCCTACGGCATGGTGGTGGGCGAGCGCGGGCATCTCGGCGGTTTGAACCTCACGGGGCTGAAGCGCCGCGGCGCCGACCGCGCGGCGATCCACGGCCTGCGCGCCGCCTATGGCGAGATCTTCGCCGCGGGCGAGGGCACGTTGCAGGCGCGCGCGGCCGGGGTCGGCGCCGCGCGGGCGGACAACCCCCTGGTGCAGGAGGTGGTCGGCTTCATCGCCGCCGACAGCTCGCGGTCCTTCACCACGCCCAGGGAATGACGCCGCCGCCCAGTTTCGCCATCCCCGGGCTCGCCATCGTGGCCGGGCGCGGCGCGCTGCCTCGGCTCATCGCCGAGGACTGCGCCCGCTCGGGCCGCCCCTATCGGGTGGTGGCCTTTCCCGGCGTCGACCTGCCCTGGGCCGCGGGCCATCCGGTCCTGCCGGCGCTGTTCGAGAAGCCGGGACGGCTGTTCGCGGAGCTGCGCGCGGCCGGGATCGCGGCGATGACCTTCGCCGGCGGCATGGCCCGGCCGGAGCTGAAGCCGCTGCGCTTCGACCTCACCATGCTGAGACACGCGCCGCGGATCCTCTCCGCCTTGCGGGGCGGCGACGACGGCACGCTGCGGGCGGTGGCGGCGGTGGTGGAGGGCGAGGGGTTCGAGCTCATCCCCGCCCAGGCCATCCTGACCGGGCTGGTGGCCCGGCCCGGGGTCATGACCCGCATCCAGCCCTCGGACGCGGACCGGACGGACGTCGCCCGGGCGGCGGCCATCGTCACGGCTATCGGCGCGGTGGACGTGGGCCAGGCGGCGGTGGTGGCGCAGGGCATCTGTCTCGGGGTCGAATCGATCCAGGGCACCGACGCGCTGCTCGCCTTCGCCGGGACGGGGCGCGGCTTCCGGCCCGATCCCGCCGGGGCGAAGGGCGTGTTGTGGAAGGCGCCCAAGCCCGGTCAGGACTGGCGCATGGACCTGCCCGCCATCGGCCCCGACACCATCCGCGGCGCGGCGGCGGCCGGCCTTGCCGGGGTCGCGGTCCAGGCGGGGGGCGTGCTGATCCTGGGCCTGGAGGAGACGGTGGCGGCGGCCGACGCCGCCGGCCTGTTCCTCTGGGGCCGCGAGGGGTGAGCCCCCGGCTTTTCCTGACAGCGGGCGAGCCTTCGGGCGACCGGTTGGGGGGCGCGCTGATCGCGGGCCTCCGGGAACTGGCGCCGGAGGTGGAGGTGGCTGGCGTCGGCGGCCCCGCCATGGCGGCCCAGGGGCTGGAGAGCCTGTTCCCCATGGAGGATCTGGCGGTGATGGGCGTGGCGGAGGTGCTGCCCCGGCTGCCGCTGCTGTTGCGGCGGATGCGCCAGACGGCGGCCGCGGCGGCGGACTTCGCGCCGGATGCGCTGATCGGCATCGACAGCCCGGATTTCTGCCTGCGGCTGGCGGCTCGGGTGCGGGCGGCGCGGCCGGGGCAGCGGGTGATCCATTACGTCGCCCCCAGCGTCTGGGCCTGGCGGCCGGGGCGGGCGGCGAAGATGGCGCGGGTGGTGGATCATGTGCTGGCCCTGCTGCCCTTCGAGCCGCCCTACATGGAGGCGGCGGGGATGACCTGCGACTTCGTCGGCCATCCGGCCGCGGCCGCGCCCCAGGCCTCCCCGGCGGAGGTGGCGGCCATCCGGGCGGAATTCGGGCTCGCCCCCGGCCAGCCGCTGCTGATCCTGCTGCCCGGGTCGCGCCGGGGCGAGGTGACGCGGCTCGCGCCGGTCTTCGCCGAGACGCTGCGGGGCCTGCGCGCCGCGCTGCCCGGGCTGGCCGCCGTGGCCCCGGTGGTGGCGGGGACGGCGGACCTGGTCGCGAACCTGATGCCGGAGACAGCGGGCGGGCCCCGGCTCCTCGACCCGCGCGGCCGCCCCGAAGCGGAGGCCGAGGCGCGCAAGCGGGCGCTGATGGCTGCGGCGGATGCGGCCCTGGCGGCCTCGGGCACCGTCAGCCTGGAGCTGGCTGCGGCGGGCGCGCCCATGGTCATCGCCTATCGCCTGAACCCGATCTCGGCCCTGATCGCGCGCCGGCTGATCCGCATCGACACCGCGACCCTGGTCAACCTGGTGACGGGGACCCGGGCGGTGCCGGAGTTCCTGCAGGAGGACTGCACGCCGGAACGGCTGATCCCCGCGGTCGCCCGGCTGTTGACCGAACCGGAGGCCGCGGCGGCCCAGCGGGCGGCGGCGGCGGAGACGATGGCCTTGCTCGGCCGGGGCGGGGAGCCCCCGGGCCTGCGCGCCGCCCGCTCGGTCCTCGCGCATCTGGGGTGAGAGCGGGCGTCCCGTCGGCCGACCACGCTGCGGAAAAAAGACGGCGGCCCTTCTGGAGGCCGCCGCCGCATCAAACGCCCGCGCAGGTCCCGCGGACCGCTTTCCTCAGGGGAAGCCGACCTCGTTGAAGATCCGCTGCGCCTCGGGCTGGTTCTCGCCCAGCAGGCTGAGGTTCAGGTCGTCCTTCCTGAAGTCGCCGTATTCGGCGGCGATCGGCCCGACCGGCACGCCCTCGACCGCCGGGAACTCGTGGTTCTGGTCGGCGAAGAAGGCCTGGGCCTCGTCCGTCACCATGTACTCCAGGAACTTGACGGCGTTCTCCCGGTTCGGCGCGTTGACCGTCACCCCGGCGGCGGCGACGTTCATGTGGGTTCCGGTGGTTTCCTGGTTGGGCATGACCCAGCCGATCTGGTCGACATGCTCGGACAGGCCCTCGACGGTCTCGGCCCTGGCGCGGGCGAAATAGTAGGTGTTCGCCACCGCCACGTCGCAGACGCCCGAGACGAGGCCCTTGAGCTGGTCGGTGTCGCCGCCCTCGGGCGCGCGGGCGAAATTGTCCTTGACCCCGGCCGCCCAGACCTTGGCGCCCTCCGCCCCGTCATGGGCGATGATCGAGGACAGGAGCGACAGGTTGTAGACGTTGGAGGAGGAGCGGATGCAGACCTTGCCCTTCAGGTCCGGATCGGCCAGCGCCTCGTAGGTCTGCGGCGGCTCGGCCATCCGCTCCTTGTTGTAGAAGATCACCCGCGCGCGCTGGGAGAGGCCGAACCAGCGGTTGTCCGGGTGGCGCAGGTGGGCGGGGATGCGCTCTTGGAGCACCTCGGAATCGACCGCCGCCAGCAGGCCTTCCTTGTCGGCGAGCCAGATGCGGCCCGCGTCCACGGTCAGGTAGATGTCGGCGGGGCTGTTCGCGCCCTCGGCCTTCATCCGGGCGATGAGCTCGTCGGGCTGGCCCTCGATCCGGTTCACCTTGATGCCGGTCGCTTCGGTGAACTTGTCGTAGAGCTGGGAGTCGTTGTCGTAGTGGCGCGACGAATAAATGTTGAGCTCCTGCGCCCCGGCCTGGGCCGCAAGGCCGAAGGCGAGCGCCGCGGCGAGGGGCGCGAGGATGGGTCGGTCGATGGGCATGGGGTCCTCCGGAAAGATCGGGGACCACATGGCCAAACATGACTAACTAAGTCAACCATGACTAAGTCAGTCAACATTGCGAAGGCCCCGGAAACGGCGGACCCGCTTCCGGGGACGGCGCTCAGTAGTCCCGCTCGTAGAACACCCCGACGGAGGAGTTCCCGCCGGTGCCGACGGAGCCGCGCAGGGTGAGGCTCTCGCTTACCTCCAGGTTGATCTGGGCGCGGCTGTCTCCATGGCTGTCGGTCTGGACGTCGAGGTAGATGTTGTCGTCGATGTAGCGCCCGGCGCGCACGGCCGTGCCGCCGTCCTCCTCGGTGATGATGTCGAGGTCGTCGAAGCCGATCGCCCCGCGCAGGGAGTCGAGCAGGCCGCCGCCCCCGCCGCCGCCCGCCAGCTCGGCCGCCGCGGCGGCGAGCTGGGCGACCTGGAAAGCCGACAGCTGCGAGACGCTGCGCCCGAAGATCACCCGCGCCAGCACCTCATCCTGGGGCAGGGCGGGGATCGAGGAGAACCGGATCTCGGGCGAGGAGACCCGGCCCGAGACGGTGATGATGGCGGTGACGTCGCTGGTGCGGGTCTCGGCGACGAAGTTGATCTGCGGGTCGAGGTTGCCGGTCAGCTGCAGCGTGCCGGAGTTGAAGTCGAGACGCTGGCCGAGGATCTCGAGCCGGCCGCGGCGCAGGGTGAACTCGCCCACCGGCGCCACGTCGGCGACGGGGCCGGTGATGGTGAGCCCGCCGCCGAGCTCCACGTCGAGGCCGCGGCCACGGACGAAGATCTGGTTCGGCGCCTCGATGCGGATGTCGACGGCCAGCGGCGAGGCGGGCTCGGGCCGGGCCTGGGGCTCGCCCACCCGGGCGCGGTCGAGGGTCTGCTGGACGCCCGCGGGGGTGAAGCGGTGGCGCACCATGTCGAGCACCTCGAGCGCATTGCCGCCCAGGCCCTCGGCTACCGAGATTTCGGTGCGGCCGAGGTCGATCCGGCCCGAGATCACCCCGCCGGGGGCGGTGAGCGGCCCCCGGGCGCGCAGGCGGCCGTCGACGGTGGTCGAGATGAACACCCCGTCGGTGTAGCGCAGGCCGACGAGCTCCAGGCTCAGGTCGGCCGGGTTGCCGGCCGCGAGCGAGACGGTGCCCGAGGCGGAGATCGTCCCCCCCTGGGCCGAGCGGGCGGAGAAGCGGCGCAGGGTCGCGACCTGGCCGTCGAAGCCCACGTCCGCGCCCACGTCGATCAGCCGGACGTTGCTCATGGGGTCGATGAAGCTGCCGTTCGCCAGGGTGGCGGAGCCCGAGATCGCGGGCTGGGCGAGCGAGCCGCGGACGGTGGCGTCGAAGCGGAGGTCGCCCGCCGCCTGGGCCGCGCGGTCGGCGAGGAAGGCGTTGGCGAGCGAGGCGGGGGCCTCGCCGCTGGCGCGGATGTCGAGGCCCGGGCCCTGCAGCGGCGCCCGGCCCGAGGCGGTGACGGCGAGGCCCTGGCCGTTGACGGCCCGGGCGGAGGTGAGCGTCAGCACGTTGCGGGCGAATTCCCCCGAGGCGGTCAGGTCGACGGGCGAGAGCCCGGCGTCGGCCGCGGCCCGGGCGGAGAGGTTCGCGCCCCGCAGGTCGAAGCGGACGGAGGGAGAGGCGGTGGTGCCGCGCACCTGGGCCGTCCCCTCGATCATGCCGCGGAGACCCTGCCCGCCGGCGAGCCGGTCGAAGGTCTGGAGCGGCAGGGCCGCGAGCGTCACGTCGAGGGCGAGCGGCCCCTGGCCGAGGGGCGCCGCGCCCGTCGCCCGCACCTGGGCGCCGTCCGCGACGAGGGTGGCGTCGAGGCGCACCCGGTCGGCTTCGGTCCGCCCCGTGGCGGTCAGCTCGGCCGGCGGCAGGCCCGCGGCCCGGGTCTGGGCGCTGGCGAGGCCGGCGCCCCGGAGGTCGAAGCTCACGTTCGGCGCCGCGCGCGCGCCCCCGACCTGCAGCGACCCGTCGAGCGTGCCGGCCACGCCGAGATCCGGCCGGACGGCGTTGGCGATGGACAGCGGCAGCCGTTCCAGCGCCACGGAGAGGTCGAGCGTCTCGCCTGCCGAGCCCTGGGCCGTCAGCCGCCCCCCCGCCACGTCGAGCGCGAGCGGGGTGAGGGTGACGGTCTCGCCCGCGAGCGTCACCGTGGCCGGGGCGGTCAGGTGGGCGCTGGTCTGGTCCTGGCGCAGGTCGAGCTTGTCGAGGGTCAGGGCGAAGCCCTCGGCCAGCTGGCGCAGGCCGCCGGCGAGCTCCGCCTCGGCGCCGTTGGCGAGCTGGGCCTGGGCCGAGACCTGCATGGCGTCGGGGCCGGTCTGTTCCGCGGCGGCGGTCAGGCGGGTCACGTCAACCCCGCCGATCCGGGCCCCGGTGGCCGTGAGGTTGCCTTGCGCCAAAGGCGCCGCCAGGGCGTCGGTGACGTCAAGGGCGAGGTCGAGCGCGCCGAGCCGGGTGTCGGCCATCGCCACGTCGCGGGCGTTGGCGGTGACGCTGATCCCCTGGCCCTTGGCGGCGGGGGCGAAGCGCAGGGCGGCCCGGGCCGAGCCCGTCGCCTCCGCCAGCGCCAGGGCGGCGAGCGGCGACAGGTCGGGCGCGTCGAGGTCGAGCTGGCCGAGAATCGGCTCCTCGCCGGTGCGGCTGACCGAGCCGGTCAGGCGGTTCGGCCCGATGCCGACCGCGAGGTCGCGCAGGGCCTTCAGCGTCTCGGTGGACTCGATGTCGGCCGCCAGCGTGATCGGCGCTCCGCCGAGATCGCCGCCGCCGCTGAGCTTGCCGCTGACGTTCGCGCCCTCCAGCGCCCCGTCGAAGGCGATCCGCGCCCCGGTCAGGTCGCGGCCGACCAGCCGGCCCTCGGGGACCTCCGCCGCCGCCGTCAGGGCGATCCGCCCGCCCGATCCCGCCGCCTTGCCCGAGGCGGCGAGCGCGCCCGACATGCGCGGATCCACCGCCACGAGATCGTTGATCCGCGCGTCGAAGGCGATGTCGCTGACCCCGCCCGGCGACAGGGCGCCGGTGGAGGTGAGCTCCATCTGCGGATTGGCGAGGCGCAGGCCGTCGGTGCGCAGGCCCGCGGCGTCCCGCGCCACCCGGCCGGCGAGCGTCGTCTCGCCGGCGAGCAGGCCGTTGAGCTGGGGCACGCCCACGCGCAGGTCGGTGGCCGTGCCGTCGAGGGTCAGGTCGAACCCGCCCCCCGCGGCGAGCTTGCCCTCAAAGCTGACCGCCGCCGCGCCGGACAGGTCGCGCGCCGCCAGCCCGGAGAGGGGCGAGATATCGTCGAACCTGGCCGAGGCGCGTCCGTCGAAGCCGAGGTCGGCGACCACGCCCTGCGCGTCGACCTCCAGCCCCGCGCCCGACAGCGCCAGCCGGTCGATGCGGACCGGCCCGCCCGGGGGCAGCGCCACCGCCGCGTCGAGCGCCAGCCGCTGGCCGAGGGCCGCGGCGAGGTCGGGGTTCTCCGACCAGACCCCGGTGGCGAGCCCCTTGGCCTCGATGGTGACATTGCGCCGGGCGGGGTCGGCGAGGTTCTCGGCGAGGCCGCCGAGGTCGAGGGTCAGATCCTCGATCTCCACCTCGCCGGCCTGGAGCCGGTCGAGCGCCACCAGCCCGGTCCAGCGCCGGCCCTGGCCGTAGTCCACCCGCAGGACGGCGGAATTCACCCGGGTCGAGGCTCCGGGGACCGGCAGGACGACCGCAGGCCCGCGCGGGTCGCCGATGCGCCCGGCGAGGGTCACGGCGGTGGGGAAGTTGTCGGGCCCGGTGGCGAGCGCCCCGGTCAGGTCGAGCTGGGCGCCCTTGACCGCCAGCTGGTCAAGCCGCAGCCCCCCCGCGGCGAGGCTCACCCCCGAGACCGCGACCGAGGTCTCGCCGGCGAAGAAGTCGCGGTAGGCCGCGGGCACCACCGGGGCGAGGCCGCCGTGGAAATCGGCGCTGAAGCCCTGGCCGTCGGCGGCGGCGCGAAGCTGGATCACGCCCTCGGCCACCCGGGCCGCGGCGGCGTCGAAGGCGAAGTTCAGGTCGAGCGCATCCAGCGGCCCCGATCCCGCCAGGGTCAGGTCGATCGCCGGCCGGCCCTCCATGTCGAGCGCGGTCGAGATCACGCCCCCCTGCGCCTCGTGCAGGGCGAGGTCGAGCGCCAGCTGGCGGGTGGCGTTGGAGAAGGTCGCCGCGAGCTTGAGCGAGCCCTCTGGCCCGTCGATCCGGTTCACGTCGAGATTGGCGTCGAGCGCGCCGCTGGCGAGGTTGGCGGCGCCCGTGACGGAAAAGGCCGCGGCCTGGCCAAGGACCGGCGCGCCCAGATCCACCCGGGGCAGGGAAAGGTCGGCCACCTGGACCGAGACCGGCAGCTCGGGCAGGCTGAAGGGCTCGGCCTCCACCTTGGGCAGGCGGTCGGCGAGGCTCGGCTCCGGCGCGACCGGGCGGCGCAGCACGTCGATCTCGGTCGCCGCCAGCCGGTTGATGCTGACCCGGCCCCGCAGCAGCGCGAGCCGGGACCAGTCGATCTCCACCCCCTGCAGGCGCAGCCAGACGCCCTCGTCGTCGGCGACGGTGATCTCGCCGATCCGCGCCTGGGAGGACAGCGCCCCGGTGACGCCGTTCAGCCGGATGCGCCGGCCGGGCGCCGAGATCTGGTTCTGGATGAAGTTGATGAGGAAGCCGTTGTCGCCGCCGTCGTCCTGCGGCCCCGGATCCTGGGCGAGGGCGGCGGCGGAGGCGAGGAGGACGACGACGCCCAGGAACGCGAGGAACCGTTTCAAAGCGCCCTCCTAGAAGGCCTGGCCGATGCCGATGTAGACGGCGACGGCGTCGTCGTCCTTGCGGGGGTTGAGGGGCGCGGCCACGTCGACCCGGATCGGCCCGAGCCCGGTGAAGTAGCGCGCCCCCACCCCCGCCCCGAAGCGCAGGTCGCTGTCCGCGCGGGAGAAGGTCGAGGAGGAGGAGACATAGCCCCCGTCGACGAAGCCGACGCCCCCCCAGCTGTCGGTGAAGCGCACGCGGATCTCGCCCGAACCCTCCACCAGGCTGCGGCCGCCGACCACGCCGGTCTTGTCGTCGTATTCCGTGTCGATGCCGATCGAGCGCCAGGCGTAGCCGCGGATCGAATCCGCGCCGCCGGCGAAGAAGAGCTGGTTGGGCGGGCTTTCCCGGTCCGAGGGGCCGACGTAGCTGCCGATCTCCGCCCGGCCGGCGAGCACGACGCGGCCGTTGTCGTCCCCGCCGAAGCCCTTGTAGACGCGGCCCTCCAGGGTGCCGCGGGCGGCGGCGTTGCCGTATTCGGCCTCGTAGAAGGGCACGACCTCGGCCGCGCCGTAATAGCCGCGGGTCGGGTTCAGCTTGTTGTCGCGGCGGTCGTAGTCGCCCTTGGCGGTGACGCCGAACATCAGGAAGTCGCGGCGGCCGTAGAGATCCCAGAACCGCGCCTTGGTGGCGAAGGTCGAGAGCTCGCCGTTGAGCCAGCGGGCGAAGCTGCGCTGGAGCCCGACGCGGGCGGTGACGGATTCCTCGCGGTAGGTGTCGAGGTCGAGCCGCCGCGCCGTCAGGGACGCCACGAAGGAGACGTCGGGCCGGATGACTCCGGGCCGGGTGAAGCTGAGGCCGAGGCTGTAGTCGAAGGTCTCCCCCTGGCTGGTGAGCCCGAGGCCGGTGATCGAGGCGTCGAAGCGCAGCTGCTCGGCGTGGCCGAAGAGGTTGCGATGCACCCAGAAGGCCTCGACCCCCAGCCCCTCGATGGTCGAGATGGTGCCGCCGACGCCGATGGTGCGCCGCTTGCCCTCCTGGACGTCGACGGTCATGTCGAGCGTGCCGTCGGGGGCGATCTCCTCCGCCTCCGAGATGCGCACCGAGCTGAAGACGCCGAGCCGGTTCAGTCGGTCCTCGCCCGCCCTCACTTGGTCGGGGTCGAAGCTGCGGCCCTGGGGCATGTCGGCCATGTAGGCGATGAAGCCGGGCTTCATCCGCTGCGCGCCCTTGACGATGGTGCGGCCGAACTTCGCCGGCCGGTCGGGGTCGAGCACGATCACCGCGTCGAGCAGGTCGGTCTGGTGATCGGCCACCACGTCGCGGCTTTCCTCGTGAGCCTTGGCGTGGCTCACCTGGCGCCAGCGCTCGACCGCGGTGGCGGAGGCGGCGGTGATCACCCCGGCGTCGGCCTGCTCGCCCCGCCGGAACCGGTCGCCGATGTCGTCCTTGACCGCGTCGTCGTCGTGCTCGGGCTCGGGCGGCGGGTTGACGATCCGCGCCTCGCCGAAATGGAAGCGGGGGCCGGGCCGGACCTGGATCACCACCGGCGTGTTCTGGGCGAGGCTGGCCGAGATCGGCATGTCCGCCGCCTCCTGGCCGGCGATGCGGATGCTGATCTCGCCGCCGTAATAGGCGTTGTTGTAGAGCGCGGCGAGGATGCGGCGGTAGTCGCCCCGCGCCCGGGCGAGCAGGCCGCCCACCCCCGAGGCGGGCCGGTCGCGGCCCTGCCACAGGCCGGAGGCGGATTTCAGCGCCCCCTCCAGGTCCTCGTCGTCGCCCGAGACCTCGAAGGCGACGGTGAAGGTGAGCGGGTCGATCACCTCGAACGGGTCGTTCTCGTCCGCCTTCTTGCCCCAGAGATGGAACCCGAACAGGGAGAAGGCCTCCGCCGGCGCGCCGGACCCGAGGACGGCGGCGATGGCGGCTGCCGCCATGAAGGGGCTTGGGCGTTTCATCCGGGCCTGTCTCTGCTGCTGCTTTCGCGTTTTGCAACAAAGGGTAACGGAATTTTGTCGCGCCACAAGGCAAGCAGGCGCAGCGGTGCGCGAATTTCGCCCGGGGATGGCGCATCGGCCACGATCCGCCCGCGACGGCGCGCTCGGGGACCGTCCGGAGAGGCGGCGGCGGGGGCTGCGGCGCGGGAATTCCGGCGCCCCGGCAGGAGATCCTGTCCGTCACGGTGGGGAGACGGGCGGGATACGGGCGGACAGGCGCGACGCCCCGGGGCGCGAAAGGACCCGTCCCGGCGGCCTGTCCGAACGTTCAGGCCGTCTCCATTTTCAGGCCGTCTCTCAGAGCCTGACCCGAAAGTCCGGGGCGCCGGCTCGCGGCGGAGCTTCCTTAGGACTCCGCGCGGCGATCGGCTCTGGAATTGGGCTTTCTATGTCTTAGAGCGGAATCCGTCCCGGCAGAGCCGGGCCGTCCGCTCTACATTATTGTTTTGTCGCGATATCTTAACCACCAGACGATCCCGTCTGGTTGGATATCGCTCTAGGAGCCGCTGGAAAATCGCGACTCCGCCCAAGGCAGGCGGGCCTGAGGACTTTTGGGTCAGGCTCTCAGATCCCCAGCCAGGCGGGCAGTCGGCCGATGTCGGGCAGGATCACGTCGGCGAAGGGGGCGAGGTCCGCGGCGGAGGCGGGGCCGGTCAGCACCGCGACCCGCACCATCCCCGCCGCCCGGGCCGAGGCGAGGTCATGGCCGCTGTCGCCCACCATGGCGCAGGCCCCGGGCGCGAGGCCGGTTTCCCGGCAGAAGGCTTCGAGCATCCCGGGCCCCGGCTTCGCCCCGTGGCCGCTGTCATACCCCGCGACGAAGGCGAAGCGGTCGAGCACGCCCGCCCGCTCCAGATGCGCCCGCGCCGGGCCTTCGCTGTCGTTGGTGGCGACCCCGAGCGCGAGGCCCGCGGCCCGCAGCCGGTCGAGCAGGGGCCCGAGGGGCGCCGCCTCGCGCTGGGGCGCCCGGGAGGTGCTCTCGCGCACATAGGCCCGCAGCCAGGCCTCCTCCCGGCCGGGCAGGACCGAGCGCAGGGCCGAGATCACCACCTCCACCGTGCCCGCGATCACCGCGCTCTCGGGCCGGAACCGGCGCGCGGCGAGGTCGTAGCCGAGCGCCAGGGCGAGCCCGCGCTCCGTCGCCGGGTCGCCCCCGGCGAGATCGGCGATCAGCTCCGCGCACCATTCCCCCCAGGTGGCCTGGAAGTCGAACAGCGTCCCGTCCTTGTCGAAGACGATCCCCCGGATCACCAGCTCAGCTCCAGTCCGGGACCGCGCCGCCAGGCAGCGCCGCCCGGGCCCGGGCGGGCGTCTCGGGGGGGACGCCCGCCTCGGCGGCGAAGTCGAGCACGAACGCGTCGGACTGCAGCAGGAAGTCGAGGACGAAGCCGAGGAACTCCGGGTCCTGCGCCCGCGCCCGCAGCTCCGCCGGATCCGCCCCGCTCGCGTCGAGGAAGGCCCCCATCGCCTCGGGCCGTCCCGCCAGCCAGATCAGGGCCTGCCGGCCCACCTCCGCCGCCGCCGCGGGCGTCACGCGCCCGTTCCCCGAAAAAGCGTTAAACCGTTCGTTAACGGGTCCGCGCCTAAGGTCCCCCGCACAGCGAGGCGAGACTCCATTCGCCTCGAAGGGAGGCGCGCATGTCCGGACGGGTTCTCGTGGTCGACGATGTGGCGACGAACCGGCTGCTGCTGCGCGCCAAGCTCTCTTCCGCCTATTACGACGTGTCCGTGGCGGAAAACGGTCATCAGGCCCTCGAAATGGCGCAACGCGAGCAGCCCGACATGATCATGCTCGACGTCATGATGCCCGACATAGACGGGTTCGAGGTCTGCGCCAAGCTGAAGTCGATGCCCGAGACGGCGCATATCCCCGTCATCATGGTCACCGCGCTCGACACCCCGGAGGAGCGCATCCGCGGCCTCGAGGTGGGGGCGGACGACTTCCTCTCCAAGCCCTTCAACGACCTGGCCCTCTTCGCCCGGGTCCGCAACCTGATGCGGATGAAGATGATGTTCGACGAGCTGCGCCTGCGCGACCTCACCTCGCGCGAGCTCGGCCTGACCGACCTGGTGCTGGAGCAGGAGATCGAGCTGGAGATGGGCGGCTCCATCCTTCTCGCCCCGCCCTCGGAGCCGGTGGGCGAGGGCTGGGCCCGGGCCTTCCAGTCGCGGCTGAACCTCTCGACCATCGTCACTTCCTCGGAGCGCGAGGCGCTGAACCTCGCCCGGCTGGAGCTGCCCGACTGCTTCGTCGTCCACCAGAAGCTGATGGAGGGGGGCGACGGCCTGCGCCTGGTCTCGGCCCTTCGCGCCCGGCTCGAGACGCGGCAGTCGGCGGTGATCCTCGTGGTCGACTCCGGCGACGTGCAGACGGCCGCCAAGGGGCTCGACCTCGGTGCCTCCGACTACATCGAGGCGCCCTTCGACATGAACGAGCTGATCGTGCGGGTGCGCTCGCAGCTCCGGCGCAAGCGGTACTCGGACCGGCTGCGGACGAACGTGCGCAATGGGCTGAAGCTCGCGGTGATCGACCCGCTCACCGGCATCTACAACCGCCGCTACGCCGCCCAGCACCTGCTCCGGGTGATGGAGCGCGCGCGCGAGACCGACGGGGTCTTCGCGGTGATGATGATGGACCTCGACAAGTTCAAGTCGATCAACGACCGCTTCGGCCATGACGCGGGCGACGCGGTGCTGAAGGAATTCTCCCGCCGCCTGCAGGAGAACATCCGCGGCGTCGACCTGGTGGCCCGCTTCGGCGGCGAGGAGTTCTTCGTCGCCATGCCCGACATCGACCGCTCGGCCGCGGCCGCGGCGGCGGAGCGCATCCGCCGGGCGGTGGAGGGCGCGCCCTTCGCCGTGCCGGGGGCGACGATCGACGTCACAGTCTCGATCGGGGTGGCGATCGCCGGGGCCGGGGACGGCAACGCCGAGGCGATCATCAAGCGCGCGGACAGCGCCCTCTACGAGGCCAAGGACACCGGCCGCAACCGCGTCAGCTTCTTCGCCCAGGCCGCCTGAACCAAAGCCGCCTGAGTCCAGGGCGCCTGAGCCCGGGTCGTCTGAGCCCGGGTCGCCTGACAGGCCCGCCGCTCGGCCTTCGCGGCGCGGGCCGCCTTTCCTTTTCCTGAACCACGGCCCCGCGCCCCTGCGGCCCGCCCGAAAAAAGACGCCGCCGCCCGGACGGATCCGGGGGCGGCGCTGAGTGGCGGCGCGAGCCGAGGCGGTCGGCTGGAAGGCGCGCGCCCCGGGCAGACGGGACGCGCCGGCGCCGCAAGGCGAAAGACGGGTCAGGACAATCCGGGCAGGCAGAACAGCGCCGTCAGGGCGCTGACCAGAAGCGCGAGGCCAAGCGCGTCGCGGGCGAGCGTGTCGGCGTCGATGCGGAGCAGGCTGCGGAAGTCGGAAAGCATCGGCATGTTCCCTGTACGACCCGGCGTGTGCCTGGAATGTTCTCTCTTGTTAACCACGGAGTCAATTGATTCGGGAACATGAAGTGAACATTCACGGAACATCGGCTCTGGAGCGACATCCGGCCAGACGCGATCGCTCGTGGGCAAGCCATCGCGACGAAACGATGAGCCGAGCGGACGGCGCGGCTCTGCCGGGACGGAGTTCCCCCTAGCCCCCGCGCAGCAGGCGCACCCCCTTGTCCCGCTCCAGCAGATGCAGGAGGGTGCGCACCGCCGCGCCGCGGGGGCCGTCGAGGTCCGGCTCGCGCGCCAGCAGGAGGCGGGCGTCGTCCTGGGCGGCGCGCATCAGCTCCGCCTGGGATTCCAGATTCGCAACCCGGAACTTCGGCAGGCCCGCCTGCTGCACTCCCAGCAGGTCGCCCGCGCCGCGCTGGCGCAGGTCCTCCTCGGCGATGCGGAACCCGTCCTCGGTGTCGCGCAGCACCTGAAGCCGCGACAGCGCCGCCTCGCCCAGGGGCGGATCGTAGACCAGCAGGCAGGTCGAGGCCTCGGCCCCGCGCCCCACCCGGCCGCGCAGCTGGTGGAGCTGGGCGAGGCCGAAGTTCTGCGCCCCCTCGATCACCATGATCGAGGCGTTGGGCACGTTCACCCCCACCTCGATCACCACGGTCGCGACCAGGAGCCGCGTCCGCCCGGCGGCGAAATCCGCCATGGCGGCGTCGCGGTCCGCCGGCGGCATCTGGCCATGCACCAGCCCCACCCGCTCGGGCCCCAGGGCCAGGCGCAGGGCGCGGGCGCGGTCCTCGGCGGCGGTCAGGTCGGCGAGCTCGCTCTCCTCCACCAGCGGGCAGACCCAATAGGCCTGGCGCCCGGCGTCGAGCGCGGCGCGCAGGCGCGCGACCACCTGGTCGAGCCGGTCGGAGGAGACCAGCGCGGTCTGGATCGGCGTCCGGCCCGGCGGCTTCTCGTCGAGGATCGACAGGTCCATGTCGCCGTAGGAGGCGAGGGCGAGGCTGCGCGGGATCGGCGTCGCGGTCATCACCAAGAGGTCGGCGGCCTCGCCCTTGGCTCCGAGGTCCATGCGCTGGCGCACGCCGAAGCGGTGCTGCTCGTCCACCACCGCGAGGCGCAGGTCGCGAAAGGCCACGTCCTTCTGGAAGAGCGCGTGGGTGCCCACCACGACGCCGGTCTCGCCCGAGGCGAGCGCGGCGAGCTTCGCCGCCCGCTCCGCCCCCTTGTCGCGGCCGGTCAGCAGGTCGAGCCGGACGCCCGCGACCTGGGCGAGGGGGGAGAGGGAATGCAGGTGCTGGCGGGCGAGGATCTCCGTCGGGGCCATCAGCGCCGCCTGGCCGCCCGCCTCCACCGCCGCCAGCATGGCGAGCAGGGCGACGAGGGTCTTGCCGGCGCCGACGTCCCCCTGCAGCAGGCGGTTCATCCGGGTCTCGCCGGCCATGTCGGCGGTGATCTCGGCCACGGCGCGGGCCTGGGCGGCGGTGGGCGCATAGGGCAGCGCCGCCAGCGCCAGGGCCGCCAGCCGGCCGTCGCCTTGGGTGGAGAACCCCTTGGGCCGGCGCATCCGGGCCCGGGCGAGCGCCAGCGTCACCTGATGGGCGAAAAGCTCGTCATAGGCGAGCCGTTCCCGGGCGGGCGCGGTCGGCAGCACGTCGTCGGGGGCGCGGGGGGCATGGGCGGCCTCCACCGCCGCGCGCCAGCCGGGCCAGCGGCGGGCGGCCTTCAGGCTCGGCTCGATCCATTCCGGCAGGTCCGGGATGCGGGAGACCGCATCCGCCGCCGCCCGGGCCACCATGCGCTGGGTGAGGCCCTGGGTCAGCGGATAGACCGGCTCGAACTCCGGCAGGGCGCCGGCCTGGTCGGGGCGCAGCACATGGTCCGGATGGACCATCTGGGCGACGCCGTCGAAGAGCTCGACCTTGCCCGAGACCAGCCGCCGCGCCCCGGCGGGCAGGTCCTTCTGGAGCTTGTCCGCAAAGGCGTGGAACCAGACCAGCAGGAACTCGGTCCCCGAGTCGCGGACGTGGATGCGGTAGGGCCGGCCGCGCTGGCTCGGCGGCTGGTGGAGGCCGACGACCACCTCGACCGTGGCGACCCGGGGCAGGGGCAGGCCCCGAAGGGTCGGGACCAGTCGGCGGTCGACCAGGGCGTGGGGCAGGGTGAAGATCAGGTCGAGCGGCCGTTCCGCCCCGAGCTTGGCGAAGAGCTTCGCGCGCTTGGTCCCGACCCCGTCGAGGGTCTCGATCTCGGCGAAGAGGGGAAAGAGGGTCTCGGGCCTCGGACTCATGCCGGCACGCCAAGCGGTTGATTTGCGGCCCTGTCTAGCCTGCGGACGGGGCGGATGGCAACGGGCGCGCCCCGGCGGCCCGCCTTGGGCCTGCGCGCGGCGCGGGGGAGCCCTGCGCCCGCGCCGCTCCCTTCGGGCCGGCGCAGGAGGGCCGCAGGGAGACCTCCGGGAAAGCCGCTCTTCCAGGCCGCGGCGCCTTGGAAGGGCCTGAATTTCACGCGTGAAAATGCAGTCAATATATTGATTTCATTAAATATATCCTGCGGCCTTAACCCGGCCTTGAGGAGTGTGAACGGCTCTGGAACGACCGCGCCCGGGGCTTTGCCGAAGCCTCCCGGACGCGCGGAAGGAAGGACGTGGTCCGGGAACGGGGCTTGGAACGGCGCCCGCTAGAGCGACATCCGACCGGACAGACGCGTTCGGTGATCAAGATATTGCGACAAAACAATAATGCAGAGCGGACGGCCCGGCTCTGCCGGGACGGAGTCCGCTCCAGAGCGAAGTCCCACCCGGCCGCGCCGCATGGTCCGCTCCAGCTGGTCGATTTGACGCAATATCTTGATCACCGGACGATCCCGTCAGGTCGGATATGGCTCCAAGCGGCGCCGGAAATCGTCAACCTTGGTTGAAACCGCCTGAACGGTTTTCGGAAAATCCTTTTGGAGCAAAGGAATAGACCTCATAACACGCGTGTTGTGCAACGGCCTCTCCCCGAAACGGGCGCGTTTCAGGAGGGCGTATCGAGGGTCTTCCACATGATCGTGGTCGCATCCAGGCGCGACGAGCCGGCGTCCCGGCAATAGCCGGGGATCACCCCGGCCGGCTGGAAGCCGAGCGACAGGTAGAGCGGCTCGGCCATGTCGCCGGTGCGGGTGTCGAGGGTGAGCAGGCTGCGGCCCCGCGCCCGCGCCTCGGCCTCGAGGCGGGCCATCAGCGCCCGGGCGAGGCCCCGGCGCCGGGCCCGGGGATGGACGAGGAGCTTCGCCACCTCCGCCCGATGGGGCTGGTTCGCCGGCGTGTCGAGCCCGAGCTGGACGGTCGCGGCCAGCCGGCCGTCGATCTCCGCCGCCAGCAGCAGGCGGTCCCCCGCGGCGAGGCCGGGGCGCACCTTGTCCCGGAAGAAGGCCGCGGCCTCGGCCGGGGCGAAGGGCAGGACGAAGCCCACGCTCGCCCCGTCCAGGACGCAGGCGTGCAGGATCGCGGCGAGATCGCCCAGGCGTTGGTCGAGATCGGCGGGGCCGAGGGCGATCAGGCGCATGTCGCCTCCTGTCTGCGGCGGGCGTCGGGTGCGGGCGGGTCGGCGCCCCCCGGACGATCGACGCCGGGAGCCTCCCCAGCGGATAGCGCAGACGGCCGCCCCGCGCGAGAGCCTGGGACGCGGCGCGAGGAGGGGGCGGCGAGAGGAGGTCGACGACGCGGCCCGGTCGGCCCGATGGGGCGCGGCGAGGAGTCGGCCCAACGGGGCGCGGCGAGGGGTCGGCCCAACGGGGCGCGGCGACGGGTCGGCCCGACGGTCGGCGGGGCGGCTCCACGGAACGGCGTCGGTCCTGCGCGCGGTCCGGTTCCTGGGGCCCGGGCGCGGCGCCGGCCGCGGGGATTGCTCAGGCGAGGATGCGCGTGACTGGGCGCCGCGGCGAATAGGGCATCTCGGGGCCGTAGCCCATGCGCAGGACCAGATCCGGCCGCAGGCCCGGCTCGCCGGCCAGGGCCGCGAGCTCCGGGCGCAGGGCCTCGACCTCCACCGCCTGGTTCACATGGGCGGAGACGAGGCCGCGCTCGGTGCCGGCGAGGGTGAGCCGGGTGAGCGCGCGCCCGACCTGGGCCCAGCCGCGCGGGCTCGGATCCTCGGCGAAGAAGACCGCCGCGAGCGGGGTGGCGGCCATTTGGGCCCGCACCCGGGCGCTTTCCTGCTCCGCGGTGGCGAAGGCCTGGAACAGCAGCCGGCCCAGGGGCTGGGGGACGACGGGCGCCCCGACCGCCCCGGCGAAGAGCCCGTCGCCGGCGGCGAGGGCGGCCCGGGGGCTGAAGCGCATCCAGGACAGCAGCTCGTCCCGGAAGGCCGCGTCGCCGAACTGGCGCGCCGCGCCCTCGGCCGAAAGCTCGGCCAGGCGGTCGAGCCGGGGACGATCGGTGATCAGCACGAGCCGCACCCCCGGCAGCCGCGCCGCCCTGGCGAGGGCGTCGAGATCGACCGGCGGCGGCGCGACGTCGCTGTAGTCGGCGCGCACCGACTGACGGCGCAGGATGGTCAGGGCCGCGGAGGGCAGGCGCGTCGGGGCCTCGGTGAAATCGTAGCGCAGCGAGCCGTCCGGACTGACCGTCACCGCGCCGGGGCGGCCGAAGGCGGGGCCGGCCACGGCCAGGGTCTCCGCCGCGGCGCCGAGGCTGACATGGAGATGGTGGTCGTCGGGATCGACCGCCGGGGTGCGCCGGGCGGCGTCCGGCTCGATCGCGACGACCCCCCGGCCGAGCCGGAAGCGCCAGGGCTGGGCGTTGTGGCCGCTGGGGGCGAGGGCGGCGATGCGGATGAGATCGACCATGCCCGCCTTGGGCGCGGGCTGGTCCCGGGAGACCGCCTCCGCCGCGTCGTAGCCCGCGCGCGAGCCGGTGGAGAGGCGCCAGCCGAGGCCGCAAAGCCCCAAGGCGCCGACGCCGATCAGAAGGTTGCGTCGTCGCATGAAGCGAGGGCCTTTCCTTTGCTCCCCGATCGAGGGGTCTCGGCGCGCCGCGGCGAGAGGAGGTCGCGCGCCTGCCGTCGTCCGGAAGCGGCGGGGCGCGGGACGGACGGAGGACGCCGGCGCGCCTGCGCCCATGGGCCGCAGCTCGGGGGCGCGCGCCTTGGTCCGGCCGGGCGCTGGATCGTTATAACCGGGGCGCAGCGAGATCCAGACCCGCAAGGGGCATGACCCAACGTCATCCGATCAGCGCCAGCCATTCCTCCTCGCTGAGCAGGGTGAGGCCCAGATCGCGGGCCTTTTTTTCCTTTGAGCCGGCGCCGGGGCCGGCCACGACGTAATCCGTCCGGGGCGAGACGGAGCCCGCCACCTTGGCGCCCAGCGCCTCGGCCCGGGCCTTGGCCTCGGCCCGGGTCATGCGCTCGAGCGTGCCGGTGAAGACCACGGTCCTGCCGGCGATGGGCGAGCCCGCGGCGGCGGGGGCCGCCACGTCCTCGATCCGCAGATGCGCGGCCAGCCGGTCGATGGCGGCGCGGGCGGCGGGTTCGTGGAAATAGTCCACCAGCGAGCCGGCGAGGACCGGGCCCACCCCGTCGATGGCGTTGAGCTCGTCCCAGTCGGGGCCCTCGTGGCCGCGCGCCGCCTCCATCGCCGCGGCGAAGCGGGACCAGGATCCGTAGCGGCGGGCGAGCAGGCGGGCGGCGGTCTCCCCCACGTGGCGGATGCCGAGGCCGAAGATCAGCCGGTCGAGGGGGATCGTCCGCCGCTCCTCGATGGCGCGGAACAGGTTCTCGGCGGATTTCTCGCCCCATCCGTCGCGGTTGCGGACCTGGGTGGCGCAGCCGGGGCCGTGGCGCTCAGCCAGGGTGAAGATGTCGGCGGGCTCGCGGATCCAGCCGTCGGCGAAGAAGGACTCCACCGCCTTGGCCCCCAGCCCCTCGATGTCGAAGGCGCCGCGGCTGACGAAATGCTTGAGCTTCTCCATCGCCTGGGCCGGGCAGATCAGCCCGCCGGTGCAGTAGAAGGCCGCCTCGCCCTCCTCGCGCACCGCGTCGGAGCCGCAGACCGGGCAGGTGCGGGGGAAGGCGTAAGGCGTGGAGGCGGGGTCGCGGCGGGACAGGTCGACATCCTCGATCTTGGGGATGACGTCGCCGGCGCGGTAGACGGCGACCCAGTCGCCGACCCGGATGTCGCGCCCGTCGCGGATCGGCGCGCCGTGGCTGTCGCGGCCGGCGATGTAGTCGGCGTTGTGGAGGGTGGCGTTCGACACCACGACGCCCCCCACGGTGACGGGCAGGAGACGCGCGACCGGCGAGAGGGCGCCGGTGCGGCCGACCTGGATGTCGATCCGCTCCAGCCGGGTGGTGGCGCGCTGGGCGGAGAACTTGTGCGCCAGCGCCCAGCGGGGGTTGGTGGAGCGGAAGCCGAGCCGTTCCTGGAGGGCGAGGTCGTCGACCTTGTAGACCACGCCGTCGATGTCGTAGCCGAGGGCGGCGCGCTCCGCCTCCACCCGGGCGTAGAAGGCGAGGAGCGCGGGCACGCCCTCGCAGACCGTCCCGAGCGGGTTGGTGGTGAAGCCGAGCGCCCGCAGGCGGGCCATGGCGCCGGACTGGGTTGCGGCCAGGGGGTCCGAGGTCTCGCCCCAGCCGTAGGCGAAGAAATGCAGCGGCCGGGCGGCGGTGATCCGGGCGTCGAGCTGGCGCAGGCTGCCGGCGGCGGCGTTGCGGGGGTTGGCGAAGGTCTTGCCGCCCGCCTCGGCCTGGCGGGCGTTCAGCGCGGCGAATTCCGAGTGGGACATGTAGACCTCGCCCCGGACCTCCAGCACCTCGGGGGCGTTGGGCAGGATCTGGGGGATGTCGGGGATGGTGCGGGCGTTGTCGGTGACGTTCTCGCCGGTCTCGCCGTCGCCCCGGGTGGCGGCCTGGACCAGCCGGCCCGCGACATAGCGCAGCGACAGGGAGAGGCCGTCGATCTTGGGCTCGGCCAGCCAGGCGAGGGGCGCCTCGGGGCCGAGGCCGAGGAAGCGGCGGATGCGGGCGTCGAACTCCGCGACCTCGGCGGGGTCGAAGGCGTTCTCGAGGCTGAGCATCGGCCGGGAATGGCGGACCTTGGCGAAGGTCTCCGACGGGGCGGCGCCCACGCGGTCGGAGGGGCTGTCGGCGCGGCGGAGTTCGGGGAAGCGGGCCTCGATCTCGGCGTTGCGCCGCTTCAGCGCGTCGTAGGCGGCGTCGTCCATCACGGGCGCGTCGTCGCGGTGATAGGCGGCGTCGGCCTCGGCGAGACGGGCGGCGAGGCGGGCGAGCTCGGCCTGGGCTTCCTCGGGCGTCAGGTCGTCGGCGGGGCGGGGATCGATGTCCAAGGGCGGGCGTCCGGGGCAGGGGGGCCGCCCCCGGCGAGGGGCGGCCTTTTGGGGCGTCAGACCAGCTGGGCGTCCAGCGTGATCTCGGCGTTCAGCACCTTGGAGACGGGGCAGCCCGCCTTGGCCTTGGCGGCGGCCTCCTCGAAGGCCTCCTGGCTCGCGCCGGGGATCTTGGCGCGGAGCGTCAGGTGGACCGCCGGGATGACGAAGCCGCCGTCGCCGGGCTCGACCGTGACGGTCGCGGTGGTGGCGAGCTCGTCCGCGGTCAGGCCGGCCTCGCCCAGCACAGCGGAGAGCGCCATGGAGAAGCAGGCGGCATGGGCGGCGCCGATCAGCTCCTCGGGGTTGGTGCCCTTTTCCTCGCCGAAGCGCTTGGCGAAGCTGTAGGGCACGCTGGCGAGCACGCCGCTTTCGGTCGAGACCGTTCCCTTGCCGTCCTTCAGTCCGCCGTTCCAGACGGCCGATCCGCTGCGTTTCATGAGGGGGTCCTCCTCGGGGTTATGCGGGCCCTAGCTATAAGGCTTCGCCCGCCGTTTGCCAGAGCCGCCGTGACATTCACCAGACGGGGCGCAGCCGCGTGGACAGCGGCCGGGCGTCTGGACTACGCTTCGGCGCAAACAGGGTTCCGGCCTGCGAGGGTCAAGGGAGGATCAAGATGAACCTGACATCGAAACCGCTGCTGGCGGCGGGCGGCGGGCTGATCGTGGGCGCGCTGATCGGCATGGGGATCGGCAGCTCCGGCGGCAAGACCGACCATGCCCAGGTCGAGGCCCAGCGCGAGCTGGCGACGGGGATGGGGACTCTGCAGACCTCGCTCCAGGGCGTCGACGCCCGGATCGCCGAGCTGGAAGGGCGGATCGACACGGTCGAGGCCTCGGTCAACGCGCTCGGCGAGGCGCAGACCGGCCGGCTGGAGGCGCTGTCGACGAAGCTGGAAGGCCTGGGCGGCGAGATCGGCGGCCAGGTGAGCAGCCTGGGCGGCGCGGTGGCGGCCTCGCTGGGCCAGGGTCTCGACACGCTGAAATCGGAGCTCGCGGGGGTCGCGGACAAGCTGAAGGCGGTCGGGAGCGAGGCGCCCGCTGATGCCCCCGCCGAAGCCCCGGCCGAGACCGCGGCGGCCGCCCCGGCCGCCCGGCCCGCCGCGCCCGCGACGGGGGAGGCGCCCAAGGGCGAGCTGATCCTGATCGGCTCCGCCGCGAGCTTCGGCGATGCGCTGAGCGTCTTCGTCTCGACGGTGAACCCGGAGACCGGCACGGCGCGGGTGGCGGTGAACGGGCCCACCACCATCGCCCTGGCGCTGAACGAGCCCGCCTCGGCGGGCGGATGCGAGGTGACGCTGACCGGCTTCGGCGAGGGCGGCGCCTATATCGACGGCGTCTGCGCCGCGGCGGCGGACGGCGCGGCGGCCCCGGCCGCGGGCCAGGGCGCCTCGGACGAAGGCGGGTCGGATCAGGACGCGTCGGATCAGCCTGCATCCGATCAGCCTGTATCGGATGAGGCCGCGGCGCCGGCGGAAGGCGAGGCGATCCAGATCGGCGCCGCCGGCAACTTCGGCGAGGGCAAGGTCCGGATTTTCGTCTCCGGCGTGGACAACGAGGCCAAGACCGCCCGGGTGGCGCTGAACAGTCTGCGCACCGCCGAGATGAAGCTGCAGGACAAGGTCGACGCCGAGGGCTGCAAGGTCGAGCTGACGGGCATCAACCCGGATGGGGCGACCTTCAAGGTCGACTGCTGATCCTGGACGGACCCGGGCGCAGGCGTGGCGGCGTCGCGTCCGGACAGGGGAGCGCCGGGCTCGGGGGGCAGGGTCCCCGCTCGCCCGGCGCTGGTCGGGCGGCCGCCTTTGCGGCCTTCCTTCGCCGGAGGCGGTCCTGCGGGGCCGCCGAGTCGGTTTCACCCCGCCTGTTGGCGGGGGCCCGTCCTGCCCGATAGGGTTTCGAGCCCATATGAAACGCCGAAGAAGGATTTGCGGCGGGCCGTCTGGAGATGGCCTTGCGGCGGAAGGAATAAATCGGCGACCTCTTCGGCGGCAGGCAAGGACCATTGGTCTCTGGCGGGCCGAGGGTGCGCGCGATCGCGTCCCGAGACGGCGCCCGCGGCGTCCGTCGCGGTTCATGCGGCAAGGAGAATCGTGCCGGGCCAGTCGGAGACCGCGCCGTCGCTGGCCGCCGGGTCGGGCGAGCGGGGCGATCCGCGGGCCGATCGGTTTTCGCCAGCGTCAAGAGCGGCGGAGGACTCGCGTTCGTCCCGGAGAGCCTGCCCCGAAGTTTCGGGCGCCGGTTTGCGGCGAAGCCCCGCTTTGCGTCATCGCCACGACGGGCGTCAGAGAGACCTCTGCGAAAACCTCTCTCCGAAGCCGCGGCGCCTCGGGAAAGGCTGATTCCCACATGTGATAATCAGTTCATACCATTGAAATATTTAGATATATCTTGTGGCCTTAACTTGGCCTTCATGAGTGTGAAAGGGCCGAGGGTTTCGCAGAGGTCTCTCGGAAGCGGGCTTTCAAGGGTTATTGAACCGCCGGGAAATCGCGAAGCCGCCCAAGGCGGGCGGGCTTGGGACGCCTGGGCCAGGCTCTGAGGTCTTGAGAGGGGGATCGTCAGGTCCGCCCTTGAGCGGCCTGTGTCCTGCGCTTGAATCAGCGGGGCGGAGCCGGCCGGCGGGGGGGAGGGCGTTCGCGGAGCGGCCTGCGCGCGGCGGGGGCCCGGCGGCGCGAGAGCCGGGATCGTCCCGCGCCCACACAGCGGCGATTTGTGGGCGCGCGCGGATGCGGCTATGGGGGGATCATGACCGAGACCTCGTTCCAGATCCACGCCCGCGACGGCCGCGCCCGCGCCGGCGTGCTGCGCCTGCCCCGCGGCGAAATCCGCACCCCCGCCTTCATGCCCGTGGGCACCGCCGCCACCGTCAAGGCCATGCTGCCCGACAGCGTGCGGGCCACCGGGGCCGACATCCTGCTCGGCAACACCTATCACCTGATGCTGCGGCCCGGGGCGGAGCGGGTGGCGCGGCTGGGGGGGCTGCACCGGTTCATGAACTGGGACCGGCCGATCCTGACCGATTCCGGCGGGTTCCAGGTGATGAGCCTCGCCGAGCTGCGCAAGCTGACCGAGGCGGGCGTGACCTTCCGCAGCCATGTGGACGGGTCGCTCCACAGCCTCACCCCCGAGAGCAGCATGGAGATCCAGCGGCTGCTGGGATCGGACATCGTCATGGCCTTCGACGAATGCCCCGCGCTGCCGGCGACCGAGGCGGCGGTGGCGGCCTCCATGCGGCTTTCCATGCGCTGGGCCCGGCGGTCGCGGGACGCCTTCGGCGACCGGCCGGGGCACATGCTCTTCGGCATCATGCAGGGGGGCGTGACCCGGGCGCTGCGCGAGGAATCGGCGGAGGCGCTGAAGGCGATCGGCTTCGACGGCTACGCCATCGGCGGGCTTGCGGTCGGGGAGGGGCAGGCGGCGATGTTCGGGGTCCTGGACTACGCCCCCGGCTGCCTGCCCGAGGACCGGCCGCGCTACCTGATGGGGGTGGGCAAGCCCGACGACATCGTGGGCGCGGTGCTGCGCGGCGTCGACATGTTCGACTGCGTGCTGCCGACCCGGTCGGGGCGGACGGGCCAGGCGTTGACCCGGCGGGGGCAGGTGAACGTCAAGAACGCCCGTCACGCGGAGGATCCGCGCCCGATCGACCCGGAGTGCGGCTGTCCCTGCTGTCGCGGCTACAGCCGGGCCTACCTGCACCATGTCTACAAGGCGGGCGAGATCATCGCTTCCATGCTGCTGACCTGGCACAACCTGCATTATTATCAGGAGCTGATGGCGGGCCTGCGCGGGGCCATCGCCGCCGGACGGCTGGAGGCCTTTGCGGCGGAGTTCGAGGCGGCGCGCGCCCTAGGCGACCTGGACCCAGCATGAGCGGCGCCTGGGACCTGCCGCGGGAAGGCGGCTGCCGCTGCGGCCGGCTGCGATTCCGGGTGAGCGCGCCGCCGCTGGTCGCTTCGGCCTGCCATTGCCGGGGCTGCCAGCGGATGACCGCCAGCGCATTTTCCCTGAGCGCGGCGATCCCGGCGGAGGGCTTCGAGGTCATCGCCGGGGAACCGGTCCGGGGCGGCCTGCGGGAGGCGGCGCAGCACTGGTTCTGCGGCTGGTGCATGAGCTGGGCCTTCACCCGGGTCGAGGGGATGGACTGGTTCGTCAACATCCGCGCCACCCTGCTGGACGACCCCGCGGGCTTCGCCGAGCCCTTCGTGGAGACCTGCCGCGCCGAGGGCCTGGCCTGGGTCGAGACCGGCGCGACGCGGAGCTATCCGGGCCTGCCGCCGCTGGAGGACTGGGAGGGGCTGATGCGCGATTTCAGGGCGGAGCGGGGCTGATGGACGCGATGGTGCGACGGCCGCTGTTCGCAGGCGCGCCGAACCTGCGCGACCTGGCCGGGGTTCCGCTGGAAGGCGGGCGCCTGCGGCCGGGGCTGGTCTTCCGCTCCGACCAGCTGTCGGACCTGGACGAGGCGGAGGTCGCGGGGCTGGCGGGCCTGCGCCTCGCCGCGGTCTGGGACCTGCGCAGCGGGCCCGAGCGCGCGGCGAGGCCCGACCGGTTGCCGCCGGGGGTGGCGGCCGAGGTCGCGGACGTGCTGGGCGAGGCCCGGGGCGCGGCGCCGGCCGAGTTCTTCGCGCTGCTGGAGGACCCGGCGCGGGCCAACGCCCTGCTGGGCGGCGGGCGCGCGGAGGCGGAGTTCCTCGCCGCCTATCGCGGCTTCGTCGACTGGCCGGGCGCGCGCCAGGGATTCGGCCGGATGTTCCGGGCCCTGGCGGCGCCGGACGCCGGCCCGGCGCTTTTCCACTGCGCCACCGGCAAGGACCGCACCGGCTGGGCCGCGGCGCTCCTGCTCCGCCTGCTGGGGGCGTCGGAGGAGGCGGTCCTCGCCGACTACATGGCGAGCAACGACTGGATTCTGCCGAAATACGCCGGCTTCATCGACCGGCTGGCGGCGAAGGGAATGGAGCGCGACATGCTCGTCACCCTCTTCGGCGTGCGGCCGGACTTTCTCGCGGCGGCCTTCGACGCCATGCGGGCGGGGTACGGCGATCTGGCCGGCTATCTCGATCGCGGCCTCGGGCTCGACCCTGAGGCCCAAGCCCGCCTGCGGGGGCGGCTGCTCGCCTGAAGTGGCGAAGGCCGCCGCAGGCCTGTCGCCGCATCCCGCGACCGATGGGGGGCGGCTGCTACCTGCTTTCGGGGAAGGGCGGCGGATCTTGCGCCTCGGCCGCGTCGCGGGCGCGGCGCAGGAAACGCCCGGGCGGTTCGCCCACATGGCGGCTGAACGCGGTGCTGAAGGTGCTTTGCGACCCGTAGCCGATCCGTCGGGCCACCTCGTCGAGGGCGATCCCGCCGGTCCGCAGCAGATCCTTGGCGAGCGCCATCCGCCAGGCCAGCAGGTATTCCATTGGCCGGACCCCGACCGTGCGGGCGAACCGCTCGAAAAAGGCCGAGCGGGACATCCCGGCCTCCCGCGCCAGTTCGGCGACGGTCCAGGATCGCGCCGGGTCCCCGTGGATTCGCCGCAGGGCGACGGCCGTCCGCGGATCGGCGAGCCCCTGGAGCAGACCGGGCCGGGCCGGGCCCGCCGGAGCGTCCCGCAGCGCCTCGACCAGCAGCACGTCGACCAGGCGCGACAGGATGAGCGAACGGCCGATCTCGTCCCGTCCCGCCTCGTCGCCGAGCAGGCGCACCAGCTGGGCGAGGCGCGGGACGCCGCGGATATGGATCATCCGCGGCAGGAGCGACACCAGCAATGCGGCGTCGGGCGAGCCGAAGGCGAAATAGCCGCCGAACTGGCGGACGTCCGGCGGGCCGTCCCGCCGGCCGTAGCGGATTTCGGAGCGCGCGGCCGCCTGCCGCGGATCGAGCGCCTCGGGCGGCCCGGGGTCGAGGCTCGACATGGCGAAGGCCGGGGTCGCCGGCAGCAGCACGAAATCGCCCTCCTCCAGCACCACCGGCGCCTCGCCGTCGACGGACAGCCGGCACCGCCCCTCGATCATGGCGCAGAAGGCCGGCTGGCCGAACTCCGTGTAGCGCACGGTCCAGCGGCCGGCGGCGGCGATCCCCCGCGAAAACACCGCGCGGGGGCGCAAAAGCGCGATCACCTGGGAGAGCGGATCGCCCATTCCGGACTCATGCGAAAGAAACCTGGACTTCGGATCGATGACCGTCCGGATCCTGCCGGTTATCTCTGCCGCGTCAACATCGAATGCAGGAGAGACCCATGACCACCGTCCTCATCACCGGCTGCTCTTCCGGCTATGGCCTGGAGACCGCGAGACACTTCCATGCCCGCGGCTGGAACGTCATCGCCACCATGCGCCGCCCGCGCGACGGCGTCCTGCCGGCGTCGGAGCGGCTCCGCATCCTCGCCCTCGACGTGAGCGATCCCGAGAGCATCGCGGCGGCGATGGAGGCCGCGGGGCCGATCGACGCGCTGGTCAACAATGCCGGCGTCGGCGTGGTGGGGGCCTTCGAGGCGACGCCGATGGACCATGTGCGCAAGGTCTTCGACACCAACACCTTCGGCGCCATGGCCCTGACCCAGGCCGTGATCCCGCAGATGCGCGCCCGGCGGTCGGGGGTGATCGTCAACGTCACCTCCAGCGTGACGCTGACGGCGATGCCGCTCGCCGCCGCCTATACCGCGAGCAAGCAGGCGATCGAGGGCTTCACCGGCTCTCTCGCCCATGAGCTCGGCGCCTTCGGGGTGCGGGTCAAGCTGGTCGAGCCCGGCTATGCGCCGACCACCCGCTTCGCGCAGAACGCCGAGCTTCCGGTGGCGGAGCTGATCCCCGAGGCCTATGCGGACTTCGCCCGGCCGATCTTCGCCGGCTTCGCCAACCCGCCGCTGACCACGACGGAGAGCGACGTGGCCGAGGCGGTCTGGCTGGCGGCCAACGACGCCTCGGGGCGGCTGCGCTATCCCGCCGGCGCGGACGCCGTGGCCCTGGCGCGGGCGAGCTGACGCCGCGCGCGGCCGCCTGCACTGGGCACGGCCGCGGAGCGCCCGGGCCTCGGGCGGTCGTCCGACCCGGCGCCGAAATCCTAACCCGAAGGGTCGTATTGCGGTCCCCCGCCCGAGGGGGCAGGATGAACCCGCCTTGAAACGGTCCGAGCTGCGCGCCATCTTTGCCACAAACGGAAAGCGCGCCGCCGCTGGATTGGCCGGGGCGGGACGCTTTGCCACGAGAAGGAAAACACATGACAGACGCGAGCAGTCAGAGCTTCCCGGTCCTTCCGCTGCGCGACATCGTGGTCTTCCCCCACATGATCGTGCCGCTGTTCGTCGGCCGCGAGAAGTCGGTGCGCGCGCTCGAAGCCGTCATGAAGGACGACAAGCAGATCCTGCTGTCGAGCCAGAAGGACGCCTCCGAGGACGAGCCCACCCCCGAGACGATCTACCGGACCGGCGTCCTCGCCAATGTCCTGCAGCTTCTGAAGCTGCCCGACGGCACCGTCAAGGTGCTGGTCGAGGGCAAGGCGCGGGTGCGGATCACCGAGTTCTTGGACAACGACGCCTATTTCGAGGCCGAGGCCGAGCTGATCGCCGAGACCGAGGCCGACGCCTCGGCCGTCAAGGCGCTGAGCCGGGCGGTGGCCGAGGAGTTCGAGCGCTACGCCAAGCTCAACCGCAACATCCCCGAGGAGGCGGTGGCCTCGGTCTCCGACAGCCTGCCGCCGGCCAAGCTCGCCGACACCGTGGCGGGCCACCTCGGCATCAAGCTGGAAGAGAAGCAGAAGCTGCTGGAAGAGGCCGACATCGGCGAGCGGCTGGAGCTGATCTATGGCCTGATGCAGGGCGAGATGTCCGTGCTCAAGGTCGAGAAGAAGATCAAGAGCCGCGTCAAGACCCAGATGGAGCGCACCCAGCGCGAGTACTATCTGAACGAGCAGATGAAGGCGATCCAGCGCGAGCTGGGCGGCGACGGCGAGGGCCAGGACGACGCGACCGAGTTCGAGGAGCGCATCGCCAAGACCCGCTTCTCCAAGGAGGCCAAGGAAAAGGCCCTGGCCGAGGTGAAGAAGCTGCGCGCCATGTCGCCCATGTCCGCGGAAGCGACGGTGGTGCGCAACTACCTCGACTGGATGCTGTCCATCCCCTGGGGCAAGAAGTCCAGGGTCCGCAAGGATCTGGGCCACGCCCAGGCCGTGCTCGACGCCGACCACTACGGGCTGGAGAAGGTCAAGGAGCGGATCGTCGAGTTCCTGGCGGTGCAGTCGCGCAGCGACAAGCTCAAGGGCCCGATCCTCTGCCTCGTCGGCCCTCCGGGCGTCGGCAAGACCTCGCTCGGCAAGTCGGTGGCCAAGGCGACGGGGCGCGAGTTCATCCGCATCTCGCTCGGCGGCGTCCGGGACGAGGCGGAGATCCGCGGCCACCGGCGCACCTACATCGGCTCGATGCCCGGCAAGATCATCCAGTCGATGAAGAAGGCGAAGACCACCAACCCGCTGATCCTGCTCGACGAGATCGACAAGATGGGCCAGGACTTCCGGGGCGACCCGGCGTCCGCGATGCTTGAGGTGCTCGACCCGGAGCAGAACGCGACCTTCATGGATCACTACCTGGAGGTGGAGTACGACCTGTCGAACGTGATGTTCATCACCACGGCGAACTCGTACAACATGCCGCGTCCGCTGCTCGACCGCATGGAGATCATCTCGCTCTCGGGCTACACCGAGGACGAGAAGGCCGAGATCGCGCGGGGCCACCTGATCGCCAAGCAGGAGAAGGGCCACGGCCTGAAGAAGGGCGAGCTCGAGATCACGCCCGCGGCGCTGACCGACGCCATCCGCTACTACACGCGGGAAGCCGGCGTCCGGAACCTGGAGCGCGAGATCGCCAAGCTCTGCCGCAAGGCGGTGACGGAGATCGTCAAGGGCAAGGCCGACAAGGTCGTGGTCACGCCGGAAAACCTGGAGGAGTTCCTCGGGGTGCGCCGGTTCAAGTTCGGGCTCGCCGAGGAGGCCGACCAGATCGGCGTCGTCACGGGCCTCGCTTGGACCGAGGTCGGCGGCGACCTGCTCTCGATCGAGGCGCTCAAGCTGCCGGGCAAGGGCCGGATGAAGACCACCGGCAAGCTCGGCGACGTGATGAAGGAGTCGATCGAGGCGGCGTCGTCCTACGTGCGGTCCAAGGCCCCCGACCTGGGCCTGAAGCCGCCGCTGTTCGAGACGGTGGACATCCACGTCCACGTCCCCGAGGGCGCGACGCCCAAGGACGGGCCTTCGGCGGGCATCGCGATGGTGACCTCCATCGTCTCGGTGCTGACCGGCATCCCGGTGCGCCGCGACGTGGCGATGACCGGCGAGGTGACGCTGCGCGGCAACGTCCTGCCGATCGGCGGGCTGAAGGAGAAGCTGCTCGCGGCCCTGCGCGGCGGCGTGAAGACGGTGCTGATCCCGTCGGAAAACGTCAAGGATCTCCGCGAGATCCCGGACAACGTGAAGAACGGGCTCGAACTGATCCCGGTTTCGAACGTGACCGACGTGCTCAAGGTGGCGCTGACCCGCGCCCCCGAGCCCATCGACTGGGACGAGGCGGCGGAGGCGGCCAAGCTCGCCGCTGCGGCCAGCCCGGGCGCGGCGACGCCGGCGACGCCGGCGCACTGAGCCAAGGACAGGGCGGCGCGGGACACCCCCGCGCCGCCCTTTTTCGTGTCAGCCAAGGGGGACAGGGGCATGAAGGCGGACCCGCGCGACGTGACGCTGGAGGATGGCGGCGCCAAGGGGCGCTATGTCTGGAGCGCCGAGGGAATCGAGGCGGAGATGACCTTCACCCGGGCCGGGGCGGGGCGGATCATCATCGACCACACCGGCGTGCCGGAGGCGCTGGGCGGGCGGGGGGTCGGGCTCGCCCTGGTGACCCGGGCGGTCGAGGACGCCCGCGCGGCGGGGATCCGCATCCTGCCGCTCTGTCCCTTCGCGGCGGCGCAGTTCCGCAAGCATCCCGACTGGGCCGACGTGCTCGACCGCGCCTGAGGGCGCGGTTAGTCATTCTCGACCGCGCCTGAGGGCGCGGGTCAGGTCATCGCCACCTGCAGCGAGAGCAGGATCGCCAGGAGCGACGTCGACATGAGCGCGATGCCGAGGCGCGTGTCGATCTGGTTGGCGCGCGCGGGATCGCCCTTGTGCGACATCCGGTTGGTGGCGATGGCGGTGGCGATCGACAGCACCAGCGTCCCGAAGATGACGAAGGCGATCCGGTCCACCATGGCGAAATCGGGCCGGAAGCCCACCGCGTCGTGGAGCCGGTTGAGGTTCAGCACTGCGGCGAAGAGCGAGCCGGTGGTCATGCCCACCCGCAGCCCCAGCTCGGTGCAGGGCACGAAGAAGGTGAGGCTGGTGAGAAGGAAGGCGAAGGTGAAGCCGAGGAAGTCGTCCACCAGCACCGGCGAGCGGGCCCGGGCCACGTCGAGGGCCAGCACGATCTGGGAATAGCTGGAATCCCCCGGCCGCCAGTAGCCGAAATCGGTGTCGTAGGCGTGGTCCTCGACGCGGAGGCTCGCCCTCTCGATCTTCCAGCCGCGCAGCTCCAGATAGTCCGAGACGCCCGCGCCGACAGGATCGGCCACGAAGTCGAGGTCGGTGGAATCCTCGGATTCCATGCGCAGGACCAGGCTTTGCCGGTCGAAGGGAAAATCGCTGAGGTCGAATTCCTGGGCCACCACCGCCTCGACCCGGGCGTAGGTGTAGCTTCCGCCTCCGGGCGTGGGCTCGGTCTCGATCTCGTCGATCGCCACGGTGCGGGCGATGAAATAGATGTCCCGCTCGATGTCGAACCGGCCTTCCGGGTCGTTGAACCAGATGAAGAAGCTGACGCGAAAGCTGCCGTCCGGCGGTTTCACGTCCGAGAGGGAGGTGACGAAGGCGCCGACCTCCACTTGTCGGGCGGAGGCGGGGGCGAAGGCGCCTGCGGCGAGGAGGATCGTCAGGGCGGCGCGGCGCAGAAGAAGGGCGATCAGGTTCGGCCTCGCTCGGTCAGGGAACCCCGCGACTATGCGCAAAGGCCGGCCGAACCTGCAAGGCGGGCGTCCGAAGAACGACGCTTCGGTCAAGCGGACCGGCCGCCATGAGGCGGTCGGCGCCTGAGCCCGCGGCGCCCCGAGCGCCGGCCGCCCCGGCGCGCGCTTCAGACCGGACCCTCGCCCTCGATCGGCACATGGCCTGGCCGCGCCAGCGAGCCGCGCAGGAGGCCGAGGCGGGCGTTGAAGGCGCCCGTGGCCCGGATGGCGGCGATCTTGCGGGCGAGCGGCTCCCAGTCGTCGTCCCGGTCGATGGCGGACCAGATCGCCTCCACCTCCTCGATCACCAGGGTCTCGGGGCGCTCCGGCGGGGCCGCTGCGGCGAGGCCCGGGGCGGGGGGCAGATCGCGTAGGCCCTCGATCGCCTCGGCCCAGGCGGCGGTCTCGTAGGTCCGGCGCAGGGGGCTGTCCCGCAGGCGGGCCGGATCGGCGCCCAGCAGATCGTGGAAGACCTTCTGGAAAGGGGGAGAGGTGTCCTGCATCGCGCCCCAGAACCGGTGCATCAGCGACTCCGCCGCGACCGGATCCTCCGGAGCGAGGCCCAGCCGGCCGAAGGTCTGGGCCGAGAGGGCGCGGTGGAAACGGGCGGGAAAGGCCTCGAAGGCGGGCTCGATCGCCTCGCGCGCGGCGATCTGGATCAAGCATTCCCCCAGCCGCGCCAGGTTCCAGTGCAGCGCCTCGGGCTGGCGGGCGAAGCAGTAGAGCCCGGTCTGGTCGAAATAGGCGGCGGTGAAGCCGGACTCGAACCGGTCGAGGAACCGCCAGGGGCCGTAATCGAAGCTCTCGCCGGTGACGTTGACGTTGTCGGTGTTGAGCACGCCGTGGACGAAGCCGGCGGCGAACCATTCGGCGCCGAGGCGCGCGACCGCGCCCACCACCGCGTCGTAGAAGCCGCCGACGCCCTCCGCCTCGGGCCAGTAGAGCCGGCGGCAATGGTCGACCAGCGCCCGCATCTCGTCGAGCTGCCCCAGCGCCGCCAGCCGCTGGAAGGTGCCGATGCGCACATGGCTGTGGCTGAGCCGGGTCAGCACCGAGGAGCGGGTGGGCGAGGGCTCGTCGCCGCGGGTAAGCGCCTCGCCGGTCTCGACGAGGGCGAAGGTCTTGGAGGTGTAGACCCCGAGCGCCTCGAGCATCTCGGTGGCGAGGATCTCCCGCACGCCGCCCTTGAGCGTCAGGCGGCCGTCGGCGCTCCGGCTCCAGGGGGTGCGGCCGGATCCCTTGGTGCCGAGGTCGAGCAGCCGGCCGTCGACCAGGTCGCGCATCTGGATCAGCAGGAAGCCGCGGCCGTCGCCGAGATCGGGGTTGTAGACCCGGAACTGGTGGCCGTGATAGCGCAGCGCCAGCGGCGGGTCGTAGCCGCCGGGCAGGGGCTCGAACCGGCCGAAGGCCGCCGGCCAGTCGGCGGTCTCGAGTCCGACCCGGGCCGCCCAGCGGTCGTTGCGGAAACGCTCCGTCTGGCGCGGAAATTCCGCCGGGCGCACCGGGTCATAGAAGGCCGGCCCGAGGTCCGCGTGGCGCGGGTCGGGCCGGTGGCGCAGGCCGTCGCGGGTCAAGCGGAGGGCAGGGTCGGGGCGCCCGTCACCTGGTGGAGCTGACTGAGCGTCGCGGCGTCGAGCCCCAGCCGGGCGGCGAGATCGCGCAGATAGGCCTGTTCGGCGGGGGTGTCGGCGCTGATCGCCATGAGCGAGGCGGCATAGACCTGGGCCGCCTGTTCCGGCGTGGAGACCCCGGCGACGATGGCGTCGATGTCGAGGGGCGCGGCGAGCTCGGACATGACGAAGGCGCGCTCGGACTCCTCCACGCCGTCCTCGCCGACGCGACCGATGATCTTCTGCATCTCCTCCTGGTCGACGGCGCCGTCGGCCTTGGCGGCGGCGATCATCGCGCGGACCATCAGCTTTTCCGTCTCGGGCGAGACGGAGGCCGCCACCTCCTCGGCCCCGATCCGGGCGGGGGCGGCGCTGGCGCCCGCCTGGGCCTGGCGCAGGGCGTTGAGCGCAAGGGTGCCGAGAACCGCGAGCGCGCCGCCGCGGATCGCGCCCTTGCCCCCGCCGAGGAGGGCGCCGGCGATGGCCCCGATCCCGCCGAGCTGGCCGCCCGAGAGGCCCCCCACCTGGCCCTTGGTCAGGAAATCGCGGGCCTGGTCGCCGAAGCCGCCCGGACCCTTGGCGTTGGCGAGCGCGTTCTGGATCTGGGCGAAGAGGTCGTCGGTCGCGCCGCCCCGTCCCGCGCCGAGGTTCCTGAGGCTGTCCTGGAGCCGTCCGCCGCGGCCCGAAAGGCCGTCCTGCATCATCTGGCCGAGAATGGCGCCGAAGCTCATCGAATGTCTCCTCCCCGGGATTGCGGCGACGTTGGCCGCCTTCCGGCTCTAGCAGAAACCGGGCCGGCAAACCACGGCCATCGTCCGGGAAACCGGCGCGGACGGGCGTCATCGGGGCGCAGGCGGCGGCGCAAGAGACGGGTTGCGGCAGGGGCGGCGCGCCCGTATCCCTGCCGGCAGGGCAGGTGCGGCAGGCATGACCGAGACGAGCGTCACCTTCGAGGACAAGGGCGACGGGCGGGTGATCCGCTTCGCCGGCCCGATCGACGTGCGCGACCTCGGGACCCTGTCGGACGGGCTGAAGCGGCTGTCCGGGTCGGGCCCCGTCACCCTCGACCTGAGCGGCGCGGGGGCCATGGACACGGCGGGCGCCTGGCTCCTGATCGGGCTGCGGCGGCGGCTGGCGGCCGAGGGGGTGGAGACCCGCGTCGAGGGCGCCGACCCCAAGCAGAAGCTGATCCTCGAGACCGTCGACAAGGCCCTGCCGAAGGAGGAGCCGCCCCCCCCCGGCCGGGGCGGCATGACGCAATGGGTGGCCCAGATCGGCGAGAACACCGCCGGCGCCTTCGTCACCGCCTACGAGATGCTGAGCTTCGCCGGCGAGATCATCGCCTGCGGGGTCATGACCCTGGTCCGTCCCTGGCGGCTGCGGCTGACCGCGCTTGTCCACCACATGCAGGACGCGGGCCTGAACGCCATTCCCATCGTCACGCTGATGGCCTTCCTGATCGGCGTGGTGCTCGGCTTCATGGGGGCGGTGCAGCTGCGCCAGTTCGGGGCGGAGGTCTTCGTCGTCGACCTGATCTCGATCACCGTCCTGCGCGAGCTGGGCGTGCTGATGACCGCGATCATCGTCGCGGGCCGCACCGGGTCGGCCTATACCGCCGCCATCGGCTCGATGAAGCTGCGCGAGGAGATCGACGCCATGCGCACCCTGTCGCTCGATCCGATGGAGACGCTGGTCCTGCCGCGGGTGCTCGCCCTCGTCATCATGCTGCCGCTCCTGACCTTCATCGCCAACATGGCGGGGCTGATCGGGGGGGCGACCATGGCCTGGTTCGAGCTCGGCATCTCGCCGCCGCTCTTCGCCGCGCGGCTGGTCGAGGCGGGGGACAAGTGGAACTATCTGGTCGGCATGATCAAGGCGCCCTTCTTCGCGGTGACCATCGGCCTCGTCGGCTGCTACATGGGCATGAAGGTCGAGAAGAGCGCGGAATCGCTCGGGGCCAAGACCTCGGACTCCGTGGTGATGGCGATCTTCCTCGTCATCATGATCGACGCGGCCTTCGCCATCTATTTCATGAAGCTGGGGATCTGAGCCCATGGCCGCGCCCGAGCCTCCCCCAGAGCCCCCTGCACAGCCTCCCGCCGACCCTGCCCCGCCGGCCGCCGACGCCCCCGCCGACGCCCCCGCTGCCGAGCCCGGCGCGCGCGAGGCGATCGTCGAGGTGCGCGGCCTCGTCACCCGCTTCGGGACCGCGGTGATCCACGATCGCCTCGACCTCGACGTCTATCGCGGCGAGGTGCTGGGGGTGGTGGGCGGCTCGGGCACCGGCAAGTCGGTGCTCCTGCGCGAGATCGTCGGCCTGATGCGGCCGGCGGAGGGCTCCATCCACGTCTTCGGGACCGACATCCTCGCCGCCGACGACAAGGAGCGCCGGGCGGTGGAGAACCGCTGGGGGGTGATGTTCCAGGACGGGGCCCTGTTCTCGTCCCTGACCGTGGCCGAGAACGTCGAGGCGCCGATGCGCAACATGCCGGGCCTGCCGGCCGAGCTGCGCCGGGGCCTCGCCGAGATGAAGATCGCCCTCGTCGGCCTGCCCCAGAGCGCCTGCGACAAGTATCCCGCCGACCTCTCCGGCGGCATGAAGAAACGCGCGGGCATGGCGCGGGCGCTGGCGCTCGACCCCGAGATCGTGTTCCTCGACGAGCCGACCGCGGGGCTCGACCCGATCGGCGCCTCGGATTTCGACGACCTCATCCGCTCCCTGCGCGAGGCCCTGGGGATCACCGTCTTCCTCGTCACCCACGACCTCGACACCCTGCACGCCACCACCGACCGGGTGGCGGTCCTGGCGGACAAGAAGGTGCTGGCCACGGGAACCATGGCGGATATGCTCAAGGTCGAACACCCTTGGGTGCACGAATATTTCCACGGGCCCCGCGCGCGGGCCGCGATGGCGGCGACGGACTGAGGGGCGGGGGATGGAGACCAGGGCCAACTACGTGTTGATCGGGGCGGCGACGCTCGCGGGGATCGTCGCGAGCCTCGGCTTCCTGCTCTGGTTCGCGCATTTCTCGATCAACCGCCAGTTCGATTACTACGACATCCTGTTCGAGCAGGTGACGGGCCTCAGCAACGCCGCCGACGTGCAGTTCAACGGCATCACCGTGGGCCGGGTGGTGGAGATCACCATCAACCCCCGCGACGCCGCCCGGGTCCGGGTGCGCATCGAGGTGAACGCCGACACGCCCATCCGCTCCGACACCATGGCGACGCTCCAGTCCCAGGGGGTGACCGGCGTCTCCTTCGTGTCGCTCTCCACCGGCAACGAGCGCGACGCCACGCCGCTGCAGCCCGACCCGGAGACGGGGATCCCGGTCATCCCGTCGCGGCCCTCGACCCTCGACACCCTGATCGAGACTGTGCCGGAACTGCTGCGCGAGGCGCGCGACCTGCTCAAGGGCCTCTCCGCCTTCACCGGGGAACAGAACCAGCAGCGGGTCTCGACCATCCTCGACAACGTCGCCGCCGCTTCGGGCGGGCTCGACGAGGCGATCGCCGACGTGCGCAACATCTCCGGCCAGATCCGCCAGGGCGTGGGCCAGATCGCCGCCTTCACCGGCAAGCTCGACGGCATCTCGCAGCAGCTGACCAGGACGCTCGCCACCGCCGAGACTACGCTCTCCTCCGCGACGGGCGCCTTCGACGAGGCCAAGGGCACGCTCACCACCGGCACGGCGGCGCTCGATTCGGCGCGGGGCGCCTTCGAGGACGCCCGCACCCTCATCTCCGGCCGCGGGCCGGAGCTTGCGGATCGCTATGCGGACGTCGCCCGGTCCCTGGTCGCCACCTCGGACGAGCTGCGCGCCCAGGTGAACGACCTCTCCGTGCGGCTGGACGCGGCGGCGGACCTCGCCTCGGACCGGCTGCGCGACCTCCAGGCGCCGATCGCCGCCGCGGGGCCCGCCATCGCCTCGCTCGGCAGCGCCGCCGGCGGGGTGGAGGAGCTGGTGCGCGGCGACGGCGCGGCGCTGGTCTCGGAGGCCCGCCGCACCCTCGCCGCCGCCAACGTGATCCTGGAGCGGGACGCGCCGGCGATCATGGCCGACCTGCGCGCCGCCTCGGCCTCGGTCAATCGCGTCGTGAACCAGGTGGGGGCGGACGCCGCCGACTTCACCGGCCGGCTCGACGGGCTGTCGGACAAGGCGGGCGCGACGCTCGACGACGCGGGCGAGACCTTCCGCACCGCCACCGCCCGGCTCAAGCAGCTGGAGCCCACCATCGGCGTGGTCGAGCAGGCCATGACCTCGGCCAACGCCGCCTTCGGCTCGGCGGACCGGATGCTCAACACCGACATCGAGCCGGTGGTCGCCGATCTGCGCGCCACCATCGCGCGCTTCGACCAGGCGCTGGCCGGGGTCGCCGCCGAGCTGCCGGGCGTGACCGCCGACGTGCGCTCGGCCGCCGCATCGGCGAGCCGGGCGGCGGGCCGCTTCGACACGATGATGGGGACGGCCGCGGGCCCCATCGACAGCTTCGCCAACCAGGGCCTGCCGCAGTTCACCCGCCTCGCGGCGGACGCGCGGGCGCTGGTGGCGCAACTCGAACAGCTCACCCGGCGCATCGAGCGCGACCCCGCCCGGTTCTTCCTCGGCGGCGCCGTCCCGGAGTACAGGCGATGAACCTATGGCGATAAGCGTATGGCGATGAACGATCTGGGTTTGACGCGGGCCGCACGGGCCCTGGCCCTCGCCGCGGCGCTGGGCGCCCTGGGCGGCTGCGCGGCGGTCTCGGCGCTCTCCAGCGCCTCCCAGGCCCTCGACGCCTATACCCTGACGCCGGTGAGCTACACCGCCCAGGGGCGCGGCGCGCGGCATCTGGTGGTGGAGACGCCGACCGCCTCGGGCGCCATCGCGACCGACCGGATTCTCGTGACGCCCACGCCGCTCCAGGCCGCCTATCTGCCCGGGGCGCGCTGGGTCGACGGGGCGCCGGCCCTGGTGCAGACCCTGCTCGTCCAGTCGCTGCAATCCTCCGGGGCGTTCCGGCTGGTGAGCCGGGCGCCGGGCGGGCTCTATCCCGACTACACGCTGATGACGGAGCTGCGCGCCTTCCAGGCCGAACCCGCGCCCGAGGGCGGGGAGGCCTATGTGGTGCGGATCGCCCTGACCCTGACCCTGGGGCGCGAGGCGGACGGGGTCCCGGCGGCCTCGCGCAACGTCGAGGCGCGGGCGGGGGCGGGTTCGGACGCGCCGCTGGTCATCGCCGCGGCCTTCGACGCGGCCATGGGCCAGGTTCTGCGGGAGTCGGTCGGCTGGATCTCCGCCTCCATCGGCGGGGGGGCCTGAGACCCGAACGCCTCAAGAGCCGGGGCCTGACGCCCGGGCGCCCGAAGCCCGATCGGCGCAGGCTGCCCCGGCCCCGAAGCCAGGCGCGGACCGCCCGGCTCTGAGGTGGCGGCCCAAGGTCAGGCGGCGCTGCCGCCCACGGTGAGGCCGCCGATCATCAAGGTGGGCTGGCCCACGCCCACCGGCACCCACTGGCCGTTCTTGCCGCAGTTGCCGATGCCGGGGTCGAGCTTCATGTCGTTGCCGATGGCGCGCACCTGCTTCAGCGCAGTGGCCCCGTCGCCGATCAGCGTCGCGCCCTTGACCGGCGCGCCGATCCTGCCGTCCTTCACCCGATAGGCCTCGGTGCAGGAGAACACGAACTTGCCGTTGGTGATGTCCACCTGCCCGCCGCCGAAGCCGACCGCATAGATGCCGTCCTTGAGCGAGGCGACGATCTCCGCCGGATCGGCCGCGCCTCCCAGCATGATGGTGTTGGTCATCCGCGGCATGGGGATATGGGCGAAGCTCTGCCGCCGGCCGTTCCCTGTCGCCGGAACCCCCATCAGCCGGGCGTTCTGGCGGTCCTGCATGTAGCCGACCAGGACGCCGTCCTCGATCAGCACGTTGCGCTGGGAGGGGGTGCCCTCGTCGTCGAAGGAGATGCTGCCGCGCCGGTCGGGAATCGTGCCGTCGTCCACCACCGTCACCCCGGGCGCGGCCACCCGCTCGCCCATCAGCCCGGCGAAGGCCGAGGTCTTCTTGCGGTTGAAGTCGCCCTCCAGTCCGTGGCCCACGGCCTCGTGCAGGAGAATCCCCGGCCAGCCCGCGCCCAGCACCACGTCCATCACCCCCGCAGGCGCGGGCTCGGCGGCGAGGTTCACCAGCGCGATGCGCAAGGCCTCGTCCGCATGGGCCTTCCAGGCGTCGCCTTCCAGCAGGGCCGAGAGGCCGAACCGGCCGCCGCCGCCATGGCCGCCCGATTCCCGACGCCCGTTCTCCTCGACGATGACGGAGACGCTCATCCGCACCATGGGGCGCGCCTCGGCGAGGCGGCCGCCCTCGGGGCGCAGGATCTCCACCTCCTGCATCGAGGCGGCGAGCGAGGCGGAGACCTGCACCACCCGCTTGTCGCGAGACCGCAGGTAGGCGTCGATCTCGCGCAGGGTCTCGACCTTCACGGAGAACTCCGCGTCGTCGAAGGGATCGGCGTCGCCGTAGAGCCGCTGGTTGGTGGGGCGCGGCGGCGCGGCCAGAAGGCCGCCGCCCGCGCCCACGGCGAGCCGCGCGGTCTCGGCGGCGCGCTTCAGGGCCGCCTCGGAGATTTCGGTGGAATGGGCGTAGCCCGCCGTCTCTCCCCGCACGGCGCGCAGGCCGAAGCCCTCGGCCGCGTCGTAGGAGGCGGTCTTCAGCCGGCCGTCGTCGAAGACCAGCGCCTCGGACCGGCTGCGCTCCAGGAAAAGTTCGCCGTCGTCCGCCCCGGCGACCGCGTCGCGCAGCAGGGTCAGCGCGCGGTCGGGATCGAGGTCGGTCTCGAACGGGCGAAAGCGGGGGGTCTGCGACATGGCGTTCTCCGGAAGATCGGCGCGCGCTCATCCCAGCGGCCGTCTTGTTCTCCACGCAACAATATGGTTCACAGGCCCAAGGATGCAACACGACGGCCCCGGGCGGCCGGTGACGAAGAGGTCAGCATGAAGACAGCAAGCCTCGTGGCCGCGCTCTATCTGGGGCTGGCGATTCTCGGCCCCCAGGCGGCGCTGGCCCAGGACCAGGTCTCGCCGCCGCCGCAGACCGAGCAGAACACCCCGAGCCCCGCGGCCCCGACCGCGGAGCCGCCGACGCCCGCGCCCGCGGCGCCGGCCTTCGTGATGCCGGACCTGCCGGTCCTCGGCGCACCCACCCCGGGCGGGGTGAACTACCAGATCCCCGTGACCTCGGTGGCGGAGGAAACCCACTGGCTGTCCTGGTGGGTGCACATGGTCATGCTGCTGATCGTGCTGCTGGTGACGGGCCTCCTGCTGGCGGTGATCTTCAAGTTCAACGCCAAGAAGAACCCGGTGCCGGCGCGCTTCACCCACAACACCAAGCTCGAGATCGCCTGGACCCTCGGGCCGGTGCTGATCCTGATCCTGATCGGGTCCTTCTCGCTGCCGATCCTTTTCAAGCAGCTCGAGATCCCCGAGCCCGACCTGACCATCAAGGCCACCGGCAATCAGTGGTACTGGAACTACGAATACCCGGACAACGAGTTCAACTTCGACAGCATCATGCTGGCCGAGGACGAGCTCGACGAGAACGGCTACGCCAACGAATACTTCCGCCTCGCCTCCGACACGGCCATGGTGGTGCCGGTGGGCGCGGTGGTCAAGCTCCAGACCACCGGCGCGGACGTGATCCATTCCTGGACCGTGCCCGCCTTCGGGGTGAAGATCGACGCGGTGCCGGGCCGGCTGAACGAGACCTGGTTCGAGGTGGATCGTCCCGGGGTCTATTTCGGCCAGTGCTCCGAGCTCTGCGGCAAGGACCACGCCTTCATGCCCATCACGGTCAAGGCGCTGGAGCCGGCGGATTACGCGAAGTGGCTCGACTGGGCCATCGACGAATACGGCGGCACCCGCGGCGAGAACGTGGCTTCGGCGAACTGAGCGCCTCATGACCGACGCCCCCTGGATCGACGCCGCCCCGGCCCCCGAGCCCCAGTTCGGCGATTTCGTCGAGCTGCTCAAGCCGCGGGTGATGCGGCTGGTGATCTTCACCGCGCTCGTGGGCCTGGTCTGCGCGCCCGCGCATGTGCATCCGGTCATCGCCTTCGCGGCGCTGGCCTGCATCGCGGTGGGGGCGGGGGCGTCCGGCGCCCTCAACATGTGGTGGGACCGGGACATCGACGAGGTGATGTCCCGGACCAAGGGCCGGCCCATTCCCTCGGGTCGGGTCGAGGCGGACGCGGCGCTCGGGATCGGCCTCACGCTCTCGGGCTTCTCCGTGGTGCTGCTCGGGCTGGTGGCGAACGCCTTTGCGGCGGGTCTGCTCGCCTTCACCATCTTCTTCTACGTGGTGATCTATTCCATGTGGCTGAAGCGGGCGACGCCCCAGAACATCGTCATCGGCGGCGCGGCGGGGGCCTTTCCCCCGATGATCGGCTGGGCCGCGGCCACGGGCGGCGTCGCGCCCGAGAGCCTGCTCATGTTCGCGCTGATCTTCCTCTGGACGCCCCCGCACTTCTGGGCGCTCGCGCTCTTCCGCAACGACGACTACTCCCGCGCCGACGTGCCCATGCTGCCGGTGGTGGCGGGGCCCGAGGCGACGCGGCGCCAGATCTTCGCCTATGCGCCGCCCCTGGCGCTCGCGGCCCTCGCGCCCGCCTTCTCGATGGTGGGGGGGCCGGTCTACCTCGCGGGCGCGATCGTGCTGAACGTCCTGTTCCTGCAAGGCGCCTGGCGCGTCCGCCGGCGCAGCGAGGCCGAGGCGGCGGCGGACCGGCACCGGGCGGAAAAGCGGTTCTTCGGCTTCTCTATCCTCTATCTCACCGGCATGTTCGGCCTCTTCTTGGTCGAGGCGGCGCTGCGCGCGCTCGGCCTGACCTGGGCCGGCTGGCCCGTCCTGTTCTGAGGGAGGCAAGACATGCGCCCCGACAGCCATGAAATCTACGCCCGTCGCCGCAGCCGCAACGTCGGGCTTGGCCTGACGCTCGGGGCGGTGGTGCTGATGATCTTCGCCGTCACCATCGTCAAGCTGACCCACGGCCAGTCCATGGAAGGCTTCGACCACACCTATCGCAGCTCGCTGCTGCCCAAGGCGCAGGACCCGGCGCGATGAGCGACCGGCGCAACCGCAGGTTGGCGCTCGGCCTCGCCGTGGTGGTGCCCGCCATGATCGGGGCGAGCTACGCCGCGGTGCCGCTCTACGACCTGTTCTGCAAGGTGACGGGCTACGGCGGCACCACCAACACCGCGGCGGCCGCGCCCGAGGGGCCGGCGCGGCCCGAGGTGGTGACCATCCGCTTCGACGCCAACACCCAGCCGGGGATGCCGATCGTCTTTCGCCCCCTGCAGCGGACCATGAAGCTGCATGTCGGCGAGACCGGCCTCGCCTTCTACGAGATGGAGAACCTCTCGGACGAACGGATCGCCGCGACCGCGACCTTCAACGTCACGCCCCATTCCACCGGGACCTTCTTCGACAAGATCGCCTGCTTCTGCTTCGAGATGCAGGAGCTCGGCTCGCGGGAGCGGGTGGAGATGCCGGTGACCTTCTTCGTCGATCCGGCGATGCTGGAGGACTCCGAGGCCGGCGGCGTGCGCACCATCACGCTGTCCTACACCATGCATCCGGCCGCGCTTCCGGCCGCGCAGACCATCGCGACGGCGGCCTCGCCGGCGTCGCCCGACCAGAACGCCAGGAACTGAGAGGGAGGCCGAATTGGCTGGCCGCGTCAACCACGACTACCACGTCCTTCCGCCCAGCATCTGGCCGCTGACCGGCGCCGTCGGCGCCTTCGTCATGCTGCTCGGGGCGGTGCTGTTCTTCCACGACCATGGCCCCTGGGTCATGCTGATGGGGCTCCTGCTGGTGCTCTACACCATGTTCTCCTGGTGGGCGGACGTGGTGCACGAGAGCCGGGCGGGGGACCACACGCCGGTCGTCATCCTCGGCCTGCGCTACGGGATGATCATGTTCATCATCTCGGAGGTGATGTTCTTCGTCGCCTGGTTCTGGTCCTTCATCAAGAACGCCATGTATCCCATGGCGGCGATCGACCACACCTGGCCGCCCCCCGGCATCGAGGTGCTCGACCCCTGGCACCTGCCGCTGATCAACACGCTCATCCTGCTCTGCTCCGGCTGCGCCGCCACCTGGGCCCATCACGCGCTGGTGCACGACAACGACCGGACCTCGATGAAGTGGGGGCTGACGCTGGCCATCGGACTCGGCGTGTTCTTCACGATGATCCAGATCTACGAATACGCCCATGCCCCGTTCGAGTTCGCCGGCAACGTCTACGGCGCGAACTTCTACATGGCGACCGGCTTCCATGGCGCGCACGTGCTGATCGGCACCATCTTCCTCGCGGTCTGCCTGATCCGGCTGAACATGGGCGACTTCACCCAGGAAAAGCACGTCGGCTTCGAGGCGGCGTCCTGGTACTGGCACTTCGTCGACGTGGTCTGGCTGTTCCTCTTCGCGGTGATCTACATCTGGGGCTCCGCGGGCGGCGTCATTGCGCACCACTGAGGCGCCTGCGGGATCCGGCGGCACGGCCCGCCGGATCGTCGCGGCGCTGGTCTTCGGCCTGGGCGGGGTGGCCATCCTTCTCGCCCTCGGCTTCTGGCAGCTGCGCCGGCTGGAGTGGAAGGAAGGCGTGCTCGCCGAAATCTCCGCCCGGATGGAGGCGCCCGCCGTCCCCGTGCCGCTCGCCCCGACCGAGGCCGCGCAGGAATACCTGCATGTCTCGGCTCAGGGGCTCCTCCTCCCCGGCGAAATCCACGTCTACACCTCGGCCCCGCCGCGCGGCGTCGGCTACCGGGTGATCGCGCCGCTGGAGCTGGCGGACGGCCGGCGCATCCTGCTCGACCGCGGCTTCGTCCCCATCGGAGAGAAGGACGCGCCCCGGCTGGTCGGCCCGATCCGGGTGGAGGGCGCGCTGCTCTGGCCCGACGACGCGGACGGCTACACCCCGGCCCCCGATCTCGCCAAGAACATCTGGCTCGCCCGCGACCTTCCCGCCATGGCGGCGCAGCTCGGGACCGAGCCGCTGCTGGTGGTGGTCGAGGCCTCCGACGATCCCGGCGCGCCCATGCCGCTGCCGGTCGGGGTGAACGTCCCCAACGACCACCTGCAATATGCGGTGACCTGGTTCGGCCTCGCCGGGGTCTGGGCGGTGATGACAGGCTACATGATCTGGCGTATCAAGCGCCGGATCGATTGAAGGCCCAGCGACATGCAATACGTCTCCACCCGCGGCGCAGCCCCGAAGCTCGGTTTCGAGGAGGCGATGCTGGCGGGCCTCGCCCTGGACGGCGGCCTCTACGTGCCCGAGACCTGGCCACAGATGACCGAGGCCGAGATCGCCGACCTCGCCGGCCTCAGCTACGAGGAAACCGCCTTCCGGGTGATGCGCCCCTTCATCGGCGACGCCTTCTCGGAGGAGGAGTTCCGCGGCATCATCGCCCGCGCCTACGCCTGCTTCGACCACGAGGCCCGTGCGCCCCTGGTCCAGATCGGGCCGAACGACTGGATCCTGGAGCTGTTCCACGGGCCGACGCTCGCCTTCAAGGACGTGGCGATGCAGCTCATCGGCCAGCTCTTCGAGGCGAGCCTCAAGCGGTCGGGCCAGCGGATCGCCATCATCGGCGCGACCTCCGGCGACACCGGCTCCGCCGCGATCGAGGCCTTCCGCGGGCGGGAAGGGGTCGACGTCTTCATCCTCTTCCCCGACGGCCGGGTGTCCGACGTCCAGCGCCGGCAGATGACCACGCCGTCGGAGGCGAACGTCCGCGCGCTCGCCATCGCCGGCGACTTCGACGACGCCCAGGCGCGCGTCAAGGACATGTTCAACGACCACGCCTTCCGCGAGGCCATGGGGCTCGCCGGGGTGAATTCGATCAACTGGGCGCGGGTGCTGGCCCAGGCCGTCTACTACTTCACCGCCGCGGTGGCGCTGGGGGCGCCCTATCGCAAGGTCAGCTTCTCCGTCCCCACCGGCAACTTCGGCGACGTCTTCGCGGGCTATGTGGCCAAGCGCATGGGCCTGCCCATCGACCGGCTGGTGATCGGCACCAACCAGAACGACATCCTGCACCGGACGCTGGAGACCGGCCGGCATGTGAAGGAGGGGGTCGCGCCCTCGATCTCGCCCTCCATGGACATCCAGATCAGCTCGAACTTCGAGCGGCTGCTGTTCGAGCTCTACGACCGCGAGGGCGCTGCCGTCTCCGCGCTGATGGGCGAGCTGCGCGACAAGGGCGGCTTCGCCCTCAGCCAGGGGGCGCTCGACCGGCTGCGGGCGGATTTCGACAGCGACCGCGCCTCGGAGGCCGAGACCTCCGCGACCATCGCCGCCATCCATGCCGAGACGGGGATGGTGATCTGCCCCCATACCGCCGTCGGCGTGAAGGCCGCGCGGGCCCGGCGGGGCGACCGGCATGTGCCCATGGTGACGCTCGCCACCGCCCATCCGGCCAAGTTTCCCGACGCGGTGGCGGCGGCCAGCGGGGCGCGTCCCGGCCTGCCGCCCCACATGGCCGACCTGATGGACCGGCCGGAACGGGTGATCCAGGTCCCGAACGACCTCGCCGCCATCGAAGGTGTGATCGCGCGGGAGCTGGGACGATGACCGCCGAGCTGCATCGCCTGCCGAACGGGCTGCGGGTGGCGGTGGAGCCCATGCCGGGCTTCCTCTCCGCCTCCGTCGGGGTCTACGTCACCGCGGGCGGCCGGCACGAGCGGCCCGAGCAGAACGGCGTGGCGCATTTCCTCGAGCACATGGCCTTCAAGGGCACGCCCAGCCGCACCGCCCGCGCCATCGCCGAGGAGATCGAGGACGTCGGCGGCTACATCAACGCCTATACCGGCAAGGAGATGACCGCCTACTACGCCCGGGTCATGGGCGCGGACGTGGAGCGGGGGCTGACCCTGCTGGCGGACATCCTGCTCAACCCGCTCTTCGACGCGCCCGACATCGAGGTGGAGCGCAACGTCATCCTCCAGGAGATCGGCCAGAGCCTCGACACGCCCGACGACGTGATCTTCGACTGGCTGCAGGAGGTCGCCTACCCCGACCAGGCCTTCGGCCGCACCATCCTCGGCGCGCCGGAGCGGGTGCAGGGCTTCGGCCGGGACGACCTCGCCGGGTTCGTCTTGGAGCGCTACGGGCCGGAACAGCTGATCATCGCCGCCGCGGGCGCGGTCGATCCCGAGGCGGTGCTGCGCGCCGCCGAGCGGCTCTTCGGCCATCTCCCCCCACGCGCCTCGATCCCGGTCGACCGCGCCGCCTTCGCCCCGGGCGAGCGGCGCGAGGCCCGGCGGCTGGAACAGGCCCACGTGGCCATGGCCTTCCAGGCGGCCGGCCATCACGACGCGGACTTCTATCCCGCCCATGTCTATGGCATCGCCCTCGGCGGCGGCATGTCCTCGCGGCTCTTCCAGGAGCTGCGGGAAAAGCGCGGCCTCTGCTACTCGATCTACGCCCATACGGCCTCCTACCTCGACACCGGGATGCTGACCCTCTACGCGGGCACCAGCGGCGACCGCATCCGCGAGCTGGAAGAGGTGGCGATCGACGAGCTGCGCCGGGCCGCGGACGGGTTCGCCCCGGCCGAGGTGGCGCGGGCCCAGGCGCAGATGACCGCCGGCCTAGTGATGGGGCTGGAAAGCCCCTCGGGCCGGGCCGAGCGGATGGCGCGCTCCATCGCCGTCTGGGACAAGGTGACGCCGGTCGAGGACTCGCTCGCCCGCATCGCCGCCGTCACCCCCGAGGAGGTGCGCGCTTTCGGCGAGACCCTCCTGCGCCGCGCCGCCCCCGCCCTGGCGCTGCTCGGGCCGGTCAGGAAGGCTCCCGGGCAGGGCAAGCTCGCCGAAAGGATGGCCGCCTGACGTGCTGACCTTTCGCCGACCCGTCAGCTTCGCCATCGAGACCCCGCGTCTCGTGCTGCGGCTGCCGGAGATGGGCGACCACATCCCCTGGGCGACCATCCGTCGCGATGGCGAGGCGTTCCTGCGCGCCTGGGAGCCGGAATGGGCCCCGGACCATTTCAGCCGCAAGGCCTTCCGCAACCGGGTCTACTGGTCCCATCGCGCCCGCGACGAGGGCCGGGCGCTGGCGCTTTTCCTGATCCGTCGCCAGGACGGCCGCCTGATCGGCGCGATCACCCTCGACAACATCCGCCGCGGGCCCTCGCAATCGGCGCAGGTCGGCTACTGGATCGGCCCCGACTTCGCCCGCCAGGGCTATATGGCCGAGGCGCTGGAGGCGGTGGTGCGCCACGCCTTCCAGATGATGGAGCTGACCCGGATCGAGGCCGCTTGCCTCGCGGAGAACCAGCCTTCGCGCGCCCTCTTGGAACGTTCGGGCTTCGTCTACGAGGGGCTGGTGCGGGGCTATCTCCAGATCGCCGGGCGCTGGCGGGACCACATGTTCTACGCCCGGCTGCGCACGGATCGCCGGGCCGAGGGCGAGGAGGGCGCAGGATGCTGAACGACGCCGACGCGGGCCTGCTCGACCGGCTCGGCGCCGAGCTGGGCGAGGGGGCCGTGCGTCCGCCCGAGCCGCGCCATCTGACCGAACTGCGCTACCGCCGCCACGGCCGGGCGGTGGCGGTGGTCACGCCCCGCTCGACCGAGGGCGTGGCGGCGGCGGTCCGGCTCTGCGCCGCGGCGCGGGTGGGGATCGTGCCCTTCGCCGGCGGCACCGGGCTGGTGGGCGGCCATACGCCCGAGGAGGGGCCGCTGCCGATCCTGCTCTCGGTGGAGCGCCTGACCCGCATCCGCGAGATCGACCCGGCCGGCGGGATCATGGTGGCGGAGGCCGGGGCGATCCTGGCGGACGTCCACGCCGCCGCCCGGGAGGCGGGGCGGCTCTTCCCGCTCTCGCTCGCCTCGGAGGGGTCGGCCCGGGTGGGGGGGCTGGTCGGGACCAACGCCGGCGGGGTGGCGGTGCTGCGCTACGGCACCATGCGCGACCTGACCCTGGGGGTGGAGGCGGTCCTGCCCGACGGCTCGATCCTGCACGGGCTGCGCCACGTGCTGAAGGACAACCTCGGCTACGACGTCGGCCGGCTCCTGGCCGGGTCGGAGGGGACGCTCGGGATCGTCACCGCCGCCAGCCTGCGGCTGCATCCGATCCCGGCCGAGACCGCGGCCGCCTGGGCGCCCGTGCCCTCGCCCGCCGCCGCGCTCGACCTTCTGTCCGCCCTGCGCGACCGGATGGGGCAGGCGCTCTCGGCCTTCGAGCTCATCGCGCGGCAGGGGCTGGAGTTCCTGGCGGAAAAGCTGCCCCATGTGGCCCAGCCCTTCGCCGATCCGCCCGAATGGAGCGTGCTGGTCGAGGCCTCCGACGGGCCGGGCGCCGAGATCGGCCCGCGGCTGGAGGCGGCCCTGGCCGAGGCGCTGGAGGCGGGCGTGGCGCTCGACGCGCTGATCGCCCAGAACGAGGCCCAGCGGCGGGCGTTCTGGACGGTGCGCGAGACCATCCCAGAGGCGAACCGCGCGATCGGCGCGGTGGCGAGCCACGACGTCTCGGTCCCGATCGCCCGCATCCCCGCCTTTCTGGCGGAGGCGGACGGGGCGCTGGCGGCGCTGGACCCGAGCCTGCGGGTGAACTGCTTCGGGCACCTCGGCGACGGCAACCTGCACTACAACGTCTTTCCGGGCGCGGGCCGGACCCGGGCGGACTACGACCCGATCCGCAGGGACGTGACCGACGCCGTCCATGGGCTGGTGGCGGCCTATGGCGGTTCGGTCGCGGCGGAGCATGGGGTGGGGCGGATCAAGACCGCCGATCTCGCCCGCTACGGCGACCCGGCCAAGGTGGCGATGATGCGGGCGATCAAGGCGGCGCTGGACCCGCTCGGGATCATGAACCCCGGCGCGGTGCTGGGCTGAGCCGCACGACTGGAGCGGATCCGTCCCTGCGGAGCCGGACCGTCCACTCCGGATCATCGTCTGGTCGCGATATCCTGAGCGCCAGACGATCCCGTCTGGTCGGGTATCGCCCTAGCTGATCGCCGCGGGCCCGCAGGAGACCGGCAGGTCCGAGACCCCGGACATGACCTGGATCGCCCCGGTCTCCACCCCGTCGCGGGTTTCGAGCACCAGGATCTCGCTCCCCAGCCGGGCGTGGCGGAAGCAGGAGACGCCCTCGTTGCGCCAGTCGAAGCAGTAGAGACCGTCCCGCCAGGACCAGGTGCCGTCGAGGCACATGCCGTCATAGAATTGCAGCGTCACCCCGTTGCCGTCGGGGGCGTAATGCTCGCGCGCCCAGAACTCGCCGCCGATGGTGTAGGTGAGCGTCCGGCCCGCGGACATCCGCGTCCATTCCTCCTGCGGGATGTCGGTGAGCCCGCCGATCGGCGCGGGTCCGCTTTCGGCGGCGAAGGCGAGGCAGGGGAGCGCGATCAGGGCGGCGGCGAGCAGGGGGCGCATGGGAACCGTCCGGGGAATGTTCCTCCTGAGACTAGCCCGATCCGACCCGCGGTTCCAGCCGCAGGCGCCATATTGGTTGCCGCCGTCACTTTCCTGCATCGCTTTCCCATGGAACGGTCGCGACTGCAACCGTTTTTCCGGGCGCGCAGGCTCAGTGGCCGCCCCCGACGAAACGGGAGAAGGCGTGGCTGACGTTGATGTTCTTGCGCTCCATCAGCTTCCCGCCGGCGCTGGAATAGACCTCGCGCGTGTCGTGGCAGCTGAAGCAGTTCGGGAAGGTCTGCTGGGTGAAGGATTCCATGACGATGCTGGAGAGCGCATCCTCGCCGGCCACCGGCCCGGTGTCGGAATCCTCGCCCGGGGCGTTGGCGAATTCGCGTCCCACCGCGAAATCCCGGTCCGGCCGGTCGAGCCAGGTGGCGCCGACCTGGATGTAGTGCTGCCGCGGATCCGCGCCGGCGGGATCGACTTGGCGAAAGGCCGCGAACACGCTGTCGTTGAGCTCGGTCAGGGCCTCGTCCACCTCGGTGGTCATCAGCTTGGAGGCGGGGAATTCCCGGTAGACGGGCGTGCTGAGCGTCCCCTTGGCGGTGAAGGTCTGGGCCTCCTCGTCGAAGGCCGCGGCGAGCTGGATGGGATAGGGCATCCCGCTGAGGTTGCAGTTGGTCGCGTCGGCGCCGGCGGCGTAGAAGGGATAGCTGCGCCCGGGCTCGGGGATGAAGTCCTCGGCGGTCTCCTCGGGGTTGCGGAGCGCGGTCGGGGCGTTGTCGGGCTGCTTGTCCCGGCCCACGTGCTCGAAGGTCGACCAGACGAATTCCGGGTGGCCTTCCATGGTGAAGACCACGTGCAGCGCCACCAGGCCGACCGTCGCCAGCCGCTTGCCGCCGGCCGGATCCGGAACGATCTCGCCGTCCACGACCGTGAGCCGGGGGATCCAGGCCTCCTTCCAGAAATAGGCGCTGCGGTCGTCTTCGGCGTCGAGGATCCGCCAAGCGGATTTCAGCTCGACGATGCCCGGCTCGTCGAAGCTCAGGGTCTCGTCGGCGGCGAGGACGCCCTCCCGGGTGGAAAGCCCGTGCTTGGCGACGAAATCGGCGAACCGGTCGTTGAAATGCATGGAATAGAACACCGGCGACCCGTTCCGGTCGATCAGGATCCCGCCGATCCCCGCCTGGCGGATGCCCGAGGTGAGGTCGAGCCCCTCGGCCGCCGGCTTCGGCCCGCCCTCGAAAATGTCCTCGATTCGCGGATAGCCGAGAAAGGCCGGCTGGCCGGCGGCGTCGGGCTGGGCGGCTTCGAGAAAGGTCTGCCAGGCCGCTTGGTAGAACGGGCAGTCCGAGGCGGGGTGGGGCGGCGGCAGGGGATAGTCGGGCGTGGGCGTGACCGGAAGCCAGCTCGCGGGCGAGTCGAGCGGGGGCGCCTCGCAGGCGGCGAGCGCCTGGTTTCCAAGGCAGCCGGCGATCAGCGCGATCCCCAGGACCCATGCACGATTCCGCGACACACTTTCCTCCGTACTCACTACTCAAGACTTCACACAGGCCTGCGCCGCACGCCGCCCGCCGTGCGGGTCGGCAGGCGTCGGCGCTGGAGAGGCGTCGCGAGGCGGAGGCGCGCCGCCTCGCCCCATCATCCTATATCCTCAAGACCTCGGAAACCATTTTTTGCGGCTGCGAAGTCGTAAGGGGGTTAATCGCCGATCCGGCCCGCGGAGGCTGTTTGAAAATCACAAGCCGAGGAATTTTCGGGCGTCGGCCGGGGCGTGCGGGCGCCGATGTCGGGGCGGATGCGCCCGGTTTTCAGGGCGCCCGGCTCTCAGTGCGGCCGGAGCGCGGCCGGACCCGGTGGGCCTGTCCGTCCGGGGGTTTCAGACAGGCTCTCAGGGGCGCCCGCGAGACCCGGCGATCCTCGTTCACGACCCGTTCACAGGCGTGAAAACCGGGTTAACGCGCTAAAAAATATCAATATAAATCAATAATTTGAGCCCATTTTCACGCGTGAAATCCGAGGCCCCGGGCGCCGGGTAGAGGCCTCCGCAGGGCTCGCTCAGAGCATGACGCCCGCGACCACCGCCATCAGCCCCAGCGCCGCCAGAGCGACCGAGCCGAGGTTGACCGCCAGAAGCTTCTGCAGCCGGGCCCGCACCACCTCGGGCGCAGGCTTCTCGCGCCGGACGCGCAGGCCTTCGAGGATGCAGTAGGCGAGGCCGCCGAGGCCCGCCGCCGCCAGGGCCGCGCCCAGATAGACCAGCGCCGTCATCATCCCCTCCCGGCGGTTGCGCGCCCCGCTTAGGGCCCGGGGCGACCCGGCGCAAGGCCCTTGCCCGGGTCCGGGCCGGGGGATAGGGTCCGCGCCCATCCCCGCAGCCGGAGCCGTCATGGAAGACATCATCGAGGACGAGCAGACCGTCCAGTTCAAGGTCACCGCCGCCGAACTGCGCGCCTTCGTCGAGCGCTACGAGCGCCTGGAGGAGGAGAAGAAGGCCGTCGCCGACCAGCAGAAGGAGGTCATGGCGGAGGCCAAGGGCCGCGGCTACGACGTGCGCGTCATCAAGAAGCTGGTCGCGCTCCGCAAGCGCGAGCCCCAGGACGTGAGCGAGGAGGAGGCGATCCTCCAGCTCTACCGCGAAGCCCTCGGCATGTGAGCCTGCCCCCGGCCGAGCCCCCCGACGCCGCCCGGTCCTCCGTGATGCGGGCGGTGCGCGCCCGCGACACCGGCCCCGAGATGGTCGTGCGGCGGCTGCTGCACCGGCTCGGCTACCGCTTCCGGCTGCATCGTCGGGATTTGCCGGGGACGCCGGACTTGGCGTTTCCCGGGCGCCGGCGGGTGATCTTCGTGCACGGATGCTTCTGGCATGGCCACGACTGTCCCCGGGGCGCACGGACGCCCAGGCGCAACGCCGACTACTGGCGGGCCAAGATCGCCCGCAACGTCGCCCGGGACGCAGAACAGCAGGCGGCGCTGGCGGCCCGGGGATGGGTTGCGCTGACCGTCTGGGAATGCGCGCTGAAGGACCGGGAGGCGCTCGCCGCCGAGCTCGTCGCCTTCCTCGGGCCGCCCGGGATCACCAGCGCATCAACCCCGCCGCGATCAGCTGATCCGCCGAGGTGAAGCGGGCCGAGGCCTCGTCCAGGAGGGAATCGTCCCTCCGGCCGGCGGCCCGGAACAGCCGGGCGTAGTGCTCGTACTTGTCCGATCCGTTGACGTAGGACCGCCATTCCAGCGCCCGGCCGATCTTGTCCTCGAGCTGCGAGGTGAAGACGAAATGCGCCACGGTCAGCAGGATGTCCTGCGCCGCGGGCTTGGCCAGGGCATGGGTGCCCGCCAGTCCAGCGCCGCCGTCGCAGAGGTAGATCGGCGTCTTGAACTGGGGCGACTTGCGGTATTCCGGGCGGAGCAACGCCAGCGCCTTCTTCCGCAGGCCTCGCTGGGGGGTCCTGATCCCGTAGCGGCGAAAGAGCTTGGTGCTCTTCGAGGGGCGGAGCGGCGCGGGAAAGCCGCGGGCGTCGACCTCGGCCACCGGCTCCGCCTGGAAATGGCCGTAACGGGCGATCAGGTCGCCCAGCGTCCGCGCCGTCAAGGGCTCCCGCAGGGCGGAAAAGCGGTCGGGAAAGAACTCGGCGATGGCGGCGACGCAGCCGGCCGCCCGGGAGGCGCGCAGCCGGGCCACCACCGTCTCGACACTCGAAACGCCCGGGGGCAGCAGTAGGAATTCGTCCGCGTCGAGATAGAGCACGTAGTCGTCGGAGACGAAGGCGGGCGGCACCGCCATCTTGAAGAAGATGCCCGCCCGCTGGTGGTGCCGCCGCCCTGCCTGGTCGACGAAGACGATCGGCTGGCCATAGGAGAACTCCGAGGCCAGGAGCACGCAATCGGGCTGGGCCGCGAGAAAGTCCCGGGTGCCGTCGACCGAGCCGTCGTCGAGGATCAGGAATTGCCGCACCCCGATGGAGCGGTAATGGTCGAGGAAGGCCGGCGCGAAATACATCTCGTCGCGAAAGACCGAGAACAGCGTGCGCCGGGCGGGGTCGAAGGTCCCCGAGACGAGACGCACCGCGGTCCGGGCGTCCCCCGCCGACAGGACCGGCAGGCCGGCGGTCATCGCCGCCCGAGCGGCTCGCGCAGGACGGCGATGGCGTCGTGGTCCGGCCGGGGCAGGCGGCCGGCCCAGGCCTCGGGGTCGCGGGCGGCGAAGACCAGCAGGTAGCGGATCGCGCCGCCCTTCGGTCCGGCGCTCTCGTAGAGCGGCGTCAGGCCGGAGGCGGCGAAGAACCGGCGCAGCGTATAGGGCGAGGGCCGCCAGAAATCCCCGTCCTCGGGCCCGTGCAGATGCTGCATGAACGGCACGACGATCATCACCGCATCCCGCGACATGGCGCAGATGTTGCGAAAGGCGGTGGGGAATTCGAACACGTGCTCGAGCGTCGTGTGGTTGAACACCAGGTCGAAGCGTCCTTCGAGCTCGGCCGGTAGGGGGGTGGAGAGGTCGAGCACATGGTCCGCCCGGACGCCTTCGCCGCGCCAGCCCTCATAGTTCGAGAGGGAGTAGGAGGCGGCCTTGGCGAAATAGTCACGATAGTGGCGGCCAGCCTTGTCCTCGTCCTGCCAGGCGCTGACGTTGATGACGTCGCCGGTCGCCAACGGGGCCAGCCGGGCGATCTCTGCGTTGGACCACAGCCGCGCCGCGCGCGCGGCGGGCATCTGGGGCGTCTTGCCGCCGAAGAGGCGCTTGATCTCGTCCGTCAGGCTCATGACCTTTCTTATGCCATCGCCTCGCGTCGGTCCAGAGATCGCTCCGGCTCGACAAAGGCGCGCCCGCCGCGCAGGATCGCGCCGCCCTCTCGCCGCAGGATCCCCATGGCCGACGTCATCTCTTTCGTGCTCAGCAACTTCACCCTGACGTTCTTCGTGGTCGGGGTGATCGCGGCCGGGATCGCCTGGGCGCGGGGCGCTCCGCTGACGGAGGCGCTGCTCGCCTGGTTCCTGTTCTTTTCGATCGGGGTCTCGTTCCTTTACAATTTCGTTATGCACGTCTTTTTCGGCGAGATGGCGGCGCGGTTCATCGGCTGGGCGGACAGCCCGTTCCAGGCGGAGGTGGGCTACGCGAGCCTCGGCTTCGCCGCCGTGGGGTTCCTCGCCTTTCGCGGCGGGCGCGAGGCGCGGCTGGCGGCGATCCTGGGGCCGGCGCTCTTCCTGTGGGGCGCGGCGATCGGCCATGCGATTCAGATGAGGGTGGCGCATGACTTCGCGCCGGGGAACGCCGGGATCATGTTCTGGTCGGACATCCTGCTGCCCCTTGTCGGCTTCGCGCTGCTGGCGCTGGCGGGCGGCGAGCGGCCATCGCGTTATCGCTAACGGGCGGTTAACCGGCCCGGGCGAGGGTCGGGTATGCGCCGTCTTCTCGCCCTCTGCCTGCTGGCCGCCGGTCCCGCCTGGGGCGGCGCCTGGCCGCGCCCGCCGGGCGAGGTCTTCCTGTCGTTGCGCTTCGATAGGGACCAGCCGGCGCGGGGCGAGGCCTCGAACAGCGTCTCGGCCTATGGGGAATACGGTCTGTCGGCCCGCTGGACGCTGATCGGCCAGTTCTCCAACTCGACCCAGCCCTGGACCCCGAGCCGCGCCGCCATCGGCCTGAATTTCGCCCTGAGCGCTCCCGACGCGACCAATCGCTGGGCGGTGGGGTTTGGCGTCTCGACTCCGCCCGACGTCATGGGCGCGATGATGGAGGCGCGGGGCGAGGTGTCGCTGCACTGGGGCCGGGGATTCGAAAGCCGCTGGGGCGGCGGCTGGGCGACGGCGACGATCCGGGCGCTCTATGGTATGGACACCGCCCGGCCGATCACCGACGTCTCCGCCCTCGTCGGTCTGCGCCCACGCGAGGGCTGGATGGTGATGCTCTCCGCCGGACGCTACGAGGACGATGAGGGGACCTACATCAAGGCGACGCCCTCGCTGGGCTACGAACTCCGCCCGAAGCTGTGGCTGGTGCCCCACGTGATGCACGAGTTCACCGACGACCGCAGCACAGGGGTCGGGGTGTCGGTGTGGTGGAGCTTTTAGAATTGCGGCGGGGGGTTATGCTGGCTTGCATGCCGGCGGCTTGCGACTCATATGCGGGTTGCTGCGGAATTCGGTCAGCGGAGTTCGAAATGGCCAAGGGCGAAGAGAAGACGCCGGTGAAGGGCGGATGGGTGAAGCGGGACGCCGAGTCTGGGCGCTTTCTGGCAGTTTGCTCCAGTTCCGGCGTCTCCAGGACAAGCTCCATTTCGGAGCGATCCGTTCAGTCTGCTTCCTCCAGGCGCAGCTCCGCTTTGAAGAGGCTCGCCGATCGGTAAGACCACATTACCGACTTACCTTGGCGGACGCTTTCGCGGCCCATGAAGAAGCCTTGACCTACGGCGGTCGCGAAGGCGTGACCAGTCTGCATCTGATCGAATCCGCCCTCGCGCGCCCGTACCTCGGCTATCATCGCTCCGTCGCGGCGGCGGTGGTGCACAGCATGGTCGGGAACCCGGGCTTCGTGGACGCCAACAAGCGCACAGCCTGGTTGCTGGTCGAAATCCTTGTCGATCGCAGCGGCTATCGGCTGGACATGCCGGACGATGAGCCGGTGGAGGACCTCATCGTTTCCGTCGCCACCGGGGAACCGGGTTCGAAGACTTGGTCCGCTGGTTCCAGGAAAGGCTCGTCCGGGCCTGGCCCCGGGCGAGCCCGCTCCCTCAAGCGGCGGCTTCGGCCTCCGCCTTGGCGCGGTTCAGCAAGGCGTCGGCGTTCTGCATGACCTTCTTCACGCCGCGGGCCGCCTGGCGGATGCGGTGCTCGTTCTCCACGAGGCCGAGCCGGACGTAGCCCTCGCCGTATTCCCCAAAGCCCACGCCGGGCGAGACCGCCACCGCCGCCTCGGAGAGCAGGATTTTCGAGAAGCCCATGGAGCCGATCGCCGCGAAGGGTTCTGGCACCGGGGCCCAGGCGAACATGGTCGCGGGCGGGGAGGGGATGGTCCAGCCCGCCCTGCCCATGGCGTCGACCAGCACGTCGCGGCGGTGCTTGTAGATGCCGCGGATCTCGCGGATGCAGTCGTCGGGGCCGTTCAGCGCCGCCGCGGCCGCCACCTGCACGGGGGTAAAGGCGCCATAGTCGAGATAGCTCTTGATCCGGGTGAGCGCCGCCACCAGCCGCGGGTTGCCGACCGCGAAGCCCATGCGCCAGCCGGGCATGGAATAGGTCTTGGAGAGCGAGGTGAACTCGACCGCCACGTCCTTCGCCCCCTCGACCTGCAGGATCGAGGGCGGGGGATTGTCGTCGAAATAGATCTCGGCATAGGCGAGATCGGACAGCACCCAGAGGTGGTGCTTCTTCGCAAAGGCCACCAGATCGCGGTAGAAATCGAGGTCGCAGACCTGCGCCGTCGGGTTCGACGGGAAGGAGACGACCACCGCCACCGGCTTCGGCACCGAATGGATCACCGCCCGCTCCAGCGCGCGGATGTATTCCTCGGGATCGAATCGGCCGTTGTGCAGCGCCGGCACGTGACGCAGCGTGCCGCCCGCGATCATGAAGCCATAGGGATGGATCGGATAGCTGGGGTTCGGCACCAGCATCACGTCGCCCGGCGCGGTGATCGCCATGGCGAGGTTGGCGAGCCCTTCCTTGGAGCCGAGCGTCGCGATCACCTCGGTCTCGGGGTCGAGCTTCACGCCGAAGCGGCGTTCGTAGTAGCCCGCTTGGGCGCGGCGCAGGCCGGGGATGCCCTTGGAGGCCGAATAGCGGTGGGTGCGCGGCCGGCGCACGGTCTCGACCAGCTTCTCGACGATGTGGCTGGGCGTGTCCATGTCCGGATTGCCCATGCCGAAATCGATGATGTCGACCCCCTCGGCGCGGAACTTGGCCTTCAGCCGGTTCACCTCGGCGAAGACATAAGGGGGAAGGCGCTTGATGCGGTAGAATTCTTCGGACATGGGGACCACGGAGCCTGAGGGGCATAGGTCCCGCGACGTATACCGGGGGCGCGCGAAAGATGACAGGGGGGAAAGAGCCCGCCATCGTGCTTCTCGGCGCGATGCTCCTGGCGGACGGGGCGCCGGGGCCGGCGTTGATCCGCCGGGCCGACCACGCCGCCCGACTCTGGGCCGAGGGGCGGGCGGGGGCAATCCTCGCCAGCGGCGGCCCCCCGGGCGCGGCGCGGACCGAAGCCGCGGCCATGCGCGCCCGCCTGCGCGACCTCGGCGTGCCGGACCACGCGATCCTGCTCGAGCCGCGGGCGCGCGACACCTTTGAAAACACGCTCTATTCCATCCCGATCCTGCGGGCGCACGGGCTGGGGACCGCGCTTCTGGTCAGCGACCGCTACCACCTGCCCCGGGCGCTGATGCTCTTCCGGCTGATGGGCCATCCGGCCCGCGGATCGGGGCCGGACTGGGGGGCGGCGCGGCGGGACCGGCTGGCGCGGATGGGCTGGGAGATGCTGGCGATCCCGCGGGATTTCGGCCGCGGCCTCCGGGCGAGGCTGATCCCCCATCTGCGCGGTTGACAAGCGGCGGGCGGCGGCGTGACTTCTGGCCGCGCAACCCAGCCGGCAGGGGTCCATGGGCCATATTTCCAAGCTCGTCCGCTATGGCCTGATCGCCGTGGCGCTGATCGTCGTCGCGGTGGTGGGGACACGGACCTATCAGGCGATCCGCGACCCCAACCTCGCCCCCTGGCACCGCTTCGTCGCCGAGGAGGCGGCGCCGGAGGAGATCGACGCCATGGACTGGCCGGCCTGGATGGCGCGGGAGGACGCGGTCTTCGCCGAGGTCGCGGCCGAGATGGCGGACCTGCCCGAGCGCTACCGCGGCCCCGAGAACCGCTACGATCCCGCGAGCCGGCTGAACCCCGCAAACTTCCCTGTCGACTGGAACCGCAGCTTCGTCATGGCCCCCGACAGCCCGCCCCAGGGCGCCGCGGTGCTGGTCCACGGCCTGACCGATGCGCCCTACAGCATGCGGCACCTGGCCGAACTCTACCGCGACGAGGGTTTCGCCGTCGTCGTGCCGCGGATGCCAGGGCATGGAACCACCCCGGGAGGGCTCTCGGTCGCCAACTACACCGACTGGGCCGCGGCGGTGCGGCTCGCCGTACGCGAGGCGCGCCGGCTTGCGCCGGAGGGGCCGCTGCACCTGGTGGGCTATTCCAATGGCGGCGCGCTCGCCGTGAACTATGCGATGGAGGCGCTGGACCGGCCCGGGCTCTCCGCCCCCGACCGGCTGGTGCTGCTGTCGCCGATGATCGGGGTCACCCGGTTCGCGGCCTTCTCCGGCCTCGCGGGCTGGCCGGCGATCGTGCCGGCCTTCGACCGGGCGGCCTGGTTTGACCTGATCCCCGAGTTCAACCCGTTCAAGTACAATTCCTTCCCCGTCCATGCGGGCGTCCAGTCCCATCGGCTGACCCGGCTGGTGCAGGCGGAGCTGCGTGAGGCCGTGCGCAGCTCCGCCATCGAGCGGATGCCCCCGGTCCTCGCCTTCCAGTCGGTGGTGGATTCCACCGTCTCGACGCCGGCGCTGGTGCGCGAACTCTTCGACCGGCTGCCGGGGAACGGCTCGACCCTCGTGCTCTTCGACCTCAACGGCGCCGCGACGCTCGCGCCGCTGGTCCGGGCTTCGGCGCTGGGGCAGGTGAGCCGGATCCTGCCGCCGCCCCCCCGGCGCTACGACGTGACCGTGGTGACGAACGCCGGGCCCGGCGACTATGCCGCGGTGGCCGAGACCACCCCGGCGGGGGCCAGCGCGCCGGCGCGCGTCGACCTCGGCCTCGCCTATCCGCAGGACGTGTTCTCGCTCTCGCACGTGGCGCTGCCCTTTCCGGTGACGGATGGGCTCTACGGCCTGGCGCCGGACCCGGCCGACGATTTCGGCATCCGGCTGGGGACGCTGGCCGTCCACGGGGAGACCGGGGTGATCGCCCCGGGACCGGACATGTTCGCCCGCCTGACCTCCAACCCCTTCTACGATCTGATGGCCGCGCGGATCCGCGCGTCGCTGGAGGCTGAACGATGACGCTGAACCGTCGCGCCGCCCTGCTGGGCTTCGCCTCGACCGCCGCCCTGTCGGCCTGCGGGCCGCGGGGGGCGCTGTTCCTCGCCGATCTCCAGGGGGGAACGCCGGTCGAGATCTTCATCGGCTCGACCCGCAAGCCCGAGGACGGCCCGAACGCCTTCGGCGGCGGCCGCGACGCCCAAGTCCATTATGGGCGCTTCACCGTCTCGGTTCCGCCGGAGCGCGCGGTGGGAACCGTGGTCTTCCCCAAGCAGATGCCCCCGGACCCGACGACCGATTTCTTCACCCTCGAGGCCTTGCGCTACCGCGACGAGCGCGCCTTCCTGGCGGCGGTGGACAACCGGCTCGCCGCGGAGCCCCCGCGGGAGCGGACGATCACCGTCTTCACCCATGGGTTCAACACCAACTTCGCCGAGGGCGTCTTCCGCCAAGCGCAGATGATGTACGACTTCCACACGCCGGGGGTCTTCGTGCAATACGCCTGGCCCTCGGCGGCGTCGGTCAAGGGCTACGCCTATGACCGCGAAAGCGCGCTGTTCTCCCGCGATGGAATGCAGCAGATGCTGGAGGGGCTGGCCACGACCCAGGCTCGGGACATGCTGGTCGCCGCCCATTCCATGGGGGCGATGCTGCTGATGGAGACCCTGCGCAGCATGGCCCTGTCGGGTTCGCCCCAGTTCTTCAAGAAGCTCCGCGCGGTGGTGCTGGTGGCTCCCGACGTCGACCTCGACGTCTTCCGGGAGCAGGCGGCGGCGGTGGCGGCGAAGGAGGTGGAGTTCTTCATCTTCTTTTCCACCCACGACCGGGCTCTGCTCGCCTCGGCGATCCTGCGGGGAGGCGGCACCGAGCGTCTGGGGCGGCTGACCGATCCGGCGCGGCTGGCCGGGCTGCCGGTGACGCTGATCGACACCTCGACGGCGGAGGGCACCGACGGGCTGGGGCATTTCGGCCTCGCCACCTCGCCGGCGCTGATCGCCATGGTCCGCGGCATGAACGAGCAAGGCAGCCGGATCCTCGCCGACGCGGCCTATCGGCCGAACCCGATCGAGGCGACCCTGAACGTGGCGACCGGGGTGGCGGGGGCGGTGACCCAGCCGCTCACCGGGGGCCTGGCGGGGGCGCCGTAGCCTCGTCCGCGTCTTCGTCCGGAGGCCAGCGCCGGTAGGCGAGCGCGGTCGCCGTCGCCGCGGCGCAGGCGGCGAGGAAGAGCGCCGCATCGGGTTTCAGCGCCCAGCCGAGCAGCGCGGCCGCCGGATAGGCGACGAGCAGCGCCGCGTTCCCCAGGGCGAAGAGCGCGGCATGGAGCGGGGCGTAGCGCCGCTCCGGCGCGCGGGCCAGAAGCAGGGGCGCGGGCGTGAGCGCCAGGGTCGAGCCGGCCCCGATCGCCGCCCAGAGCCCGAGCAGCCAGCCGTAGCTGTCGAGCCTCAGCCCCGCGGCCAGCGCGGCGATCATCAGGGCGCAGCCGCCAAAGATCGCCGCCCGCTCGCCGAAGCGGCCGAGGATCGCCGGCGCCGCGACGGCCCCCGCCACTGAGCCGAGCCCGTAGACGCCGAAGGCGAGGCCCGCCGAGCGGTCGCCGAGGCCGAACTGGCCCTGGAGATCGCCCTGCACCCAGGAGACGGTGTTCACCATCACCATGGCTGAGCCGATCGCCGCTGCGAGATGCAGGGGCGCAAGGCCCCGAAAAGCCGGCGTCGCCGCCAGGAGCCGCGGCCCCAGCGTCGCCCGCCGCCAAAGCGACGTCCGGGGCGCCGGCGGCAGGTCGGGGAGCCGTCCGGCGAGCAGGATCGCCGCCGACAGGAGAAAGGTCAGCACTGCGGCGAGGAACAGGCCCTTGAGGGTCAGCACCAGCAGGAGAGCGGCGGCGATGGCGGGGCTGACGCCCCCCTCGAGTTCCGACACCGCCCGGGACTTGGCGAGGGCCCGGGCGTAGTCGTCCGGGTCGGGCAGCAGGCGCGGCACAAGGGCTTGGTAGCTCGGGGTGAAGGCGGCGGAGGCGGCGGTGAAGACCAGGACCGCCAAGTAGAACTGCCAGAGCGCGGTGACGAAGTAGAGCGACAGGATCGTCGCCGCCCGGACGAGGTCGAGCGCCACCAGCAGGCGCCGCCGGCGGGCGCGGCCCATCAGCGCCTCGGCCAGCGGCGCGATGGCCACATAGGCGAAGACCTTGATGGAGAGCGCGACCGCGATCGCCACGCCCGCCTCCTCGCCCGTCAGGTCGAAGGCGAGAAGCGAGGCGCCGACGACGGTGATCCCGGTTCCGAGCAGCGCCGTGACATAGGCGGCGAAGAGGCGGCGGTAGGCCCGCAGGTCCGCCGCCTCCTGCGCGTCAGCCGGCCCGGGCCTCGTCCCTTCCGAAGAGCGTGACATAGAGCACCGGCAGGAAGATGAGCGTCAGAAGGGTTGCGACGAAGAGCCCGCCCATGATCGCGAAGGCCATCGGCCCCCAGAACAGGGTGGGGGCGATGGGGATGAGCCCCAGCACCGTGGAGAGCGCCGTCAGCAGCAGGGGCCGCAGGCGGTTGGTCGCCGCCGAGACCGCCGCCTCGCGCACGCCGAGGCCCGCCGCCCGCTCGTCGCCGATCTGGGTGATGAGGATGACCGCGTTCTTGGCGATCATCCCGAGCAGCGCCAGGATGCCGAGGATCGCCACGAAGCCCAGCGGCCGCCCGAAGAGCAGCAGCGCCCCCACCACGCCGATCAGCCCGAGCGGCAGCAGAGACAGCACGATCCCCGTTTTGCGGAAGTCTTGGAGCTGGATCATCAGCAGCGACACCATGATGAAGATCATCAGCGGCACCATGGCGAAGACCGCCGCCGAGCTTTCGGCCGAGGTCTCGGCGGTGCCGCCGAGCTCGATCCGGTAGCCCGGCTGCAGGGAGGCGGCGAGGTCGGCGATCGGCCCCTCCACCGCATCCACCACCTGCTCGGGCAGGACGCCCGGCGTGACGTCCGCGAGAACGGTCAGGGTGGGCACCCGGTCGCGCCGCCAGATCAGCGGCTGCTCCTGGTCGAAGGCGAAGGTCACGAACTGCTCCAGCGCCACTGTCCGCCCGCCGGGCACCGGGACCTGGAGCGTCGCCAGCGCGTCGAGCGACAGCCGCTCGCCGTCATGGGCGCGGGCGACGACCGGAATCGAATAGATCCCGTCGCGCAGCCGGGTGACGGTCGCCCCGGTGACCGCGGTGTTGAGCACGTCCGCGACCTGCTGGCTGGTCAGGCCGAGCTGCCGCGCCCGGTCCTGGTCGACCTGGGCCCGGATCTCGCGCGCGGGCTCGATCCAGTCGAAATGCACCCGCCGCGCCCGGGGATCGGCGGCGATGACGCCGGCGAGCTCCATGGCCTTGTCGCGCAGCATGTCGAGGTCGGGCCCGCTGATCCGCCATTGCAGCGGCCAGCCGATCGGCGGGCCCATCTCCAGCGGGCTGACGCGGACGACGGCCTCGGGGAAGGTCTCGACGAGGAAGCTGTCGAGCGCCTCCTCGAGCTTCAGCCGGTCTGGGATGGCCTTCGTCATCACCACGATCTGGGCCTGGTGGTCGGAGGGCGGCTGGATCGCCAGCGGCAGGTAGAAGCGGATGACGTTGCGCCCGATGTAGGAGGACCAGAAGTCGACCTCGTCCCGGCTGCCGAGGAAATCCTCGATCCGCTTGGTCGCGTCCTCCGTGGCGAAGATCGAGGAGGACCGGGGCAGCTGGAAGTCCACCACCAGCTCGAAGCGGTCCGAGGCGGGGAAGAACTGCCGCTTGACCAGCCCGAGCCCCAGGATGGAGATCGCGAAGATCCCCAGCGTCACCGCGATGGTGATCCAGCGCAGCGAGATCGCCCGGTCGAGGAACCGCCCGAAGGCCTGGAGCATCCGGCCCGGCGCAGGCGCTTCCGCCGTGGCGGGGGGCTTGAGCAGCAGGCCGCCCAGGATCGGTGTGAACAGCACCGCCACGAACCAGGAGGCGATCAGCGCGATCGCCACGACCTGGAAGAGCGAGATGGTGTATTCCCCCGCCTGGCTCTGGGCGAAGCCGATGGGGACGAAGCCCGCGATGGTGATGAGCGTGCCAGTCAGCATCGGCGCCGCCAGCCGCGAATAGGCGAAGGTCGCCGCCTTGTCGACCGTGTCGCCGGCCGCCAGCCGCCGCAGCATGGCGTCGGTCGTAGTCATCGCGTCGTCCACCAGCAGCGCCAGCGCGATAATGAGCGCCCCGAGCGAGACCCGGTGCAAATCGATGCCGAGCGTCTGCATGGTGAGGAAGACGGTGGCGAGCGTGATCGGGATGGCGATCGCGACCACCGCCCCGGGCCGCGCCCCGAGCGTCAGGAAGCTGACCGCGAGGATGATCGCCACCGCCTGGTAGAGCGAGGTGGTGAAATCGCCAATGGCCCGGTCGACCACGGTGGGCTGGTCGGAGACGAGGACGGGCTCGATGCCGATGGGCAGATCCGCGGTGATCTTCTGCATGGCGGCGGAGACCCGCGCGCCGAGCTCGAGGATGTCGCCCCCCTCCCGCATGGAGATGCCGAGGCCGATGCCGCGCTTGCCGTTGATGTGGAAGAGCGGCGAGGGCGGGTCGACGAAGCCGCGGTGGACGCTCGCGATGTCGCCGAGCCGGATCATCCGCCCGCCGGCGTTGAGCGAAACGTTGAGGATGTCCGCCTCGGATTCGAAGGCGCCCGAGACCCGCAGGATGATGTTCTCCTGCCCGGTGTTGAACACGCCCGAGGGCCGCACCGCGTTCTGGGCGGCGATGGCGGCGAAGATCTGGGAATAGTCGAGCCCCATCGCCGCCACCCGGTCGGGCTGCAGCTCGATGGAGATCTGCTCGTCCTGGGCGCCGATGAACTCGATCTTCTCGATGCCCGGCACGTCGAGCAGCAACTGCGAGCGCACCCCGTCGACATAGTCGCGCAGCTCGCGCTCGCTGAACCCATCCGCGGTGAAGCCGTAGATGATGCCGAAGACGTCGCCGAAATCATCGTTGAAGAACGGCCCGAGCACCCCCTGGGGCAGGGTGTGGCGGATGTCGCCGACGGAATTGCGCACCTCCTGCCAGACGCTCGCCACCCGCTCGGGCGGGAAGGCGCCCTCCAGGTCTACGTAGATGGTGGTGATCCCCGGCCGGGTGATGGAGCGCAGGGCGTCGAGGCCCGTGGTCTCCTGCAGCCGGCGCTCGATCCGGTCGGCGACCTGCTCCTGGGTCTCTTCGAGCGTCGCGCCGGGCCAGACCGCGGTCACCAGCATGGTCTTGATGGTGAAAGTCGGGTCCTCGTCGCGGCCGAGGTGGACGAAGGCGAAGGCCCCCGCCACCACCGCGATCACCATCATGTAGATGGTCAGCGCGCGGCTGCGCAGCGCCCATTCGGAAAGGTTCGGCCCGATCACGATGCGCCCCCGAGCAGCCGCACCTGCTGGCCCGGGCGCAGCGCCTGCACCCCGGCGGTGACCACGATGTCCCCCGGCGCGACGCCGTCGGAGATGCGGACCGCCGAGGGGGTGAAGTCCGCCACGCCCACTTGGCGCAGGGCGACGGTGCTGGTGGCGGGATCGACCACCCAGACCGCCGGACGGCCCTCCGCGGTGGTGAGCGCCGAGGCGGGCAGGCTGATCCCGCCCTGGCCGTTGAACGTGGCGCGCCCGGTGACGGTGGAGCCGAGCCGCATCTCGGCCGGCGGGTCGATCAACCCGACGCGCACCCGGAACGTGCCCGTCATGGCGTCGGCCCGGGGCGCGATCTCGCGCACCCGTCCCTCGACCGTCACCCGGGGGTTCATCGACAGGGAGACGGCGACGCGCGGATCGGGCGGGCTCGCCTCCAGGATCGCCGCCGGCACGTCGAAGACGGCGTCGAGCCCGCCGTCCTGGCTCTTCTGCACGATCATCCGGCCGCCGGCGACCACCTCGCCGGGCTCCGCGCCGACCTCGGTCACCACCCCGGCGGCGTCGTTCGCCAGCACGGTGTCGTCGAGCCGCTGGCGGGCGATGCCCGCCTGGGCCTCCGCCGCGTCCGTCGCGGCCCGGGCGGTGGTGAAGACCTGCTCGGCCCGCTCGAAGGCGGCGCGCGAGGCGATATTGCGGGCGTAGAGCTGGCGCTGGCGGTCGTAGTTGATCCGCGCCTCGGACAGCTGGCCGTTGGCCGCCGTCAGCTGCGCCTCCGCGGCGCGCAAGGCGTTCTGCTCGTCCGCCGGATCGAGGCGGGCCACCACCTGGCCGGGGGCGAGCGTGTCGCCCACGTTCGCCAGCCGCTCGGTCATCCGCCCGCCGATGCGAAAGGCGAGGTTGACCAGCGTCTGGCTTTCCACCCGCCCGGCCAGAGAGACGACCCGCTCGCCGGCGCTTTCCTCGACGGTGACCGTCCGCACCGGACGAATCTCGGCCGGCGCGGCGGTGTCCTCGCCGTCGCAGGCCGCGAGCAGCGCCAGCGCGACGAGGGCCGCCCCCATCCGAAACCCGACGCCGCTGCGCCAAAGCTCAAGCCGCATCCCGGATCTCCCCCGATTTCGCAACTGCGACAGGGGTAATCGTCGCTTCGCTTGGTGGCAAGGCGCGTGATCACGCCCCTTGCCAGCGCCGACTTCCCATCCGACAGAGGTTGGACAGAAAGGAAAGGGGGGGGCGATGGCGGTTGATGCGGCGGCGGAACGGCGGGCGCTGGTCCTGTCGGCTGGGGCGGCGCTCGCGCTTGGGGGCGTGGCCTTGGCGGTGGCCTGGCGCACGGGCTCGGGCGCGGTAATGCTCGACGCCGCCTTCAATCTCTGCTTCTTCGCCGCAGCTCTCGCCACGCTGAAGGTGGCGCGGCTGGCGCAGCGACCGGACGACGCCCGCTACCCCTTCGGCTATCTGCAGTTCGAGCCGCTGATCAATCTCGCCAAGGGTCTGCTCATCCTCGGAGTCGGCATGCTCGCGCTCCTCGATTCGGCGCTCGCCCTCCTGCGCGGCGGGACGGCGGTCGAGGCCGGCCTTGCGCTCGCTTATGCGGGCGCGGCGACGCTCAGCTGCGGCGGAACGCTCCTGGTCCTGCGCCGGCTCCAGCGCCGGGCGGCGAGTCCGCTCGTCCAGGGGGATATCGAGAACTGGACGGTCAACACCGCGATCTCCGCCGGTATGATCCTCGCCTTCGCCCTCGCGCTGGGGCTTGGCGCCGCGGGCCAGGCGGCGGCCGCGCGGCTGGTCGACCCGGCGTTAGTGGCGCTGGTGGTGCTGCTTACCATCGCCCTGCCGGTCCGGCTGTCGCTGATGAGCCTCGGGGGGCTGCTGATGCGCGCCCCCGACCCGGCGGTGACCGCTTCCGTTGAGGCGGCCCTGCGGGAGACCCTGGCGGGGCTTGCGCTCGAGCGGCTCTACGTGCGGGTCCAGCGACCGGGGCGTATGACCTATGTGCTCGCCCACGCCTTGGTGGCGCCAGGCGAGCGCGTCGATCTCGCCCGCGCCGACGCGCTCCGCCAGGCGGCGATCCTCGCGGTCGCGGCGCGCCATGCGCCGCTGATCCTCGACCTGATCTTCACTGGGGTGCGGGACTACGCCGCCCCGACGGCGGGCTTCGCCGCCGGGTCAGTTGCCGGAGCTGCGGTCGCCGACGAATAGCCGAGCGTCGCGGGCCGCCTGGATCAGGGCCTTGGACTTGTTCACGGTTTCCTGGAACTCGGCAGCCGGGTCGCTGTCGTAGACCACGCCGCCGCCCGCCTGGACGTAGAGCGCGCCGTCCTTGACCACCCCGGTGCGGAGCGCGATGCAGACGTCCATGTCGCCTTGGGCCGAGAAATAGCCGACCCCGCCGCCGTAGACCCCGCGCTTTTCCGTCTCGAGCTCGTCGATGATCTCCATGGCCCGGACCTTGGGCGCGCCCGAGACCGTGCCCGCGGGCAGGCCGGCGAGCAGGGCGGAAAGCGCGTCCTGACCCTCGGCGAGCTCGCCTTCCACGTTTGAGACGATGTGCATCACGTGGCTATAGCGCTCGATGATGAACTGCTCGTTCGGATCGACGGTGCCGACCTTCGCCACCCGACCCACGTCGTTGCGCCCGAGGTCGAGCAGCATCAGATGCTCCGCCCGTTCCTTGGGATCGGCGAGCAGGTCGACCTCCAGCGCCAGGTCTTCGGCGGGCGTCGCGCCGCGGGGCCGGGTGCCGGCGATGGGGCGGATGGTGACGCGTCCCTCCTTGACCCGGACGAGGATCTCGGGGCTCGCGCCGACGATCTGGAACCCGCCGAAGTCGAAGTAGAACATGTAGGGGCTGGGGTTCGTCCGCCGCAGAGCCCGGTAGAGCGCGAAGGGCGGCAGGGCGAAGTCGAGCCGCCAGCGTTGCGAGGGCACCACCTGGAAGATGTCGCCGGCGCGGATGTAGTCTTTAGCGCGGGCGACAATCTCGGCATAGCCCTCGGGCGTGGTGTTCGATACCGGCTCGCCCGCCTCAGCCCCCTTGGAGGCGGCCGCGGCGGGGGGCGTGCGGTCCAGGTCGCGGACCGCGTCCATCACCCGCTCCGCCGCCTGGGCGTAGGCGGCCCGGGCGCTCAGCCCCGATCCGGCCCAGGCGGGAGAGACCACCGTCACCTCGCCCTTGACCCCGTCGACCACCAGCACCACCGAGGGGCGCAGCAGCACCGCGTCAGGCACGCCGAGCGGGTCGGGGTTGCCCCCGGGCAGCCTCTCCACCAGCCGCACCATGTCGTAGCCGAGATAGCCGAACAGCCCCGCCGCCATGGGGGGCAGCCCCGCAGGCAGGTCGATCCGGCTTTCGGCGATCAGCGCCCGCAGGGAGGCGAGCGGCGCGGCCGCTTCCGTCACCCAGGCTCCGGCGTCATAGCGGGCGCAGCGGTTCAGCCGCGCCGTCTCGCCGCGGCATTCCCAGACCAGGTCGGGCTTCATCCCCATGATGGAGTAGCGGCCGCGGACCTCGCCGCCGGTGACGCTCTCCAGCAGGAAGCTGTCCTTGCGCGCCTCGGTCAGCTTCAGCATCAGGCTGACCGGGGTGTCGAGATCGGCCACCAGCCGGGTCCAGACCACCTGGTTGCGGCCGGCCTCGAAACCTGTGGCGAAATCCTCGAAGGCGGGGAAGAGCTGGGTCATGGGAACTGCGCCAGGATGCGCTCCATCAGCGCCTGGTCCACCTGGACGCCCCGCTGGGCCTGCACGGCCTGCACGGTCAGGGCCAGCACGTCCTCTGCCGCCCCCTGCCGCATCTGCTGGGTGGCGTTCTGGAGGACCGAGGCCGCCTGGGCGGACTTCAGGTCGAGCGGGATCACCTCGGTCACCTGGATCAGCGCGACGCCGCCGGTCTCGCCCCGGGCCACGGCCACGCCCTGGGATTCGGCGGCGAACAGCGCCGCCACCGCGCCCTGGGGCAGCTCGGGTTGCAGGTCGTTGCGCGCGATCGGTCCCCCCGCCTCGAGCGGCCGGCCAAGCCGGGCCGCAAGATCGGCCATGGCCAAGCCGGCCGCCACCTCCGCCTTCAGGCTGTCGCCGAACTCGCCGAGGCGCCGCGTCGTCTCCTGCGCCGTCCAGTCCTGCGCCACACGGTCGCGGATCTCGGCGAGCGGGATCACCGCCGGCGCCTCCACCGCATCGACCCGCAGAGCGACGAGGCCGCCGTCGCCGAGCTCGATCAGGTCGGTCTCCACGTCCCGATCCGCCTCCATCGCCGCCTTGCGGAAGGCCGGGTCGTCGGCCAGCGGGCCCGTCGTCTGGGCGTCGAGCGCGATCGTGCCGAGCGTGAAATGGCTGTCCTTGACGATCTCTTCCAGACGGGCGCCGCCCGCCAGCATGTCATCCACGCCCTTGGCCTCGTCGAGGATCTCGCGCTTGGCCTGGGCGAGCGCCCGCTCCTGAGCGAGTTCGGCCTTCGCCTGGTCAAAGGGGACCGAGGTCGCGGCGAGGATGGCGTTGATCCGGTAGATCGACGGCCCGAGCGGGGTGGGGACTGGGCCGACCACCCCGGGCTCCATCGTGCCGAAGACCGCCTTGACCGCCTCGGGCGACAGGGCGGAGGCCGCCACGTCGCCCTGATCGGTCTCGGCCGCGGTCAGGCCGCGCTCCGCCGCGATGGCGTCGAAGGTGGCGGTCCCGGCGGCGATCCGGTCCATCGCCGCCTGGGCCTCCGCCTCGGTCCCGAAGCCGATCCGGTCGAGCGCCCGCCGCTCCGGCGTGACGAACCGGGTTCCGGCGGCGTCATAGGCCTGGCGCAGCTCGCCCTCGGGGATCTGGATCGTGGCGGCGAGGGTGACGGGCTCCAGCAGCGCATAGGTGATCCTGCGCGTCTCGGGCCGGGTGTAGCGGGCCGCGTTCGCGTCATGGAAGGCCGCGAGCTGCTCCTCGGTGGGGGCGGGCACGGGCTCGGGCAGCAGGGCGGCGTCGAGGGCGATCCAGTCGAAGCGCCGCCGCTCGCCCGCATAGGCGAGCAGGGTGTCCGCCGCCACCGCCGGCATGGCCACCGGGGCCTGGATCGCGCCGGCCAGCATGTCGCGGGTCGCCTCGGCGCGCAGCATGTCCTCGTAGGTGCCCCGGGCGAGGCCCACCCGCTGCAGCGCCGCGTCGTAGATCAGGGTGTCGAACTTGCCATCCGGGCCCCGGAACGCGGGGGTTGCGACCAGCAGCGCATGGACGGCCGTATCGCCCACGGACAGCCCCAGCCGCGACGCCTCGTCGTCGAGCGCGGCGTCGGAGGCGAGCCGGGAGAGCACCATGCGGTCGATGCCGTACTGCCGAGCCTCGGACATGGGGACCTGCCGGCCGATCTGGTTGGAGATCGCATCGACCTCCTGCTTCAGCGCCCTGGAATAGTCGGCTGCCTGCACTTCCGTGTCGCCCACAGTCAAGACCACCTGTCCGCTGCCGTTCCCGGCGGTCGAGACCCCGAAGCCGGCGAGACCGACCATCAGCAGGATCAGGATGGCCCAGACGAAGAATCCGGACTTGCGGTGGCGGAAAATCTTGAGCACGGACCGGCCCTCGCCTTTGAAGGATGCGGCGTCTTAGTCAATGCCCCGCGTGCAGGCAAGCCCGTCGGGCGCGCGGCCGCTGCGTCCCGACCGCCTCCGACGATCTTCGCAAGTCTTTCTAAGGCAGGCCCAAACCTGTCGGAACAGCACAGGGCGCCGTCGTGCGAAAGGATCGGGCGGCGGCGGGCCGCAATCACGAGCCTGTGGCCGCTTCCCTCGACGGGCCCGATCAGCCACGCGCATGAAAAAGACCCGGGCGTCGCCGCCCGGGCCTCAAGGTTTTAGCGCCTCGCCGCGCTCACTCGGCGGTGAGCAGGGGCGGTTTGCGCGAGGTGAGCCGCGGCGCGCCGGCGGGCTCGATGGAGAGCTTCAGCTCTCCGTCCTCGACCACCACCTGCACCAGCCCGCCCTTGGTCAGCCGGCCGAACAGCAGCTCCTCAGCCAGCGGCTTCTTGATGTTCTCCTGGATCACCCGGCCCAGCGGCCGCGCGCCCATCTTGTCGTCATAGCCCTTGTCGCCGAGCCAGGCGGCGGCCTCGGGGGTCAGCTCGATCTGCACGCCGCGGTCCATGAGCTGGGCCTCGAGCTGGAGCACGAACTTCTCGACCACCTGGAGGATGACCTCCTTGGGCAGCGGCGCGAAGCTGATGACCGCGTCCAGCCGGTTGCGGAACTCGGGCGTGAAGGTCCGCTCGACGGCGGCCGAATCCTCGCCTTCGCGCCGGGCGCGGCCGAAGCCGAGCGCCTCCTTGGCCTGTTCCGCGGCGCCCGCGTTTGAGGTCATGATCAGCACGACGTTGCGGAAATCCACCGTCCGGCCATTGTGGTCGGTGAGCTTGCCGTGGTCCATGACCTGGAGAAGGATGTTGTAGACGTCCGGATGCGCCTTCTCCATCTCGTCGAGCAGCAGCACGCAGTGCGGGTGCTGGTCGACGCCGTCGGTCAGCAGGCCACCCTGGTCGAAGCCCACATAGCCCGGAGGCGCGCCGATCAGCCGGCTGACGGTGTGCTTCTCCATGTATTCCGACATGTCGAAGCGCAGCAGCTCCACGCCGAGCTTGTCCGCCAGCTGCTTCGCCACTTCCGTCTTGCCGACGCCGGTGGGGCCGGTGAACAGGTAGTTGCCGATCGGCTTCTCCGGCTCGCGCAGGCCGGCGCGGCTGAGCTTGATCGCCGAGGCCAGCGCCTCGATGGCCCGGTCCTGGCCGAAGACGACGCGCTTGAGGGTCTGGTCGAGATCCTTCAGCACTTCGGCGTCGTCCTTGCTGACGCTCTTCGGCGGAATGCGGGCGATCTTGGCGACGACCGCCTCGATCTCCTTCGACGTGATGGTCTTGCGCCGCCGGCTCTCGGGCAGCAGGTGCTGCGCCGCGCCCGCCTCGTCGATCACGTCGATCGCCTTGTCGGGCAGCTTGCGGTCGTGGATGTAGCGCGCCGAGAGCTCCACCGCCGACTTGATGGCGTCGAGAGTGTAGCGCACGTCGTGGTGGTCCTCAAAATAGGGCTTGAGGCCTTTGAGGATCTTGAACGCGTCTTCGACGGAAGGCTCGTTCACGTCGATCTTCTGGAACCGCCGGGCGAGCGCCCGGTCCTTCTCGAAGTGCTGGCGGTATTCCTTGTAGGTCGTCGAGCCCATGCAGCGCAGTGACCCGGACTGAAGCGCGGGCTTCAGCAGGTTGGAAGCGTCCATCGCCCCGCCGGAGGTCGCGCCGGCGCCGATCACCGTGTGGATCTCGTCGATGAAGAGGATCGCGTTCGGGTGGTTCTCCAGCTCCTTCATCACCGCCTTGAGTCGCTCCTCGAAGTCTCCGCGATAACGGGTCCCGGCAAGGAGCGCGCCCATGTCGAGCGCGAAGATGGTGGTGTCGGCGAGCACGCCCGGGGTTTCTGCATCCACGATCTTGCGGGCCAGGCCCTCGGCGATGGCGGTCTTGCCGACGCCGGGGTCGCCCACCAGCAGGGGATTGTTCTTGCGGCGGCGGCACAGCACCTGGATGCAGCGCTCCACCTCGCCGTCGCGCCCGATCAGGGGGTCGACGTCGCCCTTTCGCGCCTTCTCGTTGAGATCGACGCAGTACTTCTGCAGGGCGGTCTCTTCGCCGTCCTTGGTGGTCGTGGTCTGAGGTTTCGGGTCAGGCGTACTCTCGGCACCTTTCACGGGTCGGGACTCCCCATACGACGGATCCTTGGCGACGCCGTGGCTGATGTAGTTCACGGCGTCATAGCGGGTCATGTCCTGCTCCTGCAGGAAATAGGCCGCATGGCTTTCACGCTCGGCGAAGATCGCGACGAGGACGTTCGCCCCCGTGACCTCCGACCGGCCTGAACTCTGGACATGGATGGCGGCGCGCTGGATCACGCGCTGGAAACCCGTGGTCGGCGCCGCCTCGGACCCGTCTACGTCCGAGATCAGGGCGTCGAGCTCCTCGTCGAGGAAGGAAACGATGGTCTTGCGCAGCTTCTCGAGATCGACGCCACAGGCCTTCATCACCCGGGCGGCGTCAGGTTCGTCCAGCAAAGCCAGCAGCAGATGCTCGAGGGTCGCGAGTTCATGCTTGCGCTTGTTCGCATGCCCAAGGGCGTTGTGGATGGCGGCTTCCAGGGTACTCGAGAAAGAGGGCATTATCCACGTCCTTCCGGTCTAGACCCACCGGCGGGGCGGCCGGCGCGGGCAAGGACCTCGATGCTTATCGGTCACCACTTAAACTTCGGTGTCGCGCGACATCCTTCAAGGCCTTCAAAGCTGATTATGCGTCGAGTTTCGGCAAAGGCAAAAAATTATCTGCGGCGTGACGCGGTCAATCATCCCGTGGATGCGGCCGGGTCACACGCGGCGCGGATCTGGATCCGAAATGGACGTTTTTCGTTTCAGGCAACGTCCTTGCGTCGCCGAAGTTCCGCGAAGACGGCCGCGTCGGGCGCGCCCTCGAGGCCAAGGCGCGCCTTCATTGCGGGGTCGCCCGCCCGCAGGAACGGGTTGGTCGCGCGCTCGTGATCGAGCCGGGCAGGCACGGTCGGCCGGCCGGCAGCGCGCAGGGCCTCCGCCTCGGCCGCTCGGGCGACCAAGGCCGGGTTGTCGCCGTCCACCGCAAGGGCGAAGCGGATGTTGCCGAGGGCATATTCGTGGCCCGAATGCACCATCGTGTCGTCCGGCAGGGCGGCGAGGCGCGAGAGCGTGTCCCACATCTGGTCGGGCGTCCCCTCGAACAGCCGCCCGCAGCCCATGACCATGAGGCTGTCGCCGGTGAAGACCGCCTTCGCCTCGGGCAGGTGATAGGCCACGTGGCCGATCGTGTGGCCCGGCGCGTCATGGACCTCCGCCGTCAGCGCGCCGGCTCCGACCGTCTCCCCCGGCGCCAGGGCGATGTCGAGCGGCGGCAGCCGGCGCCGGTCGGCCGCGGCCCCCGCCACCTGCGCCCCGCGCCGCAGCGCCTCCACCCCGGCGATGTGATCGTCGTGGTGATGGGTGATCAGGATCCGCCCGAGCCGCCAGCCGCGGGCGTCGAGCGCGGCGCGGATCGGCGCGGCCTCGGGCGCGTCGACCAGCAGCGTCTCGCCGCTGTCGGAGTCGTGGACCAGATACGCATAGTTGTCGCGCAGACAGGGTACGGTGACGATCTCGATCGGCATTTCGGGGCCCCCGCTTGGTCGTGGCGGCAGGATGTCCGATCGGCTAGGGTCGCGCAATGCATCTCGACGTTCTCGACCTGCGCGCCTTCTATTACCGGACCAAGCTCGGCCGGGCGACGCAGCGCGCCTTGCAGGACGCGCTGCGCGGACTCTGGCCAGAGACCCGGGATCAGCTGGTGGTGGGCTTCGGCTTCGCCGCGCCGATGCTGCGGCCCTTCCTCGCGGACGCGCGCCGGGTTGTGGCGCTGATGCCCGCGGAGCAGGGGGTGATGCCCTGGCCGGTGGGGGCCGCCAATGTCTCCGCCCTGGTGGAAGAGACCCGCTGGCCGATCGAGGGAGACTCCATCGACCGCATGATCGTCGCCCACGGGCTCGAGACCTGCGACCATCCCGCGGCGCTCCTCGACGAGATCTGGCGCACCCTCGCCCCGGGCGGCAAGGCGGTCTTCATCGTGCCGAACCGCTCGGGCATCTGGGCGCAACGCGAGGTGACGCCCTTCGGATTCGGCCGGCCCTATTCCCTGGGCCAGCTCAAGGCCCTGCTCGCCGCCCGCGGCCTCGTGCCGGAGCGCCATGCGGCGGCCCTCTACGCCCCGCCCTCGCACCGGCGGTTCTGGCTGCAGACGGCGCAGATCTGGGAATATCTCGGCCGCCGCTTCGACCCGCACCTGATCGCCGGAGCCCTGCTGGTCGAGGTCTCCAAGGAGGTCTACGCCCTTCCTCGCAAGGGCGTGCGGGCGAGCGTCCTCGGCCGGCTCGAGGCGCTCGAAGGGCTCGGCCGACCTTCGCCCGAGCCGGTCGCGAGCCGCAGGCGCAACGAGGGGTGAAACCCGGTCAACCGCGGCGAAAGAACGTTGCGCTTCGCCGCAATTCCGCGCCGTCAGCCGTATTGCCACCCCGGTATCCCTCTGCTATCACCGCCGCGGTTTCACCGGAGCGTGAGGTTGCGCCGCAGCGCAGCATTGTTCCGCAGAGGCCGGGGAGCAGAAACGGAAGGGTGGCCGTGGCGAATTCTGGATCCTTGACCTCCGGCGTCGCGACCCGATACGCGACAGCGCTTTTCGAGCTCGCCAAGGAGGGCGGAAACCTCGACAAGGTCGAGGCGGACCTGACCTCGGTCGAGGCCGCTCTTGCTGAAAGCGCCGATCTTCGCGAGATGATCGCGTCACCGGTCTTCAGCCGCGCCGACATGGCGAACGCGATCCGTGCGATCGCCGGCAAGATGGGCCTCGGGCTGGAGGTCACCAACACGCTGGCGCTTCTCGCAACGAACCGCCGGCTCTTCATCCTTCCGGCCGTCATCGCCAAGGTCAAGGCGATGGCCGCCGCGTCCCGGGGCGAGGTCTCGGCCGAGGTGACGACGGCCCGGCCGCTCACCGACGCCCAGACCGCCGAGCTTCGCGAGAAGCTCAAGGCCAGCGTCGGCAAGGACGTGGACCTGAACGTCAAGGTGGATGAATCCCTGATCGGCGGCCTCGTCGTCAGGATCGGCTCGCGCATGATCGACACCTCGATCCGCTCGAAGCTCGCGAAGCTGCAGAATGTCATGAAAGAGGTCGGATAATGTCGATCCAAGCCGCCGAAATCTCGGCGATCCTCAAGGAGCAGATCAAGAACTTCGGCCAGGAGGCCGAGGTCGCCGAGGTCGGTCGGGTGCTCTCGGTGGGCGACGGCATCGCCCGCGTGTTCGGTCTCGACAACGTCAAGGCCGGCGAGATGGTCGAGTTCCCCGGCGGCATCCGCGGCATGGCGCTGAACCTCGAGAGCGACAACGTCGGCGTCGTGATCTTCGGCTCCGACCGCGACATCGCCGAAGGCGACGTGGTCAAGCGCACCCAGTCCATCGTGGACGTGCCGGTGGGCCGCGGCCTGCTCGGACGCGTGGTGGACGCGCTCGGCAATCCGATCGACGGCAAGGGCCCCATCGAATACGCCGAGCGTCGCATCGCCGACGTCAAGGCCCCGGGCATCATCCCCCGCAAGGGCGTGCACGAGCCGATGGCGACCGGTCTCAAGGCGATCGACGCCCTGATCCCGATCGGCCGCGGCCAGCGCGAGCTCATCATCGGCGACCGCCAGACCGGCAAGACCGCCGTGGCGCTCGACGCCATCCTGAACCAGAAGAGCTACAACGAGGCCGCCGGCTCGGACGACAGCCAGAAGCTCTACTGCGTCTATGTCGCCGTCGGCCAGAAGCGCTCCACCGTCGCCCAGCTCGTCCGCACGCTGGAGCAGCAGGGCGCGCTGGAATACTCGATCATCGTCGCCGCGACCGCCTCCGAGCCCGCGCCGATGCAGTATCTCGCGCCCTACGCCGCGACTGCGATGGCGGAATACTTCCGCGACAACGGCGCCCATGCGCTCATCATCTATGACGACCTCTCCAAGCAGGCCGTCGCCTATCGCCAGATGTCGTTGCTGCTGCGCCGTCCGCCCGGCCGCGAGGCTTACCCGGGCGACGTCTTCTATCTCCACTCGCGCCTGCTCGAGCGCGCCGCGAAGCTCAACGCCGACTTCGGCTCGGGCTCGCTGACGGCGCTCCCGGTCATCGAGACCCAGGCCGGCGACGTGTCCGCCTATATCCCGACAAACGTGATCTCGATCACCGACGGCCAGATCTTCCTGGAATCCGAGCTGTTCTACCAGGGCATCCGCCCGGCGGTGAACGTCGGCCTCTCGGTCAGCCGCGTGGGCTCCTCGGCCCAGACCAAGGCGATGAAGTCGGTCGCCGGCTCGATCAAGCTGGAACTGGCGCAGTACCGCGAAATGGCGGCCTTCGCGCAGTTCGGCTCGGACCTCGACGCCGCGACCCAGCGCCTGCTGAACCGCGGCGCCCGCCTGGTCGAGCTGCTGAAGCAGCCGCAGTATTCGCCGCTGACGAACGCCGAGCAGGTGATCGTGATCTTCGCCGGCACCCAGGGCTACCTGGACCGGCTGCCGGTGAACCAGGTGAGCAAGTTCGAAGCCCAGCTGCTCGCGCATCTGCGCAACCAGCAGGCCGGCCTGCTCGAGGAACTCCGCACCAACGATCAGAAGATCGCCGGGGACATCGAGAAGAAGATCCGCGCGGTCCTCGACGGGTTCTCCAAGACCTTCGCCTGATCCGATCTGAGTAAGGGGGAACGCGGCAGATGCCGAGCTTGAAGGACCTCAAGATTCGGATCGAGAGCGTCAAGTCGACGCGCAAGATCACGAAGGCCATGCAAATGGTCGCGGCCGCCAAGCTGCGCCGCGCCCAGGAGGCCGCCGAGGCCGCCCGGCCCTACGCCGAGCGGATGGAGGCGGTGCTCGCCAACCTCGCCTCCGGGGTGGCGTCCAGCCCCTCGGCTCCACGCCTGCTTGCCGGAACCGGCAAGGAGCAGGTTCACCTGCTTGTGGTCGCGACTTCGGAGCGCGGTCTCTGCGGCGGGTTCAATTCGACCATCGTCCGGCTCGCCCGGGCGAAGACCGCCCAGCTCGTCGCGCAGGGAAAGACGGTGAAGATCCTCACCGTCGGCAAGAAGGGGCGCGAGCAGCTGCGCCGGGACTACGCCGATCTGCTGATCGGGCACGTGGACCTCTCGGGGGTGAAGCGGCTTGGCTATTCCGACGCCGCGGCGATCTCCCAGGAGGTGATGTCCCGCTTCAACGCCGGCGAGTTCGACGTCTGCACGATCTTCTACAACCGCTTCCAGTCGGTGATCTCCCAGATCCCGACGGCGCGGCAGCTGATCCCTGCGGTCTTCGAGGGCGCGGGCGTCGGCGGGCAGTACGACTACGAGCCGGAGGAGGAGGCGATCCTCGCCGAGCTGCTGCCGCGGGGGGTCGCGACGCAGATCTTCACTGCGCTGCTGGAGAACGGCGCCTCCGAACAGGGCGCGCGCATGAGCGCCATGGACAACGCGACCCGGAACGCCGGCGACATGATCGACCGGCTGACCATCACCTACAACCGGTCGCGCCAGCAGGCGATCACCAGCGAGCTCATCGAGATCATTTCGGGCGCCGAGGCGCTCTAAGGCAGACGGAGACGTTATGGCCAAGACAGCAACGGGCAAGATCACCCAGATCATCGGCGCCGTCGTCGACGTGCAGTTCGAAGACGGACATCTGCCGGAGATCCTCAACGCCCTGGAAACCGACAACAACGGGACCCGCCTCGTGCTGGAGGTCGCCCAGCACCTCGGCGAGGCGACCGTCCGCGCCGTGGCCATGGACGCGACCGAAGGTCTCGTGCGCGGCCAGGCGGTGAGCGACACCGGCGGGCCGATCTCGGTGCCGGTGGGCAACGGCACCCTGGGGCGCATCCTCAACGTCATCGGCGCGCCGGTGGACGAAAAGGGCCCGGTCGACTCCCAGGAGACCCGCGCGATCCACCGCCCGGCCCCCGATTTCGCCGAGCAGTCGACGGAAAAGGAAATCCTCGAAACCGGCATCAAGGTCATCGACCTGCTCGCGCCCTATTCCAAGGGCGGCAAGATCGGCCTCTTCGGCGGCGCGGGCGTGGGCAAGACGGTGCTGATCCAAGAGCTGATCAACAACGTCGCCAAGGTGCACTCGGGCTTCTCGGTCTTCGCCGGCGTCGGCGAGCGCACCCGCGAGGGCAACGACCTCTACCATGAGTTCATCGAGTCGGGCGTCATCGACGAGAAAGACCTGTCGAAGTCCAAGGTCGCGCTCGTATTCGGCCAGATGAACGAGCCGCCGGGCGCGCGCATGCGCGTCGCGCTGACCGGCCTGACCATGGCCGAGCAGTTCCGCGACCAGTCGGGTACGGACGTGCTCTTCTTCGTCGACAACATCTTCCGCTTCACCCAGGCGGGCTCCGAGGTGTCGGCGCTTCTCGGCCGCATCCCCTCCGCCGTGGGCTACCAGCCGACGCTCGCCACCGACATGGGCGCGCTGCAGGAGCGGATCACCTCGACCCGGAACGGCTCGATCACGTCCGTGCAGGCGATCTACGTCCCCGCCGACGACCTCACCGACCCGGCGCCGGCGACCTCCTTCGCCCACCTCGACGCGACGACCGTGCTCAGCCGCGCGATCTCCGAGCTCGGCATCTACCCGGCGGTCGACCCGCTCGACTCCACCAGCCGGATCCTCGATCCGCAGGTGGTGGGCGAGGACCACTACCAGACCGCCCGCGCCGTCCAGGGCATCCTGCAGCGCTACAAGTCGCTCCAGGACATCATCGCCATCCTCGGGATGGACGAGCTCTCGGAAGAGGACAAGACGGTGGTGGCCCGGGCGCGCAAGATCCAGCGCTTCCTCAGCCAGCCCTTCGACGTGGCCCAGGTCTTCACCGGCTCGCCCGGGGTGCAGGTGCCGATCGCCGAGACCATCGACAGCTTCAAGCGCGTCGTCGCCGGCGAGTTCGACCACCTGCCCGAAGCGGCCTTCTACATGGTCGGCGGCATCAACGAGGTGATCGCCAAGGCCGAGAAGATGGCCGCGGAAGCGGCCTGAACGGGGAGAGGCGGCGATGGCCGAGACGCTGCAATTCGAGCTGGTGAGCCCCGAGCGCAAGCTCGTCTCCACCGCCGCGACCCAGGTGCAGATCCCCGGCGTGGCCGGGGACTTCACCGCCATGCCCAAGCACGCGCCGTTCCTGACGACGCTGCGACCCGGCGTGGTCAAGGTGGTGGGCGAAAAGGAGACGCTGGAGTTCGTCGTGACCGGCGGCTTCGCCGAGGTCTCGCCGACTTCGGCCACCATCCTCGCGGAACAGGCCGTGCCCCGGGGGCAGGGCGACAAGGACATGGTCGCGGCGCTGGTCGCTTCGGCGGAGGCCGCCCATGCGGAGGCCCCGGCCGAGGACAAGCAGCTCGCCGACCAGCTTCGCCGCGACGCGAAGCAGCTGGCGTCCCAGCTCGGGGCCTGAACGCCCCGATCAGGATCGGAGACTGGCGCGGTTCCCTCGGGACCGCGCCTTTTTCATGTCCGTCCGACGCCCGCGGCCCATGGGTAGGCCGGGATAACACGCGTGATATGGCGGTTATCCATTTGAAATAAATTCCATTTCCTGAAAGCGTTCACTTGGTTTTCATCTTTGGGAGAGGGCTCGGAGGGCTTGTTCCCAGGTTCGCCAGCACGTGGGCGCGCGCCCGAGAGGAAGGCCGGACCGCCGGGGCGCAAGGCGAAGCGAGGCGGCAGGCGCCGAAAGGTCTCGCCAGGCGGCGAGGAGGGCTGTATCCCGTTGGATGCGGTCGCGCCCGCAACGCGGCCTCGAAGAGCGTCGGGAAAGGGGAGCCGTCGATGATCGAAGCGAGATCGCCTTATGTTGGTCTTGAGCGGACTGTGGCGAATTACGTGCCCCTGTCGCCGCTGACGTTTCTGGACCGGGCTGCGGGGGTCTGGCCGGATCGGACGGCGGTGGTCCATGGGGCTGTGCGGCGGAGCTGGGGGGAGACGGCGGCGCGCTGCCGGCGGCTCGCCTCGGCGCTGCGGCGGGCGGGGGTGGGCAAGGGCCAGACCGTGGCCTTCCTGGCGGCGAACACGCCCGAACTCCTGGAGGCGCATTTCGGCGTGCCGCTCGCGGGGGCGGCGCTCAACGCGGTCAACACCCGGCTCGACCCGGAGGCGATCGCCTTCATCCTCGCCCATGGCGAGGCCCAGATGCTGTTCGTGGACCGGGAATTCGGGGCGGCGGCGCAGAAGGCGCTGGCGATCCTCGGCCGGCCCCTGCCGGTGGTGACGATCGACGACCCGGCCTACGAGGGCGGCCTTTCGATCGGGACGACGGACTACGAGGCCTTCCTCGCGACCGGCGACGAGGGGGAGGCCTTCGCGGGCCCGGCCGACGAATGGGAGCCGATCGCGCTCAACTACACCTCCGGCACCACCGGCAACCCCAAGGGCGTGGTCTACCACCACCGGGGCGCCTACCTGAACGCGGTCTCGAACGCGCTCTCCTGGGAGATGACCGGCGCGCCGGTCTATCTCTGGACGCTGCCGATGTTCCACTGCAACGGCTGGTGCTTTCCCTGGACCCTGGCGGCGGTGGCGGGGACGAGCGTCTGCCTGCGGGCGGTGCGGGCCGAGCCGATCCTCGAGCTGATCCGGACCGAGGGGGTGACGCATTTCTGCGGCGCGCCGATCGTGCTCAACCTCATCAACAATTCCGACCCGGCCCTGCGGGAGGGGATCTCGCACAAGGTCAAGGCCATGGTCGCCGGGGCCGCGCCGCCGGCCGCGGTGATCGCGGGCATGGAGCGGATGGGCTGGGAGGTGACCCACGTCTACGGCCTGACCGAATGCTACGGGCCCTCCATGGTCAACGTCTGGCATGACAAGTGGGACGGGCTGGACCTGGACGCGCGCGCGGCGATCAAGGCGCGCCAGGGGGTGCGCGGCCCGGCGCTGGAGGCGGCGATGGTGGCCGATCCCGCCACGCTGGAGCCGCTGCCCAGGGACGGCCGGCGGATCGGCGAGATCTTCATGCGCGGCAACAACCTGTTCTCGGGCTACCTGAAGAACCCGACGGCGACGGCGGAGGCGTTTGAGGGCGGCTGGTTCCACACCGGCGACCTCGCGGTCTGGCACGAGGACGGCTACGTCGAGATCAAGGACCGCTCCAAGGACATCATCATTTCGGGGGGCGAGAACATCTCCTCGATCGAGGTGGAGGACGTGCTCTACCGCCATCCGGAGGTGATGGAGGCGGCGGTGGTGGCGCGCCCCGACGCGAAATGGGGCGAGACCCCTTGCGCCTTCGTGGCCCTCAAGCCCGGCGCCACCGCCACCGAGGCCGACATCATCGCCTTCTGCAAAACCCAGCTCGCCGGCTTCAAGGTCCCCAAGACCGTCGTCTTCGGAGACCTCCCCAGAACACAAACCGGAAAAGTCCAGAAATTCGTCCTGCGGGAGGCGGCCCGCGCCCTGTGAGGGGAGGGGGCGTCGGGCCGCTCAGCTCGACGCCTCGCACCGGTAGCGCACGAGCTTCTGATCGCCCCGCAGCGGATAGCCCTGCGCGATATAGGGCTGCACCATCCCCGTCGCGCACTGGATGTTGGGGATCGCCGCCTTGATGCGGTGATCCTCGCAAAACCCGCCGGCGGCGGAGCAGACAGTGAAGACGATGGCGGCCATGTTCATCGGCGTCTCCCGAAAACCAGCGCGGTCAAATCGTTGCGAGATTTCAGCTAGTGCTCTTCGCAGATGCGGAAATTGCGTCTGACGCATATCCGTCATGCAAAAATAGCATGTTTCCGGGGTTCGTGCGCAGGAGTTTGCCGCCGGGGACCGTGAGTCGGCCGCGGCGCTCTTCGGCGGTGCAGCGAAGACGGTTCCCTTCGCTCGATCGTCATGCTACAAATTCGAGTCATGGCCGCTTGCGACGCACCGACCGCCAGCCCGCCTCTCCCCCGCGCCGGGTTCCTGCGCGGGCGCGCTTTCTCCCCCTTCTTCCAGCTTCGGATCCGCCCATGCCCGAACCGTTCCGTCTGATCGACGGCGGCTTGGCCGACGGCCGCCGCCAGGTCGCCCAGGATGCGGCGCTGGTGGAGCTGCACGCCGCCGGCCGCCTGCCGGACACTGTCCGCTTCCTGCGTTGTCCGCCCACCGTGATCGTGGGCCGCCACCAGCCCCTGCGGCGCGAGGTCGACGTCGCGCGCTGCGGGGCCGAGGGGGTGGCGCTGGCCCGCCGCCTGACCGGGGGGCGGGCGATCTATGTGGACGAGCGCCAGCTCGGCTGGGAGGTCGCCTTCGCCCGCCAGCGCATCCCCGGGCCGCTCGACGCCGTCGCCCGCGCCCTGTGCGAGGCGATCGCCGCCGGCCTCGCCGAGGCCTTCGGGATCGCCGCCCGCTATCGCGCCCGCAACGACATCGAGGTCGAGGGGCGCAAGCTCGGGGTAGGCTCGGGCTGCTTCCGCGGCGACACCGTGTTCTATCAGGGCGTGCTGAACGTCGATCTCGATCCGGAGCGGGTGCTGCCCTGCCTGAATCTGCCTGGGGCGCGGGCGCGGGTCGAGTGCTGCGCCGCCGCGGCGGAGCGCATGACCAGCCTGCGGGCGCTGCTCGGGGCCGCGCCGGCGCTGGAGGCGGTGCAGGCGGCGATGCTGGAGGGGTTGCGGACCCGGCTCGACATCGAGACGACGCCGGCGGAGCCCACGGCCGAGGAGCGCGCCCTGGCGGCGCGGCGGTTCCGCGAGGAGATCGGCGGCGACGCCTTCGTCTTCGGCGTGGATGCGGGGGCGGCGCCCCAGCGGACGGCCGAGAGCGGGCCGGTGCGGGTGGACCTGCGGCTGGAGGGCGCGCGCATCCGCGAGGCGCTCTTCACCGGGGATTTCCGCGCCACCCCGCCCCGGGTGGTCTTCGACCTGGAGGCGCGGCTGCGCGACGTGCCGGCGACCCAGGCCCCGGCGGTGACCGAGGCGTTCCTGAGCGGGGCGCGGGCGATGCTGGCGCTGCCGATCGCCCAGTTCCGCGAGGCGGTCGAGGCGGCCCTGGCGCCCGAACTCGCCCGCTAGCGCGATCTCCGACCGGACGGGATCGTCTGGCGGTCAGGATATCGCGACAAGACGATGATCCGGAGCGGACGGCCCGGCTCCGCCGGGACGGATGCCGCTCTAGGCCGCGAGCCGGGCCACCGCCTTCTTGCAGGCGGCGACCATGTGCTCGATGAAGAGCCGGATCTTCGGATCCTGGAGCCGCTTGTGGGGGAAGAGCGCGGCCAGGCGCACCTCCTGCGGCGGGGTCTCCTCAGCCACCGCCACCAGCTCGCCCGAGCGCAGGAGTTCGGCGATCTCGAAGACCGGCTTCAGGATGATGCCCCGCCCGGCGAGCGCCCAGCCGGTCAGCACGTCGCCGTCATCCGATTCGAAGGGCCCCGTCACCTCGAATCGCCGCGGGCCCTCTGGCGTGACCAGGGTCCAGATGAATTCCCGTGCGCCGGGATAGCGCAGCATCAGGCAGGCGTGGCGGTCCTCCACCAGATCGCGGCCCGAGCGCGGCATCCCCCGGCGGGCGATATAGTCGGGAGAGGCGGCGAGCACCCGCCGGCATTCGGCGATGGGGCGGACGCGGAGGTTGGAATCCTCCAGCGGGCCGAGCAGGAAGGCGACGTCGAGCCCCTCGGCAGTGATGTCGACCCGCCGGTCGGAGAGGCGCAGGCGCACGTCGATCGCCGGATAGAGGTCCTTGAAGCCGGGAATCAGCGGCGCGATCAGGCGCTTGCCGATGCCGAGGGGCGCGGCCACATGGATCGAGCCCCGGGGGCTGCGCGAGACGTCGGCCACCGCCGTCTCGGCCTCCTCGATGGTCTCGAGGATCTTGATCGCGCCCTTGTAGAAGATCGCGCCCTGTTCGGTGGGTTGGAGGCTGCGGGTGGTGCGGTTGAAGAGGCGCACGCCCAGGTGTTTCTCCAGCTCGGCGATCCGGGCGGAGGCCACCGCGGCCGAGACCCGCTGGTCGCGCCCGGCCGCCGACATGGAGCCGAGCTCGAAGACGCGGACGAAGGTTTTCAGCGAGTTCACGTAGGACATGGCCCAATCTATCATTGTCAGGAAATTCGCGAAAGTCCTGTGCGACCTGCGGGATTTTCCTGCCAATGGAGACGTGTCAACCTCGCGACACCCAGCTCAGGAGGACAGGGATGTATGATTTCGCGATCGTCTGGGATTGGCTTGCCTTCGCAGTCCGATGGCTGCACGTGATCACGGCGATCGCCTGGATCGGGTCGTCCTTTTATTTCGTCGCGCTCGATCTCGGGCTGCGCAAGGTTCCGGATCTGCCCCCGGGCGCCTATGGCGAGGAATGGCAGGTCCATGGCGGCGGCTTCTACCATATCCAGAAGTATCTGGTGGCCCCGGAGCGGATGCCCGAGCATCTGGTCTGGTTCAAGTGGGAGAGCTACGTCACCTGGCTGTCGGGCTTCGCGATGCTGTGCATCGTCTACTACGCCGGCGCCGACATCTTTCTGATCGACCACAGCAAGTGGCCCATGTCCCCCCTTTGGGCGATCGCCACCTCGCTCGCCTCGCTGTCGATCGGCTGGCTCTGCTACGACTTCCTCTGCAAGTCGAAGTTCGGCAAGAACTCCACCGGGCTGATGGTGCTGCTGTTCCTCATCCTGGTGGTCATGGCCTGGGGCTACACGCAGATCTTCACCGGCCGGGCCGCGCTCCTGCACCTCGGCGCCTTCACCGCCACGATCATGACGGCGAACGTGTTCTTCGTCATTATGCCGAACCAGCGCATCGTGGTGGCGGATCTCAAGGCCGGGCGCATTCCCGACCCGAAATACGGCGTCATCGCCAAGCAGCGGTCCACCCACAACAACTACCTGACCCTGCCCGTGCTGTTCCTGATGCTGTCGAACCACTATCCGCTGGCCTTCGGCACCGAATACAACTGGCTGATCGCGAGCCTTGTGTTCCTGATGGGCGTGACCATCCGGCACTACTTCAACACCATGCACGCCGGAAAGCCGGCGCCGAACTGGACCTGGCTGGCGACTGCGGCGATCTTCGTCGTCATCATGTGGCTGTCGACCTTCAACAGCCCGGAGCCGACCGAAGAGGCGCAGCTGAGCCGCATCCAGCAGCAGTTCGCCTCGGCCCAGGGGTTCGAGGACGTGACCGGGGTGGTCACCGGCCGCTGCTCGATGTGCCACGCCCGGGGCGAGGTTTTCTGGCCCGGCGTCCACCGCGCCCCCAAGGGGGTGACGCTGGAGACCGAGGCGGACATCGCCGAGCACGCCCGCGAGATCTACCTCCAGGCCGGCCGGTCCCACGCCATGCCCCCGGGCAACGTCTCGGAGATGGAGCCGGCCGAACGGCGGATGATCGTGGAATGGTATGAGCGGGCGGTCGCCAGCGAATCGTAAACCTTTCTCGGCGGCGCGGCTTTTCTCCGGCCGCGCCGCATCCTAGATTAGCCGAAGGCGTGGCCGCTCTCCTGCGGCCCGTTGGCGTTTCCAAGTATGACGAGGTCGAGGTTGACGGAATCTGCGAGATCCGATGCGCCGGCGCAGGACGCGCCGCCTGATCCCTTCGAGGATCTCGCTGCGCCGTCGCTGCGCCTGACCCCCCGCCCGGAGCGGCCGCGGGTCCTGCCCTTCCCCAAGGCCGGCCCGGCCGCGCCCCAGGTCGCCCTGCGCCCCGCCGCGCCGGACCCTGGGCCAGAGGCCGCGCAGGCGCCCGCCGCCCGCCCGGGCCCGCAGGCGATCCGCGCCCTGCCGCCCTCCGCCCATGGCGCCTCGTCGCGGTCGCGGCGGGAGGTCGGCCTCGCCCTGCTGGTGGGCTTCGTCATCGCGGCGGCGATCGTCGCCGGCGCGATCTACCTGCGCCAGGCCCCGGTCGAGCCCGAGGCCGCGCTGGGATCGGCGCCGGTCCCAGCGGCGGAGGAGGCCCTGCAGGTGGCCGCCACCCCGATCTCGGACGTCACCGTCCGCCTGCGCCTGCCCGCGGGCGTGGACGCCGCCCGCACCCAGGCCCTGCGCGAGGCGCTGACCGGCGCGGGCTTCGCCCGGGTCGACGTCTCGACCCTGTCCCAGCCCATCGGCGCGCCGCGGGTGGAATACGCCCATCCCCAGGACCGCGCCGCCGCCGAGACCCTGGCGGAGGCGCTGTCGCCCCTGGCCGAGGGCGGGCTCACGGCCCAGGCGCTGCCCGACCAGACCGGTTCGGGCCCGGTGGGGCACATCGACCTCTGGATGGAACGCTGAGAGCCTGACCCGAAAGTCCCGGGCCCGCCCGCCTTGGGCGGTTGCGCGATGTCCCGGCGGCTCCGGCCCCATCGGAAGCCCGGTTTCGGAGCCGATTGCGGAGACGGCTCCCCTGCGAGGCTTTGCCGCAAACCGGCGGCCCGGAGTTTTGAGTCAGACTCTGAGAGACCGCTTGAAAATTCGGACGGGTCGACACGACGGGTCGTTTTGCGCCCCGTGGCGTCGGTCCTGTCCGCCGACATCCCGATCGTGATGGACTGGCTCTCCTGTCGGGATAAGGAAAATCCCCCGCCGGCGCTTCGCCGCCGCCTTTGCCGACCGTCTCTGAGAGACCTCTGCGAAAGCCTCTCTCCGAAGCCGCGGCGCCTCGGGAGGGGCTGATTTTCACGCGTGAAAATCAGTTCATGCTGTTGAAATAGTTAGATATATCTTGCGGCCTTAACTCGGTCTTCAGGAGTGTGAACGGGCCTGTAGCGACACCGCCCGAGGCTTTCGCAGAGATTTCTCCGAGGGCGAGAGTCGACCGCATCCGATCGTCGGACCGAATCTCGCGACAAGCAGGATTTCGGAGGAAGCACCCGGCTCCGCGAGGACGGGGCGCGCGCCGGGCCCCGTGCGGAGCCCGGCCGGGGCCTATTCCGCCGCCGTTTCCTTGGGCGCGGCGGCCTTCTTGCCCGCAGGAGCCTTCTTTCTGGCGGCTTTCGGAGCGGCCTTGGCGGATTTCTTCTTCGCCGGGGCCTTGGCCGCGATCAGCGCCAGCGCCGCGTCGAGGGTCAGCGCCTCGGGCGCGGTCTCCTTGGGCAGGGTGGCGTTCACCTTGCCCCATTTGACGTAAGGCCCGTAGCGCCCCTCGTAGACCGCCACCGGCCCGCCGTCGGGATGCTCGCCGAGCTCGCGCAGCGGCTTGGCCGCCGCCCGGCCGGCGCCGCGGGAGGCCTTCTGCGCGAGGATCTCCATCGCCCGGTTCATGCCGATGGTCAGGACCTCCTCCGGGTCCTTGAGGTTGGCGTAGGTCTTGCCATGCTTCACGTAGGGCCCGAAGCGCCCGATGGAGGCCTCCACCGGCTCGCCGTCCTCGGGATGCGCGCCCACCAGCCGGGGCAGGGCGAGCAGCTCCAGCGCCCGGGCGAGGTCGATCGCGGCCGGATCCATCCCCTTGGGGATCGAGGCGCGCTTGGGCTTTTCCTTGTCCACCGGCTCGCCGAGCTGGACGTAGAAGCCGTAGGGCCCCTTCTTGAGCGTCACCGGCTGGCCGGCCGGATCGGCGCCGAGCGCCTTGCCGTCGAGCGTGGCGAGCTCGCCGTCCGCATCGCCGGCGAGCGGCCGGGTGTAGCGGCACTCGGGATAGTTCGAGCAGCCGATGAAGGCCCCGCCGGAGCGCGCCGTGCGGAGCGAGAGCCGCCCCGTGCCGCAGACCTTGCAGCGCCGCGGCTCCGGGTCCTCGGGGGTGACGGGGAAGAGGTGCGGCTCCAGCACCTCGTTGATCTTGTCGAGCACCTCGGTGATGCGCAGGCCCTCGGTCTCGCCGAGCGCCGCGGAGAAGTCCTTCCAGAAGCGGCCGAGCAGCGCCTTCCAGTCCTCGTCCCCGGTCGTCACCTTGTCGAGGTCGGTCTCGAGGTCGGCGGTGAAGTCGTAGTCGAGGTAGCGGCGGAAGTAGTTCGTCAGGAACGCCGTCACCAGCCGCCCCTTGTCCTGGGGCAGGAGGCGGTTGCCCTCCTTGCGGACGTAGTCCCGCTCCTGGATGGTCGAGACGATGGAGGCATAGGTGGAGGGCCGGCCGATGCCGAGCTCCTCCATGCGCTTGACCAGCGTCGCCTCGGTGTAGCGGGGCGGGGGCTGGGTGAAGTGCTGCTCGGGCGTGACCGAGCGCTTGTCCGCGGCCTCGCCCTGCATGATCTGGGGCAGGCGGCCGTCCTCGTCCTCGCCGTCGAGGACGTCGTCGTCGCGGCCCTCGAAATAGACCTTGAGAAAGCCGTCGAAGGTCACGACCTGGCCGGTCGCGCGCAGGCCCACCTGGCGATCGGCGCTCTCGATCTCGACGGTGGTGCGCTCGAAGCGGGCGGCCTCCATCTGGCTGGCGATCGAGCGCTTCCAGATCAGCTCGTAGAGCCGGCGCTGGTCGGGCTCGAGCGATCCCATCCGGGCGGGATCGGCCGACATGTCGGTCGGCCGGATGCACTCGTGCGCCTCCTGGGCGTTCTTGGCCTTGTTCTTGTACATGCGGGGGGAGGAGGGCACGTATTCCGCCCCGTAGCGGGCCTTGATGGCCTCGCGGGCGGCCATGACCGCCTCGGGGGCCATGTCGATGCCGTCGGTCCGCATGTAGGTGATGTGGCCCGCCTCGTAGAGCCGCTGGGCCGCGTTCATGGTCTGGCGCGCGCCGAAGCCGAACTTGCGGCTGGCCTCCTGCTGGAGGGTCGAGGTCATGAAGGGCGCGGCGGGGTTGCGGGTGGCGGGCTTGGCCTCCACCGCCTGCACGGTCAGGTCGCGGGAGCGGATGGCGGCGACGGCCATCTCGGCGGCGGCGGCGCTGTCGAGGTCGAACTTGTCGAGCTTGCGCCCGGCGAGGGTCGCGAGCCGGGCGACGTATTCCTGGCCGCGCGGCGTGGCGAGGATGGCGGAGACGGTCCAGTATTCCCGGGCCTTGAAGGCCTCGACCTCCATCTCGCGCTCGACGATCAGGCGCAGGGCGACGGACTGGACCCGGCCCGCGGACTTCGCCCCCGGGAGCTTGCGCCAGAGCACGGGCGAGAGCTTGAAGCCCACCAGATAGTCGAGGGCGCGCCGCGCCAGGTAGGCCTCCACCAGCGGCTGGTCGATGGCGCGGGGGGTCTCCATCGCCTTGGTCACCGCGGACTTGGTGATGGCGTTGAAGACGACGCGCTCGATCTTGGCGCCCTTCTTCAGGGCCTTGCGCTTGGTCAGGGCCTCGACCAGGTGCCAGGAGATCGCCTCGCCCTCGCGGTCGGGGTCGGTGGCGAGGATCAGCTCGTCGTCGTCCTTGAGCGCCTCGGCGATGGCGCGGACGTGCTTCTGGCTTTCGGGCGCGATCTCCCAGAGCATGGCGAAATCCTGGTCCGGATCCACCGACCCGTCCTTGGGGGGCAGGTCGCGCACATGCCCGTAGGAGGCGAGCACGGTGTAATCGGAACCGAGATACTTGTTGATTGTCTTCGCCTTGGCGGGCGATTCGACGACGACGACGGCCATGAACGCTCCTCGGGCCGCGGGCGGGGCCCGGGACGGAGGGCTACATGTGACGCCCGCCGGGGCTTGTCAACCTTGGCCCTGCGTCAGGCTTGGGCCTGCGACCTTGGGCCTGCGACGGGCGGGCGGTCACTTGCCAGGGCATTTCAGCATCTGGCCCGCCTTGCCGCCGAGCTCGCCGCCCGCGCCCTCGAAGAGCAGGGTGCCGACGCCGCCCCCGAGCAGGCTGCCGATGGCGATGCCCGCGACCGTGCCGCCCACCGTGGCGGCGATGCAGGCGTATTCGTGGGGCTTGCTCTCGGCCGGCGCCGTCTGAGCCCGGCCGGGAAGGGCGGCCGCGAGCGCCAGGCCGGCGGCGAGGAGGAGGGTCGACGGCTTCATCGCGCGGTCTCCGAAGGCGGCGGGTCCGGCGGCGGGCGCCGGCTCCACAAAGGGAGCGGGCCGGCGCGGACGCCGGCGCCCCAGGAAAGCCTGGGCCGGCGCGGGCGCCGGCCTAGGGGGCGACGTCAGTTGAGCAGGCCGTCGCCGTCGATGTCGGCGGCCTTGAAGTCGGCCAGGACCTGGACGTCGTATTCCGACCGGCTGGCGAAGCCGTCGCCGTCCGCGTCCATCGCCGCGAAGAGCGCCGCCGGGATCGCCGCGGCCTCTTCGGCGCTGAGCTTGTTGTCGTTGTCCTTGTCCATCAGGATGAAGACGTTGGAGGTCATCACCCGGTATTCGGTCAGGCTGACCGCGCCATCGCCGTCGAGGTCGACGACGAGAACGACGAGGACGTCGTGATGCGTCCGTCGCGCTCCAGCCTTCCGCCCACGCCGTCGGGCCCGACGGGTCCGCGGTCGAAGTCGGCGCGTGAGCGCAAGGAAGTCCAGCTGCTGCTCGAGAAGGGCCGCGCCAAGGGCTTCCTCACGTACGACGAGCTGAACGAGGCGCTGCCGCCGGAGATGGTCACCTCCGATCAGATCGACGACCTCCTCCTCCTGCTCGGCGGCGAGTCGATCGACGTGGTCGACGTCTCGCAGGCCAAGAACGAGCAGAAGAAGAAGGACCGCGAGGAGGCCGCGCGCCTCCTCCGCGACCGCACCAGCGGTGGCCGCGACGACGACGACGACGACGAGCCCGAGGAGCGAAGGCCCAGCGTGAGCCCCTCGGTCGCGCCCGTCTCGGCCGACGACTCGATGTCGACGAAGTCGAACGACCCGGTCCGCATGTACCTGCGGAAGATGGGCTCCGTCTCGCTCCTCACCCGCGAGGGAGAGGTCGAGATCGCGCGCCGCATCGAGACGGGCGAGAACCGCGTCTTCGAGATCATCCTCAGCTCCAAGGTCGGCCTCTCGGAGGTGATCGAGCTCGGTGAGAAGCTCAAGAAGGGCAAGATCCGCGTCCGCGACGTGGTCAAGGAAGACCAGGAGCAGACGACGGCCGCCGCCCAGCTCGAGCCCGACGACGACGAGCAGCGCGAGGTCAACGAAGAGGAATGGAAGGCCCGCGTCGTCCGCCAGATCGACAAGGTCAAGCGGATGGAGACGCAGCACCAGAAGCTGCTCGAGGAGCTCGAGAGCGCCAAGAAGCTCAGCGAGCGCGCGAAGAAGACCGTCGAACAGGCGATGAAGAAGATCCGCAACGAGCGTCTCGACACGCTCCGCGATCTTCGTCTCAACAAGAAGCAGCTCGATCGGATCGTCAACACGATCAAGGGCTTCGTGCGTCGCGTCGAGCGCGCCGAGGGCACCATCGGCGAGGCCGAGCGCCGCGCGGGTGGCAACACCGAGCGCGCGATCCGTCAGATCCTCCGCGAGATCGGCGAGCAGCCGGCGCAGGCCAAGAAGCTCCAGCGCAAGGCGGGCGGGCTCGATCCCGAGCAGCTCAAGGACGTGATCGAGGAGATCACGGAGGCGCGCCGCCAGATCAAGAAGGTCGAAGAGGAGCTCGGCCAGCCGGTCGAGTCGCTCCGCACGACCTACCACGCGCTCCACTCCGGCGAGATCGAGGCCGAGCGCGCGAAGGCCGAGCTCGTCGAGGCGAACCTCCGCCTCGTGGTCTCGATCGCCAAGAAGTACACGAACCGTGGTCTTCAGTTCCTCGACCTGATCCAGGAGGGGAACATCGGCTTGATGAAGGCCGTGGACAAGTTCGAGTACCGACGCGGCTACAAGTTCTCGACCTACGCGACGTGGTGGATCCGACAGGCCATCACGCGCGCGATCGCCGACCAGGCGCGGACCATCCGCATCCCGGTCCACATGATCGAGACGATCAACAAGCTCATCCGCACCTCGCGCTACCTCGTGCAGGAGCTCGGCCGCGAGCCGACGCCCGAAGAGATCGCCGAGAAGATGGAGATGCCGCTCGACAAGGTCCGCAAGGTCTTGAAGATCGCGAAGGAGCCCATCTCGCTCGAGACCCCGATCGGCGAGGAGGAAGACTCGCATCTTGGGGACTTCATCGAGGACAAGAGCATCGTCTCGCCCATCGAGGCGGTCATCAACTTGAACCTCGAGGAGCAGACGCGTCGCGTGCTCAAGACGCTGACGCCGCGTGAGGAGAAGGTCCTCCGCATGCGCTTCGGCATCGGCGAGAAGAGCGATCACACGCTCGAAGAGGTCGGTCAGGACTTCGACGTCACGCGCGAGCGCATCCGCCAGATCGAGGCCAAGGCGCTCCGCAAGCTGCGTCACCCCTCGCGCAGCAAGCAGCTGCGGTCGTTCATCGACAACAACTGATTCCCCGACACCAGACCGTCGCGGCCCGGCTCTCACGAGTCGGGCCGTTCGTCGTTCGAGCGTCGCGGTGTTTGCAACACCATCACCACAGCTCTGCTCCGCGGCGTTGGCTACGTCTCGAGCATGCGCTCAGCCATGACCCGAACGATGCTCGTGCTCCCGCTGCTCATGTCCCTCGGTTGCTCGAGGGAGGACGAGCCCTTCCTCGGGGACGACGCGGGAATCACCCAAGCAGCGGATGCCGTCAGCGGCGGCGGCTTCGACTGTACGGAACAGGTCACCGAGGTCCGTGGCTCTGGCGGCTGCGTCCTCACCATCGTCTCGCCCACGAACTGCGCGACGGCCGACTTCAGCCCGGGCGTCGTCGAGCTCTCCTACACCACGAACACCACGTTCTGCGAAGGCCCACACCACCTCTTCCTCCTCGGGCATCCGCCTTCGACGTGGGAGTCGGGCAACGGGATGGACATCACGCTGACGTCGACGGATGGCGCCTTCGTGCCCATCGGCGAGAACGGCTCGAGCTACGCCATGACGCGCAACATCGGTGGCGTGCTGCGGCTCGCGCGGGCCGACCTCGCGCCCTTGATGTCACCCAACGGCCAGTTCCACTTCGCCGTCACGGGCTTCTACGACCTCTCGAACGGTGGATCGCGGTCGGCGTCACGGACCTTCGTCGTCCCTTGAGAGACCGAGAAACAATCGTTTCTCGTGCTCGAATGGCATTACGGGGTCTGGGGGCAGCGCCCCCAGCGCGCGGCGCCTGCGCCGCGGACAACTCAGGAGCCCTCGGCGACGACCGCTCGGCTCGGGAGCTGGACCTCGGCTCGAAGACCACCGGCCGGAGATCGCGCGAACGACAGCTGGCCTCCGTGACGCTCGACGATCGCGCGCACGATCGCCAGACCGAGGCCGCTGCCGCCGGTCGCCCGGGTCCGCGAGGGGTCGACGCGCATCAAGCGCTCGCCGAGGCGAGGCAGGAGCTCCTCCGAGACGCCGGGGCCATCGTCATCGACCCGCAGCGTGAGCTCGGTGGCGTTCGCGTGCAGGGTCACGCGCACCTGGCCACCACCACGGGCGTGGCGCTGGGCGTTGTTCACGAGGTTGACCACGACCTGCTGGAAGCGTTCGGGATCGACCTCTCCCTCGACGTCGGTGACCTCGCACTCGATCCGCGGGCCCAGCGGCTCGGCGAGCGCGCGTGTCCGGCAGACCTCACGCACGAGCCCGCCCACGTCGACGTCGTGGAGCTCGAGCGCCACGCCAGGGTCGTCGAGCTCAGCCAAGTCGCGCACATCACCGACCAGGCGCGCGAGTCGCTGGCCTTCCGTGAGGAGCGCCGTGACCAGCTCCTTGCGGCGCTCGGCGCTCGCCTCGATGTCGGGGAGCGACAGCGCGTCGGTGAGCGCGAGCACCGTCGCCACGGGTGTCCCGAGCTCGTGCGCGAGATCGGCGAAGAGCTGACGTCGCGAGAGATCCGTCTTGCGCAGCCGATCGGTCAGCGATCCGAGCGCGAGGCGCATGCGATCGTACGCGTGACCGACGGGGCGGGACTCGGCGTCGGGCGGGGGCGGCAGGCGATGCGACAGGTCTCCGTCCGCGAGCCGCTCGAACGCATCGGCGAGCGCGCGGAGCCGGTAGTGATGCACGTAGCGGGTGAAGGCGAAGACCGCGGCCGTGCAGAGCACCACGGGGAGCAAGAGCACGAGGGGCGGCTCGCCCCCGCGCGCGAGCCACACACACATGACGCCGTAGATCGCGAGCTGTGTGACCAGCGCGAGCGCTGTCGCCTGAACCGCCAAGCTCCATCGTGCGGTCATGGCTCGGCCTCGAATCGGTAGCCCATGCGGTGCATCGTCTTGATCGGGTTGGGCTCGAGGCCTGCGGCCGCGAGCTTTCGGCGCAGGCGCGCGACGTGGCAGTCGACGTTGCGTGCGTAGCCGGGGTGCGTGGAGTCGAACACGGCAGACAGCAGATCGAGGCGCGCGTGGATCCTGCCCGGCTCGCGTGCGAGCACCACGAGAAGCTCGTGCTCCGTGGGCGTCAGCACGAGCTCGTTCTTCCCGACCCACGCCTGCCGGCGCTGCGGATCGATGCGCAGCGGCCCGCGGACGACCAGATCGTGAGGCGCTGGGGCTGGGGCCCTGCGCCGCAACACCGCCCGCACACGGGCCACCAGCTCGCGTGGACGGCACGGCTTGACGACGTAGTCGTCGGCGCCTTGGTCGAGCCCGAGCACGACATCCGCCTCGCTGGCGCGGGCCGTCAGGACGATGAGCCCTGGCGTCGGGCGCGCCTCGCGCAACGCGGGGCAGAGGTCGAGCCCGTCGCCATCGGGCAGCATGCGATCGAGCAGCACGACATCGGGGACCGACTCGCGCAAGGCCTCGAGCGCGCCCGCGCCGGTGTGCGCGGCGCGCACCCACCAGCCCTCCGCCACGAGGTTCACCGAGAGCGCATGCGCGAGCGCCGCGTCGTCTTCGACGAGGAGCACCGAGAGCTTGGTCACCGAGGCAGCGTCGCCGTCACGGGCAGCGCGGGCAAGCGTCTCGAGCGCGCCGCGCTCGCCGCCCGTGCCGCACGCGTCACCCGAGGCATCAGCGCCTCCGGCGACGCAGGCCCAGCACGCACGCCGCGATCACGAGCCAGCCGAGGTGCTCGGATCCACGGGCCGTGGTCCGACACGCGCAGCCCGACGACACGGGGCTCGCGCCTGCGTCTTCCGCCGTCGTCGCGTCGCGCGCGCCGACCTCGGACGGCGCTGCATCACGAGGCATCGCAGCGTCGGCGTTGGAGGTCGTCGCAGCGTCGTTCGTCCCGATCGAGGCGTCCTCCACGACAGCGATCGGGGCATCCGCCCCGGAGGTGGACGCGTCTTCGTCGGTCACGAGGACGAACGCGTCCTCGCGGACTGTCGCGTCGATGCCGGCGAACGCATCGACGCCCGCGTCGCGGCTCACCGAGGCGTCGGCGCGCACGGACGCGTCGGGCATCGAGACGCCCGCGTCGAGGCCCGGAGCCGCTCGCTCGTAGGCGCCGCGATCCACGCCGCCGCCCGAGGGCACGGGCACTCCGTCGAGATCGGTCGTGAAGAGCGCCGTCGTGCCGACATCGATCGCGGGGCTTCCTGCGCGGAGGTGCATGTCGCGCATCGCCGCGTTCACGAAGAGAGGGTCGGCGACGAGATCGGTGGAGTCCGCGGTGAGGCCGAGCGTGACGCCGGAAGGAAACACGTTGTGCGTGTGCACGAGCGTGCCCGGGCGCTGGAAGATGCGACCCGCGGAGGACGCGATCACGTTGTTCCGGAAGGTGAACGAGGCGGCCGTCGCCACACCGCTGAACCAGAAGATCGTCGCGCCCGAGGTCTCGACGATCGTGTTGTTGGTGAACGAGCAGTCGACGAAGTCCGCGGCGAAGCCATCGCCGCCGTTGTGCAGCGCGAAGAAGCCGTTGTTGTCGATCGCGAGGTTGTACGCGACCGAGACGCGCGCGATGGTGTCGCCGCTCCCGCTGCCGCCCTCGGTGAAGCCCTCGGAGTCGACCACGACGTTGTGGTGGATCGAGACGTCCGAGGTCGTGTCGTAGAGCTCGACGAAGCCGCCATCCACGGTGAAGTCGTAGCTCGGCGCCACGAGCCGCTCGGCGCGGTTGTAGGAGATCTCGATGTTCGAGCCCGAGAGCACGATGCCGTTGGCGCCGTAGTCGTCGTCGCCGCCCATGGTGTTCACCACCATCGTGCCGTCGTGGAACACGTTCCGCGTGATGAGGAGGTTGGGCGCGAACGCGACCACGCCCACGCCCACGTGGTGGATGTCGCAGTTGCGAACGGTCACGTGGCCGACGGTTCCGTCGATGTAGATGCCCGCGTAGTGCGCGTTCGAGAGCTCGAGCCCGTCGATCACGACGTAGCTGCCCTCGACCGAGATCATGCGGCGATCGGTGGTGCCCGTGGGGTTCCTCAAGATCGGCGCCGCGCCCGATCCGTAGCGCGTGATCGTGATCGGCATCGCGGCCGTGCCCGACTCGCTCGCGCGGAGACGAAGGCCCGCATCGCCGAGCGCGCTGAGATCGAAGTCGCTTCCAGCGCGCAGGTAGACGTTGTCGCCCGCGCGCAGCGTGGCCGCGCTCTCGAGGTGATCGATGGTGCGCCACGCGTTCGCAGCGCTCCGGCCGTCGCGCGCGTCGTTGCCCGAGACTCCGTCGACGTAGTAGTCGAGGGCGAGCGCGCGCGTGGGGAGGAGCGAGGCGAGCGCGACGACGAGCAGCCCGAGGAGGCGAGGGCGGACGCCACGAGGCTCGCACGACGTCGCGCTCACGAGCGCGCTCCGCGACGGCGAAGCACCAGCGCGAGGAGCAACAGCGGCGACCACGCGAGGCCCGTGTGACTCGACGTTCCTGCGTGCGTGGTGCGACACGCGCAGCCCACGCTCGGCGGTCCGATGATCGTCGTGTCGGCGTCGATCGTGGCCATCGAGCCGGTGTCGCTCGCGCCTGCATCCTGCACGCCCGCGTCACGCGCGCCTGCGTCCGCACTGCCAGCATCGGCGGTGGGCATCGGCGATCCGGCGTCGTCCTCGAGAGGCGCGCCGGCATCGTCGGTGGCCAGTGCCGCATCGGGATCGAGCGCCGCATCGTCGGCGAGCCCTGCGTCCGAAGACGCCATCGAGGCATCGGGCGGCATGGAGGCGTCCGGAGGAGGCGGCACGGCGGCATCGGCCGGCGGCGGTCCCGCGTCCGGCGCGAACGTGCAGGCCGATGCGATGCAGACGCGGCCACCGGTGCAGTCACCGTCGCTCGCGCACGAGGTGCGGCACGCGGTCGGTCCGCAGACGTAGGGATCGCACGGCACGCTGCTCGACGCGGGGCACGCGCCGTCGCTGCCCGTGCACGAGGCGCTCGCGGAGGCGAGGGCGGCCGTGCAGCTGGCGCCGCGGCACTCCACGCCCGCCGCGACGAACGTGTTCGCGGGGCACGTCGCGCTCGATCCGGTGCACGACTCGCTCACGTCGCAGACCCCGGCCGCCACGCGACAGACGACGCTCGAGGCTGCGAACGCGTCGTCGGGACAGATCGCGCTCGATCCGGTGCACGACTCTGCGACGTCGCAGCTGCCCATGCTCGCGCGGCAGACCGTGGTGCTCGGCGAGACTCGATCCGTCGGGCACGCCGTCGAGGCGGTGGTGCACACCTCGGCGGCGTCGCACGAGCCCGCGGCCGCGCGACAGGTGACGGTCGGTGCGCGTGCGGCGCTGAGCGTGGTGCAAGTTCCGTCGCTCGTGCCGCCTGCGGCCGTGGAGCACGCCTGACAGTCCGTGGTCGAGCCTCCGCCGCACAGGCTGTTGCAGCACACGCCGTCGACGCAGTTGCCGCTCAGGCAGCTCGAAGCCGTCGTGCAGGCCGTGCCGTCGTCGTCGAGCAGGCCGAAGACGTACGCCTGTCGGCGGGTCCCGAGGTTCAGGCCACCGAAGAGGTCGGTGCCCGAGATCGCGAGCGCAGCGCCGAAGCGCTCGCCCGAGGTCGCGTCCGACGCGGTGAGCGTCGTCACGAAGCTCGCGGTCGCGCCCGAGAGCGTGAAGAGGTGCGCGCGCCCCGCACCGAAGAACTCGGAGATGACGACAGTGCTGCCGTCGATGTCGACCGTGGCGCCGAAGCGGGCGCCGGAGTGAGCCATGAGCGTCGTCGATCCGCCGCGCGACCAGGTGACACCGACGCGCCGGTAGACCGCCGCAGCGCCGACCGACGTGTAGCCGCCGTCGTAGTCCGGCTCGCCGATCACCGCGTAGTCGCCATCGATCGCCACCGACTGACCGAAGTGGTTGCCCGCAGCCCCGCCGTAGACGTGCGCCTCTTCGGTCCACGTCGAGCCGCTGCGCCGGTAGATGAGCGCGGCGCCCGAGTCGACGCCGGAGGGACCGTCCGCGAGGTCGGCGCCGATCAAGAGGGCCGTGCCCGAGAGCGACACGTCGCGGCCGAAGCCGTTCGTGAGCTCGAACGGGTTGCGGGTGAGACGCACCTGCTGCGTCCAGCCGCCGCTGCCGCGCACGAACACGTACACCGCATCGGTGCCGAGCGGTCCGACCGCGACGTAGTCGCCATCGATCGTCACCGCGTTGCCGAACTGAGAGGACGCAAACGAGTCGGAGGCAGGCAGACGCACGCCCGTGTCCCAGACGCCCGCGGTCCGCGTGAAGACGTAGGCCGCACCGCTCTCCGCTGCGCCGGGCGCGCTGGTCCGCGGCGCGCCGATCACGACCGAGTCGCCCGAGATGGAGACGGCCGCGCCGAAGCGCTCGGCGGCGACCTCGGGCGCGACGAGCCTCGCTCGCTCCGTCCAGCCGGTGGGCCCTCGCTCGAACACGTAGACGGCGCCCTGGGCGCCTGCGGGCGTCGTCGCCGCTGGCGCGCCTACGACCGCTGTGTCCCCGTCCACGTCGAGCGCCCAGCCGAAGTAGACGCCAGCGGTTCCGTCCGAGGGCGAGAGGATCTGCGTCTGGCCCCAGCTCTGTGCCTCCGCGACGTCACCGAGCGCGAGCCAACACGTCATCGCTGCAGCCACGCATCGCAAGAACGTCTTCATCACGATCTCCCTCGCGGAACGGCGCCGACTCGGCGCCCGATTCGCCGCGACTATGTGCTGAGCGGTCCCAGCCGGCCGTCGCGTGGCCGGAGATATCGAGTCGGGCCCCAGCGCCCGCCTCGGCTCGCGATCCACGCGCCGGCCGCACGAGGCAATCCTGTCAGGCCCCTGTCACCTTGGAGCGCTCGCGCGCTTGCCGGACGCGTCCGATGACGCGACAACGCGAGGGCCGTGGCTCTCCCCGAGGTCGTCGAACGCAAGCTGGACGCGCTGCCCGTGCAGCCCGGCGTCTACGTGTTCCTCGATCGCAAGGGGCACGTGCTCTACGTCGGCAAGGCCCGATCGCTGCGCTCGCGCGTGCGCAGCTACTTCCAAGAAGGCTCGAGCGACAACCGCTTCTTCATCCACCGCCTCCCGTACGAGATCGGGGATCTCCAGACCTTCGTGGTCGCGAACGAGAAGGAAGCGGCGCTTCTCGAGAACGCGCTCATCAAGGAGAAGCGCCCTCGCTACAACTTCAAGCTCCGCGACGACAAGGAGTTCCTCTCGATTCGCATCGATCTGCGCGACGCGTGGCCGAAGCTCACCGTGGTGCGCAAGCCCAAGCAGGACGGCGCCCAGTACTACGGCCCCTACGACTCCGCGACAGCCGCGCGCAAGACGCTCCGCCTCGTGAACCGTCACTTCAAGCTGCGCACGTGCCGCGACTCCGACTTCGCGCGTCGCATTCGTCCCTGCCTCCAGTACCAGATCCGTCGCTGCCCCGGCCCGTGCGTGATGGAGGTCGATCGCGACGCGTACCTCGCGCAGGCCTCGATGGTCGGCCTCTTCCTCGACGGTCGGCAGGAAGAGCTCACCGCCGATCTCGATCGGCGCATGCGCGACGCCGCGAAGGAGCAGGCGTTCGAGCAGGCGGCCGTGTACCGCGATCAGCTCCGCGCGATCGATCGGGTGCAGACCGATCAGCGCATCGCGGTCGCGCGCGACGTCGATCAGGACGTGCTCGGGATGTTCGTGCACGGCGATCGCGCCGAGCTCGCGATGGTGATCGTGCGCGGCGGTCGCATGACGAACGTCCGCACGTTCTCGCTCGACGCGTACCTGCCCGACGAGGAGCTCGTGGCCTCGTTCGTCACCGCGTTCTACGCGCAAGGCAACGTGGTGCCCGACGAGATCCTCCTGCCCGTCGAGGTCGAGGCGATGGAGGGGCTGGCGCTCGCGCTCTCCGAAGAGCGTGGCCGACGCTGTCAGGTGCTCGTGCCGCAGCGCGGGGCGAAGAAGGACCTCCTGCGCATGGCGACGGAGAACGCGGAGCACGCGTACCGCGAGAAGGAGCGCGAGAAGGAAGACGTCGACGCGCGCCTCGCCGAGGTCGAGAAGAAGCTGCGCCTCCCCCACCTGCCGCGCCGCATCGAGTGCGTCGACATCTCGCATCTCGGCGGCACCGACACCGTCGCCGCGTTCACGGCCATGACCGACGGACAGCTCGATCGTGCCCGCTACCGGAGCTTTCACCTGCGCGGGCAGCACACGAACGAGCTCAAGGGCGGCGACGACTTCGGCGCGATGCGCGAGGTGCTCACGCGTCGGCTCGCGCGCGCCAGCGAGCCCGACTGGCAGGTGCCCGATCTGCTCGTCGTGGACGGTGGCCGCGGTCAGCTCGGCATCGCGCTCGCGGTGGTCGAGGAGCTCGCGCGCGCGACAGACGACGAGGCGCTCGCGGCTCAGCTTCGCGCGCTGCCAGTCGCGGGCCTCGCGAAGGAGAAAGAGCAGACAGCGGGCAAGATGGTCACCGAGCGCGTGTTCCTGCCGGGGCAGAAGAACCCGATCGTGCTGCGCGAGCGCAGCGCGACGCGTCACTTCCTCACGCAGGTCCGCGACGAGGCGCACCGCGTGTCGAACGCGCTGCGGGAGAAGGTCGGCAAGCGACGTCGCCTGAGGAGCGGCATCGACGACGTGCCGGGCGTGGGCGAGAAGACGCGCAAGGCCTTGCTCAAGTCGCTGGGATCGCTGCGCGCGATCATCGCCGCCGGCGAGGCCGAGCTGATCGCGGCCGGCGCGAGCAGCACGCAGGCCGCCGCGATCCGCGCGCACTTCGATCCGGTCCGCGGCGCCGAGCCCGCGACCACGTCCACCGCTTCCAGCCCGGGCGCCATCGAGGCGAGCCACGACGAGACGCAAGGCGAGGTCGACGTGGAGGACGCAGCGGTCGAGGCCGCGTTCTTCGACGAGGTCGAGGTCGAGGTGGACGTCGACGACACAGCGATCGACACGACGCCCGACGTACAGCGAGACGCGCCGCTCGGGGACGCCGGCGCTTCGCCCGACGTGACCGTCATCGCCCCGCTGGCCGAGCCCATCGATCGCTGATCGGGTCGTCGTGTAGGCTCTCTCTCGCGCCTCGGTGCGCAGGAGAGCGGGTCCGTGGCGACGCAGGTCGAGTACGACACGACGCATTGGCCGCTGGCGGTGTTGGTGCTGCCGGCCGACGTCTCCGCCATGGACCTCCCGCGCCTCGCGCGCTCGCTCGACGCCATCTACGCGCGGCGCACGCGCTTCGTCTCGATCACCGACGCGACCGCCGTGTCCAAGCTTCCCGATGCGAAGGCGCGGGGCGAGATCGGGGCGTGGACCAAGAGCATCGAGGCGCAGAGCAAGCGCTATCTGGTGGCGAACGCGCTCGTGGTGCCGAGCGCCGTCGCGCGCGGCGTGCTCACCGCGATCCAGTGGATCGCCCCGCCCGTCGTGCCGACGACGGTGTGCGCCACGGTTCACGAGGGCGCCACGTACGTGATCGAGCATGCGCGCGCCGCGGCGCTCGAGGTCGGTGGCGTCGAGCGGTTCCTCGCGTCACATCGGCCACGTGGCGCGCGCTCCGGGTGATCAGCGCTTCAGCGTCTCGAGGACGAACGGTGCCCAGGTCGGGCTCGCCGCCCAGAGCGTGTAGGTCTCTCCGCTCGCGACCGTGAATCGCACGCCCTTCCACCCGCCGTTCTGCGCGAGCTCCATGTTCGTGATCGTGTGCGGCGTGGCCTGGAGCGCGAGAAGGAGCGGATGCGTGCGCAGCGCACGGACGCCCAGCGCGCCGTAGATCGCGCCGCCGAAGAGGATCGGGAGGAGCAGGCCGAGGATCGCCAGCGGGACGCCGAGGTCGTCGAGCGTCGCGGAGCCCGACACGTAGACAGCGCCCAGCATGCCGACGAGCCCGAGCACCAGCACGAGCCCGATGCCGGACAGGATCGTCACGCGCCACATCCGAACGGTGCCGAGCTCTTCACCGACCCACGCGATCACGCGCTCGCGATCCGATGCTGCCATCGCACTTTCCTCCTGACGGGCTCCGATGCTACACGCCACGCGAGGGAAAGATGGCGATAGCCGAATACGACACGACGTACTGGCCTCTCGCGGTGTTGGTGCTGCCGGCCGACGTGACGTCGCTCGACATCGAGCCGCTCGATCGGTCGCTCCAAGCGATCTTCGCGCGCAAGCAGCGCTTCCTCTCGCTCACCGACGCCTCGGCGGTCGCGAGCCTCCCCGACGCGAAGGGACGAAACGCGATCGCCACGTGGACCAAGTCCATCGAGACGATGACGCAGAAGCACGTCGTCGCGAACGCGCTCGTGATCAAGAGCCCCATCGCGCGCGGTGTGCTCACCGCGATCCAGTGGGTCGCGCCGCCCGTGGTCCCCACCATCGCGGCGTCGAGCGCCGAAGAGGCGTGTCGCTTCCTCGGCGACATCGCGTCGGGCTCGGCCCTCGACCTCACGGCGCTCGATCGCTACCTCGCGACCAAGCGCCGACGCTGATCGTTCACGCCTTCGGCGCGCGCTCCTTCACTTCCTCAGCTCGGGCACCTCGGCGAGCTCCGCGTAGAGGTGCACGTTCGCGAGGATCGCCTTCTCGAACACGCCGAGGTGCATCGACTCGTTGGGCCCGTGCGCGCCTGTCTCGGGATCCATCACGCCATTCAAGATCAGCGGCAGGTCTCCGAAGCGACGACCGAAGAGCGCGACGAACGGGATCGTGCCGCCCACGCCGATCTGGAGAAGACCTCGTCCCCACGCGCGTGTGTACGCGCGATCGGCCGCCTCGAACGCGGGACCCTTGGGCGTGTAGAGCCACGAGTGACCCGGCTTGCCGCGTCGCTTGATCGTGAGCTTCACGCCCCCGGGCGGATTCTCGAGCGCCTTCTCGACGAGCGCGAAGAGCTCGTCGCCCGTCTGGCCCGGCGCGACGCGGAACGAGAGCACTGCGCTCGCCTTGGTGCGGATCGCGTTCTTCTCGTTGCCCGGCTGCGGCAGCGATGTGGAGAGCACCGTCACCGCGGGCTGACGCCAGATCCACTCGGCGGGCGGCTTTCCGCGGTCGGGCAGGCGGTTCACTCCGTCGACGAGGCGACCTGCGCTGCGGATCACGTCGTCGGTGAGGGGCACGTTGTACGCGTCGTCGCTCCACGCCTTCGGCACGTCCTGTCGACCGAGCTTCAGGCGCCCGTCGTCGTCGACGAGGCGCGACACGAGCATCATCAGCGCGATCGAAGGGTCGGGCAGCAGGTTGCCCCAGAGCCCGCTGTGCACGTCGCTCTTGAGCGACTCGCACGTGAGCTCCACCTCGAGCAGGCCGCGCAAGGACACGGTCAGGCCGGGCAGGGTGGGCGACGGATTCTCGCAGTCCGTCAGGACCATGACGTCGGACGCGAACGCCTCGGGGAACGCGTCCATGAAGCGCTCGAGGTTCGGTGAGCCGATCTCCTCCTCGCCCTCGATGAAGAGGCGCACGTTGCAAGGCAGCTCGCCCGCCACGTCGAGCCACGCCTGGATCGCGGCGAGGTGACTGACCCAGCCGCCCATGTCGTCGGCCGCGCCGCGCGCGTAGATGCGCTCGCCCTTCGTCACGAGCGTGTGCGGGTCGGTGTCCCACGGCTCGTTCTTCACCGGCTGGAGATCGAGGTGGCCGTAGATCAGCACCGTCGGCTTGCCGGGCGCCTTCATCCACTCGGCCGCGACGGAGGAAAGAGCGTCGGGCAGATCGAGCACGCGGGAGTTCGCGAAGCCGAGGGCCTCGAGGTCCTTCGCGATGCGGGCCGCGAGCGCGCGCACGTCCTTGCTGTGCGTCGGATCCGACGAGATGGCCGGGTGGCTCAGGTACTCGCCGAGGCGAGCGAGGGTGGTCTCGAGCTGCGACTTGGCGCGAGCGGCGACGGCGTCGGTCTGGGCGTGGGGCATGGCCGCGGGGTTAGTGCGCGCCCATGGGTCTCGTCAACGCCCGGCTTCCCCGCGCGCCGCGAGATCGCGACACTACGCACATGATGCAGCCCGCCCTCTGCCAGCTTCTCTACGTGAGCCGCGCGACCGAGAAGATGTCGATGCGCGACGCGATGTCGATCGTGGACGCGGCCAGCGTGAACAACGCGAAGATCGGCGTGACCGGCCTGCTCTGCTACGGCGGCGGCCACTTCCTCCAGGTGCTCGAGGGCGATGGTGACGTCGTCAGCCGGACCTTCTGCCGCATCACGCGCGACGATCGACACGCAGACGTGCGCCTGATCGACTTCTCGGTGATCCAGGCGAGGCGCTTCGAGGACTGGTCGATGCGCCTCATCAACCTGGACGACCCGGCTCACCCCGAGGCGACCCGACGTCCGGAGCGCTTCCGCTTCGACGGGACACACCCGTTCTTCAGCACCGATCCGCAGGTCGCCTTCTGGATGCTCTTCGAGCAGAAGCAGCAGGCGCTCGCCCACCGCGGGTGACACCGGCACCACCGAGCGCGTCCGGCAGGTGGCCACCGCGTCGCTGGAAAGCCCCGTTTCGAGGGCGATCCGGAACAAAACGACGCTTGTTGAAAAAAAGTTCGGCGGACGGTGACCGATCCGTACGAGGGCTGCGCACTAGAGGGGTGAGCAGTCCGGAAGCTCTCGTTCACGAGAAGGCCGGGCTCCCCCTCCACCCGAAACGAAAGCCCTCCATGCGAACGCACTCGAACCGTGTGCGGAGCGCGGCGTCGTCGTACGCCCGTTCCACCTCCTCTCTCGTGACCGCCTCGCTGCTCGCGCTCGCGGGATGCACTTCCGGGGAGCTCAGTCCGCGCGAGTCGCTCCCGCCCGAAGACGTCGCGCACTCGACGCTCGTCGGCGGCTCCTACACCTACGAGCGACCGGAGGTCGGCTCGATCTCGATCGGTGGCGGTGGCTGCACCGCGACGCTCGTCGGTCCGCGTGTCGTCGTCACCGCCGCGCACTGTGTCGACTACACGTCGCGCGAGACGGTCGGCAACTACGGCACGTTCGAGATCCGCCGACGCGCGGGCGACAGCCAGGTCTATCGCGTGCAGCGCATCGCCGCGTTCATGGGCCCGTCCGAGGTGATCGGCCCCGACGACGTCGCGATCCTGCAGCTCTCGACCGCAGTGCCCGCAGACGTCGCGACGCCGGGTGGGCTCGTGACGAGCGAGCCTGCGCGCGGCACGCCGGTGACGATCTACGGCTACGGCTGTCAGCGCCGCGGCGGTGGTGGCTCGTTCTCGAAGCAGAAGATCACGTACCGCTGGGGCGACACCACGGCGACGCTCTGCCCCGGAGACTCGGGCGGTCCGACGATGGCGGCCGACGGGCTCGTGATCTCCACGAACAGCGGCTACTACGGCGGCTCGAGTGGGCCCGACGAGTTCGGCCGCGTGTACCGCGTTCGCGCGCGCATCGACACCGTGCTCGCGCGCTGGGGCGAGACGCTCGGCACGGGCTCGACGCCGCCGCCCGTCGTGGACGCAGGTCCTCACGACGCCGGCATGTTCAGCACGCCCGACGCGTACATGCCGCCGCCGCCTCCGCCGCCTCCGCCGGGCTCGGGGCCTTGCGAGCGATCGACCTGCGCTGAGGCCACCGAGATCGTCGGCTGCGGCTGGTGCGACGCGACGGGCCGCGGCATCCGCATCGGCGCGATGGGTGAAGCGCTCGAGCCGTGCGCGTCGGGCTTCCGCGTCGATCCGAGCGACTGTGGCGCGAGCGAGCGCAGCACCTGCGGCCCGTGGAGCGGCATCGCCGACTACACGTGTCGTCGAGGACGCACGCAGTTCGTGCGCTGCACCGAGGGCAGCGTGCCCGAGTTCCTCACGTGCCCCGCCGGCTACCTCTGCAACGCCGGGAGCACCGAGCGCCTCTGCTACCGAAGTCGGTGAGCCGACACGACGAGGGCCTTCGCGAGAGGGCCCTCGTCTCGTCTCGTTCATTGCGTCGTCGTCGTCGTCGTCTGCGTCTCTCGTCGTGGAAGGAGCCCGTGATGCACTCGCACTCCGTTCGTCCGATCGCTCGATTCGGCTCGCTGTGTCTGCTCGCGCTCGCTGCCTGTGGGCCCTCCGAGCTCCGACCGCGCACCATCGCGCCGTACGCAGAAGAAGAGTCCGCGCTCCTTCGCGGTACCTACACGTACGAGCGACCCGAGGTGGGATCGATCTCGATGGACGGCGGCGCGTGCACGGCGACGCTCGTCGGACCGCAGCTCGTGGTCACCGCGGCGCACTGCGTCGAGTACAGGTCGCGCGACAGCGTGGGTCGCTGGGGAGAGTTCGAGATCCGCACGGGGACCGAGCACGGCCGAGACGTTCACGATCACACGCATCGCGGCCTACATGGACGATCCCTCCGAGGTGATCGGGCCCGACGACGTCGCGCTGCTCGAGCTCGGCGAGCCGGTGCCGGCCTCGCTCGCGACGCCCGCACCGATCACACGCAGCGCACCCACGAGCGGGATGGGCGCGACGATCTACGGCTACGGCTGTCAGGCGCGCGGCGGCGGTGGTCGCTTCGCGAAGCAGAAGCTCGAGATGACGTGGGGCGAAGAGACCGCGAACCTCTGCCCCGGCGACTCGGGCGGGCCGACGATCCTCGACGACGGATCGGTGGCGCGCACCAACAGCGGCTACTACGGCGGCGCGAGCGGGCCCGACGACTTCGGGCTCGTGTACCGACATGCCGCGGACCTCGAAGCGACGGCCGCGCGATGGGGCCGCACCCTCGCGACGAGCGGAGCACCGCCCAGCGATCCGGCCCCCGGCGATCCGCCGCCGTCGATGGATCCGCCGGCCGAGGATCCGCCCGCCGAAGAGCCCGCGCCCGAGGATCCGTGGAGCGACCCGCCGGCCGAAGATCCGCCGAGCGACGGCGGAGGCGAGTGCGGCACGCTCGATGGCGCCATCTGTCTGCCCGGCGGCATCATCCAGCTCTGCACCGACGACGGCCACCTCGAGCTCTACTTCTGTCCCGACGGAAGCGGCTGCACGCCCGGCGCAGACGACTTCGCCTGCGAGTGGATCTTCGGCTGGTGACTCAGAGACCGAGAAACAATCGACTCACGGCCTGAAGGGACGCGGTGGTGGGGGGTCCAGGGCGAGTTCCGCAGGCCGAAGGCCGAGGATGTTTGAGCATCGGACCCCCCTCCGCCGCGGCCCGCTTCCGAAGCGGGGATTCTTTCTCGCTCTCTCAGTCTTCCGCGGCGCAGGCGCCGCGAGATGGGGGCGCTGCCCCCAAACCCCGTACGACAGTTCGAGAGCTCGAAACGATTGTTTCTCGCTCTCTCAGCCCTTGGGCTGACGGCTCCAGCGCGTCGCCTCGCCCTGAGGCTTGCTCGCGACGGCGCAGACGTCGAGCGCCGCGCGTGGATCACAGCCGCACAGGCCCGAGGCCCAGCAGGGGTTGGCCTCGACGACGATCCAGCCTCGATCGTCGGTGCGGCCCACGTCGATCACCAGCGCCTCGGGAAGATCGACGTTCTCGTCACCGAGCAGCTTGTTGGCGAAGCGCATCGCTTCCTTCGCCTCGACGTCCGAGAGCGGCCACTCGCCCGCTTCGTTCTTCGCGATGGTGCCGCCGCGCAGGTACGCGGAGTAGGTGTGCACGCGTCGGTTCGCGACGAAGAGCCGCACCTCGAGATCGAACGTGACGACGTCCGAGACGTGTACGGCCTCGCTGTCGTCGAGCTCGAGATCGGGATCGATCATCGCGCCCTCTTCGTACACGCGCGACTTGAAGATCTTCTCGTCCACGGGCTTCGCGAAGAGGGAGTGACGGATCGCGCGCGCCTTGCCGAGGGTCGTGAGCTTCACCTCGCGCTTGCGGTACGCCTCGGGCAGCGAGGGAAGCCACTTGCCGCTCGGCTCGACGACGACCAGCCCGAGCGGCTCGGCGAGCGCATCGGCGAGCAGCGTCTCGCCGTACAGCACGGGGCCCTTCTTCGCGACGGCCGCGTCGATCGCGTCCTGCCGGTAGCTCCGTACACGCACCACGTCCCAGCCACGCTCCGTCGCCGCACGCCACATGGCGTTCGAGTCGTCGGTGTACCGAGGCGACAGCACGAGCGTGCGCATCGCTGGCTCTCTTACGTCACGCGCGAGCAAAAGAGTAGCGGCTCAGTCCCTGTAGCCCTGGGCCTGCAGCGTGAAGAGGTGGGCGTAGCGTCCCCCGCGCGCCATCAGCTCGGTGTGGCTGCCCTGCTCGAGGATGCGCCCACCTTCGATCACGAGGATGGTGTCGGCCATGCGCACGGTGGAGAACCGATGGCTGATGAGGATCGCGCTTCGATCGGCGGTCAGCGCACGGAAGCGCGCGAAGATCCGGGCCTCGGCCTCTGCGTCCATCGACGCCGTCGGCTCGTCGAGCACGAGCAGGTCCGCGTCCTTGCGCATGAACGCGCGTGACAGCGCGATCTTCTGCCACTGACCGAGCGACAGCTCACGGCCGTCGTCGAACCACTTGCCGAGCTGCGTCCCGAATCCCTTGGGCAGCTCGCGCACGAAGTCGAGCGCCGTGCCCTTCTCCGCGGCCTCGGTCCAGCGCGCCTCGTCCTCGTACGCGCGCACGTCGCCCGCGCCCACGTTCTCGCCGACGGTGAGCTGGTACTGCACGAAGTCCTGGAAGATCACGCCGATGCGGCGGTGGAGCGCGGCCTCCTCCCACTGATCGAGAGGCAGTCCGTCGAGGAGGATGCGGCCCGCGGTCGGCCGGTAGAGGCGCGTGAGCAGCTTGATGAGCGTCGTCTTGCCCGCGCCGTTCTCGCCCACGAGCGCGAGCTTGTGGCGCGGCGGCAGGTGGAACGAGATGTCCTTCAGCACCGGCTCGGTGGCGCCGGGGTAGGCGAACGCGACGTTCTCGAAGCGCACGCCGTCGTCGGGCTTCGGTCCTTCGGTCTCGGTGCCGAGCGCGTGCTCGGGTGCCTGGTGCTCGAGGAACGAGAACAGCGTTCGCAGGTACGGCCGATCGCCGAGGATCTGAGAGGCAGTCGACAAGAGCCCCGAGAGCGAGCCCTCGGCCTGACGGAACGCGAGCAGCGCCATGGTCATCGCGCCCAGCGTGATGAGCCCGCTCGCCGCGGAGTACGCCACCCACGCGTACACGGCGTAGAAGACGAGCATCGAGATCTGCCCGAGCAGGAGCGCGTAGGCGGCCCGCTTCACCGTGAGATCACGATCCTCGGCCCAGAGCGCGTGGAAGATCGCGCGGTAGCGCGCGAGGAACATCGGCCCGAGCCCGAAGAGCTTCACCTCCTTCGCGTAGTCGGCCCGCGCGAGGAGCATCTCCAGGTAGTTCTGCTTGCGTGTCTCGGGCGATCGCCACGAGAAGAGGCGGAACGCTTCCTTGCCGAAGCGCAGCTCCGCGACGAACGACGGGATGGTCGCGACGATCAGCGCCACCACCGTCCACGGCGAGAGCGCGCCGAGGAGCGCACCGAGGCCCATCAGCGACAAGACGCCCTGCGCGACGCCGCCGAGGTTGTCCACGTGCGACATCGGGCGGTAGCTCGCCTCCCGCCGCGCGCGCGTCATGCGGTCGAGCACCTCGGGTGTCTCGAAGTCCGCGAGCTCGAGGTGGAGGGCCTTCTCGAGGATCGCCTCGTTCACGCGCTGCGCGACGCGCATGCGCAACAGCGATCCGAAGAGGCCGGCGCCTCGGTGACACGCGGTCATCACCGCGACGAGCACGAGCTCGAGCGCGACGAGCCACAGGGCATGCGTGCGCAGCGTGGGATCGCCGCCATCGGCGGCGCGCTCGACGCAGTCGACGATGGCGCGGCCCGTCCACGCGATCGCTGCGGGAAGCGCCGAGGCGACGAGGCCGAACGACGCGATCCCGGCCGCGTAGCCGCGGTGCGTGCTGACCACCAGACGCAGGGCCGCGAGCGAGTCGTGGAGCGACTGGCTCAGGCTCGGTGTCTCGTCCTCGTCCTCGCCGCTCTTGGCCGCGGGCTTGTCGCTCACGCGGCGAGCCTACACGAGGCCCGCGCCGCCCGACGTGCGTCGGCCCGTCGTTCGGGCAGCCCGAGTTTTGCGGTCTTCTCCGCGTCGTGGGATCCTCGACCCATGCCTCCTTGCCTTCGTGCGCCGCGCGCCCTCTCGGGCGCAGCGCTCGCCTTCGCCTCGCTCGGTCTCTTCGGATGCGGCGATCCTCCTCCCACGTCGACGACCGACGCAGGACCGACCCCCAGCAGCTCGCAGCTGATCTTCGAGCCGAGCGCAGGCCCGATGGACTTCGGCGCGGTGCCGTTCCCCGACGCGCTCTACCGAGACGCCGACGGCGTGATCCAGCTCGGTGAGATCCCTGGCGAGGCGGGGAGCGTCTCGGGCGCGTTCTTCGAGTCGATCCGGACGGGCCTGCGCGAGGTCGATGGCTTCGGCGCGAGCTCGCCCGTCTTCTTCGGCGTCGAGGGTGAGCTCGACGTGTCTTCGCTCCCCTCCGATCCCGCCGAGAGCGTGCGCGAGGGCGCGAGCGTCTTCCTCGTCGACGTCGATCCGGCCTCGCCGGACGCGATGTCGCGCATCCCTGCGGAGGTGCGCTGGTCGTCGTCGCGCCACTTCCTCTCGATCCGCCCCGCCGATGGTCACCCGCTCCACGAGGGCCGGTCCTACGCCGCCGTCGTGACCGCGAGCGTGCGCGGCGCAGATGGCCGTTCGCTCGCGCCGAGCGAGACGTTCGCCGAGGTGCGCGACGCGACCGCAGAGCCCACCGACGCCGTGCATGCGCGCGCGTGGCGCAACTACCGGTCCGTCTTCGCTGGCCTCGCGGCTGCGGGTGTTCCCACGAGCAACGTCGTCGGCCTCGCGACGTTCCGCGTGCAGAGCGCGAGCGAGGATCTCCTCGATGCCCGCGCGCTCGTGCGCGCACGGATGGCACCCGAAGTGACGATCGAGCGCGTCGCCTCGGGCGCAGCGCTCGACGCGCTGCTCGGCGTGCCGACCGAGATGTTGCCCGGGCGCGACGTCGAGGGCGGCGTCCTCCATGCCCACATCGGCTGGGTCGTCGACGGACGCTTCGCCTCCCCGCAGCTCGGATCGCCCGCGCCCTTCGTTCACGGCAGCTGGACCCGTGACGCGGAGGGCGAGCTCGTCGTGCGCCGCACGGAAGACGTGTGGTTCACGCTGGTCCTGCCCGCGGGCGCCACCACCGATCTCCCGCTCGTCGTGTTCCAGCACGGCCTCGGCAACGATCGCAGCCAGGTCTTCGCGATCGCCGACACCCTGGCCGCCGCGGGCTATGCGGTGCTCGCGATCGACATCCCGTTCCACGGCATGCGCGCGCGCGCGTCGAGCCCGGCGATGCTCGACGGCGCGCACAACTACGGCGACACCGAGGGGCCCGATCTCTACGGCGACATCGCGGGCAACCCGAGCTACGTCGAGTACGTCGGTGTGTTCGACGAAGAGGGCGACTACCCCGGCTTCCATCCCTTCTATCCGCGTGACTCGTTCCGCCAGTCGGTGGTGGATCTCTTCGCAGTGCTCGACGTCGTCGAGCGCAGCGATCTGTCGGGCGTGACGACGGCGACGGACGGGCCCGCGATGCTCTCGTTCGACGACGGGCAGATCGCGTTCGTGGGTGTCTCCCTCGGCGGCATCCTCGGCACGATGTTCGTGGCGACGGAAGCGCGCGTCGGCTGCGCGGTGCTCAACGTGACGGGCGGTAACCTCACGCACCTCGTGGAGCTCAGCGCGGGCTTCAACCCCACGTTCTTCCCCTTGCTCCTCCCGAAGCTCGGGCTCTCGTACGCGGAGATCGACTACACGAACGATCCGCCTGCGCACTACCCGCAGATGGCGCTCTACCAGACGCTGCTCGACCGCGGCGACTCGATGACCTTCGCGCCCGTGCTCGAGATGCGCGAGACGCACGTGCTCTTCCAGATGGCGATCGACGACGAGACCGTGCCCAACGTGGGCACCGAGGCGCTCGCGCGCGCATCGGGGGCGAGCATCGCGGGCGCCGATCCGCGCTACGTCGATCTCGCGCGCGTGGAGCTGCCCGCGCGTCCCACGTTCATGATCGGCAGCAGCGCGTTCGTGCGTACGACCACCGCGTTCTCTCCCGCATCGCACGGCCTCATCCTCGCGAACGGCGGCGAGGCTGCGTTCGAGCACCCGCCGCTGCCGCCGTTCGTCGAGCGTGCGAGCCCGATGACGTTCTCCAACCCCATCGTCGAGGCGCAGACACAGATCGTGCGCTTCTTCGAGAGCTGGCGCGGCGGCAGCCCCGAGGTTCGTTGATCGTCAGCGTGTCGGTGGCGGCACGGGCGGTGGCGGAACGGGGATCACGGGCGGCGGCACCGGCGTGATGGGCGGGGGAGGGACGGGCGTGACGCCGGTGCCGGCGGGCGCGCCCGGATCCGTCGGCGGATCCGTCGGTGTGGCCGGAGGCGGACGACGCAGCATGCCCTGCACGTACCGGAGCAGCGTGCGCACCTGACCGTAGGAGAGGCTCGTGCGCGCATCGAGCGCGGCCTCCGCCGTCTCGATCTCGAGCGCACCGAGCGGACCGCCCATGCCCGCGAACGACACGAACGGATTGCCGAGCGCGCGCGCACGCAGCCTCTCGAAGCAGGCGGCTGCTTCGCTGCTCTGCTCGGCGGAGTCGAAGATCGCGTGCAAGGACACGCGCACCTCGCTCGGGTCCTCGTCGACGCGCGCCGCGAGGCGCGTGGGCACGACGCACGGGCTCTGACGCACGTAGGCGCGTGCGCCCTCGATCTCGATCGTGATCGCGGCTCCGTCGGGCAGGGCGAGCAGTGCGTCCGCAGGTGTGTCGGTGGCGTCGCTCGCCGCGCGCGCGGCGGCGATCGCGAGCACCCGCGGCAGGTCCTCGGGGCGCGCGATCACGAAGTGTCGATCGCCGACGATCGCGACGCGACGCGCGGTCGCATCGGGGTTGGGCCAGTCGGACGTGGGCACGCCCGACACGTCTTCCCACTGCGGGGTGCCGCCGCCTGCGACGATCAGGCGCTCCACGATCGCCATCGGTGCATCGGCCTCCGTCGCGAGCCGGCCCGCGACCACGAGCGAGCTGCGCTGGAGGTTCGGCGTCGCGACCAGCACCCGCGACAGATCACGCACAGGATCGACGCCGCTCGATCCGAGCAGCGCCTGCCAGTCCGGGATCGCACCGAGCAACCGCTCGACGTCGCTCCGCACGGGCGAGCTCCGCACGCGATCGAGATCGAGCCGTAGCGCGATCTGACCGCCTGCAGGGAGGAACGCGACCGGCGGTCGTGCGCCGTCTCCCTCGCCGCTCGCGAGCAGCTCGCCCGCGTCGGGGTCCATCGCGGCATCGCGGCGTCGCCGTCGCGGCGCGTCGCTCGGTACGCCGCCGTCGCCGATCGATCCGTCGCTCGGAGGCACACCCGCGTCCATGGCGCCAGGGCCGCTGCCGTTGGTGCCTGCAGGCTCTTCCGACGCGGGGGAAGGGGGCGGCGGGATCGCTTCGACCTCGACGACGTCCGTCATCCCGAGCTCGAGCTCCGCGGGCACCGAGAACTCGAAGCCGTAGTCGGGCACCTCCACCGTCAGGGAGACGAGCGCCACGAGCGTGCCGTGCACGAGCACCGACGAGGCCCAGCCCGCCAGGCCTGCGCGACGCGTGAGCGCGGCGTCGGCCGCGAGCGCACGCTCGGAAGCGCTGAGCTCGATCGTGGGCTGCGCGCTCGGCGGAGCGCTGGGTTCTCCTGACACGTTGGGGCCTTCGACGACGGAGCACTGTCATGCATTCGCGTCCTCGCCAAAGCGCGCGCCGCGGATGGGGAGGTGGCGTTTGACTCCGCGCCGAGCGCGTTTCACTCGTTGCGCCCCGTGATGCCCCGGCACCTCGACCCACGCCTCCACGCTCTGGCCCTCGCGCTCGCTGCGAGCTGCGTCGCGTCGCTCACGGTCGTCGCTTGTGGCGGCGAGGAAGAGAGCCCCGATGCGTACGAGGCGCCGCCCGAGCCCGTCGACGCGAACGTCGATGCAGCGCCGCCGCCGCCGCCCGGGCCTCCCAAGCGTCTCTTCGCGAAGCGCTACGTGGTGCGTGTGTTCGCGCGCGCCGATCGGGACTCCGAGCGCCTCGGCTACCTGCGCGCGGGCTCGACGCACATGGCGCGCACGCACGATCCGATCGGCACCGAGCGCTGTGCGGGCGGCTGGTACGAGCTCGAGGTCGGCGGCTTCGTGTGCAGCGGCCGCGACGTGACGGCGTTCGAGGGACGACGCCTGCCCGCGCGTCCTCCGGCCCAGCCCGACTTCGAGACCGAGCTGCCGTACCGCTACGCGCGCTCGCGGCGCGAGAACCTCGCCGTCTACCGACGCGTCCCGACCGACGAAGAGGCCGCGATCTACGAGGGCTACCGCATCCCGGGCATGGAACCGCCACCCGCGGAAGAAGGCGCGCCCGCCGAAGCGGCGCCCGTCGAGGCGCCCGCGCCCGAGCCCGAGATCATGACGGCGTCTGGACCCGCAGAGACCGCGGGTGAAGAAGGTGCGCTCGAGCCCGCCGAGCCGCTCGTGCCCACGCTCGCCTCGCTCGAGGGTGAGCGAGGCGGCGTCCTCATGAGGCGCACGCTGCGGGGCTTCATCTTCGCCGTCGATCGCGACGTGCGCGCGGGACCGCGTCGCTACTGGCGCACGCTCTCGAACGAGATCATCCCGTACTCGGGCCTCGATCGACCGCGCAGCTCGACCTTCATCACGAGCTCGGGATTCTCCGGCGCGATCCTCTCGCGCGAGCCGGTGCCCGATGCGGGCCTCGGTGATGCGGACGCGGGCGTCACCCTGCCGAGCAGCGGCGTTCATCTGCCGATCGGCTTCGTCATGTCGTCGAAGGTGAACCAGTTCACCGTGGGCCGCGACGGCCGACCGCGGCGCGGTCGCGCGCCCGGCTACCACCACATGTTCCAGATCACCGGCGAGATCGACTCACGCGGCACGCCGTACGTGACGACGAACGACGGTCGTCTGTTTCGCCCCGAGGACGTGCGCATCCTCCGCGCCGCGACCGAGCGTCCCGAGGGCGTGGGCGAGAACGACAAGTGGATTGACATCGATCTCTCGACGCAGACGCTCATCGCGTACGAGGGCCTCACGCCCGTCTTCGCGACGCTCGTCTCGACGGGCCGCGTGCGCGACCCAGACGATCCGCTGCGCGACATGCGCACGCCCACCGGCCTCTTCCGCATCACGAGCAAGCACGTGACGCACACGATGGACGGAGACCACGCGGCCGACGGCCCGTACTCCATCGAGGACGTGCCGTACGTCATGTACTTCCAGCTCGCGTACGCGCTGCACTCCGCGTTCTGGCACGACGGCTTCGGTCGTCCGCGCTCGCACGGCTGCGTGAACCTCTCGCCCCACGATGCGCGCTGGCTCTTCCAGTGGGCGGGCCCGACGCTGCCCGCGGGATGGCACGCGATCTTCCCGCGCCCCGAGAACCCGGCGACGTGGGTGAACGTGCGCGGCGAGACCCCCGAGGGTTGAGCTTCGTTCGGTCGTCGCACGACGCGACGGTCCCGCCTGGACCGTCGACGAATCTCCGCGCGGAGCGCTTGCGGCGCGTTTCGTCGTGATAGAAGCCGGGCGTTCCTCATCGCGGAGGCGGAGATGGTCGACAAGGTCTCGAAGGTGTGGCTCGACGGAAAGCTGATCGACTGGGATCAGGCGAACGTCCACATCCTCACGCACACGCTGCACTACGGGCTCGGCGTCTTCGAGGGCATCCGCTGCTACGAGACCCACGACGGAAAGAGCGCGATCTTCCGTCTGAACGAGCACATCCGTCGTCTCTTCGACTCCGCGAAGATCTGCACGATGCCCATGCCGTTCACGCAGGAGGAGGTCGTCGAGGCGTGCCTCGAGACAGTGCGCGCCAACCAGATGAAGGCCTGCTACCTGCGGCCCCTCGCCTTCCTCGGCGACGGCGCCATGGGCCTGGGCGCGGTGAACCCCACGCGCGTCGCTGTGGTGGTCTGGCACTGGGGCGCGTACCTCGGTGAAGAGGGCCTGCAGAAGGGCATCCGCGCCAAGGTCAGCTCGTTCACGCGGCCCGGCATCAACATGCTGATGGCCAAGGGCAAGGTCGTCGGGCACTACGTGAACTCGGTGCTCGCGAAGCGAGAGGCGCTCGCCGCCGGCTACCAAGAGGCGATCCTTCTCGATGCCCAGGGCCGGGTGAGCGAGGCCTCGGGCGAGAACGTCTGGATGGTGCGTGACGGCGTCGTCTACACCCCGTCGTACGGCGGCTCGATCCTCGGCGGCATCACGCGGGACTCGATCCTCCACATCCTCCGCAACGACCTCGGGCTCACCGTGGTCGAGCGCGACATCGCGCGCGACGAGCTCTACATCGCCGACGAGATCTTCCTGTGCGGCACGGCGGCCGAGGTCACGCCCGTGCGTGAGGTCGATGATCGACGTGTCGGCGAGGGGGCGCGCGGGCCGATCACGAAGAAGATCCAGGACCGCTACTTCGAGGTCGTGCGCGGCATCAAGCCCACGCGCCCCGAGTGGCTCAGCTACGTCTAGTTCGCGCCTTGGGCGCGGCTCGGGGGCTCGGGCGCTCCGGACCCCGCGTCCCTCAGTCGTCGCTTCGCTCCTTCCTCGACACTCAGGGCCCATAGCTCAACCGGTTAGAGCTCCCCGCTCATAACGGGGCGTGTCTCGGTTCGAATCCGAGTGGGCCCAAGCAGCGCGCGCACGCCGGACGCACGCGACCCCACGCACGCTCTTGCGCGGGCCCGCGAACGGCGGTACGAGCGCGATCCCCGTGCAACTACCGAGCGCGGCGGATGAAAGGTACACGCGTGCGAGAGCAGCTGAGGGCACTCGTCAAGCTGGCGGAGATCGATGCGAAGGCGCGAGGCATCGACGATCGGTTGAAGGGGCTCCCGGTCGAGCTCGAGGAGCGCAGGCTGGGCGTCAAGCGCCTCGAGGACTTGGTCACTCGCCAGCGCAACGCGCTCGCCGAGGCCGAGCGGCTCCTCGGGACGCAGGAGCTCGACGTGGCGTCCCGCAACGACGCGCTGTCGAAGGCCAAGTCCAAGGGCGCGAAGGCCAAGAACGGCCGCGAGGCCGAGGCCGCCGAGCGCGAGCTCGAGGGTGTGCGTCGCAGCATCAAGGACGGCGAGACCCACCGCGACGCGCTCAAGGACCGCATCGAGAAGATGCGCGGGGGACTCGGCGATCCCGAGCGCGCCCTCGAGGAAGCCAAGGGCGAGCTCTCGGTGGCCGAGTCCGAGCTCGAGGGCAAGCTCTCGGCGCTGCGCGAGGAGCGCGCCGTGGTTGTGGCCGGACGCGAGGTCTACGCCAAGCTGATCCACAAGGATCACACGCGCATCTACGACCGCATCGTGAAGGGCAAGCCGCCCGCCGTGTGCGAGGTGAACGCGAACGGTATCTGCAGCGCGTGCCGCATGGCCGTGGCGCCTCAGCGCTTCATCCAGATCCAGCGCGGCGAGATCCTCAACTGCCAGAGCTGCCAGCGCTTCCTCTACACGAAGGCCTCGCTCGACGAGTGACGGCGAGAGCCTCGTGGGAGGCTCCCTTCGGTTGGACGAGACGCTCGGACGCGCCCACAGGTAGGCTGTGGGCGGCATGAAGCGGTCACGCGTGCTCGACGTTCGCAGCGTCCTCTTCGGCGTCGCCTCGACGCTCGCGGGCCTGATGACGTCGGCTTGCGTCGTCAACCGCGACGACCTCGGAAGCGACGCGCCCCTCGAGGGCGTCGATGCCGCCGTGCTCCTCGATTCGGGCGTACGCATCGACGCGGCCGCGGATGCGCCGGACCTCGACGGGTTCTCGCCGATCGACGTCTTCGCGCCGCGAGACGTGCCCGCACCGATCGACGCCGCGATCGACGCGTTCTCGCCGATCGACGTGCTCATGCCCGACGCCTACACGCCGCCCGACGTGTTCACGCCGCCCGACGCCTTCACACCGCCCGACGTGTTCACACCGCCCGACGCCTTCACACCGCCCGACGCCTTCACACCGCCCGACGCGTTCGTCCCGCCGGATGCCTACGACCTGCGAGGGGATCTCGTCGCTTGGTATCCGTTCGGCAGCGATCCGCTCTCGGACGCCAGCGGCAACGGCCACACGCTCACGAACCTCGGCGTCACCTTCTCGGGGCGCGTGGGTACGTTCTCCGCGAGCGACGCGCTGTACACGGCCGACGCCGCAGACCTCGACGCCATCGTCGCCGTCGCCGCGTGGGTCCGTCCCGCACGAATCCCGACGGGGAGCAACCGCATGGGCCTGATCGATCGCGAGGGCGGCTTCAGCCTCTTTCTCTACAGCCGCGGCCGTCCTGCGTGCCAGCTGACCGGTGATCGCGTCTTCACGCCCGACGATGCCGTGCTCGTCGACACGTGGGCGCACGTCGCCTGCGTGCGCGACGCGACGACGATGACCGTCCGCCTGTACGTGAACGGCACCGAGCGCGCGACCACGCCGGCCGCCCCCATGGCCGACAGCACGGAGCGCCTCCAGATCGGCCAGAACTGCTGCGACAGCGCGGACGAGCTCGCCGGCAGCCTCTCGGACGTGCGCCTCTACCGCCGCGCGATCACCGCCGCCGAGGTCGCCGTCCTCGCTGCCTCCGCGCCATGACGGGCGTCGGGATCGAGCGAGCGCGACAGCGAGAGCGCCTCGCAGCCGCGCTCCTCGACGCTGGCGACGCAGTGCAAGTGCAAGAGCTGAGCGAGGCCACGCGCTGAGCCCTTGGTTTCGCCCGCGTCACGCGCGAGCATGCCGCCATGTTCATCAGCGGCATGAGTGGCAACGAGATCTACTGCCTCCGGCTCAAGGGCATCGAGCCCGCCGAGATCACCGTCGGCAACAGCGTGCGATCGCTCGGCGTCGCGGGCGGCCTCTCGAGCTTCGGTCGCTCGCTCGCGGGCGGTGAGATCGGCGCGATCACCGAGATGATCTCCGAAGGCCGTCACGCCGCGATCCAGCGAATGGAGGACGAGGCGCGCAAGCACAACGCGACAGGCGTGACCGGCGTGGTGTCCGAGCTGCGCACGCTCGCCGGGTACACCGAGTTTCTCGCGCAGGGCACCTCGGTGAACGACACGCGCGGCACGCTTCCTTTCTTCTCCAGCGCGGCCTCGGGCATCGAGCTCTATTGCCACCTCGACGCGGGCTATCGCCCGATGAAGTTCGTGATGGGCAACATCGCGTACGCGCTCGGCGTCGGTCGGGGCCTCATGGGCTCGGTGCGCACGCTCGCGCGCGGCGAGGTCCACGAGTTCAGCTCGATGTACAACCAGATCCGCCACACGGCCCTGAACCGTTTGAAGGAAGAGGCGGCGCGCGCGGGCGCGAACGCCGTGGTCGACGTGAACGTGCAGATGCTCCCGCACGGCCCCGGCACCGTGGAGCTGCTGCTCACCGGCACCGCCTCGCACCACGACGGCATCTCGCCCGGCCCCGTGAGCGCTGCACAGGTCGTCACCTCGGAGCTCTCGGGCGAAGAGCTCTGGAACCTCACGCAGCTCGGCCTCGTGCCGCACCAGCTCGTGATGGCGACGAGCGTCTACTCGCTGGGCGTGGTCGGGGGCATCGGCGCGCTCTTCCAGGGCCTGGCGCGCGGCGAGCTCACCGAGGTGACCAAGCTCGTGTACGAGGCACGCGAGAACTGCCTCGAGCTCATCCGCAAAGAAGCGCAGCAGATCGGCGCCGAGCGCGTGATCGGCAACAAGCTCCAGATCCGCGAGATCGGCAGCGGCATGATCGAGGTCGTCGCCGTGGGCACGGCGGTGCGACGCGGCGACGATCGCTTCAAGACCGAGACGGCACAGCTGATCCCGCAGGCCGTCATCGTCGACAAGGGCTCCGAGCGCAGCGGCGCGGCCATCTCCACCATCGCGCCCGCAATCGCCCCGATGCAGGTGGCGAATCAGGGCGCGCAGATGGCGGGCAACCAGGCCGTGGGCTGCATCGTCTCCATCGTCGTCTTCGGCTTCATCATGATGGTGAGCCTCGTCGCGGCGCTCCTCGAAGCCGTCAACCGCTGACGACGAGGCGAGGCTCCCCGAGGGTGAGAACTGCCTCCGAGTCTTGCCCCCCTGGGATGCATCGGGTACGAAGCGCGGCCTTTCGAGAGAAAGGGTGGGCTTTTCGGCCCGTTGCGAGCTTCCGAGCCCATGAGCGATCCGAGCCCGATCCGCGCCGTCAAAGGCATGAACGACGTGCTTCCCGACGCGATGCCGCGATGGCATCGCCTCGAGACCGCGTTCCGCGAGACCGCGCGTCGCTACGGCTACGGCGAGGTGCGCACACCGCTCGTCGAGCCGACGCCCCTCTTCGTGCGGTCGATCGGCGAGGCCACCGACATCGTCAGCAAGGAGATGTACACGTTCGTCGACAAGGGCGACGACATGCTCACGCTGAGGCCCGAGGGCACGGCGTCGGCGGTGCGCGCGTACGTCGAGCACTCGGTGAACGGCCAGGAGCCGGTGTCGAAGTGGTACTACCTCGGCCCGATGTTCCGTCGTGAGCGGCCCGCGCGCGGACGCTACCGACAGTTCTGGCAGGCGGGGCTCGAGTGCTTCGGCGATCCGGGGCCGCAGATCGACGCCGAGATGATCGAGATGGTCGTCACGCTGCTGTCGTCGCTCGGCGTGCAGGACATCGAGGTCCTCGTGAACTCGCTCGGGTCGCGCGAGACGCGCGGCCGCTACCGCGAGACGCTGCGCGCGTTCCTCCAGCCCCACGAGGCCAGGCTCTCCGAGGAGAGCAAGCAGCGCCTGATCACGAACCCGCTGCGCATCCTCGACAGCAAGAGCCCGACCGATCAGGAGATCTGCGCGGGCGCGCCTTCGATCCTCGATCTGCTGGACGAGGCCGACAAGAAGCACTTCGACGAGCTCACCGAGACGCTCACGGCGCTCGGCACGAAGTTCCGCGTCGAGCCGAAGCTGGTGCGCGGCCTCGACTACTACTCGCGCACGCTCTTCGAGATCCAGGGCAAGGGTGGCGAGCTCGGCGCGCAGAACGCGCTCTGCGGCGGCGGTCGATACGATGGTCTGGTGAAAGAGCTGGGCGGCCCGGACGTACCGTCGATCGGTTTCGCCATGGGCCTCGAGCGCATCCTCCTCGCACTGCCGAACGAAGCGACCGTCCGCTCGCTCGATGCTGTCGTGGTGGTCACCGAGCCGTCGATGAACGTGAAGGCCGCGGTGCTGCTCAAGTCGTTGCGCGATGGCGGGCTCACCGCCGAGGGCGACCTGCGAGGCCAGTCGATGAAGAGCCAGCTGCGGCGCGCGGAGAAGCTCGGCGCGCGCACGGTGATCATCCTCGGTCCGGCGGAAGAAGCGCGCGGCGTCGTGCAGCTCAAGGACATGCGCGCGCGTCATCAGGAAGACGTCGTGCACGCCGACATCCTCGCCGCGGTGCGCACGCGCCTCGCGATGGACGCGCCGATCGACGGGGCCACGCGGTGAGCGTGATCCGCGTCGCCGTGATCTCGTGCTTCGTGAGCGCGCTCATCGCGCTCGCCGGCCCGGGATCGGCGCGCGCGCAGTACCAGCTCCAGGATCCGACCGCGCGCGATGCGAGCGACGACGAGGACGAGGAGTACGAAGAAGACGAGGAAGCCGACGCGGACGCCGATGCGGACGCAGATGCTGACGCGGATGCCGATGCAGACGCCGACGCGGACGCGGACGCCGAAGCGGAGGCCGAAGCGGACGCCGAAGCCGAAGCGGACGCCGTGCCTCCTGCGGAGGCCGCCCATCCGTCCGACGGACGCACCACGCGCTTCGTGCCGCCCGAGCCGCCTCCTCCGCAGGACGGCGACTTCTCTCTGCCGATCCCACCGATCTTCCTGCACGAGCGGCGCGCGGGCATCACCACGACAGCGGTCTTCCCCTCGTTCTACCTGCGCGAGTCACCGGGCACGAGCGAGCTGGTCATCCCGCCCCTCTATCACCGCGAAGGAGCCGAGCCCTTCGACGTCGTGTTCCCGCTCTTCTGGTGGTACCGCGGCGAGGGCCACCACACGTGGATCGCAGGGCCCGTCTTCCATCACGAGGACGCGCAGAGCCACGACGTGGGCGTCGCGCCGCTCTTCATGAGCGGCCATCACGAGGGCGGACGCTACTACCACCTCATCCCCCCGCTGCTCTTCGGCGCGTGGGGAAGCGAAGACGAGGACTACCTCACGGCCGGCCTGCTCGCGTATCGCTTCCGCAGCCACGACGACGAGCGCTGGGGCCTCTTCCCGCTCCTCTGGGTGCACAACTCGCCGCGCGAGGAGTACCAGTTCGTCCCGCCTCTCTTCTGGCGCTGGCGCAACCCCGAGATCAACCGAACGCTCACGATCCTGGGGCCGGTCTACTACCAAGAGGACCCGGCGGAGAGCTTCTGGGGCCTGGCGCCGCTGGTCCATCACGACGAGGGACCCGGCTTCCACTCGACGACGATCCCGCCGCTGCTGTTCCACTGGTCGGAGTCGCCCGACGCGTTCCGACTCGCGACACCCGCGTTCCTCTACCTCCGCGAGGGCACGAGCGAGACGCTGGTCTCCTGGGTCTATCAGCGCTACCGCGGCGCGACCGAGTTCGACGCCGTCTTGCCGCTCTTCGCGCACATCCGCGATCCCCGTGATCACAGCGAGACGCTGATGGTCACGCCGCTCGCGTGGCACTGGTCGAGCCCCGCCTACGACAACTGGGCCATCGCGCCCTTCTTCCTCAGCCTGCGCGAGCACGGCCGCAGCCACCTCTGGCTCACGCCGCTCTTCGGCAACTTCGTGAACGAAGAGACGCACGACGAGACCACCTGGGTGCTGCCCACCGTGCAGGTCTCGCGCTGGCACGACGGCGACGCCGTGAACATCCACCCGCTCTGGTACTACGAGAGCGTCCCGAGCCATCACCATGCGGTGCTCAACCCGTTCTGGTGGGACTTCGAGAACTACGAGAACCACAGCCGCTACACGGTCGCGTTCCCGTTCTACTACCGCGTCGTGGAGGGCGTGACGGAGTCGCAGGTCACGCTGCCGCTCGCCACGTACTTCCGTCGTCGACAGTGGACGCACGAGGGTCGATGGGAGTGGGAGCTCCACGTGAGCGGCCTCTTCGACTACGGCGAGCGCTCGGACGGCGAGCACTGGTGGCGTGTGCTCTACGGTCTCGTCGGCTGGGAGCACCGCATCGGGCACGATCGCCTCTGGCTCTTCTACCTGCCGATCGACTTCGCGAACTCGGCGACGCTCCCCGAGACGCCGGCGACCCAGACCTCGCCCGCCGCGTCGATCCCCACGTTCGAGCCGCCCCGCTTCTGATCGCGGGACCGTCCCCGATCAACCCGACGCGAGCGCGCCGATGATCGCGACGATCCACGCGATCGAGATCGGCAGCACGAGCAACGCGCCGAGCAGCGCGAACGCAGGCGAGCGCGGACGGGGAGGGCGTCCGAGCGCGCCGAGCACGAGCCCTTCGATCACGTCGAACCCATTCAGTGAGGGCAGCGGCAGGAGGTTGAACAGCGCGAGGCGCACGGCCAGGGCCGCGCCTGCATGCAGCGGCGCGTGCTCGGCGTGCGCGATCCACGCGCTCACGAGCGGCGCGCCGACCTCGAGCGGGGCCCAGGCGCCCTCGAGCAGCTGGAGCGCCGCGCGATCGAAGCCCATCGGCCGCGCGCCGAAGGGGATCGCGACGATGAGCACCCACAGCGGGCCCGCGAGCGCGATGGCGGCACGAAAGAATGGCGGGATGGGCAGGGGCTGATCGTCGGGGCCGTCGGGCATCTGCACGAAGCCGCCGATCGGAAGGGCCGCGAGGCGGAGGGTGGTCTGTCCGAACCGACGCTCGAGGAGCGTGGGACCGATGCCGAAGCTCACGACCTTGGGCGTGAGGCCGGCCATGAAGTGCGCGACCGCCATCGCCGCGAGGTGGAGCTGCGGCGCGGTGGCGAAGACCGCGATCACGACGACGAGCGCGATCACGTGCTCACCGAGGGCGTCGCGGAGGTGAGCGTGATCGACACGCAGGTGCCGCGCGGTGTCGCGGGCGCGAGCACGAGCTCACCGCCGTGCAGGCGCACCACCTTGTCGACGAGCGCGAGGCCCAGGCCCGTGCCCGTCGCGCGCGTGGTGAAGAACGGATCGCGCGCGCGCGCCCGCACCGCGTCCGTCATCCCCTCGCCCTCGTCGATGACGTCGATGCGCACCCGATCGTCGACGTGCTCCGCTCGCACCTCGACGCGGCCGCCCTCCGGCATCGCGCGCACGGCGTTGTCGACGACGTTCACCAGCGCTTGTCGCAAGAGCGCTGCGTCGCCGCGTACGGTATGCGTCGTGGGTCGCACATCGAGCGTCAGGTCGTCGATGTCCTCGTGCGCGCGACGCACGGCGGCGGTCACGTCACGCAGGAGCGGCTCGAGCGCGACGCTCGCGGGGCGGTACGGCATGGGCTCCGCGTAGTGCGCGAGCGAGCGTCCGAGCTGATCGAGACGCCGCGTCTCCTCCTGCACGATCTCGACGAGCGTCTCGATGTCGACCGAGCTCGTCGTCGGCTTCCGAAGGGAAGAGGCCGCGTTGCGCAGCACCGCGAGCGGGTTGCGCACCTCGTGCGCGATGACGGCCGCGAGCTCTCCGATCGCCGCACGGCTCTTGGTGTCGACGAGCGCGCGTTCGGCTGTGCGCAGCTCGTCGAGGGAGCGGGCGAGGAGCGCCGAGCTCCGCTCGAGCTCGGCCTCGGCGGACACCACGCGACGCATCAGCGTGGCGCCGATCGCGATGGTGGCGATCCCGACGGCGTGGGGTGCGAGCTCGAACGGACCCGTCCCCGCGGTGAGGCGCTGCAGATCGACCAGGCCTCCGACGAGCGCGACACCGAGCGCGAGCGCCACGAAGCCGAGGCCCCGCTGGGTGAGCGCCGACCACGTGAGCGTGAAGGTGACGGGCGTGACGGCGATCCCGAGTGCGAGCCCAGCGAACGTGCCGACCGTCGTGAGCTCTTGCCCATCCGTCGTCGCGAGCGGATCGACGAAGAGACCACTCGCGGCCAGCATGGCGAAGATCGCGCCGGCGACGCGCGGCGGTTCCACCCTCACGTCCCGTCGCGTCAGTCCCCGCACGAGCTCCGGCAGGAGGAACGCCGCAACGCCGAAGGCCGCGAGCTGCCAGCTGCGCGAAGTGGCCGCGAGCGACGCGCTGGGGGCCGAGAGCAGTGTCGCGGTCGCGAGGATGCCGCAAGAATTGGTGATCGCGTACGCAGCGAACACACGGAACAGCCGCTCGTCGGGACGCAGCCGCGCGAGGAGGGCGAACCACGCTGCCATGAAGGCGAGCGTTCCCGACCAGCCGACGAGCAACGTCGCGTGGATGGACACGGCGCGGGATCCAACGCGGCGCCGACGCCGCGGTCAACCGCCGACCGAAGGCGGCGCTTCGACCACACGCGGAAGGTGGAGTGACACAGTCGTTCCGCGCCCGTGCGCGCTCTCGATCTCCACGCGACCGCCGTGCGTTCGGGCGACCCGCGCCACGATCGCGAGGCCGAGCCCGGTGCCATACGCGCGCGTGGTGAAGAACGGCTCGAGGGCGCGCTTGCGGACCGCTGTGTCCATGCCTTCGCCCGGATCGGTGACGTCGAGCCGCAGATCGCGCGCGCCGGCGGACGTGGCGCGCACGACGATCGCCTCACCGTCGGCCGCTGTCGTCGCGTTCTCGATCACCTGCGCGACCGCGCGTCGCATCGCCTCCGGCTCGCAGAGGATCGTGAGCGCGTCCTCCACCTCGACGTGGGCCTGCACCTCGGCGCGCAGCTGGGCGCGCACGTCGCGCAGCGCATCCTCCACCAGCGTGCCGACGTGCACCCTCCGGCGATCCTCGTGGGAGGGTCGGGCGAACACCAAGAGGTCGCCGATCAGGTGGTTGAGGTGTCGCGTCTCGGCGTCGATCTCGTCGAGGATGGAGCGCGCCTCACCCGCCTCGACGCGCGGGAGGTCCAAGCTCGCCACCGAGCGCTGCAGCGACGCCATCGGTCGAGAGATCTCGGTCGCGAGCACCACCGACAGCTCTCCGACGTCGGCGAGGTGCTCGGCCCGCGTTCGATCGCTCTGCGCGCGCACGAGCGCGGTGTGGCTCCGCTCGAGCGCCGCGTTCTGTCCTCGCAGTCGATCGCCGACGGCCGCGAACCGACGCAGGAGCACCCACGAAGCGACCAGCATCAACACAGTGCCGAGGACCGTGAGCGCGAACACCGGCTCGTAGCCGCGCGCGCGCATCACCTGCTCGATCGTCGTCGCGATCGCGCCGGGCGCCGCGCCCACGAGGATCCAGCGCGCGCCGGCGCGACGCGGCCACGCACGCGCGAGCACGTACAGGGCGGCGACCATCGTGAGGATCGCGATCCCGAGCAGCACGCCGCCGACGGGGCTCAGCGTCGGCTCGTGGCCCATCGCGGGGACGACACTCGCGGGCTCGTGGACCACGCCTCCCAGCGAGAGCACCGCGCCGAGGCCCATCAAGCCGCCCACGACCCGCGGTAGCGCGCGCGGGTGGGGCGTGCCGGAGACCTCGAGCGCCACGACGAAGAAGCACGCCGAGGCGACGAAGCTCCCCGCGTACAAGAGACGCGCGCCGATCTCCGCTGTCCCGAGCGATGCGTCGGCGGTGAGGAAGACAGCTCCGAGCGCGAACACCGTCGCGCCGCCGGCCGTGCCCGAGAGGCCCAGGCTCACGACGTCGCGTCGCGCGCCGTACATCCACAGCCATGCGTACACGACGGCCGCCTGCGCATAGAGCGCGGCGCAGGCGACGAGGAGGGTGCCGAAGACCGACACGCGGGGAGGGTATGCGTGCGCTCGTCGGACGGGAAGTTGCAGAGCGATGGGGGACCTGCCCTACCATCACGGCGTGCGCCGCAAACACCTCGCTGTCGTCCTCGCGCTCTCGGGCCTCATCCCGGCGGCGCACGTACCAGAGGCCCTTGCCCAGGAAGTGCGCACCAGCGCGCCGACCTCGAGCAACCCGCACCCGCTGACGGAGTACGGCGGGGTCACTCCGGGTGGGCCGAACCAGCCTCCCGCGATGGGGCGGATCGCGCGTCGCCGTGGTCGTGCCGCGCGCGCCACGATCGTCACGTGGCCCGGCTTCCAGATGCTCCCGGGCGGAGGCTCGCGGTTCTTCGTGCAGACGAACTCGGCGGTGGCCGCGAGGCTCGCCACGAGCGACGGCCGCGTGGAGATCGTCTTCCCGAACACCGCGATCCACCTCGGCAACAGCCGCCGCTACCTCGAGACGCAGTACTTCGAGACCCCGGTCGTGCGGGCGCACCTCGAGCGCCGCCGCAACGACATGGTGCTCGTGATGCAGATGCGCGCGAACGTGGTGCCGCAGATCTCCACCGGGGCCGAGGGCACCTTCACCTTCACCTACATCGACTTCGCGGCCGGACAGTACCGACCTGCCGATCTCGGACCCGTCGCTCCGCCACCCCGCACCGACAGCTCGGGGCAGGCGCAGGTGCGCCCCGCCTCGCCCGACAGCCAGCGCGACTACCCGTCCGACAGCGAGATGCGATCGATGGACGAGGAGCGTCCGCCGCCGACGCGCGGCCCCACGCAGTGACCTGATCCCTCGCGTACGAGCCCCGACCGCCCTCTTTCCGACGAAGGAGGGCGTTCGTGTCTGTGGGCCGCGAGCCGCGCTTGCTCGTCATCCTCGACATCCTGCGTCTCGGCTGCTAAGAGGCGGCGCCTTCGCGGAAGGGCCGAATTCCAGGCGTTTTTTGCCGAATTCGGCCCCCGGAGAGGAGGACGGCGTCCGCCGTCCCGATGCCCGAGGAGACGCGGTTCATGTCCAGTCCGAAGCCCCCCTTCCGATCCCTGTCCCACGCCATGAGCGTGGTGTCGGCCGTGTTCGCAGCGCTGTTCACCAGCGTCGGCTCGGCGGCCACTGCGCTCGCACAGCACGCCGAAGGCGGCCATCACCAGGCCGGCGGCGAAGCGAACCTCGTGCTGCCGGACTTCGCCGACGTCTCGATGATGGGCGTCGACGGCCGCACGCTGCTCATGAGCGGCCTCGTGGTGTCGGGCCTCGGCGTCGCGTTCGCCATCGCGATCTACTCGCAGCTGAAGAACCTGCCGGTCCACAAGTCGATGCTCGAGATCTCCGAGCTCATCTTCGAGACCTGCAAGACGTACCTCGAGACGCAGGTGCGCTTCATCATGGTCTTGTTCGGCTTCATCGGGACCATCATGGCCGTGTACTACGGCTACTTCGTCGGCTTCCCGATCACGAAGGTCGTCGTCATCCTCGTGTTCTCGCTCGTCGGCATCGCGGGCTCGGTGCTCGTCGCCGCGTACGGCATCCGCGTGAACACGTTCGCGAACTCGCGCACGGCCTTCGCGGCGCTCCGCGGCAAGGGCTTCAACGTCTACGCGATCCCGCTCAAGGCCGGCATGAGCATCGGCATGCTGCTCATCTCGATCGAGCTGTTCCTGATGATCTGCATCCTCTGCTTCGTCCCCGGTGACTGGGCGGGTCCGTGCTTCATCGGCTTCGCGATCGGTGAGTCGCTCGGCGCCTCGGCGCTCCGCATCGCGGGCGGCATCTTCACGAAGATCGCCGACATCGGCTCCGACCTCATGAAGATCGTCTTCAAGATCAAGGAAGACGACGCGCGCAACCCCGGCGTCATCGCCGACTGCACGGGCGACAACGCGGGTGACTCGGTCGGTCCGTCGGCCGACGGCTTCGAGACCTACGGCGTGACGGGCGTCGCGCTCATCTCGTTCATCCTCCTCGCCATCTACCCGGCGCACCAGACCGAGGCGACGATCCTCCTCGTGTGGATCTTCATGATCCGCATCGTGATGGTCGTGGCGAGCGCGCTCTCGTACTTCGTGAACGAGGCGATCCAGAAGAGCCGCTTCGGTAACGAGGTGCGCTTCAACTTCGAGACCCCGCTCACCTACCTCGTCATCCTCACCTCGCTCGTCTCGATCGTGCTGACGTTCGTGGTCTCGAACCTGCTCATCCCCGAGGTCGGTGGGAACACGAGCCTCTGGTGGAAGCTCTCGATCATCGTCAGCTGCGGCACCGCGGCCGGCGCGATCATCCCCGAGGTCATCAAGATCTTCACGTCGACCGAGTCGGGCCACGTCCGCGAGGTCGTGCAGGCCTCGAAGGAAGGCGGCGCCTCGCTCAACGTCCTCGCCGGCCTCACGGCGGGTAACTTCTCGGCCTACTGGATGGGCATCGTGTTCGTGGTGCTCATGGGCATCGCGTACTACGTGACCACGATCGACGCGGGCACCTCGGCGGGCATCGGCGCGCTGATGACGATCAACCACGTCGACGTCTCGCCGGTCTTCGCGTTCGGCCTCGTGGCCTTCGGCTTCCTCGGCATGGGCCCGGTCACCATCGCCGTCGACAGCTACGGCCCGGTCACCGACAACGCGCAGTCGGTCTACGAGCTCTCGCTCATCGAGAACGTCAAGGACGTGAAGGCCGAGATCAAGAAGGACTTCGGCTTCGAGCCCAACTTCGACATCGCCAAGGATCTCCTCGAGGAGAACGACGGCGCGGGCAACACGTTCAAGGCGACGGCCAAGCCCGTGCTCATCGGCACCGCGGTCGTCGGCGCCACCACGATGATCTTCTCGGTCATCCTGGTGCTCACGGGCCTCGAGCCCGAGCTGATGATCAACCTCTCGATCCTCCACCCGCCCTTCCTCCTCGGCCTCATGGCGGGCGGCGCGATGATCTACTGGTTCACCGGCGCCTCGACGCAGGCCGTCTCGACGGGCGCGTACCGCGCCGTCGAGTTCATCAAGGCGAACATCAAGCTCGAGGGCGTCGAGAAGGCGTCGATCGCCGACTCCAAGCGCGTCGTCCAGATCTGCACGGAGTACGCGCAGAAGGGCATGTTCAACATCTTCCTCACGGTGTTCTTCGGAACGCTCGCCTTCGCCTTCCTCGAGTCGTACTTCTTCATCGGCTACCTCATCGCGATCGCGCTCTTCGGTCTCTTCCAGGCGCTCTTCCTCGCGAACGCGGGTGGCGCTTGGGACAACGCGAAGAAGGTCGTCGAGACGGAGCTCAAGGCCAAGGGCACGGCGCTCCACGACGCGTGCGTCGTCGGCGACACCGTCGGCGATCCCTTCAAGGACACGTCGTCGGTCGCCATGAACCCGGTGATCAAGTTCACGACGCTCTTCGGCCTGCTCGCGGTCGAGCTCGCGGAGATCCTCGGCGAGCGCAACGGCAACTCGCTTCGCCTCGTCATCGCGGCGGTGCTCTTCTCCGTGAGCGCGTTCTTCGTGTGGCGCTCGTTCTACGGCATGCGCATCGGCTCGACCGAGACCGATCACAAGCACGGCGACAAGCCTGCGAAGAAGGCCGAAGCGGCCGCGGAGTGATCCGCAGCTCCGGCTGACACCCCGACGAGGCGCCCCTCTGTCCCAGCGATTGGGACGAGGAGGGCGCCTCGTTCGCGTTCCGTCGCCGCGACGATTCGCCTTCCCTGTCGGCGGCCGATCGGCGCACGCTGGGACTCTTCCTTGGAGGGTCCGATGGGACGACTCACTTCGTCGTTGGCAGTGATCGCAGCGGTGCTCGCGTGCGCCTCTCCCTCGCCGGCGCGAGCCTGCGGCGGCTGCTTCGTACCGCCGAATCCGACGGGCACGCCGACCGCTGTCGATGCCCACCGCATGGTGATCACCGTCGCCCCCGGACAGACGATCCTCTGGGATCAGATCGTGTACGAGGGCGACCCCGGCGACTTCGTGTGGGTGCTGCCCGTCGCGCCGGGCACGCGCGTCGAGCTGTCGGACAACACGTTCTTCGAGGCGCTCACCGAGACGACGCAGATCACGATGCGCGCCCCGGCTCCGCCTCGCCTCTTCTGTCCCGAGGCTTGCGGCACGTTCAACTGGTTTGGCGGTTCCTCTCCAGCCGCGGTCGACGCCGGTCGTGGTGGCGTGACGGTCGAGCACCAAGGGGTGATCGGCCCGTACGAGACGGCGACGATCATGTCCGACGATCCCGCCGCGCTCGTGGCGTGGATGAACGAGCACGGCTACCTCGTCGACGACGCGCTGCTCCCCACGATCGCGCACTACGCGTCGATGGGCCTGAGCTTCTCGATCCTGCGCCTCCAAGCGAGCGCGAGCGTCGATCGCATGCAGCCCGTGCGCGTGGCGATGCGTGGCACTTCGCCGACGTTGCCGCTCCGCATGGTCGCCGCGGGAGCGGGCGTCGATCTCGAGCTCGAGCTGTTCGTCCTCGCGGAGTCCCGGATGGAGGTCTCGAGCTACGGCAACGCGGAGGTGGACCGTGCCGCGATCACCTACGACTGGGCGACCGGTACCTTCGACTACGACGCTCGCTTCGAAGACGCTCTCTTCGCGGGCGAGGGCCCCGGTACGAACTGGGTGACCGAGTACGCGATGCCGCTGCCGTCGTTCTCGCTCCTCCAGCGCACCACCTACGACGACACAGGAACCATGCACTCCAGCGAGGCGGACGTGGCCGCGGCCAGCGGGGCGTTCCCCTCGGGCGCCAGCCTTCACCTCACTCGCTTGAGGACCCGCCTTCGGGCCAACGATCTCCGCGAGGATCTCACGCTGCGCCTCTCGACCGGCGGCGAGATCTCCAACCTCATCGAGGTCACGCGCGAGCTGAACCGCGCGCGCGAGCCTGTGTGCCCGGTGTGCGAGAGCAGTGATGGCCTGAGCCCCGGAGGGGTGAGCGATCGCGGCCGCGGCTCGAGCTACCGATGCGCGTCCAGCGCCGCGAGCCGAGGCCGCGGGGACCTCGGCGTCTTCGCGATCGGCCTCGTGGCGCTGATCGCACGACGGCGCGCCCGCGCTCGCCGAACCGTCGCCGCGCGGGCTGGCATCGCGGCTGCAGACCAGCGTCGATCGGCCGGTCGGATGTGCCCGACTGCGCCAGGTCGGAGGTCATGATGAACGGTCGTGTCGGAACCCTCGCGCGCGCTGCCCTCGCCATCGCTGGGGTGGGTTCCTTTGGCTCGGTGCTGCTCGATGCCTCTCCGGCGTCTGCGTGCGGGGGATGCTTCGCGCCACCGACAGGCAACCCGACGGCGGTCGACGCCCACCGCATGGTCCTCGCGATCTCGCCCGAGGGCACGACGCTGTGGGATCAGATCGTCTACGAGGGCAGCCCGGACGAGTTCGCGTGGGTGCTGCCGATCGCGGGCGTCGCCGAGGTCGAGCTCGCGGACAACGGCTTCTTCGAGGCGCTGACGAACGAGACGTTGATCACGATGCAGGCGCCCGCGCCGCCACGGACGTTCTGCACCGATCCATGTGGCAACGGGCCGTTCGGGTTCGCCGCGAGCGGGGCATCGCGGGAGTCCGATGACGGCTCGCGTCCGCCGGTGACCGTCTATCACCAGGGCGTGGTCGGCCCGTACGAGACTGCGACGATCGGCTCCGAGGATCCCGCCGCGCTGCTCGACTGGATGAACGGCAATGGCTACGCGGTCGCCGACTCGCTCCTGCCCGTGATCGAGCACTACGTCGAGCTCGACATGAGCTTCGCGGTGCTGCGCCTGCGCCCAGGCGAGGGCATCGATCGCATGCAGCCCGTTCGCGTCACGACGCCCGGGCTCTCGACGACGCTCCCGCTGCGCATGGTGGCGGCCGGTGTCGCGGTCGACCTCGATCTCGAGCTCTTCGTGTTCGCGGAGTCGCGCATGGAGGCCTCGAACTTCGGCAACGCAGAGATCGATCGCGCCGCGATCACGTACGACTGGAGCACCCGAACGTTCGACTACGACCAGCGCTTCGACGACGCGCTGTTCGCCGGCTCGGGCCCGACGACGAACTGGGTCACGGAGTTCGCCGAGCCGATCGTGGAGTGGACGAGCCTCTCGACGTACACGAGCACGAGCCCTTCGGGCGAGATCAACAGCGCCGCCGAGGACGTCGCGATCGTGCGCGAGGCGCTGCCTGCCGACGCCTACCTCACCCGTCTCCGCACGCGCCTGGGCGTGAACGATCTGCGCGAAGATCTCGCGCTCCGCCTCTCGAGCGGCGGTGACGTCGGCACCTTCATCCGCGTGACGCGCGAGCTGAACCGCGCTGCCGAGCCGAGCTGTCCCACGGTCTGCGTGTCCTCGACCGGGCTCGATCCGAGCGGCGAGACGACGCGCGGCGCGGGCGACTCGTACCGACGCTGTTCGATCGGCGTCGGCAGCACGCCGGTGCCTGCGTCCTTCGTGTTCGCCGGGCTCGGACTCGCGCTCGTGATCGGTCGACGACGACGATGAAGGAGCTCGCTGCGCTCGTGCTCATCCTCGCGTGCTCTGCCACGTACGGGCGGGCGCGCGCGGACGACGTGACGCCCGTCGAGGCCGAGCCCGAGACCGATCCCGCCGCACCCGCGGTCGAGCCTCCTCACGACCCTGACGCGGCGCCGCAGAGCGCTGACGCCGCCCCCACCGAACAGGCGCCGACCACGGAGGCCGCGCCGCCTCCGCAGCCGGTGGCGCAGGCGACCGACGACGAGCGCGTTCCGATGTCGCGGTCCGTGCGCACGCCACCCACGCCGGAGCCGCAGTCGGACGAGCTCGCCTCACCCATCCCGCCGCCGCCCGATCCGCTCGCGGGGCGTCGCTATCCGGAGTCGGCGTCGCGACGTCCGCTCACGCTCGCGGAGGGCGTGTGGCGCCTCGATCACGTGATCGACTGGAACGTGATGGCGTTCGCCGTCGAGGCACCGAACACGCTGAGCGCGGGCGTCACCAACGACGTCGAGCTCGGCGTGGCCTGGCCGTGGACACGTGATCCCACGCTGTTCGGGACCGTGCGCTTCTTCACCTCCGACGTCGTCGACCTCGGCGTGCGCGCGGCAGTGCGTGTTCCCGCGGTCACGACGGGTGACACCGTCGTGCGCGCCAGCATCCCCGTCGTCCTCCGTCCGACGCGACACGTGCGCATCCACACGGGACTCGACGTGGAGCTGCTCCTCACGCCGCAGATCTCACCGTGGACGTGGATCCCCCTTCAGATCATGGGCAATCCAGTGCCGAGCATGTTCCTCGGTGTGCAGGGCTCGCTCGGTCTGCTCGAGGGCGAGCGCTGGACGGGCCAGATCGGTCTCTTCGTCGGGCACACGGTGAGCGCGACGCCGACGGGCCACCCGATCTTCGAGATCCGGTGGACCACCTCGTACATGTTCGAGCTCAACGACGTCCACATCACGTGCGCCGCGTCGTTCTTTCCCCGCTTCTGGTGAGCGCTTCGCAGCGGGGCGTGCGTTCGGCACGATGGAGCTGGGTCGAACGAGAGCCGAGCACCTGGGAGGCTGTGATGCGGGCGAGCTTCTTCTTCGTCGTCGTGCTCGCGTCGTCGCTCGCGGCAATCCCGCAGCGAGCGCGCGCGTGCGGGGGCTGCTTCTACCCTCCGACGGGCAGCCCCAGCAGCGTCGACGCGCATCGCATGGTGCTCGCGGTGTCGCCGCTCGGCACGACGCTGTGGGATCAGATCGTCTACGCGGGCGAGCCCGACGACTTCGTGTGGGTGCTGCCGGTCGCGTCGGACGCACGCGTGGTCCTCGCGGACAACGGCTTCTTCGAGGCGCTGACTCGGCAGACGCAGATCGTGATGCAAGCTCCCCTGCCACCGCCGACGCGATGTGGCGACCCATGCCTCGGGTGGGGCTTCATCGCGTCGGACGCGTCGGGGGATGCCAGGCGTTGGGTGCCACCCGTGGAGGTTCATCACCAGGGCGTCGTGGGGCCGTACGAGACCGCGACGATCGAGTCGGACGATCCCAGCGCGCTGCTCACGTGGATGAACGACAACGGGTACGTGGTGGACGACGCGCTCCTGCCTGTGATCGAACACTACGTCACGCAGGGACTGAGCTTCGCGGTGCTGCGCCTCCAGCCCGGCCTCGGCGTGGATCGCATGCGACCCGTGCGCGTCACGACGCCCGGCCTCTCGACCACGTTGCCGCTCCGCATGGTCGCGGCGGGTACGCAGATCGATCTCGACCTGGAGCTCTTCGTCTTCGCCGAGTCGCGCATGGAGGCTGCGAGCTTCGGGAACGCGGAAGTCGATCGCGAGGCGATCACGTACGACTGGGCGAGCGCGACATTCGACTACGAGACGCACTTCGAGAACGCACTGTTCGAGGGCGAGGGCACGGCGCCGAACTGGGTCACGGAGTACGCGCTGCCGATCACGTCCTGGAGCACGCTCGAGGCCTACCAGAGCCGCGGCTCGGACGGCACGGTGAACCGTGCGCGCGACGACGTCGGCGTCGTGCGTCGTGCGCTTCCCGACACGGCCTACCTCACGCGTCTCCGCACGCGCTTCGGGGTCAACGATCTGCGCGAGGATCTGAACCTCCGCGCGTCGAGCGGCACCGACCTCGAGTCGCTCATCACCGTGACGCGTGAGATCCACCGAGCTCCTGGCCCCGTGTGCCCCACTGTCTGCCCCTCGGGCGGCGGGCTCGGGCCCGGAGGCAGTACGACGCGCGGGACGGGCGCGTCGTATCGCTGCAGCGCCCGGAGCCGATCGTCCCGCGGGCTGATGCTGCTCGTGGTGCTTTGCACCATCGCTGCGGGGCGACGCACGTCGAGAGCGCGTCGTTGAGACGCGTCGTCGCGCCCGCAGTGCTCGCACTCGGCTTGCTCTCGCACGGGCGGGCGTCGTCTCAGGTCGTGTCGATCGAGCACGCGACCGAGCCGAGCGCAGTTCCAGCGACGGACGTCGAGGAGGCCCGCGATCTGGCGTCACCCGTCGCGCCACCTCCCGATCCTCACGCCGGACGTCGCTATGCACCGCGCGCCGCGGCGCGAACGCTGACGCTCGCCGAGGGCGTGGCGCGTGTCGATCACGTCGGCGACTGGACCGTCGGCTACTTCCGGGGGGAGGCGCCGAACCAGGTCACGGTGGGTGTGCTGAACGATCTCGAGCTCGGCGTGTCGTGGCCATGGACGCGAGATCCGACCGTGCTCGCCACGGCACGGGTGTTCGGCTCCGAGCATCTCGACGTCGGCGTGCGCGGGTCGGTGATGATCCCCGTGGTCACCACCGGCACCAGCGTCGTCCACGCAGCCGTGCCGATCGTGATCCGGCCCACGCGCGACGTGCGCCTCTACACAGCACTCGATCTCGATCTCCTCCTCACGCCGCAGGTCTCGCCCTACGCGGTGATCCCGCTGCAGATCCTCGGAAACGCCACGCGGCGGTTCTTCCTCGGTCTCCAAGGGGCGGTCGGCTGGCTCGACATGCGCGTGTGGACCGGCCAGGTGGGCTTCTTCGTCGGGCACACGGTCTCGGCGACGGAGGGACACCCGATCTTCGAGGTGCGCATCACGACGTCCTACATGATCGAGCTCGTCACGCAGTTCCACGTCGCGGCCACGCTCTCGATCTTCCCGCGGCTGTGGTGAGCGTCGGTCAGCGGCGAGCGAAGAATCGCGTGAGCAGATCGTCGCGACGCATCGTTGGATCGAGAGGCGTCGTCTCGCCTCCGTGACCGTCGCCGTGGCGCACCCACGTCGGCACCGGCGCGGCGTCCGTCGTAGGCTCCTCGGTCCACCAGTGCCCCTCGGCGTCGTGTGCGAGGTGATGTCGCCTCACAGCGTCTTCGTGCAGCGTGCGGAGCACGAGCTCGGACCCATCGTCGAGGCGGCGCACCCGCACCATGCCCTCGTCGATCCACACGAGCTGGTCGTCCGCGACGAGGCGCGGAAGCGTCTGCCCCGGTGCGCATGCGCCGAGATCGATCACCTCGAACGCTCCCGTGGTCGACGCGCGGATCCAGCGGAGCACGCGCTCCGAGCATGCGATCTCGAGGCTCCCGTGCGCAGCGCGGAGGGTGCGCGGCGGCGTGTCTGCGCCCACGTCGACGATGCGGATCTCGTGCTCCGTGCGGACCGCGAGCTGCGATCCCGAGGGTGACCAACGGAGCCCGACCACACGCGCGCCGACGCTCGTGTGCCACGTCTCGTGGCCATCGCTCACCGAGACCACCGAGACGCCATGCCCGTTGCCCGGCGTCCACGCGAGCGAGCGACCGTCCGGCGATGCGGCCATCGCGACGACCGCGGGTACCTCGTCCTCTTGCTCGCTGCCGCCGACGAGCGTGCGATCGTCGTGCGCCTCGCCGACGAGGTCGATCGCGTGCAGCGAGCGGGCCCCCGCGTACGCGAGCCACGAGCCGTCGGGCGCGAACGTGTACGCCGCGCCCGCCGGGAACGTAGCGATGCGGCGGCCGCTCGTCGTCTCGTGGACGAGCTGCGCGTCCAGGTCGGGATCGTTGTAGAGGTACACGACGACGCCGGTGCCGGTCGGGGCGATCACCGCGCTGCCCGAGCAGTCGTCGCCTTCGTAGCAGTAGAGATCGCTGTGACCTTCGAGGTGCACGCGGCGCCCGTCGTCGCGGTCGACGAACCCGCCGACGCCGTCGACGATGAACCGGCCGTCTTCCGACGTCGCGAACGGTCGCTGTCGCTCGCCGACGGCGAGCTCGCGGCTCGCGAGGTCGCAGTCTCCGTCGCTGACGAGCCGAGCCTCCGGCCACGCCACGACCAGGGAGGACGTCGCGCCGCGGCAGTGCGTGTCGACGACGCCCGCGCCACGCCAGCTCTGGACGCCGAAGCGGCCGCCGATCGCGAGGCCGGTGCGCGCGGGATCCAGCGAGGTGGACCACACGCTGTGCTCGCCGCCCTCGGCGAGCTCGTGGTGTGTGCCGCTCGGCTCCACGATCTCCACCCGCGATCCACGCGCCGAGACGACGGTCCCCGCCGCATCGATCGCGACCTCGTTGGAGACTTCCTCTCCGTAGTCGGGGTCGCCCTCGACGCGCGGTGGCACCACGTGCGCGCCCAGCCGCGCCCGATCGAGCACCCAGCGCCGGATGGATCCGTCGTCGGCCTCGACGAGCACGTTGCGCGGTGACACCCAGCGCGCGCGACCCACGGGGATCTCGGTGCGCGCACCGTCGGCGAGGAGGATCATCACGCTCATCGTCTCGTTCGAGACCACGACGCGATCACCCTCGCGAGAGACGACGATCGTCTTCGGATCGCTGAGCCCGTGTGCGAAGCGCGCGCGCTCTTCACCGCCCGGAAGCGCTCGGACGATCACGCTCGGGCCGTCGAGCACGACGATGCGGTCTCCCGCGGGGCGGACGACGGCCACGTCCTCGGCGGACGCGGTCCAGACCTCGGCGAGCGTGCGTGGATCGAAGACGTGAACGTCCATGCGGTTCGGCATGTCGTCGTCCACCTCCTCCACGATCGCGTTCGCATGAGGCCACGAGAGTGTCCCGCGGTGGTCACCCTCCACGCGCGTCGTGAGTCGCCCGCTGTTCGTCGTGCCGATGCGGAGATCGTCGGCGCTGCCGAGCACGAAGCGGTCGCCACGCGGCGAGAGGGCGACGCGGCTGCCCACGTCGACGAGCTCGTTGACCGCCTTCACGTCGAGCCTCGTGCCCGCGCGCCACCGCCAGACGTCCACGCCAGCATCCCCGCTCTCCGCGCCCCACGCGACGACGGCGACGTCACCGACGACGTCGAGATCGAACCACGCGTTGGACGAGCGCGCGATCCGCTCGCTCGCGCGGACCTCCCCCGTGGCCGCGTCCACCATCGTGACGAAGCCCGACTCGCTGGCGACCGCCACGTGCGTGCCGCCACGCGCGATGTCGAGGAACACGGCGTTGCCGCGGGCGGCGCCCTGCAACACGAACGTGCGCCGCTCGCGCTCGGCCCAGCCCGCGTGTCCGATGTCGCCGGTGGCTTGCGCGACGGCTGCCACGACCACTGGCTGGGCGGCTCCCTCCGGTGTCGTGACTTCCGTCGCGTGACCTGCGTGGCCGGCGTCTCGGAGGTCGAGGGGGCCGACGTCGGCGGCGTGGAGGGGGTGGGTGAGGTCGTCGGCGTCTCCGCGCCGCTGCCGCAGCCGACGAGCGCGAGGACGACGAGCGAGAGGCGCGAGCGGGCCATGTGCGGATGCTACCCGAGCGCGTCATGCCGCCGAACGCGCTCGCGTGGAACGCCTGCGATACGCTGGCTCGGTGACGAAGACGAGCCGCATCATCGTGTCCTTCCTGTTCTCCTCGGCCGCCCTCTCGCCCCTCGCTGGATGCGACTGCAGCGCGCCGCTGCCGACGGGCTGTGACTCGAGCAGCGAGTGCACGGGCGGGCTCGTCTGCGTGGACATGCGCTGCGTCGCGCCCAGTGACTCCGGCCCGCGCGATGCGGGGCCACCGGGCCTCGACGCGCCGGTGCCCGACGTGGGCATGGATGCAGGCCGCGCGTGCGAGAGCATGACGGTGTGCGGCTCGCCACCGGCGTGCTGCGCGATCGGCGAAGAGTGCGCGCTCGGCGCGTGCTTGCCCGCGTGCGCGAGCGGCGTGCGCTGCGGCCCGGAACTGACGACGTGCTGCGGCGACATGCAGGCGTGCGTGTCGGGCGAGTGCACGGACCTCGGCGACCCGTGCGTCGACAGCTTCGAGTGCCCGCTCGGCGACTTCTGCGAGCCGACGCTGGGGCGATGTCTGCCGCAGTTCGAGCCCGTCACGTGCGCGCTCGATCCGGTGTTCGGTCCGTTCGAGGCGATGGTCGAGTGGAGCGCCGAGACCGCCACGGAGGCGCCCGAGTGCATGCACGGCATCACAGCGCCCGTGATCGTCGACCTCACGGGAGATGGCCGCTCGGAGGTGATCGCGAACCTCGCATGTGACGACGACTGGGAGCACGGCGTCCTCCGCGCGTACTCGGGGGACGGCACGCCGCTCTGGTCGATGACGACAGTGAGCGACCGCCTGAACGGCCGCATCGGCATCGCAGGCGCCGACCTCGATGGCGATGGTCGCGCCGAGATCGTGGGTCTCACGCGACCGACGCTCGGCAGCCGTCCGATCGCGATCGATCACGACGGCACCGTGCTCTGGCGCGCGACGCAGGAAGACGGCACCACACCGCTCAGCGTCACGTCGGGCAATGGCGCACCGACCCTCGCCGACCTCGACGGCGATGGCGTGCCCGAGGTGATCTTCGGCGCCGTCGTGATCGATGGCCTCACCGGCGTGCGCGAGTGGCAGCGCGACACCGGTGGCAGCGAGGGCACCAACAGCGGCTACGGCGGAGGCATCGCGTCGGTCGCGGATCTCGATGGAGACGGCATGCCCGAGATCATCACGGGTCGTCGCGCCTACCGTCGTGACGGCACGGCGTACTGGCTCTCGACGGCGCCCGACGGCTACCCCGCGATCGCACAGTTCGACGCCGACACGCAGCCCGAGGTCGTGCTCGTCGCGTCGGGCTCGGTGTACGTGCTCGATGGGCTCACGGGCGCAGTGCAGTGGGGCCCGATCGCGCAGCCTGGTGGTGGACGTGGAGGGCCGCCGACGATCGCGGACTTCGACGGTGATGGTCGTCCCGAGATCGGCGTCGCAGGCTCGGCGAGCTACAGCGTCTACGACCTCGACGAGGCCGACGGCGTGCTCTGGTCGCGCACCACGGTCGACGTGTCGTCGAACGCCACGGGCTCGAGCGTCTTCGACTTCGAGGGCGATGGCGCGGCCGAGGTGGTCTATGGCGACGAGTGCTACATGCGCGTGTACCGCGGCACCGATGGCGAGGTGCTGCTGCAGATCCCGAGCTCGAGCGCGACGATCCACGAGTACCCCGCTCGTCGCCGACGTCGACGCTGATGGCAACAGCGAGATCGTGATCGTCGCGAACGATCGCACGCCGTCTCTGCGCACGCAGTGCCGCACGGCCGACGCGGCGTGGGATGGTGCCCGCCGCGGCGTGTTCGTGTACGGCGACGTGCGCGACCAGTGGATGCGCACGCGCCGCGTGTGGGGCCAGCACGCCTACCACGTCACCGACCTCCTCTCGGATGGAACGGTGCCGCGCGTGGAGATGGACAATTGGTCGACGCCGGGGCTCAACAACTACCGGCAGAACGCACAAGGGGAGGGCGTCTTCAACGCGCCCGACCTCGTCGTGATCGCGCTCGAGGTGATCCTCGACGGCTGCCCTGCGAGCGTGACGCTGCGCGCGCGCATCGCGAACGAGGGCAACCTCGGCGCACCGTCGGGCGTGCCCGTCGCGTTCCATCAGGGCACGCCCGCGATGCGCGGCGCGCTGCTGGGCGTCGGCACGACGACGATGTCACTCCTTCCCGGGCAGAGCGAGGTCGTGGAGCTGTCGGGGGTCGCGCTGGTGGGGGACGCGCCGTACGCGTTCGTGGTCTTCGCGGACGACGACGGTACGGGAAGCGGGGGCGTCGTCGCCGAGTGCGACGAGGACGACAACGCGGGCTCCATCGCCGACCTCGACTGCGACATCCTCTTCTGATTAGGAGTGACCATGCATTTCCTCGGGAGGTTCCCTCGCACGCGGATGCGTCGTGATCGTCGCGACGCGTGGTCTCGACGGCTCACGCGCGAGCACGTGCTCACGCCGTCGGATCTGATCTGGCCGCTCTTCGTGCACGAAGGGGAAGGTCTCTCGACGCCCATCGCGTCGATGCCCGGCGTGTCGCGTCTCTCGATCGACCTCCTGGTCGAGGCCGTCAAAGACGGCCACGCGGCGGGCATCCCCGCGGTCGCGATCTTTCCCGTGATCGACGCCGCGAAGAAGACTGCCGACGGCGAAGAGGCCACCAACCCCGACAACCTCGTGTGCCGTGCGGTGCGTGCGGTGAAGACCGCGTGCCCCGACATCGGCGTGATCTGCGACGTCGCGCTCGATCCCTTCACGACGCACGGACAAGACGGCCTCTTGCGTCCCGACGAGCGCGCGCCTTGGTACGCGAACGGCGCGTACGTGGTGAACGACGAGACCGTCGAGGTGCTCTGCAAGCAGGCGATCGTGCAGGCGCGCGCGGGCTGCGACGTGATCGCGCCGAGCGACATGATGGACGGTCGCATCGGCGCCGTGCGCGACGCGCTCGAGCACGAGGGCCTCTCGCACGTGCGCATCCTCAGCTACGCAGCGAAGTACGCCTCTGCGTTCTATGGGCCGTTCCGCGACGCGGTCGGCAGCAAGGCCAACCTCGGCAAGGGCGACAAGCGCACCTACCAGATGGATCCCAGCAACGGGATCGAGGCGCTGCGCGACGTCGCGCTCGATGTCGAAGAGGGCGCCGACATGCTGATGGTGAAGCCTGGAATGCCTTACCTCGACGTGCTCTGGCGCGTGAAGGACGCCTTTGGTCTTCCGACGTTCGCGTACCAAGTGTCGGGTGAGTACGCGATGCTGAAGGCCAGCGCCGAGCGCGGCTGGCTCGACTGGGATCGCGTGATCCTCGAGAGCCTGATCGGCTTCAAGCGCGCAGGCGCCGATGGGATCCTCACCTACGCGGCCCTCGAGGTCGCGAGGTCGCTCCGCAACGAGCCGCACGAGGCGAGACCTTGATGGAGCGCGCGGGGAAGCGTCCCGCCGTCGGTGCGGACGTTCCTCCAGGCCGTGCTCGATCGCAGCATCGAGCGCCAGCTCGGCGCGCTTGCGGACGGCTCGACACGATCATGCGTTCACGCGAGCGACGATCGAGCTCGAGACGCACGAGCCACTCGTGGTGCTCGAGCGCGTGCTCGAACGGATGGACCGCGCCGCGCGCGCCGCGCTCCACGCGGAGCATCGGCCGCCCTACGTGAGCCGCGGCATTCGGATCTGGCCGGCGTGATCAACGCGTGATCAGCCGCGGGCCGGGCAGCGTTGGGCTCTCGAGCTCTCGTGCGAACCGGAAGTGCGTCGCGATCACGCTGGTCGCGGGAACGGCAGAGCGCGAGACCGTGCCTGGGTCTTTGCCCTCCTTGCTCCACGCGAACGGGTACGCGCTGATCGCGGTGTCGAGCGAGAGCGGTCGCACCTCCTCGCGCCAGCCGGCCCAGCGCTGACTCTGAAACCAAGCATCGACGCGCTCGGGATCGAGCAGGAGCCACTCCAGCCACGCCGTGTAGCCCATCTCCATCGGCTCCCACGCGAGCGAGTCGGGCGCGAAGTAGAAGACTCGACCGTTGGCCTGCGGGCCACCGAACGCACCGCCGTCGAGCGCGAAGACCCCGCCCATCACGTCGAAGCCGACCACGAAGAAGCCGACGCTCTTCGCGAAGAGCGATTGGTCGTTCAGACCGTTCCACTCCGCGAGATCGGCGCGCTGATCGACCGTGCCGCCACCGAGGACGCGCACCCAGCCGTCGTCGATCCTCAGCGCGCCGACGTTCGTCGACATCGCCCAGAGGCTCGATCGAGCGGACACGCCCAGCGCACGCGCGACGGGCTCGCCTCGATGCGGCTCGACAGGCAGCACGCCGACGCGTGAGGCCGCTCGTTCGATCCACGACGAGAATTGCGACCAAGCGCTCTCGGGCTCGCTCATGGCGCGATGAGAACACGAGAGTGGGTGGCGGCCGCCAGGGGGGGGTGGCGGCGGCGACGCCAGATCGCGCTCGAATTCCCTTCGTTTCAATCGTTCGAAGGCCGGAACGAGGCCTGCACCGTCGCCGTGCATGACGAACGGTGGCACCCTCGACGGCATGTGGATCGAAGACCCGTATCCGCCGACCGTGCCTCCCGGACAGGACCAACTGCCCTCGGAGAACGGGGAGCCGATGGAGAGCGATCGACATCGCGAGCAGATGAACCTCCTCATCGACTCGCTGCGAGACCACTGGGCTCACCGCGACGACTTCTACGTCGCGGGGAACATGTTCGTGTACTTCAGTGAGCTCCAGACGCGGAAGAACGACTTCCGCGGGCCGGACGTCTTCGTGGCGCTCGACGTCGTGAAGAAGGACCGCAAGAGCTGGGTGCTCTGGGAAGAGGGTGGTCGCTTTCCGAACGTCGTGATCGAGCTGACCTCACCGTCGACGAAGACGATCGACTACGAGGAGAAGCTCCGTGTCTACGAGCGCATCTGGCGCGTGAGCACGTACGTGATCTTCGACCCGTTCACGCTCGAGCTCACCGCCTTCCAGAACACCGCGGACGGCTTCGCGCCGGCGACCTTCGTCGATGGTTCGGTGGTCGTGTCCGGCATGAATCTGTCGCTCGGCGTGCGGCCGACGCGCCTGTCGGGCGGCGGCACGATGGGCTTGCGGTGGATCGACCGAGGCGCAGTCGTGATGACGCGCGACGAACGAGCGGACACGGAGCGCGAACGCGCGAACACGGAACGCGAACGCGCGAACACAGAACGCGAACGCGCGAACACGGAACGCGCGCGGGCTGATGCTGCCGAGGCGCGCATCCGTGAGCTCGAAGCGCTCCTCGCGAAGCGGTGAGTCAGCTCATCTCGTCCTTCAGGATCGAGACGACCTCTTTCTGCATGTCGATGCGGCGCTCCTCGGGGAAGCCCATCCAGGTCTCCACGCAGATGCCGACGCAGCCGATCGCGTCGACGATCACCTCCGTCGAGCTGGTAGGAACCGGGTAGTACTGGGGCGCCCACGTCTCTTCGTCGCTCTGCTTGCTCGCGTTGAGGCGATGGACCGCGCGGCTGATCACCGCAGGCATGGGATCGACGCCGTACACGAGCGTCTGACCGAACGACGGCTTCACGTCGGGATGGAAGCGCTTGGTGCTCTCGTGCAGCGTGCACACGAGCGCGGGGCGCTCTTCGAGGACGAGGTCCATGAAGATGCGCGCGAGCCGCTTCTCGTGCTCGGGGGCGGACGCGTCGCCGGGAAAGCAGCGGTTGAGATCGAGGCCGCTCCAGAGGCCGCGCACCGTCGCGGG
>CBDEVG010000043.1:0-260542 GCA_965243535.1 Amaricoccus sp.
GGTGGGCGGAGCTCGAGACCTTCGGGCGGATCGCCCACGGCTCCATGCCCTTCCTCGGGGACTGCGCGGTGCGCCACATGGGGGCGGTGCTGGCGGAGATGGAGCAAAGCCTCTTTCCCGCGCTCGCCGCGCGGCGCACGGCCATGCCGGTGGTGCCCGAGGGCGCGCGGGCCTCGACGCTCAACGTCAACAGCCTGCACGGCGGCCAGGCGGAGCCGGAGGCGGGGTTCACCGGCTGGCCCTCGCCGGTGGTGCCCGACCGCTGCCGGATGGTGATCGACCGGCGCTTTCCGGCGGAGGAGACGCTGGCGGGCGTGCGGGCCGAGTTCCGGGCGACGGTGGAGCGGGCGCGGGCGGCGCGGGGCTTCGACTACGCCCTGCGCGACCTGCACGAGGTCCATCCCTCGATGACCGACCGGGAGGCGCCCGTCGCCCGCGCGCTCGACGCGGCGATCCGGGCGCGGCTGGGGCGCGCGCCCGACTATGTCGCCTCGCCCGGGACCTACGACCAGAAGCACATCGACCGGATCGGACGGGTGCGCAATTGCGTGGCCTATGGTCCGGGCATACTGGATCTGGCGCATCAACCCGACGAATATGTCGCGGTCGAAGACATGCTCGACGCCGCCGTCGTGATGGGCCTCGCCCTCGGCGCGCTGCTCGGGGTCTCGTGAAGCCCTTTGCGGCGGGAGATCCGCTGCGTGAAGCCTTTGCGGCGGAGACCCCGCCGCGCGCGTGGAGGTCTTGAATGAAGCCAATCCTTGCCGGGGTCGCGCTGGCGCTTGCGCTCGCGGCGCCCGTGGCGGCGGCGCCCCGCACCGACGTGGTGGTGGGGATGCCGCTGGAGCCCCCGAGCCTCGATCCCACCACGGGCGCGGCGGCGGCGATCGACGAGATCACCTACGCCAACCTCTTCGAGGGCCTGACCCGGATCGGCCCGGACGGCGCCGTCCTGCCGGGCCTCGCGGAAAGCTGGGAGGCGGCGCCCGACGGGCTGAGCTGGGTCTTCACCCTGCGGCCGAACGTCACCTTCCACGACGGGGTGGCGTTGACCGCCGAGGACGTGGTGTTCTCCTTCGACCGGGCCATGGCGGAGGGTAGCCTCAACGCCCAGAAGCAGCTCTTCGAGGGGATCAACGAGGTCACGGCGATCGACGACCGGACGGTGGAGATCGGCCTCGACCACCCCAAGGGCGACCTGCTCTACAACCTCGCCTGGGGGGACGCCGCCATCGTCTCGCCGGCGAGCGAGGCCACGAACGGCACGAAGCCCGTCGGCACCGGGCCCTTCAAGTTCCAGGACTGGGTGCAGGGCGACCACGTGACCCTGGTGCGCAATCCCGACTACTGGGGCGAGCCCGCCAAGCTCGACAAGGTGACGTTCAAGTTCATCTCCGACCCCACCGCGGCCTTCGCCGCGATGATGGCGGGCGACGTGGACGCCTTTCCGGTGTTCCCGGCCCCCGAGAACCTGCCCCAGTTCGCCGCCGATCCCCGCTTCAAGGTGATCGTCGGCACCACCGAGGGCGAGACCATCCTCGCCATGAACAACGCCGAGTCGCCCTTCGACGACATCCGCGTGCGCGAGGCGATCGCCCACGCCATCGACCGGCAGGCGATCATCGACGGGGCGATGTTCGGCTACGGCGTGCCGATCGGCAGCCATTTCCCGCCCCACCATCCGGCCTACGTCGACATGACCGGGGCGACGCCCTACGACCCGGCGCTGGCGAAGTCGATGCTGGAGAAGGCGGGCTATCCCGACGGGTTCAAGGCGCGGCTGATCCTGCCGCCGCCCACCTACGCCCGGCGCGGCGGCGAGATCGTGGCGGCGCAGCTGCGCGCGGTGGGGATCGACGTCGCGATCCAGAACGTCGAATGGGCCCAGTGGCTGGAGCAGGTGTTCAAGAACAAGGACTACGACCTGACCATCGTCAGCCACACCGAGCCGATGGACATCGGCATCTACGCCCGCGACGACTATTACTTCGGGCCCGCCGATCCGGTGGTGAAGGCGCTGATGGCGGGCCTCCAGGGCATGAGCGACGAGACGGACCGCAACGAGGTGCTGGCGGCGGTGCAGCAGCGGGTGGCGGAGCGGGCGACCAACGTCTTCCTGTTCCAGCTCGCCAAGACTGGAGTGGCGGACGCGCGCCTGCGCGGTCTGTGGGAGAACATGCCGACCCAGGCGATCGACCTGACCCAGGTCTTTTGGGCCGAGTAAGGCGCGGGCCCCGGGAGGCGGAAAGGTCCGCGGCCCGGAGCCTCGCGGCGCGGCCCGCCCGCGCGCGGCGGCGCCCACGGTTCGTCCCCGCGCACGCGGGGAACCAGGGCGCGCCCCGCCGGCGCGCGGCGGCGGCGGTCGAGCGGCCGGGCGTTCCGCGCCCGGCGCCCGATGGGGCGGGGAAGGGCGTTGCGCGCGCCTCTCCGAAAGGCCTGTGCAAAAGCCGCCTGTCCGGGCGGTTTCCCTGCGGGACCGGCCCGATTTTCACGCGTGAAAATCGACTTATGCTATTGAAATGATTCAATATATTCTGTGGCGTTAACCTGGCCTTCACGACCATGAACGGGTCGAGAGCAACCGCGCCGAGGGGGGTCGCGGAGGTCTCTCTGACCGTCGGACCCTGGCGGGCGATCACTCGCCCGCTTCGATCGCCTTCACGTAGGCCTCGATCGCCGGGCGGGCGGAGCGGGCGCCGATGACGCGGCCGGCGTTGATCATGGTGCGGACCTCGCCGAGGTCGACCTGGCGGAGCAGCGCCTTGACCGGGCCGATCGAGGCCGGGCGCATGGAGAGCTGGCGAAAGCCGATGGCCGCGAGACCCAGCGCCTCCACCGGCCGCCCCGCGTCCTCGCCGCAGAAGGAGAGGGGGGTGCCGTGCTCGACGCAGCGGCCGACCAGTCGTTCGAGGAAGCCGAGGAAGCTCAGGCTCAGGGTGTCGTAGCGCCGGCGCACCATCTCGTTCTCGCGGTCGGCGGCGAAGAAGAACTGCTTGAGGTCGTTGCCGCCGACCGAGATGAAATCCGTCGCCTGGAAGAAGCTGTCGGGCGCCCAGCCGAGGCTCGGCGTCTCGAGCATGGCGCCGATCTCCACCGAGGCGGGGATGGTGTGGCCGAGCGCCTGTTCCCGGGCGAGCTCGCGCAGCACGATCTCGCGCCCCGCCTCGAACTCCTCCGCCTCGGCGACGAAGGGGAACATCACCTTGAGCGGCCGCCCCTGGGCCCCGCGCAGGAGCGCCTGGATCTGCATGCGCATGATCCCCGGCCGGTCGAGCCCCACCCGGATCGCCCGCCAGCCGAGCGCCGGATTGGGTTCGTCCTGGCGCTTCATGTAGGGCAGCACCTTGTCCGAGCCGATGTCGAGGGTGCGGAAGGTCACCGGCTTGTCCCGGGCGCTGTCGAGCACCTTGGCGTAGAGCGCCGCGAGGTCCTTGCGCTTGGGCACGGTGGAGCGCACCAGGAACTGGAGCTCGGTGCGGAAGAGGCCCACCCCGAGGGCCCCGCATTTCGGCAGGCTCGGCAGGTCGGCCATGAGCCCTGCGTTCATGTAGAGCTGGAGCGTCACCCCGTCCCGGGTCGTGGCCGGCCGGTCGCGCAGGGCGGCGTAGGCCTCCTGCGCGCCCGCCAGCATGGCGACCTTGTCGCGGAAGGCGTGGGCGACGTTGTCCTCCGGGCGCAGGTGGACCATCCCCATGTCGCCGTCCACCAGGATCGGATCGCCGTTCTGCGCCTCGCGGGTAATGCGCCCGGCCTGGATCACCAGGGGGATCGCCAGGGCGCGCGCCACGATCGCCGCATGGCTGCCGACCGAGCCCTCCTCCAGCACCACGCCCTTGAGCTTGCGGCCGTAGTCGAGCAGCTCGGCCGGGCCGATGTTGCGGGCGACGAGGATGGCGTTGTCGGGGATCTCGCGGGCATGGGGCGGCTCGGCCCCGGAGAGCAGGCGCAGCAGCCGGTTCGACAGGTCGTCGAGGTCGTGGAGGCGCTCGCGCAGGTAGGGGTCCGCCACCCGGGACATGCGGGCGCGGGTCGCCGACTGCTCCTTCTCCACCGCCACCTCGGCGGCGAGGCCGGAGTCGATCGAGGCCTCCATCCGCCGCACCCAGCCCTTGTCGTGGGCGAACATGCGGTAGGCCTGGAGCACGTCGCGATGCTCCCCGGAAGCGGTCAGGTGATCCGCCGCCAGCATCTCGTCGACCTCCTCGCGCAGGCGCTCCACCGCGGCGTGGAGCCGGGCGTATTCCCGCACCGGATCGTCGCTGACCGGGTTCGAGACCAGGATGTGCGGCTCGTGCAGCAGGACCTGGCCCTCGGCCACCCCCTCCTGGCCGACGAGGCCCTTGACCGCGAAGGGGAGCCGGTGCTGGGCGGCGATGGCCATGGGCCCCGGCCCGACGAAGGCGCCGAGCTCGGCCATCTCGGCCAGCACCATGGCGATGACCTCGAGCGCGTAGACCTCGTCGTCGCAGTATTCCCGCGGCTCGCGGTTCTGAACGACCAGCACGCCGAGCACCTCGCCCAGCCGCTGGATGGGCACGCCGAGGAAGGAGGAATAGATCTCCTCCCCGGTCTCGGGCAGGTAGCGGTAGCCCCGGGTCGCGGGGGCGTCGCGGGTGTTGATCGGCTCAGCGCTCTCGGCGATGCGCCCGACCAGCCCCTGGCCGACGCGCAGGCGCGACTGGTGCACCGCCTCGGCCTTGAGCCCCTCGGTCGCGCAGAGCTCCAGCCACTGGTCCTCGCGGCGCAGGTAGACCGAGCAGACCTCGGCCACCAGCCCCGTGGCGATCAGGTGGACGATGCGGTTGAGCCTCTCCTGACCGTCGCCGCCTTCGGCGAGGGTGTCGCGCAGGCGACGGAGCAGGACGCGGCTGTCGACCGCCTCCGAATAGGGCATGCGGGTCGCCCTCCGGTTTCAGTCCGTGTCAGTGGGCCTTCTCAAGCTCGAAGGCATCATGCAGCGCCTGAACCGCCAGTTCCATATATTTGCGGTCCACCAGCACCGAGACCTTGATCTCCGAGGTGGTGATGACACGGATGTTCACCCCCTCGGAGGCCAGCGCCGCGAACATCTTGTGGGCGACGCCCGCGTGGCTGCGCATGCCGATGCCGACGATGGAGACCTTGGCGACCTCCTCGTTGCTCTCGATGCTCTGGAACTCGATCCGGCCGGCGGCCTTGGCGGCGTCGAGCGCGGCGCGGGCCTTGACCACCTCGTCGGTGGGGCAGGAGAAGGTCATGTCGGTGCGGCCGCCCTCGGCGATGTTCTGCACGATCATGTCGACGTTCACCCCCGCCTCGGCCAGGGGGCCGAAGATCGCCGCGGCGATGCCGGGGCGGTCGGGCACCTGGATCAGGGTGATCTGGGCCTCGTCACGGGAATGGGCGATGCCGCTGACGACGTTGGATTCCACGATTTCCTCCTCGGCGCAGACCAGCGTTCCGGGCGCGTCGGAAAAGCTCGACAGCACCTGGAGCCGGACCTTGTAGCGCATGGCCAGTTCGACGGACCGGGTCTGGAGCACCTTGGCCCCGAGCGAGGCGAGCTCCAGCATCTCCTCGTAGGAGATCTTCTCGAGCTTGCGCGCCTTTTTCGTGATGCGCGGATCGGTGGTGTAGACCCCGTCCACGTCGGTGTAGATGTCGCAGCGCTCCGCCTCCAGCGCCGCGGCGAAGGCCACCGCCGAGGTGTCCGAGCCGCCGCGGCCGAGCGTGGTGATGCGGCCCTCGGTCGAGACGCCCTGGAAGCCCGCGATCACCGCGTGCAGGCCCTCGCCGAACTTCTGCACGAGGTTGGTCGTGTCGATCGACTCGATGCGGGCGGCGCCGTGCGCGGAGGTGGTGCGCAGCGGCACCTGCCAGCCCTGCCAGCTGCGCGCCGGCACGCCGATCTGCTGGAGGGTGAGCGCCATCAGCCCGGCGGTGACGTTCTCGCCGGAGGAGACGACGGCGTCGTATTCCCGCGCGTCGTAGAGCGTGGCGGTGTCGCGCACCCAGCCCACCAGCTCGTTGGTCTTGCCGGACATGGCCGAGACGATGACGGCGACGTCGTAGCCGCGCTCGACCTCGCGCTTCACCTTTTCGGCGGCGTTGCGGATGCGGGCGAGATCGGCGACCGAGGTGCCGCCGAACTTCATGACGAGACGAGGCATTCTGGCGCGCCCTTCAGTCCTGGCCGGAAAAATCGCGCCTCTCTTATCCGGGGCGGGCGCGGGCCGCAAGCGGCGGCGGGGCCCGATCCGGCCCGCGGGCGCGGCTTCGCCGGAGGCCGGGGCCGGGCCTCACCAGCAGGTGAAGCCCGCGTCCGCCGCGACCGTCGCGCCCGTCATCAGCGAGGCGGCGTCGGAGGCGAGGAAGTGCACGACCGAGGCCACCTCGTCCGGGCGGCCCATCCGGCCCATGGGCGTGTCGCGGAGCCAGGCCGCCACCATCTCGGGCTCCATCGCCGCGACCCGGGCCACCATGTCGGTCTCGATGTAGGTGGGCGCGACCGCGTTCACCCGCACGCCCCTGTCCGCCCATTCGGCGGCGAGCGAGGCGGTCAGGTGATGCACCGCCGCCTTGGAGGCGTTGTAGTAGCTCTGCTTCTGCGGGCGGTTGACGATGAAGCCCGACATGGAGCCGATGTTGACGATCGCGCCCCGGCCGGCCGCGAGCATGTGCCGGCCGAAGGCGCGGCAGCACCAGAAGACGCCGTTGTAGTTCACGTCGTTGACGTTGAGCCAGAGCTCGTCCGACGCCTCTTCCGCCGGGGAGCCCGACCGGGCGATGCCCGCGTTCGCGACCAGGATGTCGAGCCGGCCGTGGGCCGCGGCCAGGCGGTCGGCGAGGGCGGTCACCTCCGCGGAGCGGGTGACGTCGAGGGCGTGGGCCTCCGCCGACCAGCCCCGGGCGGCGAGCGCTTCCGCTGCGGCTTCTGCGGCGTCGCCGTCGAGATCGGCGACCACCACATGGGCGCCGTGTTCGGCGAGCGCCTCGCAGATGGCCCGGCCGATCCCCTGCGCGCCGCCGGTGACGGTCGCGATCCGGCCGTCGAGCCGAAGCTTTTCCGCATACATTCGGGGGGTCCTCCCTGACTCCCGGCCCGTTTTGAGCCCTTGAGACGTTTTAACCGCGCGCCGCGCCGCCGGGCAAGCGGGGCCGTCGCGGGGGTACGGGCGCGACCGCGGCGCGGGAGGCCGGACGTCCGTGCAGGTGCACGGGGCCTTTCGCCTTCTCCCGAGCCTCGGCGGGGCAGGGCGGCGGTCAGCCGCCCCGGCGGATCAGCCAGGCCCAGGCGGGGGCGGGGTCGAGGGAGGTCTCCGAGAGCAGCGCATGGCCCTGCTCGGCGCAGAAATGCGGCACGTCGACCACCGCGGCGGGATCGTCCGCCAGCAGGCGCAGCACCTGTCCGGGGGCGAGCGCGAGCAGGCGCTTGCGCGCCTTCAGCACCGGCAGGGGGCAGAGCAGCCCCCGGGCGTCGATCTCCGCGTCCCAGGTCATGGCCCGGGGGATTACGGGGCCCCCGCGCCCCTGTCCACGGCGATGTGACGCCTTCCCCCCGTGACGCCGCCCGCGCGGCCCGCTAGGGTCGGGGCATGTTCGGCATCGACCTCTGGGACGCTTCGCTCGGGCCCGCGCTCCTGGCGGCGGGGGCGGGCGGCGTCTTGAGCTTTCTCTCGCCCTGCGTCCTGCCGATCGTGCCGCCCTATCTCGCCTACATGGCCGGATCCTCGCTCCACGACGTGAGCGAATCGAAGGCGCCCGATCCCAAGGTGCTGCGCACGGCGCTGTTCTTCGTGCTCGGCCTCTCCACCGTCTTCCTGCTGCTCGGCCTCGCCGCCTCCAGCCTCGGCCGGGCGCTGCTCGCCTGGCAGCGGGAGCTGACCATGGTCTCGGGGCTGGCGATCACCCTCTTCGGCCTGCATTTCCTCGGGGTGCTGCGCATTCCGATCCTGATGCGCGAGGCCCGGGTCGAGGCGCGCACCTCGGGCGGGAGCGCGCTGGGGGCCTATGTGCTCGGCCTCGCCTTCGCCTTCGGCTGGACGCCCTGCATCGGCCCGGTTCTGGGCTCGATCCTGTCGCTCGCCGCCCAGGAGGGATCGGTGGAGCGGGGCATGCTGCTGATGGCGGTCTACGCCGCGGGGCTCGGGGTGCCGTTCCTCTTGACCGCGCTCTTCCTGCGCCAGGCCCTGGGGGTGATGGCCGGGCTGAAGCGGCACATGGCCCTGATCGAGCGGCTGATGGGCGTCCTGTTGCTGGCGGTCGGCCTGCTGATGCTGACGGGCGGGTTCACCGCCCTGTCGTTCTGGCTGCTCGAGACCTTTCCGGGGCTCGGGCGCATCGGCTGAGCCCTATCGCCCGGCGTCGAGCCAGGGCTGGAAGGCCAGCGCGTGCTGGTCGAGCAGGTAGCGGTCGAAGAGCGGCAGGCTCGCCCCCCCCAGAGCCCGCGAGATCGGCCCGAGCCCGCCCGGGCGCAGCTGGGGCGGCTCCACCCCCGAGAGATCCAGCCGGCCGAGCTCCTCCTTCACCGCGGCGAGCATCCGCGCCTTGATCGGCTCGGGGAAGGCGCCGTCGATCAGCACCGCCTCCAGATCCAGCACCGCGCAGGCGGAGGCGACCGCATGGGCGAGGGCTCGGGCGGCCTCGCCGAGCCAGGTCGAGGCCTGGGGCTCGAATCGCCGCCAGTCCGCGTCCGGCGCATAGAGCGAGTCCGGCGACACCCCCGCCGCGCGCAGCCGCCGCTCCAGCACCACGAGCGAGGCCACGTCGATGAGCTGCAGCGTCCGGCCGTCCGGCCCCGGCGCGGGCATGGAGCCGAGCGCGGCGGCGTTCCCGGTGCGGCCCGAAAAGAGCCCGCCGTTCAGCACCAGCCCGCCGCCGACGAAGGCCCCCACGTAGAGATAGAGGAAGTCCTGGAGGTCCGAGCCCGCGCCGAAGACGAGCTCCGCCCCGCAGGCGGCGGTGGCGTCGTTCTGGACATAGACCGGCCAGGGCAGCCGCGCCGCCAGGTCGCCGCGGATGTCCGCGTCGCGCCAGACGTCCATCTCGGCCGCGGGGGCGTCGATCTCCTCCGCCCAGCTCCAGAGCGCGAAGGGCATGGCGACCCCGAGCCCCGCGATCCGCTCGGCGTTCGGCCCGAGGGAGCGCGCGGCCTCGGCGACGCCGGCGAGGATGCCGCGCACCGAATCCGCCGGCGTCGGCCAGGCGACCGGGGTGCTGCGCCGCCAGCGGATTTTCCCGACGAAATCCACCAGCGCCACGTCGAGGCTGCGCCGCCCCACCTTGGCCCCGAGGAAGAACGCCCCCTCGGGATCGAGCGCCAGCGGCACCGAGGGCTGGCCCACCCGCCCGCGCTGGGGCTCCCCCCGCCGCAGCAGCCGGTCGGATTCGAGCTTGCGCATGATGACCGAGACCGTCTGGGCGGACAGCCCCGTCAGCCGCGCGATCTCGGATTTCGCCAGGGGCCCGCGCCGGCGCACCAGGGTCAGCACCAGACGCTCGTTATGGGCCCGCATCCCGGCCTGGTTGGTCCCCCGCTGGGAGTAGGGCGCGACGAATTCGCCCTCGATCGGTTCGGATTCCGCGCGCATTCCGCCTCCCGGACAGTGTTTCGCCCATCATGCCTCCGGAAAATAAATAAGAGTGATTTATTTATTGACAGGGGAGGGAGATTCGGGTTTTCCTCTCTCCAGGCCGCCAAACAGAAGCGGGCGGCGAACGCCAAGGGGAGGATTAACCATATGAACGCCACGAGTCTTCGGGCTTGCCTGCTGTCGGCCGCGGCCGTCGCCGGGATCATGGCCGCGGCGCCGGCCTCGGCCCAGGCGATCGGCGCCTGCCTGATCACCAAGACCGACACCAACCCCTTCTTTGTCAAGATGAAGGAAGGCGCGGAAGCCGCCGCCGCCGAGGCCGGCGTCACCCTCAAGAGCTACGCCGGCCGCATCGACGGCGACAGCGAGAGCCAGGTCCAGGCCATCGAGACCTGCATCGCCGACGGCGCCAAGGGCATCCTGATCACCCCCTCCGACACCTCCGGCATCGTGCCCGCGGTGAAGCAGGCCCGGGACGCGGGCCTGGTGGTGATCGCCCTCGACACCTCGCTCGAGCCCGCCTCGGCCGCGAACGCCACCTTCGCCACCGACAACTTCCTCGCGGGCGAGCTGGTCGGCAAGTGGGCCGCCGGCAGCCTCGGCGACAAGGCGGCGGACGCCCGCATCGCCTTCCTCAACCTCAACCCCTCCCAGCCCTCGGTCGACGTCCAGCGCAACCAGGGCTTCATGACCGGCTTCGGCATCGACGCCAAGAACCCGAAGGTCATCGGCGACGAGGACGACGCCCGCATCGTCGGCCACGACGTCACCAATGGCAACGAGGAGGGCGGCCGCACCGCCATGGAGAACCTTCTGCAGAAGGATCCCATGATCAATGTGGTCTACACCATCAACGAGCCCGCCGCCGCCGGCGCCTACGAAGCGCTCAAGGCCGTCGGCCGCGAGGGCGACGTGCTGATCGTCTCCATCGACGGCGGCTGCCCGGGCGTGGCCAACGTCAAGGCCGGCGCGATCGGCGCCACCTCGCAGCAGTACCCGCTGCAGATGGCCGCCCTCGGCATCAAGGCGATCGCGGAATTCGCCAAGGACGGCACGCTGCCGCAGCCGACCGCTGGCAAGGACTTCTTCGACACCGGCGTCACGCTCATCACCGACCATCCCGTCGAGGGCCTCGAGTCCATCGACAGCGCCAAGGGCGCGGAACTCTGCTGGGGATGACCCCCGCCGCCCGGGCCTGATGGCCCGGGCCCTTCCGGAGGCGCCGGCGACGCGCCCCGGCCGGAGGCGACCTCTGTCGCCTCCCGAACTCCCGCGCGCAGTCGGGTTCATGGAAATCAGGGGAGGCCGCCATGGTTGAGACAAGGACTCAGCCCAGTCAGGAATTTGAAAAGGTGCTCTCGAAGAGCGCGACCGAGGTCGCGTCCTTCGACCACCACAAGAAGACGCCGCTCGAGCGCATGCAGCATGCGCTCCATTCCAACCCGGCCCTGGTGCCGCTGATCGTGCTGCTCCTGTCGCTGGTCATCTTCGGGGCGATCCTCGGCGGACGGTTCTTCTCGCTGTTCTCGCTGACGCTCATCCTCCAGCAGGTGGCGATCGTGGGCATCGTCGGCGCGGCCCAGACGCTGGTGATCCTGACCGCGGGCATCGATCTCTCGGTCGGCGCGATCATGGTCCTCTCCTCGGTGGTGATGGGCCAGTTCACCTTCCGCTACGGCATCCCGGCGCCGATCTCGGTGCTCTGCGGCTTCGCCGTCGGCGCGCTGGTGGGCTACATCAACGGCTTCCTGGTCGCCCGGGTCAAGCTGCCGCCCTTCATCGTCACGCTCGGCATGTGGCAGATCGTGCTGGCGACGAACTTCCTCTACTCCCGCAACGAGACGATCCGCGCCCAGGAAATCGAGGCCAACGCCCCGATGCTCCAGTTCTTCGGCCAGCAGCTGCGGCTCGGCGGCGCGGTCCTCACCTACGGCGTCATCGTCATGGTGATCCTGGTGCTCGTCCTCGCCTACGTGCTCAAGCACACCGCCTGGGGACGCCACGTCTACGCCATCGGCGACGATCCCGCCGCGGCCGAGCTCGCCGGCATCCAGGCCAAGAAGACCCTGATCTCCGTCTACGTCCTGAGCGGCCTGATCTGCTCGCTCGCCGGCTGGGTGCTGATCGGGCGCATCGGATCGGTCTCGCCGACCGCGGGGCAGTTCGCCAACATCGAGAGCATCACGGCGGTGGTGATCGGCGGCATCTCCCTCTTCGGCGGCCGCGGCTCGATCCTCGGGATGCTGTTCGGCGCGCTCATCGTCGGGGTCTTCGGCCTCGGGCTGCGGCTGGTCGGCACCGATCCGCAGTGGACCTATCTTCTCATCGGCGTGCTGATCATCGCCGCCGTCGCCATCGACCAGTGGATCAGAAAGGTTTCGGGGTAACGCCATGACGGATCTCATTCTCACGGGCCGCAACCTGGTGAAGCGCTACGGCCGGGTCACCGCCCTCGACAACGCCGACTTCGACCTGCGGCGGGGGGAAATCCTCGCGGTGATCGGCGACAACGGCGCGGGCAAGTCGACGATGGTCAAGGCGGTCTCGGGGGCTGTGGTGCCCGACTCCGGCGAGATCAGGCTGGACGGCAAGCCGGTCCACTTCGCCTCGCCGATGCAGGCCCGCCACTCCGGCATCGAGACAGTCTACCAGAACCTCGCCCTCTCGCCGGCCCTGTCGATCGCCGACAACATGTTCATGGGCCGCGAAATCCGCCGCGAAGGCTTCATGGGCCAGTGGCTGCGGATGCTCGACCGGCCGAAGATGGAGGCCTTCGCCCGGGAGAAGCTGAGCGAGCTCGGCCTGCTCACCATCCAGAACATCAACCAGGCGGTGGAGACCCTCTCGGGGGGCCAGCGCCAGGGGGTGGCGGTGGCCCGGGCCGCGGCCTTCGGCTCCAAGGTGGTGATCCTCGACGAGCCGACCGCCGCGCTCGGCGTCAAGGAGAGCCGCAAGGTGCTGGAGCTGATCCAGGACGTGCGGGGCCGGGGCCAGTCGATCGTGCTGATCAGCCACAACATGCCGCATGTGTTCGAGATCGCCGACCGGATCCACGTCCATCGCCTGGGACGCCGGCTCTGCATCATCAACCCCAAGGACTACACGATGTCGGACGCGGTCGCCTTCATGACGGGGGCCAAGCAGCCCCCGGCCGAGGCGCTCGCGGCCTGACGCCGGCGCGGCGCCGCGCCTCCCCAGGCGCCGCGCCGGACACTCGCGCCCGCATCATCAAATTTGGTGATGCGGGCGCGACTTTTTGTCTGCGCCCTTGATTTTCCGTCCCGTGCGCGCAAGGTCAAAGGACCCAAGCCACTCTCGAGGGATGCTCGCCATGGCCCAGACGCGGCCGCAGATCGCCAGCCTGGATCCGGTCTGGAATAGGCTTCGCGACGAGGCGGAGACCGTCGCCCGGACCGAGCCGCTGATGGCGAGCCTGGTCCATGCGGGGATCCTCCACCACCAGAGCCTGGAGCGGGCGCTGAGCTATCGCATCGCCCAGAAGCTCGCCTCGCCCGACATGTCCGACCTGATCCTGCGCGAGGTCTGCGACGGCGCCTACGCCGAGGACCCCCGGCTCGGCATCGCGGCCCGCGCCGACATCCTCGCCGTCTACGAGCGCGACCCGGCCTGCCACCGCTATCTCCAGCCGCTGTTGTTCTTCAAGGGCTTCCAGGCGCTCCAGTGCTACCGGATCGCCCATCACCTCTGGACGACCGGCCGGGCGGAGCTTTCCTACTTCTTCCAGATGCGCACCTCCGAGGGCTTCGGCGTCGACATCCACCCGGGCGCGCGCATCGGCCAGGGGGTGATGATCGACCACGCCCATTCCATCGTCATCGGCGAGACGGCGGTGGTGGGGGACAATGTCTCCATGCTCCACTCCGTCACCCTCGGCGGCACCGGCAAGGAGGACGGCGACCGCCATCCCAAGATCGGCTCGGGGGTGATGATCGGCGCGGGCGCCCATGTGCTCGGCAACATCACCATCGGCCCCTGCAGCCGCATCGCCGCGGGCTCCGTCGTGCTCGACTCCGTGCCCCCCTGCAAGACGGTGGCGGGGGTGCCCGCGCGCATCGTCGGCGAGGCGGGCTGCGCCGAGCCCTCCAAGATGATGAACCAGGCCCTCGGCGACATCTGACCCCGCATTCGGCGCGCCTCGTCCCGTTTCCTGGCGCGGGCGTCCGATCGGGCGCAACTTCGCCGCACACGTTCGCGTTTGTTGACTTGCGCCCCGCTCTGCGGGTCTAACCGCGCGACAGGCAACCGGACCGTCCCTCGGGGCGCGTCCACGAATACAGGACCAAGGATGATGATTCCCGCCAAAGTCACCGCCGGCGCCGCGATGCTGCTCGCCGCCGTCTCCCTCGCCGCCTGCAACCCGCCGAACAGCGGCGACCGGGTCAGCGCCAGCCAGGCCCAGGCGGCGCAGTCCGTGGCCTTCGGCACCGTCATCGCCGCCCGTCCCGTGACCGTGGCGGGCGGCAACGCCCCGGCCTCGGTGGTCGGCACCATCGCCGGCGGCGTGGCGGGCGGCCTGCTCGGCAACCAGATCGGCGGCGGCACCGGCAAGGTCATCGCCACCGGCGTCGGCGCGACCGCGGGCGCCGCGGCGGGCAACCGGGTGGCCAACGCGGCGACCCAGCAGGCCTCGACCGAGTACACGATCCGCACCGACGGCGGCCAGACCATCGCCGTGATCCAGGCGAGCCCGTCCTTCGGCATCGGCGAGCGCGTCCAGGTGATCTCCGGCCGCGGCACCACCCGGCTCGCCCCGGCCTGATCTTTTCCTCTGGTCCCGTCCTGCGACGGGGCCAGGCTCCGGACAGCGGAAGGCCCCCGGGGTTTCATCCCCGGGGGCCTTTTCACGTCGGGATCAGCGCAAGGGTCGGATCAGGCGGCGCGCTGGGTCCGGCGGGGCCGGCGGATGCGCGCCCGGGCCGCCTGCTCGGGCGTCTGGCCCCGGTCGGCGCCGGCCTGAGCGTGAGACTGAGCGTGAGACGGCCCGTGGGGCTTGCCCTGGGACTGGGGCTTCGGCGCGCCCGACCGCTCGCCCGCCGGCTTCTGGGGCCGGGGACCGGAACGGGGCGCCTTGGCCTTGCCGGCCGCGCCCTGGCCATGGGCGGCGGGCAGCAGGCTGAGGCGCGAGGCCTTCTCCACCGCCCGCAGCTTCTTGATCTCGTCCGGGGCGCAGAGCGTCACCGCCTTGCCCTCGGCGCCGTTGCGCCCGGTGCGGCCGATCCGGTGCACGTAGCTCTCGGGCTCGTCCGGCAGGTCGTAGTTCACCACGTGGGTGACGCCGGGCACGTCGATGCCGCGGGCGACGATGTCGGTCGCGACCAGCACCTTGACCGTGCCGTGGCGAAAGGCGTTGAGCGCCCGCTGCCGGGCGTTCTGGGCCTTGTTGCCGTGGATCACCTCGGCGGCCACGCCGTCCTTGGTCAGGTTCTCCGCCACCCGGTCGGCGCCGCGCTTGGTGCGGGCGAAGACGATGGCGCGGCCCACTTCGGGCGCGCTGACCAGCTCGACCAGGCGGCCGCGCTTGGCGGCGGTCTCGGTCAGCTCGACGCTCTGCTCGATGCGCTCGACCGTGGTGGACTGGGGCGCCACCTCGACCCGCACCGGATCGCGCAGGAAGCCCTGGGCGAGTTCGTTCACTTCCCCCGGCATGGTGGCCGAGAACAGCGCCGACTGGCGGCGGGGGTGCAGCAGCGACACGATCCGGCGCACGGGCTTGATGAAGCCCATGTCGAGCATCCGGTCGGCCTCGTCCAGCACCACGAAGCGGGTCTCGTCGAGGCGGATGGCGTTGTCGTCGATCAGGTCGGTCAGCCGGCCCGGAGTGGCGATCACCACGTCCACGCCCCGCGCCATGGCGCGGATCTGGCCGTTGCGCGACAGCCCGCCGAGGATCAGCAGGGTGGTGAGCCGGGCGCCGCCGGCGAAGGCGCGAAAGCTCTGCTCGATCTGAACCGCCAGTTCGCGGGTCGGGGCGAGCACCAGCGCCCGGCAGGTCTTGGGCGCCGGCCGGCCCTGGAGCGCCAGGAGGTGGTGCAGGATCGGCAGGCCGAAGGCCGCGGTCTTGCCGGTGCCGGTCTGGGCGACGCCCAGGATGTCCCGACCTTCCATCTGCGGCGCGATGGCCTGGGCCTGGATCGGGGTGGGGGTCGCGAAGCCCGCGCGCTCCAGCGCCGCCAAAAGGACGGGCGCGAGGCCAAAGCTCGCGAAAGTGGTCTCGGTCATGTCGTCTCCATGCGCCGCGGGGCCCTTGCCCGTCGCGGCGATCGCCCTCGTCAGGCGCATGTGACGAAAACCGGGTGTCTAAGGACGATGCCGGGCCAAAGGGCCGCGCTGCGCCACCGTCACGACCTATGTAGCGTCTTCGCCGCGCCGCGACAAGCATGCTGCGGCGCGAAAGGGGCGCGGGTCAGGTTTCGGGGTGGACCATGCGCGCCAGGACGTCGCTTTTCAGCACGAACCGCTGGTAGAGCACGCCCGCCACGTGCAGCAGGACCAGAACCAAGAGCACGGTGGTCAGCGCCTCGTGGGCCTCGGCCGCCGCTTCGACGCCGCCGAGCCAGGCGGTCAGGCCGCTCGCCGCGACGGCGAGCAGCGCGAGGTAGAGCCCCGCATGGGTGGCGGCGGCGACGAGGCGCAGCGGCCCCGGCTCGTCGGCGGGCGCGGCCGGCGCGCCGCGGCTCAGGCGCAGGGCCAGCCGCCAGAGCACGAGCGCGAGGATCGTCGCCCCCACGACCATGTGGGCATAGGCGGCGGCCGAAGGCGCCTCGCCCGTCGCCCGCCGAAAGGCGCGCCAGGCGGCGCCGATGGCGTCGTCGTTCAGGAACTGGACGAGGACCAGCAGGGCGACCGTCCAGTGCAGGACGATCTGGGCTCGGGAAAATCCCTTGGGCATCGGAGACTCCTTGGCTGTCGCGCTCACAACGCCCCAGGACGCGGAGCTCCGTCGCGGGGTTTTCCGTGGTTTCACGCGGTTGTGACCGCCTCAGACGGCCTCGCGGGCGATCCAGGCGCGCACAAAGGCGGGGTCGGGAGCGCGCAGCCGGGCGGCGCTCGGGCCCGCGCCCACCTTGACCCCGATCCCGCCCAGGGCCTCGGCGGCGGCGATGGCGTCCTCGTCGGTGGCGTCGTCGCCCAGCATCACCGGACGGCGGCCGGCGAAGGGCGGCTCCGCCATCATCCGCCTGAGGGTGCGGCCCTTGTGGGCGGAGGCGGGCTTGACCTCCACCACCATCTTGCCCGCCTGGACCACCAAACCCGGCGCGGCGGCGGCGGCGCTCTCGGCGGCGGCGAGGCAGGCGGCCTCGGCCTCCGGCGCGGCGCGGTAGTGCAGGGCGGCGACCGGCCCCTTCAGCTCCAGCCGCAAGCCGGGATGGTCGAGCGCGCGCAGGGGCGCGAGCACCGCCTCCGGCGGGGGCGCGGGTTGCGGGGGCAGGGGCGCGAAGGGGGCGGCGATCTCCAGCCCGTGCCCGCCCGCCCGCCAGACCCCCGCCGGGGTCCGCGCGGCGAGGTCCCGCAGATCCCGCCCCGAGATCAGCGCCAGCGCGCCCTCCAGCCGCGCCGCCAGCCGCCCGAGCGCCGCCAGCGTCGGCTCCGGCAGGCGGATGGCGTCCGGGTCGGGGCCGAGCTCGGCGAGCGTCCCGTCGAAATCGAGGAAGAGCGCGTCGCCCGGGCTCAGCCGCAGACCGTCGAGCCCGGCCCCATCGAGCCCGGCTTCCGTCGCCGCCGCCCTCATGCGCCCGGCGCCGGCGCGTCGATCGGGGCGGTGGCCTCGTCCAGCGCCTTGAGGAAGGCGCGCCGCCACCAGGCGATGTCCTGCTCGCGCACCGATCGGTCGAGCGCCTCCCAGCGTTCGCGCCGCTCCTCCAGGGGCATGGTCAGCGCCCGGTGGATCGCATCGGCCATGCCGGCCACGTCATGGGGATTGACCAGGAGCGCGTCCTTGAGCTGTTCCGCCGCGCCGGCGAACTCCGACAGGACCAGCACGCCCGGATCCTCGGGCGCCTGGGCGGCGACGAATTCCTTGGCGACCAGGTTCATGCCGTCGTGCAGCGGCGTCACCAGCCCGACCCGGGAAAGCCGGAACAGGCCCGCCAGGACCTCGCGCCCATAGCCCCGGGCGAGATAGCGGATCGGCTGCCAGTCGAGGTCGGCGATCTCGGCGTTGATCCGGCCCGCCAGCCGGTCGAGCTCCTCGCGCAGCGCCTGATAGGCGTCGACCGATTCGCGCGAGGGCGGCGCGATCTGCAGGAAGCTCACCCGGCCATAGAGCTCCGGGTGCGAATCGAGCATCCGTCCGAAGGCCTCCATCCGCTGGGGCAGGCCCTTGGAATAGTCCATGCGGTCGACGCCGATGACGAGCGCGGGATCCTCGCCCCGCTCGCCGATCCGCGCCGCCGCCGCCGTCGCCTCGGCCGAGGCGGCCATGGCGGCCATCTCGTTCGCGTCGATGCCGATGGAGAAGGTCTGGGTGCGCAAGATCCGGCCGAAGGCGGAGATCGTCGTTGCGTCGATCTCCTCCGCCCCGCAGTGCTCGACGAGATAGCGGCGGAAGTTGGCGTTGTCCCGGTCGGTCTGAAATCCGACGAGGTCGAAGGCCGCAAGCCCCCGCGCCAGCCGCTGGTGCTGGGGCAGGGCGGTGAAGACCTCGGGCGCGGGGAAGGGGATGTGCAGGAAGAACCCCAGCGCGCCCTCCCAGCCGGAGGCGCGCATCTCCTGTCCCATGAGCAGGAAGTGGTAGTCGTGGAGCCAGACCATGTCGCCCGGCTTGGTCAGTCCGGCCAGCAGCCGGCCGAAGCGGCGGTTGACCGCCTCGTAGATCTCGAAGGCCGCTTCGTCGAAGACGGCCAGGTCGATGCGATAATGAAAGATCGGCCAGAGGGTCCGGTTGGAATAGCCGAGATAGTATTGCTCGTGCTCGGCCTCGGTCAGGTCGGCGAGGGCGAAGTCGACGCCGTTCTCGGCGATGAGCCGCACGCCTCTCGCCTCGCGCTCGACCACCTCGCCTGACCAGCCGAACCAGAGGCCGCCCCCCCGTTCGGCGAGGGCGTCGGCGAGGGCCACGGCGAGCCCGCCGGCGCGGGGCTCCCCGGGTGTGGCGGTGCGGTTCGATGCGATGACAAGGCGTCCCATGGCCCGGAACTTAGGGCCGAAGGCGGGTGGAGGAAACCCGCCGGCGGGAATTTTGCGCGCGCAGCCAAGGGGATCGCTGCGCCTCGCTTCGGCTCTGACTCGGGCGCAGGCTCAGGCTCAGGCGCAGACGGGGCGCGGCTCCGCCATCCGGCGCGCCTCGGCGAGGAGCGCGGTCAGCACCGCCACGTGGCGGTGGATGTTGTAGGCCTCGGCGCCCCCGGTGCGGGTCTCCTCCAGCCGGCGCTCCTCGGCGAGCAGGGGCGGGAAGGGGTCGCGGTCGGCGCCCCGGACCAGCCGCTTCAGGTCCCGCTCGGGGCGATATTCGGAGAGACCCGCCCGGGCGGCGCGGATCAGGATCTTCGGGCGGCGAAGATCGGTCAGGGCGGCGGCGAAGTCGGTCATGGCTATCCCTCGTCGGCAAATGGGCTTGAGGACGAGGATGGTGGAAATCGCATGGTGTTGCACAACTTAAAGTTGTAGCGCACGCTGGCCAATTTGCAATTAAGCCTTTGATTTTGTTTGTGTTGACTTGCAGTTAACCAGCGATTCACGAATCAACCATAGGACGAATTCTGCGAAAATTGTCATTAAGGGTTCCGGCTGTGACGAATGCCTCCCCGGCGCTTCCGCCTCACCCGTGCGCTGCGACGCGCGAGCTGTCCGTTCCCTCCTGGCTGCCCGACCATGCGGCCGTCTATCTCGCCCATGTGGCCGGCGGCGTGCCCCTGCGCGCCCTCGCCCGGGAGCGCGGCTGCCACGCCTCCACGGTGCTGCGCCAGGTGCGCAAGGTCGAGGCCCTGCGCGACGACCCCCTGATCGACGAGGCGCTGGAGCGGCTGGGCCGAGCCCCGGCCGCCGCGATCCCCTCGGCCGCCCCGTCCCCCAGGACCCCGGACGCCATGACCCCCCCCAGCCCCACCCAGACCAGCTCGCACGAGGAGACCGCGCCCATGCAGACCCCCGCCGTCCGGACCGCGCCCTGCAACGACGACCAGTCCGCGGCCCGCATCGAGCGCGAGGCGCGCCGCATCCTGCGCCGGCTCTGCGAGAAGGGCGCCTTCCTTGCGGTGGCGCCCAACATGGAAAAGGCCGTGGTGCTGCGCGAGGTGGTGCCGGGCCGGCAGAACCGCATCGCCGTGGTGGACCGGGACGTGGCCCACGCCTTCGCGCTCCAGGAATGGATCGCCTGCGAGAAGGCCGGCAAGATCGCCTGCTACACCATCACCGCCGTCGGCCGGGCCGCGCTGAAGCGGCTCCTCTCCGAGGACCGCAGCGGCCGGCCGCAGCTCGTCGAGGGCTTCGCCGAGGCCCAGACGCCCTTCCAGGCCCAAAGCCCCTTCCAGGCGCAGCACCGCTTCTTCGCCGAGCGCGAGGTGATGGCCGAGGACGGCTCGGGCGAGCGGCGGCTGCGCTTCAACCTCGCCGAAAGCCCGCTCAGCGTGCTGGGCCGCAAGCGCGACAAGGACGGCGTCGCCTATCTGACGCCCGAACTCATCGAGGCGGGCGAGCGCCTGCGCGAGGATTTCGAGCTCGCCCAGATGGGCCCGCGGGTGGCCCAGAACTGGGACCGCTTCCTGACCGCCGGCGGCCGCGGCCAGATCGCCCCCGGCGGCCAGGGCCAGGGGCCGGAGGACGCCCGCGCCCGGGTGGCGAAGGCGATGGAGGCCCTCGGCCCCGGCCTCTCGGACATCGTCTTTCGCATCTGCTGCTTTCTCGAAGGCCTCGAGACCGCGGAAAAGCGGCTGGGCTGGTCGGCCCGGTCCGGCAAGGTGGTGCTCAAGATCGCGCTGGAGCGGCTGGCCCAGCACTACGGCCTGCGCCCGGCGACCCGCGGCGCGGGCTTCTGAGAGATCGCCGCGAAAGCCCCTCTCCGAAGCCGCCGCTTCGGAGAGGGGCTGGATCTTCACGCGTGAAAATCAGGTCAAATCATTGAAATAATTCAATATATTTTGCGGCCTTAACCTGGCCTTCACAGGCGTTGACGCGTCGAAGGCGACGGCGTCCGAGGGGTCGCAGAGGTCTCCTCGCGCCGCGCCGCCTCGCGCGGCCCCGGGCCTCGACCCGGGGCCGGCCCTGGTCCCGCTCAGCCCGGCCTCGCTCAGCCCGCGGCGGCGACGATCGGGGCGAAGTCCGCGGCCTTGAGCGCGGCGCCGCCCACCAGGGCGCCGTCCACGTCCGCCACCGCGAAGATCTCGGCCGCGTTCCCCGGCTTCACCGACCCGCCGTAAAGCAGCCGCACACCCGCCGCCGCGTCGCCGAAGCGGTCCGTCAGGGCCTGGCGCAGGAAGCGGTGGACCTCGCCGATCTCCTCCAGCGAGGGCGTCCGGCCGGTGCCGATGGCCCAGACCGGCTCGTAGGCCACCACCAGCGTCGCGGCCGTCGCCCCCTCGGGGACCGAGCCCGCAAGCTGGGTCCCCACCACCTCCAGCGCCCGGCCGGCGTCGCGCTCGGCCTCCGTCTCGCCGACGCAGACGATGGCCAGAAGGCCCGCCCGCCAGGCGGCCTCGGCCTTGGCGGCGACGACGGCGTCGGTCTCGCCATGGTCGGCGCGCCGCTCGGAATGGCCGACGATCACCGCCTCGGCGCCCGCGTCCTTCAGCATCTCCGCCGAGATGTCGCCGGTATGGGCGCCCGAGGCCTTGGCGTGGCAGTCCTGCCCGCCGACGGGCCAGCCCTTGCCGGCGAAGCCCGCGACCAGCGTGGCGGGCGGGCAGATCAGCACGTCGCAGCCGGGGGCGGGGCAGGCGGCCGTCAGCTCCTCCAGCACGGCGGCGGAGGCCTTGAGCCCGTTCATCTTCCAGTTCCCGGCGACCAGTTTGCGCGGCATCACGCCCTCCTCTATTGCGACGCAGCAGGGGCTAGCAGACCGGGCGGGTCAGGAAAAGTCATCCATAGGCGGCGGCGAGCGCCCGGCGGCCCCAGTCGGCGGCGGCGTCCGGGTCGTCGAGCGCCGCGTCGGGCAGGGTCCAGTAGCAGGTGCGCACCTGCCGGCCGTCCTTGCGGGAATAGGCGAACTGCTCCGCCCCCTCGGCGGCCAGCGCCTCGGCGAGCGCCCCCTTGGCCTTCAGCCGGATGCGCCCGTCCCCCATCATCATGGCGAAGACCCGGCCCCGGGAATAGACCGCGACCCCGGCCATGGCGCGCCGGACCTCGACGTCCTCCAGCCCCGCGAAAAGCTCGGCCACGAAGGCCCGGTCCTCGGCCGACAGGGCCATCAGCGTCCTCCCCATCCGGTCCTGGTCGACATCAGCGCCTCATCAGCGCCTCGAAGCCGGACGGAACCGTCCCTGGCGCCTCCCGAACCGCGGCTGGAGCGCCATCGGCCGCCTCATCGGCGAGTCCGGCGCCCGTTCCGGCGCGCCGTCCGCAGCCCGCGGACACGCTCCAAGACGCCGTTCGCCGACTCGGCATGGGCGCGCCCTCAGCGGTCCGCGAACCTGTCCCGGAACGTCTTCATCGTTCCGCGAACTTGATCGATTCGCCGCAGCCGCAGGCTTCGGTCACGTTGGGGTTCTTGAAGCGGAAGCCCGAGTCGATCAGCCCGTTCTCGTAGTCGATCTCGGTGCCGAACAGGAACATCTGCGCCATGGGGGCGATCATCACCCGGGCGCCGTTCTGCTCGACCACCTCGTCCGTGGGGCTCACCTCGGCGACGTATTCCATGGTGTATTCCATCCCCGCGCAGCCGCCCTTCTTCAGGCCGATGCGCAGGCCCTGGGTGCCGCCCCGCGCCATCAGCCGGGCGATCTGCGCCTCGGCGGCGGGGGTGAGGGTGACGGGGGCCTTGCCGGGAATGCCGAACATCGGATGCGCCTTCGAATGGGGGTCGTCCCAGAGGTAGTGCAGGAGGGCCCCCGGCTCAAGACCCGGCTCAAGACCCGGCTCAAGACCCGCCCGCCGGCGCCGTTCCGAGGCGTCACGCGACCGGAAAGCCCAGCGCCTGCAGGGTCGCGCGCGTGGCGTAGCCGAGCGCGATGGCCCAGGCGTAGCTCGCGAGGGTGCCGATGATGACGTATTCGCTCACATGGCGGTCGGGCTGTCCGGCGAGCTCGTTGAAGCGCAGGATGGATTTCGCCGCGATCAGGAAGCCGATCCCGTCCGGCTGGCCCGCGAGGACCAGCATCAGGATCAGGAGCCGCTCCAGCTTGCCGATCATCCGCCCGCCCCGCGGCAGGCTGTCGAGGCTTGAACTCGGGAGCTGGACGGCCGTCATCAGCGCCGCCACCGCATGGCCCCCCGCCGGCACCACGAAGATGAGCCCCGCCGCCAGCGCCATGGCCGCGGGCAGGAGCGTCAGCGGCGGCGCGGTCCCCGCGGCGAGCCGGGCCCAGATCCCCTCCGCATAGGCGCCGGGCGCAAGCGCCGCGGCCGCCAGCAGAAAGGCCATGTGCCCGGCCTGGTCCAGGACGAAGCCCGCGAAGCCGCGCCCGCCCCAGCGCAGCTTGGCCGCGTCGAGCGCCAGGTGCGACAGGGCGATCAGCCCCAGCGCCTCCCAGGCCGGGGCGAAGCCCAGCGCGGCCCAGCTCGCGCCGACCGCGATCGCCACATGCAGGAGCAAGACTTCCGCCCGCTGCTTGCGGCGGATGATCCAGTCGGTCTGCAACACGAAATCGGCCATCGCATGGGCGAAGGCGAGCGCGACGGCGGTCTCGATCACGGGCGGCTCCCCGCCCCATGGCCGTCGTCGGCTGTAATCCGGAATACAACCGATTTCGATTGTTTTTGGAAATACAACCGTTTTCGATTGTGATCCGTCACGCCGACCCCTCCAGCGCGTCGAGCGCCTCGCGCAGGGCCCAGTCGCCGCCGCTCGCCAGGTGCTTGGCCACCGCCTGCTGGGCGATGTCGAGATCCCGGGCCAGCGCCTCCTGGTTCGGCCGCTGCAAGGGGCTCAGCGCGGCGGCGAAGACCCGGGCCTGGGCCGGGGTCCAGTTGCGCGAGATTTCGTCGGCGAGGGCGAAGATCGCCCGGATCAGCCCCGCCCCCGCAGGCGGGCTTTCCCAGGCGATGGCGAAGCGCTGGCCATGGGGCAGCCGGTCGAGCCCGCGCCCCGAAATCTCCAGCGCCGGCCCCGCCGCCCCGTCCAGCGCGTCGCTGCGGTCGAGCGCGCCGGCCCCGATCCCAACGGAGATGCGGGTGTCATAGGCCCGTCCCAGCGCCGAGAGCCGCGCCCGCAGCAAAAGCGCAGTCCTGAGGGCGAATTTCGGCGAGGGTCCAAGGCATTGCCAGCCGTCGCCGCGAAACCGGGTGAAGCGCGCGGGCCCCGTCCCCCGCGTCGCCGCCTCCTGCGCCGCCCCCTCCAGCGCGCGGATGGCCTCGGCCACCGCCTCGGGACTGAGCCTGGAGGACGACACGAGATCGCCCGTCAGCACCACGAGCTCGGGGGCCTGCACGAACTGACTTTCGGACTGTCTCTGGGAATGCGGCATCGCGACGGGCCTGAGGCTGGCAGGCGAGGACCATGCCGCCCGGGCTGCCCCCCGGCAAGGCCTACATGAAGCCGAGTTCGAGCCGCGCCTCGTCGGACATCATGTCCATGCCCCACTGGGGCTCCCAGACCAAGTTGGTGTCCACCTGCCGCACGCCCGGAACGGCGAGCACCGCGTCCGCCACCCAGCCCGGCATCTCGCCCGCCACCGGACAGCCGGGCGCGGTCAGCGTCATGTCGATGCGCACGTCGCCTTCCGCGTCGATCTCGATCACGTAGACCAGGCCGAGATCGTAGATATTGACCGGGATCTCCGGATCGTAGACCGTGCGGCAGGCTTCCACCACGCCGTCGTAGAGCGGGTGGTCCGTGGTCGAGGGCCGGATGAGGGGCGTGCCCTCCATCGGCGCTTCGGTCTCCATGTTCATGCGGCCGGCCTCCTATACCCGACCGCTTATATAGGAAAAGGACCCCCCTGGTCAAAGGCCGGCGGAACGACAGGCCGCCTCACAGCAGCCGCGCCACGAAGGCCCGGTCGCCGGCGTTGCCGAGAAGCCGCGCCGCCGTTTCGATCGGGGCCCAGACCGCCCGGTGCCCCGGCTCGGACGGCGCGCCGCGGCGCAGGACCGGCCGGCACAGGTAGACCGTACAGATCTTGCGGGCCCAGAGGTCGTATTCCGGCATGTAGGCGTAGCGCTGGAACGCCCCCATCCGCCGCAGCACCTGGATCGTCCAGCCGGTCTCCTCATAGACCTCCCGGCGCAGAGCCGCCGCCGGGTTCTCGCCCCGGTCGATCCCGCCCCCGGGGAGCTGCAGCTCGGGGCCCGGATCCGCCTGCTCGGTCAGCAGCAGGTCGGGGCCAAGCCGGATCACCCCGTAGGCCCCGGGCCGGTCGGTGTAGGTCCGGCCCGGCCGGATCGTCTCGCCATAACGTCGCATGGCGGCGATCCTAGCGGCCGGCGCTCGCGTTGCAACCGGCGGCGGGGCGGCCTATCTGACCCGGGCAAGCCGAAAGGACCCCCGACCGATGAGCATCGCCGGCCAGATCGCCTGGGACGACACCATCCTGCCCTTCCATCTCGACCGGGCGGATGTGCGCGGACGCGTCGCGCGGCTCGATGCCGTGCTCGAGACCATCCTGCGCCAGCACGCCTATCCCGTCCCCGTCGCGGCCCTCATCGCCGAGGCGGTGCTGCTGACCGCGCTGATCGGCCAGGCCATCAAGCTCAACTGGCGGCTCTCGCTCCAGATCCGGGGCCAGGGGCCGGTGCGCCTGCTCGCCACCGACTACTTCGGCCCCACCGCCGAGGGCGAGCCCGCCCGGATGCGCGCCTATGCGAGCTTCGACGCCGAGGCGGTGGCGGCGCATGAGGGCGCGCCCTACGACCTGGTGGGGGGCGGCATCTTCGCCATCCTGATCGACGCCGGGCCCGGGGCCGCGCCCTACCAGGGGATGACGCCCATCACCGGCGCCTCGCTCGCCGACTGCGCCGAGACCTACTTCGCCCAGTCCGAGCAGCTTCCCACCCGCTTCGCGCTCGCCATGGGCGAGGCGATGACGCCGGGCGCGCCGGACGCGCGCTGGCGCTCGGGGGGCGTCATGCTCCAGCATATGCCCAAGGCCCCCGCCCGGCCCGACGCCGAGGCGGGGGCGGAGGGGCTCGCCACCGCCTTCGACCTGCTCGACGGGGAGGAGGCCGAGGACTGGAACCGGGCCGTCACGCTCCTCTCCACCGTCGAGACGACCGAGCTGATCGGCCCTCGGGTCGGGCCCGACCAGCTTTTGCTGCGGCTCTTCCACGAGGAGGGGCCGCGGGTCTACACCCCCCAGCCGGTGCGCTTCGGCTGCACCTGCGGGCCGGAGAAGGTGGTGAACTCCCTGTCGATCTATTCTCCCGAGGAGATCGCCTCGATGACGACCGAGGACGGCCGGGTCACCGCCGACTGCCAGTTCTGCGGGGCGCATTACGAATTCGACCCGGCCGAGCTCGGCCTGCGGCCGGACGCGGGCTGATGCTGGCGGCTGGGCTCCTGGCGGCGGCGCTGGCGAGCGCCATGGTGGCGGGGGTGTTCTGGGCCTTCTCCACCTTCGTCATGGCCTCGCTCGCGGCGGTTCCGGGCCCGGAGGGCCTGCGGCTGATGCGCGAGGTCAACGTCCAGGTGATGCGGTCGAGCTTCCTCGCGGTCTTCCTCGCCACCGCGCCCCTGTCCGCCGCGCTCGGGGCCTGGGGGATCGCGGCCTTCGGCGCGCCGGGGGCGGGGGCGGCGCTCGCGGGGGCGCTCGCCTATCTCGCGGGCTGCTTCGCGGTGACGATGCTCGGCAATGTGCCCCTCAACAACCGCCTCGCCCGGGCGACGCCCGACACGGCCGAGGCGGTCTGGCGCGACTACCGGCGGCGCTGGACCCGCTGGAACCATGTGCGCACCCTCGCCTCCCTGGTCGCCGCGGCGCTCTTCACCCTCGCCTACCGCGCCGTCTGACGCCGGCGCGGTCCGGCCTCCGGGCGCGCCCGCCTCGGAGAGGCTTCTGCGAAAGTCCCTCTCCCGCTTCGGGAGAGGCCTGGATTTCACGCGTGAAAACAGGTTCAAGATATTGATTTAATTATATATATCTCGCGGTCTTAACCTGATGTTCAGCCCCCGACGTTCACCCGTGGACGGGCCCTGCGCGCGTCGGAGGAGGTCGCCGCGGTACTCGGAGCCCCACCCGAAAGTCCGGCGCGCGGGTTCGCGGCGGAGCTTTCCTGGGACTCCGCGCCGCGATCGGCTCCGGACTTTTGATGGCGTCGGGGCCGCTGGAAGATCGCGGAGCCGCCCAAGGCGGGCGGACCCGGGAGCTTTCGGGTCAGGCTCTCAGGTCGGAAACGTCTCCACATGCGTCTCACCCGTCCGGCCGAAATAGACGACGCGCCGGCCCGAGAGCGTCACGAGGTAGCCGGCGCAGCCCGCCGCCGTGACCTTGCGGCTGAAGCCCCGGTAGGTGTAGCCTGGCCCTCCGGCCTGGGCCTCCCGCACCGCCGCCGCCACGGTCGCCGCGTCGAAGGCGGCCGCGACCGCGCCGTGGTCGGGCAGGGGGACGGCGTGGGCCTCGCCCGTCTCCAGGTAATAGGTCGTCGTCCGGGCCCGATAGTCGACCAGGTATCCCTCAAACCCGCCGCCGGCGAGGGCGGCGAGGATCTCGGGAAAGGCCATCGCGCCGGTCTCGGCCGCGGTCTGGCAGGTTTCGGCAAGGCTCCGCTGCTGCGCGTCCATGGCGCGTCCTTTCTCCGGCTCCGCGCCGGCTCTTTGGGGAAAAGGTCTATCCGACCGGCGGGGCGGAGAGCCCCCGCCGGTCGGCGATCCCGGCGAGCAGGCGGCGCAGGGCCGCGCGCTCCGTCTCGGGCAGGGCGGCGAAGAAGGCCGCGTCGTTCGCGTCGGCGATCCGGGCGAGGTCGGGGACCAGCGCCCGGCCGGCCTCGGTCAGGGCCAGCACCTGGCCGCGGCCGTCGGCCGGGTCGGCGGTCCGGGCGACCAGCCCGCGCGCCGCCAGCCGGTCGGCGATCTTGGTCACCGCGCCCCGGGTCAGGGCCATCTGCGCCGCCAGGCGGCTGGGGGGGGACGGCGCGTCGAACAGCAGGCGCAGCGCCACCCATTCCGCGACGCTCGCCCCCCGCTCCGCGAGCCTTTCGGCGAAGCTCTCGGAGACGGCGTTCGACACCAGCCGCAGCCAGTAGCCGAGATGGGCGTCGAGGGGGGCCGGGTCGGGGGCGGCAGGGTCGGGCATCGGGCGACTCGGATGATTTCCGTGGAAACTACCCTCAGCTAGTTTCCACGTCAATCACTTTTCCGGGCCGCCTGGGATCAGCCCGTCAGCTCCATGAAGCGGATGCGGTTGCTGAAGGGGTCGGTCACGCTGAGCTCCAGCCGGCCTTCGGTCGTCTCCAGTCCCGGCTTCATGTAGCGATAGTCCCGGGCGGTCAGCTCGGCGTGCAGCGCCCGGACCCCGGTCATGTAGACGCACATGTTTCCGCCCGGGCTCGCGTCCCCCGCATGTTCGGACAGGTGCAGCCGCAGGCCCGCGCGCGACACCTGGCAATAGAGCGGGAAATTGTCGCCGTAGCGGTGCTCCCAGTCCACCGCGAAGCCGAGGAAGCCGAGGTAGAATTCCCGCGCCTTCTCCACGTCGAAGATGCGCAGGATCGGAACCGCCTGCTCGAAGGCGATGACGGGAGAGGTCGCCGGGGCGGGGGCCGGCGCGGCCTCGATCCGGGCGGCCAGCACGTTCCAGCTCGGCAGGCCGAACTGCCGGGCGACGATCTCCAGCGCCGCGCCGTGGGGTATGTCGACGCCCCGCAGGGCGAGGGCCTCGCGCAGGGATTTCGCCATGGCCTTGGCGTCGCGGTGGTCGCGCATGTCCGTTCCCTCCTGGCGAAGTCCGGTCGGCGCCCGCATTGCCGACGCCTTCGCCCGGATCCTTGGAACGGTCGACAGGCATCCCTCGCGAGGCGTTCGCCAGACCCCCTTGTCGGGGGCGCGGACTGCCGGCCGCCTCGAGCCGTCCCCCGAGACTATCCGCCCGCCCCGGCGATGTCAGCCGGTTTCCCAGGCCTTTCGCGTCGCCGGAAGCGGGCTTCAGGATCGGGTCACGAAGCTTGCCAAAGGATTGACGATTTTTGGAATATTATTATGAATCAAAAGTTTGACCCGCATAACACGCGTGTTGCGCGCCCGTTTCCCCGCCCCGGAACACGGCCGGGACTGCAGCCCGGACCGCAAGCCGGAGCCGGAAAACGAACGGGCGCCCGGCCTTGCGGCGGGCGCCCGTCGATGTCCCCCGAAGGGAAAGGATCAGCGCTTGGAGAACTGGAAGCTGCGGCGGGCCTTGGCCTTGCCGTACTTCTTGCGCTCCACCACGCGGCTGTCGCGGGTCAGGAAGCCCGCCGCCTTCAGCGCGCCGCGCAGGCTCGGCTCATAGAGCTGCAGCGCCTGGCTGATGCCGTGCTTGACCGCGCCGGCCTGGCCGGAGAGGCCGCCGCCCGCGACGGTCGCATAGACGTCGAACTCGCCCTCGACGCCGGCCACGGTGAAGGGCTGGCCGATGACCATCTGCAGCACGGGGCGGGCGAAATACTCCGCCGCCGGCTTCTTGTTGACCACGACCTTGCCGGTGCCGGGCTTCACCCAGACCCGGGCGACCGCGTCCTTGCGCTTGCCGGTCGCATAGGACCGGCCGAGCGCGTCGCGCTGCGGCTCGCGGGCGGGGGCGGCGTCGGGCTGGGCCGGAGCGGCGGCGGCCGCCGCGGCGACGGCGTCCTTGAGCTGGTCGAGCGAGGAGAAGGTGTCGGCCATGATCAGGCGCTCCGGGTGTTCTTCGGGTTCAGGGCGGCGACGTCCAGCGCCTCGGGCGTCTGGGCCTCGTGCGGATGGGCGCCGCCCGCATAGACGCGCAGGTTGCCGAGCTGCTTGCGGCTCAGCGGCCCGCCCGGCAGCATGCGCTCGACGGCCTTCTCGACCACCCGCTCGGGATGCTTGCCCTCGAGGATCTGGCCCGCGGTGCGGTGCTTGATGCCGCCCGGATAGCCGGTGTGCCAGTAGTACCGCTTGTCGGCCCGCTTGTTGCCGGTCAGCTGCACCTTGTCGGCGTTGATGACGATCACGTTGTCGCCCATGTCCATGTGCGGCGTGAAGGTCGGCTTGTGCTTGCCGCGCAGCCGCATGGCGACCAGCGACGCGAGCCGGCCGAGAACGACGCCCTCGGCGTCGATCACGATCCACTTCTTGTCGATGTCCGCGGGCCTCGCGCTGTAGGTCTTCATCTCGGATGCCTCGTGTCACGTCCTGCGGACCGAGGGAGAGGTCCCGGCCGCGATGGGGCGGGCTTATGGCGTGGATCGAAAACGCGGTCAACGGCAAAGTTGCGATTTTCGCTACATCTTCCCAATGGGTTAGATTTGGGGTTTTAAGATACCCCAAATTTGGCCCCTTGGAACCCCGGACCGTTCCCGTCGTTTTCCCTGCGGCAGGATCAGGAGGGGGCGATGGGGTCGCGCGCGCTCTGGAAGGGCTGGCTGAAGGTGGCGGAGCTGAGCTGTCCCGTCGCGTTGCTCGGCGCCGTCGCCGCCAGCGACCGCATCGTCCTGCACAACGTCAGCCGCGCCTCGGGCGCGCGCCTGCGTCGCGAGTTCGTCGATGCGGAGACCGGCGAAGAGGTGCCGCGCGAGGACCAAGTGAAGGGCTACGAGACGGAGTCGGGCGAATTCGTCGAGTTCGAGCCGGAGGAGATCGCCGCCCTGGTCCCGGACAGCGACAAGATGCTCTGCGCGGATCGCTTCGTGCCGCTGGCGGAGGTCGATCCGCTGTTTCTCGACCGGCCGTATTTCCTCGCCCCCGGCGATTCGGCAGGGATGGAGGTCTATGGACTCCTGCGCGACGCGCTTGCGGCGGAAAAGGCCGCGGCGCTGGCGCAGGCGGTGCTGTTCCGGCGGCTGCGCCATGTGCTGATCAGGGCGGAGGGCGCAGGCCTGATCGCCACGACGCTGGCCTTCGATTATGAGGTGCGCCCGCCGGCCGAGGCCTTCGCGGGACTGCCGCACGTCGAGGTCTCGGCCGAGATGCTCGACCTCGCCAAGCACATCATCGCCGGAAAGGCGGGCGCCTTCGATCCGGCGACGATCGAGGATCGCTACGAGGCGGCGCTTGCCGACCTTGTCAAGGCGAAGATCGCCGGCCGCCGGCCGTCGCGGCCGCGCACGCCCAAGCGGGAGAAGATTGTGGACCTCATGGAGGCGCTTCGCGCGAGCGCCGGCGCATCCAGGGCCTCGACCAACAAGCCCCCGAAACGCCGGGCCCCGACGCGCAAGGCGGGCTGAGATGGCGCTGGAGGCCTATCGCGGCAAGCGGGATTTCCGCGCCACGCCCGAACCCCGCGGCCGCAAGGCGCGCAAGGCCGGCGCGGCCTTCGTGGTGCAGGAACACGCGGCGCGGCGGCTGCATTACGATTTCCGGCTGGAGCTCGACGGGGTGCTGAAGAGCTGGGCGGTGACCCGCGGTCCCAGCCTCGACCCGGCCGAGAAGCGCCTGGCGGTGGAGGTGGAGGACCATCCGGTCGACTACGGCGGCTTCGAGGGGGTGATCCCCCAGGGCGAATACGGCGGGGGCGCGGTGCTGCTCTGGGACCGGGGGACCTGGGCGCCGGTTGGCGACGCCCATGCAGGCCTCGCCACGGGGCATCTGGAATTCACGCTGGCGGGGGAGAAGCTGCGCGGCCGCTGGCGGCTGGTGCGCATGAAGGGAAGGCCGGGCGAGCGTCGGACGAACTGGCTGCTGATCAAGGACGCGGACGACTGGGCGCGGCCGGAGGGGCCGGACATCCTGGAGGAGGCGCCGCTGTCGGTGGCGTCCGGCCGGGGCCTCGCGGATATCGCGGACGGGTCTTCGCCCAAGGGCGGCCCGACTGCGCGGCCGAAGGCAAAGGCGGCGTCGGCCAAGGCGGCCGCCCTGCCGGATTTCGCGCCGCCGCAGCTTGCGACGCTGGCGGCCCGGCCTCCCGCCGGCCCCGACTGGCTGCACGAGATCAAGTTCGACGGCTACCGGCTCCAGGCCCGGATCGAGGGGGGCGAGGCGCGGCTGCTGACCCGGGGCGGGCTCGACTGGACCGACCGGTTCGGCGCCTCCCTGGCGGAGGCGCTCTCCGCCCTGCCGGTCCGGGCGGCGCTGATCGACGGCGAGCTGGTGGTGGAAGGGGCCGGCGGCGCCTCGGATTTCGCCGCGCTCCAGGCCGACCTGTCCGAAGGCCGGACGGATCGGTTCCTCTATTACGCCTTCGACCTGCTCCATCTCGACGGCCGCGACCTGCGCCCGCGGCCGCTCGTCGAGCGCAAGGCGGCGCTGGAGCCTCTGATCCCCGGCGGCCGGGTCCGCTTCAGCGCGGATTTCGCCGACGACGGGGCGCTGGTGCTGCGCCACGCCTGCCGGTTGAGCCTGGAGGGGGTGGTCTCCAAGCGCCGCGGCGCGCCCTATCGGTCGGGGCGCGGGCGGACCTGGATCAAGTCGAAATGCGCCGCCCGGCAGGAGTTCGTCATCGGCGGCTTCACCCCCTCGGCGGCGGACCCTGACCTGGTGGGCGCGCTGTTGCTCGGGGTGCAGGAAAAAGCGGGACTGCGCCACGTGGGGCGGGTCGGAACCGGCTTCACCCGGGCGGCGGCGCGCGACCTCATGGCCCGGCTGGCGCCCCTGGTCCAGCGGACGAGCCCCTTCGCCGGGACGCTGTCGGCGGCGGAGCGGCGCGCCGCCCGCTTCGTGCGGCCCGAACTGGCGGCGGAGGTGGAATTCGCCGGCTGGACCGGCGAAGATCGCCTGCGCCACGCCGCCTTTCGCGGCCTGCGGGAGGACAAGCCCGTGACCGAGATCACCCGCGAAGACCGGCCCCGCAGGCCCCTCAGGCTCACTCATCCCGATCGAGTCTACTGGCCCGACGCCGGCGTGACCAAGGCCGATCTCGCCGCGCATTACGAGCGGGTCTGGCGGCGGATGGCGCCCCATGCGGCGGGTCGTCCGCTGGCGTTGCTGCGTTGTCCCGAGGGAATCGACGGCAATCGGTTCTTCCAGAAGCATCCCTGGAAGAGGATGGCCAAGGCGATCCGCGCGGCCCCCGATCCCAAGGACCCCGGGTCGCCCGCCATCGCCGTCGACGACCTCGACGGCCTGCTGGCGCTGGTCCAGGGAGCGGCGCTGGAGATCCATCCCTGGGGCTCGACCCTTGCGGACTGGGAGCGGCCGGACCGGATCGTGATGGATCTCGACCCGGACGAGGAGCTGCCCTGGAGCCGGGTCGTGGGCGCGGCGGGCGAGGTGCGGGCGCGGCTGGAGGCGGCGGGGCTTGCGGCCTTCGTCAAGACGACGGGGGGCAAGGGCCTGCACGTGGTCGCGCCGCTGCGGCCCGAGGCGACGTGGACGCGGGTGAAGGCCTTCGCCAAGGGTCTCGCTGCGGCCATGGCGGCGGACGCGCCCGGGGATTACGTGGCGAGCGTGGCCAAGGCCCGGCGCAAGGGGCGGATCCTCGTCGACTGGCTGAGGAACCAGCGCGGCGCGACCGCCGTCGCGCTCTGGTCGACCCGCGCCCGCCCGGGCGCGCCGGTCTCCGTGCCGGTGGACTGGGAGGAGCTCGACGCAATCGTCCCGCCGGGGTTCGCCCTCGCGACCCTGGACCCGCGGCTGGAGGCCCCGGACCCGTGGGTGGACTTCCACGCCGCCGCGAAACCCTTGCCGAAAGGGTCGCCCTCCAAGGGATGAGCTGGCCCGCGGGCAAGCCGGGCGGCTCACTCCGTGTCGGCGTCAAGGCTGCGCCGCAGCGCGTCCATGATGTCGATGACCTCGCCGCCCTTGCGCGCGCGGGAGGAGGCGCGGGCAGGGGGCTTGCGCTTCTTGCGCCGCGCGGCGATCAGCTCCTCCAGCCGTTCCTGTACCGGATCGTTCAGAAGCGTCGGGTCCCAGTCGACCGTCCGCTCCCGGATCAGCTGGCGCGCCAGCCGGGCGAGCTTGGGATCGGGCCTGTCCGTCGGGGCCTCGGCGAAGGCCTCCTCCGGATCCCGGACCTCGTCGCGGAAGCGCAGGGTCCAGAGCACGACGCCCTCCGCGCGCGGCTGCAGCGCCACCGCCCGCTCGCGCCGGGCGAGCACGAGCCGCGACAGGCCGAGCCTGCCCGTCGCCGCCATCGCCGCGCGGATCACCCCGTAGGCCTCCGCCCCCACCTTGTCGGAGGGCGCGAGGAAATACGGCCGGTCGAACCAGATCGGGTCGACCTCCGCCGCCGGCGCGAAGCTCTCGATGTCGATCGTGCGGACGCTCTCCAGCCGGATCGCGTCGAGCTCCCGGTCCTCGATCAGCACGAAGCCGTTTGCGTCGCGGGGGTAGCCGCGGGCCACGTCCGCCTCCTCCGCCTCGGCGCCGTCGGGCTCGATCCAGCGGGCCTCCACCGGATGCCCGGTGCGGCGGTTCAGGGTGCGCAAGCGGAGCCGTTCCCCCTCGGTGGTGGCGGGAACGAGCGTCACCGCGCAGGTGACGAGCGAGAGTTTCAGGTAGCCCTTCCAGTAGACGGCGGCGGCCATGGCGATCCCTCCCGTCTTGTGGAATGCCCCAGACGGGCGCCTGGTTCCGCGAGGAGGGGCGCGACATTAACCCTCCCGTGAGCGCGTGGTTTTCTTGCGGCGGAATCTGGGGCAAGTTCACGTTCCGGTCGGCCGCATTTTCCGACCCGAGAAAGTTTCATGCTCCGGTTTCCCCGCCCGAGCTTGTCCAAGGGCCAGATACAGCCATGACGACCACCCGTCCCGCGCCCGGTCTGCGTGACCAGCCGTTCGACGCCTTGCTGCACGGCCGGATCTGGGACGCCACGGTCCTGTCCTACAGCTTTCCCACGTCTCGCTCCGTCTATGGAAAGCATTATGAGGACGACGCCGCCGACAGGCTCTCGCCGCTGACGCCGGCGCAGCGCACGACGGCGGCGCGCGCGCTCGACGACGACGCGCCGGGCCTTTCCGCCGTCGCCGGGGCCTTCACGGTGGAGGGCTTCACCAACCTCGACTTCCGCCTCAGCGCCTCTCCCCATGCCGAGATCCGGCTCGGCAACACCATCGTCCGCTCCGCCCCGACGGCCTTCGCCTATCTTCCCGGCGTGGAGCCCGAGGCGGGCGACGTCTGGTTCGGCGGCGCGGGCCGCAGGCCGGCGGTGGGAAACTACGACCATCTCGCGATCATTCACGAGCTGGGCCATGCCCTTGGTTTGAAACATCCGCATGCCGTTGAATCCTTTCCCGCCAGGCCGGCAATGGAGCGGGCGTGGGACTCGCTCGAATTCTCCGTCATGTCCTACAGGTCGAAGATCGGCGGCCGGACGCAGGGCCGTTATACCAATGAGCTGGAAGGCTTTCCCCAGACCTGGATGATGCTCGACATCGCCGCGCTCCAGGCCGCCTATGGCGCCGATTACACCGCCAACGCCGGGAACACGGTCTATCGCTGGACGCCGGAGTCCGGCCGGACGACGATCAACGGGGTTACGGCGATCGCTCCAGGGGCGAACCGCATCTTTCTCACCATCTGGGATGGGGGCGGAAACGACACCTATGACCTGCGCGCGTATCGCACCAGTTTGGCCATCAACCTGGAGCCTGGGAGCTTCAGCCGGCTGTCGAACGTGCAGACCGCGATCCTGGACGACCAGAGCGGAGTCCAGAGGGCCCGGGGCAACGTGTTCAACGCCCTCCTGCATCAGGACGACGAACGCTCATTGATCGAGAACGCTCTCGGCGGCTCCGGAGATGACACGCTCACCGGAAACGCCGCGGCCAACCTGCTGGCGGGCGGTGGGGGAGACGATGTTCTCATGGGCGGCGAGGGCGACGATCGCCTGAACGGCGGCATGGGGAGAGACCGCCTGCTCGGTGGTTTCGGCGACGATGTGCTGAACGGCGGCGCCGGCAACGACCAGCTGATGGGCGCCGCCGGCGACGATTTGCTCAATGGCGGCTCCGGTTCGGACCGGTTGGAGGGAGAGCGCGGCGCCGACCGGCTGAATGGCGGTCTTGGGCCAGACAGTTTGTTGGGAGGTTTCCACGATGACGTGCTGCTGGGTGGCGCTGACAACGACTTGCTGCACGGCGAGGCGGGCGACGATCGGCTGATCGGCGGGGATGGCGACGATCGGCTGGTGGGCGGATCGGGCGACGACCAGCTCTCCGGCGGGGACGGCGACGACATGCTGAACGGCGGCGATGGCGACGACCAGGGGACGGGCGGGCAGGGCGACGACCGGTTGGCCGGAGACTCGGGCGACGATCTGTTGCTGGGCGGAGCCGGCGATGACGTGCTCAACGGCGACGAGGGCCGCGACCGGTTGGAGGGTGGTGAGGGCGATGATCAGCTGGTGGGCGGGCATAGGCGCGACCAGCTTTTCGGCGACGCGGGCGAGGATCTGCTGAGCGGCGGCGGCGACGGCGACCGGCTGGAAGGCGGGGCGGGCGACGACAGGCTAGTCGGGGGCGACGGAAACGACGTCCTCGACGGCGGCGCGGGCGTCGATCTGCTGGCGGGCGGCGCGGGGGACGACGTCTTCGTCCTGCGCGACGCCGGCTGGAGCCTGCCGGACGCAGCCGACCGGATCATCGCCGCGGGGTCCTGGGCGGCCTTCGAGGACCCGGGCCGGCGCGGGGGCGACCGGATCTCGCTGGCGGCGATCGACGCGGACGCCGGCGCCGAGGGCGACCAGGCCTTCGTCTTCGCGCTCGGCTACGATCCCGACTGGCTCGACCAGGCCGGGCGGCTCTGGGCGACGAACGTCGGGTCGAACACCATGGTGCGGGGCACGACCGATGCGGAGGCGGGCTACGACTTCGAGATCCTGATCGTCGACGGGCGGGACGTCTCGGCGGCGAACTACCGGGGGGTGGATTTCATCCTGTGATCGGCGCCCTTGGGAAGACTTCTGCGCAAAGCCTCTCTCCAAAGCTGCGCCGCTTCGGAAAGAGCCGGGAATTTCACGCGTGAAAATCGGGTCATGACGTTGAAATAATTCAACATATTTTTTGGCCTTAACCTCACCTTCATGAAGGTTAACGGGTCGGGGAGCGTTTTTGCCGCAGTCTTGGCGGAGAGCTCTCCGATCGGGCCCGGGCGGGCAGGGGCGGCGCTGTGGGGGGGCCTCCCGGCGCGGCGCATGCGGAGGCGACGCGGATCGGGCGAGAGGCCCGCTTCCGCTCGCCCGGCTTGCGTTTTGTGGGCGAAGCCTCATGCTGCGGGCGAATGACCAGGGCGGCATCGGGGGGACACGCCATGAAGAAACCGCGGGTCGCAGCGGACCGGCTCGACGACGCGGCCCGCGCGGGCTGGCTCTATTACATCGCCGGCCGCACCCAGGACGAGATCGCGGCCGAAATGGGCGTGTCGCGCCAGGCGGCGCAGCGGCTGGTCTCGCTCGCGGTCGACGCCCGGCTGGTGCGGGTCTGGATGGACCATCCCATCGCCACCTGCCTCGAGCTCGCCGCCCGGCTGCGCGACCGGTTCGGCCTGCGCCAGGCGGAGGTCACCCCCTCGAACCCGGGCGAGGAGGGAGGCGCGACCGGCCTCGGCGAGGCGGGGGCGGCCGAGATCCTGCGCTGGCTGCGCCGGACGGAGCCGATTGTGGTGGCGGTGGGGACGGGGCGCACCCTCAAGGCCGCGGTGGACAACCTGCCGCCGATCCAGGCGTCCCAGCACCGCATCGTCTCGCTGACCGGCAACATCGCCCCGGACGGATCGGCGGCCTATTACAACGTGATCTTCTCCATGGCCGAGGCGGTGGAGGCCCGGCATTTCCCCATGCCCCTGCCGGTCTTCGTCGCCTCCCCGGAGGAGCGCGACATGCTGCACGGGCTGAGCCTGATCCGCACCACGCTCGAACTGGCGGCGGCGGCGGACGTGGCCTTCGTCGGCGTCGGCGAGATGGACGACGAAGCGCCGCTCTGCGTGGACGGCTTCCTGACCCGGGCGGAGCTGGCCGAGCTCCAGGCCGCCGGCGCGGTCGGGGAGATCTGCGGCTGGGTCTTCGACGCGGCCGGCCGGCTGCTCGACCATCCGGTGAACCAGCGGACCGCCTCCGCCCCGCTGCCACCGTGCGAAGGCGCGACGGTAATGGCCCTCGCCAAGGGCCGGCGCAAGCAGGCGGCGCTGCGCGCGGCGCTCTCGGGGGGCATCGTCAACGCCCTCGTCACCGACGAGGCGACCGCCGAGGCGCTGCTGCGCTGACGGGAATCGTTTCGAACGGCACCGTTACCCTCTTGACAGACTCACCCGTTCTGTGAGTATTTGCTCGCAATGACAACAATTGCCCGATCCAAAGGGCGCAGACGGGAGGTCTCATGAAACCCTTCAGCCTTCTCCTGGGGGCGGCTTCGCTCCTGGCCCTCGCCGCGGCCGCGCAGGCGCAGGAGATCACCATCGCGACCGTGAACAACGGCGACATGATCCGGATGCAGGCGCTGACGCCCGAGTTCAACGCCAAGCACCCCGACATCAAGGTCAACTGGGTCACGCTGGAAGAGAACGTCCTGCGCGAGCGGGTCACCACCGATATCGCCACCCAGGGCGGCCAGTACGACATCCTGACCATCGGCAACTACGAGGTGCCGATCTGGGCGAAGCAGGGCTGGCTGGTCGACCTCGACGGCAAGCTCGGCGACGCCTACGACGTCGACGACCTGCTGCCCGCGATCCGCGGCGGCCTCTCGGTCGACGGCAAGCTCTACGCCTCGCCCTTCTACGGCGAGAGCGCCTTCCTGATGTACCGCACCGACCTGATGGAAAAGGCCGGGCTCACCATGCCCGAGACCCCCACCTGGGAGTTCATCGGCGAGGCCGCCCGCAAGATGACCGACCGCTCCGCCGGGGTGAACGGCATCTGCCTGCGCGGCAAGGCGGGCTGGGGCGAGAACATGGCCCTCGTCGGCTCGCTCGCCAACAGCTTCGGCGCGCGCTGGTTCGACGAGAACTGGCAGCCCCAGTTCGACAGCCCGGAATGGAAGGCGGCGCTGCAGTTCTACGCCGACATCATGAAGGACGCAGGTCCCACCGGCGCCTCGTCGAACGGCTTCAACGAGAACCTGACCCTGTTCCAGCAGGGCAAGTGCGCCATGTGGGTCGACGCCACCTCGGCCGGCTCCTTCGTCTCCGATCCCGACCAGTCGACGGTGGCGGACAAGGTCGCCTACACGATCTTCCCCGACGCCGCCGGCACCGGCAACCACGGCAACTGGCTCTGGTCCTGGAACCTCGCGATCCCGGCGACCTCCAAGAACGCCGAAGCCGCGCAGACCTTCATCGCCTGGGCGACCGACAAGGCCTACACCGAGCTCGTCGCCTCCAAGGAGGGCTGGGCCAACGTGCCCCCGGGCACCCGGACCTCGCTCTACGAGAACAAGAACTACCTCGACGCGGCCGGCTTCGCCGACGAGACCAAGGCGGCGATGGACGCGGCCGACATCACCAAGCCGACGGTCAAGCCCGTGCCCTACACCGGCGGCCAGTTCGTGGCGATCCCGGAGTTCCAGGCGCTCGGCACCGCGGTCGGCCAGATCGTCGCCTCGGTCGTCGCCGGCCAGACCAGCGTCGACGACGCGCTCGCCCAGGCCCAGGCCCAGTCGGTGCGCGAGATGACCCGGGCGAAGTACATCAAGTAATCGCTCGAGCCTCGGCCGCCCCCGTCCTCTCCCCCGGGGGCGGCCGCTTTCCCCATCATTCCCGTTGCGGCTCCGGAGGGTTCGGTCATGGCGACCCGGCAGACGCAGACGCTCGCACGCCTGATGATGGCGCCATCGGTCCTCCTGCTTCTCGTATGGATGATCGTGCCGCTGGCGATGACCGTCTGGTTCTCATTCCTCGACTACAATCTGCTCAATCCGGCCCAGATCGGCTGGACGGGGCTGTTCAACTACCGCTTCTTCCTCAGCGACCCCGCCTTCACGACCGCGATCGTCAACACGCTCGCCATCGTGGTCGGCGTGCTCTTCATTACCATCGTCGGCGGCACGCTGCTCGCGCTCCTGCTCGACCAGCCGATGTTCGGCCAGGGCGCGGTGCGCATCCTGGTGATCTCGCCCTTCTTCGTCATGCCTCCGGTCGCGGCGCTGGTGTGGAAGAACATGATCATGCATCCCGGGTACGGCGTGCTCGCCGATCTCGCGCGCTTCCTCGGGCTCCAGCCGGTCGACTGGTTCGCCCAGTATCCGCTCGGCTCGATCATCGTCATCGTCGCCTGGCAGTGGCTGCCCTTCGCGACCCTGATCCTGCTGACCGCGCTCCAGTCCATGGACGGCGAGCAGGTCGAGGCGGCCGAGATGGACGGGGCGGGGCCGCTCAGCCGCTTCTGGCACCTCACCCTGCCGCACATGTCGCGCGCCATCACGGTCGTCATCCTGATCCAGACGATCTTCCTGCTCGGCGTCTATGCGGAGATCCTCGTCACCACCAACGGCGGCCCGGGCTATGCCTCGACCAACCTGCCGTTCCTGATCTACCGCACCGCGCTCCTCGGCTATGACGTGGGCGGCGCCTCGGCCGGCGGCGTGATCGCCATCATCCTCGCCAACATCGTCGCCATCTTCCTGATGCGCGCGGTCGGCAAGAACCTGGACAGGTAGCGCATCATGGCCCGTTCCGTCTCGACCCGCCGCCGCTGGATCAACACCGCCGCCGCCTGGATCATAGCGCTGCTGATCTTCTTCCCGATCCTCTACACCATCCTGACGAGCTTCAAGACCGAGGCCGAGGCCATCGCCGGCTTCAGCCTCTGGCCCTCCTGGACCTGGGAGAACTACCTGACGGTCCAGGAGCGCAACGACTACTTCAAGCCGTTCATGAACTCGGTGGTGATCTCGGTCGGCTCCACCATCCTCGCGCTGCTCGTCGCCATCCCCGCCGCCTGGGCCATGGCCTTTTCCCCCACGAAAAGGACCAAGGACGTGCTGATGTGGATGCTGTCGACCAAGATGATGCCGGCGGCGGCGGTGCTGGTGCCCATCTACCTCATCTTCCGCAACCTCGGGATCCTCGACAGCCGCATCGGCCTGACGGTGATGCTGACGCTCATCAACCTGCCGATCGTGGTCTGGATGCTCTACACCTACTTCCGCGAGATCCCCGGGGAAATCCTCGAGGCCGCGCGGATGGACGGGGCGAGCCTCTGGAACGAGGTGGTCTACATCCTCACCCCCATGGCCGTGCCGGGCATCGCCTCGACGCTGCTTCTCAACATCATCCTCGCCTGGAACGAGAGCTTCTGGACGATCCGGCTCACCACCACCAACGCGGCCCCGCTCACCGCCTTCATCGCCAGCTTCTCGTCTCCGCAGGGCCTGTTCTGGGCCAAGCTTTCCGCGGCCTCGACCATGGCGATCGCGCCGATCCTCATCATGGGCTGGTTCAGCCAGCGCCAGCTCGTCCGCGGCCTGACCTTCGGCGCCGTGAAGTAGGAAAGAACCCATGGGAAACATCCAGCTCCGCGACGTCCACAAGTCCTTCGGCGCCACGAACATCATCCCGAAGCTCGACCTCGACATCGAGAACGGCGAGTTCGTGGTCTTCGTCGGCCCCTCCGGTTGCGGCAAGTCGACCCTGCTCCGCCTGATCGCCGGGCTCGAGGACACCACCTCGGGCAAGATCCTCATCGACGGCAAGGACGTGACCAGCGCCGCCCCCGCCGAGCGCAAGCTCGCCATGGTGTTCCAGTCCTACGCGCTCTACCCGCACATGACGGTCGCTAAGAACATCGCCTTCCCCCTCAAGATGGCGGGGGAGAGCCAGGCCGCCATCGACAAGAAGGTCGCCGACGCCGCCCGGATCCTCAACCTCGGGCCCTATCTGGAGCGCCGCCCCGGCCAGCTCTCGGGCGGCCAGCGCCAGCGGGTCGCGATCGGCCGGGCGATCGTGCGGCAACCCTCCGCCTTCCTCTTCGACGAGCCCCTCTCCAACCTCGACGCGGCGCTGCGCGGCACGATGCGGCTCGAGATCTCCGAGCTGCACCAGCAGCTCGGCACCACGATGATCTACGTCACCCACGACCAGGTCGAGGCCATGACCATGGCCGACAAGATCGTCGTCCTGCAGGCCGGCAACATCGAGCAGGTGGGATCGCCGCTGGAGCTCTACCGCAAGCCGAAGAACATCTTCGTCGCGGGCTTCATCGGCAGCCCCAAGATGAACTTCATCGAGGGCGAGGAGGCGCACCGCTACGCCTGCAAGACCATCGGCGTGCGGCCCGAGCACATCGCCATCTCGCGCGAGCCGGTAGAGGGCGTCTGGAAGGGCGAGGTGGGGGTGGCCGAGCATCTCGGCGCCGACACCTTCCTGCATGTCCATGCCGGGCCGCTCGGCACCATCAACGTCCGCGCCTCGGGCGAGGTGCCGGTCCACCACGGCGACACGGTCTGGCTCACCCCCGACCCGTCGAAGATCCACCGGTTCGACACTGAGGGAAAGGCTCTCTGAGAATGCGACTGCAAGGAAAATCCGCCCTCATCACCGGCGCGGCCCGCGGCATCGGCGCGGCCTTCGCCAAGGCCTATGTGGCCGAGGGGGCGACGGTGGCCATCGGCGACATCGACCTCGGCCGGGCCGAGGAGACCGCGGCCGAGATCGGACCGCAGGCCTACGCCCTGCGCCTCGACGTCACCGATCAGGCCTCGATCGACGACTGCATCGCCGGGGTGGTGGAAAAGACCGGCCATCTCGACATCCTGATCAACAACGCCGCCCTCTTCGACATGGCGCCCATCGTCGAGATCACGCGGGCGAGCTATGAAAAGCTCTATGCGATCAACGTCGCCGGCACGCTCTTCACCCTGCAGGCGGCGGCGAAACAGATGATCAAGCAGGGCAAGGGCGGCAAGATCATCAACATGGCCTCCCAGGCGGGGCGGCGCGGCGAGGCGCTGGTGGCGATCTACTGCTCCACCAAGGCCTGCGTCATCAGCCTGACCCAGTCCGCGGGCCTCGACCTGATCAAGCACGGGATCAACGTCAACGCCATCGCGCCCGGCGTCGTCGACGGCGAGCACTGGGCGGGCGTCGACGCGCTCTTCGCCAAGTACGAGAACCGCCCCCTCGGCGAGAAGAAGCGCCTGGTGGGCGAGAGCGTCCCCTATGGCCGCATGGGCGTCGCCGAGGATCTGACCGGCATGGCCGTCTTCCTCGCGAGCCGCGAGGCCGACTACATCGTCGCCCAGACCTACAACGTCGACGGCGGCCAGTGGATGAGCTGAGGCGGCCGGGGCCCTCAAGCTTCGCCGTCCCCCGGCTCCGCCCGAAGGGTTCTCATACGGCCTTGAAACCTGGAGAGCAGTCGGGGCCCCGCCAACAGGCGGGGAGAAAGACGACTCGCGGGCCCACAGGCCCGCACCACAGCATAGGCCCGCAACGGCGGGCCGAAGCGGCGGCGACGGCCGAGCAGCCCCCCTTGCGGGGGCCCGAGGCCGGCGCTCCCCCTCCGATCCCGTGACGAAGGCAGGCCCATGGATCTCGGACTGAAAGACAAGGTGGCAGTCGTCACAGGCGGCAGCGTCGGCATCGGCCTCGGCGTCGCCCGGGCCTTCGCGGCCGAAGGCGCCCAAGTGCTGATCGCCGCCCGCGACCAGGCCCGGGTCGAGGACGAGGCCGCGATCATCGCCCGCGACTACGGCGTCTCCGCCCATGGCCATGCCTGCGACGTCTCCACCGCCGAGGGCTGCGCCAGCCTCGTCGAGGCCGCGCGCGCGGCCTTCGGCGGCGCCGACATCCTGGTGAACAACGCCGGAACCGGCTCGAACGAGACCATCCTCGACGCGCCCGACGACAAGTGGATGGACTACTGGAACCTCCATGTCATGGCCGCCGTCCGCCTCGCCCGCGGCTTCGCCCCGATGATGGCGGAGCGGGGCGGGGGCGCGATCCTCAACAACGCCTCGATCTGCGCCGCCCAGCCGCTCTGGTACGAGCCGATCTACAACGTCACCAAGGCCGCGCTCGTCATGCTCTCCAAGAACATGGCCGCCGAGTTCATCCCCATGAACATCCGGGTGAACGCCATCAACCCCGGCCTGATCCTCACCCCGGACTGGGTCAAGACCGCCAAGGCGCTCTCGGCCGAGACCGGCGACTGGCAGGGCTATCTCCAGTCCGTCGCCGACGAGCACGCGCCGATCAAGCGCTTCGGCTCGGTCGAGGAGCTCGCGAACTTATTCGTCTTCCTCTGCTCCGACCGGGCGTCCTACGCGGTCGGCTCCACCTATTTCGTCGACGGCGGAATGCTCCGCACGATCTGAGAGGAGGCTCCCATGCCCGTCCCGCTCTCCCTCGCCACCCTCGGCGACCTGCCCGAAGGCGTCGCCCGCCCCAGCTACGCGCGCGGCGACCTCAAGGCCGGCATCCTGCATTTCGGGGTCGGCAACTTCCACCGCGCCCATCTCCAGGTCTATCTCGACCGGCTGATGAACCAGGGCCGCGACCTCGACTGGGCCATCCTCGGCGCGGGCGTCACGCCTTACGACGTCGCCATGCGCGACGCCCTCGCCCCCCAGGACTGGCTGACCACGGTCGTCGAGCAGGAGGCGGCCGGATCCTCGGCCCGGGTCATCGGCCCGATGACAGGCTTCGTTCCCCCCATGGACGGCCCCGCGATCCTTGCGGCGCTGGCCGATCCCGCGATCCGCATCGTCTCGCTGACCGTGACCGAGGGCGGCTATTTCATCGACCCGGCCACCGGACGCTTCGACCCGGAAACCCCGGCGATCCGCGCCGACGCCGCGACCCCCGAGGCTCCGAAGACCGTCTTCGGCCTGATCCTCGCCGGGCTGAAGGCGCGGCGGGCGGCGGGCGTTCCGCCCTTCACCGTCATGTCCTGCGACAACGTCCCCCACAACGGCGTCGTCACGCGCAACGCCGTCGCGGGCCTCGCCGAGGCCCAGGACCCGAAGCTCGGCGCATGGGTGCGGGAGAACGTGGCCTTTCCCAACGCCATGGTCGACCGCATCGCGCCCGCCACCTCTGACCGCGAGCGCCGCATCTGCGCCGAGGAGTTCGGGGTCGGGGACGCCTGGCCGGTCTTCTGCGAGGACTACATCCAGTGGGTGATCGAGGACAACTTCCCTGCCGGGCGCCCGGCCTGGGAGGAGGTCGGCGCCCAGTTCACGCCGGACGTCACCCCCTTCGAGCACATGAAGATCCGCATCCTCAACGGCGGGCATGCGATCATCGCCTATCCCTCGGGCCTGATGGACGTGCATTTCGTCCATGAGGGGATGGAGCATCCCCTCGTCCGCGCCTTCCTCCGGAAGATCGAGCAGGAAGAGATCATCCCGATCCTGCCCCCGGTGCCGGGCGTGGATCTGGACGATTATTTCGCGCTCATCGAGCGGCGCTTCGCCAATCCCAAGATCGGCGACACCATCCGCCGGCTGGCGCTCGACGGCTCGAACCGCCAGCCGAAGTTCATCGTGCCCTCCATCGCCGACAACCTCGTCCAGGGCCGCGGGGTCGAGGGCCTGGCGCTCGAATCCGCGCTCTGGTGCCGCTACTGCGCCGGCGTCACCGACAGCGGCGCGTCCATCGCCCCGAACGACCCGAGCTGGGACCGGCTGAACACCGTGGCGCTCGCGGCGAAATCCGACCCCATGGCCTGGCTTTCCATGCGCGACATCTATGGGGAGACGGCGGACCATCCGTCCTTCCGCGAGCCCTTCGCCCGCTGGCTGCACGCGCTCGACCGCGAGGGGACGGAGGCGACGCTGAAGCGCTATCTCGGCCTGGCATGACGCCGCGCGTCCGTCAAAGCATGACGCCGCGCGTCCGTCCCGCGCGCCCCGGGGAGGCGGCCGAGATCGCCGCCCTCCTGCGCCGGTCGATCACCGAGCTCTGCGCCGCCGACCACCAGGGGGATCCGGCGGCGCTCGATCCCTGGCTCGCGAACAAGACGCCCGAGGCCGTGGCGGCCTGGATCGCCGACCCCCGCCAGCGGCTGGTGGCGGCCGAGCTCGACGGCCGGCTCGCCGGCGTCGGGGCGGCCCATGAGGACGGGCGGATCCTGCTCAACTACGTTTCGCCCGATTGCGTCGGCCGGGGGGTGGGCTCGGCGGTGATGGGCGAGCTGGAGGGCTGGCTGCGGGGCAGGGGCCACGCCGAGGCGCGGCTGGAGGCGACCCGGACCGCCCTCGGCTTCTACCGCGCCCGCGGCTATGTCGAGGGCGCGGGCGACGGGTGTGGCGGCGCCTGCCGGGCGATGGCGCGGCCGCTCGTCGTGGGGCTGGTGATCTTCGACTGCGACGGGGTGCTGGTGGACAGCGAGCCGATCTCGCTGCGCCTGCTCTACGACACGCTGACCGAGGCGGGGGTGGCGATCGACGCCGCCGCCGTCAAGGCGCGCTTCCTCGGCCGCAGCCTCGCCTCGACCCGGGCCATGGTGGCGGAGGAATTCGGCCTCGATGTCCCCGACGCGATGCTCGAGACCATGCGCGACCGGCTCTACGCGGCCTTCCGGGCGGAGCTGACGGCGATCCCCGGCGTGGCCGAGACCCTCGCGGGGCTGAAGGCGCCCTTCTGCGTCGCCTCCTCCTCCCAGACCGAGCGCATCCGGCTGTCGCTGGAGATCGCGGGCCTGCTGCCGGTCTTCGAGGGGCGGATCTTCTCCGCGACCGAGGTGGCGCGGGGCAAGCCGGCCCCCGACCTGTTCCTGCACGCCGCCGCGCGGATGGGGGTTCCTCCCGCCGCCTGCCTGGTGGTGGAGGACAGTCCGGCGGGGGTGGCGGCGGGCAAGGCGGCGGGGATGCGGGTGGTGGGCTTCACCGGCGGGGGCCACGCCGGCGAGCCCGGCCACCGGGCGGAGCTTGCCGCGCTCGGCCCCGAGGCCATCATCGATCACATGCGCGACCTCGCCGCCCTGCTGTGAGCCGACCCGGAATCCTCGCCGCGGTGGACGTGGGCACCGGCAGCGCGCGCGCCGGCCTCTTTGACGCGGGCGGGCGGCTGCTCGGGCGCGCCGAGGCGCCGCTGGCGATGCGCAGGGACGGCCCGCGCCGGGCGGAGCAGTCGAGCGCCCAGATCTGGGACGCCGTCGGCGCGGCCCTGCGCGCCGCCCGGGCCGAGGCGGGCGCGCGTCCCGAGGCCGTCGCCGCCCTCGCCTTCGACGCCACCTGCTCGCTGGTCGTGCGGGACGCCGCCGGCGCGCCCGTGGGGGTGACCCCGGGCGCCGGGGACGACTGGGACACGCTGGTCTGGTTCGACCACCGCGCGATCGAGGAGGCCGAGGCGATCGACGCGCTGGCGGGGGCGGGCCCGGGCGAGGCGACCTCGCCCGAGATGGCCCTGCCGAAGCTGCTCTGGCTCCGGCGGCGTAACCCCGAGGCCTGGGCGCGGGCGGGGCGCATCCTCGACCTCTGCGATTTCCTCGCCTGGGCGGCGACGGGGCGCGACGCCCGCTCGCTTTGCCCCGCGGTCTGCAAATGGGGCTGGAGCGCCGGGGCAGGCTGGCCGGAGGCCGCGTTGGCCCGGCTCGGCCTGACCGATCTCGCCCGGATCGGCGCCGCCGGGCTGCCTGTGCCGGCGGGCGCGGATCTGGGGCCGCTGACCCCCGCCGCCGCCGCGCAACTGGGGCTCGGGCCCGGGACGCGGGTGGCGGCCGGGCTGGTCGACGCCCATGCGGGCGCCCTCGCGGCGCTCGGCGGCTTCGCCGCGGCGCCGGGGCGGATGGCGCGGAACCTTGCGCTCATCGCCGGCACCTCGACCTGCCTCATGCGCCTCGCCCCGGCCGAGCCGGCCCGGCCGGGAATCTGGGGGCCCTATCCGGAGGGGATCCTGCCGGGCTATGCCGTGACCGAAGGCGGCCAGTCCGCCTCCGGCGCCCTGCTCGACCACCTGCTTGCGGCCTTCGGCGGCCGGGAGCCGGATGCGGCGCTGCACGCCCGGGTCGCAGCGCGCATCGCCGAGCTGCGGGCGGGCGAGCCGGACCTTGCGCCGGGGATCCATGTCCTCGCCGATTTCCACGGCAACCGCACGCCCCGGGCCGAGCCCCGGGCCCGGGGGGCGATCCACGGGCTGGAGCTCGACGGGGGGTTCGACGGCCTCTGCCGGCTCTATTTCCGGGCGGCCGTCGCGCTGGCGATCGGCCTGCGCGAGACGCTGGAGGCGCTCGACCCGGCCGGCGAGGCCGAGGCGCTGCACGCCGCCGGCGGCCATGCGCGCAACCCGCTGCTGATGTCGCTCTACGCCGATGCGACCGGCCTGCCGGTGCTGGAGCCGCAGACGCCCGATCCGATGCTGCTCGGCGCGGCGATGGCCGCAGCGGCGGCCGGCGGCATCCATCCCGACCTCGCGGCCGCGGCCCGGGCGATGGGGCAGGGCGGCGTTCCCCGCGCGCCCGACCCCGCCGCCGCCGCGCGCTTCGCCCGCGACCGGGCGACGCTCGACCGGCTGCGCGCGGCGGCGGGCTGAGCGCCGGCGACCCGCGCCGCTATTCCCCGTCGCGCAGGTCGCGCTTGGAAATGGTCTGACGCTCGATCGCGCGGTGGACCTTCAGCGGCGTCGGCCCGCGATGCAGCGCATGCAGCCGGTCGATGGCCTCGCTGTCCGCATGGGTGCGCCGCTCGTGATGCCGGCGGTATTCGGTCCAGGTGGGGAAATGGTAGGTCTCGGTCCATTTCTCCGGATGCTCCAGGTCGCGCAGCAGCACCCAGCGCTGCGCCCCGTCGCGGATCCGCGAACGGCGCCGCACGTACATGAGCTCGAGGAACTCGGTCGCGTCCTTGGGGTCGATGTCGTATTCGACCAGGATCATGATGGGGCCGCTGCGCCGGGTCAGGTCGATCTTGACCTCCGGATCGGTGAATCGGTTGAGGGGCGCGAGATTGGACTGGCTGAAGGGCGGCACCGGCGCCCAGACGCCCACGACCGCCCCGAAGACCAGCACGCCCGCGCTGCCGAGCAGCGCCGCCTGCGCCCCATGGGCGTCCGAGATCGCGCCCCAGACCACGCCGCCGATCGCCATGCCTCCGAAGATCGCCGTCATGTAGAGCGCCAGCATCCGCCCGAGCACCCAGCGCGGGGTCGAGAGCTGGACCGAGACGTTGAGCAGCGACAGCACGCTCAGCCAGCAGGCGCCCGAGACGAACATGGCGAGGCCGCAGACCACGACCGACCCGCTGAGCCCCAGCGCCAGCGCCCCGAGGGCGAAGCCGAGAAAGCCGATGCGGCAGATCTGCTCGTTCTCCAGCATCGCCCGCAGCCGGACGTTGGCGAAGGCGCTCAGCACCGCGCCGAGGCCGAAGCAGCCGAGCAGGACGCCGAAGACCAGCGCGTCGCCCCCGAGCCGGTCGTGGGTCACCACCGGCAGCAGCGCCTGTCCGGCGATCCCGGCGAAGCCGAAGACGAAGCCGCGGGCGTTCTGGCGGATCAGGTGCGGCGACATGGCGAAGTAGCGCATCCCGTCCGCGAGCGCCCCGGTGAAGCGCTCCCGCGGCAGCTTGCGCTCGTGGAACCGGGGCCGCCAGGCGATGAGCGCGGCGATGATCGTCAGGTAGGACACGGCGTTGACGGCGAAGGCCGCCGCCGCGCCCGCCGCCGCGACGATCGCGCCCCCGATCGCCGGACCGACGCTGCGGGTCATGTTCATGCCCATGGCGTTGACCGAGACCGCCGAGGGCAGGTCGTCGCGGGGCACCATGTCGCCGATCGAGGCCTGCCAGGACGGGTTGTGCAGCGCCGTGCCGCAGCCGATCAGGAAGGTGAAGGCGAGCAGGGTCCAGGGGGTGAGCCAGCCCTCCCAGGCGAGGAAGGTCAGCGCCGCCGAGACGACCAGCATGAAGACCTGGGCGACCAGCATCACCTTGCGCCGGTCGAAATTGTCGGCGAGCGCCCCGGCCGCGAAGGCGCCGATCATGATCGGCAGGGTGATCGAGGTCTGGACCAGCGCCACCATCCCCTCGGAGGAGGTGAGCGAGGTCATCATCCAGGCCGCGCCGACCGCCTGGATCAGCCCGCCGAAATTCGAGGCGAGCGAGGCCAGCCACAATCCGCGGAACGACCTGTTCCGAAACACGCCAAGGGTTTCGCCGATGGGGGACATCCGGGTGCGACCTCCGCCTGCCGCCCGGGACCTCTCGCCCCTGTTCCGCCGCGGCTTTCGCCGGCCATCTCTGCGGTCGCGAGGGGCCCCGCGTCAAGCGTCGCTCAGCTTCGCGTCTGCCGCCGGAACACCTGCCGGGCGGCGAAGAGCGTCACCGCCGAGATCGCGAGCAGGGCCGCGAAGGCGCCGCGCACCTCGGCCCAGCCGAAGCTTTTCAGGAACAGCCCCTTGGCCATGGCGATGAAATGGGTGAGCGGATTGACTTGCGCGATCCAGCGCAGGACCTGGGGCATGTTCTCGACCGGGGCGAGATAGCCCGAGAGCACCACCGAGGGCACCATGAAGCAGAAGACCCCGAGGAAGGCCTGCTGCTGGCTCGAGGAGACCGCCGAGATCAGCAGGCCGATTCCGCAGAGCGACAGCGCATAGGCGAAGGCGGCGAGCGCGAGCAGCCAGAGCGCGCCGGTGAAGGGCACGCGGTAGAGCAGGACGGCCGCCGCGGCGATGATCGCGCCCTGGGTCATGGCGACGAGGATCCCGGGGACCGACTTGCCGAGCATGATGAGCCCGGGCGTCAGGGGCGTCACCAGGAGCTGGTCGAAGGTGCCCTCCTCGCGCTCGCGCGCCAGCGACAGCGCGGTGACCATCAGGCAGCCCACGGTGGCGATGATGGCCACGAGGCTCGGCAGGACGAACCATCGGTAGTCGAGGTTCGGGTTGTAGAGGTTGCGCACGATCAGCGTCGCGGGCGGACGCGCGCCGGCGCGTTCGGCGGCGAAGTCCGCGGCGATCTCCTGGGCGTAGGAAAAGGCGATCTGCGCGGCGTTCGACCGCCGCCCGTCGATCAGCGCCTGGACCGGCGCCGTCTCGCCCCGGGCGAGCCGACGGGAGAAGTCCGGCGGAATGCGGATGGCGAGCAGGGCCTTCTGCCCGTCGATCGTCGCCCGCAGCATCGCGTCGTCATGCACGAAGAGCGCCCGGGAGAAGGCCGAGGCGGCGGTCAGCCGCTGGACGAGCTCGATCGCCGCGACGCCCTCGTCCTCGTTGAAGACGGCGAGAGTGGCGTTCTTCACCTCCAGCGTGGTGGCGAAGGGAAAGACCACGAGCTGCAGCAGCACCGGCAGGACGAGCAGCACCCGGGTGCGGGGGCTCGCGAAGAGCTGCTGCAGCTCCTTGGCGACCAGGGCGAGGATCGGCCCCAGCATCTCAGCCGTCCAGCCGCCGGCGGGTCTTGAGCGCGGTGAGCCCCAACCAGAACAGCGCCGACAGCGCCAGGAAGGCGAGGTTCGGCAGCAGGATCGCCGCCACGTCCCCAGCCTGGAACAGGGTCTGGAGGATCTTCACGAAATACCGCGCCGGCACCAGCAGGGTGACCGCCTGGATCGCCGCCGGCATCGAGGCGATCTCGAAGATCAGCCCCGAGAGCAGGGCCGCGGGCAGGAAGGCGGCGTTCAGCGCCGCCTGGGCGGCGTTGAACTGGTCCCGGGTCACGGTCGACAGCAGGAGCCCGAGGCCGAGGGCGCTGCCGAGGAAGAGGCTCGTCGACAGGAAGAGCATGGGGATGGAGCCGCGAAAGGGCACCCCCATCAGGAAGACCGCGATCGCGACGCAGATCGCCATCGCGACCAGCGCCAGCAGGTAATAGGGCAGGATCTTCGACAGCAGCAGCTCCGATCGGCGCACCGGGGTGGCGAGCAGCGCCTCCATCGTGCCGCGCTCCCATTCCCGCGCCACCACCAGCGAGGTGAGCAGCGCGCCGATGATCGTCATCACCACCGAGATCGAGCCGGGGATCAGGAAGTTGCGGCTGACGGTCGTGGGGTTGAACCAGTAGCGCGGCTCCAGCTCGACCCCCGGGGGCGGGGGCGCCCCCGCCGCCAGCGCCTTCTGGGCGAGCCAGATCCGCATCACCCCGGCGGCGTAGTTCGCGACGAAATTCGCGGTGTTGGGCTCGGACCCGTCGGTCAGGACCAGGAGCCGGGCGGTTCCATCGCCTTGGGCGACCCGGGCGCTGAAGTCCTGGGGGACGACGAGGACGCCCCGCAGGGTCCCCCGGGTCAGCGCGGGGCGCAGCGCCTCCAGCGTGGGGGCGAAGGTCGGGTCGAGGAAGGCCGAGCCGCGGATTGCGTCGGCGATGCGCGCCGCCTCGACCCCCTGGTCCTCCAGCGCCACCCCCATCCGCACCCGGTTGGTGTCGAGCGAGATGCCGTAGCCGAAGATGAACAGCAGGGCGACCGGCAGCACGACGGCGATCAGCAGGCTGCTAGGGTCGCGCAGGATCTGGCGCGTCTCCTTCACGCAGAGCGCCCGCAGCCGGCGCGGCGAGAACCGCTCGCCCGGGACAGCCCCCGTCATGCCGCGGCCTCCTTGGCGGCGCGGGCGTCGTCACGCTCCACCAGTCGGATGAAGGCCTCCTCGAAGGTGGGCTCGGGCAGGTCGGGCCCCGCCGCCGCGCGCTTCAGCGCGTCGGGCGAGCCCGAAGCGATCATCCGGCCCTGGTAGATCAGCGCGATGCGGTCGCAGTATTCCGCCTCGTCCATGAAATGGGTGGTGACCATGACCGTCACACCCTTGGCCACCAGGGCGTTGATATGGGTCCAGAACTCCCGCCGGGTCACCGGGTCGACCCCCGAGGTCGGCTCGTCGAGGAAGAGGAGCGGGGGCGCGTGCGTCAGCGCGCAGGCCAGCGCGAGCCGCTGCTTGAACCCCAGGGGCAGGGCGCCCGCCTCCGTCCGGCGGTAGCGGTCGAGGCCGAAGCTCGCGATCATGCCCTCGACCTTTTCCGCGCGCTCCCGGCCCTTGAGCCCGTAGATGCCGGAAAAGAACCGCAGGTTCTGCTCCACGGAGAGGTTGCCGTAGAGCGAGAACTTCTGCGCCATGTAGCCGAGCCGGGCCCGCGCCGCCGGGGCGCTCCGCTTGAGGTCGATGCCGAAGACCTGCGCCTCGCCCTCGGAGGGGGCGAGCAGGCCGCACATCATGCGGAAGGTGGTGGACTTGCCCGCGCCGTTCGGCCCGAGCAGGCCGAAGATCTCGCCCTGCCGGACGTCGAAGCTTACATGGTCGGTCGCGACGAAATCCCCGAAGCGGCGGGTGAGGCCGCGGGCGCGGATCACCGCGCCGGGGTCCACGCCCTCGGGCAGCCGCACCTCGGGCAGGGCGTCGGCCAGCACCGACCGCCCGCCGGGCCCGCCGCCCACCAGATCGATGAAGGCGTCCTCGAGCCGCGGCTCGGCCTGGGCCACTGCAGCGCCCGGCGGGACGACGCCCGGCGGCGGGGCGGCGACGCCCGCGCGCAGGACGATGCGCACCGCCTCGCCCTGGATCACCCCGTCGATCACCCCCGGATCGCCGAGCGCCCGGCGCAGCGCCGCCCGCCGGTCCTCGCCCAGGCCGCGCAGCAGGAAGCAGCGGCCGCGCATCCGCTCCATCTGGTCGGAGGGCGGGCCGGCGAAGATCACCGCGCCGTGGTTCATCAGCCGCAGGTCGGCGCAGCGCTCCGCCTCGTCGAGATAGGCGGTGGCCCAGATCACCGTCATCCCGCCCTCGGCGAGCGAGGTGACCATCCGCCACAGCTCGCGCCGCGAAATGGGGTCGACACCCACCCCGGGCTCGTCGAGCAGCAGGATCCGCGGCCGGCCGATCAGGGTGCAGGCGAGGCCGAGCTTCTGCTTCATCCCCCCGGAGAGCTTGCCCGCCATCCGCTCGGTGAAGGGGCCGAGCGCGGTGAAGTCGAGCAGCCGGTCGAGCTGCGCCCGCCGCTCCGCCCCCAGCACGCCCCGCAGGTCGGCGTAGAGGACGAGGTTCTCCAGCACCGAGAGATCCTCGTAGAGGCCGAACTTCTGCGGCATGTAGCCGACCGCGAGCCGCAGGGCGCCCGCCTCGGCGATGGGGTCGAGCCCCGCCACGCGCACCTTGCCCGCCGCGGGCTTCATGAGCCCCGCCATGATCCGCATCAGGGTGGTCTTGCCCGCGCCGTCGGGCCCGGCGAGGCTGGCGACCGCCCCCGGGGCTATGGCGAGCGACACCGCCCGCAGCGCGGCCTGGTCCGGACCCTGGCCGGGATAGCGATGGGTCAGGCCCTCGATCGCGACCGCGGGCTCCATCAGCCGCCCTGCGACAGGCGCACCGTGACCGGCATGCCCTGGCGCAGGGCGTCGTCCGGATCCTCGACGGTGATCCGCATCCGGTAGACGAGCGCGGTGCGCAGGTCCTGGGTCTCCACCTGCTTCGGCGTGAACTCCGCCCTCGGCGAGACGAAGCCCACCCTGCCGCGATAGGGCCGGCCGGGGCGGGCGTCGGTCAGCACCTCGACCGGCGCGCCGGGGGGAAAGCGGCCGAGGTCGGGCTCCTCCACGTAGGCGCGCACCCGCACCGGCCGGTCGAGCGAGAGGGTGAGCGCCGTCGTCCCGGCGGCCGCCATGGCGCCCGGCTCCACCGCCCGGGTCAGCAGCGTGCCGTCCGAGGGCGCGGCCAGCGTCGCGTCGGCGAGCTGGAGCGCCGCGGTCTGCACCTCGGCCTCGGCGGCGGCGGTGCGGGCGTGGGCCTCCTGGAGCTCTTCGGGCCGGGCGCCCGCCGCCGCGGCCGCATAGGCCTGCTGGGCGGCGGCGAAATCGCCCCGGGTCCGCTCGCGCGCGGCGCGGGCGTCGTCGAGCGCCTGCTCGGAGACCGCGTTGGCGCGCACCAGCCGCTGCTGGCGCTCGAAGGTGCTTTCGGCGTTCGCCGCCACCGCCTCCAGCGCGTCCATCTGCGCCCGCAGCCGCGCCAGATCCTCGGCCCGGCTGCCGGCGAGCAGCAGCGCCTCGCCGGCCTGGGCCACCGCGAGCGCGGCCTCGGCCTGGGCGAGCTGGAGGCGCAGGGGCTCGGGGTCGATCCGGGCGAGGGTCTGGCCGGCGACGACCCGGTCGCCTTCCTCCGCCAGCACCTCCGAGACACGGCCCCCCACCCGAAAGGCGAGGTTCACCTCGCGGATGTCGACGTTGCCGCCGAGCAGCAAGGGCTCGGGCGGCCGGGTCCGGCTCCACCAAGCGTAGCCGCCGCCAGCAGCCAGCAGAAGGACGAGGGCGCCGAGGGCCATGCTTCGCTTCATCGGGGCAAGGTGCGGGCTGGGCCGCGTTTGCGCAAGGCGCCATCGCGGCGCCGCGGGCTTGCCGCATCCGCCCCGGGACCCTAGACCCCGGAGGGCGCGGTCGAAGGAGGAGGCGATGCACGAATTCCGTTGCCGGGTCTATTACGAGGACACCGATCTCGCCGGGATCGTCTACTACGCCAACTACCTGAAGTTCATCGAGCGCGGCCGGACCGAGGCGCTGATCGCCGGGGGCGTCGACCAGGGAAGGCTGCTGGCCGAGGCGGGGATCGTCTTCGCCGTGCGCCGGGTCGAGGCGGACTATCTCGCCCCCGCCCGGCTCCAGGACGAGCTCCAGGTGCTGACCCGGCTCGAGGGGATCGGCGGCGCCCGGATCGATCTGGTCCAGGAGGTGCGCCGGGGCGAGGCTCTGCTCTTCCGCGCCGCGGTGCGGCTTGCGGCCATGGACCGCAGCGGCCGGCCGGCCCGGGTTCCGGCCGAGGTCCGCGCGGCGCTCGCGGGAATGGGAGCGGCGGGGGAGGGCCCCTAGACAGCCGGGGCGCTTTTCGGCACAAGGCCCGCAAAACGCGAGCGGCCCCGGGTCGCCGATCCCGGCCCTATGGCCGGATTTCCCGAGGCAGGCGATCCCGAGAGGCAGGCCACATGGAAGCGACGACCCTGGATTTCTCGCTGCTCGCGCTGTTCCTGCGCGCGAGCTTCACGGTCAAGCTGGTCATGCTGGCGCTGATCGGCGCCTCGTTCTGGTCTTGGGCGATCATCCTCCAGAAGACGCTCGACCTGCGCCGGGCCAAGGCCGAGGCCGCCGCCTTCGACGCCTCCTTCTGGTCGGGCGAGCCCCTGGAGGAGGTCTACGACCGTCTCGGCCCCGACCCCGCCGGCGCCTCCGAGCGGATCTTCGCCGCCGGCATGTCGGAATGGCGGCGCTCCCACCGGCGCGACGGCGGGCTGATCGCCGGCGCCCAAGCGCGGATCGACCGGGCGATGAACGTCGCCATCGCCCGGGAGTCCGAGGGGCTGAACCAGGGCCTCACCTTCCTCGCCACCACCGGCTCGATCGCGCCCTTCGTCGGGCTCTTCGGCACGGTCTGGGGCATCAAGGCCGCCTTCGAGGAGATCGCGCTCCAGCAGTCGACCAACCTTGCCGTGGTGGCGCCCGGCATCGCCGAGGCGCTGCTCGCCACCGCGCTCGGCCTGCTCGCGGCCATTCCGGCGGTGATCTTCTACAACAAGCTCAGCCAGGACGCCGAGGCGATCGCCGGGGGCTACGAGGGCTTCGCCGACGAGTTCTCGATGATCCTGTCGCGCCAGCTCGACAAGGCCGCCTGAGATGGGCGCGTCGCTCCAGCCCGCGGGGGGCGGCGGGGGGCGGGGTCGCCGCCGCCGCCATGCGGGCCGCCGGCCCATGGCCGAGATCAACGTCACCCCGATGGTCGACGTGATGCTGGTGCTGCTCATCATCTTCATGGTCGCCGCGCCGCTGCTGACCGTGGGGGTGCCGATCGAGCTGCCCAAGACCGCCGCCGCGCCGCTCCCCACCGAGCGCAAGGAGCCGCTGACCGTCTCCGTCGCCGCCGACGGCGCGCTGACCGTGCAGACGGCCGAGGTGCCGCGCGACGAGTTCATCCCGCGCCTGCGCGCCGTCGCGGCCGAGCGGGGCGACGGCAAGGTGTTCCTGCGCGCCGACGGGGGCGCCTCCTACGAGACGGTGATGCAGGTCATGGGGGCGCTGAACGCCTCGGGCTTCACCAACATCGGCCTCGTCACCGAACAGGGCGGCCCCGAATTCGGGGCGGAGAAGTAGGGCCGGGCCATGAGGACCGGCACGGCCATCTCTGCGGCGGGACATGCGGGCGTGATCGCGCTGGCGCTGTTCGGGCTGCCCTGGTTCTCGACCCGCGAGGAGCCGCCGATCAAGGTGACGGACGTGAGCTTCGTCACCGAGGCGGAGTTCCAGTCGGCCCAGGCCGCGGCGGAGGAGGCCGAGCGCATCCCCGACGCGCCGCCGCGGCGCCCGGCCGCCCAGGCCGAGGTGCTGCCCGAGCCGACCCCGCCCCCTGCGCCCGAGGCCGCCGCGCCCGAGGTCGCGCCCGAATCCGAGGTCGCGCCCGAGCCCGCCCCGGCCGAGGTCGCGACGCTGGAGCCGCAGTTCAATCCCGAGAACCCCTTCGCCGCGGCGACGCCCGAGGCGGTGACGCTGGTGCCGCCGCCCGCGCCGGTCGCGCCCCTGAATCCGCCGCGCCCGCGCCCGGTGGAGCGCATCGTGGCTGCGCCGCCCGCGCCGATCGTCGAGCCCGAGGCCCAGCCGGAGCCCGCCCCGACGCCGGCGCCTGCCCCTGCGCCCGTGGCCGAGGCGACCCCGCCCGCGCTCACGGGAGAGCTTGCCGCCGTCGCGCCCCCCCGCGCGCGCCCGGCCTCGCTCGACCGGCCCCAGCCCCAGCAGGTCGCCGCCGCGGAGCCGGAGGAGACGCCAGAGCCGGCGGAGAAGCCCGAGCCTAAGCCCACGCCGAAACCCGCCGCGCCCGCACCGAAGCCGGTGGAGAAGCCCGAGTCTAAGCCCACGCCGAAGCCCGATCCCAAACCGGCGGCGAAACCGGCGGAGAAGCCCGCAACCAAGCCCGCAGCGGCGCCGAAGCCGGCGGACTCGCGGCCCGCAGGCACCCCGGCCACCCCGGCGACCAAGCCCACGACCACCGCCGCGACCCCGGCCTCGCCGGCGCAGGGGGGCTCGCGCGCCACCTCCCTTCCCGTGGGTCCGCCCATGACCGGCGCGGAGAAGGACGGGCTGAAGCTCGCCATCCAGCGCTGCTGGTCGATGCCGGCCGTGGGCGACCTGACGGATCTGAAGATCACCGTCGCCGCGACCCTGGAGCCCGACGGCACGGTGATCGCCAGCAGCATCCGGATGATCGAGCCGGCCTCGCCCCCCGACGGCCGGTTCCAGATGGCCTTCCGCGCCGCCTCGACCGCCCTGCGCCGGTGCGGCCCCTATACCCTGCCGGCGGAGAAATACGCCCAGTGGCGCAACGTCGAAATCGTCTTCAATCCCGAAGGAATGGTGTCATGGTGAGTCCCTCGCGACGCGGCCTGCTGATCGGAGGCGCGGCCTCGGTCCTGCTCGCGCGCCCCTTCGCGGCGGTCGCCCAGCAAGGCCCGCTGCGCCTCGAGATCACAGGCGGGGTGGTCGAGCCGATGCCGATCGCCGTGCCGCCGTTCGTGCCCGACAGCGCGGCCGCCCAGGATCTGGCCGGCCGGATCACCCGGGTGGTGCTCGACGACCTGACCGGGACCGGCCTGTTCCGCGAGGTGCCGCAGGCCGCCCATATCGGCCGGATCGCCACCTTCGACGCGCCGGTGCAATATTCCGACTGGAGCGCGATCAACGTCCAGGCGCTCGTCACCGGGGCGGTGGGGACCAACGGGTCGCAAGCGTCGGTGCGATTCCGTCTCTGGGACGTCTTCGGCCAGCAGGCCCTCGACGGGTTGCAGTTCCAGGGCCCCCAGGGCGCCTGGCGGCGGCTGGCGCACAAGGTCGCGGACGCGATCTACGCCAAGTTGACCGGGGAAAGCGGCTATTTCGACAGCCGCGTCGCCTATGTGGCGGAAAGCGGCCCCAAGAGCAGCCGCCGTCGCCAGCTCGCGGTCATGGACTACGACGGGGCGAACTCCGTGACCCTGACCGACGGCGCGGCCATCGTGGTCGGACCCTCCATCGCCACCTCGGCGAGCCGGATCCTCTACACCGGCTATGAGAGCAAGAAGCCGCGGGTCTACCTCGTCTCCGCCTCGGGCGGGGGGCGCAAGGCGATCGGGCCGGCGGCGGACATGGCGCTGGCCGGGGGCTTCTCGCCGAACGAGCGGCAGGCGCTGATCTCGGTCTCCAAGGGTGGCGCCTCGAACATCTTCCTCGCCGACCTCGGCGGCGGCGGGGCGAAGCAGCTGACCAGCGGCTCTCAGATCGACGCCTCGCCGAGCTTTTCGCCGGACGGTTCGAAAATCGTCTATGAGAGCGACCAGGGCGGCTCCCAGCAAATCTACGTCATGGGCGCGGGCGGCGGCGGCGGCCAGCGGATCAGCTTCGGCGACGGGCGCTACGCCACGCCCCAGTGGTCGCCGCGGGGCGATCTCATCGCCTTCACCAAGATGACCGGCGGGCGCTTCCACATCGGGATCATGCGTCCCGACGGCTCGGGCGAGAAGCTGCTGACGTCGAGCTATCTCGACGAGGGGCCGACCTGGGCGGCGAACGGCCGCGTCCTGATGTTCTACCGCGAGACGCCGGGCGACAGCGGCGGCCCGCAGATCTATACGGTGGACGTGACGGGCCGGAACCTGCGACGGGTGCCGACCCAGGGCTACGCCTCCGGCCCCTCCTGGTCGGGGCTTCTGTCATGAGGGGAGAAGGACGGATGACCGCGACGAGGATCGCGCTGGCGCTCAGCATCGCGCTCGCCATGGGGGCTTGCGCGCGCAAGCCGATCGACACGGGCGCGGATTTCGGCCAGGGCGGCGCCTATGGCGCGGGCGGCGGCGCCGGCGGGATCGGCGGGACCGATCCCTATGGCGCGGGCGCGGTGACGGGCGGCACGCTGCCGGGGTCGAACATCTCCGACCGGGTGCTGTTCCTCGTCGACCAGACCACGCTGTCGCCCCAGGCCATGGGGATCCTCGACCAGCAGATCGGCTGGCTCCAGGCCCATCCGGGCGCGATCGAGATCGAGGGCCATGCGGACGAGCGCGGCACCGAGCAGTACAACATCCAGCTCGGCGCCCGGCGCGCGGCGGCGGTGCGCGACTACATGGTCAGCCGCGGCGTTCCCGACGCCCGCATCTCGACCAACACCTTCGGCCGGGCGCGCCCCGTCGCCACCTGCGCGGACGAGAGCTGCTGGGCGCAGAACCGCCGCGCCGTGACTGTGGTCGCCGCGGGGGCGGGGGCCTGATGCGCGCGCTCCTGCTCGCGGGCGCCTGCCTCGCCGCGCTGGCGGGGGCGGCCCAGGCCCAGCAGTCGGCGCCCCCGACCCCGAGCGTCTCCAAGGGCGCGAACATCGGCGACGTGCGCGCCGATCTCGTGGTGCTGAATCGGCAGATCACCGAGCTGCGCGCCGCGCTGGTGGCCCAGGGCCCCGGCTCGGGCCTGCCCCGGGCCGCGGCGACCCCGCTCACGCGCCTCGACCAGCTGGAGGCGGAGCTGCGCCGGCTGACCAACCGGGTGGACGTGCTCGCGAACGACGTGACGCGGATCACGGCGGACGCGTCCAACCGGGCGGGCGACATGGAGTTCCGGCTGACCGAGCTCGAGGGCGGCGACGTCTCGCTTCTCGGCAAGCCGGCGCCGCTGGGAGGCGGGGTCAGCGCCGCGCCGCCCGCGCCGCCGCCGCCCGCCGCCGCCGCGCCGTCCGGGGGCGGCGATCTCGCGGTGTCGGAACAGGCGGATTTCGATGCGGCCAAGGCGGCGGCCGCGGCCGGGAACAATGCCCAGGCGGCGGAGCTTTTCCAAAACTTCCTCGCCACCTATCCGGGCGGGCCGCTCGCCTCCGAGGCGCAGTTCCGCCGGGCCGAGGCGCTCGCCGCCGCCGGCCAGACCCAGACCGCGGCCCGGGCCTATCTCGACGCCTTCAGCGGCGCGCCGCAGGGGCCCTTCGCCCCGCCGGCGCTGCTCGGGCTCGCCGACAGCCTCGGCCAGCTCGGCAAGTCGCGCGAGGCCTGCCTGACCCTCACCGAGGTCTCCACCCGTTTCCCCGGCAGCGAGGCCGCCGCCGCCGCTCCGGGCCGTCGGGCCGCGCTCGCCTGCCAGTGACCGCGGAGGGGCCGGCCGCCACGCTGGCCCGGGCCATGGCGGCCGCGCCCCCGGGCCCGATCGGCGTGGCGGTCTCGGGCGGCGGGGATTCCGTCGCGCTGCTGCTGCTGCTTGCCGCCCTCCGTCCGGTGGAGGCCGTGACGGTGGATCACGGCCTGCGCCCCGAGGCCGCGGCGGAGGCCGCGGCGGTGGCCCGCCTCTGCGCCGCCCGCGGCATCCCCCACGCGACCCTGCGCTGGCGGGGCTGGGACGGCCGCGGCAATCTCCAGGCCGAGGCCCGGGCCGCCCGCCGCCGGCTGATCGGGGCCTGGGCGGAGGAGCGGGGGCTCGCCGGCGTAGCGCTCGGCCACACGCTCGAAGATCAGGCGGAGACCTTCCTGCTGCGCCTCGCCCGCGGTTCGGGGGTGGACGGTCTCGCCGGCATGGCCTTCGCCGCCCAAGGCGAAGGGACGGTGTGGCTCCGTCCGCTGCTCGAGGTCCGGCGGGAGGCGCTGCGCCAGTGGCTGGCGGGGCAGGGCGTCGCCTGGGCCGAGGATCCGAGCAATGCCGATCCCGCCTTCGCCCGTGTCCGCGCCCGCGCCGCGCTCGGACCCCTCGCGACCCTGGGCCTCGGTCCCGAGCGCTTGGCGGCGACCGCCGCCGCGATGGCCCGGGCGCGCGCGGCGCTGGAGGCTGCGACCGCGGCCCTCGCCCGCGCCTGCCTGGAGCCGGGGCGGGCGGGCGACCTGACCCTTGATCCCGGGCCCTGGGCCGCGGCGCCGGAGGAAATCCGCCTACGGTTGCTGGCCGGCGCCCTGGGCTGGGTCGCCGGCGCGCTCCTGCGCCCGCGGCTCTCGGCGCTGAGCGCGGCGGCAGAGGCGGTCGCGGGCGGCCTCGGCGGCGAGCTCAGGGGCGGGCTGACCCTGCACGGCTGCGTCCTGCGGCCCCGGCGCGGGCGGATCGTCCTGCGCCGCGAACCGGCGAGGGCGGCGCCTCCGGTTCCCTTCGGGGCGGCCTGGGATGGCCGCTGGGTCGTGGCCGGACCCGGCGCGGGCCTGCGGGTGGGCGCTTTGGGCGCCGCGGGCCTCTCCCGGCGGCCGCGCTGGCGCGAGAGCGACCTCGCGCGCGAGGCGCTCCTGACGACGCCGGCGGTCTGGGACGGCGCGGATCTCGTCGCCGCGCCGCTGCTGGACGACAGCCCCTTCGCCGCGCGCCGCACCCCGGGGATTCCTTGGGCGCGTTAGCCACGATCCGAAAACGCCCTGCGCCCGGGCGCAAGGCCTGCTATCGTCGCGCCGGGGGACGCCTCCGCGCAGGCGGCGGCGCGGAAAGACCGGTTTCGCGTTGAATCATCGGAGCCACGGCTTATGTTAGGGGCTCACGACCGCGCGGGACGTTCTGAAGCGTCCGGAGGTCATTCGGAGATCGGCTTGTGGGCAATACGAAGAACATCGCATTCTGGATCATCCTCTTTCTCCTCATGGTCGCGCTGTTCAACGTGTTCTCGAACGGCAGCCGCACCAACATGGGCCGCGAGGTCAGCTATTCCGAGTTCCTGAACCGGGTCGAGGCCGGCCAGGTCGCCAAGGTCCAGCTCGATGGCGAGCGGGTCTTCGCCACCGGCTCCGACGGCCAGCCTTTCCAGACCATCCAGCCGCGCGGCACCGATCTCCTGCCCGACCTGCGCGAGCACAAGGTCGAGATCCAGGCGACGGCCCAGGAACAGTCGGGCTTCATGTCGACCCTGGGCCTCTGGTTGCCCTTCCTGCTGCTGATCGGCGTCTGGATCTTCTTCATGAACCGGATGCAGGGGGGCGGGCGCGGCGGGGCCATGGGCTTCGGCAAGTCCAAGGCGAAACTGCTGACCGAGAAGTCGGGCAAGGTGACGTTCAACGACGTCGCCGGCATCGACGAGGCCAAGGAGGAACTCGAGGAGATCGTCGAGTTCCTGCGCGATCCGCAGAAATTCTCGCGCCTCGGCGGCAAGATCCCCAAGGGCGCGCTGCTCGTCGGCCCTCCGGGCACCGGCAAGACGCTGCTGGCGCGCGCCATCGCGGGCGAGGCGGGCGTGCCCTTCTTCACTATCTCGGGCTCCGACTTCGTCGAGATGTTCGTGGGCGTCGGCGCATCCCGTGTGCGCGACATGTTCGAGCAGGCGAAGAAGAACGCGCCCTGCATCGTCTTCATCGACGAGATTGACGCGGTCGGGCGGCATCGCGGCGCCGGCTACGGCGGCGGCAACGACGAGCGCGAGCAGACGCTGAACCAGCTCCTCGTCGAGATGGACGGCTTCGAGGCGAACGAGGGCGTGATCCTGATCGCCGCCACCAACCGCCCCGACGTGCTTGACCCCGCGCTCCTGCGTCCCGGCCGGTTCGACCGCCAGGTGCAGGTGACGAATCCCGACATCAAGGGCCGCGAGAAGATCCTCGGCGTCCATGCGCGTCGGGTGCCGCTGGCGGCCGACGTCGACCTGCGGGTGATCGCGCGGGGCACGCCGGGCTTCTCGGGCGCCGATCTCGCCAACCTCGTCAACGAGGCGGCGCTAATGGCGGCGCGGACCGGCAAGCGGTTCGTGACGATGATGGATTTCGAGAACGCCAAGGACAAGGTGATGATGGGCGCCGAGCGGCGGTCCATGGTCATGTCCGACGAGGAGCGGCGGCTGACCGCCTTCCACGAGGCGGGCCACGCCATCGTGGGGATGAACGTCCCCCAGCACGACCCGATCCACAAGGCGACGATCATCCCGCGCGGCCGCGCCCTCGGCCTCGTCATGAGCCTGCCGGAGCGCGATCAGCTCAGCGTCACCAAGACCAAGTACAAGTCCAAGATCGCCATGGCCATGGGCGGCAAGGTGGCGGAAGAGCTCACCTTTGGCCCCGACCAGGTGACCTCCGGCGCCTCGTCGGACATCCAGCAGGTGAGCCGCATCGCCCGGGCGATGGTCACCCAGTTCGGCATGTCCGACAAGCTCGGCAACATCGACTACGCCAACGAGCAGTTCTCGTACCTCGGGCCCCAGGGCGGCGGCGTGAACGCCGGTCCGGAAACCCACGAGCTGATCGACGCCGAGGTGCGCAAGCTGGTGGACGAGGGCTACGAGACCGCCAAGCGCATCCTGACCGAGAAGCATGATGATCTGCACCGACTGGCGAACGGTCTCCTGGAATACGAGACGCTGACCGGCAAGGAGATCGCCCGGGTCATCGCCGGCCAGCCCCTGAACCGCGGCTCGGACGACGACACCCCCCAGGACGGCCCCTCGGGCGTCGCCTCGATCCCCCGGGCCGGCAAGTCGGCGCGGCCCCAGGGCCCGCTGGAGCCCGAGCCCGCCACCTGAGCGCTCGCTCCCGATCCCTGTCCCGGCGGCCCCGACGCGATGCGCGGGGCCGCCTTTTCATGTCCTCCTGTCCCTGTTCCGAGTGGAGTTTTCGATGAAGCCCGGTCTCGAAGGCCAGTTCGAGCGCGGTTTGTTCGCCTCGCGCTGGTTGATGGCCCCGATGTATCTCGGCCTGGTGGCCGCGCTGCTGATGCTGCTGGTCGTGTTCTTCCGGGAGGCGGCCTACTACATCCCCAAGGCGCTGGTCCTGTCGAGCGAGGACGCGATCCTCGCCATCCTCACCCTGATCGACCTGACCCTGGCGGCGAACCTGCTGCTGATCGTGCTGTTCTCGGGCTACGAGAACTTCGTCTCCAAGATCGACCTGCACGAGGCGCATGAGAAGCCAGACTGGATGGGCACGGTGGATTTCTCGGGGTTGAAGCTCAAGCTCGTCGCCTCGATCGTCGCCATCTCGGGGATCCACCTGCTCAAGCGCTTCATGGAGATCGGCGAGGCCGACGCCGAGACGCCCTTCGATCCGCTGCAGCTGCGCTGGATGGTGGTGATTCACCTGACCTTCGTCATCTCGGGCGTTCTGCTCGCGCTGATGGACTGGTTGACGGCTCGCAGCGGCAAGCACTGACCGCGTCGAGGCGGGGTTTACACGCCGGACGACCTCCGCGATTGTTTCGGGAAAAACAGTCGCAGGAGAGACCCGAATGACCCCCCCCGAACCGGCCTATGGCGCCGGCGTGCTGCTGCTGATCGCGCTGCTCGCCGTGCTGGCCCTCCTGGTGCTGATCCTGCGGTTCCGGCTGCATGCCTTCGTGGCGCTGGTCCTCGTCAGCCTCGCCACCGCCCTCGCCACGCGGGTGCCCTTCGCCGACGTCATCCCGACGCTGCTCAGCGGCTTCGGCAGCACGCTCGCCGCGGTCGCGCTGCTCGTCGGCTTCGGCGCCATGATCGGTCGCCTGCTGGAGGTGACCGGCGGTGCCCAGGTGCTGGCCGACAAGCTGATCGGTCAGTTCGGCGCCCATCGCGCGCCCTTCGCTCTCGGCGTCGCCTCGCTGCTCTTCGGCTTCCCGATCTTCTTCGACGCGGGCCTCGTGGTGATGTTGCCCATCATTTTCAGCGTCGCCCGGCGCTTCGGCGGGTCGGTGCTGACCTACGCCTTCCCGGCGGCGGGCGCCTTCGCCGTGATGCACGCCTTCGTGCCGCCCCATCCCGGGCCGGTCGCGGCGGGCGAGCTGCTTGGCGCCGACATCGGCCTTCTGGTTCTCGTGGGCCTCATCCTCGCCCTGCCGACCTGGTATTTCGGCGGCTATCTCTTCGGCCTCTGGGCCGGGCGGCGCTTCGTTTTGCCGGTGCCGACCATCCTCGGGCCGGCCCACGACAAGCCGGTGGACGGCGGCCCGGCCCCGACCTTCGGCACGGTGATGCTGGTGTTGCTGCTGCCGCTGGCGCTCATTTTCCTCAACACGGGCCTCAACACCCTCGCGACTACGGGGATCGTCGATGGCAAGGCGGTCTGGGTCGCCTTCCTGCGGCTGCTCGGCCAGACGCCGGTGGCGCTGCTCATCACCGTCTTCGTCGCCATGGCGACGCTCGGCAAGGGGATGCACTCGGCCACCGTCGAGAAGATCATGAACGACGCGCTCGGGCCGGTCTGCGCCATCATCCTCGTCACCGGCGCAGGCGGCATGTTCGGCGGCGTGCTGCGGGCGAGCGGCATCGGCCAGGCGCTCGCGAGCTCGCTCGACGCGCTCGGCCTGCCGCTGATCGTGGCGGCCTTCCTGATGGCGACGGCGCTGCGGGTGGCCCAGGGCTCGGCCACCGTTGCGCTCACCACCACCGCGGGCCTGCTTGCGCCCACGGTGGCGGCGACCACCGGGCTCAGCCAGCTCGACCTCTGCTTTCTCGTCGTCGCCATCGCCTGCGGCTCGACCGTGCTCAGCCATGTGAACGACTCGGGCTTCTGGCTGGTGGGGCGCTTCCTCGAGATGGACGAGAAGACCACCCTCAAGACCTGGACGGTGATGGAGACGCTTCTCGGCTGCATCGGCTTCGGCCTGGCCTTGATCGGCTGGTGGCTGCTGTGAGCGCGCCGCTTCAGCACCTGATCGTCATGGGCGTGTCCGGCAGCGGCAAGTCCACGGTGGCCGAAGGGCTGGCCGAACGCCTCGGCTGGCCGTTCCTGGAAGGCGACACCCTGCATCCACCCGCCAACGTCGCCAAGATGGCGGCCGGCACGCCGCTGACCGACGACGACCGCTGGCCTTGGCTGGAGGCGATCGCCGCCTGGATCGCGGCGCGCGAGGCGGAGGGCACGTCCTCGATCTCTTCCTGCTCCTCGCTCAAGCGGGCGTATCGCGACCTGTTGCGCAAGGGCGCGCCGGGGGTGCGGTTCGTGCATGTGGCCGGGGACCACGCGGTGCTCGCCGCCCGGCTGGCGGCGCGCCAGGGACATTTCTTCCCGGCCCAGCTCCTCGCCTCCCAGTTCGCCACGCTGGAGCCGCCGGGCCCGGACGAGGATGCGGTGACCGTCGATCTCGACCAGCCGCCGGAGGCCCAGGTCGAGGCGGCGCTCGCCGCGCTCGGCCTGGGCCGCGGGGCAGCTCAGTAGAGCTCGATCGCGCCCGCCTCCGGCCGGCGCCCCCCGAGCGCCCGGGACAGGCGGGTGAACCAGCCCGCGCCCCGGTCGTACTTGGCGCGGACCACCTCGGGCAGCGCCACCTCGCGGTTGAGCTGCACCCCCCAGACATCCTCGATGAAGCGGTCATCCCGCTTCATCGCTTGGATGTGGGCGAGAGCCGCCGGATAGGCGAGGCGGCCCTCGCGCTGGATCACGTGCAACAGGCGCTCTTCCACGTCCTGGGCCATCTTGGCGTCGCCGCAGACGACGAGCCGGGCGTCGGGGCGGCGCAGGATGTCCCAGACCATGGCCCCGTCGCGGTCGATGGCGTCCTGCACATAGGCCTTGGCCGGACCCTTGCGGGAAAAGGCCACCGCCAGTCGGCTGAGCTGGCCGCGCGTCCGCCATCCCGTCAGCTCGACCCGCTGCAGGAACTCCGCCTCGCAGCGGAACCCGGCGTAGAGCGCCGCGGGCGCCGCTTCGCTCGCCTGGACGCCGCGGGCGGCGCGATCCTCCAGCGCGCCGCAGAGCGGGGCGAGGCCGGTCCCGGCGCCGACCATGATGATGGGCCCGGCGAAATCCGCGGGCAGGGGGCGTGGGGCGGGCTTGATCAACACCCGCGCCAGGGCCCCGGGGCGCAGGTCGCGCAGATAATGGGAGCAGAGGCCGCGCCGGGGCCTTCCGTCCTTGCTCGGCGCCGACAGGACCCCCGCCATGATCCGCGCCTGCCGCGGATGGACCCGAGGACTGGAGGCGATCGAATACATCCGCGGCTTCTGGCGGGGCAGAAGCTCGATCAGCACGTCCACCGGCGGCGCGGATTTCGGAAAGGCGTCGAGCAGGTCGAGCAGGGTATGGTAGGTCTCGCGCAGCCAGTCGCGCAAGGTCCGGCGGGCCGGATCGGCTTCGTCGAGGTTGAGCGTGGCGATCCAGCGGTCGAGCTGCATCTGGTCGTCCGGGTCCCGGCTCGCCGCGCGCATGGCGGCGAAAAGCTCCTCCGGCGCCTCGGGCATTCCGAGGTCGAGATCCTCGGCCAGGAGTCGCTCCACCGGATAGCCCTCGCGGTAGCGGTCGAGCGCCGGGACGTTCGCGCCGAGGATGCGGAACCAGGCGTCGCGGGGCAGGCCGAGATGGCCGCAGATCCCATCGACCAGCGCCGCCGGGTTCACCGGATGCACCGCGAGATGGTCCCCCACGGCGAAGCTCCCCGCGCCCTCGGGCAGGTCGAAGCCGATGTAGCGGGTCGACCGGCCGGGTCCGGCGTCGGAGCCGAGCATCTCGGAGTTGAAGGCGACGCGGGCGAGGCTCGCCGGATCGTGGGCGGGCGGCCTTGCCGGGGGAATGATCTCCACCACCGCGCGACGGCTGCGCGTCGCCTGGGCGTCGGCGGCCCAGAGCTTGGCGAACATCTCCAGCCACTGCTTCACCGTGTCGGACTGGCCGGCGATCTCGTCCGCGAGTTCGAGCTTGGCGATCCGCCGGGCGCCGGCGGCCTCGAAGGCCGCGTCATAGGCGATCGCGGCGGCGCAGAACTTCGGGTAGATACGGTTGCCGATCCCGAGGACGGAAAAGGCCATCCCCTCCAGCGCGCCGGGCCTGCGCGCCCGCAGCCATTCCAGGAAGGCGTGGCCCGCCGCCGGCGCGTCGCCGTCGCGGCAGGTGGAGGCGACGACCAGCACCAGCGATTCCCGAGGCATCGCGTCGAGGTCGATCTCGTCCATGGCGAGGACCTGGGGCGCGAGGCTCGCCAGGCGCCGGGCGGCCTGGCGGGCGTAGCCCTCGGCCGTGCCGGTCTCGGAGGCGTAGAGGATCAGCGGCCGCCGGGTCTTGCCCACTGCCCCCGGGTCGGCCTCGCGCCCGGGCGCGATCCCGCAGTCGGTCACCGCCCAACGGTCCGCCGCATAGGCGTAGGACGGGTTCAGGTGGAAGTCCCGCATCTCGTGATGCCAGACCGGCGTGGTCGATCCTCCCGCGGCGGGCGCGATCCAGGACCATTGCGCCGGGCATTCCCGCCCCGCCTTCTTCTCGCGCAGGTCGTGGATCATGAACTGCCGCGAGGCGGTCTGGTGATCGACGAGGGTGATCCGCGCCTGCTGGAAGCTGTGGACGACCGCGACGTTGAGCTCCAGAAACGCCCGGTCGCGCCAGAGCGTCGCCTCGGAGGAGGTGTCGAGCCCCAGCGCTGCGGCGATGGCCTCGGCCCGGTCGTAGCGTTTTTCCTCCCAGAGGTTGCGGGCGATCTCCGTGCCCATGAACCAGCCGTTGAAGGGAAAGCAGCCGTAGTCGATCCCGCCGAGGTCCAGCCGGAAATTGGCGATGGCGGGCACCGCGCACCACTTCAGCCCCAACGCGCCGATGGCCGGGTTGGTCGGATGGGTGATCGGCACTTCCAGCACGTCCTCGGGAGCGAAGCGGTAGAGCTTCGGCTCATGGCCCGGGACGTCGATCACCAGCGGCAGCACGTCGAAATCCGTGGGCTCCGCCGGGGGCGTCCAGCCCAGCCGCTGGATCGCCGCGGTCAGGTCGAGGTTCGCCCGGTCGCCCAGCACCGATCCGTCCGGCATCAGGTAGCCGGCGTAACGGATGAGCTGGCTGTTCCAGATCCGCGGGCCCCAGCGCTCGCCCGGCCGGGTGGGGCGAAAGACCGTCAGCACGATCTCGATGTTGCCGCCGTTGGTGGCGAGTTTCAGATGCTCGACGCATTCGGCGAACATCTTGTCGGGGTCGGTGACGTGGCGGCGGTCGCGGACGATCAGGTTCTTCCAGCTGATCCGGCCGATGCACTTGGGCGCATTGCGCCAGGCGATGCGGGCCCCGTGCTCGATCTCCTCGAAGGTCTGGGTGTAGCTGCCGGTGGCGCGGATCTCGTGGGCGATCTCCGACCAGCGCTTCTCGGTCTTGGCCTTGGGCCAGTCGAGCTCGCCCGCCAGCTGGTCGAGGAACTCCCGCGCCGCCGCCGTCAGCCGCTCCTGCTGCGCCATGGGCTCGGAGATGATGCGGATGATCCGGCCGAACAGCACCTCCCAGCCAAGGCGGGTGCGAGGGGTGAGCGGCGCCCCGAAGCCGCCGAGCGTCTCGAGCAGCGGCCCGGCGAGGCGGGGATAGTCGGCCGTCGGGATCTGGTTCGACTGGTGGACTTGGCTGAGGTTGCGCAGCTCGGGCCGCATCGACTTCGGCCGGCCCGCCGCCTTGCTGAGGAAGACCACCGTCTCGATCAGATGGCGCGACAGCATGTCCATGTCCGCGGTGCGGAAATGGCGCAGCACCTCGGGATGGGTGCGGAACAGCGTCTGGTAGAAGAAGATGCCCGCAGCCTGGGAATGGGCGAGCATGGCCTCGGCGCCCGCCTGCATCTCCGCCACCACCTCGTGCGAAAGCGCCGCCTCCTCCCAGGCGAGATGCGCGACCATCGGCGCGGCCACGTGGATGGCGAAGAAGCGCGCGAGCGCCGAGGCGCCTTCGCGGCGCAGGTCCTCGCGCTCGAAGTCCTCCATGTAGGGAACCTTGCCGAAGACCCAGACGAAGACCTTTTGCGCGATGCGCCAGTGCTCGGCGCTCATGCCGTAGGCGGCGAAGAAGGCGCCCGCCTCCTCGGTGGTGCGGCAGCGGGCGGCGGCCGCGCCCGGGGCCTCCCGATAGGCCTCGCGCAGGCTCCGTTCGGCGCCGGGTTCGAGCGCGCGGGCGGCGCGGTCGATGAGCGCGAGGAACTCCGCCGGCGCCTGGTCCGCGGCCGGGCCGAACTGCTCCGCCAGATCCGGGGCGTCGAGCAGCAGCCGCTCGAAGAACATCTCGATGAGCATCTCGTCGAAGGGCAGGAACTTGTTCCAGCTGTCGCGGACGACGACCCGCTCCACGACGCTCAGCGGCGCGGCCGGGACGTCGTGGGACCCGTTCTCCGCCGCCTCGGGGGGAGCTTCCTCAACGCCTCGCCTCCTGAGCGCGCCTGAGCCTTTCATGAACGTGTCCTCGCGATGTTCCCCCGGGCCGGCGATCGTCTTTACCGCCGCTTAACCCCGGAAATCCTATCCAGAGAGGGGTTAAGGGATCGCGAAGGCGCCGGGCGGCGGGCCCGGGCGCGGCGCGCGGGCCGCGGCAAGGAGGGCTGATGTACGGAATGATCCATCAGGCGGCGCGCGATTTCGCGGTGTCGCGGCTCGGCCAGGAGGAATGGAGCCGCCTGCTCGCCTCGCAGGACCTGACGGGGCGCCACTTCATCGGGGTGGAGTACTACTCCGACGAGGAAACCATGCGCCTGGTTGGGCTCATCGCCGACCGGCTCGGCCTCGGGATGGCCGAGACCTTTCGCGAGCTCGGGGGCGCCTGGGTCGATTTCGCCGGGGCCTCGACCTATGGGCGGGTGCTGCGCATGGCGGGGGACGACCTGGAGACCTTCCTGTCGAATCTCGACCGGATGCACGCCTCGATCAAGTCCAACATGCCCAAGGCCGCCTTGCCCGGCTTCGAGGTGGTGGCGAGCGATGGCGACGCCATCAGCGTGCACTACCGCTCCCAGCGTCGGGGTCTCGCGCCCTTCGTCCAGGGCATCCTCGCCTCGGTCGCGGAACGCTTCGGCGAGGCGCGCGACGTGACCTATGTCGAGACGGAGGGGGGCGCGCTCTTCACCCTGGCCCGTCGGCGCGCGGCGGCCTGAGCGTCATGGACGGGTTCGGCCTCGGCCCGGAGCTCGCCCTCGCCTCGAGCGAGCTTGCGCAGCTGTTCCCCGCCTACCTGCACCTCGACCGGCAGGGGCGGATCATCGGGGCGGGGCCCTCGCTCCTCGCCCATGCGGGGGGGGAGCTGATCGGCGCCCCCTTCTTCGACCGATTCGGCATCGAGAGGCCGGCCTCCGTCGGAGACATTCCCACGCTCCGGGCCCGGCGCCAGCCGATGATCGTGCGGCTGCGGGGCGAGCGGTCGCTTCGGCTGCGGGGGGTGGCGCTCCTGCGCGGGGCGGAGACATGGCTGGTCCTCGGCCATATTCCCGACCTCGACGACAGCGACCCGGCCGTCGCGCTGCACTTCTCCGACTTCTCGCCCACCGACGGCACGCTCGACATGCTGCTCGCCGCCGAGATGCGCTCGGGCCTCCTCGCCGAGGCGCGCGCCCTCGCCGAGGAGCTGGAGGAGAAGAAGAAGGCGGCCGAGCGGGCGAACAGCGCCAAGAGCGCCTTCCTCGCCACCATGAGCCACGAGATCCGCACGCCCATGAACGGCGTCCTCGGCCTCGCCGCGCTTTTGGTCGGGACCGAGCTCAGCCCCCAGCAGCGCGAGATGCTCGACGTCATGATCGCTTCGGGCCGGCTGCTCATGGATATCCTCAACGACGTGCTCGACCTCTCCAAGATCGAGTCCGGCGAGATCGAGCTTGAAAGCACGGTGTTCGACGTGGCGGATCTGGCGCGCGGGGTCGGCAACCTCTTCAGTCCCTCCGCCACGGCCAAGGGCCTCGCCCTCGACGTGGCGGTGGAGGCGGCGGAGCCCTGGCGCGTGGGCGATCCGGTGCGCATCCGCCAGATCCTCGTCAACCTGGTCTCGAACGCCATCAAGTTCACCGACACGGGCCGGGTCGCCATGGCCGTGACGCTCGAGCCCGGGGTCGACGGCGCGCCCGACCAGCTCCGCATGGCGGTGCGCGACAGCGGCATCGGCATGTCCGCGGAGGCGATGCAGCGGCTTTTCCGCCCCTTCATCCAGGCCGACAGCTCCACCACCCGGCGCTTCGGCGGCACCGGCCTCGGCCTCGCCATCGCCAAGCTCCTCTGCGGCCGGATGGGCGGCGAGATCCGGGTCGAGAGCCGGCTCGGCCGCGGCTCGACCTTCACCGCGATCGTGCCCTTGCCCCGGGGCGAGGCGCCCGCCGTCCTCGCGGAAAGCGAGCCGCCCGAGCGCGACCCCGAGCTCGGCGTGCCGCACATCCTCGTGGTGGAGGACAACGCCACCAATCAGTTCGTGCTCTCGCTCTTCCTCAAGCGGCTCGGCTACACCTTCGACGTCGCCCAGCACGGCGCCGAGGCGCTCATCGCCTGGGAGCGGCGGCCCTACGACCTCATCCTGATGGACGTGGAGATGCCGGTGCTCGACGGCTTCGAGGCCACGCGGGAGCTGCGCCGGCGCGAGCAGGCCCAGGACCGGCCCCATACGCCCATCATCGCCCTCTCCGCGGACGCCATGCTCGAGAACCGCGACATGGCCCGGCTGGTCGGCATGGACGACTTCGTCACCAAGCCGATCGAGCTCGACCGGCTGGAGCGGCTGGTGCGCAACCACGTGGGCGGGCGCGTCTCCCTTGCCTGACCGCAGCGGCCTCGGGTTTTCCCGAGGCCCGGCAATCGGTTGCTGCGACGCATAACTGTCGTAAAACCGACATGATCCCGTTGTAGAGCCTGCCTAGCTTGCGGCCCGGAAGGGCGGGGCGCCGACGGCCGGGGGAAACCCTCAGGCCGGCCGGGGTCGCGCCCGCCGCGCATGGCGCGAACAACGAGAGGCAAGTCCATGAAATCGATCCTTTTCGCCGGCGGAGCGATCCTGGCGCTGGCCGCGTTCGGCTCCTCCGCGCTCGCCCAGTCCCGCGAGCAGATTCGCATCGTCGGCTCCTCGACGGTCTTCCCCTACACCCAGGCGGTGGCGGAGCAGTTCGCCGGCATGACCGGCATGGCCGCGCCCGTGGTCGAGGCGACGGGCACCGGCGGCGGAATGAAGGTCTTCTGCGGCGGCGTCGGCCCCCAGTTCCCCGACATCACCGGCGCCTCGCGGGCCATCAAGGAATCCGAATACAAGGAATGCGTGACGAACGGCGTCGCCGAGGTCACCGAGGTGCTGCTCGGCTATGACGGCCTGACCATCGCCCATTCCGTCGCCGGGCCCGACCTCGACCTCTCGAAGAAGGAGCTGTTCCAGGCCCTCGCCTCCGAGGTCGAGATCGACGGCCAGATCGTCGCCAATCCCTACAAGACCTGGGCCGACATCGACGGATCGCTGCCGAACACGCCGATCCAGGTCTTTGGCCCGCCCCCGACCTCGGGCACCCGGGACGCCTTCGTCGAGCTGGTGATGCACGCCGGCTGCGCCGAATTCCCGGCGATCGAGGCCCTGGACAAAGACCGCAAGGAAGAGGTCTGCTCGCGCATGCGCCAGGACGGCCCCTTCATCGAGGCGGGCGAGAACGACAACATCATCGTCCAGCGCCTCGCCGCCGACGCCAACGCGCTCGGCATCTTCGGCTATTCCTTCCTCTTCGAGAACGCCGACAAGCTCAAGGCGGTGGCGGTCGACGGCGTGCAGCCCACCCCCGAGACCATCGCCGACGGCAAGTACGAGCTCTCCCGGCCGCTGTTCATCTACATCAAGAACGCCCATCGCGGGGTGATCCCCGGCCTCGACGAGTTCGTCACCGAATACGTCTCCGAAGAGGCCTTCGGTCCCGGCGGCTACCTGGAGGAGCGCGGCCTGATCCCGCTGCCGGACGCCGAGCGCGAAAAGGTGCGCGCCGAGGTCGCCGAAGGCGCGCCGCTCGCCCGCTTCAACTGACCCCCCGCCGCCCGCGCCCCGGCCGTCGCCGGGGCGCGGGCGTCCTCGCACAGAAGGCGCTCTCCCGGTGTTCGGCCCGCTCCTCCTCACGATCCTCGGCCTCTCCTTCGTGGCCTTCCTCGTCGGCCAGAGCGCCGGCCGGCGCTTCGCCGGCCAGCCGGGCGGAAGCCATTCGCTGCCGAGCTACCACGGCGCCTTCGTCGCCGTCTGGGTGGGGACGCCGGCGCTGATCCTCGTTGTCCTCTGGCTGATGCTGCAGGGCTCGGTGATCGACGGGCTGGTCTTCGCCTCCCTGCCCGACCAGGTGACCGCGGGCGCGACCGGCGCCCAGCGGGCGCTGATCCTCTCCGAGATCCACAACGTCGCCGCGGGCCGGGTGTTTCGCGAGCCCACGCCCGAGATCCGCGCCGCCGCCGAGACGCTGGCGCGCTGGCAGGCCATCGCCCGGATCGCCCTCGGGGTGGTGACCCTCTCGGTCATGACCCTCGCCTTCGCCCTGGCGCGGCGGCGGCTCGCGCCGCGGTTTCGCGCCCGGAACGGGGTGGAAAAGGCGATGACCGTCTTCATGGTCGGCTGCTCTGTCGTGGCCATCCTGACCACCGCCGGGATCATCGCCTCGCTCCTCTACGAGGCGACGGCCTTCTTCCGCATCGTCCCGCCCCATGAATTCTTCTTCGGCCTGAAGTGGGAGCCGCAGATCGCCATCCGCGCCGACCAGGTGGCGGGCAAGGGTGCCTTCGGCGCCGTGCCGGTCTTCCTCGGCACCCTCGTCATCTCGACGGTGGCCATGGCGGTCGCGACGCCGATCGGGCTCTTCACCGCCATGTATCTGGTCGAATTCGCGGGAGACCGGCTGCGCAACGTGGTGAAGCCGCTGCTCGAGATCCTCGCGGGCGTGCCGACGGTCGTCTACGGCTTCTTCGCGGTGCTGGTGGTCGCGCCCTCCCTGCGCCAGGCGGGAGACCTGATGGGGCTCGTCACCTCGCCCAACTCGGCCCTCGCCGCGGGGCTGGTGATGGGGATCATGATCATCCCCTTCATCTCCTCGCTCGCCGACGACGCCCTGCGCGCCGTGCCGCGGACCCTGCGCGACGGCTCGCTCGCCATGGGCGCGACCCGGGCCGAGACCATGACCAAGGTGCTGCTGCCCGCCGCGCTGCCCGGGATCATGGGCGGCATCCTCCTCGGCCTCAGCCGGGCGATCGGCGAGACGATGATCGTGGTGATGGCGGCCGGGCTGATCGCCTCGCTCACCGTCAACCCCCTCGACAGCGTCACCACCGTCACCGTGCAGATCGTCACCCTGCTGACCGGCGACACCGAGTTCGACAGCCCCAAGACGCTGGCCGCCTTCGCCCTCGGCCTGGTGCTCTTCACCGTGACCCTGATCCTGAACGTGATCGCGCTCGGCATCGTCCGCCGCTATCGCGAGCAGTACGACTGACCGCGCCCGGAGCCCGACCATGACCGACGCCGCCGTCCCGCATTTTGGCTCCTCTCCCGCCGCCGCCGCCCTGCGCCGCCGCCGCTACGCCGCCGAGCGCCGGCTGCGCTTCTACGGGATCGCCGCGATCTCGACGGCGCTCGGGCTTCTCGGGCTGCTCATCGTCTCGCTCTTCGTCACCGGCTTGCCGGCCTTCACCCAGACGACGGTGCGGGTCGACTTTCCCATCCCGGTCGAGCTCGTCGGCCGCGACGCGCCCGAAAAGGGCAACTTCCGCAAGGTGGTCGCCGATGGCGTCGCCGCCCTGATGCCGGGGGCGGAAAGCCCCGCCCAGGCGCGCGAGATGGCGAAGATCCTGACGGCCAACACCCAGTTCATCGTCCGCGACGCGGTGGTCGCCGACCCCCGGGTCATCGGCGGCACGCTCACCCTCGACATTCCCGTCTCGGACCCTTACGACCAGCTCGCCAAGGGACTCGTCGACCGCGACGCCCCCGCCGACCGTCGCCGCCTCTCGGACGAACAGATCGGCTGGTTCGACCAGCTCGCCGCCGCCGGCAAGATCGAGCGCGGCTTCAACTGGGGATTGATCGTCAACCCCAACAGCCGCTTCCCCGAACTCGCGGGCCTCGGCGGCGCCATCGTCGGCTCCTTCTACGTGCTGCTGGTCTGCTTCCTCATCAGCTTTCCCATGGGCATCGCCGCGGCGGTCTACCTGGAGGAATTCGCCCCCCGCAACCGGATGACCGACCTGATCGAGGTGAACATCAACAATCTCGCCGCGGTGCCCTCGATCATCTTCGGCCTTCTCGGCCTTGCGGTCTTCATCCAGATCTTCGGCCTGCCGCGCTCGGCGCCCCTGGTCGGGGGCATGGTGTTGTCGCTGATGACGCTGCCCACCATCATCATCGTCACCCGCAACGCGCTCAAGGCGGTGCCCCCCTCCATCCGCGAGGCGGCCTACGGGGTGGGGGCCTCCAAGCACCAGGTCATCCTCCACCACGTCCTGCCGCTGGCGCTGCCGGGGATCCTGACCGGCACCATCATCGGCCTTGCGCACGCGCTCGGCGAGACCGCGCCCCTGCTTCTCATCGGCATGAACGCCTTCATGACCAGCATCCCCACCGGGGTGACCGAGGCCGCCACCGCGCTCCCCACCCAGATCTTCATCTGGGCCGACAGCCCCGAGCGGGGCTTCGTCTCGCGCACCTCGGCGGCGATCATCGTGCTTCTCGCCTTCCTGGTGATCATGAACGCCATCGCCGTCTTCCTGCGGCAGAGACTGGAACGGACCTGGTGACGGACCGCGCCCCAATGGATCGAAAACCCGTGAGCAACATCGTGACCGACGCCCTGTCCCGCCCCATGAGCGCCCTCGCCGAGCCCGCCGCCGCCGCCGACTCCCCGAAGGTCACTGCCCGCGACGTGACCGTCCACTACGGCGAGAAGCAGGCGCTCTTCGGGGTCTCGATCGACATCCCCACCAATCAGGTCACCTCCTTCATCGGCCCTTCGGGCTGCGGCAAGTCGACGTTCCTGCGCTGCATCAACCGGATGAACGACACCATTCCCGGCTGCCGGGTGGGGGGCGGGATCACCCTCGACGGCGAGGACGTCTACGACTCCCGCATCGACGTGGTGGAGCTGCGGGCCCGGGTGGGCATGGTCTTTCAGAAGCCGAACCCCTTCCCGAAGTCGATCTACGAGAATGTCGCCTACGGGCCGAAGATCCACGGCATGACCCGCACCAAGGCCGAGCTCGACGAGGTGGTCCACGGATCCCTGCGCCGGGCGGGCCTCTGGAACGAGGTGAAGGATCGCCTCAACGAGCCCGGCACCGGCCTCTCCGGCGGGCAGCAGCAGCGGCTCTGCATCGCGCGGGCCATCGCCACGCGCCCCGAGGTCCTCCTGATGGACGAGCCCTGCTCGGCGCTCGACCCCATCGCCACCGCGATCATCGAGGAGCTGATCGACGAGCTGCGGTCGAACTACACCATCGTCATCGTCACCCACTCGATGCAGCAGGCGGCCCGGGTGAGCCAGCGCACCGCCTTCTTCCACCTCGGCAAGCTGATCGAGGAGGGCCGGACGGAGAACATCTTCTCCAACCCCCGCAACAAGCAGACCGAAGCCTACATCACCGGCAAGATCGGCTGAGCCCCCGCGCCGGCCGCGCCGCCAGCGCCTCAGGCGGCGGAGCCGTCGGGCGCGACGGCGACGCGGACGTCCGGCTCGATCTCGATCCCGAAGCCCCTGAGGCCCACGTAGTTCCGCTCGCGCGAGGCGAGGATGCGGATGCGCGTGGCCCCGAGGTCGCGCAGGATCTGCGCGCCGAGGCCGACGTCGAGCCAGTGCCGGGCGCGGCCCTCTTCCGCGCCGTCCTCCTGCTTCAGCGGCACGCCCGCGGCCCCGTCGCGCAGGTAGACGACGATCCCCGCGCCGTCCTCCCGGATGCGCTCGAAGGCCTCCGAGAGGCTGCGGCCGCCCCCGAGGATGTCGTCGACGATGTCGGACCGGTGCAGCCGGACCGTCGCCACCGGGCTCGCCTCGATGTCGCCGTGGACGAAGGCGAAGTGGCGCATCGCGTCGAAGGGGGTGGCGTAGGCCACGACCCGGAGCTCGCCGATGGGGCTCGGGGCGGCGAACTCGCCCACGCGCTCCACCAGGCGCTCGCGCTCCTGCCGCCAGGCGATCAGCTCGGCGACGGAGATCCGCGCGAGGTCGTGCTCGGCGGCGAAGGCGTCGATCTGCGGCCCCTTCATCACCGTGCCGTCGTCGTTGGCGAGCTCGCAGATCACGCCGACCTCGGGCAGGCCCGCGAGCGCGCAGAGGTCGACCGCGGCTTCCGTATGGCCGGAGCGCATCAGCACGCCCCCCTTGCGGGCGATCAGCGGAAAGACATGGCCGGGCCGGACGAAATCCTGCGCGCCCATGTTGGAATTGGCGAGCGCGCGGGCGGTGTTGGCGCGCTGCTCGGCCGAGATGCCGGTGGTCAGGCCGTGGACCACGTCCGCCGAGACGGTGAAGGCGGTGCCGAGCGGCGCGTCGTTCGCCGCCACCATCGGCGCGAGGTTCAGCGCCCGGGCGCGGGCCTCGGTCAGCGGCGTGCAGACGATGCCGCAGGTGTGGCGGATGATGAAAGCCATCTTCTCGGGGGTGCAGAGCGCGGCGGCGCAGACGAGGTCGCCCTCGTTCTCGCGGTCGTCGTCGTCGGTGACGATGACGATCTCGCCCTCCCGGAACCGGCGGATCGCCTCGCGCATCGCCTCGGACATGGCCTTATCCCCTTCCGTTCTCGATCGGCTTCCCAGCGCCCGAGCGTCCTGGAGCGATATCCGACCGGACGGGATCGTCCGGCGGTCAGGATATCGCGACAAGACAACAATCTGGAGCGGACGGCCCGGCTCTGCCGGGACGGAGTCCGCTCTAGAGCCCGAGGCAGACATACTTCACCTCGACGTATTCCTCGATCCCGTGGCGCGACCCCTCGCGGCCGAGGCCCGAGAGCTTCACCCCGCCGAAGGGGGCGGCCGCGGTCGAGATCAGCCCGGTGTTCACCCCGACCATGCCGTAGTCCAGCGCCTCGGCCACCCGCCAGACCCGGGAAAGGTCGCGGGCGTAGAAATAGGAGGCGAGGCCGAACTCGCTGGCGTTGGCCTCGGCGATCGCCTCGGCCTCGGTGTCGAAGGCGTAGATCGCCGCCACGGGGCCGAAGGTCTCCTCCCGGGTGAGGCGCATCTCCCGCGTCGCCCCGGTCAGCACCGTCGGCTGGTAGAAGTTCCCGCCGAGCGCATGGCGCGCGCCCCCCAGCCGCACCTCCGCCCCATGGGCGCGCGCGTCCGCCACATGGGCCTCGACCTTGGCGAGGGCGTTCGCGTCGATGAGCGGCCCGAGCATGCTGCCCGGCGCGAATCCGTCACCGACCTTGAGCCGGGCGACGGCGGCGACGAGCTTTTCCACGAAGGCGTCGTGCGCGCCGCGCTGGACGTAGAAGCGGTTCACGCAGACGCAGGTCTGGCCGTTGTTGCGGTACTTGGCGATCAGCGCCCCCTCGACGGCCGCGTCGAGATCGGCGTCGTCGAACACGATGAAGGGCGCGTTGCCGCCGAGCTCCAGCCCCAGCTTCTTGATGGTCGGCGCGCACTGGGCGTAGAGAAGCTGCCCGACCGGGGTCGAGCCGGTGAAGCTCAGGACGCGCACCCGCGCATCGCCGGTCAGCACGCCGCCGATGGCCGCGGCGTCCCCCGGGACGACCGAGAAGAGCCCTGCCGGCAGGCCCGCCCGTTCCCCGAGCACCGCGAGCGCGATGGCCGAGAACGGCGTCTGCGGCGCAGGCTTCAGCACGAAGCCGCAGCCCGCCGCCAGGGCCGGACCCGCCTTGCGCGTGACCATGGCGTTGGGGAAGTTCCAGGGCGTGATCGCGGCCGCCACCCCCGCCGGCTGGCGCAGCGTCAGGAGACGCTTGTCGCGCTGGTGGCCGGGGATGATCTCGCCGTCGATGCGGCAGGCCTCCTCGGCGAACCATTGCAGGAAGCTTGCGCCATAGACGATCTCGCCGCGGGCCTCGGCCAGGGGCTTGCCCTGTTCGAGCGTCAGGATCGTCGCGAGGTCGTCGGCGTGCTCGAGGCAGAGCGCGTGCCAGCGGTGCAGCACGTCCGCCCGCTCGCGCGCGGTCCGCCCGGCCCAGTCGCCTTGGGCGGCGGCCGCGGCCGCGACGGCGTCCCGGGCCTCATCGGCCCCGAGCCGCGGCGCGCGTCCGACCAAGGCGCCGGTCGAGGGGTTCAGGATCGGATCCGCGTCCGGCCCCGCCGCGATCCAGCGGCCGGCGACGGGCGCCGCCTCCCGGAACAGCGACGGATCGCGGAGCCTCTCGGCGGCGGGACGGTCGGCGGAAGAGGGGCGATCAGCAGAAGACATGGGCGCTCGCGGGATCGAAGCTGAGCAAGATGGTCTCGCCCCGGGCAAGGCTCGCCGCCGCGGCATGGCCGAAGGGCAGGCGGACCGACAGGGGCTCGCCGCGCGGGGTCACCGCCGCGACGTGGAAGTTGTTGCCGAGGAAGGTGACGTCGGACACCGTCGCCCGGATGCCCCCGCTTTCGCCCTTGTCCGCGCCCCGGGCGAGAGTGATCCGCTCCGGCCGCAGGAGCAGCGTCGCCGCCCCCAGCCGCGCCGCGCCGTGGATGGGCACGCCGCGCACGACGCTCTCGCCGATCCGCACGTCCGCGCGGCCCTCTCCGGCCGCGACGATCTCCGCCGGCAGCACGTCGCTGTCGCCGATGAACTCGGCGACGAAGCGCGTCGCGGGGTTGGCGTAGAGCTCGGCCCCCGCGCCCACCTGGTCGATCCGCCCTTGGCTGAAGACCGCGATCCGGTCCGACAGGCGCAGCGCCTCCTCCTGGTCGTGGGTGACGTAGAGGATCGTCACCCCGGTCTGCTGGTGGATGCGCCGGATCTCGTACTGGATCTCCTCCCGCAGCTTCTTGTCGAGCGCCGACAGGGGCTCGTCCATCAGCAGCACCGGCGGGTCGTAGGCCAGCGCCCGGGCGAGCGCCACCCGCTGCTGCTGGCCGCCCGACATCTTGGCGATCCGCCGGTCCTCGAACCCCTCCAGCCGCACGAGGCGCAGCATCTCGCGCACCTTGGCGTCGATCTCGGCCTTGGGTCGGCGGCGGACCTTGAGCGGAAAGGCCACGTTCTCGCCCACCGTCATGTTCGGGAACAGCGTGTAGCGCTGGAACACCATGCCGATGTTGCGCTGGTGCGAGGGCCGGTCGAGCAGCGTCCGCCCGTTGAGCAGGATGTCGCCCTTCGTCGGCTGCTGGAAGCCCGCGAGGATGTAGAGCGTCGTCGACTTGCCCGACCCCGAGGGCCCGAGGAAGGTCAGGAACTCCCCCTGCCGCACGTCGAGGGTGACGTCGTGCACCGCCACGATGTCGCCGAACTCCATGCGCAGGCCCTGGATCTGCAGGTAGGGGCCCTGGCTCTGCGGAGGGGTCATTTCGCGTCTCCTTTGCGGATGAGGGCGGCGAGGATCATGAGCAGGAGCGTGAGGCCCACGAGCAGCGTCGAGGCGGCCGCGACCACCGGCGTCAGGTCCTGGCGCAGCGTCGTCCAGATCTTGACCGGCAGGGTCTGCAGCGTCGGGCTCGACATGAAGATGGCGAGCACCACCTCGTCCCAGGACATCAGGAAGGAGAAGATCGCCGCGGCGAAGAGCCCGTGGCTGATCGCCGGCAGCGTCACCCGCAGCTTGGCCTCGATCGGGCTCGCTCCGCAGAGCACCGCCGCGTCCTCGACCGACCTGTCGAACCCGTCGAGCGCGCCGGTGATCGCGAGGATCGCGAAGGGCAGGGCGACGATGGTGTGGGCGAGGACGAAGCCGAGGAAGGTTCCGTTCAGCCCCAGCCGCAGCGAGAAGGCGTAGAGCGCCACGGCGAAGACGACGACCGGCAGGATCATCGGCGTCAGGAACAGCGCCCTGAGCGTCTCCACCCCCCGAAAGCGCCCCCGCGTCAGTCCGAAGGAGGCGAGCAGGCCGAGCGCCACCGAGCAGACGGTGACGACAAGGCCGATCTTCAGCGAGGTCAGCGCCGCCTCGATCCAGCGCGGATCGGCGAAGAGGTCGCGGTACCACTTCAGCGTCCAGCCCGGCGGCGGAAAGATCAGCCATTGCGACGAGCCGAAGCTCAGCGCGACGATGAAGAGGATCGGCAGGAGCAGGAACAGCGCGACCAGGAGGGTGAAGCCCGCCAGCGGCCATTTCCAGGCGCCGAGCCCGTCGAAGTTCAGCAACATGTCAGACTCCTCCCATCCGGCGGGTTCCGAACAGCCGCAGCTGCAGGGCGTAGAGCGCGAGGGTGATGACGAGCAGCACGAAGGCCGCGGCCGCGCCCATGCCCCAGTTCACGAGGCTCTGGACGAACTGGGCGATGAGCTCGGCCAGCATCATGTTCGCCGTGCCGCCGAGCAGGGCGGGGGTGACGAAATAGCCGAGCGACATGACGAAGACCATCAGCCCTCCCGACAGGATCCCCGGCAGGGCGAGGGGCAGCAGCACGCGGCGCAGCGCCTGCGCCCGGGTGGCCCCGCAGAGCGCCGCGGCCTGGAGCACCGCCGGGTCGATGGCCCGGATGATCCCGGTCAGGGGCAGGATGACGAAGGGCAGCATGATGTAGACCATGCCGATGGTCACCCCCGTCAGGTTGTTCACCAGCGCCAGCGGCTGGTCGATGATCCCGAGCGCCATCAGCGTCTTGTTGATGACGCCCGTGCGCTGGAGCAGGACCATCCAGGCGTAGGTGCGGGCGAGCAGGTTCGTCCACATCGACAGGATCAAAACGGCGAAGACCGCCCGGCTCCAGCCCCGCGGCATGATGGCGAGCATCCAGGCCACCGGAAAGCCCACGACCACCGCGATCAGCGTCACCAGACCCGAGACCAGGAAGGTGTTGAGGAAGATCCGCAGGTAGGTCGTCGAGCCGAACAGCGCGGCGTAGTTCTGCAGGCCGGGAGCGGGTTCGGTGACGCTGCGCAGCAGCAGCGCCGCCACCGGCAGGGCGAAGAAGGCGAGCACGAGGACCAGGGCGGGGACCACGTAGGCGAACCCGCTGGGCTCGGCCTTGGCCTGTGCGGACGGGGGCGCGGCGAGGGCCGCGGGCGTTGCGGACATGGCGGTGCTCTCTGGCCGGAGGAAGGGACGCGGGGGGACGGGAGGCGGGAGAAGGTCCGGGGACCCGGGCGCGCGGCCCGGGTCCGCCGCGGGGGGCCTTACTGGGCCTGCCAGGCGTACCAGCGCGCGCCGATCTCGTCGCGGTGCTCCGCCCAGTAGGCCATGTCGGCGTTGACCTGCGTCTCCGCCTGCTGGTCCGGCAGGGTCGCGCGCACGCCCGGATCCATCTCGGCCGGGGCGTCGAGGTTGATCGGGGCGTAGCCGGTGGCGGCGGCCATGGCGGCCTGGGCCTTCGGGCTGGTGGCGAGCGCGATGAAGCGCATCGCCGCCTCCTTGTCCGGCGCGCCCTTCGGCACCACCAGGCTGTCGGCCGCGGTGATGTTCTGGTCCCAGGAGGTCTCGACGGTGATCCCGGAGTCCGCCAGCGCGGTCAGCCGGCCGTTCCAGAAGCTGCCGTAGGGGGTCTCGGCCGAGGCCAGCATCTGCTGGGACTGGGCGCCCGAGGACCACCAGATGATGTCGCCCTTGATGGAGTCGAGCTTCTTGAAGGCCCGGTCGAGGTCGAGCGGATAGAGATCCGCCGGCGCCACCCCGTCGGCGAGCAGCGCCGCCTCGATCACGCCCGGCGCGGACCATTTGTAAAAGGTGCGCTTGCCCGGGAATTTCGTGGTGTCGAACAGGTCCGCCCAGGTCTTCGGGCACTCCGCCACCGCGTCCTTGTTGCAGCCGATGACGAAGGAATAATAGAAGCTCCCGACCGAATGGTCGGTGACGAAGCGCGGGTCGAGCCGCGACTTGTCGATGATCGTGAAGTCGAGCGGCTCCAGGAGCCCGGCCTTGCCCGCCTGGACGGCGTAGTCGCCCTCCACGTCGACCACGTCCCAGGAGACGGCGCCGGCCTCGACCATGGCCTTGATCTTGCCGTAGTCGGTGGGGCCGTCCTGGAGCACCTGCGTCCCGGTCTCGGCGGTGAAGGGCTCCGCCCAGGCGGCGCTCTGGGCGTCCTGGGTGGTGCCGCCCCAGCTGGTGAACACCATGTCGGCGGCGGAAGCGGGCAGCGCGGCGCTGACGAGCAGGAGCGCGAGGCTGGACTTGAGGTTCATGGCTTTCCCTTCGCGGTTGGGGTCGGTCGCGCCCGGCGGATCCCGCCCGGCGGCCCGGATCAGGCGGTGTCGGGTCGGGCGGTGTCGGATGGGGCGGCGGCGGGAGGCTCCGCGTGGGCGGCTTCGGCTTCGGCGGCTTCGGGCAGGGGCGGCGTCGGCGAGAACGCCGCCGGCTTCATGATCTTGCTCTCCGCCGTCTCGATCAGGTCGCGGATCCGCGGCAGGAAGGCCTGCCATTCGGGATCGGCGTTCAGGCGGGACCGCCGCGCCTCGCGGTCGTCGAGCGAGGCGAAGGCCCAGATGTGGACGATCTGGTTGATGGGCCCGATCTCGGAGGAATAGTAGCCGACGAGCGCGCCCAGATGGCGGCGCTGGATCGCGATCCCCTCGGCCACGGCCGCCAGATAGGCGGGGACGGCGCCGTTCTTCAGCCGGTAGGTGCGGATCTCGACGAACATCAGCGCATCACGAACGGGTCGGGGATCGGATCGTCGGAGGTGCGCAGCCAGACGGTCTTGGTCCGGGTGTAGTCGAGCGCCGCGGCGAGGCCGCCCTCGCGCCCCTGGCCCGACAGGCCGTGGCCGCCGAAGGGGGCGATGGGGGAGACCGCGCGATAGGTGTTCACCCAGACGATGCCGGCGCGGATCGCCCGGATCATCCGGTGCCCCCGGGCGAGGTCGCGGGTGAAGACCCCCGAGGCGAGGCCGAAGGGCGTGTCGTTGGCGAGCCGGATCGCCTCCGCCTCGGTCTCGAAGGAGACGACCGACAGGACCGGCCCGAAGAACTCCTCCGCCAGCGCCGGGGCCTCGGTCCCGTCGCAGTCGAGGATGGTGGGCCGCCAGCGCCAGCCCGGGCCCTCCGCCGGCCCGCCGGTGACGCGCCGCGCGCCCGCCGCCTCGGAGCGCGCCACCAGGTCGGCCACATGGTCGCGCTGGCGGGCGGTGGCGAGGGGGCCGATCTCGGTCGCCATGTCGAGGGGGTCGCCGATCCGCGCCGCCTCGGCCTTGGCCTTCAGCCGGGCGAGGAAGGCGTCCTTGACGCTGCGCTCCACGATCAGCCGCGATCCGGCGACGCAGCTCTGCCCGGTCGCGGCGAAGACGCCCGCCACCTGGGCGTTGGCGGCGCTCTCCAGATCCGCGTCGGCGAAGACGACGAAGGGCGACTTGCCGCCCAGTTCCAGCGAGGTCGAGGCAAGGTTCTCGGCCGAATTGCGCACCACCGCCCGGCCGGCGTTCGGCCCCCCGGTGAAGGCGATGTGGTCGATCCCGGGATGGCGCGTCAGCGCGCTGCCGCAGGTGGGCCCGAAGCCGGTGATGACGTTGACGACCCCGGGCGGAAAGCCCGCCTCATGGACCAGCCGCGCGAATTCGAGCAGGGGTCCCGGCCCGTCCTCGGAGGCTTTCACCACCAGGGTGCAGCCCGCGGCGAGCGCCGGGCCGATCTTGACCGCGGCGAGGAAGAGCTGGCTGTTCCAGGGCACGATGGCCGCGACCACGCCCACCGGCTCGCGCCGCGTCCAGACCTCCATGTCCGGCTTGTCGATGGGCAGGTGCGCCCCCTCGATCTTGTCGGCGAGGCCCGCGTAATAGCGATAGTAATCCGCCACATAGGCGATCTGCGCCGAGGTCTCGCGGATGATCTTGCCGGTGTCCCGGGTCTCGATCTCGGCGAGCCGGGCCGCATGGGCCGCCACCAGGTCCGCAAGCCGCGCCAGCAGCCTGCCCCGCGCGGTCGCGGTCATGGCCGGCCAGGGGCCGGAGCGGAAGGCGCGGCCCGCGGCCGCCACCGCCCGGTCCACGTCGCCCTCCCGCGCCTCGGGCATCGAAGCCCAGGGCGCGCCGGTCGAGGGGTCGAGGCTCGGAAACCGCGCCTCCCCGTCCTCGAAGGCCCCGTCGATGTAGAGCTGGAACCGCGCGTCCATCAGGCGAAGGCCGGCATCACGTCGGCGATGAACCGCTCGAGCGAGGCCTTCTTGCGCGCGAAGCTCATGCCGGTGTCGATCCAGAACGAATACTCGTCGTAGCCCATGGCCTCATAGGCCTTGAGCCGACCGATCACCGTCGCCGCGTCGCCCACCACGTTGTTGGTCCGCATCACCTCGGGCGAGACCATCGGGTTCTTCAGCTCCTCCTCCGACAAGGGGCTCATCAGCGCCTGCGAGATCGGGCGCTCGTTCTTGAACCAGGCGAAGAAGTAGTTGTAGTAGACCGACATCTCCCGCGCGGCCTGCTCCAGGTCCGCCGCGTCGCTCCCGACGTAGGTGTGGCGCAGCAGCATGATCCTGGGCCGCGGCGTCTCGGGGAACTTGGCGCAGGCGGCGTCGAAGCGCTCCATGAGGCTCACGACCTCCTCGTCGCCCTGCCAGAGCGGCGTCACCTGCACGTTGCAGCCGTTCGCCACCGCGAACTCGTGGCTGTTCGGATCCCGCGCCGCCACCCAGATCGGCGGATGCGGCTCCTGGATCGGCTTCGGGGCCGAGGTGGTCTTCGGGAAGCTCCAGAACTCGCCCTCGTGGGCGTAGTCGCCCTTCCACAGGTTCTGCACCGCCGGGATCAGCTCGCGCATCCGCTGGCCGGCGGTCCAGGCGTCGAGCCCGGGCATCATCCGCTCGTACTCGAAGGAATAGGCGCCCCGCGCGATGCCGAGATCCAGCCGCCCGCCGGTGATGACGTCGGTCATCGCCGCCTCGCCCGCCAGCCGGATCGGATGCCAGAAGGGCGCGATCACCGTCCCGGTCCCGAGCCGCGCCCTCTTCACCCGGCTCGCCAGGTCGGCGAGGTTGATGAAGGGGTTGGGCGCGATGGTGAAATCCATCCCGTGGTGCTCGCCGGTCCAGATCGCGGCCATGCCGCCCCGGTCGGCGATCTCGGCCAGCGCCACGAATTCCTGGTAGAGCTCCGCATGGGTCTGCTCGGGCGAAAGACGCTCCATATGGACGAAGAGCGAGAACTTCATGGGTCAGGCCTTCCTGCCGAGAGGATGGGTGCGTCCCTTGGCCTCGTTGCCGAGGTAGACGCTGAAATTGCCGAGCGCGCTTTCCGCGGCGAAGCGGCGCAGCACGTCCCGGGTGGGGGCGTCGCCGATCCGGTCGAGCGGCAGGTCCGTCAGGGCCGCGAACCGGCCCCGCGCCGGCGCGCCTTCGCCCGCCTCGCAGCGATAGACGATATGGCCGCGCCCGGTCGCCCGGTCGTCGTAGACCGAGTAGACGAAGCCCACATGGGTCGGCAGCCCGGTCTCGCGCCGCAGATGCGCGGCGAGGGCGGCCGGATCGCTCGCCTCCGACAGGGGCGCCTCGGGCAGGGCGAGCGTCCCGTCCTCCCTTTCCAGCAACAGCACGGCGCCGTCGCGCTCGATCACCGCGCCCGCCACCGCCTCGCCCTGCGCCGCCGCGGCGAGGGCGTCGCCGAGGGTGCTCGGCTTCACGTAGGCGCCCCGGGCGTAGCCGAGTCCGTTCGCGCCGGCGTCGGCGAAGGCCTCGACCCGCCCGATCAGGATCGCGTGGTCGCCCGCGTCGATCACCTCGTGCATGGCGCAGTCGAACCAGGCGGCCGCGCCCGAGATCACCGGCGCGCCATGGGGCCCGAAGGCCCAGTCGACGGTGGCGAAGCGGTCGTCGGAGGGCCGGGCGAAGGTGTTCGACACCGCTTCCTGCGCCTCCGCGAGGATGTTCACGGCGAAGCCCGCGGCCCCGGTCAGGGCGGCGTAGTTCGACGAGCGCCGCGCCAGGCAGACCAGCAGCAGGGGCGGGTCGAGCGAGACGGAGGCGAAGGAATTCGCCGTGAAGCCGATGGGCCGCCCTTCGGCGTCCTTGGCGGTGACCACCGTCACCCCGGTCAGGAAGGCCCCGAAGGCGTTGCGCAGGGCGCGCGGGTCGATGGGCGCGGTCATTGCAGGACCTCCTCGGCGAGCCAGGTGCGGAGTGCGTCGTTGACGGCGGCGGGCGCGGTCATCGGGACCATGTGGCCATGGCCCTCGATCACCACCGCCCGGCCCCGGGGCGCGGCCCCGGCCATGCGGCGGGCCATCGCGGGGCTCGAATTGGCGTCGCGCGCGCCGGTCAGGAACAGCGCCGGCTGGCGCACGTCCGGCCAGGCGTCGGCGTAGGTCGCGTCGCCCGTGGCGAAGGCGGCGTAGGCGGCGGCGTAGCCCTCGGTCCCGACCGTCTCCAGCCACTCCCGGACCAGAGGATAGGCCGGGTCGTCGCTCCCGTCGCCGAACCAGCGGGCCAGCGGCCCGGCGCTGTCGCGCTCGCCCCGGCGCAGGGCCTCGGCCCGGGCCACGACCGCGGCCGCCGCCTCCGGCGTGCGGCGGTGCACGCCGCAGAGCAGGCCCACGCGGGCGATCCGGTCGGGATGCTCGGCGACCATGCCGCCGGCGATCAGCGCGCCCATGGAGTGGCCCGCGAGGTTCGCCCGTTCGATCCCGAGGTCGTCGAGGACGCGGGCGAGCCAGGCGACGAAGTCCGGCAGCCGCGCCCCCGCCGCGAGCGGCGCGCTGCCGCCATGGCCGGGCATGTCGAGCGCGATCACCCGGTGGCTGGCCGACAGCGCCGCGATCTGCGCCTCCCAGGCCTCCAGCCGCAGGCCGACCCCGTGCACGAGCAGGAGCGGCTCGCCCTCGCCCTCCGCCACGAAGGCGGCGCCGGAACGGGTCTCAGACCGCGGCCGGGTTCTGCACGTCACGCCCGAGATCCTTCAGATCCTGGTACCGGTCCCCGATCCGGTGGTGCGGGCGGCCGCCGACCGAGGCGCCGAGCGCGACGACGATCTCGTCGGCGGCGGGGGCGTCGGGAATGGCGGTCTGGATGGTGAGGTAGTGCGAGCGGCGGCCCTCGTCGTTCTTGTCCATCAGCGGGATCATGACGGGGGCGTTGGCGGGCCCGCGGGTGTTGCAGAAGGCGAGGTAGGACTTGGCGCCGACCGCCTCGCGGTAGTGGTTGCCGAAGCGCAGGGTGTGGATCAGCGCCGAGGCGTGCTCGAGCTCCCCGTCGAGGCCGACGACCGCGGACTTGCCGTAGGCCTCCACCGCCTCGCCCGAACCGACGGCGTCGAGGATCATCCGGGTCAGCAGCGCGCCGAGCACCGGCGCCGCCTCGTGGATCATCGGCTTGAGGTCCTCGACATAGCCGAGGCCGGCCCAGGGATTCTTCACGACTGCAAGCGCGGCGAACAGCCGGAGCGGCGTCTCGGCCGGCTTGCCGCCCTCGATGACGATCGTCTCCACCTGCAGCAGGGTCTTTCGGATCTGGATGGCCAAGGCGCGCTCCCGGTTTCGATTCGACAAGTCTTACGGTCTTATGGTATACCAAACTTGCGCTGTCAACGGTTGTTCCCGGGCGGCGCCAAGGCTAAGGGGAAACGCATGATCGACTACGGCCAGGACCTGACCGCGCTGCGCATCGAGACCCCGCCGGTCACCCTGCGGGCCATGGCGCTCGATCGGCTGCGCCAGGCGATCATCTCGGGGGTGTTCAAGCCCGGGCAGCGCCTGGTGGAACGCGCGCTCTGCGATCAGCTCGGGGTCAGCCGCTCGGTGATCCGCGAGGTGATCCGCCATCTCGACGCCGAGGGGCTGGTGACGACCGAGGGCCAGGGCCCGGTGGTCTCGCGCCTCGACTGGGACGACGCGCGCCAGATCTACGAGATCCGCGCCGCCCTGGAATCCGCCGCGGTCGAGGCCTGCGCCCGGGTCGCCGACGCCGAGGCCAAGGCGCGCCTGCGCGTCGAGGTCGAGGCGATCGAGCGCCACGCCCAGGTCGGCGACTGGATGGCGGTGCTCGCCGCCACCGAACGCTTCTACGGGACGATCTTCGCCACCGGCGGCCATCCCATCGCCGAGGAGGTGGTGCGCCGTCTCAACGGCCGGATCGCCCAGCTCCGCGTGCTGACCCTCGGCTCCGAGAACCGGCAGGTGACGGGGCCGAGGCGCATCCGCGAGATTTATGAGGCGATCGCCGAGAACCGCGCCGCCGAGGCGGGCGAGGCCTGCCGCACCCATATCCGCGAAGCCTGCTCGATCGCCGAGCGCCTGCTGGCGGAGCGCGGCCAGCGCTAGAGCGGACTCCGTCCCGGCAGAGCCGGGCTCCGCTCTACATTATTGTCTTGTCGCGATATCTTGACCGCCAGACGATCCCGTCTGGTCGGATATCGCTCTAGCCTCGGGCGGATCCGCCGGACCCGGAGCGGGGCGCGCCCTCCTGGGGACCCGCCGCGAAACCCTCCGCCGGGGGATGCTTCAGGCGCCGGCGCGCCAGACCTGCGCCGCGCGCCCCGGATTTCGCCCGAGCGCAAACGCCCCCCGCGCGCAATTCTCCGGCGCCGCCCGGACATGTCCCGACGTTCGGTTAACTTTGGTTGCGATCGGGTGAACGTTTTTTGGAAAATCTTTTAATTTCAAATGTATAATCCCAATTTCACGCGTGAAAGGGCCCCGTCCGCGGGTCGTTTCCGACCGCGGCGAGGCCGTTCCGGGAACCCTCAGAACCGGGCGACCAGCGAAATGTAGAAGCGGGTCTCGTGGTCCGGATCGGTGGTGTCGGTGGGCACGCCATGGAGCTGCCGGGCGATCTCCGGGGTGATCGTCAGCCAGCGGTTCACGTCGATCCGCGCCCCGATCCCCGCCGAGCCCAGGGTCTCCCAGCCCTGGCCGTCCCGATCGCCGTCCCGGTCATAGGCCTGCCCCCAGTCGCCATAGGCGTAGAGCTCCACCCCCTCCGCCGCCCGGCCGAGGCGCGCCGGCTCGACCGTGCGGCGCAGCTCGACCCGCCCGCCGTAGCCCGAATCGCCGGTGGTGTTGCCGGGCGCGAAGCCGCGGCCGATGGTGCTGTCGCCGAGCGAGAACCGCTCGGAATTCGGCAGGATGTCCCAGGCGTATTGTCCGATCCCCTCCAGCCACAGCGCCCAGGGGCCGTCGCCCAGCCGCTGCAGCCGGCTCACCTCCAGAGCCCCCAGGGTGAAGTCGTCCACCCCGTAGCTCGGCCCGCCCCCGATGAAGCTGCGGGAGGTGTCGAGCCCCTGGCGGATCGCGGCCTTCGCGAGGGTCACGCCCCCGAAGCGGTCCGCCCGATCCCATTCCGCCCCGGCCTCCAGCACCAGGAGCCGGTCGTCCTCGGTCGTCTCGTCCGGCCCGAAGCCGGTGACGTTGGCGCTGTCCTGCCAGTCGAGCGCCAGGGTGCCGAACAGGTTCTGCGCCCGGGTGCGGATGAAGGGGACCTTCACCCCCAGCCGCAGGTTGGTCTCGTCGGTGGTCAGCGTCTGCGCCTCGGGCGCGCCGGATTTCGAAAGGTCGGGCTCGCCGTTGGAATAGGAGGCCTCGGCCTCCAGCATGGCCCCGTCGGCCCAGGTCCCCGAAAGGCCGAGGAGCGGCGCGGCGAAGGCCCCCTGGACATAGCCGAGCGAGCCGTCGAGCGCCCCCGCCCCGACCAGGTCCAGCCGCTCGTTGAGGCCGAGCAGGTTGTAGGCGGTGACCCCGGTCGAAAACGACCACGCCCCGTAGAGCCGCGAGCCCCGGTTGTCGATCGTCCCGAAACCGGTGGGCGGGGCCGGGACGATCTCCGCCGTCAGCTCCGCCGCCCCGAAGGTGGCGGGCGAGGGGGCCATCACCGTCTCCACCCCGCCGCCGAAGATGTCGCGGGACAGCAGCACCGACCGCTCCAGGGTGGGCAGGGCGAGCGGCCTTTCCTCCGGCACGGGCGCGAACAGCCGCTCCGCCGCCGCCTCCTGGTTGGGCTTGCCGCCCTGGATCCGCACCTGGTCGATGAAGCCCTCGACCACCTGGATGGTCACGACGCCGCTCTCCACGTCCTGGGCGGGCAGGACCGCCTGCGCGAGAAAGAAGCCCCGGGCGCGATAGGCGTCGCCGATCGCCGCGGCGAGGTCCTGGAGCGTGGCGGCCGAGACCGGTCGGCCGATCAGGCCCGCCCAGAGCGGCGTGAGCTCAGCCTCGGGAACCGCCGTCGCCCCTTGCAGCCGGACGCCGCGCAGGATGAGCCCGCCGCCCTGGCTCGCCAGCGGCGCGGGTGGGGGCGGGGTCTCGGGCGCGGCGGCCCGGGGGGCGGCCGGCTTCTGGGGGACCGGCAGGAACGACCCCGGCGACTGCGCCCGGACGGCCGGCGCGAGGGCGAGCGCCGAGGCGGCGGCGAGAAGCAGGCGGCGGGTCATCGGGCGTCTCCGAAGGCGTCGGACCAGAAGGAATCGGGCGCGCGCGTCTCGACGCAGGCGCTGGCGGAGGGCAGGGCGATCGGCCCGCCGCAGGCGCCCGTAGCGGCCGCCTCGGCCTGGCCCGCCCCACCCCCGGCGGCGGGGACGAAGCCCGCGTTCTCCCCGCCGCCCGCCGCCGGCGCAAAGCCGCCAGTCCCATCGCTCGCGGGGGTCATGGCTACCCGGTCTCCGAGCGAGTAGTCGAGCTGGAAGGTGCTGTCGCGCGCCGTCGGCGCTTCGAGCTGGGTGGTGCGGAAGGCCGAGTCGCCGGGGGTATAGGGGGGCAGGCCCCGCGCCGGGATCCGCAGGCTGTCCGCGATCCCGGGCGCATCGACCGGAACCGGTTCCGGCGTTGGCGCCGGCGCACCCGGCCTCACCGTCAGCAGGCCGTCCGCATAGGTGATCGCGTAGTTGGCCCCGGCCAGCCCGGACGGCGTGATCCCATAGCGCCCAGGGCCAGCCTCCGCGCCGGCCTCCGTGGCGAAGCGCAGCCCCCCTGTGAGGACGGAGGCGTCTTCCCCAAGCACGAAACCATCGAACCGCGCCGTGAAGGTCGGGTTCCGTTCGCCCACCCGGCGCGCGACGTCCTCGGCGGTGACGGTGAGTTGGGCCGGGTCGACGGTCAGCGCCCCCTCGGCGTCAGGCAGGATGTAGTTCTGGGCGGCGAGGGTGCCCTTGCCGATGGCGTAGGTCCCGACGTCGCTCGCGCGCGTCGCGGCGGTGGCGAGGGCGCCGGAGATGACGCTCTCGTCCTGGCCCAGCACGAAGCCCGAGGCCCGCCAGGTGAGCTCGGGGTTGGCCGAGCCGTAGGCCCGCCGCTGGTCGTCGATGCGCAGCGACAGCCGCACCGGGTCGACGGTCAGCGCCCCCTCGGCGTCAGGCAGGATGTAGTTCTGGGCGGCGAGGGTGCCCTTGCCGATGGCGTAGGTCCCGACGTCGCTCGCGCGCGTCGCGGCGGTGGCGAGGGCGCCGGAGATGACGCTCTCGTCCTGGCCCAGCACGAAGCCCGAGGCCCGCCAGGTGAGCTCGGGGTTGGCCGAGCCGTAGGCCCGCCGCTGGTCGTCGATGCGCAGCGACAGCCGCACCGGGTCGACGGTCAGCGCCCCCTCGGCGTCAGGCAGGATGTAGTTCTGGGCGGCGAGGGTGCCCTTGCCGATGGCGTAGGTCCCGACGTCGCTCGCGCGCGTCGCGGCGGTGGCGAGGGCGCCGGAGATGACGCTCTCGTCCTGGCCCAGCACGAAGCCCGAGGCCCGCCAGGTGAGCTCGGGGTTGGCCGAGCCGTAGGCCCGCCGCTGGTCGTCGATGCGCAGCGACAGCCGCACCGGGTCGACGGTCAGCGCCCCCTCGGCGTCAGGCAGGATGTAGTTCTGGGCGGCGAGGGTGCCCTTGCCGATGGCGTAGGTCCCGACGTCGCTCGCGCGCGTCGCGGCGGTGGCGAGGGCGCCGGAGATGACGCTCTCGTCCTGGCCCAGCACGAAGCCCGAGGCCCGCCAGGTGAGCTCGGGGTTGGCCGAGCCGTAGGCCCGCCGCTGGTCGTCGATGCGCAGCGACAGCCGCACCGGGTCGACGGTCAGCGCCCCCTCGGCGTCAGGCAGGATGTAGTTCTGGGCGGCGAGGGTGCCCTTGCCGATGGCGTAGGTCCCGACGTCGCTCGCGCGCGTCGCGGCGGTGGCGAGGGCGCCGGAGATGACGCTCTCGTCCTGGCCCAGCACGAAGCCCGAGGCCCGCCAGGTGAGCTCGGGGTTGGCCGAGCCGTAGGCCCGCCGCTGGTCGTCGATGCGCAGCGACAGCCGCACCGGGTCGACGGTCAGCGCCCCCTCGGCGTCAGGCAGGATGTAGTTCTGGGCGGCGAGGGTGCCCTTGCCGATGGCGTAGGTCCCGACGTCGCTCGCGCGCGTCGCGGCGGTGGCGAGGGCGCCGGAGATGACGCTCTCGTCCTGGCCCAGCACGAAGCCCGAGGCCCGCCAGGTGAGCTCGGGGTTGGCCGAGCCGTAGGCCCGCCGCTGGTCGTCGATGCGCAGCGACAGCCGCACCGGGTCGACGGTCAGCGCCCCCTCGGCGTCAGGCAGGATGTAGTTCTGGGCGGCGAGGGTGCCCTTGCCGATGGCGTAGGTCCCGACGTCGCTCGCGCGCGTCGCGGCGGTGGCGAGGGCGCCGGAGATGACGCTCTCGTCCTGGCCCAGCACGAAGCCCGAGGCCCGCCAGGTGAGCTCGGGGTTGGCCGAGCCGTAGGCCCGCCGCTGGTCGTCGATGCGCAGCGACAGCCGCACCGGGTCGACGGTCAGCGCCCCCTCGGCGTCAGGCAGGATGTAGTTCTGGGCGGCGAGGGTGCCCTTGCCGATGGCGTAGGTCCCGACGTCGCTCGCGCGCGTCGCGGCGGTGGCGAGGGCGCCGGAGATGACGCTCTCGTCCTGGCCCAGCACGAAGCCCGAGGCCCGCCAGGTGAGCTCGGGGTTGGCCGAGCCGTAGGCCCGCCGCTGGTCGTCGATGCGCAGCGACAGCCGCACCGGGTCGACGGTCAGCGCCCCCTCGGCGTCAGGCAGGATGTAGTTCTGGGCGGCGAGGGTGCCCTTGCCGATGGCGTAGGTCCCGACGTCGCTCGCGCGCGTCGCGGCGGTGGCGAGGGCGCCGGAGATGACGCTCTCGTCCTGGCCCAGCACGAAGCCCGAGGCCCGCCAGGTGAGCTCGGGGTTGGCCGAGCCGTAGGCCCGCCGCTGGTCGTCGATGCGCAGCGACAGCCGCACCGGGTCGACGGTCAGCGCCCCCTCGGCGTCAGGCAGGATGTAGTTCTGGGCGGCGAGGGTGCCCTTGCCGATGGCGTAGGTCCCGACGTCGCTCGCGCGCGTCGCGGCGGTGGCGAGGGCGCCGGAGATGACGCTCTCGTCCTGGCCCAGCACGAAGCCCGAGGCCCGCCAGGTGAGCTCGGGGTTGGCCGAGCCGTAGGCCCGCCGCTGGTCGTCGATGCGCAGCGACAGCCGCACCGGGTCGACGGTCAGCGCCCCCTCGGCGTCAGGCAGGATGTAGTTCTGGGCGGCGAGGGTGCCCTTGCCGATGGCGTAGGTCCCGACGTCGCTCGCGCGCGTCGCGGCGGTGGCGAGGGCGCCGGAGATGACGCTCTCGTCCTGGCCCAGCACGAAGCCCGAGGCCCGCCAGGTGAGCTCGGGGTTGGCCGAGCCGTAGGCCCGCCGCTGGTCGTCGATGCGCAGCGACAGCCGCACCGGGTCGACGGTCAGCGCCCCCTCGGCGTCAGGCAGGATGTAGTTCTGGGCGGCGAGGGTGCCCTTGCCGATGGCGTAGGTCCCGACGTCGCTCGCGCGCGTCGCGGCGGTGGCGAGGGCGCCGGAGATGACGCTCTCGTCCTGGCCCAGCACGAAGCCCGAGGCCCGCCAGGTGAGCTCGGGGTTGGCCGAGCCGTAGGCCCGCCGCTGGTCGTCGATGCGCAGCGACAGCCGCACCGGGTCGACGGTCAGCGCCCCCTCGGCGTCAGGCAGGATGTAGTTCTGGGCGGCGAGGGTGCCCTTGCCGATGGCGTAGGTCCCGACGTCGCTCGCGCGCGTCGCGGCGGTGGCGAGGGCGCCGGAGATGACGCTCTCGTCCTGGCCCAGCACGAAGCCCGAGGCCCGCCAGGTGAGCTCGGGGTTGGCCGAGCCGTAGGCCCGCCGCTGGTCGTCGATGCGCAGCGACAGCCGCACCGGGTCGACGGTCAGCGCGCCGGTGTCATGGGTGATCACGTAGTTCGGATTCGACAGGCCGACGCTGGAGATTACGTAGTCGCCCACGTCGCTCGACCGGGTGGCGTCGGTGGAGAGCGCGCCGGTGATGACACGCGCGTCCTCGCCGTTCACAAAGCCGGTTGCGGTCCAGGTCAGGGTCGGATCGGCGCCGCCATAGAGCCGGCGCTGGTCGTCCACATGCACTGTCAGGGCGGCGGGGCGCACGATCAGCGTGCCCGGCACGAACTCCAGCCGGTAGCCCTGGGCGGAGGCCGTCGCCGCCACGTTCACGGCGTAGGGCGAGCCCAGGACCCCGGCCCCTGCCGCCGCGCCCGGCGAGGTGACCACCGGCGCGCCGGCGAGCGCGGTCGCGGCGCTGTCGCCGGGGCGATAGCCGGCCACAGTGTACCCCGGCAGGCCCGCGCCGAAGGTGACCGCATCCCCATACGTCTTGGAGATCGTCGCGCCGGTCAGGGTCAGGATCGGCCGCTCGCCATAGACGATGCGGTTGCCGGGGAAGCCGAGGTTCTCGGGCGGGGCCGAGACATAGGTCCGGCCGTAGAGGTCGAAGGACCGCGGCCCCGGGGCGGGCCCGACCAGTCCGGCGAAGGTGTTCACGTAGACGAGCCAGCGGGCGGAAGCGCCGGTGGCCACCGCCCCTGCGCCGAGGGCGGAGTCGTTGCGGAACTGGCGGCCCGCCGCGACGATCACCCCGTCGGTCAACCCGGCCGCGCCCGCGCCGTAGAGGCTGCCGCCGAGGCCGAGGCCGACCCGCTCGGCGCTGACCAGCGTCACCTGCCGGGCCGAGACGGGGGCGCCGATCTCGATCGCGCCCGCGCCGGAGGTCGTCACCTCGAAGGGCTCCGTCGAGGCGTAGCTTGAGGCTGCGCCGCCCTGGGCCGCCGGCTCGAAGGTGAAGTTCGCCCCGCGCCGCAGGCTGAACTGCGGCTGGAACGAGGCGGAGACGGCGCCGGCGATCACCGTCTCGCCGCCGTCCTGGGCGCCGGAACCGGCGCGCACCGGACCGTCCCAGACCTGGACCGGGGCGCGCAGGGTGAGGGAGGCGCCGTTCGAGGCCTGGACCCGGCCCTGGTCGCCCGCGCCGTTGGCGAAGACGATGCGCTCGCTCGCCGCGACGGTGATCGAGCCATCGGCGCCGCCCACCAGCTCGGCGTAGGTGTTGCCCGCCCCCCCGCCGCGGAAGGAGACCGTGGGCGCGCGCAACGTCACGTCGGCCGAGCTGCTTTGCTGGCCGACCCGCACCCAGGTGCCGCCCAGGGCCCCGCCGCGCAGGTCGATGACCCGACCCGCGGTCATGTCGAGCGTGCCCGAGGTCGAGTAGATCTGCGTGTTGTGGGGCCCCACCGCCGCCACGTTCCGGTCGACGAAGACGTCGCGGCCGACGTCGATCGCGAGGCGGCCTTCCTCGGTCGAGATGGTGCGGGTGTTGGTCGGATGCGCCCGGATGGCGAGGTCCCGGCCGGCGTCGATGGTCAGGTCGCCGGTTCCGGTCGCCGACAGGATCTTGGCGTCGAGGATGAAATCCGTGCCCGCCTCGAGCGTCAGGTCGCCCGCGCCGGTCGAGAGCATGTTGTAGTTCACCGTCAGGCTGTCGTCCGCGACGAGCCGCAGGTCGCCGTCCCCCGACCAGGTGACGTTCGCGCCGACGAAGATCGTGCCCGCGTCCGATCCCGGCGCGGTCGTGGCGATGGTCACGTCCGCGCCGCCGTCAAGCGCCGCGACGATCGCGCCTGCGTTCACCCGCCAGGGGCCTGCGCCCGCCGGGGGGGTGGAGGTCCCGCCGCCCACCGAGGCGCCGCGGTCGTCGATGACGATGTCGCGCGGGTCGAGCAGCCAGCTTCCGCCCGCGCCGACCTCGACCCGGGCGGAGGCCGCGATGTCGAGGGCGAAGCGGCCCGAGGTCTCCACCGCGCCGCCCTGCGCGCCCGTGGCCGAGATCGCGCCCGCCACCGCGGTGACGCCCTCAGACCACAGGGTGATCTCGCCGCCGCGGCCCGCGCCGCCGTCCGCCGCGATCGTCGCGCCCTCGGCGACGCTCAGGCGTTCTGCCCGGGGCAGGGGACCCGCGCCGCGCCGGTCGCCGCCGATGCGGATCCGCCCGCCGGCCCCGCCGCCGCTCGCGTCGAGGCGCGCGGTGGACGTCGCCTCGATCGCGCCGCCGGTGACGGTCACCTTGCCGCCGCGCCGCGCCTTGCGGGCGTCGATCGCGCCGGCGAGCCGGACCTTGCCTCCGCCGCCCTGAAGAGTGACCCGGTCGGCGCGGATCAGCCCTTCGGTGTTGATCGCGGCGTCGAGCGCGCGCGCGGCGTCGTCGGCGGTCAGGATCGCCGCGCCGCCGGCCGCGTCGATCCGGCCGGAATTCGACGCGCGGCCGTCGCCCGAGACCACGACCCGCGCGAGGCCGTCGCCCGACAGGTCGATGGTGGTCTGCGTGCCCGAGGCCAGCGCGACCGTGCCGCGGCGGGCGACCAAGACGCCGGCGTTCTCGACATCGCCGCCCACCAGCGCCGCGAGGCCGCGCTCGCCCACCGTCACCGTTCCGTGGTTGACCACCCGGGCGCCGGTCTTCTCGCCGCCGCCGATCGACAGCCGTCCGGTGCGGTCGAACCGGCCCGGATCGACCCGCTGGCTGGCGGCGACCATGCCGCCCGCGTCCACCCGCGCGTCCTTGGTGAAGGTCACCCCGGCGGCGTTCTGGATGATCACCGTGCCCGGCGCCCGGATCGCCCCGGCGATGACGCTCGGCTTCGTCGACTGCACCCGATTCAGGGTGGCTGCGCCCCGGCCGGCCTGGTCGAAGACCACCTCGTGGTCGCGCCCGACGTCGAAGCGCTTCCAGTCGACGATCGCCCGGCGCGAGGTCTGGCGGATCACGGTGCGCTCGGCCGTCTGCGAGATCGCCGCCTTGCCGCGGGTGACCGTCCCGCCCATGGGGCCCTGGGCCGCCGCCGGCGCCGCCAAGGCGAGGAGCGAGCCGCCTACGAGCAGGAAGCCTCGGGCGGAGAGGAGAGAGCGGCCAGCGGTCATCACATCCGTATTCCTCAACTTTAGCGCGAATTGCGTGCGCTTCCTCCTGCGCCGCCGGTTGTGAAAAACCGGTTAACGCAGCGGCGACCTGGTTAGCAGGCGTCTCGCTGCGGTCGTTAACCAGTCGCCGACGCGGGCGCAGGGCCTTAGCCTTGCGGTAAGACGGCGGGGTCAGTCTGGCCTCGGGTGGCGCCGGTCGGGGGATCGGCGCGGACATTGGGGGTGTCGATGGATGTCCGGCTGGGGGCCGGCGCGGCGGGCATGGTCCGTCGCGCGCGGCGAGGGGCGTTGGCGATCGCTGCGGCGGCGCTGGCGGCGGGCCTTCTCGGGGGGGCGGAGGCGCGCCCGCCGGCGCGGCCGCTCGATCATCATGCGGTGGTGCTGAACGGCGGGCTGATCGGCTCGGCCTTTCCGATCGGGACGGAGCTGGCGCTCACCAACGCCCATGTGGTGCGCGGCCGGCGCGCCGGGCAGAAGATCATGCTGTCGATCGAGGGCCGCGGCCTGCTGCCCGCCCGGCTGATCGCGGTGAGCCGCCGGATGGACCTCGCGCTGCTGGAAGTTCCCGAGGGCGCGCTCGTCCCGGCTTCAAGCCGGGACGCGACGCTGCGCCCCGGCCTGCGGGTGCGGGGCGCGGGCATCGACGCCAGCGGCTCGGCGCCCGGTCCGCGGATGGAGCTTGCCGGCGCGGTGGAGACGGTGGGCGAGCGCCTGCCCGCCTATGGGCCCGGAGCCATCGTCGCCATGCCCGGGGTGCGACCGGGTTTTTCCGGCGGGCCGGTGGTCGACGGCGAGGGGCGGCTGGTCGGGATGATCGCCGCGATCCGCATTCGCGCGGGGCGGACGGACGAAGCCTATGTGCTGGCGGCCCCGGAGATTCGCGCCGAGGCGGCGCGTTTGCTGGCGGAGGCGGAGGGCCGAAGCTGAGGCTGGCAAGGGCCGCCAGCTTGCAGGGGCCCATCTCGCCGAACGTTAAAACTCGCGCTTGCGGCCCGCCGTCTTGCCGCGGCGGGCCTACCGGGCCAGGGACGCCGGTCCGGAAGAGCCGACGCGCAGGACCTTCAACGCTGCGCTTGCAGCTTGCGCACCAGCTCCAGCCCCTCGGCCGCCTTGGCGTTGCCGGTGCCGGCTGCGGCGCGGAAGACTCGTTCCGCTTCCTTGCGGCGGTTGAGCTTGAGGTTGGCGTAGCCGCGCAGAACCATCAGGTCGATCCGCTCCCGTGCGATCGCCGCGCGCTGATCGAGGGCCACCAGCGCATCGGTGTAGCGTCCCTGGCGAAAGGCCGTCGTCGCCCGGTCGGCGAGGATCGAGGATTGCAGCTCCGCCGCCCGCTTCGGATCCTGGGGCGCCTTTACCGCCGCCAGCGCGGCCTTTTCCACCAGGCCCATGCGCAGATAGGCGAGGCTCTGGCCATAGGCCGCTTCGGCCCGGGTCGCCGCCGAACCGCTGCCGAGCGCCGCTCCGAAGGCCTGCGCCGCCTCCATCGGCCGATTGGCGTCGAGAAGCTTCCAGGCCGAGGCGAGCCCGCCGCTGCCCGAACCTCCCCCACCGCCCGAACCTCCCCCGCCGCCGACGGCTTTGCTTCCGCCCGCAGGCGCGGCGGGCTTCGTCCCGATCGCGGCGATCCGCTCGGATCGCGGGTCCCAGGTCTGCTTCAGCGCGGCGAGCTGGGCAGTCTTGCTGAGGTCCTTCTGCGCGAGCGCGAGGCCGAAGGCCGCCGGCTCTTCGTCGGGTTTCCAGGCGAGGGCGGCCGCGAACCACTGCTCCGCCACCGCCGGCTGGCCGAAGGCGCGGGCGTACCAGCCGAGCTGCTGGGCGGTCTCCGCGTCCTTGGCCGCCGCCGTCGCCGCCACGATGCGATCGAGCGCGGCGGCCTCGATCGGCGCGGGTGGGTTCCCCGCCAGCAGGTTCGCCGCAGCGGCCAGGTAGGTCGCCCGCGTCTTGTCGTCCGTGTCGCGCCAGGCGGCCAGCGTCGCCTCGGCCCCCGCATAGTCGCGGTTCGAGATTGCGACCAGGGCGAGGCCCATGGCCGCCTCGGCGCCGTCCTCGGCCTCCCGCGCCCGGGCGAACCAATTCGCTGCCTCGGTCATCCGGCCCATGCGATAGTCGTTCCAGCCGAGCAGCAGCGCGTCCGAGGCGGCTCTGCTCTTGGCGAAGGCCTCACGCACCCGGTCGGCGTCCGCGGCGGCGACGGGCGCGCCGGGGCCGCCGTCGGCCACCGCCTGCCGGGCGAGGTCAAGGCGCACCCGCTCCACCTCGGCCTCGGCCTTGTCGCCGGCGAGCGCGCTCTCCAGCAGCGGCTCCAGCGCTGCGCGGTCGAGCGTCGCCGCCGCCTTCTGGAGCGTGGCGAGGCGCAGCTGCCCACCCTCGCAGGTGTCGAGCAGGTAGCGATAGGCGTCGCTCGCCCGGTCCGGCCGGCCAGTGGCGGAAAAGGCCGCGGCCAGGCGCCACATCAGATCCGGGTCGCGGCAGGTGAGCAGTCCCGGGTTGGCCTGGGCGATCTCCACTACCTTCTTCGCCTGACCGAGGGCCGAAGCGTTGACGAGCTGCGCCCGCGCCTCCGCCAGCGCGGCCTGGTCGAGCAGGTCCCGGGGCGGCGTCCATTCCGGATCCGCCTGGATCTGTGCGGCGATGGCGGCGCGCAGCTCGGCGATGCGGCCCTCAGAGAAAAGCCGCCAGAGGGCGTCGAGCGTCGGATCGCCGGGCCCCGGCTCGGCCAGCGGATCCGCCGGCGGCTGCCAGTCCGGGTGCAGCGCCTTCAGCCGGGCGATCTCGGCGTCGAGCCGCTTCTGGTCGCCGGTGCGGGCGAAATAGCGCAGGGCGCTTTCGTCGACTTCGGCCGGCGTCGCAGCCGCAGGCGCGGCCTCGGCGCGGGAGAGGAGCCCGGGCTGCAGGGCCAGGGCGGCGGCGGTGAGAGTGAGGGCTTGGATCAGACGCATTGCGGCATCGCCTCCCGTGCATGGGCCAGCGCAAGAAGGTGCAGGGTGGAGGGGTAGTAGTTGGTGGGCCGGAAGACCCTCAGGTCCTGCGGCATCGGCGCGCCCGTCAGCTTGCAGGCGGCGAGCGCGATCACGGCGCGGTAGCCGGGGTCGGCGAGCGGCGTCCAGGGCGCATCTGCGGCGAGCGGCCCGATGGCGAGATCGCCGCCCATGTCCATCCCCGTCTGCAACCGGGCGAGCAGGTCCGGGGCCTCGACCCCGCCCCGAATCAGGTAGAGCGGGATGCGCAGGGCGTTGTAGCCGAACTCCGCCGCGAAGCCGTCGGCCGGATGGAGCGCGTCCTTGAGCGAAAGCCACTCGGGCGGCATCTTGCGTGGCCCGAACTGCGCGGCCCGGGTCAGGTCAAGGCCGAGGCGGCCCACGGCCGGCCAATCCGTCCCGGGGTCGAGGCGCGCGAGGACCGGCATCGCCTCGAAGATCCAGTAGGAGAGGTTCACCACCGGCCCGTCCGGACGGTCGCGGGGGCCAAAGCCGGTCGCCCCCGGCAGCATCAGCGGCCCGGCCTCGGTCCCGATCACCGCCGCCTGACCGAGCGCGTGCGCGAGGTCCCGCGCGGCGGCCTCGTATTCCGGTCGGTCCCAGGCCAGCGCCGCGCGTTCCAGCGCATAGGCGATCAGGATGTCGCCGTCGCTGGCGTTGTTGATGTCGGCCACGTGCGGCGTCGCGGCCGGGTCCCATTTCCAGGCGACCAGGCCGTCGTCGCGCACCATCAGCTCGGTGCGGGTGAAGGACCACATGGCGTCGAAGTCCGCCTCGGCCCCCGCAAGGGTGGCGAGCAGCATGCCGTAGCCCTGGCTCTCGCTGTGGGAAATCCGGCCGTTGGCGTCGTCCACCACCCGGCCCGAGGGCTCGACGAAGGCGGCGCGCCAGGCCCGCCACTCCTCGGACAGGAGCATGGGCGCCGGCCCCGCCGCGAGCGCCCGGGCGATGCCGAGGACGGCGAGCGCCATCAGGATGCGCAGGATCGACCCGATCATCCGCGCCGCCCAAGCTTGGCGAGGAGGCCCGCGGTGGCGAGGCCGAGCAGGATGCAGCCCGCCGTCAGCGCCGCGGCGAAGACAAGCGTGTTCGAGGACATCCAGTTCGCGCCAATCAGCCGCAGGTTCTGGAGCGACCAGGGCTGGGTCGGCACCAGCTCCGCCCCGAGGGCGGGCGCGATGTCCACCGCGCCGCTGGACGCATCGATGGCGGTGGCGCGGCCGGCGACCTGGGCCCAGAGCTCTTCTCGTGTCGCATCCATGGCTCCCCGGCGCAGCAGGTCGGGGGTGGGGGCGGTGACGAGAGTGAGGCTTCCGTCGCCGGCGGCGTTGAGGCCTTGGGCGATCAGGAAGTTCGCCCCCGTCGCCGGGGCGAAGGGCGCGGCTGCCCCGAAGCTGTCGCCGATCGCGCCGGCGTCGTCGGAGAAGCCGCGGGCGACCGCCTCGATGGGCCGCATCCAGAAGCCGCGGTTGATGGCCCCGCGCCAGGCGTCGAGCGAGGGTTGGCCCGCCGCGGGCGCCGTTTCGCCCTCCGGCTGCGGCCGCCAGTCGACCAGGGCGCCGGCCTCGATGCCGAGGAGGGCGAAGGTCTCCGCCGCGATGGCCGGGGCGGGGCCGACGATCATCGCGTCGCCGCCGGTAGGCGTATCCGCCAGCCGGAAGGGGGCAGGCGCCCCCGCGGCCTGGGCGATCTTGCCGAGCACCGTCGCCGCGGCCGACAGCGCCGCGGGCCGGTCGCCCTTCAGCACCAGCGCCGCCGGCGGTTCTCCCCCGGCGAAGGGATAGCCCATGCCCGCCGTCGCCGCGAGATCGGGTCTGCGGCCGATCCGGGCGAAGGCGGGCATGACGAATTCCGAGGTGCCGAACAGCGCCAGCCGCGGCTCTCCCGCGGCGGAGGCGCCGGGCAGGCAGGCGACGTCGGCCGCCGTCCGGGTCACCGCCTCGATGCGGATCAGGTTGGGCCCGGGCCGCAGGTGGCGCATGGTCACGTCGATCGGCAGATGGCGCAGGATCGCGCCCCCGGTCGAGGTGATGGGCAGGGTGCTGGCGAGCTGGCCGTTGACCAGCACGTCGATCCGGCTTCCGGGCAGGACCTCGGCCGAATAGGCGGCGTCGAGCAAGAGCCGCGCCTCGCCATAAGCCGAGGCGTAGAAATCCGCAGGCAAAGCTACCTGGAACTCGACGCTCGCCCGACGCCCAGCGAATTCCCGGGTCGGGGCGCCGAGATTGGCGAGGGGCAGGCGGGCAGGCCCGGTGATCATCGGCGGATCGGGCAGGCGCCAAGCGGCGGTGTTCACCACCGGCGCGGCCGGATCCGCGGGCGCGGCGAGCGCGGCGATCCGGGCCATCTCGGCCGCCGAACCCTCCACCACGAGGACCGAGCCGAATTCCGGCGACTGGACGAAGTCGCCGCCGCTCGTGAACGCCCCGATCGCGCCGGCGTCGCCCAGCACCACCTTCAGCTCCGCCGCGCGAAAGGCGTCGTCGGCCTGGGCAGCGATGGTGAAGGAGGTGTTGGGCATGGCGCTCGCCAGCGCCAAGGCCTGGGCGATCCCGAGCGCTTGGGCCTCGACCTCCGGCTCGGTCAAGTCGGGGGCGAGGATCGCCACCCGTGTCGCGCCCGTCGGCCCGACCCCCACGGCGCGGATGTCCTCGAGCGCCCCCAGCCGGGTCGCGCCGGCCCGGGGAAAGCTCAGGAAGCTGCGGCCGGCGTCGAATTCGGTCCAGAGCTCATAGGTCGACTCGGGGGTGCAGTCGGTGCGGTGGCGCTGTTCCGTCTCGAGCGTGAAGACGTTCGGCCCCGGCTTCAGCACCCCCGCGGGGATCACCGCCGAGATCTCCGCCGGGCGCTCGGGCGCCTTCACCGGATCGTCGGCGAGCTTCACCCCGTTGACGCTCAGGCGCAGGCGCGAGGCCTCGGGCGCCACCAGGATGGCGCTGCGATAGGCGATCTGGACCTTGGCCTCGGCGGCCTCGGCGGAGGTCAGCCAGACCTGCCAGGAACGGCTCGCGTATTCCCCCTCCATGCGCAGCCGCGCGGCGGGCAGGATGTACCGGCGCGCAGCCGGCGTCTCGGCGCGGGATGCCCTCGGCCCCTCGGGGACCGCGGCGACGGCCAGCGCCGGGGTCTCGGGGCTCATGTCGAAGGGGGCGCTCTCGTCTTGGCCGAAGGCGGGGGCGGCAAGCGCGAAGAGGGCGGCGGGGGCGATCAGGCGGTTCATCACGACCTCCGGGCGGAAGCGGCGGCCTCGCCTTCGTCCTCGGTGCGAAGCAGCCGCCCCGCATAGACGAAGCCGCGCAGGGTTTCGTAGCAGGAGAGCAGCAGGAACCGTAGCGTCCCCCGGACCACCCCGGGATTGCCCCGCCGCGCCTTCTGGAAATCCGACCACTGGGCGGAATTGGCGAAGAGCAGGTCGGCGACCAGGCGGTGATGGTCAGGCTCCACCGGCATGAAGCGGCAGCCGACATAGCTGGTGCCCGCATCGCCCTCGCGGCTGTTGCGGATGGCGAGCGGCAAGGCGCCGGTCCAGCCCGCATGGGTCTTGAAGCGGATCGCCGCCGCGGCCCCTTCGCGCAGCGCGGTCGGGGGGATGCCCGCCGCATGGACGCGGGCGCCGCTGACCGAGACGTCCTCGATGGTGCCGGGATGCCAGGCGCCGTCGATGCCGAACTCGCAGCGCCGGCTGACCTTGACCCGCCGGCTCGCAGCGCGGCGCTGGCCCTTTTCGGCGATCACGCCCAGGGCGCAGCCCGCCATGATGAGGTTCAGCAGGTTCCAGCCGCCCACCACCAGGGTGACGTCGGCCTTGTAGGGCTCGGCGTAGAAGCGCCAGACGCTGACCACAAGGCCAAGCGCCAGCACCCCGAAGATCGCGAAAAACGGCCAGGAGAGCTCCGACAGGCGGCTCCGCGAGACGCTCTCGTCCTTGGCCGTCACCTTGAAGGTGGGTTTCCTCGGGTTGAAGGCGACCGAGATCACCGCGGGCAGCAGATGCACCGACTGGACGTATTCGTAGAGTTCGGAAATCCACGGCCAGCGGAACTCGCCGTAAAGATAGTTCTGCATCAGGAGGTTGGCGATCATGTAGCTCAGCGTGTAGGCGAGGAACTCGCCCCCCGAGGCGGTGAAGATCTCCAGCCCGAAGAACAGGTAGAAGAGCGGCGCGATCAGGAACATCGTCCGGGGAAGGGAAACAGCCAGAACAGCGTCGAGGACATGTAGCAGAGCCGCTGCGGGATCGAGAGGCCGCGCTTGATGAAGGGCATGCGCAGGATCAGGATCTGCATCATCCCCTGGGCCCAGCGGCTTCTCTGGCCGATGAAGCTCGCGAAGGTGGCGGGCTGGAGGCCGGCGATCAGCGGCTTGTCCACATAGACGCTCTTCCAGCCGCGGGAATGCAGCTCGACCGCCGTCTCGCAGTCCTCGGTGATCGAGACGCCCTGGAACCCGCCGGTCTCGGCCAGCGCCGCGCGGCGCAGCACCGCCGCCGAGCCGCAGAAGAACGAGGCGTTCCACTTGTCGAGGCCGCGCTGGATCACGCCGTAGAACATCTCGTTCTCCGACGGCATGGTCTCGAAGGTCCCGAGGTTGCGCTCGATCGGATCGGGGTTGAGGAAGAAATGCGGCGTCTGCACCAGGAAAAGCCGCTCCTCTTCGCGGAAGAAGCCGACGGTCTCCTTCAGGAAGTCCCGCGCCGGTGCGTGGTCGGCGTCGAAGACCGCCACCAGCTCGCCCGTGGACTGCTCCAGCCCGTTGTTGAGGTTGCCGGCCTTGGCGTGCTCGTTGCGCGCGCGGGTCAGGTAGCGGATGCCGAACTGGGCGCAGAGCCGGCTCAGCTCCTCGTAACGGCGCTCGGCGGTCGTCGCCTCCAGCAGCTTCGACGAATTGCGCTTCTGCTCGGTGCCGCCGTCGTCGAGCAGCCAGACGGTGAAGCGCTCCTTGGGATAGTCCATCGCCTGGGCGGCGGCGATGGTGTTGACGAGCAGGTGCGGCTCCTCGTTGTAGGTGGGTATGAAGACGTCGACCGTGGGCAGGTCGGAGTCCTCCACCTTGGGCGAGGCCCGGGGCGCAAGCGGCCGGGCCACCACGAAGAGGCTGAGCGCCAGCATCATGACGCTGTACATCTCGGCGAGGTAGAGCATCAGCCCGGGGATGTAGTTCTGCAGCTCCGTCGCCGGCCGCAGGGTGCTGGTCGTGCGCCAGAAGACGTAGCGCATGACGATCGCCGTGCCGAAGGACAGGGCGATCAGCCGCCAGGGCCCGTCGGGGCGGAAATGCTTCAGCAGGACCATCGCGCCGAGCGCGGTGAAGCTCCCGGCGAGCTGGGCGCCGCTGCTGACTGGCAGCGAGACCAGCAGGAAGACGCAGCCGGCGATCGCCGCCCAGGCCAGAACATAGAGAAGCTTCATTCGGCGATCTCCGGCAGGATGGCGGCGGATGCGACGCCCTGGGCGGGGGGCGGCGAGACGTGGGGCGGCGGCGCGAACGGCGCCTGGACCATCGGCGCCGGCGGGGCGACCGCAGGGGGCGGCGGCAGGGGCACAGGGGCGAGCGGCGCCGCCGGCGGCGCGATGTCGATGGGCGGCGGCGGCACGATCGGTCCCGCGACCGCGGGCGCGGACGGCGCCGGCGGGACCGCCTCAAGCACCGCCGGCGGGAGCGCCGGGGCGATCGCCGGGGACAGGGCGGGCGCGGCCGATGGCTCCGCCCGGGCGACGGCGGCGGGCGCACGGCGCGCGCGGGGCGGCGGGGCCGGCGCGGGTTCTGGCGCGCCCAGCACCGACTCGCGCAGCTGGAGCCCGCCGCCGGGCGCGGAGGTCCCGGCGGGCCGCGCCGCGTGGAAATGCACGTCGAGCGGCACGTTCAGGGTATAGCCCTGCATGTTGGCGAGCAGGCTCGCCTCGGTCGCGCCGGGCTCGCAGAGCCGCATCCGCGCCGAGACCACCCGGCTCCGGGCGAAGGGGCGTGGGGCGCTGTCGATGCGCTGCCAGCCATAGAGGCAGAGATCGTTGCCCGCGCCCCGGCCGAAGGCGTAGCCGAAGGCGCCGTAGACGTTGCTCGCGAAGAAGGGCGAGATGGTCATGGCGACGCCGGGCAAGACGGCGCGCATCTCCTGGGCGATCGCCGCGTCGGTGAAGGCGGGGGTGAGCAGGACGTCGTCGCCCCGCGGCCGGCCAATGCCGAGAACGGCGACCTCGATCCGGTTCTGCCCTGGGGTGCGGCCCAGGGTGGCGAGGCTGACCTCCTGGGCGCGGGCGTTGGAATAGCGCCGCTCCAGCACGCCCACCACCGAAGGTCCGCCTGGCGGGGGCAGGGCGAGCGCGTCGGTGGTCGTCATCAGCCGGCTCGCCTCGGGCGCGACATAGGGGTCTTGCTCGCATCCCGCGAGCCCGAAGAGCGCCGCGACGACAAGAAGGCCATTCCCTGCGGCTTTGCTCACGCTTACCCTCCTCGCGCTCGGCCGAGGCCGCGGGCCTCCCGGGCCGCGCCTCGCGGTCTTGATGCGACCGCGAAGGTTAAGAAGGGGTTCTCAGCGGCAGGGCAGGGTAAGGTTCCCCGGATTTTCGCGGGCCGGGCGCCGGTTTTCCAGGCGACGACGTGCGCGACTGCCGAGGGCCCCGCGCACCATCGGCCGCGACGTCGCGGCCGATGGGGATCTTCAAGATCTTCCGGGTTCAGGCGGCCAGCCGCCGCCCGTCGCCGCCGAAATGGAAGGCCCGGGCGGTGTCCGGCGTCAGGTGGACCGGCTCGTCCACGGCGAAGGCCGCTTCGCCGAAGCGGCGCACGGTCAAGAGGCCATGAGGCTCGGTGCGGACATAGACGTTGGTCTCGCCGCCTAGGTGCTCCACATGGCTGACCCGGCCGGGGATCGCGCCCGCCTCGCGGCTGATCGCCAGATGCTCGGGTCGCACCCCCAGCGTTTCGCCCGGCGCCCCCAACGGCCCCGCCTTCAGGAAATTCATCTGCGGCGAGCCGATGAAGCCGGCGACGAAGACGTCGTTGGCGGGATCGTCGTAGAGCTCGAGCGGCGCGACCGACCTGCTCGATCGCGGCCGCCGCGCAGCACGACGATCTTGTCGGCGAGCGTCATCGCCTCGGTCTGGTCGTGGGTGACGTAGATCATCGTCGCCTTGCCGAGCGCTCTCGGTGGAGCTTGCGCGATCTCGATCGCGGGTCGCCACGCGCAGCTCCGCGTCGAGGTTCGAGAGCGGCTCGTCGAAGAGGAAGAGCTTGGGCGTGCGCACGATGGCGCGCCCGATCGCCACCCGCTGGCGCTGGCCCCCCGAGAGCTCCGCCGGCCGGCGGGCGAGCAGCGCGTCGAGCGACAGCATCCGCGCGGCGTTCTCCACCCGCTCGTCGATGGTCGCCCGGGCCGTGCCCGCCTGCTTGAGCCCGAGCGCCATGTTGTCGCGCACGGTCAGGTGGGGGTAGAGCGCGTAGGACTGGAAGACCATGGCGATCTCGCGGTCCGCGGGCGCCGCCTCGTTCACCCGGCGGCCGTCGATCTGGATGTCGCCCGAGGTGGTGTCCTCGAGCCCCGCGATCATCCGCAGCAGCGTGGACTTGCCGCAGCCCGAGGGGCCGACGAAGACGCAGAACTCGCCGTCCCGCACCTCGAGGTCGACACCCTTGATGACGTCGGTCTTGCCGAAGGACTTGGTGACGGACTTCAGGTTGAGCTGGCCCATGGCGGGTCTCCTTCAGAGCTGGACAGGGCGGCCGGTCCGCACGCTCTCGTCCGCGGCTAGGCAGACGGCGAGCGAGGAGACAGCGTCCCGGAGATGGCGGGAAAGGTCGAGGTTTTCGGTTATGGCCCGGGCGACGAAGGCCGCCTGGCGGTCGCAGAGGTCCTGATGGCCGGGCTCGTCGGCCATGGAGAGGTCCCGGTCGGGTTCGCCCGCCCGATGCAGCCGGATCAGCGAGGTCCGGGTGTGGGTGTCGATGTCGTCCGAGCGGGCGCTCTCCGGCATGCGGATCGAGACGGCGCCGTTGGGGGAGATCACGTCCTTCACGAAGAAGGCCGTGTCCGACATCATCGGCCCCCAGCCGGCCTCGTACCAGCCCAGGCTGCCGTCGGCGAAGATCACCTGGAAATGGCCGTAGTTGTACATGTCCGGGCCGATCTCGTCCGACAGGCGCAGGCCCATGCCGCGGACCTCAATCGGCGCGGCTTCGGTGATCTGGCACATGACGTCGACGTAGTGCACGCCGCAGTCGACGATGGGGGGCGTAGTCCGCATCAAGGCCTTGTGCACCTCCCAGGTGGGGCCGGCGCTCTGCTGGTTGAGGTTGAGGCGGAAGACGAAAGGCCCGCCGAGCGCCCGGGCCTCGGCGATCAGCCTCTGCCAGCTTGGGTGATGGCGCAGGATGTAGCCCACCACCACCTTGCGCCCGGTCCGGCGCGCGGCCTCGGCCACGCGCTCGGCATCGGCGACGGTCGTGGCGAGGGGCTTCTCGACGAAGACATGCGCCCCCGCCTCCAGCGCCGCCGCCGTATAGTCTGCATGGGTGTCGGAATAGGTGGCGATGGAGACCAGGTCGGGGCGCAGCCGGTCCAGCGCCTCGGCGAAGTCCGAGGTCAGCGGATAGGCCCGCAGCGCCTCGGGCAGGTCGGGGGCCGAGCGATTGACGAGGCCCACGATCTCGAAGGCGGGATCGGCGTGGTAGGCGAGCGCATGGCTGCGGCCCATGTTGCCGAGGCCTGCGACGAGCGTGCGGATCGGGGTCATGGCCTCGTCTCCCGGGGGAGCGGCCTCGCGGCCGCTGGCCGCCGTTGCGGCCGGATCGAGCGCGCGGGCGCGCGCATGGTTTCCTGGACTGTTTTCCGCCTGCAGGCGGAAAATGATGGCTCTTCAGTCAAGCGGGCCGGTGGGAAATCCTCGGGCCGGCCCCTGTTCGTCGGGTTGGTCCCGGGCCCCGGGCGGCGCGTCGGGCGGATCACTTCACCGCTCCGGCGGTGATGCCGCGGATGAGCTGGCGCGAGAAGATCAGGTAGAGGACGAGCACCGGCAGGATCGCGAGGGTCAGCGCCGCCAGCACCGCGTTCCAGTTGGTCACGAACTGGCCGATGAAGACCTGGGCGCCGAGGGTGACGGTCTTGGTGCCTTCGGCCGGCGCAAGGATCAGCGGGAACCACAGGTCGTTCCAGATCGGGATCATGGTGAAGACCGCGACGGTGGCCATGGCGGGCCGGACCAGCGGCAGGACCAGACGGAAGAAGATCGTGTACTCGGACAGCCCGTCGATGCGGCCGGCGTTCTTCAGGTCGGCCGAGACCGATTTCATGAACTCCGACAGGATGAAGACCGCGAGCGGCAGCCCTTGGGCGGTATAGACCAGCACCAGCGCGGTCAGGGTGTTGACGAGGCCCGAGGCGACCATGAGCTGGAGGATCGCCACCGTCCCGAGCCGGATCGGGATCATGATCCCGAGCGCCAGGTAGAGACCCAGCAGCGTGTTGCCGCGGAAGCGGTATTCGCTGAGCGCGAAGGCCGCCATCGCCCCGAAGAGCAGCACGCAGACGAGCGAGATCACCGTCACGACCAGGCTGTTCTGGAAGTAGAGCAGGAAGTCCCCCTGCGACAGCACGGTGCGGAACCCGACAAGGTCGAGGGTCTCGGCCCGCGGCAGGGCCAGGGGCTCGGCGAAGATGGCGCGGCGCGACTTGAAGGCGTTGGCGACGATCACGAAGACCGGAAAGAGGGCGATGAGCGTCCAGAGGATCAGCGCGGCGTGGGCGCCGATCGTGCGGGGCAGGGAAGAGCGGGCGGCGGACATCTGCGGGACCCCTCAGAACTGGTAGCGGCGCAGCCGCGTCTGGATGGCGAAGAGATAGACGGAGACCCCGGCCAGGATGATGAGGAACATCGCCGTGGCGATCGTCGCCCCCATGTGCGGATCCCCCACCTGGAGCTGGAAGCCGAAGAAGGTCCGGTAGAGGAAGGTGCCGAGGATGTCGGTGGCGAAGTTCGGCCCGGCGAGCGCGCCCTGGCTGACGTAGATCAGGTCGAAGGCGTTGAAGTTGCCGACGAAGGTCAGGATCGAGATGATGCCGACGGCGGGCAGGATCAGCGGCAGCTTGATCTTCCAGAACTGCGCCCAGCCGGTGACGCCGTCCATCTCGGCCGCCTCGATCACCTCGTCGGGGATGGAGAGGAGCGCGGCGTAGATCAGCATCATCGGGATGCCCACGAACTGCCAGACCGAGATCAGCGCCAGCGTGGTGAGCGCGGTCGATTCCTTGCCGAGCCAGGGGGCGAAGAGCGACTTCAGCCCGATGGCGTCGAGCATCGAGGGCGCGATCCCCCAGACCGGCGACAGGATCAGCTTCCAGACGAAGCCGACGATGACGAAGCTGAGGACGGTCGGGATGAAGATCGCCGTCCGGTAGAAGGCCGCCCCCCGCAGCCGCGGCGAGGACAGCAGCGCCGCCAGCGCCACCCCGATCGGGTTCTGCACCAGCATGTGGATGAGGAAGAACCAGGCGTTGTTGCCGAGCGCGTTCCAGAAGCTCGCCGACCAGCGCGGATCGCCAAAGAGCGTGCGGAAGTTCGCGAGCCCCGCAAAGGTCTCCGCCCCCTCGACGCGGGTGAAGAGCGCGAGGTTCAGCGTGGCGAAGAGCGGCACGATCATGATCGCCGTGTAGACGAGCACGGCCGGGGCGAGGAAGACGGGGATATGCCAGCGGATCGGCTTGCGATCGGTCATGCGGGAACTCCGGAAAATCGGATCGGGCCAGTCTGTCGAGCCAGTTGGTCGGGCCGTTCGGAAGGCGCGGGGGCGCGGCCGCCGGCCCCGCGAGGGGCGGCGCGGAGCGCGGCGAGGGTCAGGGCGGGGGCCGGGGCGCGGCGAAGGCCGAGCCCCGGACTGGGGTTCGGAGCCCGGGATTCGGGGGCTCCGGAGGCGGTCCCGGGTCCTGCCCGGAACGCCCGCCCGGCGTCACTGCGCGGGCTTGTACCAGCTGTCGAGGCCCTGCTGGAGCCGGGCGGCGGCTTCTTCCGGGGTCTCGGAGCCGCGGATCACGTTGGCCGAGGCGGTCCAGGTCTCGTTCTCGAGATTGGGCGTGCCGCGGGACAGGATCTGGTAGGTCGAGCGGATGGTGCTTTCGCACTTGCCCCGCCAGGACAGGAACTCCTGCGCCAATGGGTTTTCGATCGCCGCCGGCTCTTTCTGCAGCGGGAAGAATCCCGGGAGAGCGTTGCCGTAGAGCGTGGCGAACTCGGGGCTGCCCACCCATTCGAGGAAGGCCTTCGCAGCCTCGGGGTTCTTGGAGGCCGCGTTCATGCCGAGCGCGATGTCGGGATGGTCGGAGATGTAGCACGTGTCGCCCGCCGCGGCGACCGGCGGCGGGAAGGCGCCCATCTGGAAGGCCCCGGCGATCTGGGCCTCGAAGGGCGCGATCTCCCAGGAGCCGGCGGGATAGATGGCGGCGCGGCCGAGGGTGAAGAGGTTCTGGCTGTCGGGATAGGTCTGCGCCTCGAACCCGTCGCCGAGGTAATCCTTCCAGCGGGCGATCTCGGCGAAGGGCGTGACCCATTCGGGATCGGTCAGCTTGGCCTTGCCCTCGATCAGGGCGATCCGGCCCGCCTCGCCCTTCCAGTGGTTGGGCCCGATGTTCTGGTAGCCCATCGTGGCGGCTTCCCACTGGTCGTTCACCCCCATGGCCATGGGGATGTAGGCGCCGTTCTCCTTGATCTTCTCCAGAAGGGCGAAAAACTCCTCGGTGGTGGCCGGGGGCGTCACGCCCATCTCGGCGAAGGCGTCCTTGTTGTAGATGAAGCCGTGGATGACCGAGGCCATGGGCACGCAGAAGGTATGGGCGCCGTCGTCGGTCGACCAGGCGGTCTTGGCGACAGGGGTGAAGTTCGCCATCGCCTTGAGGTCGGTCAGGTCGGCGAGCTTGCCCTTGGCGTAGAGGTCGAGGCTCGCGTCGAAGGGCCGGCAGGTGATGAGGTCGCCCGCGCTGCCCGCATCGAGCTTGGAGTTCAGGGCGGCGTTGTATTCCGTCGGCGCGGAGGGCGCGAAGGTCACCTTGATCCCGGGATGGGAAGCCTCGAAGGCCGGGATGATCTTTTCCTGCCAGATGGCGAGGTCGTCGTTGCGCCAGCTCTCGATGGTGAGCGTGGCGTCCTGGGCGAAGGCGGGGCCGATGAGGGCTGTGCCGAGCAGCAGCGCCGCGAGGGGCGTCATTCGCATTCTGGTCTCCTTCGGTTTTGGGGCCGCGGCCCCGGATGGCTCAGCGCCGCAGCGCGTCGAGGGCGGGGCCGAGGTGGCCCCCCGAACGGTCGAGCAGCCGCGCCGCCGCGGCCGCGTCCGGCGCGCCGGCGGCGATCAGCACCGCGGACTTCACCGCGCCCGCCGTGGCGGACAGGGCGGCGGCGGCGGTGTCGGGCGCCGCGCCGGAGATGTCGGCGACGATGCGCCGGGCCCGCTCGCGCAGCTTGGCGTTGTCGGCGATCACGTTGACCATGTAGCCGTCGTGGACATGGCCAAGGCTGAGCCCCGTCAGGGTCGAGATCATGTTGAGCGCGATCTTCTGCGCCGTCGCCGCGCCCATTCGGGTCGAGCCCGCCACCACCTCCGGCCCGGTGTCGAGCAGGACCGGCGCGGCGGCGAGCGCGAGGAGCGGCGCGCCCGCGCTGTTGGCGATCCCGATGACCGCGACGCCCCGCGCGCGGGCCGCCTCGGCCGCCGCGAGCGTATAGGGAGTCGTGCCGCTGGCCGAGACCGCGATCAGCGCATCCCCGGCCCCGAGCCCGGCGGCTTCGACGTCCTGCGCCGCCGCCCCCGTTTCGTCCTCCACCGCCCCGGTCATGGCAAGGAGCGCCGCGGCCCCCCCGGCGAAGAGCGCCGGGGTGCGGTCGGCGGCGATGCCGAAGGTGCCCGCGAGTTCCAGCGCGTCGGCCAGCGCCATCAGCCCCGAGCTGCCCGCGCCTGCATAGCCGAGCTTGCCGCCCGCCTGGAGCGCCGCAGCCGCAGCCTGCGCCGCCGCTTCGATCGCGGGCAGGGCGGCCGCCACGGCGGCTGCGGCTTCCTGCTGGCCTTCCAGGAGACGGGTGAGGATTGCCTGCGGCGGCAAGGCCTGGAGCCCCCTGGCGTGGCGGTGCTGCGTCTCGGTCCGGCGCAATGTCATTTGGTGATTCCCTGTTTTCAGCGATAATGCCAAAACAATACCAATTGTCCAGTCCCCTTCTGAAAATCAAATTTTTTACCGCATATGCACAAAGATGCTTCCTTTTTGGTATTATTTTGGTATGGTCAGCGCAAAAGGGGATTCGTGCATGACGCTGTATCTGGGCGTGGATGGAGGAGGCACCGGCTGCCGGGCGGCCGTGGCCGATGGCTCGGGTCGGGTGCTCGGTCAGGGGGCCGGGGGTCCAGCCAATATCTGGACCGATCCCGACGGCGCGCTGGCGAGCATCCTCGCCGCCGCCCGCCAGGCGCTGGAGGCCGCGGCGCCCCGGGCCGATCCCGCCGACGTGGTGGCGGGTCTCGGCCTGGCCGGGGCGAACGTCTCGGGCATGGCGGAGCGTCTCGCGCCCCGGCTGCCCTTCCGCCGCTCCCGGATCGAGAGCGACGCGGCCGCCGCGGTGCGGGGCGCGCTCGGCTCCGGGGACGGGGTGGCGGCGGCGATCGGCACCGGCTCGGTCTTCGGCTCCCAGCGCGACGGCGTTGTGCGGATCATCGGCGGCTGGGGGTTCCAGCTCGGCGACCACGCCAGCGGCATGGCGCTCGGCCGGGCGCTCTGCGTCGAGGCGCTGCTCGCCCATGACGGCGAGACCGGGATGACCCCGGTCCTCGCCGCCCTGCTGGCGGAAAAGGGCGGCCCGGCGGGGATCGTCGCCTGGGGCAAGGAGGCGCGACCGGCGGATTTCGCGGGGCTCGTCCCGCGCCTGCTGGCGGCGGAGGCGGCCGGGGATCCGGCGGCCGGCGCCATCCTGCGCCGCGCCGACGGGGAGGTCGCCCGCGCCATCGACCGGCTGATGGGCGAGGGGGAGGCGCCGCTGTGCTTCCTCGGCGGGCTCGGGCCGGTCTTCGCCCTGCGCCTCGCCGGGCGCTACGGTCCGCTGGTGCGGCCTGCGCTCGGAACGGGGCTCGACGGGGCGCTGGCGCTCGCCCGGACGCTGGAGGGATGATGGCGGCCGAGGCGCTCTTCCGGGCCGAGGACTACGCCGACGAGGGCGCGGGGCCTCTCTACCTGCGCCTGACCCGGATTATCGGCGAGGCGATCGACTCGGGCGCGCTGCGGCCGGGGGAAAGTCTGCCGGCCGAGCGCGAGCTCGCGGCCCTGACCGGGCTCAGCCGGGTGACTGTGCGAAAGGCCGTCGCCACCCTGGTCGAGGCCGGCCGGCTGGTCCAGCGCCGCGGCTCCGGCACCTTCGTCGCGCCCAGGCTCGAGCGGGTGGAGCAGGCGCTGTCGCTGCTCACCTCCTTCTCGGAGGACATGGCGCGACGGGGCAAGAGCGTCCGCTCGGTCTGGCTCAGCCGGGCCGTCCATGCCCCCTCGCCGGAGGAGGTGATGGCGCTGGGGCTCGCCGCCCATGACCGGGTGGCGCGGCTCGAGCGGGTGCGCGTGGCGGATGGGGCGCCCCTGGCCATCGAGCGGGCCTCGCTGCCGACGGCGGTGCTGCCCGATCCGATGGCGGTGGAGGGCTCTCTCTACGCCCTGCTGGCGGCGCGGGGCGCGCGGCCGGTGCGGGCGGTGCAACGGATCTCCGCGGCCAATCTCGGGGCGGCCGACGCGGCCCTGCTGGAAGTGCCTCCCGGAGCGGCGACCCTGCGCATCGAGCGGGTCTCCTACCTGGTCTCCGGGCGGGCGGTGGAATTCGTCCGGTCGCTCTATCGGGGCGACGCTTATGATTTCGCGGCCGAGTTGCAGATACCGGCCGAAGAGGAAGGAACGGCATGACCGACGAAACCCTGATGAGCGCCGAGGTGGCCGAGATCCCCGCCGCCGCGGCGCGCCTGCTGAGCCTGTCCGCCGACCGCATCGGGGCGGCGGCCGAGGCGATGCGCGCGGTCGATCCGCGCCTGATCGTCACCGTCGCCCGCGGGTCCTCGGACCATGCGGCGAGCTATCTGAAGTACGTCGCCGAGCTTGCGGCCGGGGTGCCGGTCGCCTCGGTCGGGCCCTCCGTCGCCTCGATCTACGGCCGGCGGCTGCGGCTCGACGGCGCGGTCTGCATCGGCGTCTCCCAGTCGGGCCAGAGCCCGGACATCGTCGAGATGATGCGCTCGGCCGCCGAAGGGGGCGCGCTGACCGTGGCGATCACCAACATGGCCGAGTCCCCCATGGCGGCCGCCTGCGCCCATACGCTGCCGCTCCAGGCCGGGCCGGAGCGCAGCGTGGCGGCGACCAAGACCTTCGTGACCTCGGCCCTCGCCGCGCTGGCTCTGGTGGCGGAGTGGCGGCAGGACGCGGGCCTGCGCGCGGCGGTGGCGGCGCTGCCCGGGCAGTTCGAGGAAGCGCTCGCCTGCGACTGGGAGCCCCTGTCGGCGCGGCTCGCCACCGCGAGCCATGCCTTCGTGCTGGGCCGGGGCCCGGGCTTCGCCATCGCCAACGAGATGGCGCTGAAGTTCAAGGAGACCTGCGGGCTCCATGCGGAGGCCTATTCGGCGGCCGAGGTGCTGCACGGGCCGGCGGCGATCGTGCGGGCGGATTTCCCGGTGCTGGCGCTTGCGGTCGAGGACGCGGCCCGGGCCCAGGTCGTGGCCACGGCCGAGCGGCTGGCGGGGCAGGGGGCGGACGTCTTCATCACGGCCGAGGCCAAGGGGGCGGTGCGGCTTCCGAGCGTCGAGGGGGTGCATCCGCTGACCGCCCCCCTGGTCGTGGCCGTCGCCTTCTACCGGTTCGTCGAGGCGCTGGCCCGGCGGCGGGGGCTGAACCCCGACTCGCCCCCCCACCTGCGCAAGGTGACCGAGACGGTCTGAGGCCGGAGCCCCCGTTTTCACGCGTGAAAACGGGGTCAAGATACTGAATTGAAACGACAATCCTTCCGGCGTTAACCCGGCGGCAACCTGTGTTGACGCGGGCGCCGGGGCCTTGGGAGCAGGCACGATGGCGCGACAGGTTTTCACCGGGGCGGATGTCTTCGACGGCGCGCGGCTGCATGTGGGCGCGGCGCTGGTGGTGGAGGACGGCCGCGTCGTCGAGATCGCGGAAGGATCCGTCCCGCCGGGGGAGCGGGTGGAGCTCGACGGCGGGGTGCTGACGCCCGGGTTCATCGATTTGCAGGTGAACGGCGGCGGCGGGGTGATGCTGAACGACCAGCCCACGGTCGAGGGGATCGCGACGATCTGCGCCGCGCACGCCCGGCTCGGCACGCTGGGCCTGACGCCGACGCTGATCACCAACACCCGCGAGGTCACCCGCGCCACGATCGAGGCGGGGGTGGAGGCGGCGGCGCAGGGCGTGCCGGGGTTCCTCGGGCTGCACCTGGAGGGGCCGCATCTGGACCCCCGGCGCAAGGGGGCCCATGACCCGAGCCTGATCCGGCCCATGGAGGCGGCGGATCTGGCGATGCTGGAGGACGCGGCCCGGCGCCTGCCCGCGCTGATCGTGACGGTCGCGCCCGAGGCCGTGACGCCCGCCCAGATCGCGGCGCTGGCGGCGGCGGGGGCGATCGTGAGCCTCGGGCATACGGATTGCTCGGCCGCGGTCGCGAAGGGCGCCTTCGCCGCCGGGGCGCGGATGGTCACCCATCTCTTCAACGCCATGAGCCAGCTCGGCAACCGCGAGCCGGGGCTGGTGGGCGCGGCGCTGGACGCAGAAGGCGTGCAGGCCGGGCTGATCGCCGACGGGGTGCATGTGGCGCCGGAGGCGATGCGGATCGCGCTGGCGGCCCGGCGGGGGCGGGACTCGATCTTCCTCGTCACCGACGCGATGGCGGTGGCGGGGACGGAGCTGACGGAATTCGAGCTGAACGGCCGGCGGATTCTGCGCCGGGACGGCCGGCTGACCCTGGAGGACGGGACGCTGGCCGGGGCGGACGTGGATTTCCCCGGGGTGATCCGGGCGCTGACCGCGGCGGGGGTGGGGCTGGCCGAGGCGCTGCGCCTGGCGACGGTCGTGCCGGCGGCTGTGCTGGGGCGGGAGGTGGGGCTTGTGCGGGGGGCGCCGGCGGATGTGGTGTGGCTGGATGGGGGAATGGAGTTGGGTGGGGTGTGGCGTGGAAGAGGCTAGGTTGCACGCTCCTGACCGGCGGTCTCGGCTGGATCCAAATGAAAGTTTGCAATTCGAGACCAAGCGTCATGGTCTCGTGCGCGGCCGCTGACATGCGAGAAGATTTATTTATTAAATGAAATCATTATTATATCATTTCATGTAAGCTATATCTGGGCAAGTATCTCAGATATCTGCGGGTCAGTATAATATTTAACTGGATCTCTGCTCTCATCATCTTTATGATGGCGCTCTCCTGCATCGAATGCCTCAAATATCATGAAGAACAGATTTGGAAAAATATCTTCTTTTTCAAAATTTTTTAGCCAACCAAAATATAAAGTATTCATAATTGAATTGCAAATATCGTAATTTAAAATCCCAGATTTGTAATTTATAGCAATCATTATTCCAATATTATCATAAAAAATATGATATCTTAGATACTTTCTCCAAATCTCAAAATTTTCAGGACCTAGGGGGCCACAATGCGCCGCTCTCTCAACCTTGATCATTTCGTTAAGTTGCTTTTGAAATTCACGAATTTGGACGAATATTTCACCCCTTTTCATCATCTCAGAAATCGCTTCCCTTCCTTCGGGAAGATGGGCGAGAAGTTCTTTTTCAAGACCATGGGAGATTTTAGACAAATGGTTGAGCAATCCTACAACCGCTGCCCTTAACCCGTCACCGCAGATCTCAGGCTCTGGCCATTGTTCAATCACTTGCAGCAAATCGCCTCGTTCGATACCAAAGAGCATTGAAAATTCATGATCAGGGAAGAAGCCGCCATGGGCGGCTGCAATCATGGCGCGCCGTATAAATTCGATTTCCGAGTTGTCCAGGCTGCGAAATATTTCTGCCACCGCTAAGAAACTCCCGCTAACCTATCCTCCAGGTGTTCGAATAACAGAAGCGCCCAGTGTGCTCAATGGACCGGAAGCACACCGTTTTGACCTCAGGCGCCCCCCTTCGCCGGGACGGGTTTGAAACCCAGGGGCGGGAGGTATATGTTCCCACCTCCGCCATCCGCCCCCGAGGACCAACGTGAGCCGTTCCCTGCCCCTCAGCGACGCCTTCGCCCGGCTCGACGCGATTGCGCGCGAGCGCATCCTCATCCTCGACGGCGCCATGGGGACCCAGATCCAGGGGCTCGGGCTCACCGAGGAGGATTACGCCGGCGGGCAGGGCCATGGGGCGGGCTGCGGCTGCGCCATCCATTCCGACCACCCCCAGAAGGGGAACAACGACCTGCTGGTGCTGACGCAGGCGGAGGCGATCGAGGAGATCCATTTCCGCTACGCCATGGCGGGGGCGGATATCGTCGAGACCAACACCTTCAGCTCCACCCGCATCGCCCAGGCCGACTACGGGCTGGAGGGGGCGGTGCGCGACCTCAACGTCGAGGCGGCGCGGATCGTGCGCCGCGCGCTCGACCGGGCGACCGCGATCGACGGGAAGCCGCGGTTCGTGGCGGGGGCGGTGGGGCCGACCAACCGCACCGCCTCGATCAGCCCGGACGTGAACGACCCGGGGTTCCGGGCGGTGACGTTTCAGGACCTGCGGCTGGCTTATGCCGAGCAGATCCGCGGGCTGGTGGTGGGGGGCGCGGACCTCATCCTGATCGAGACGATCTTCGATACGCTGAACGCGAAGGCCGCGATCTTCGCCGCGGAGGAGGTCTTCGCGGCGACGGGGTTGCGGCGGCCGGTGATGATCTCGGGCACGATCACCGACCTGTCGGGGCGGACGCTGTCGGGGCAGACGCCGACGGCTTTCTGGCATTCGGTGCGCCACGCGCGGCCTTGGACCATCGGGCTCAACTGCGCGCTCGGGGCGGAGGCGATGCGGCCGCATCTGGCGGAGATCGCCGGGGCGGCGGAGGCGCTGGTCTGTGCGTACCCCAACGCGGGCCTGCCCAACGAGATGGGCCAGTACGACGAGAGCCCGGAGGCGATGGCGGCCCAGGTGGCGCGGTTCGCGGCCGAGGGGCTGGTGAACGTGGTGGGCGGGTGCTGCGGCTCGACGCCCGAGCATATCGCGGCGATCGCCGCGGCGGTGGCGGGGACGCCGCCCCGGGTCGCGCCGCGGCCCGCGCCGCTGATGCGGCTGGCGGGGCTGGAGCCGTTCATCCTGACGAAGGACATTCCGTTCGTGAACGTGGGCGAGCGGACGAACGTCACCGGCTCGGCGCGTTTCCGCAAGCTGGTGACGAACCGGGACTATGCGGCGGCGCTGGACGTGGCGCGGGACCAGGTGGAGAACGGCGCCCAGATCATCGACATCAACATGGACGAGGGGCTGATCGACAGCCGCCAGGCCATGGTCGATTTCCTGAACCTGATCGCGTCCGAGCCCGACATCGCGCGCGTGCCGGTGATGATCGACAGCTCCAAGTGGGAGGTGATCGAGGCGGGGCTGCAATGCGTGCAGGGCAAGCCCATCGTCAACTCCATCTCGCTGAAGGAGGGGGAGGAGGCGTTCCTCCACCATGCGCGGCTCTGCCGGGCTTACGGCGCGGCGGTGGTGGTGATGGCCTTCGACGAGGCGGGGCAGGCGGACACCGAGGCGCGCAAGGTCGAGATCTGCGCCCGGGCGTACAGGCTGCTGGTGGAGGAGGCGGAGTTCCCGCCGGAGGACATCATCTTTGACCCCAACATCTTCGCGGTGGCGACGGGGATCGAGGAGCACGACAACTACGGGGTCGACTTCATCGAGGCGACGCGGCGGATCCGGGCGGAGCTGCCGCATGTCCATGTCTCGGGCGGCGTGTCGAACCTGAGCTTCAGCTTCCGCGGCAACGAGCCGGTGCGCGAGGCGATGCATGCGGTGTTCCTCTACCACGCCATCCAGGCGGGGATGGACATGGGCATCGTCAACGCCGGCCAGCTCGCGGTCTACGAGTCGATCGACCCGGAGCTGCGGGAGGCCTGCGAGGACGTGGTGCTGAACCGGCGGCCGGCCGCGGGGGCGACCGCGACCGAGCGGCTACTGGAGATCGCCGAGCGGTTCCGGGGCGCGGGCGCGGGGCCGGCGCGGGAGCGCGACCTCGCCTGGCGGGACTGGCCGGTGGAGAAGCGGCTGGAGCATGCGCTGGTCAACGGGATCACCGAGTTCATCGAGGCCGACACGGAGGAGGCGCGGCTCGCCGCCGCCAAGCCCCTCGACGTGATCGAGGGGCCGCTGATGGCGGGCATGAACGTGGTGGGCGACCTCTTCGGGGCGGGGAAGATGTTCCTGCCCCAGGTGGTGAAGTCCGCGCGGGTGATGAAGCAGGCGGTGGCGGTGCTGCTGCCGTACATGGAAGCCGAGCAGGCCGCGGGCGGGCGCGAGAGCGCCGGGCGCATCCTGATGGCGACGGTTAAGGGCGACGTCCACGACATCGGCAAGAACATCGTCGGCGTCGTCCTCGCCTGCAACAACTACGAGATTGTCGACCTGGGCGTGATGGTGCCGCCGCAGAAGATCCTCGAGGAGGCGCGGGCGCGCAAGGTCGACATCATCGGCCTTTCGGGGCTGATCACGCCCTCGCTGGACGAGATGGCCCATCTGGCGGCGGAGATGGAGCGGGAGGGCTTCGACATCCCGCTGCTGATCGGGGGGGCGACCACCTCGAAGGTGCATACGGCGGTCAAGATCGCCCCGCGCTACGCCCGCGGGCAGGCGGTCTACGTCACCGACGCCAGCCGGGCGGTCGGAGTGGTCTCGGCCCTGCTGAGCCCGAACCAGAAGCCCGCCTATGTGGAGGGCGTGCGCGCCGACTACGCCGAGGTGGCCGAACGCCACGCCCGGGCGGAGGCGGCCAAGCGGCGGCTGCCGCTGGCGGCGGCGCGGCAGAACGCGCTGAAGCTCGACTGGGCGGGTTATGCCGCCCCGCGACCGAGCTTCACCGGGACGAAGGTCTATGACGACTGGGACCTGGCGGAGCTCGCCCGCTACATTGACTGGACGCCTTTCTTCCAGACCTGGGAGCTGAAGGGCGTCTTTCCGAAGATCCTGGAGGACGAGGCCCAGGGCGAGGCGGCGCGCGCGCTCTACGCCGAGGCGCAGGAGATGCTGGCGCGGATCGTCGAGGGCCGGTGGTTCCGGCCCCGGGCGGTGGTGGGCTTCTGGCCCGCGAACGCCGTCGGGGACGACATCCGGCTCTTCACCGGCGAGGACCGGGCCCACGAGCTCGCCACGCTCCACACCCTGCGCCAGCAGGTGACCAAGCGCGACGGACGGCCGAACGTGGCGCTCGCCGACTTCGTCGCGCCCGAGGCCCCGGACTGGGTCGGCGGCTTCGTGGTCACGGCGGGCCCGGAGGAGGCGGAGATCGCCGCGCGATTCGAGCGGGCGAACGACGACTACGCCGCCATCATGGTCAAGGCGCTGGCCGACCGGCTGGCCGAGGCCTTCGCCGAGCGGATGCACGAGCTGGTGCGCCGGGAGCTCTGGGGCTATGCGCCGGAGGAGGCCTTCAGCTCGCAGGAGCTGGTGGCCGAACCCTATCGCGGCATCCGTCCCGCCCCGGGCTATCCCGCCCAGCCGGACCACACGGAGAAGCTGACGCTGTTCCGGCTGCTCGACGCCGAGGCCGTCACCGGGGTGAAGCTGACCGAGAGCATGGCCATGTGGCCCGGCTCCTCGGTCTCGGGCCTCTACATCGCCCATCCCGACGCCTATTACTTCGGCGTCGCCAAGGTGGAGCGGGATCAGGTCGAGGACTACGCCCGCCGCAAGGGGATGACGGTGGAGACGGCGGAACGCTGGCTCGCGCCCATCCTGAACTACGTCCCGCAAGCCGTCGTGGTCGCGGCGGAATAAGGCGACGACGCCCCTGTGCGCCTGCCTGCGGCGCTCCGGGGGCGACGTCCGAGGTTTCGGGAAGCCCGGTCTCGGAGACTGCCTGGAAGCGCGGCGGCGGCGCGCCGGCGCGGGCGTTCCGGGATCCCGGCAGGGGGATCCGTTTCGTCGATCTCAGAGCCTGACCCGAAAGGCCCCAGGCCCGCCTGTCTTGGGCGGATTTGCGATTTTCCGGCGGCGCCGGCGCCCTCGAAAGCCCATTCCCGGGCCGATCAGCGGCGCGAAATCCCCTGAAGCTCCGCCGCGAACCGGCGCCCCGGCGCCTGGGTCAGGCTTTCAGGAGATCGCCGGACAGGCCTTCAGGGCGCCACAGGACCCGCTGGGTCGGTCCGTCCGGATTTCCGGGCGGTCTCTCAGGACAGGAAGACTCAGCACAGGAAGACCGCCGCGGGTCGCGGCGGCTGGCGCAGGTCGCGGCGGGGCCTCTGGCGCGCGCCCGCGCTCCTATCCGGCCGCGGTCAGGCCTCGAGCATCCGGCGCAGAAGCTCGACGTCCTCGGCGATCTGGCTGTCGGTGGCCTTCAGCTCCTCGATCTTGCGCACCGCGTGGATCACCGTAGTGTGGTCCCGGCCGCCGAAGCGCCGGCCAATGTCGGGAAGCGAGCGCGAGGTCAGCGTCTTGGCGAGGTACATGGCCACCTGCCGCGGCCGCGCCACGTTGCGGGCCCGCCGGGCGCTGAGCAGGTCGGACATGCGCAGGTTGTAGTGGTCGGCGACCTTGCGCAGGATCTCGTCGATCGTCACCTTGCGCTCGGAGGCGCGCAGGATGTCCGCCAGGACCTCCTGGGTCATGTCGAGGTTGATGTCGCGCCCCACCAGGCTCGCATAGGCGAAGAGCCGGTTCAGCGCCCCCTCCAGCACCCGCACGTTGGAGCTGATCCGGTGGGCGAGGAACTCCACCACGCCCGGGCCGATCGTCACCCCGGGATGCTCGGCGATCTGGGATTCCGCCTTGGACTGGAGGATGCCGAGGCGCAACTCGTAGTCGGTGGGGTGGAGGTCGACGACCAGCCCCCACTGGAGGCGCGACTTGATCCGCTCCTCCAGCCCGTCGATCTCGCCCGGGGCGCGGTCGGCGGAGATGATGATCTGCTTGTGCTGGTCGATGAGCGCGTTGAACGTGTGGAAGAACTCGTCCTGGGTCGAATCCTTGCCGGCGATGAACTGCACGTCGTCGACCATCAGCATGTCGACGGACCGGAACAGCTCCTTGAAGCCGTGCATCTCCTTGAAGCGCAGGGCGGAGATGAAGCGGTACATGAACTGTTCCGCCGACAGGTAGAGCACCCGGGCGGTGGGGTCGGACTGGCGCAGCTCCCAGGCGATGGCGTGCATCAGGTGGGTCTTGCCGAGGCCGACGCCGCCGTAGAGGAACAGCGGGTTGAAGCTGACTGCGCCGCGCTCGGCCACCCGGCGGGCGGCGGCGTGGGCGAGCTCGTTCGGCTTGCCCACCACGAAGGCGTCGAAGGTGAAGCGGGCGTCGAGCGGCGATTGGGGCAGGTCGAGGTCGGGCGCGGCGGCGGATTCGCCGAGCGAGACCATCGGCGCCGCCACGGGCGCGACCACCGGCCGCGGGGCCGAAGCGGGCGCGGGAGCGGCCTCCGCCGGGCGCGGCGCGGGCGCGGCCTGGGCCGGGGCGACGCCGAACTCCAGCCGCGCGACGGGCTGGCCGTCCTGGGCGAGCAGGGCGCGGATCGCCTCGCCGTAGTTGCGCGAGACCCAGGCGCCGACGAAGCCGGTGGGCGCGGCGAAGCGGCCCACGCCCTGGTCGGCGCCGAGATAGGTGAGGGGGTCGATCCAGTTGCGGCAGGCGTCGCCGCCGATCTGGGCCGCGAGCTCGGTCCGCAGCCTGTCCCAAATCTCGGAGGGAGAATCCTCGCCCCGCGGGGCTCTCGCGGGGATCATCGCGCCACCGCGCGCCGGATCTCGACCTGGGGCGCGCCCTCGCGGTTCACATCCGCAAAGATGTCAACGAAGGTGCTCATCCCCTGTCCCCTTTTCCCGGTCATTGTAGATCTGACCATAACCTCAAAAGCCGATGCGAAGCTCTGCCGAACTGACCCGATGACGTTACGTCAGGCCGTCGGTCTTATTGACCGGGACGAAAGTATTAATCACCACGCTTGTGCGAGATAATTGGCATATACTTCGGCCGAACAGATTGTGGGGCGCTTCGAGGCGGCGTCAACGGATTCGACCGTGACGATCGAACATACCCAAGGGGGCGATGCGGGACAACCGGACCGAAGACGGAACATCATCAGCGACCCCCTGGAACGCAAAAGCGCGCCGATCGCGGCGCGCTCAAGCGAAACGGGCGTCAGTCGCGCCCGAAGGGATCAGGCGGAAAGGGCCTTCACCCGGCCGGCGAGGCGCGAGACCTTGCGGGCGGCGGTGTTCTTGTGGGTGACGCCCTTGGTGACGCCGCGCATGATCTCGGGCTGGGCGACCTTGAGCGCCTCGGTGGCCGCGGTCTGGTCCCCGGAGGCGATGGCCTCCTCCACCTTGCGGATGAAGGTGCGGATGCGCGAGCGGCGCGCCTTGTTGACGAGGGTGCGGCGCTCGGTCTGGCGGGCGCGCTTCTTGGAGGACGGCGAGTTGGCCATGTGTGGTTCGGTCCGGTTCGTTCGATCGCGTGAAACAGGTGGCCCCTCTACGCGCCGCGGCCCGGGGAGTCAACCGGTTGCGCGCAGGAAGGGCCTTCGGGGCGGGCTTCAGCGGCCGCGGAACCGCGCCTCGCGCTTTTCCACGAAGGCGTTCATGCCCTCCTTCTGGTCCTCGGTGGCGAAGAGGCCCGCGAAGATGCGCCGCTCGAAGAGCAGGCCCTCGGCGAGGGTGGTCTCGAAGGCGCGCTCCACCGCCTCCTTGGCGGCGCGGACCGCCACCGGCGACTTCTGGGCGATCTTGCGGGCTGTCGCTTGCGCCTCGGCGAGCAGGTCCTTGGCTGGGACCACCCGGCTCACCAGGCCGGCGCGCTCGGCCTCGGCCGCGTCCATCATCCGCCCCGTGAGGCACATCTCCATCGCCTTGGCCTTGCCCACGGCCCGGGTCAGGCGCTGGCTGCCGCCGAGGCCGGGGATGACCCCGAGATTGATCTCGGGCTGGCCGAACTTCGCGGTGTCGGCGGCGAGGATGAAGTCGCAGGCCATGGCGAGCTCGCAGCCCCCCCCGAGCGCATAGCCCGAGACGGCGGCGATCACCGGCTTGCCGCAGGCGGCGAAGGCGGCGGAGATCGGGGCGAACATGTCGTCGGCGAACATGTCGACGAAGGTTTTCGCGGACATCTCCTTGATGTCGGCCCCGGCGGCGAAGGCCTTGTCCGAGCCGGTGATGACGATCGCGCGCACCCGCTCCTCGCCGTCGAGCTTGCCGAGGGCGGCCGAGAGCTCCTCGAGGAGGCGGGAGTTGAGGGCGTTGAGCGCCTCCGGCCGGTTCAGCCGGATGGTGGCGACGTGGTCGTCCACCTCGACGATCAGGGTCTCGTAGGCCATGGGCTCCTCCGGGCGGCTGACGGTCCAGCAATACCAGCCCTCGCCGCCGGTTCAAGGCGGCCGCCTCTGGGTCAGGCGGGAACGTAGGTCAGGCGAACGGCCGCCTCGCCGACGCGGTCGCTGGAGACGAGGCGCAGCGGCGGCGTCGGGCCGGCGAAGAAGGGCTTGCCGCCGCCGAGGACGACCGGGTGGAAGTAGAGCCGGTATTCGTCCACCAGGCCAAGTTCGGTCAGGCTGTGCGCCAGATCCGGCCCGGCGACGTCGATTTCTCCGCCGAGCTGCGCCTTGAGCGCGCTTGCCGCCGATCCGAGGTCGCCGGAAATCAGCTGGGCATTGGAGCCGACCGAGGTCAGGCTTCGGGATGCAACCCATTTCGGCAGGCTTCGCCAGGCTGCGGCGAAGTCCCGATCGTCCGGGGTCCAGTCCGGATGGTCTTCGTCCCAGTAGCGCATGACCTCGTAGATGCGGCGGCCGTAGAGGCTGCCGGCCAGTCCGCGGACCCGCTCGATCCAGTGGCGGAACAGCGCAGGATCGGGCGCGAAGGCCTCATGGTCGACGTAGCCGTCGAGCGACAGGTTCATTCCGAAAACGAGTTTCGCCATCCGTCCCGCCTTCCGCCCCAAGGCCTGCTCGGTCCGGTCGGCCTCACAAGGTGCGGTCCGGCGCCGTTCGGTCTCATGTCTGCCCTTGTGCGAGGCGTCGCAAGGCCCGCGCGGCCGGCAAGGCAAATCTGTCTTGCGGCATGACCCGCGGCCGACGGTCAGTCCTGGCAGACCGGGCAGAAGAAGGACGAGCGGCCGGACTGGACCGCGCGGCGGATCTCGCCGCCGCAGCCCGGGCGCAGGCAGGGCAGGCCCTCGCGGCCGTAGACGGCGAAGGCGTGCTGGAAATAGCCGAGCTCGCCGTCCGCCTGGCGGTAGTCCCTGAGCGAGGATCCCCCGGCGGCGATGGCGTCCGTGAGGGTCTCGCGGATCGCGGCGGCGAGGCGGGCGGCCTCCTCCGCCGTCACCTCGCCGGCGAGGCGCAGCGGCGAGATGCGGGCCCGCCACAGGGCCTCGCAGACATAGATGTTGCCGAGGCCCGCCACCGCCTTCTGGTCGAGCAGCACCGCCTTGACCGGGGCGAAGCGACCCGCGAGGCGGGCCATGAGGCGGTCCGCGTCGAAGTCGGGGCCGAGGGGCTCGGGGCCGAGGGCGGCGAGCAGGGGATGGGCCGCGATCGTCGGGGTCGGCCAGAGGTCGAGCGCCCCGAAGCGGCGGGCGTCGTTGAAGACGATCCGCGCGCCCCCCTCCATGTCGAGCACCACATGGTCGTGCTTGCCCGGCGCGGCGAGCGGGTGGTGGAAGGCCCCCACCATCGCCCCCGAGACCAGGAGCCGGCCGGTCATGCCGAGGTGCAGGAGCAGCGTCTCGCCTTGGTCGAGCCGGGCGAGCAGGTATTTCGAGCGCCGCTCCAGCGCCTCGACCCGCGCGCCGGTCAGCCGCTCGGCCAGCCGCGGGGGCAGGGGCCAGCGCAGGTCGGGGCGGCGCGCCTCGGCGGCGAGGACGCGGCGGCCCTCCAGGACGGGGGCGAGGCCCCGGCGGACGGTCTCGACTTCGGGCAGTTCCGGCATCGGCGCAACCTCTGGACGGGCCCCGGGTTGTGGCCCCGCGTCCCCGCTTGTAAGCACGGGGCCGCGGCAGGCGGAAGGGCGCTGGGGATGCAGGACGACGAACGGACGACCCATTTCGGTTTCGAGACCGTGCGCGAGGCCGACAAGGCCGGCCGGGTCCACGAGGTGTTCTCCTCGGTCGCCAGCCGCTATGACCTGATGAACGACGCCATGAGCCTCGGCATCCACCGGCTCTGGAAGGACGCCATGATGGACTGGCTGGCGCCGCGGCCGGGGATGCGGGCGCTCGACGTGGCGGGGGGCACGGGCGACATCGCCTTTCGCCTCATAGACCGGGTGCGGGGGGACGCGCGGGTCACCGTGCTCGACCTCACCGAGGCGATGCTGGCGGAGGGGCGCAAGCGCGCCGCCGACCGCCCCTGGGCCGACCGGCTCGACTGGGTGGCGGGGGACGCCATGGCGCTTCCCTTCGAGAGCGGCCGGTTCGACGCCTATACGATCGCCTTCGGCATCCGCAACGTCACCCGGCCCGAGGCGGCGCTGGCCGAGGCCTGGCGGGTGCTGCGCCCGGGCGGGCGGCTTCTGGTGCTGGAGTTCAGCCAAGTGCCGAACGAGGCCCTGCGCAAGCTCTACGACCTCTATTCCTTCAACCTGATCCCCCCCATGGGCCAGGCCCTGACCGGGGACCGGGCGAGCTACCAGTACCTGGTGGAATCGATCCGCCGCTTCCCCGACCAGGAGACCTTCGCCGGGATGATCACGGCGGCGGGCTTCGGCCGGTCGCAGTACCGCAACCTGTCGATGGGGATCGCGGCGATCCATTCGGGATGGAAGCTCTGAGCGGGCGGGCGGGCGCGCCAGCCGTCAGGGGCGGGGTCGCGGGCGGCGGGCGTCCGGCGTTCGACAGGATCGCCCCCCGTCCGCTGGACGGCGACCGCGTCCAGGCGCGGGCTGCGGCCCGCCGGAAGCCGCGTTCGCCGGCGCCCCAACCCTCGAGACTGCAACCGGAGATCCTGTGACATGCGCGGCCCGCACAACCTCTGGCGGTTGATCCGCACCGGCGCGACCTTCGAGCGGACGGGCGCCATGGGGATCGTGCTGGCCGAGCTCGACGCCCCCCGGCCGCTGCGGGCGCTGGCGCGGGTTCTGGGCTGGCCGTTCCAGTGGCTGGGCTACCCCGGGGATCCGGCCCTGCCGCCGATCCCCCGGGCGCTGACGGCGCTGGGGCCCGCCTACATCAAGTTCGGGCAGATCCTCTCGACCCGGCCCGACATCGTCGGGCCCGACCTCGCGCGCGAGCTGACGATCCTCCAGGACCGGCTGCCGGAGTTCCCCCAGGCCGAGGCGGTGGCGGCGGTGGAGCGCGACCTCGGCCAGACGGTCGAGAGCCTCTTCTCGGAGTTCGGCCCGCCGGTCGCCGCCGCCTCGCTCGCCCAGGTGCACCGGGCGGCGCTGCGCGCCACCGGCCAGCCGGTGGCGGTCAAGGTGCTGCGGCCGGGGATCGAGCGCGCCTTCCTGCGCGACGTCGACGCCTTCTACCTCGCCGCCTGGCTGGTGGAGAACCTCGCCCCCTTCGCCCGCCGGCTGCGGCCCCGGGCGGTGATCGAGCATTTCGAGGGGGTGGTGCTGGGCGAGCTCGACCTGCGCATGGAGGCCGCCGCCGCCGCCGAGTTCCGGGCGAACGCCGAGAAGGACCCGGGCTTTCGCGTGCCGGCGGTGATCTGGCCCGCCTCGGGCCGGCGGGTGCTGACCATGGAATGGGCGGCGGGCGTGAACATGGGCGACGTCGCCGCCCTGCGCGCCACCGGCATCGACATGGTGCGCCTGTCGGAGCGGATCATCCAGGCCTTCCTCACCCACGCCCTGCGCGACGGGTTCTTTCACGCCGACATGCACCAGGGCAACCTGAAGCTCGGGCCCGACGGGGCGGTCGTGGCGCTCGACTTCGGGATCATGGGGCGGATCGACCCCTACACCCGCCGGGTCTATGCGGAAATCCTGATGGGCTTCCTGCGCCAGGACTACCTGCGGGTGGCGGAGGTGCATTTCGAGGCGGGCTATGTGCCCAAGAACCGCGACCTCCAGGCCTTCGCCCAGGCTCTGCGCTCGGTGGGGGAGCCGATCTTCGGGCAGGACGCCTCGCACATCTCCATGGCCCGGCTGCTCGCGCACCTGTTCGAGGTGACGGAGCGGTTCGGGATGGAGACCCGGACCGAGCTGATCCTGCTGCAGCGGACCATGGTGGTGGTCGAGGGGGTGGCGCGCAGCCTCAACCCCGAGATGAACATGTGGGAGACGGCGCGGCCGGTGGTCACCGCCTATATCGCCGAGAACGTCGGCCCCCAGGCCACGGCGCGGGACCTGATCGCCGCGCTGCGGGTGCTGGGGCGGTTCGGGCCGAAGCTGCCGCAGATGGCGGAGCGGGCGCTGGTCTCCTTCGACGCGCCCCCGCCCGAGCCCCCGCGCCGGGGCCTGCCCGCCTGGGCCTGGGCGCTCGGGGGGGCCGCGGCCGGGGCGGCGCTGGTGTCGCTCGGCTCCCTGCTGTGAGCAGGGCGGGAGGCCCCCCAGGTCCGGGAAGGGCCTCCGAAAGGGCTCGGCGGTGCGGCGGCGGGGGGCATAACACGCGTGTTATGCGGGTTATGCCTTTGTGATCGAAGGAAATTCAGAAAATCGTTCAGGGAATCTCAACCAGGGTCGACGATTTCCGAAGACGCCGTGCGGGGCTCCCTCAGAGCAGGAAGTCGATCGCCCCGTAGGCGCGGTGGCTGAGGCCTCCGTCCTCGATGCGGATCACCAGCTCGAAGGCGGCGTCGTTGTCGAGGTTGCCCCGCACGAGCGTGTCCCCGCGGGACTCCGCGAAGGAGAGCCCGCCCGCCGCCGTGCTGTTGAAGACGAAGGCCTGGTTCCCCGACCGCAGGACGTTGGCGTCGAGGGTCGAGAGGTCGATCCTGTCGCCGCCCGCGCGCCCCGCCAGCTCGAAGGCCGCGGCCCCGTCGCCGGCGCGGATCACGTCGCCGGCCCTGGGTCTGGAATCGAGCGCGGCGCCGTAGACAAAGGTGTCGGCGCCGATCCCGCCGATCAGGACGTCGGCGCCGCGGCCGCCGGCCAGCAGGTCGTTTCCCGCCTGCCCGCGCAGGATGTCCCCATGCTGGGCGCCGAAAAGCTGATCCCCGCCGTCGCCGCCGCGCAGATTGTCCGACCCCTGGAGGCCGTTGATGGCGTCGGCGAAGGCGCCGCCGTTCACCACGTCGTCGCCGATCGTGGCGCGGCCGGCGCCCACAGACACCTCGTAGCGGCCGGTGGCGGCGTCGGAGGCGCCGGCCTGGAGGAAATGGGCGCCCGTAGTGCGCGCCCGATAGACGAGGGTCGCGCCAAGGTCGCCGTTCCAGTCGTTGCTGCGGGCGAGTTCGCCGTCATAGGGATCGAGAAGCCGTAGCTCCGGATGGGCGAGGGCGCCGCGCCCGGTCGGAACGCCGCGCTCGGCGAAGGTATAGGTCAGCCCCGAGATGAGCTGCGTGACGAAGACGTCCCGGTCGCCGGCGTAGTCGATCTCGCCGAAGGGAGCGCCGTGGGCGTTTCCGACGCGACCCGCAGAGCCGACGCCCTCCGCCGTCCCGCGATGGTCGTCGACGTTGAGCAGGAGGCGATAGGTTCCGGTCCAGCCGCCGTTGCTCGGGTCGTCCGGGTCGATCCACCAGTCGCCCCGGCCCTCCACCTGGAGCGTGTAGACTCCGCTGACGACGGGCGTGTAGACAAGCCGCGCATTCAGGCCGACGCCGCCGTCGATGTCGAAGGCGAGACGGGTCGATCCCTGGTAGAGACTGACGACCGGCTCCCGCAGGGTGCCGGCTGAAGTGTCCGCCCCCTCGGCCTCGACGTAATATTTCCGGCCGGCGCGGAGATGGACGTCGTATTGATCCACCTCAAATATTTCTTCGATTTCGCCGTTGAACGTGGCCATTTCCCGCCCCCATGAAAAATTACAGGTTCGAACTGGATTTATCGGGAGAAAGGAAGGCCCAAGCAGAATATCAAGCAGGCGGGTCCCCGGTGGAACGGTTTAAATCGAAGCGAAGCCGGAAAGCGGCGCGAGGCGACAGAAGGGCCATATCGGGGATCGACCGGCGCCGGCCTCCCCGCCGCGCCCGCAGGGCGGCCGGCAAGGGGCAGGGATTGCGCAAGCCCCGGCGCGCCGAGCCCCGGGCGGGCGGCTGGAACGCCGGAGGCCTGCGTCAGGCTTCGGGCACGCTCCGCCGCAGCTCGTCGAGCCAGACCGCGGCGGAGGCGTCGGAGGGGGCGCGCCAGTCGCCGCGGGGGGAGAGGGCGCCGCCGGCCGAGACCTTGGGGCCGTTGGGCAGGGCCGACCGCTTGAACTGGGCGAAGGCGAAGAAGCGCCAGAGAAAGCTCTCCAGCCAGCGCCGGATCGTCGCGAGGTCGTAGTCGCGGCGCTTGTCCTCGGGCAGGCCCGCCGGCCAGCGCCCCGCGGCGCGGTCGCGCCAGGCGTGCCAGGCGAGGAAGGCCACCTTGGACGGCGGCGCCCCCCAGCGCAGGATGTGGTGGAGAAAGAAGTCGTGCAGCTCGTAGGGGCCGATCAGGCTCTCGGTGCTCTGCAGTTCGGCCCCCGGCACCAGCTCGGGCGAGATCTCGGTGGCGAGGATCGCCTCGAGCACCGCGCCCGCCGCGGCGTCGAACTGGCGCGTCGCCACCGTCCAGCGGATCAGGTGCTGGATCAGGGTCTTCGGCACGCCCGCGTTGACGCCGTAATGGCTCATCTGGTCGCCGACGCCGTAGGTGCACCAGCCGAGCGCCAGCTCCGAGAGGTCGCCGGTGCCGACCACGATGCCCTTGTGCTGGTTCGCCAGCCGGAAGAGGTAGTCGGTGCGCAGGCCCGCCTGCACGTTCTCGAAGGCGATGTCGTAGACCGGCTCTCCGTCGGCGAAGGGGTGGCCCATGTCCGACAGCATCTGGCGGGCGGCGGGGCGGATGTCGATCTCGGCCCCGGTGACGCCCATGGCCTCCATCAGCTTCCAGGCGTTGGACTTCGTGCCTTCGGAGGTGGCGAAGCCGGGCAGGGTGTAGCCGAGGATCGCCGTGCGCGGCATCCCCAGCCGGTCGCAGGCCTTGGCGGCGACGATGAGCGCATGGGTCGAATCGAGCCCGCCCGAGACGCCGATGACGAGCGTCCGGGACCGGCTCGCCTCCAGCCGTCGGGCGAGGCCCTGGACCTGGATGTTGAAGGCCTCGTAGCAGTCCTGGTCGAGATGGCTCTGGCGGTTCGGCACGAAGGGAAAGCGGCGCAGCGGCCGGACGAGGCCGAAGTCGGCGAAGGCGGGGCGGTGGTCGAAGCCGATGCGGCGGAAGGCGGGCGCGCCTTCGGCGGCGTCGTTGAAGGTGCCCATCCGCATCCGCTCGGCGAGAATGCGGCCGGTGTCCACGTCGGCGAGGCAGAGCTGCGGCTCGGTCGGAAAGCGGGCGCTCTCCGCGAGGAGGTCGCCGAGCTCGTAGATCACCCCCTGGCCGTCCCAGGCGAGGTCGGTGGTGCTCTCGCCCGGGCCGGCGGCGGAATAGGCGTAGGCCGCGACGGTGCGGGCGGACTGGGCGCGGCAGAGCAGGTGGCGCTCGTCCGACTTGCCGATGACGATGTTCGAGGCGGAGAGGTTGGCGAGCACCGTCGCCCCGGCGAGCGCGCCCGCGGTGGAGGGGGGCGTCGCCGCCCAGAAATCCTCGCAGATCTCCACATGCAGGACGAAGCCCGGCAGATCCTCGGGGGCGAAGATCAGATCGGTCCCGAAGGGGGCCTCGCGCCCCGCGACCCGGATCGTCCCCGTGGCGCCGCGGCCATGGGCGAACCAGCGCTTCTCATAGTATTCGCGGTAGTTCGGCAGGTAGCTTTTCGGCACGACCCCGAGGAGGCGGCCGCGGCTGAGGACCAGCGCGCAGTTGTAGAGCCGCCCGTCCCAGCGCAGCGGCGCGCCGACCAGCAGCACGGGCGCGAGATCCGCGGTCGCCGCCAGCAGGTCGCCGACCGCCGCCTCGACCGCGTCGAGCAGAGCGGTCTGCAGGTGCAGGTCGTCGATGGCGTAGCTCGAAAGGCAGAGTTCGGGAAAGACCGCGACATCCGCGCCGGCGGCGTCGGCGCGGCGGGCCTCGGCGAGGATGGCGTCGCGATTGAAGGCGACGTCGGCGGTGCGCACCGCCGGCGTGCAGGCGGCGACCCGGACGAAGCCGTGGCGGCGCAGGGCGAAGAAATGCTCCGGTCCGGTGGGAACGCCGGTGGGAACGTCGGTCATGCGGGCCTCCCGTCCGGCAGGGGCGCCGGACGCGCCAGACTTGCCCGGCCGGCGCGGCGGAGGCAATCCGGGTCTTGCGGCCGCGGCGCCGGGGAGCTCCCGGCCCGGGAAGGGGGCGGCGCGGGCCGGGACAGGGACGGGGGTCGTGATTCGGGCCGCGAGGGCCTGAATCTTTCGCAGAAAATGAAGGGTTTGTTCCGTGAACCCTTCAAATTGTGGCGACGATCGCCTAGGACTGGAAGGACCAATCCGCGTGCCCCATGCTTTCTCTCAAGACCAAATATGCGATCAAGGCCCTCATCACCCTGGCGGAGGAGAAATCCGCCGGCGGGACCACCTTGCGCATCGAGGAGATCGCCGAGCGGGGGGGCGCGCCGAAGCGGTTCCTGGAGCACATCCTGCTCGAACTGCGCAACGCCGGCTACATCGGCAGCCGGCGCGGACGGGACGGGGGATATTTCATCATCAAGGAGCCCCGCGCGATTCCCATCGGCGCGGTGCTCCAGCTGGTGGACGGGCCCATGGCGCCGCTTCCCTGCCTGTCGCGGCGGTCCTATCACCGCTGCGAGGACTGCACGGACGAGGCGACCTGCCGCATCCGCAAGGTCTTCGGCGACCTGTTCTCGGCCTATCTGCTGATGGTCGACAGCCTGACGCTCGCCGACCTGATGACCGCGGAGCCGCCGGACATCGGTCTCGACCGGACGGCCGCCGTCGGGTGACGGCGGCCCGGGGAAGACGCAGGGGATCAGCTTTCGCCGACGATCTTCTGGATCTGCATCTTCTTTTCCGACTCGGCGGTGTTGCTCTGGGTGACGAGCTGGATGCGCATCAGCTGGTCGTTGGTGAGCTTGTCGACGTCGATCTCGGAGTTCATGCCGAGCTGGGCGATGCCGGCGCGGACGTTGTGGCGCACGTCGGCGATCGCTTCGAGATCAGCCGCGTTGATGTCGCCCGCCGCGCCCTGGGGCACGACCGCGCCGCCCGCGGCGATGCGGTCCTCGGCGTCGCGCAGGACGGTGCCGAGGCGATCCTTCTGCGCCTGCTCGGAGCCGCCGCTGTTGGTGATCGCCTGCACCTGGGTGAGCTCGTCGAGGGTCAGCATGGGAACCATCTCGGTCGACATCCCGAGCTTGGCCATGTTGGAGACGGCGCTGTCCTGGAGCTGCTTCAGCCCGAGGTCCTGGGCGTGGAGCGCGGGGGCGGCGAGGCCGAGCGAAAGGGCCAAGGCCGAGGCGGCGAGGGAGAGGCGTTTCATCTGCGTTTTCCTCCGGTTGTCCGTGAGCGCGACCTCGGCCGCGCTTCGCACCCTCAACACGCGTCCCCGGGGAAGGTTCCGTCGCTCCCGGCGCCTGCTGCCTCCGCGACGGGCGGGAAGCCTCCCCCCGGGCTTGCTCCCGGCGCGCCCGGCCTCTAGGGTCCGCCCGCCCTCGAGGCCCCCCGGGGCCCCGGGCGCCCCCGAGGATGGAGCAAGGTCCCGTGACGCCCCCCCCGACCCCGCCGCGCAGCCTGCCGCGCGCGCTGGCCATCGCCCTCCTGGTCTTCGGCCTCGACCAGGGGAGCAAGGCCTGGGTGGTCTCGGGCCTCGACCTGCCGGCGCGCGGACGGATCGAGGTGCTCGACCCCTGGCTGAATTTCGTCATGGCCTGGAACGAGGGGGTGAACTTCGGCCTGCTCGACCTCGGCGCCTCGGGGCGGTGGTGGCTGATCGGCCTCGCGCTCGCCATCGTCGCCGGCGTCCTGTGGTGGGCGCGCGACGCCCGCGGCTGGAGCGCGGCGCTCGGCGTCGGCCTCGTCGTGGGGGGGGCGCTCGGCAACGTGATCGACCGCCTGCGCTGGGGGGCGGTGGCGGATTTCCTCAACATGAGCTGCTGCGGGATCGCCAATCCCTTCGCCTTCAACGTCGCCGACGCCGCGATCTTCGCCGGGCTCGCGATCCTCGCGCTTTTCCCCGGCGCGACGGCGCGCGAGAGGGCGTGACGGCGGCTGCGGCATGGTTTAGAGGATCCGGCCATGGCTAGGAACGAGCGGCGAAAACAGGCGGGTCGGATCGCGGTCGCGGCGGGGCTGCTGCTCGGCGCGGCGGTCCTTGCGGGCTGCAAGGGCCAGACCCTGGCGGAGACCCTGCGCGCCTCGGGCGTCGGCGGCGCGCCGGACGAATTCCTGGTGCTGCCCACCAAGCCGCTCGAGATGCCGACGGATCTTTCGGCCCTGCCGCCGCCCACGCCCGGCCGGCCGAACCTGGTCGATCCCCAGCCCGAGCAGGAGGCGGTGGCGGCCCTGACCGGGCGCGCGGCGCCCGCGGGCACGGCGAGCGCCGCGGCGCTGCTCGCCGCCGCGGGACCGGTTTCCCCGAACATCCGCGCCGTCACGGCGGCCGAGGACAAGGTCTGGCGCAAGGAGAACGCCGGCCTGCTCCTGGAACGCTGGGCGGCCAAGGAAGACGACTGGGTGATCTACGAGGACATGCGCCTCGACGCGGGCGCCGAATTCGACCGCCTGCGGGCCAGGGGGCTGCGCGTCCCCGCCGCGCCGCCCGTGCCGGAGGAGTGACCCCTCCAGAGGGATCCGACCCCGCCCGCCCGACTCCCGCGCAGGCGACGCCTGACTGACTGACTCCCGCCCGGGCCGCGCCCATCCGATCCCCGGCGGATTTCCCGCCCCGCTGACTCCCGCCCGCCCGATTCCCGACTGACTGACCTCCCGCCCGACCCTCGGCCGATTCGGGGAGGGCCTCTCCGCCCTTGGCGCCATGGACAGGCGGGGACGGGCGTGCTTGACTTGTCGGCTCGCGGCAGGGGGGCCCGCCATGACCCGATCGGTGGAGCATATCGGCGAGATCGAGCGCGTCGTCGGCGGCGCCGTCTCGACCCGCGACCCGGCGGTGGTGCAGTCCTGGCGGCGCTGCATCGACCAGTACGGGCTCGACCCCACCCGGGCGCAGGAGGCCTTCATCCTGCCCGAGGCCGAGCTGCGCAGCCACCGCCAGCAGTCGGAGGAGCTGATCGCCATCGCCCGCTCGGGGCTGGAATCGCTCTACGCCCAGATCGCCGGCCAGAACTACGTGCTGCTGCTCGGCGACCGGTCGGGGGTGGCGGTGGAGTTCCTGGGCGACCCCGACTTCGACACCCGCCTGCGCAAGGCGGGGCTCTACCTTGGGGCGGAATGGTCCGAGCCGCGGGCGGGGACCTGCGCCATCGGGGCCTGCATCGCCACGGGCGAGGCGCTCACCATCCACCAGAGCGACCATTTCGACCTGACCCACACGCCGCTCTCCTGCACCGCGGCGCCGATCTACGACGCGCGCGGCGAGTTCGCGGCGGTGCTCGACATCTCGCTCCTCTCCTCGCCCATCGAGAAGGCGAGTCAGAACATGGCGCTCCATGCGGTGGCGGCGACGGTGCGGCGGATCGAGCTTGCGAACCTGATGGCCCAGACCCGCGACGAATGGGTGCTGCGCTTTTCCCGCGCGCCCGAGTTCCTCGACGTCGACCCGGAGGCGGCGGTCTCGCTCGACGGATCGGGGCGGATCCTCGGCATGACCCATGGCGGCGCGCAGATCCTCGCCCGCGCCGCGGGGCTCGACTGGCGGCGGTCAGACCTGATCCTGGGGGAGCGGGTCGACCGGTTCTTCGAGATGGAGGTGGACGACCTCGCCGACCTGACCCGCCGGCGGCCCACCCGCGACCGGGGCGTGCTGACCCGGGACGGCCGCCGGCTCTTCGCCCATGCGATCGAGCCCCAGCGCCCGGCCCGGCGCGCCCCCCCGCGCCCGTCGCCCCTGTCGGCGCTGGAGCGGCTGGGGCGCGGCGACGGGCGCATCCTCGCCCTGCAGGCGCGCGCGGCGCGGCTGGCGCCGACGGCGCTGCCGATCCTGATCCAGGGCGAGACCGGCACGGGCAAGGAATACCTCGCCCGCGCGCTGCACGAGGCGAGCGGGCGCGGGGGCGCCTTCGTCGCGGTGAACTGCGCCGCCTTGCCCGAGGCCCTGATCGAGGCGGAGCTTTTCGGCCATGCGCCGGGCGCCTTCACCGGGGCGAGTCCCCGGGGCCGCAAGGGCCTGGTGGAGGAGGCGGACGGGGGGACGCTGTTCCTCGACGAGATCGGCGACATGCCGCTCCCCTTGCAGGCCCGGCTGCTGCGGGTCCTCTCGGAGGGCGAAATCCTGCCGGTGGGCGCGACCAAGGCGCGGCGGGTGTCGGTGCGGGTGCTGTCGGCCTCGCACCGGGATCTGGCGGCGCTGGCGCGCACGGGCGGCCTGCGCGAGGACCTCTATTACCGGCTCTCGGCGGCGACGCTGACCCTGCCGCCTCTGCGGGAGCGGGCGGATTTCGACTGGCTGGCCCGGCGGATGCTGGCGGGGCAGGGGGCGACCCTGTCCCCGGCGGCGCTGGAGCGGCTGCGCGCCCATGACTGGCCGGGGAACCTGCGCGAGCTCGGCAACGCGCTCGCCGTGGCGGCGGCGCTCTGCGAGGGGGGCGTGATCGCCCCCTGCGACCTGCCGGAGCGGCTGGCCGCGCCCGCCCTGCCGGGGCGGCGGGCGGCGGGGGCCGGGTCGGGCGCGGATCTGGGCGCGGATCTGGTTGCGCTGCTGGCGGAGTGCCGCGGCAACGTCTCGGAGGCGGCGCGCCGGCTCGGCGTCGACCGCACCACCGTCCATCGCCGGATGCGGCGCGCGGGCATCTCGCCGCGCAACTGACTTGGTCCCAGGGGCGCGCCGTCCCCCGGGCGCGCCCAGGCGTCGCGGGGCCCGCGCCTTGACCGGAGCGCGGGAGGCTGCGCTCCGCCCGTCTCGTCTCGTCTCGCCGCGGCCGACCGCCGTCCTTTCCGTCCACCGCGATCCTGATCGTCCTGCGCGCCTTCCCGGGCGCGCGGTCTCGGCGTGGGAGATGGCGACCCCAGGCATGACCCCACCCGTCGGCCCGAACGGGAAGGCCGCCTTTCAAGGGCGGAGAGGGTGATCCGGGGAACGGCCCCGCCTGTGGCGCCTGTGGCGCCTCACCGTGGCGCCTGAGGCGGCCGGCGCCGCAGGCGACGCGGCGGAACGGCCTTGCAGGTAAGGCGGACGGCGCTTGGCATGGTCCTTGCTATGACCGTTGCAACAACAACGATCCTGGGAGGATGCCCAAAATGACCACGGCTCTCGACGGGCGGAGCGTCATCGTGACGGGCGCGGGGCGCGGCATCGGCGCCGCCATGGCCAAGGCCCTGGCGGCGGCGGGCGGACGGCTCGCCATCGCCGACATCGACAAGGCGAACGCGGAGGGCGTCGCCGAGGAGATCCGGTCGGCGGGCGGCGAAGCGATCGCCGTCCAGGCCGACGTCACCAGCCGCGCGGCGGTGAAGGCGATGATCGCCGCCACGGTCGAGGCCCACGGCCGGCTGGACGTCATCTTCAACAACGCCGGCATCGCCCAGACCCGGCCGTTCCTGTCGATCACCGAGGAGGACTGGCGGCGGGTGATGGACGTCAACGGCCTCGGCGTGCTGATCGGCATGCAGGAGGCGGTCAAGCAGTTCCAGTCCCAGGGCAAGGACGCGACCGGCTTCGGCGGGCGCATCGTCAACACCGCCTCCATCGCCGGCAAGCAGGGCTACGAGCCGCTGGCGCACTACTGCGCGTCGAAGTTCGGGGTGGTGGCCCTGACCCAGGCCGCGGCCCGCGCCTTCGGCAAGGACGGGATCAGCGCCAACGCGATCTGTCCCGGGGTGGTCGCCACCGACATGTGGAAGGTGATCGACAAGGGCTTCAAGGACGAGGGCCTCACCTCGCGCGACGGCGAGGCCTTCGACGGGTTCGCCGCCGGCATCCTGCTCGGCCGCGCCTCGGTCTCGGAGGATCTCGCGGGGGTGGCCGTGTTCCTGGCGTCGCCCGCTTCCGACTACATGACCGGGCAAAGCCTGGTGGTCGACGGGGGCATGGTCTTCGTCTGACGCGCGCCTCACCCGGCCCCGTCGCAGGGGCCGGGAACCAACAACAACGACAACAAGGTGAGGGCAATGCAATCAACGACTATCGAGGTGGCGCCGGCGCGGCTGCCGAGTTCGCTGAAGGGGCTGGGCCTGATCTACGGCGCGGCCATCGTCTCCTGCTTCCTCGTCAACCTGATCGTCCAGGCCGCGCCGATCGGCCCCTGGACCGGCGAAAAGATCGCCGAGATGTACTGGCTCGACAACGTCACCTGGCAGCTCCTGGCGCTCTGGTGGGTGCTGCTCAGCGTGGTGAGCGGGGGCTATCCGTTCCACCGGATCGAGGATGCGCAGACCCGCGCCTGGGTGACGCTCGCCGCGGCCTGGGTGGTGGGCTGGCTGTCGGCCAAGGGCATCTACTGGGCCGGGCTCGACGCGGATTGGGTGTTTCCGATCATCGGCTGCATCTTCTTCTTCATCGCCTTCTTCTCCTTCGCGGGGGAGAACTGGATCGTCGCGGGGATGCCGCCGCGCCGGCAGTTCTTCCTTCTGCTGGTGATGATCGCCTTCCTCACCTATGCGGTGACCCATTCCGCCATCCGCTGGATCCCCGCCTGGTGGTTTCCCTTCATCGAGATGGGCTCGGCCTCGGGCGTGCTCGCCTACCTCACCCGGCGCATGACCCAGCCGGGCAAGGCGCTGGCGCAGATCGGCATCCTGTTCCTCGTGGTGCTCGGCTTCCTCATGCTCAGCACCTCGCTCGGGTTCTGGGACATGGCGGCGCCGGGGGTGGGGAGCTTCTGGACGCTCGGCTACTTCTCCGACCCGCGCTGGCTCCTGTGGTTCATGGTGGCCTGCTCGGTCTCCTACGCCCTGCTGATCCAGCTGCGGAACTGGCCCTTCACGCGCATCCCCATGCCCTGGGGGGGCCTGCTTGCCTGCCTGTTCTGCGCGGCCGTGACCACGGTGGTCACCGCCTTTCTCGCCAGCCTCGTCGGGTCGGTATTTTCCGACATGAACGAGGCGCTGACCTACGCCTACATGGGCACGCACTGGTCTTTCGCAGTCGCGCTGCTCTTCGGTTTCGGCCTGGACCGCCCCTACCTCTGGGCCGGCCAGAAAACTCCAGGGAGCTGGGAAGATGTCGACTGAAAACGCCACGATGACGCGCGACGCCGCGGACGCCGCCACCATGAAGGCCCTGCGCTTTCACGCCGCCAAGAACCTGCGGGTCGAGGACATCGCCAAACCCGACCAGCCGGGGCCCGGCCAGGTGCTGGTGCGGAACCGCTTCGTCGGGATCTGCGGCACCGACCTGCACGAATACAGCTACGGGCCCATCTTCATCCCGAAGGAGCCCCATCCCTTCACCGGCGCCCACGGGACCCAGGTGCTCGGCCACGAGTTCGGCGGCGTGGTCGAGGCGGTCGGGGAGGGCGTGACCTCCGTCAAGCCCGGCGACCGGGTCTCGATCCAGCCGCTGCTGATGCCGCGCTCGGGCGACTACTTCGCCGACCGGGGCCTGTTCCATTTGTCGCCGCAGCTGGCGCTGGTGGGGCTCTCCTGGGTCTCCGGCGGCATGGCGGAATACGCGCTCGTCAACGACTACAACGTCGCGCCCGTGCCCGCCGAGCTGTCCGACGAGGAGGCCGCGCTGGTCGAGCCTGCGGCCGTCGCCGTCTACGCCTGCGACCGGGGCGGCGTGACGGCGGGCGCCAGCGTGCTGGTGACGGGCGCGGGGCCGATCGGGGCGCTGACGCTCCTCGCCGCCAAGGCCGCGGGCGCGGCGCAGCTCTTCGTCTCCGACCTCAACGACACCCGCCTCGGCTTCATGAAGGAGATGCTGCCCGAGGTCGTCACCCTGAACCCGAAGCGCGACAATGTCGGCGACGCGATCCGGGCGCAGTCCGAGGGCAATGTCGGCTGCGACGTCGCCATCGAATGCGTCGGCAACGAACACGCGCTCAAGGCCTGCCTCGACGCGGTGAGGAAGCAGGGCGTGGTGGTCCAGACCGGCCTCCACCCCCACGACAACCCGCTCGACTGGTTCAGCGTCACCTTCAAGGACGTCGATATCCGCGGCTCCTGGGCGTATCCTACGCATTACTGGCCGCGCGTGATCCGCATGATCGCCACCGGGCTGCTGCCCGCCAGCAAGGTGGTGACCAAGCGCATCCGCCTCGACGACGCGGTCAAGGAGGGCTTCGACGTGCTGCTCGACCCCGCCGGGACCCAGCTCAAGATCCTGATCGACCTCGCCTGAATTTCCCAAAAGCGCGCCCTTGGCAGGGGCGCGCTTGCGGCAACATCCGACACGGAGGAAAAGCCATGCTTGACGAAACCCCGGGCGCAACCCTCGATGCGGTGCTCAACCGGCTGAACGACGCGCTGGAGCGCGGCGACGCCAAGGCCGCGGCGGCGCTGTTCCAGGCCGACAGCTACTGGCGCGACCTGGTGGCCTTCACCTGGAACCTGCGCACCATGGAGGGGCCCGACCAGATCCGCGACATGCTGGCGCATCAGCTACCCCAGCTGAAGGCCCGCAACTTCCGCCAGGATCCGGGCGAGGCGGCGACCACCGCCGACAACGTCACCGAGGGCTGGATCGAGTTCGAGACCGAGACCGGGCGCGGCTACGGCCATATCCGCCTCAAGGACGGGCTGATCTGGACCCTGCTCACCACGCTGAGCGAGCTCAAGGGGCACGAGGAGCCCAAGGGCCTGCGCCGGCCCATGGGGGCCGAGCACGGCCACGACCGCAACCGGCGGACTTGGAAGGAGAAGCGCCAGGACGAGGCGGCGAGCCTCGGCTACACGGAACAGCCCTACGTGCTGGTCATCGGCGGCGGGCAGGGGGGCATCGCGCTCGGCGCGCGCCTGCGCCAGCTCGGCGTGCCCACGATCATTCTCGACAAGCACCCGCGCCCCGGCGACCAGTGGCGCAACCGCTACAAGTCGCTCTGCCTGCACGACCCGGTCTGGTACGACCACCTGCCCTACATCCCCTTCCCGGAGAACTGGCCGGTCTTCGCGCCCAAGGACAAGATTGGCGACTGGCTGGAGTGGTACACCAAGGTGATGGAGCTCAACTACTGGAGCTCCACCACCGCGAAATCCGCCCGCTGGGACGAAGCGGCGCAGGAATGGGTCGTCACGGTCGACCGCGACGGCGAGGAGGTCGTGCTGCGGCCGAAGCAGCTCGTCTTCGCGACCGGCATGTCGGGCAAGGCGAACATCCCCGCGATCCCCGGCCAGGATGTCTTCAAGGGCGAACAGCAGCATTCGAGCGCCCATCCCGGCCCCGACGCCTACGAGGGCAAGAAGGTGGTGGTGATCGGCTCGAACAACTCCGCCCATGACATCTGCGCCGCGCTCTGGGAGCATGGGGCGGACGTGACCATGCTGCAGCGGTCGTCCACCCATATCGTGCGCTCCGACAGCCTGATGGAGATCGGCCTCGGCGGGCTCTATTCCGAGCAGGCGGTGGCGAACGGGGTGACGACGCGCAAGGCCGACCTGATCTTCGCCTCGCTGCCTTACAGGATCATGCACGAGTGGCAGATCCCGCTCTACGAGCAGATGAAGGAGCGCGACGCCGACTTCTACCGGGCGCTGGAGGATCGGGGCTTCATGCTCGACTGGGGCGCGGACGGGTCGGGGCTGTTCATGAAATACCTGCGCCGCGGCTCGGGTTACTACATCGACGTGGGCGCCTGCGACCTGGTGATCGACGGCTCGATCAAGCTGGTCTCGGGGCGCCAGATCGAGCGGCTGAGCGAGACCGGCGTCGTCCTTGACGACGGGACGGAGCTGCCGGCTGACCTGGTGGTCTACGCCACCGGCTACGGCTCGATGAACGGCTGGGTCGCCGACCTGATCGACCGCGAGACGGCGGATCGGGTGGGCAAGGTCTGGGGCCTCGGCTCCGACACGCCGAAGGACCCCGGCCCCTGGGAGGGCGAGCAGCGCAACATGTGGAAGCCGACCCAGGTGGAGAACCTGTGGTTCCACGGCGGCAACCTGCACCAGAGCCGGCACTATTCCCAGTACCTGTCGCTCCAGCTCAAGGCGCGCCACGCGGGCGTGCCGACCCCGGTCTACGGGCTCCAGGACGTGCATCACCAGGGCTGACGCCCCGGGCCTGCGCCGGACCCGTCCGGGTCCGGCGCATCGTTCCCCCCGGGTGGACGGGCTCCCCTTCGCATCTTCACACGTCCGCAGGCGCGACGGACAGGAGGGGGCGTCAGGCCATGTCGCGGAGGTAGCGGCGCAGGATGCGCTCGAACTTGGCGGCGCCGAGCGGGGCCATGGCCTTGGTGTGCTCGTGGCTGATCGCCTCGTCCGACAGGCCCGCCGCCATGTTGGTGACGGTCGAGACCGCCGCCACGCGCAGCCCGAGGAAATTCGCGAGGATCGCCTCGGGCACGGTGGACATGCCGACCGCATCCGCCCCCAGCACCTTCAGCGCCCGGATCTCCGCCGGCGTCTCGAAGCTCGGCCCGGAATACCAGGCGTAGACCCCTTCGGGCAGGGCCACCTCCTCCGCCTCCGCCGCGGCGGCGAGGGCGGCGCGCATGCCCCTGTCATAGGCCTCGGTCATGTTGACGAAGCGCGCGTCCGAGGGCTCGCCGATCAGCGGGTTGCGCCCCGAGAAGTTGATGTGGTCGGACAGCATCATCAGGTCGCCGGGCAGGATGTCGGGCCGCAGGGAGCCGGCGGCGTTGGTCAGGATCAGCCGGTCCGCCCCCAGCCGCTGCAACAGCGCGAGCGGGCCGCGCATCACGGAGGCGTCGCCGGTTTCGTAATAGTGCGCCCGCCCGCCGAAGACCGCGACCCGCACGCCCTCCAGCTCGCCGATCACCAGCGCCGCCTTGTGCCCCGAGACCCCGGCATGGGGAAAGCCGGGCAGGTCGGCGTAGGGGATCGCCACCCCCTCCACCCGGTCCGCGACCGAGGCGAGGCCGGAGCCGAGCACGAGGCCCAGCGCGACGGGCTCGGCGCCCGCGCGGTCGAGCGCCACTTTCAAGGCTTCCATTCGTTCAACGCTCCTTGACGTAGGGACGGCCGCCGGCCTTGGGCGGCGTCGCCCGCCCGACGAAGCCCGCGAGGATCACCACCGTCAGGATATAGGGCAGCGCCTGCATGACCTGCACCGGGATCGGGCCGAGCCCCGGGACGGCGATGTTCTGGTAGCGGATGCCGAGCGCCTCGAGCAGCCCGAAGAGCAGGCAGGCCCCCAGCGCCGGCCAGGGCCGCCATTTGGCGAAGATCAGCGCGGCGAGGGCGATGAAGCCCTTGCCGGCGGTCATGTCGCGGATGAAGCCCCCCGACTGGCCGGTGGAGAGATACGCCCCCGCGATCCCGCAGAGCAGGCCGCACAGGATCACCGCCCCGTAGCGCAGCCGGGCGACGGAGACCCCGGCCGTGTCCACCGCCGCCGGGTTCTCGCCCACGGCCCGCAGCCGCAGCCCGAAGCGGGTGCGGTACAGCACCCACCAGGTGGCCGGAACCGCCAGCAGCGCCATGTAGACGATGACGTTCTGCCCCGAGAGGAGCTGCGACCAGATGGGCCCGAGCACGGGGACCTCGCGCAGGGCGTCCGTGAAGGGCAGCGGAACGGAGGGCAGCCGGGCCGCGCGGTCGAGGGGCGGGGTCTGGCCCCCGAGCCCGTAGAGCCGCTGGCCCACCAGCGCCGTCAGCCCCGAGGCGAGGAAGTTGATCGCGACCCCGGAGATCAGCTGGTTGCCCCTGAGGGTGATCGAGGCGAGCCCGTGCAGCAGCCCCAGCGCCACCGAGGCCGCCATGCCGGCGACGAGGCCGACCCAGGCCGATCCGGTCGCGGCGGCGACGGCGGCGGCGACGAAGGCGCCCCCCAGCATCTTGCCCTCGAGCCCGATGTCGAAGATGCCCGAGCGCTCCGAATAAAGCCCGGCGAGGCAGGCGAGCAGCAAGGGCGTCGAGAGGCGCAGGGTGGAGCCGGCGAGCTGGACCAGGACCTCGAGATCCATCACGCGCGCCTCCCGAACAGCCGCTGCACCGGCTGGCGGACCAGGTTCTCCAGCGCGCCGGCGAAGAGGATGACCAGCGCCTGGATGACCACGATCATCTCGCGGGTGATGGCCGGCATCTCGAAGGCGAGCTCGGCCCCGCCCTGGTAGAGCATCCCGAAGAGGATCGCCGCCAGCACCACGCCGAAGGGATGCGCCCGGCCCATCAGCGCCACGGCGATCCCGACGAAGCCCGCGCCTCCGACGAAGTCGAGCACCAGCCGGTGCTGGTAGCCCATGACGGTGTTGATCGCCATGCAGCCGGCGAGCGCCCCGGAGAGCACCATGACGAGGATGGTGATGCGCACCGGGTCGATGCCCGCATAGACCGCCGCCGGTTCCGAATGGCCGAAGGCGCGGATCTCGTAGCCGAGCCTTGTGCGCCAGATCAGCGCCCAGGTCCCGAAGGCGGCGACCAGCGCCAGGAGGGAGGCGAGGTTCATCGGCGTGCGCCGCATGGGCACCCCGATCGCGCCCAGCATCTCGTGGACGAAGGGCAGGGAGATCCCGGGCGCGAAGTTGCGGCTCTCGGGCGCCATGGATCCCGGCACCTTCAGCACGTTGACCAGCAGGTAGACCACCAGCGCCGAGGCGATGAAATTGAACATGATCGTCGTGATGACGATGTGGCTGCCGCGCTTCGCCTGGAGGTAGCCGGGCAGGAAGGCCCAGGCCCCGCCGAAGGCCGCCGCCCCGAGGATCGCGGCGGGCAGCGCCAGCGTCCAGTGCGGCCAGGGGAGCGCGAGGCAGACCAGCGTCGCGCCGACGCCCCCCAGCATCGCCTGCCCCTCGCCGCCGATGTTGAACACCCCCGCATGAAGCGCGAGCGCGACCGCGAGCCCGGTGAAGACGAAGGTGGTGGCGTAGTAGAGCGTGAAGCCGATGGCGTAGGAGGATCCTAGCGACCCCTCGATCAGGATCGCCACCGCCCGCACCGGATCCTCGCCGATGAAGAGCACGACGAGCCCCGCCACCAGGAAGGCGAGCGCGAGGTTCAGCGCCGGGATCAGGACGAGGTCGGCCCAGCGGGGCAGGCTGGGGTTCATCGCGCGCCTCCCGCGGCCGGGGCCGTCCCTCTCCGCCGCCCGGAGGCGGCGATCGTCCGCGTCCGCCGGCCGGAGGCGGCGTTCGTTCCTGTCCGCCGGACGGGGGCGGCGCTCTTCCCGGCGACCCGAGCCCGCGCCCTCATGCCGCGCGCGCCTTCGGGTCGACCCCGGCCATGAGCAGGCCGAGCTCGCGCTCGTCGGTCTCGGCGGCCAGACGCTCGCCCGAGACCCGGCCGTCGAACATCACCAGCACGCGGTCGGCGAGCGCCTGGATCTCGTCGAGCTCGACCGAGACCAGGATGATCGCCTTGCCTCGATCGCGCAGGGCGACGATCTCGCGGTGGATGAACTCGATCGCGCCGATGTCGACCCCCCGGGTCGGCTGGCCGATCAGCAGCACGTCGGGCTCGCGCTCGATCTCGCGGGCGAGCACGATCTTCTGCTGGTTGCCGCCGGAGAAGTTCGCGGTCTTGAGGTCGCAGGAGGGGGGACGGATGTCGAATCGCGCGATGGCCTCCCGCGCCAGGTCGCGGATCGCCTTGCGGTCGAGCGTGCCCGCGGGCCCCTGGAGCCGCGCCTCGCGCTGGTAGCCGAAGCAGGAATTTTCCCATTCGGCGAAGGGCATGACGAGCCCGCGCCGGTGCCGGTCCTCGGGCACGTGGGCCATGCCCGCCTTCCGCCGCGCGTCGGCGTTGGTCGCCCGGCCGAGGTCGAGGGGCCGGCCCGCGAGGCGCAGCTCCCCGGCGGTCGCCGGCGCATAGCCCGCCAGCACCTCCAGGAGCTCCGACTGGCCGTTGCCGGCCACCCCTGCGACGCCGAGGATCTCGCCCGCGCGCACGTCGAAGCTCACGTCCTTCAGCCGCGCCACGCCCCGGCCGTCGACGAGGGTGAGGCCGCGGGCTTCGAGCAGCACCTCGCCCGGGGTCGCGGGCGCCTTGTCGACCCGCAGCAGGACCCGGCGGCCGACCATCGCCTCGGCGATCTCGGCGGGGCTGGTCTCGGCGGTGACGAGGGTGCGCACCATCTCGCCCCGGCGCATCACGCTCACCGCGTCGGTGATCGCCATGATCTCGCGGAGCTTGTGGGTGATGAGGATCACCGTCTTGCCCTGGTCCCGCAGGAAGCCGAGGATGCGGAACAGGTGGTCCGCCTCGGCCGGGGTCAGCACCCCGGTCGGCTCGTCGAGGATCAGGATGTCGGCCTGGCGGTAGAGCGCCTTGAGGATCTCCACCCGCTGCTGGAGCCCGACCGAGAGGTCCCCCACCACCGCGTCCGGATCCACGTCGAGCTCATAGTCGCGGGCGAGCCGGGCGAGCTCGGCCCGCGCCTTGGCGAGCGCGGGCTTGAGCAGCGCGCCGCCCTCGGCCCCCAGCACCACGTTCTCCAGCACGGTGAAGGGCTCCACCAGCATGAAGTGCTGATGCACCATGCCGATGCCCGCGCCGATCGCCGTCTGGCTGTCGGGGATGGCGATCGCCCGGCCGTTCACCCGGATCTCGCCCGCGTCGGCCTGGTAGAAGCCGAAGAGGATCGACATCAGGGTCGACTTGCCCGCGCCGTTCTCGCCGACGATGCCGTGGATCGTGCCCCGCCGCACGGCGAGGTCGATGTCCTTGTTGGCCTGGACCGGGCCGAAGCTCTTGGAGACGCCGATCAGTTCGATCGCGAGCGCGCCTTCCGCCATGGGCTCAGCTCGCCGGGCAGGCGCCGTCGGTGGTGTAGTCGTGGACGACGATCTCGCCCGAGATGATCTTGTCGCGCGCCGCGTCGGCGGCGGCCTTCATCTCGGGGGTGATGAGCGCGGCGTTGTTCTCGTCGAGCGCCCAGCCCACGCCGTCCTCCTTCAGGCCCATCACCACCACGCCCGAGGTCCAGGCGTCGGAATGCGAATCCGACAGCGCGTCGTAGACGGCGTTGTCGACCCGCTTGAGCATGGAGGTGAGCACCTTGCCCGGATGCAGGCCGTTCTGGTTGGAATCGACCCCGATCCCCAGCACCCCCGCGTCCGCCGCCGCCTCCAGCACGCCGATGCCGGTGCCGCCGGCGGCGTGATAGATCACGTCCGCGCCCCGGTCGATCTGGCTCCGGGCGATCTCGGCGCCGCGGGGCCGGTCGTTCCAGGCCTCCGGCGTGTTGCCGGTCATGTTCTGGAACACCTCGGCCTGGGGGTTCGTGGCCTTGACCCCCTGGACGTAGCCGCAGGCGAACTTCTGGATGAGCGGGATGTCCATGCCCCCGACGAAGCCGAGCTTGCCCGACTTCGAGGCCATGGCCCCGAGGAGGCCGACGAGATAGCTGCCCTCCTCCTCCTTGAAGATCACCGAGCGGACGTTGGGCAGGTCCACCACCGCGTCGATGATGGCGAAGCGGGTCTCGGGGAATTCCGCGGCCACCGCCTCCATGGCGGAGGCGTTGGAGAAGCCCGCGACCACGATCGGGCTGTTGCCGCGCTCGGCGAAGCGGCGCAGCGCCTGCTCCCGCTGGGCGTCCTGCTGGACCTCGAACTCCGCGTAGCCGACGCCGGTTTCCGCCTTGAAGCGTTCGGCGCCGTTGAAGGAGGCCTCGTTGAAGGACTTGTCGAACTTGCCCCCGCGGTCGAAGATCACGGCCGGACCGGCGTCCTGCGCCCAGACGGCGGCGGACGACGCGAGGACCGCGGTCAGCGTGACGAGGGTCTTGGCGAAAGTCATCAGCATCCTCCGGAGGTTCGGACCCTCTGCGGGTTTGGCCCGGCCAGGGCCCCCGCGGTCCAAAGCGACGCCCCAGTAAAGGCTTAAGGCCCGAAGCTGGTCAACGCATTTCCGCCCATGGATCACGCTTTCGCGTCGCGCGCGAGCAAGTCCTTGCGCATCACGACTGCATCGGCGCCGGGGCCGTAGTATCCCCGCCGCCGGCCGGCCTCGCGCCAGCCCCGGGCGGCGTAGAGCGCCCGGGCCGGGGCGTTCGCCAGCGCCACCTCGAGGAAGGCCGCGCCCGCGCCCCGCGCCGCCGCCTCCGCCTCGAAGGCGGCCGTCAGCCGGTCCCCGAGGCCCCTGCGCCGGGCCTCCGGGGCCACCGCAAGGGTCAGAAGCTCCGCCTCCCCGCCCGCGCTCCGTCCGAGCGCGAAGCCCGCGCCCGCCGCCGCCAGGTGGCAGAGCGGCGAGGCGAGGAGCGCCGCGAAGGCCTCCGCGCTCCAGGGCCGGGGCGCCTCCGAGAAGCAGGCGGCATGGATGCGGGCGAGCGCCTCGGGCGTCATCTCAGGCGTCGTCGAGCAGCCGCGGCGGCGCCTCGGAGGGCGGGGCTGCGTCGGCGTGTCGCAGATAGAGCGGGGCGGGGGGCGGCCCCGGACGCCCGATCCGGCCGCGGGCGATGCGGGCGATCGCCGCCGGATCCGCCCGCTGGTCCGCGCCCGCCGCCCAGCCCGCCCGGGGCAGGTCCGGCGCGATCTCGGGCAGGCGCGCGGCCTCCGCCATCTCCGCCGGGCCCAGGGCCGCCCCGTCGCGAAAAGCCTGCACCCAGGCCGCGCCCCGGCCGGCGTCGAGGGTGACGAGGCATTCCCCCGCGACTCCCTCCGCCAGCGCCTCCAGCCGGGTCACCCCGATCGCCGGCCGCCCCAGCCCCAGCGCGATCCCCCGCGCCGCCGCCACCGCGATGCGGATGCCGGTGAAATTCCCCGGTCCGGTGCAGACCGCCACCGCGCCCACATCCCTCCAGCCCGCGCCCGCCTCCGCCAGCAGGGCCTCGGCGAGCGGCATCAGCCGCTCCGCCTGGCCGCGGTCCATGGGCTCGACCCGCGCCGCCAGGACGCGGTCCCCCGAGACGAGCGCGGCCGCGCAGTGCGCGGCCGTGGTGTCGAGCGCCAGGATCAGCGGATCAGAAGGCGACAGGCCGGACGCCGACAGGTCAGACGGCGACAGGACGAACCTCGAGCACCTCGGGGATATAGTGCCGCAGCAGGTTCTCGATGCCCATCTTCAGCGTCATGGTCGAGGAGGGACAGCCCGCGCAGGCCCCCTGCATGTGCAGGTAGACCACCCCCCGGTCGAAGCCCTGGAAGGTGATGTCGCCGCCGTCCTGGGCCACCGCCGGCCGCACCCGGGTGTCGAGCAGGTCCTTGATCTGGACGATGATGTCCGCGTCCGGCCCCGCCTGGTCCGAATGGCCGACCGCGCCGGCCTCGCCCTCGATCACCGGCGCGCCGGACTGGAAATGCTCCATGATGGCGGCGAGCACGCCCGCCTTCACATGGGACCAGTCGGCCGCCTCGGCCTTGGTGACGGTGACGAAGTCCGGGCCGAAGAACACGCCGGCCACGTCGCCCGCGGCGAAAATGCGCCGGGCCAGGGGCGAGGCCTGCGCCGCCGCCTCCGACGGGAAATCCGCCGTGCCGGCGGCCATCACCGCCCGGCCGGGCAGGAACTTCAGCGTCGCCGGGTTCGGCGTCGATTCGGTCTGGATGAACATCTCGGGTCCTCCTGTCGGCCCTCAGATGGGCCTCCCGACCGAACGAGTCAAGTAAATCTGGAATCGTTCCAAAACCCCGGCTATCAGGCGGTGGCGATGATCCGCTCCTTGGTGAGCGAGCCGGGGACGATGGTGATCGGCACCCCGAGGTCGGACATCCGCCGGCCGGTCAGCGCCGCCACCACCGGTCCGGGGCCGGCCTTCTCCACCCCCCCGCCGAGCACCAGCACCCCGATCTCGGGGTTGGAGCGCACATGCTCGATGATCGCCTCGATCTTGTCGCCCTCGCGCACGACGAGGGTGGGGGTGACGCCCTCGCGCTTCTCCATGCGGTCCTTGAAGATCTGGAAATGCGCCTCGATCTTCTCCCGGGCCTCGGCGCGCATGACGTCCGCAACCCCGAGGAAATGCTGGAAATCCTCGTTGTCGATGACCGCGAGCATCTCGACGCCGCCCCCGGTCTTGGCCGCGCGGATGGCGGCGTAGCGGATGGCGTTCAGCATCTCGGGGCTGTCGTCGAGCAGGACAAGGAACTTGCGCAAGGATCATCCCCGGGGGTTTTCCCCGATCATCCGCCGAACCCGCCGCGCGCGCAACCCGGCTTGGGGCGCCTCAGGGCCCCAGCAGATGCCCCTCCGGCCGGGGCTTGTCGACCGGCCAGGGCGTGCCGGTCTTCACGCGGGGATTGTCGGGGCTGCAGAGGAACTCGCTGCGGAGCGCCGCCCGGTCGGCGTCATCGGCGATAGAGCCGGCCGCCATCGCTACGATGTCGTCGAGGTTGTCGGGCGGCGTCTCCCAGCAGGACCAGACGTAAAAGTCTTCGCCATGCGCGTCATGCGGCCGCCTGCCCGATCCGTTCGGGCGATCGGGCAAGAGGGTCTGGTCGTTCCCGATGAAGTATTCGAGCTGGGATTGCGACAAGTCTAGACGAGTGCGAAAATCCGCAAACTGGGCCAGCGACGCCCGGTTTGATGCGCTGGCCCAGGTTGCGTTCCGGAAATTCGCCGCGCGGAGGTCCGCCCCCTCCATCCTCGCCAAGCTGAGGTCCGCCCTCTCCATCCGCGCCTGCCAGAGCTTCGCCCCCTCCATCCGCGCCCCGCTTAGGTACGCCCCTTCCATCCTCGCCAAGCTGAGGTCCGCCCTCTCCATCCGCGCCCCGCTGAGGTACGCCCCCTCCATCCGTGCATCCCAGAGCTAGCCCCCTCCATCTGCGCCCCGACGAGGTACGCCCCCTCCATCCGCGCCCTCCTGAGGTCCGCGCCCTCCTGAAGTCGGCCTCCTCCATCCGCGCCCCCCTGAGGTTCGCCCCTTCCAGCATCACATCGGCTGCCGCGACGCGTCGAAGGTCCTGGCCCGTCAGATCCAGGCGGGGGAGGTCGGCGATGACGGCCGCCCGCTCGGCGCGCCAGTCCTCGGCGAAGCGGCGGTTGAAATCGTTGAACCGCGCCTTGCAGGCATCCCGAGGGATCTCGTGGAGGTCGCACCAGTCGAGGCGCTTCTTGCCCACATGCTCCGGCGTCGGATCGTCCGAGTTGGCGGGCTGGCCGCAGACCGCCATCTCCAGCCCCTCGCGCTTGCACCAGGTTTCGCGATAGCTGCGCTGCGCGGCCTCGAAATCCCGCCAGCCGTCCGGGCGGACCACCATCTCCACCCCTTCGATATTGGTGCGCGCCAAGGGGTTCCAGATTCCGATCACAGGCAGCTTAAGCGTCAGGTCGTCGAGGCCGGGCCAGATGGCGACGATCCGCCGCTCCTGAACCATGTCTCGGGGGAGCGCCTCGCCATAGGCGTCATAACAATCGGGGACCGGCGGTCCCTCCGCCTGCGGGTCATTCGCGAATTCCGCCGGATAGCATTGGCGCAGGTATCCGTTTGGCTGCTCCCAGTCCTCGCTGGGTCGAAACAACTGATTAGCGAGATCGACTGTCGCCCCCCCATAGCGGTCGAGGCCGCCTTCCGTCTTGGCCCAACTCACCGCCGCCAGGGTCGCGACGGCGATCGCCACGCCGGGCCGTCGCCAGAGCGGCCGGTGGAAAGGCTCGCGCCGCGGCGGGATCAGCCAGGCCCGGGCGGCCCGCCAGCTGTCCAGCCCCGCGACGCCGGCGACGATTATGCACAGGCCGAGCCAGAGGGTCAGCCCCTCCTTGTGCGCCGGCATCGACCGCCACCAGGCGAAGACAAGGACGAAGAGGCCCGCCGCCCAGACCAGGGCGAAGGTCGCGACATTGCCCAGGACGCGCAGAGGTCGGGCGGGCGTGAACTCCCCGCCGCGCTGGCTCAGCGCCCAGTCGTTGGCGAGCCAGGGGTTGATGAGGTCGCCCACAGGATGGCCGTCGACCCGCGGCTTCTCCAGGTCGGCGACGGCGTCCCAGAGCTTCAGCAGCACGATGTGGAGATAGACATAGAGCGCCGCGCCGAGCGCCGGGGCGAACCAGAAGAAGCTCGCCGTGGGGATCGCCACGTTGACCAGCGGCAGTTGCGTCTGGCGCGAGGGGACGAAGAAATCCGCGTCCTCCACCCCCAGCAGCGTCACGAAGACGAAGGCGAAATAGCCGAGCATCGCGATCCACGACGCGCGCGCCATGGCCGAGACCTCGTTGATCCGGGCGATGCGCGCCCGGTCGGGCGAGGGGGCGTCGCCGCCCGCCGGTCCGGCGCGGCGAAGCGGGGGAATGGTCGACGGGGACGGAAAACGCGGGGGTCGGGCCATAATGCAGCCGCTGAAATTCAGGGCAGGGCCCCGACTCTAGCCCGGCCCCACCCCACCGGCAAGCCGCTTGGCAAGCGCCTGCGGCCGCGCGCCGCACGGGCGGCGGGCCCGGCCGCCGGGGGTTGCCATCGGGTTAACGGATTTTAGTTAGTCAAGCAATTTCAATAGCTTGATCCTGTTTTCACGCGTGAAAGGCGCGGCCTTACCTCCGGCCGCCGACCATGCCCATGATGGCGCGGGCCTCCGCCACGACGGGCTCCGAGATCGCCGCGGCCCGCTCCGCCCCTCGGCCGAGCTGGCGGTCGATCTCCGCCGGGTCGGCCAACAGGTCCTTGATCCGGGCGGTGATCGGGGCGAGCTCCGCCACCGCGAGGTCGGCGAGCGCCGGCTTGAACTCGGAGAAGGGCTTGCCGGCGAAGCGGCCGACCACCTGGTTGGCGGTTTCGTCCGACAGCGCCGCATAGATGTTGACGAGATTCCTCGCCTCCGGCCGCTCCGCGAGGCCTGCCGCGGTCTCGGGCAGGGGCTCGGGATCGGTGCGGGCCTTGCGGATCTTCGAGGCGATGGCGTCCGCGTCGTCGGTCAGGTTGATGCGGCTGAGGTCCGAGGGGTCGGACTTCGACATCTTCTTCGTGCCGTCGCGCAGGCTCATGACCCGGGTCGCGACCCCCTCGATCACCGGCTCGGTCATCGGGAAGAAGTCGACGCCGTAGTCGTGGTTGAACTTGGCCGCGATGTCCCGGGTCAGCTCGATATGCTGCTTCTGGTCCTCGCCCACCGGCACGTGGGTCGCCCGGTACGCGAGGATGTCGGCGGCCATCAGGGTCGGATAGGCGAGCAGGCCCAGCGAGGAGTTCTCGGCGTTCTTGCCCGCCTTGTCCTTGAACTGGGTCATCCGGTACATCCAGCCGACCCGGGCGACGCAGTTGAAGAGCCAGGCGAGCTCGGCGTGCGCGGGGACCTGCGACTGGTTGAACAGGATCGACCGGTCCGGGTCGAGGCCCGAGGCGATGTAGGCCGCCGTCAGCTCCCGCGTGGCGTGGGCGAGGTCGGCCGGCTCCTGCCAGACGGTGATGGCGTGGAGGTCGACCACGCAATAGACCGTCTCGACCCCGTCGTCCTGCATCCGGGCGAAGCGGCGCAGCGCGCCGAGGTAGTTGCCCAGGTGCAGGCTGCCCGAGGGCTGGATGCCGGAAAAGACGCGGGGGGTGAACTTCGGCTCGGTCATGGGGACCTCTGGCGGCAGGGAAGGCGCTCTTGCCGCCCTTCGCGGGCGGCGTCAACTCCGCTCAGGCGGCGCGGGCGGCGAGCGAGTTGCGCCAGGCGGCGGTGATTTCCGCCTCGACCACCCGGCCCACCAGCTCGGGCCCGCCGGGCAGGTGCACGGCGTTGAGATAGGGCGACTTGCCCGCCACCTGGCCGGGCTCGCGGCCGGGCTTCTCGATCAGCACCGGCAGGACCCGCCCCACCAGCGCCGCCTGGAAGGCCGCCTGCTGGCGCTCGATCAGCCCCTGGAGCCGGAGCAGCCGGTCGGACTTCACCGCTCCCGGCAGGTCCGCCCGGTCGGCCGCAGGCGTGCCGGGGCGGGGCGAATAGGCGAAGGAATAGGCCGCCGCATAGCCCACCGCCTCGACCAGCGCGAGGGTGTCGGCGAAATCCGCCTCCGTCTCGCCGGGGAAGCCCACGATGAAGTCGCCCGAGAGCGCGATGTCCGGCCGGGCGGCGCGGATGCGCTCGATCAGCCGCAGGTAGGCCTCGGCGGTGTGGCGGCGGTTCATGGCCTTGAGGATGCGGTCCGACCCCGACTGCACCGGCAGGTGCAGGTAGGGCATCAGCGCTTCGACCTCCCCATGGGCGGCGATCAGGTCCTCGCCCATGTCGTTGGGATGGGAGGTGGTGTAGCGCAGCCGCGCGATCCCCGGGATCCGCGCCAGCCGCCGGATGAGCGCCGCCAGCGTCAGCCCGTCCGGGTCACGGTAGGCGTTGACGTTCTGGCCGAGGAGGGTGATCTCGACCACCCCGCGCTCGGCGAGCGCCCGGGCCTCCGCCTCGATCCGGGCGGCGGGGCGGGAGACCTCGGCGCCGCGGGTGTAGGGCACCACGCAGAAGGCGCAGAACTTGTCGCAGCCCTCCTGCACCGTGAGGAAGGCCGCGGGCGCGCGCCGGGCGCGGCGGTCGGGGGCGAGGTGGTCGAACTTGTCCTCCTCGGGGAAGGCGATCTCGACCGGCCGTTCGCCCTCCGCCACCCGGGCGAGCATGGCGGGCAGGCGGTGATAGGACTGCGGCCCCACGACGAAATCGACCGAAGGAGCCCGGACGAGCATCTCCGTCCCCTCGGCCTGGGCGACGCAGCCCGCCACGCCGATGCGCAGGTCGGGCCGCCCGTCCTTCAGGCGGCGCAGGCGGCCGAGCTCGGAATAGACCTTCTCCGCCGCCTTTTCCCGGATGTGGCAGGTGTTGAGCAAGACGAGATCCGCGTCCTCGGGAGCGTCCGTCGGCCCATAGCCCTCCGCCGCCAGCGCCGCGGCCATGCGCTCGCTGTCGTAGACGTTCATCTGGCAGCCGTAGGTCTTCACGAAGACTTTCTTCGGCGACGCGGACTTCACGGACTCGGGCTGGGCGGCGTCGGGGGTCGCGGCCTCGGGCATGGCATCCTCCGGGGACGGAAAAGGCGCGCCCCGGGGAGGGCGCGCCCTTGCTGTAACCGCGCGGCCGGGACCGCGCAACCGCGGGTTATTTCGCGCGGGGCTTGCGGCCGAGGCCGATCTTCTTGGCCAGCTCCTGGCGCTTGGCGGCGTAGTTCGGGGCGACCATGGGATAGTCGGCCTTGAGGCCCCACTTGGCGCGATATTCTTCCGGCGTCATGCCGTAGGAGGTCATCAGATGCCGCTTGAGCATCTTGAGCTTCTTGCCGTCTTCGAGGCAGACGATGTAGTCGTCCGTCACCGACTTCTTGATCGGCACCGCGGGGGTGAGCTCGACCGAGGGAGCCTCCTCGCCTTGCGCCAGTTCCGTCAGCTTGCTGAACACCGACTGGATCAACCCGGCCACGTCGTTCTGGGTAACGGAATTGTTAGCCAGGTGAGCTGAAACGATTTCCGTGGTGAGCGCAAGGATTTCACCCCGGCCTATGGCCTGCTCTTCGTTCATATTGCCTCGCCTTCCACTGCCGATCGACGCGCGCTTACCTTGCGCGGATCGGTCGCATTGTGAACCCAGCAACAATCACTCTTCAGGAGATTTGTCGCTGTTCACAGATTATTTGCCGTCTTGGAGATATGCAAGAGTTTCCACGAACTAATTCCCGGAAAATTTTCGCGATTGAGTGATTGGCGGAAATTCGCCCGCCTCGTGCAAGTAGCCGTGGCGAGAAGACGCTGCGAAGCGGGCGAACTAGTCTATCAGATCTGTGCCGAACGTTGCGCGAGCGACGGTTCGGCGGCCGCCGTCTCCAAGGCGCTTGCGCGGCCCAAGCGGCTCGGGCAGGGTGGGGGCCGGCAAACTCGGGCGCGCGCCCGTATTCCGCGGAGGCCAATTGGCGTCGAACGCCCCCAATCCCGCCCTCGGTCCGGACGACCTGCCCGCCAGCGTCCTGCATTACCCCGACAACCGCCTGCTCATCGACCTGTGCGGCGAGCTCGACCGGCATCTCGCGCTGATCGAGACGCGGCTGGGGCTCAGCATCAACCGCCGCGGCAACCAGCTGCACCTGCACGGCGACGAGACCGCGCGCGGCGAGGCCGCGCGGGTCCTGAACGCCCTCTACCAGCGGCTGGAGCAGGGCCGTCCCGTCCAGCCCGCCGACGTGGAGGCGGCGATCCGCTTCGTCCCCGGCCCCCGGGCCGATGGCGGCCAGCTCGACATGTTCTCCGCCGAGCCGCTGGAGATCCGCACCCGCAAGAAGGTCGTCGAGCCGCGGACCCAGGCGCAGAAGGATTATGTGCGGCTGCTCTTCCGCCACGAGCTGGTCTTCGGTCTCGGGCCCGCGGGCACCGGCAAGACCTACCTCGCGGTGGCGGCGGCGGCGGCCATGCTGATCGACGGCCACGTGGACCGGCTGATCCTCAGCCGCCCGGCGGTGGAGGCGGGCGAGCGGCTCGGCTTCCTGCCCGGCGACATGAAGGAAAAGGTCGATCCCTACATGCAGCCGCTCTACGACGCGCTGAACGACTTCTTTCCTGCCCGCCAGCTCCAGAAGATGCTGGAGGAGAAGCAGATCGAGATCGCGCCGCTCGCCTTCATGCGCGGCCGGACCCTCGCCAACGCCTTCGTCGTGCTCGACGAGGCGCAGAACGCCACCGCCATGCAGATGAAGATGTTCCTGACCCGACTCGGCGAGGGGAGCCGCATGGCGGTGACCGGGGACCAGACCCAGATCGACCTGCCGCGCGGCGTGCCCTCGGGCCTGGTCGAGGCCGAGAAGGTGCTGCGCGGGGTCGAGGGCATCGGCTTCGCCCGGTTCAGCTCGGCCGACGTGGTGCGCCATCCGCTGGTCGCGCGCATCATCAACGCCTACGAGGCGGCCGGCCGGGATGCCTGAGCCGCTGGTCGACGCGGTCGTCGAGGACGTCCGCTGGGAGGCCCTGGGCCTCGAGGCGCTGGCCGAGCGCGCGGCCCGGGCGGCGCTGGAGGGGGCGGGGCGGGCGGCCGCCGGCTGCGAGATCAGCCTGCTCGCCGCCGACGACGCGCGGGTGGCGGCGCTCAACGCCGCCTATCGGGGCAAGGCCGCGCCCACCAACGTGCTCTCCTGGCCCTCGGACGAGACGGAGCCCGATCCGGACGGGGCGCTCTTCCTCGGCGACATCGCGCTCGCCTGGGAGACCTGCATGGCCGAGGCCGAGGCGGGCGGCCTCCCCCCCTCCGATCACGTGACCCACCTGATGGTCCACGGGGTGCTGCACCTGCTCGGCTACGACCACGAGGTCGAGGCCGAGGCCGAGGCGATGGAGGCCTTGGAGACGAAAATACTTGCCGGCCTCGGCGTCCCTGACCCATATAGGGGATAGGAGGCGCCCCTTGGGCGTCGCAGATGGATTTTTGCCCGATGGGCGACCACGAAAGCGGAGCCGCTGCGCAGGGCGGCCCCGATGCGGCCGAGGCCGACAGTCCGGCGCGGCCGGGCTTCCTGACGCGACTGTTCCGGCGCGACCCCCCGGAACCCGACACCTCCCAGACGCGCGAGCCGGCGGCTTCGGGGGGCGCTCCGGACATCGTCGTGAACCTGCGGCGGATCCGGCGCATGCGCGTCGAGGAGGTCAGCATCCCGCGGACCGAGATCGTCGCCGTGCCCGAGGACGTCGAGCTGCCGGCCCTGGTCGAGGTCTTCCAGTCCCACACCCTGAGCCGCCTGCCGGTCTATGCGGAGGATCTGGACCATCCCAAGGGGATCGTCCACTTCAAGGACCTGGCTCTGCGCTACGGCTTCGGCGCCGCGCCCGAGGACTATGATCTCGAAAGCCTGATCCGGCCGCTGCTCTACGTGCCGCCGTCGATGCCGCTCGGGGTGCTCCTGCGCAAGATGCAGGCGGAACGCATCCACATGGCGCTGGTCATCGACGAATACGGGGGCGTCGACGGGCTCGTCACCATCGAGGACCTGATCGAGGAGATCGTCGGCGAGATCGACGACGAGCATGACGACGAGGCGGTCGTCCTGGTCGCGGAGGAGGACGGCGCCTATATCGCCCCCGCCCGCATGGATCTCGATGACTTCGAGGAGGCGACCGGCGTGAAGCTCGCCGAGGGCGAGCTGGCCGAGGAGGTGGCGACGCTCGGCGGTCTGCTCTTCCGGGTGGCCGGGCGGGTGCCGGCCGTGGGCGAGGTGATCCTCCACCCCGACGGCCATCTCATCGAGGTCCTCGACGCGGATTCCCGCCGGGTGAAGCGGCTGCGCGTGCGCTTCAAGCGCGGCCATGAGGCGGCGCCGGGCGCCGAGGCCGCCGAATAGGCCCCCCCATGGCCGCGCTCGCGCGCCGCCTGCGCGCGGCGGGTCCCTGGCGCGCGGCGCTCGTCGCGATCCTCTGCGGCATGGTCCTCGCCCTGGCGCAGGCGCCGTTCTCGCTGTTCTGGACGCCGTTCCTCGCGCTGCCGCCGCTGCTGTGGCTGCTGGAGGGGGCGCGGACCCGGCGCGGGGCCTTCCTGCGCGGCTGGGCGGCAGGGGTCGGGTTCTTCGGCCTCGCGCTCTGCTGGATCGTCGAACCCTTCCTGGTGGACGCCGAGATCTTCGGCTGGATGGCGCCCTTCGCCCTGGTCGGCATGGCGGGGGGGCTGGCGCTGTTCTGGGGCGCGGCCTTCGCGTTCGCCTTCGCGCTCGGCCGCGCCGCCCGGATCGGAGGGGCGCGCCTCGCCCTGGCGCTGGCGCTTCTGCTGGCGCTGGCCGAGATGGCGCGCGCCTTCGTGCTGACCGGCTTTCCCTGGGCGCTGCCGGCCTATGGCTGGATCGGCACGCCCGTCGCCCAGGTCCTGGCCCTCGCCGGCCCCTACGGCCTCAGCGCGCTCGCCCTCGTCGCCGCGCTGCTGCCCGGTGCGTCCCTCGGGCGCTTCGGCTGGCGCGGCTCGGCGGCGGTCGCCGCGGCGCTCGTGGCGCTCGGCTGGGGCTGGGGCGCCTGGCGGCTGGCGCAGCCGCTTCCCCGGCGCGATCCGCCCCTGCTGGTGCGGCTGGTCCAGCCCGACGCCGAGCAGCGGCTGAAATGGCGGCCCGAGATGCAGGCCCTGTTTCTGGAGCGCCAGCTCGCCGCCACCCGGGCCGAACCCCGGCCCGATGTGGTGATCTGGCCCGAGACGGCCATTCCCTATCCGCTCGACTACGCCCCCGACCTGCAGGCGGAGATCGCGGCCGCGGCCCGCGGCGCGCCGGTGATCCTCGGGGTCGAGCGCATCGAGACGGGCGAGACCGGCGACCGCTGGTACAACGCCCTCGCCGTGCTCGGGCCCGGGGGCGCGGCGCTCGCGGTCTACGACAAGCACCATCTGGTGCCCTTCGGCGAATACATCCCCCAGGCGGATCTCCTCGCCCGCCTCGGGCCTCGCGTGGCGACGCTCACCTCCCGCGGCTTCACGCCCGGGGCGGGGCCGCATCTGGTGGCGGCCGCGGGCCTGCCGCCCTTCCTGCCGCTCATCTGCTACGAGGCGGTGTTCCCGCAAGCCATGCGCGCCCCCGAGGGCCGGGCGGACTGGCTTGTCCAGATCACCAACGACGGCTGGTTCGGCGAATTCTCCGGCCCGTTCCAGCACTTGGCCCAGGCGCGGGCGCGGGCGATCGAACAGGGCCTGCCGCTCGCGCGCGCAGCGAATACTGGGGTCTCGGCGATGATCGACCCGAAAGGGCGAGTCGTGTCCCAATTGACCTTGGGTCAAGCAGGACATCTGGACGTCCCGCTGCCTTCTGCTCTTGATGCGACAATTTACGCGCGTATTGGCGATAGAGGTTCGCTTGTCGCGATCCTTGTCGCCTTGGGATTAACTGTTTACAATTTTAGCAGTAGCTTTCGACTCCGCCTGCCGCGATAAATCCTGCCAGAGGTTGGTGGGACGCCCGAGCTTTCGCAGAAGCGGCAAATCCGCAGTCAATGGACTGCGGATCACGGAGAAGCCGTCCGGGCCACAGCTTGGCGTGGGGTGATTATTTGTCTTTGTCAGCGCATGATATCGATGTTCATGTGGGCGCGCGTCTGCGAGAGCGGCGCGAGGCCCTTTCGATCAGCCAGGGGCGGCTGGGACGGCATCTGGGCCTGACCTTCTCGCAGGTCCAGAAATACGAGAAGGGCTCGAACCGGATCGGCGCCGGCCGACTCTATCAGATCGCAGCCTATCTGGGGGTGACGCCGATCTACTTCTTCGAGGGCCTCGGGATCGAACCCGACGCGGCCGCCGGGCGGCCCTCGGGCGCGGCGATCTCGCCGGAGGAGATGCGCCAGGCGGCGACGATTTTCTCCTCGATCGCCGATCCGGGCACCCGGGCTTCGGTCCTCGCCCTCATGCGCTCCCTCGCCGAACCCGCGGGGCGGGAGCCCGTGGCCGTCCGCGACTGAGGCGGTCCCGCGCCGCGCGCGTTCCGCCGTTGACCCTGCGCCGGCGCCTGGCGTAGGGAGACGCGCGAATTTCGCGGCAAGGACTTCCGGAAAGGGCGGCGGCGGCATGGATACGCGTCAGGACTATATCTTCGCGTCGGAATCGGTCTCCGAAGGCCATCCCGACAAGGTCTGCGACCGGATCTCCGATGCGGTGCTCGACGCCTTTCTCGCCGTCGATCCCGAGGCGCGGGTCGCCTGCGAGACCTTCGCCACCACCGATCGGGTGATCGTCGGCGGCGAGGTGCGCGGTCCCGCCGAGGTGCTGCAGAACGTCGAGGACATCGTGCGCGCCTGCGTGCGCGACATCGGCTACGAGCAGAAGGGCTTCCACTGGGCCACGCTGCACGTCCATAACTACATCCACGGACAGTCCGCGCACATCGCCCAGGGCGTGGATGCGGGCGACGGCAAGGAAGAGGGCGCCGGCGACCAGGGGATCATGTTCGGCTATGCGGTCGACGAGACCCCGGACCTGATGCCTGCGCCGATCCACTACGCCCACGCCATGCTGCGCCGCCTCGCCGAGGCCCGCAAGTCCGGCGAGGAGCCCCGCCTCGGTCCCGACGCCAAGTCGCAGCTGTCGCTGCGCTACGCGGGCGGCCGGCCGGTGGAGGTCTCGAGCCTGGTGCTCTCGACCCAGCACCTGGACGAGGACATGACCAGCGCCGACGTGCGCCACATGGTCGAGCCCTACCTGCGCGAGGTCCTGCCCGAGGGCTGGCTCACGGACGCGACCGTCTGGCACGTCAACCCCACCGGGCGCTTCGTCATCGGCGGCCCGGACGGGGACGCGGGCCTGACGGGCCGCAAGATCATCGTCGACACCTACGGCGGCGCGGCGCCCCATGGCGGCGGCGCCTTCTCGGGCAAGGACCCGACCAAGGTCGACCGCTCCGCCGCCTACGCCGCGCGCTACCTCGCCAAGAACGTGGTGGCCTCGGGCCTCGCCAAGCGCTGCGTGATCCAACTCAGCTACGCGATCGGCGTGGCGCGGCCGCTGTCGATCTACGTCAACACCATGGGCACCGGCGAGGCGCCCGAGGCCGAGATCGAACGGGCGATCGCCGAGGTGATGGACCTCACCCCCCGGGGCATCCGCACCCATCTCGGCCTGAACCGGCCGATCTACCAGCGGACCTCGGCCTATGGCCATTTCGGCCGCACCCCCGACAACGAGGGCGGCTTCTCCTGGGAGCGCACGGATCTGACCGACGCCCTGCGCGCCGCGGTGTGACGCAGGCGGTCCGGGCCGGCGACATGACCGAACCGTCGCAGGCCGACGAAGGGCCGGGGCCGGCGCGCGCCCGCTCCGCGCCCGAACCCACGCCGGCGGACGGGCCCGAGGCTGCGCCCTCCGACGCCGAAGCGCCGATGGAGACGTCTGAGGGCCCCCGGGGCCAGCCGGGGCCGCGGCGGGTCTTCTACGGCCGGATCCGCGGCAAGGCCCTGCGTCCCAACCAGGAGCGGCTGCTGGCGGATCTCCTGCCCCGGCTCGCCGTGCCGGGGGTGGTGCGCGCCGGCCTGCCGGGGGCGCGCCCCGTCGATCTCGGCGCGCTCTTCGGCGCGCGGCCGGTCTGGCTCGAGGTGGGTTTCGGAGGTGGCGAGCATCTCGCCCATCAGGCGGCGCTCAATCCGGACATCGGCCTGATCGGCGCCGAGCCCTTCGTCAACGGCGTCGCCATGGCGCTCGCCCGGATCGAGGCCGCCGGCCTCGGCAACGTCCGGATCCATCCGGGCGACGCCCGGGACCTGATCGACCTGCTCCCCGACGGCGGCCTCGCGCGGGTCTTCGTGCTCTATCCCGATCCCTGGCCCAAGACCCGCCACTGGGAGCGGCGTTTCATGGGCGAGGAGAACCTGCGCGCGCTCCGCCGGATCATGGCGCCGGGGGCGGAGCTGCGGCTCGCCTCGGACATTCCCGAGTATGTCGCCCACGCGCTGCGGGCGGTCGCGGCGGCGGGCGGCTTCGCCGTCCAGGGCGGGCCCGGGGACTGGGCGCGGCCCTGGCCGGACTGGACCCGCACCCGCTACGAGGCCAAGGCCCTGCGCGAGGGCCGCACGCCCCAATACCTGAGCTTTCTGCGCGACGGACGCGACTGACGCCCCAAGACCCCCGTAGGGCCCGCGGCCCGCATCCGGTCCGCTGTCGAAGCCTCCCGCCGACCCGTCGCTCCTCCGAAAACCGCCCCCGCCGCCGATGGACCGGCGCGCGGGGATCGCCTAAGAGGTCCCGGGGCGCGCGCCTGCCGCACGGGCAGGCCGCCTTCGGCATCGGCGAGGAGAGACGGAGATGGCGGGACATGGGCAGGCGCGGCCGCTGACGGCCGAAGCGGGCGGCCCGCTGCGCGGCGTGGCGGAGATCCCGGGCGACAAGTCGGTCTCCCACCGGTCGCTGATCCTCGGGGCCCTGGCGGTCGGCGAGACCCGGATCACCGGCCTCCTGGAGGGCGAGGACGTGCTCGACACCGCCCGGGCCATGCGGGCCTTCGGGGCCGAGGTGGTCCAGGACGGCCCGGGCGCCTGGCGGGTGCACGGCGTCGGCGTCGGCGGGTTTCTGGAGCCCGAGGACGTGATCGACTGCGGCAATTCCGGCACCGGGGTGCGGCTCATCATGGGATCCATGGCGACCACGCCGATCTCCGCCACCTTCACCGGCGACGCCAGCCTGCGCTCCCGTCCCATGGGCCGGGTGACCGAGCCGCTGGCGCTGTTCGGCGCGCGGTCCCATGGCCGGCGCGGCGGCCGCCTGCCGCTGACCCTGGTCGGGGCGGCGGATCCGGTCCCGGTGCGCCACACCCTGCAGGTGCCCTCGGCCCAGGTGAAATCCGCGCTGCTGCTCGCCGGGCTGAACGCCCCGGGAGAGACGGTGGTGATCGAGAAGGAAGCCACCCGCGACCACACCGAGCGGATGCTCGCGGGCTTCGGCGCCGAGATCGCCGTCGAGGCGACGGAGGAGGGCCGGGCGATCACCCTGCGCGGCCAGCCGGAGCTGCGCGCCCAGACCATCGCCGTGCCCCGCGACCCGAGCAGCGCGGCCTTCCCGCTCGCGGCGGCGCTGCTGGCGGAAGGCTCGGAGGTGCGCGTGCCCGGCGTCGGCCTCAACCCGACGCGGGCCGGCCTCTATGCGACCCTGACGGAGATGGGCGCGGACATCGTCTTCGAGAACCGGCGCGAGGAGGGCGGCGAGCCCGTGGCCGACCTCGTGGCGCGGCACGGGCCGCTGCGCGGCGTCGAGGTCCCGCCCGAGCGCGCCGCCTCGATGATCGACGAATACCCCATCCTCGCGGCGCTGGCGGCGACGGCGGATGGCCGGACCATCATGCGCGGCGTGCGCGAGCTGCGCGTCAAGGAAAGCGACCGGATCGACGCCATGGCCCGGGGCCTCGAGGCCTGCGGGGTCGAGGTGGAGGAGGGGCCGGACTGGTTCATCGTCCACGGCCGCGGCGCGGACGGCGTCGCGGGCGGGGCGACGGTGGAAAGCCGGCTCGACCATCGCATCGCCATGGCCTTCCTCTGCCTCGGCCTCGCGTCCCGGCGGCCGATCACGGTGGACGACGCCGGGCCGATCGCCACCAGCTTCCCCGACTTCATCCCCCTGATGCGGACCCTCGGCGCGCGGCTGACGGAGGCGTGACGGACCCCGACGCCTTGCCAAGCCGCGGGCCCCGGGCGCATATGCGCCGGTCGGGCGGGGCAGGGACCCCGTCCGGGCGCGCCGGGTCCCTGCGCCCGGGCGACATCGGTTTCGCGCGACGCCCCGGCGGGATCCATCCCGCCGGGGCGTCGCCACAGGGAGGGCGGCCTTGATTTTCACCGTGGCGATCGACGGGCCGGCGGCCTCGGGCAAGGGCACCATCGCGCGGGCGGTGGCGGCGCATTTCGGCTTCGCCCATCTCGACACCGGATTGCTCTACCGGGCGGTCGGCTGCCAGGCGCTGGCGGACGGGCAAGGCGTGGTCGATCCCCACTGGGCCACGGAAATCGCCCGCCGGCATCTTGACGCCGCGCTCGCCCGTGACGACCTCAGGAGCGCCCGGGCGGGGCAGGCGGCCTCCAAGGTCGCGGCCCTGCCAGAGGTGCGGGCGGCGCTGCTCGACTACCAGCGCGCCTTCGCCCGGCGCGAGGGGGGCGCGGTGCTCGACGGTCGCGACATCGGCACGGTAATCTGCCCGCGGGCGGAGGCGAAGCTCTTCGTCACCGCCTCGGAGGAGGCCCGGGCCGCGCGGCGGGCGGCGGAGCTCGGGGCCGACGTGGCCGCCATGCTCGCCGACCTGCGCGCCCGCGACGCCCGCGACGCGGGACGGGACGTGGCGCCGATGGTCGCGGCGGCGGATGCGCGCTTGCTCGACACCACGGATCTGACTATAGAGGCTGCCGTCGCTGCGGCGACCGACTACGTGAAAAGCCGGATGCCGGACGGGGCCTGACCCGCCCGGCGCGAGACTTTTTGAAAGACCGGCGGATCCAACCGCCAGGCCGGAAAACGAAGACCCTAGGAGAACTGTATGCCAGCATCGGCAACCATGGAAGACTTCGAAGCTCTGCTCAACGAGAGCTATGAGCTCGAAACCCCGGACGAAGGCACCGTCGTCCGCGGCACGGTCCTCGCCATCGAGGCGGGACAGGCCATCATCGACATCGGCTACAAGATGGAAGGCCGCGTCGATCTGAAGGAATTCACCGCTCCCGGCAAGGCCCCCGAGATCCAGGTGGGCGACACCGTCGAGGTTTACCTCGACCGCGTCGAGAACGCCCGGGGCGAAGCGGTCCTCTCCCGCGAGAAGGCCCGCCGCGAGGAAGCCTGGGACCGGCTCGAAAAGGCCTACGCCAAGGAAGAGCGCGTCGAGGGCGCGATCTTCGGCCGCGTCAAGGGCGGCTTCACCGTCGATCTCGGCGGCGCCGTGGCCTTCCTGCCGGGCTCCCAGGTGGACGTGCGTCCCGTGCGCGACGCCGGCCCCCTGATGCACATGCCGCAGCCCTTCCAGATCCTGAAGATGGATCGCCGGCGGGGCAACATCGTCGTGTCGCGCCGCGCCGTGCTGGAAGAGTCCCGCGCCGAGCAGCGCGCCGAGATCGTCGCGCGCCTCGCCGAGGGCGACGTGATCGACGGCGTGGTGAAGAACATCACCGAATACGGCGCCTTCGTCGACCTGGGCGGCGTCGACGGCCTCCTGCATGTCACCGACATGGCCTGGCGGCGCGTCAACCACCCCTCCGAGATCCTGAACATCGGCGAGACCGTCAAGGTCCAGGTGATCAAGATCAACAAGGAGACCCAGCGCATCAGCCTCGGCATGAAGCAGCTGCAGGCGGATCCCTGGGACACGGTCGAGGCCAAGTACCCGATCGGCTCCAAGCATGTCGGCCGCGTCACCAACATCACCGACTACGGCGCCTTCGTGGAGCTGGAGCCGGGGATCGAGGGCCTGGTCCACGTCTCGGAAATGTCCTGGACCAAGAAGAACGTCCATCCGGGCAAGATCGTCTCCACCTCCCAGGAGGTCGAGGTGCTGGTGCTCGAGATCGACGGCCAGAAGCGCCGGGTCTCGCTGGGCCTGAAGCAGACCCAGGGCAACCCTTGGGAGAACTTCGCCCGCAACCACCCGAACGGCACCGAGGTCGAGGGCGAGGTCAAGAACATCACCGAATTCGGTCTGTTCGTGGGCCTCGACGGCGACATCGACGGCATGGTCCACCTCAGCGACCTGGACTGGAACCGCTCCGGCGAGGACGCGATCCAGGACTACCGCAAGGGCGACGTGGTCCGCGCGGTGGTCACCGACGTCGACATCGAGAAGGAGCGCATCTCGCTCTCGATCAAGCAGGTCGGCGGCGATCCCTTCGCCGAGGCGGTGTCGGGCGTGAAGCGGGGCGACGTGGTCACCGTGACCGTGACGGCCATCGAGGACGGCGGGATCGAGGTCGAGTACGACGGGATGAAATCCTTCATCCGCCGGTCGGACCTCAGCCGCGACCGCGCCGAGCAGCGGCCCGAGCGCTTCACCAAGGGCGACAAGGTCGACGCGCGGATCACCAACATCGACGCCAAGACCCGCCGTCTGGGCCTGTCGATCAAGGCCCGCGAGATCGCCGAGGAAAAGGAAGCCGTGGAGCAGTACGGGTCGTCCGACTCGGGCGCCTCGCTCGGCGACATCCTGGGCGCGGCCCTCAAGCGCCGCGACGGCTGATCCCGTCCGGCACAGCTCACTGGAAACGGCGCCCTTCGCGGGCGCCGTTTTCGTTCGGCCCCCGGGCGGGGCGGGGGCTTCATCTTCCCCCCGCCGCAGGATAGCCTTGCAAAGGCATTGCGAGGGCGAGGGCGAATTGGACGCGCTGGAACGGGATTTCTACGAGGAGCGCCGGCGAAAATGGCGCCGCTCCGCCTTCTGGCGCGGCTTCTGGGTCGCGGCGATCCTCTGCCTGATCCTCGCGGCTGTGATCGGCGGGTCGGGCGCCATCCCCCACGCCCAGATCGCCCGCTTCCAGCTCAACGGCGTCATCACCGACGACCTGAAGCGCGACGAACTCCTGCGGGAGCTCGCCGAGGCGGGCGAGGTCGAGGCGGTGATCCTGCGCATCAATTCCCCTGGCGGCACCACCGCCGGGGCCGAAGCCGTCTACGCCGCGGTGCGGGACATCGCGGCGGTCAAGCCGGTGGTCGCGGTTCTCGGCGAGGCGGCGGCCTCCGGCGGCTACGTGGCGGCGATCGCGGCGGATCACATCGTGTCCCGCGGCAACACCCTTACCGGCTCGATCGGCGTGATCATGGAATATCCCGACCTCACCGGCCTCATCGACCGGATCGGGGTCTCGATGCAGACCGTGCGCTCCTCCGAGCTCAAGGCCGAGCCCTCGCCCTTCCGGCCCACCAACCCGGAGGCGCGGGCGGTGGACCGGGCGCTGATCGCCGACAGCTTCGCCTGGTTCCGCGGGCTGGTGGGCGAGCGGCGGGGGCTCGAGGGCGCAGCCCTGGACGAGGCCGCCAACGGCCAGGTCTTCACTGGCCGGCTCGCGCTCGAGAACGGGCTGGTGGACGAGCTCGGCGGCGAGCCCGAGGCGCTGGCCTGGCTCGAATCGCAGGCCTCCGGCCTGGGCGACCTGCCGGTGGAGGAGTGGCAGGTGAAGCGCGAGGAGGGATGGATCGGCTCCATCCTCGGCGACATGGGGTCAAGCGGCGGGATTCTTGGAGAAATATCCGGCCTTGGGGGGCTTCGGCTCTATTCCCTCGGCCGGTGAATCCTGCCAGTATGCCCACGAACGCGGACCCGATCCGCGAAACCCCGGGAACGGTCATGATCAAGTCCGAGCTCATCCAGAAGATCGCGGAGGAGAACCCGCACCTGTTCCAGCGCGACGTGGAGCGCATCGTCGCGACCGTCTTCGAGGAGATCATCGAGGCCATGGCGGCCGGCCATCGGGTCGAGCTGCGCGGCTTCGGCGCCTTCTCCGTGAAGAAGCGCGACAGCCGCACGGGCCGCAACCCGCGCACCGGCGACAGCGTCGACGTCGAGGAGAAATACGTGCCTTTCTTCAAGACCGGCAAGGCGTTGCGCGACCGCCTGAACGAGGAGTAAGCGATGCGCTTCATCAAGTACCTGCTGCTCGCGGTCATCCTGATCGCGATCGTGGTCCTGGCGGTGGCGAATCGCGGTCCCGTCACGCTGCACCTGCTGCCCGACGGCCTGTCGATGTTCGGCCAGCGCTCGATCGAGCTGCCCATGCACCTGGTGGGGCTGGCGTTGATCCTGACGGGGATGATCCTCGGCTACATCTTCGAATGGCTGCGCGAGCACAAGCATCGCCGCCGCGCCGCGCTCAAGGCCCGCGAGGCGGCGGAGCTCGACCGCGAGGTCAAGACCCTGCGCAAGGCCCAGGCCAAGGACGACGAAGTTCTGGCGCTGATCGGCGGCTGACGTGGCCCAGGTCAAGATCTGCGGCCTGCGCAACCGCGGCGACCTCGCCGCGGCGGCCGCGGCCGGCGCCGCCTGGGGCGGGCTCGTGTTCTATCCGCCGTCGCCCCGGCACGTCACCCTCGCGGACGCCCGCTGGATCGCCGTCGCCCGCCCCGAGGGGCTGCCGCTGGTGGCGCTGACGGTCGACGCCACGGACGCCGAGATCGAGGCCATCGTCGAGGCGATCCCGATCTCGATGCTCCAGCTCCACGGCGCCGAATCGCCCGAACGGGCGGCGGACCTGCGCGCGCGCTTTCGCCTGCCGGTGATGAAGGCGGTCGGCGTCTCGGAGGAGGGAGACCTCGACGGGCTCCCCGCCTACATGGGCGCGATCGACATGCTGCTGATCGACGCGCGGCCGCCCGAGGGGGCGGACATCCCCGGCGGCAACGGCGTCGCCTTCGACTGGCGGCTGATCCAGGGCCAGAGCTTTCCCTTGCCCTGGATGCTCGCCGGCGGCCTCACCCCCGAGAACGTCGCCGAGGCGGTCCGCCTGACCGGCGCGGAATGGGTGGACGTCTCCTCCGGCGTCGAGAAGGCGCGGGGCATCAAGGACCCCGCCCGGATCGCCGCCTTCGTCCGCGCCGCCCAGACCGCAGGCGCCATTCCGGCCTGACCCGCGCGCGCCTCCCCATGCGCAGACCCTGGCGGCGCGTCGCTTCCGAGACGTCGAAACGGCGCGACAGGCCGCCCTCGCGGGCGCGGTCGAACGCCTGCTGGGGCGGCCCGGAACGGTTGCGGCTGCGCAACCGGCGCCGGCGGATCCGCCCGCCGTCGGCGCTCTGAAAATTTTCGGAATCCCGGGGATGAAATCCGGCGCCTGCTCCGTATACGGAACATGAAGCCCGCGACGCCCACCGACGACGTCCTTTCCGAGCTCGGCCTGCTCCGCCGCTATGCCCGGTCGCTGACCCGCGACCGGGATGATGCGGAGGATCTGGTGCAGGACACCCTCGTCCGGGCGCTGGAGCGGCGGGCGAGCTTTCGCGCCGGGGGCAACCTGCGGGGCTGGTTGCTCGCCATCCTGCACAACGTCTTCGTCGACGGTCGTCGCGCCCGGACCGCCGCCCGCGTCCGCGAGGCGGCGGCGGCGGATCTCGCGCCCGAGGCCGCGCCCCCGGCCCAGGAAGAGGTCGTGCGCCTCGGCGAGGTGCGCGAGGCCTTCTTCCGCCTGCCGGAGGACCAGCGGGCGGCGCTGCATCTCGTGGCGATCGAGGGGCTGAGCTACCAGGCCGCAGCCGAGGTGCTGGAGGTGCCCATCGGCACCCTGATGTCGCGCATCGGCCGGGCGCGGGCGACCTTGCGCGCGCTCGAGACCGGAGCGCGCCCCCGGGCGCGCCTGACCGTGGTGGGAGGAAGCGAATGACCGACCCGGTGACCGACGCCGATCTCGACGCCTATGTCGACGAGCAGCTCCCTCCGATGCGGCGGATCGAGGTGGAGGCCTGGCTCGCCGCCCGGCCGGTCCTCGCCGCCCGGGCCATGGCCGACCTGCGCATCCGCGACGAGCTGCGGCTGGCGCTCGCCGGCGCCCGTCCCACCGGGCGGCCCGAGACGACCGAGGCCGCGCGCCGGCTCGGCTGGGCGCTCGCCCGCGACCGGCGGCTGCGCGGGCTCAGCCGCATCGCGGCGGCGGCGGCGCTGGTGGGGGCGGGCTGGGCGGCCCATGCGGGGCTTGGCCCGACGCGGGTGACCGCCTCGCCCTCCTATCCCGCCTATGTGGCCGAGGCCCTCCAGGCCCACGGCGCGACGGTGGTGCGCGCGGCGATGACCTCGCAGCGCGAGACCCCCTGGCTCGATCCGGCGGAGATCCGCTCCGCCACCGGCATCGTCATGCCCCGGGTTCCCGGGGACTGGCGGGTGCGGGACGCCCAGATCTTTCCCTCGCCGAACGGTCCCAGCGTCGAGCTGGCGGCGGAGGCGGAGGGGATCGGTCCCGTCTCGCTCTTCGCCGTGCGGCCGGGCTGGTTCGACGTCACCGGCCCGACCCGCGGCCCCGAGGACCGGACGGCCTCGGCCTACTTCCAGATCGGCGACGTGGCCTATGTCCTCGTCGCCGGGCCCGAGACCGGCGCGGCGCTCGAAGCGGCCGCCGCCGACCTGGCGCGCTCCCTGCGCTGAACCCTTCCATGGAGAGAGACCCCATGACCGAACCCCGCCCGGCCTTCGGCGCCTACGCCGGCGCCCCGGCCGCCATAGACGAGGGCCTGCGCGCGCACATGCTGCGCGTCTACAACTACATGGGCCTCGGCCTGGTCCTGACGGGCGTCGTCGCCATGCTGGTGGCCTCGACGCCGGCGCTCTACGTGCCGATTTTCTCCACGCCCCTGAAATGGGTGGTGATGCTGGCGCCGCTCGGCTTCGTGCTGTTCTTCAGCTTCAAGATCGAGAGCATGTCCCCGAGCACGGCGCAGACCCTGTTCTGGGCCTTCTGCGCGGTGATGGGACTGTCGCTCGCCTCCGTCTTCCTGGTCTTCACCGGGGTGTCGATCGCGCGGACCTTCTTCATCACCGCGGCGATGTTCGGGGCGACGAGCCTCTACGGCTACACCACCAAGCGCGACCTGTCGGGCTTCGGCGGGTTCCTGATGATGGGCCTGATCGGCGTGATCATCGCCAGCATCGTCAACATCTTCCTCGGGTCGTCCGCGCTGCAGTTCGCGATCTCGGTGATCGGCGTGCTGGTCTTCGTCGGCCTGACCGCCTGGGACACCCAGAACATCCGCCAGCAGTATCTCGACTATGCGGACGAGGAGGTGCGCTCCAAGCTCGCCGTCTTCGGAGCGCTGTCGCTCTATCTCAACTTCGTCAACATCTTCCAGCTGCTCCTCTCCTTCACGGGCGAGCGGGAATAACCATCGGAGGCGGGAGGGAAACCTCATGGACCAGAACGACCAGCAGGCGATCGGGGGCCTGTTCGACAGGCTCGCCCAGGCCGAGCGCGCCGCGCCGGCCCGCGACGCGGAAGCCGAGGGCTTCATCGCCCGGCGCATCGGCGAGCAGCCGGCCGCGCCCTACTACATGGCCCAGACCATCGTCATGCAGCAGGCGGCGCTGGAGCAGGCCCAGGCCCGGATCGAGGAGCTCGAATCGCGGCCCCAGGGCGGCGGCGGCTTCCTGTCGAGCCTGTTCGGCGGCGGTCAGTCCGCCCGGCCCGCGCACCGCGCCGCGCCCCAGGGCCCGGCCTCGGCGGCGATGCAGCGCCAGGCCATGAGCGGCGGCGGAGGCGGGGGCTTCCTCGCCGGCGCGGCCCAGACCGCCATGGGCGTCGCGGGCGGCGTGCTGCTCGGCAACGCCATCGCCGGCATGTTCGCCGGCGAAGCCGAGGCCGCCGAGGCCCCGGCGGAGGACGAGGGGACGGAAGAGGAGAGCTTCGCCGACATGGGCGAAGACCTCGACATCTGACCCCTCCAGGCCGGCCCCAGGTGCGGGCCGGGGCCGGCCTGACTGACGACTCCCCTCGCGCCGCCGCGCCGGGGAGAAGCGCCGGGCTCGGGGACCCGAAGGCGGGCCCCGCTCGCCCGGCGCTGTCGGACAGGCCCAGGGGCCCGTCCTCCAAGGCGCGGGTGGAAATGTCAGGGCGCTTTCCTGCCGCGGCCCGGATGCCGGAGCGCCGCACGCGTGATCGCGCCGATAAAGGCCGCCTCAGCCCTTCCGCGCGTCGGCGAGCGCGCCCGGCAGGGCCTCGGCGAAATGGGCGAGGTCCGAGGCCCGCCCTGCGGTGACCCGGAGGCAACGGTCGAGCGGCGCCACCCCCGGCATGCGCACGAAGACCCCGCGTGCGACCAGCCCCTCCAGCACCGCCCGGGCGAAGGCGCCGTCGCCGCCGCAGTCCACCGCCACGAAATTCGTCGCCGAGGGCAGGGCGATGAGCCCGTTCTCCGCCGTGATCTCGGCGATCCGGGCCCGGGACCGGGCCACTTCCCGCACGACCAGCGCCAGCCAGTCGCGATCCGCCAGCGCCGCCAGCGCCCCGGCCTGAGCGATCCGCCCCATGCCGAAATGGTTGCGCACCCGGTCGAAGGCCGCGATCAGCCGCGCCTCGCCGAGCGCATAGCCCACCCGCAGCCCCGCGAGCCCATAGGCCTTGGAGAAGGTCCGCATCCGGATCACCCGGGGGTCGTCGACGTCGACCTCGGCCAGCGCCGCCTCGGGGGCGAAATCCGCATAAGCCTCGTCGAGGCAGAGCACCGCCCCGGGCGCCAGCGTCTCGACCAGCGCCCGGACCTCCTCGCCCGGCCGCCAGCTCCCCATGGGGTTGTCGGGGTTGGCGAGATAGACGAGCCCCGCCCCGGTCTCGGCCGCGAGCCGGGCCAGAGCCTCCGGATCCGCGGCGTCGTCCCGGTAGGGCGCCCCATGCAGCACGCCGCCGAAGCCGCGCACGTGATAGGCGAAGGTCGGATAGCCGCCGAGCGAGTTCACCACCGGGTCGCCCTCCGCCGCCAGAAGCCGCACGAGGTTGCCGAGCAGCCCGTCGATCCCCTCGCCGACCGTCACGTTCTCCGGGCGCACCCCGTGATGGGCGGCGATGGCGGCGCGCAGGTCGTGGACCTCGGGGTCGCCGTATTTCCAGACCTCGGCGGCGGCCTTGGTCATCGCGTCCACCGCCCGGGGCGAGGGGCCGAAGACGCTCTCGTTCGCGCCGATCCGGGCCTTGAACGCCTGGCCCGACCGGCGCTGCAAGGCCTCGGGTCCGACGAAGGGCACGTTGGCGGGCAGGCTCTCGGCCAGGGCGGTCAGCCGGGCAGGAGCATGGGTCAGGGCGGCGTCTTCGGACATGGCGGCTTCCCTTCAGTTGCGGGCGCGGGGCGGGCGGGGTGCCCGGCCCTGACGGAAACGGCGACGGAACCGGGCGGGCGCGGCCCGGGCCCGGAGGCGCCGGCGGGGGGGCCCGGCCGGCGCCGCGGTCAGGACAGCGGCGCGTCCCCGGTCACAGCCCGGCCAGCCGATCCGCGGCGGCCCGCAGCACGGCGGCCTCGTCCACGATCGCCTCCAGCCGGGCGCGGTTCTCGTCGACCACTTCTTCGGGGGCCTTGGCGACGAAGGCGGGGTTGTCGAGCTTGCGCCGGATGCCCTCGCCCTCCTTGTCGAGCTTGGCGAGGGTCTTGCCCAGCCGCTCGCGCTCGGCGGCGATGTCGATGACGTCGGCGAGCGGCAAGCAGAAGGTGGCGCCGCCCACGCTCAGGGTGACGGCGCCCTTCGGCGCCTCGGTCGCCGTCTCGAACCGCTCGATCCGGGCGAGACGGGCGACCAGCGCGCGGTTGCGCTCCAGCGCCTCCGCCTGCGCCGCCGGCAGGTCCAGCGCCACCAGCGCCACCTTCGCCCCCGCGGGCACGTGCATCTGGGCCCGGGCCGAGCGGATCTCCTCGATCAGCGCGATCACCCAGCCCATTTCCGCATCCGCCGCCGGGTCGACCAGCTCGACGCCGTAGGTAGGCCATTCAGCATGGACCAGCAGGTCCGACCGCCCGGCCCAGAGCGCCTCGGTGACGAAGGGCATGAAGGGATGGGCCATGATCAGGCACTGCTCCAGCGCCCACGCCATGGTGGCGCGGGTCTCCTCCGCCGCCTCCGGATCCTGGAACAGGGGCTTCGCCAGCTCGACGTACCAGTCGCAGACCTTGCCCCAGACATGGGCATAGACCGCCCCGGCCGCGTCGTTGAAGCGATAGGCGTCGAGCGCGGCGTCGAGCGTCTCGCGCAGGCGGCCCGTCTCGCCGACGATCCAGCGGTTGGCGGTCTGCGTCACGGCGGTCGGGTCGAAGCCCGGGACGGGCGCGCAGCCGTTCATCTCGGCGAAGCGGGCGGCGTTCCAGAGCTTGGTGCCGAAGTTGCGGTATCCCGCGATCCGGTCCTTGGAGAGCTTCAGGTCCCGCCCCATCGCCGCCATGGAGGCGAGCGTGAAGCGCACCGCGTCCGCCCCGTATTCGTCGATCAGCTCGATCGGGTCGAGGACGTTGCCCAGGCTCTTCGACATCTTCTTGCCCTTCTCGTCGCGGACGAGGGCATGGATGTAGACGTCCCTGAACGGGACCTCGCCGACCAGTTCCAGCTGCATCATCATCATCCGGGCGACCCAGAAGAACAGGATGTCGAAGCCCGTCACCAGGACCGAGGTCGGGTAGTACCGCCGCAGCTCGGCCGTGTCCTCGGGCCAGCCCAGCGTGCCGATGGGCCAGATGCCGGAGGAAAACCAGGTGTCGAGAACGTCGTCATCGCGCTCGATCTTTAGCCTGACCCCTTCCTCACCCTTGCGTCGCTCAATCGCGCCAAACGGGGTAGTATTGATGGTCTCGACATACGGAATACCGATGAAGTCACAAAGATCACGGATCTCTTCTTTAGTCAGGTCGGTTGCGCGGGCAGTCTTTTCAGTGATGTCAATCACATCAAGTTTCGCGGCCGCGTAATACTCCCTAGCTTGCGAGAGAGCGGCGTCAAAGCTTGCCGCGCAGAACATCTCACGCTTGGTCAGGTCGAAGTCTCCATTGTTGGAGAGTTTCGGCCCGTACCACACCGGGATCTGATGCCCCCACCAGAGCTGGCGGCTGATGCACCAGGGCTCGATGTTCTCCATCCAGTGGAAATAGACCTTCTCGTGCTGCTCCGGCAGGATGCGGGTGCGGCCGTCGCGCACCGCCGCCATGGCCTCGACCGCGAGCGTGCCCGCATCCAGGAACCACTGGTCGGTCAGCATCGGCTCGATGACCACCTTGGAGCGGTCGCCGAAGGGCTGGGTGATCGGCTTCGCCTCGACGTAAGGCACAGGCTCGCCCTCCGGCCCCGGAACCGTCACCGCAAGCCCCGCGGCGTTGATGTCCGCGACCACCGCCTTGCGGGCGTCGAACCGGTCCATGCCGCGGTACTTCTCGGGGACGAGGTTCAGCCCGTCGACCTCCGCCTCGTCGGCCTCCGCGCCGCCCGCGATCTCCCGCGCCCGGGCGACCGCTTCCGCGTAGGGCTGGCCGTCCGCGCGCATCCGGGCGCGCAGGTCCATCAGCCGGTAGAGCGGCAACCCGTGGCGCTTGGCCACCTGGTAGTCGTTGAAGTCATGCGCCCCGGTGATCTTGACCGCGCCGGATCCGAAGTCCGGGTCGGGATACTCGTCCGTGACGATCGGGATCAGCCGGTCGCAGAGCGGCAGGTGGACCATCTTGCCGACGATGGGCGCATAGCGTTCGTCGGAGGGATGCACCGCGACCGCGCCGTCGCCCAGCATGGTCTCGGGCCGGGTCGTGGCGATGGAGATGTAGTCGCGCGTCTCGCGGAGCGTGACGTTTCCGTCCGCGTCTTTCTCGACATACTCATAGGTCTCGCCCCCGGCGAGGCGGTACTTGAAGTGCCACATGTGGCCGGGGACCTCGATGTTCTCCACTTCGAGATCGCTGATCGCCGTCTCGAAATGCGGGTCCCAGTTCACCAGCCGCTTGCCGCGGGTGATGAGCCCGCGCTCGTAGAAGGTGACGAAGGCCTTGAGCACCGCGTCGTGGAAGTTGCCTTCCTCGCCCGCCGGCGCGCCGGGCGCCCCCGACATGGTGAAGGCGTTGCGGCTCAAGTCGAAGCTGTCCCCGAGCCTGCGCGACTGGCCGAGGATCGTGCCCCCCGATTCCGCCTTCCATTCCCAGACCTTGGCGACGAAGGCCTCGCGCCCCATCTCGCGCCGGCTGGCGTTGCCGGCCGCCGCCAGCCGCCGCTCGACGACCATCTGGGTGGCGATGCCCGCATGGTCGAGGCCGGGCTGCCAGAGCACGTCATAGCCCTTCATCCGCTTCCACCGCGTCAGGATGTCCATCAGCGTGTGGTTGAAGGCGTGCCCCATGTGCAGGCTGCCGGTGACGTTCGGGGGCGGCAGCAGGATGGAGAAGGGCTCGGCCCCGGGCCGGGCCGCCGCGCCCATGGCGAAGGCCGAGGCCGCGTCCCAGAGGTCGGCGATGCGGGCTTCCTCGGTCGCCGCATTGAAGGTCTTTTCCATCGTCATGTGCCGTGCCCCGGGTCTTGTGCGTCCGGCGGTATTAATGGCTGGCCGACGGGAAAAAAAGGCCCGGTCCGCAGGGCGCGGCTCGGATCGCCGCGCTGAAGGCGCCCTCTCTCCCGCGCCGACGCCGCATCGCCACTGGACCCGCGACGCCGGAACGCTAGGCTGACGGTCCCCAATGACGACGGCCGCAGTGAAGACGGTCCCCAGTGAAGGAGCGACGCCCATGTCCAGGTTCGGGCTCAGCCAGCCGGTCCGCCGCCTCGAGGATCCCCGCCTGCTGAAAGGCGAGGGCCGCTACATCGACGACGACGCCCCCGCGGGCGCCGCCCATGGGGTCTTCCTGCGCAGCCCCGTCGCCCACGCCCGCATCGCCTCGCTCGACGCCACGGCGGCCGCGGGCCTGCCCGGGGTGCTCGCGGTGCTGACCGCCGCCGACCTCGGCCTCGCCGCCAACGCCGTGAACTTCGAGACGGTCGAGAACCGCGACGGAAGCCCGGGCGCCGCCCCCCGCCGCCCCATCCTCGCCGAGGACCGGGTCCGCTACGCGGGCGAGGCCATCGCCCTCGTGGTCGCCGAGACGCGGGAAGCGGCGCTGGACGCGGCCGAGGCGATCGCCTGCGACTTCGACGACCTGCCCGTGCATGTGGAGACGGCGCCCGGCGGCGCCGCGATCCACCCTGAGGCGCCCGGCAACCTCGCCTACGACTGGGCCTACGGCGACGCCGCGGCGGTCGAGGCCGCCTTCGCCCGCGCCGCCCACCGCACCCGGCTCGACCTCGTCGACAACCGGGTCATGGGCATGTCGATGGAGCCCCGCGGCTGCTGGGCCGCCTGGGAGGACGGCCGGCTGCACGTGGCCTTCTCCGGCCAGGGCGTCTGGGATCTCAAGGCCGAGCTCGCCGAGAAGTTCGGCCTCGACCCCGCGGCGGTGCGGGTGACGACGCCCGACGTGGGCGGCGGCTTCGGCATCAAGGGCTTCAACTACCCGGAATACTTCGCCGTGGCGGCGGCGGCGCGCCGGCTCGGCCGGCCGGTGCGCTGGATGTCCACCCGCGGCGAGGCGATGCTGACCGACAACCACGGCCGCGACCATGTGACGACGGCCGAGGCGGCCTTCGACGCCGACCTGCGCCTGCTCGCGCTGCGCATCGACTGCGTCTCGAACCTCGGCGCCTACAACAGCCGCCACGGCCAGTTCATCGCCTCGGAGCTGGCGCTGAAGGTCGCGCCGGGGGCCTATGACGTCGGCCTCCTGCATTTCGCCGTGCGCGGCGTCTACACCAACACCACCCCCGTCGACGCCTACCGCGGCGCCGGCCGGCCCGAGGCGATCTACGTGATCGAGCGGCTGATGGACTGGTCGGCGCGCCAGCTCGGCGCGGATCCGGCCGAGCTGCGGCGCATCAACTTCATCCCCCGCGACGCCTTCCCCTATCTCTCGGCCTCGGGCGAGACCTACGACGTGGGCGACTTCGCCCGGGTGCTCGACCGGGCGCGGGTCGAGGCGGACGTGGCGGGCTTTCCCGCCCGCCAGGCGGAGAGCGCGTCCCGCGGCCTCCTGCGGGGGCTCGGCCTCGCCTATTACATCGAGTCGATCCTCGGGGCCACGACCGAGGGCGCGCGCATCGACTTCGCCGCGGACGGCATGGTCGACCTCCACGTCGGCACCCAGTCCAACGGCCAGGGCCACGAGACCGCCGCCGTCCAGTTCCTGACCGCGCGCGCCGGCATCCCGCCCGAGCGCATCCGCTTCGTCCAGGGCGACAGCGACCGCATCGCCCGGGGCGGGGGCACCGGCGGCTCGCGCTCGATGACCATGCAGGGGGGCGCCATCAACCAGGCCTCCGACGAGATGATCGCCCGCTTCCGCCCCCTCGCGGAGGAGGAGCTGGAGGTGGCGGGCGTCGACCTCGTCTGGGAGGAGGGGGTCTTCCGCATCGCCGGCACCGACCGGACCCTCGGCCTGATGGCGCTCGCCGAGACCGCCCGGGCCCGGGGCCGCGCCGACCTGCTCTCCCACCGCACGGTCTACAAGCTCCCCGCGCGCAGCTATCCCAACGGCGCCCATTTCGCCGAGGTGGAGATCGACCCGGACACCGGCGGCCTCCGGGTGGTGAAATACACCGTCGTCGACGACTTCGGCTTCCTCGTGAACCCGATGCTCGCCGAGGGCCAGGTCCACGGCGGCGTCGTCCAGGGCATCGGCCAGGCGGTGGCCGAGCTCGCCGCCTATTCCCCCGAGGGACAACTCCTCTCAGGCAGCTTCATGGACTACCACATGCCCCGGGCCGAGGACGCGCCCTTCATGGCCTTCCACACCGAACTCGTGCCCTCGACCGCGAACGAGATCGGCATGAAGGGCTGCGGCGAGGCGGGGACGGTGGGGGCGCTCGCGGCGGTGACCAACGCCGCGCTCGACGCCCTCTGGGCGCGGGGGGTGCGGCACGTGGACATGCCGCTCAGCCCCGCCCGGGTCTGGTCCTGGCTCCAGGCGGCGGGATAGCCGCCGCCCGAAACCGGCGGGGCGCCCGGAGGCCCCCGCCGCAGGCGCAGGGCGCGCGCGGGTCCTCGGGAGGCCGCGCGCGAAGCCTCCTCAGGAGGCCGCGGGCTGCTCGTTCGTCTCGTTCGCCAGGTGGCCGGCGAGCGCCTCGCGCAGGCGCTCCTCGCGGGTGTGGTCGAGCGAGGTTTGCAGCACCCGGCCGCCCACGCCCTGCAGGCGCTCCAGCACCTTGTCGCCGGTGACCTTCTTCACCAGGACGAAGAGCACCGCTTCGCCGGGCTGGATGTCCTCGGCGGCGAGGCCCTTCATGAACTTGTCGTTGATGCCGACATCGGTCAGCGCCCCGCCGATCGCGCCCCCGGCCGCGCCCGCGGCGACGCCGAGCAGCGGGTTGAGAAACAGCACGCCGATCAGCAGGCCCCAGAAGCTGCCCCCCGCGGCGCCCGCGGCGGTCATGTTCATGAGCTGGTTCAGCTTCACCTTGCCGTCGGCGTTCTTCACCGCGATGCAGGCGTCGCCGATGTCGATGAGATAGTCCTTGCTCATCTGGAGCACGAGGTCGCGGACCTCTTCCGCCTTCTGCTCGGACTCGAAGACGATAGCGATCAGGTCGGCCATTCGGGTCTCTCCTTCCCGTTATGACGCGCGCGCCGGCGGGCCGGCGCGCGGCGCCCGCATTAATCGCGGGGCCCCTGGTCCTGTCAACGCGGGGGCGCGGTCACGTCTGCGGCGCCGCCGCGGCGATGGCGCGCGCCGCCGCCTCGATCGCTCCCGGCGCGTGGGGGACGCCGCAGGCGATCAGCCCCGCCTCGATCGTGGCGAGGGTCCCGAGCGTCATCACCGGGTCGAGATGCCCCATGTGGCCGATGCGAAAGATCGCGTCGCGCGGCTCGTCGGGGCCGACGAAGGGCACGCCCAGGGTGAGCCCCGCGGCGCTCTCGCACCAGGCCCGCAGCCGGTCGGCGACGCCCGGGGCGGTGCGGATCGTCGTCACAGCCTGGGACCGGGCGGCGGGATCGGCGATGTTGAGGCTGAAGCAGCCCCAGGCCTCCGTCGCCGCGCGCACCGCCCCGGCGAGGGCGGCGTGGCGGGCCCAGACCGCGTCCAGGCCCTCCTCGTCGAGGATCATCTTCAGCGCCTCTCCCTGGGCGTACAGAAGATGCGTGGGCGGGGTCCCGCAGAAATGCATGTAGTAGATTTCCGGGTCGATCCGGCTCTCCCAGTCCCAGTAGCTCGAGGGGACGTGCCGCCGCTCCGCCCGCGCCCGCTCGCCCGCCCAGAGATAGGCGAGGCCCGGCGGCGTCATCAGCCCCTTCTGGCAGGCGGAAAGGGTGACGTCGACGCCCCAGGCCTCCATCTCGTAGGGGTCGCAGCCGAGCGAGGCGATGCAGTCGACGGCGAGCAGGGCCGGGTGGCCGGCCGCGTCGATCGCCGCGCGGAGCGCGGGGATGTCGTTGCGCACCGACGAGGCGGTGTCGGTCTGCACCGTCAGCACCGCCCGGATCCGGCCCTCCCGGTCGGCCCGCAGCCGCGCCTCGACCCGGGCGGGATCGAGGGGGGCCCGAAAGCCGAAATCCAGCAGCTCGACGTCGATGTTCATGCGCGCGGCCATCTCGGCCCAGCCGACGCCGAAGCGGCCGGTGGCGATCGTCAGCGCGGTCTCGCCCGGGGCGAGCAGGTTGGCGAGGGCCGCCTCCCAGGCCGCATGGCCGTTGCCGATGTAGATCACCGGCGCCGCCGAGGGCGCCCGGGCGACCCGGCGCAGGTCGGCGATGATCCGCGCCGTCAGCTCGATGATCTCGCCCGCATAGATGTTGGGCGAAGGCCGCTGCATGGCGGCGAGGACGCGGTCGGGGATGACCGAGGGACCGGGGATGGCGCGCAGGCCGCGGCCGAAGGCGAGGGACATGGGGCGGGCTCCTTTGCGCGCCTCATAGCCTCCGCCGCTTCGCCGCGGTAGGGGGTCAGCGCGCCTTGATCTCGGCGAGCTCGATGTTGAAGAGGCTGCGGTCGAGCGCCCCCCCGCTCTGCAATCCGCCGATCGTCACCTTCGTGCGCTGGCCGGTCTTGGGGATGGTGGTCCAGCCCTTCAGCGCGACCGGGTTCTCGGAGAACGTCATGACCAGCCGCCCGTCCTTGGGCGCGCGGGGATCGACCACGGTGATCTCCACCTCGCCGGCGTCCCGGGTCGCGCCCTGCACCAGCCCGGGCTCGGCGAGCGACATGTTCGCGTCGAGCAAGAGCCCGAGCGGCGTGCGCCCCAGCGGATAGCGCGAGGAAACCCGCGTGGACTTCGGATCGAAGACCGCGACGTTGATCCCGTCGGCGATGACCATCGCCCCCTTGGGCTGGTCGTATTCGAACCGCACCTTGCCCGGCCGCGACAGCCACAGCCGCCCGGTCTGGACCGAGCCGTTGGGATTGGTCTGGTGGAACGTCCCCTGGGCGGTCCGCAGGCCGCGCAGGTAGCGGTCGATCGCCGAAACGTCCACGGACTGGGCGCGGACGGGCAGGGCGGGCGCAAGGCCGAGGCCGGCGAGGGCGAGGAGAAGGGCGCGTCGGTTCATGGCCGCCTTCTTAGCGGCTCGCGCGCCCGCCCGCACCCCGCTTCCGCCTCACGTCCGCGTCAGCGGAACCGCGCGCGGCCCCCGACGTTGGGCAGGGGTCGGGCCCCGTCCTTGGGCCCCAACATGAACCCGGGGAGGAAATCCCATGATCCGCAACGTCTTTCCCATGGCCGCGCCCCTTGCCGCCGCCCTCGCGCTCTCCGCCTGCGTCGCCGCCAAGGCGCCCGCCCCGGTGACGGTCTCGGACGTCCAGGTCGACGTCGACCTTTCCGCCATCGCCACCCGCCAGGCCGCGCATCACTGGTCGACGCTGGAGGCGGACATCGCCGGCGCCTTGGGCGAGGAATTCGTCGGCATGACCAGCCCCCAGGGCTACCTGGTGCGGGTGGACGTCGACGAACTCTCCCTCGCCGCGCTCTCCAGCGCCCGCCTCGGCGCGGACGAGGCCCGGTTGACGGGCCGCGTCGAGATGGTCGACGTGATGCGCGACAAGGTCGCGCGCAGCTTCGCGGTCAGCGCCAGCTCGAACGAGGCCGCGCTCTTCCTGCCGCCGGGCGGCGACATCGCCAAGGTCTCGCCCTCCAGCCACGAATTCTACGAGGCCGTGGTCCGCGCCTTCGCCCACGGCACGGCCGAGACCGTCCGCGCAGGCGCGACCCCGCCGCCCGCTTGAGCCGGATCCGGCCTGTCCCGCGGCTTGAACCGGAGCCGACCCGACCCGCGAAAGCCCTGTCCGCGAAAGACTGGCCCGCTGCCCCCCGCCGACGCCTGACTCCCTCAGGGCGCCCCTTCCGTCGGGGGCAGGAGCCGCGCCCTCTCCGCCTCGGTCAGCAGCGGCGCAGCCGACAGCGCCGCCGCCCGGCCCTGCAGGGCGGCCGCCCGCGCCGCCAGCGCGCTCCGGTCCTCCCCCAGCCGCGCCGTCGCGGCGACCCCCTCGGCCGTGGGTCCGGCGAAATCCTGCGTCGGGATCAGCCGGGGGGGAGGCGCCGCGGCGGCCGTCTCCGATAACTCGTATTGCGCCTCCCGGGGGGCGCAGCCCCCGACGAGCCCCCCGACGAGCGTCGCCCCGAAGATCAGGACGGCCGCGCCCCTCACATCCATCCGCCCGCTCCCCATATCAGCTAACAGCTATGCGAATTTGGCAGATGCATCCGCCGGACAGGCTTGTATCATTCCGACAAACGCGGCGACAGCAGTCGCGACCATCGGGGAGGACATCGTGAGCGATTCAACGACACAGGGCGAAAAGGAGTTCGGCAATCTCGCCGAGCAGGGCCACCAGGTCGCGCACAACATGACCGAGGTCTTCGACATCTCGAGCCAGATCTGGAAGAAATTCCTCGCCGCCCAGCTGGAGGGCGGAACCTCCGCCCCCGGCCCCGACCCGCTGAACACCTGGCCGACCTTCGCCGAGCTGTGGCGCACCATGTGGGACAACCCCAAGCAGGTCGCCGACATGACCCTGGAATACTGGGCCGCCCAGAATTCCCTCTGGCAGCAGTCCATGCTGAAGTGGCTCGGCGCCAAGGACGCGGGCGAGGAGGTCAAGGCCCCCTTCATGGCCAAGGCCGACAAGCGCTTCGCCCACAAGGAATGGTCGGAGAACGCGCTCTTCGACTACATGAAGCAATCCTACCTGCTCACCTCCGGGTGGATCCAGGACACGGTCAATTCCGTGGGCGACATGGACCCGAAGGAGCGCAAGAAGGCCGCCTTCTACACCCGCCAGTTCGTCGAGGCGATGAACCCCGCGAACTTCTTCGCCCTCAACCCCGAGGTGCTGGAGGCGACCGTCAACGAGAAGGGCGAGAACCTCGTCCGCGGCCTCAAGATGATGCTCGCCGACCTCGAGCGCGGCAAGGGCAAGCTCATCATCCGCCAGACCGACATGGACGCCTTCGAGGTGGGCCGCAACGTGGCGATCTCGCCCGGGGCGGTGGTCTGGCAGAACGACCTGCTCCAGCTCATCCAGTACGCGCCGACCACCGAAAAGGTCTACGCCAAGCCGCTGCTGATCATCCCGCCCTGGATCAACAAGTTCTACATCCTCGACCTCAACCCCAAGAAGTCCATGGTCAAGTGGCTGGTGGACCAGGGGCACACGGTCTTCATGGTCTCCTGGGTGAACCCCGACGAGCGGCAGGGCTCCGCCACCTGGGAAAGCTACATGGAGGCCGCCCAGACGGCGATGGACAAGGCGCTGGAGGAAACCGGCCAGCGCAGCCTGCACGTCGCCTCCTACTGCATCGGCGGCACGCTCACCGGCACGATCCTCGCCGAGATGGGCCGCAAGAAGGACAAGCGCGTCGCCTCGGCCACCTTCTTCACCGCCCAGCTCGACTTCGAGGACGCGGGCGAGCTGCAGATCTTCGTCGACGACAAGACCATCGGCGTGATCGGCGACGAGATGGCCAAGGGCTACATGCCCGCGGACCGGATGGCCAACGCCTTCAACATGCTCCGGGCCAACGACCTGATCTGGGGCTACATGGTCTCCAACTACATGCTGGGCAAGGATCCCTTCCCCTTCGACCTGCTGTACTGGAACGCCGATTCGACGGCGATGCCCGCCCGGGTGCACCAGTTCTACCTGGAGCAGTTCTACGTCCGGAACGCCTTCGCCAAGCAGTGCCTGGTGGTCGGCGGCGAAAAGGCGACCCTCTCGGACATCACCGTCCCGGTCTACCACGTGGCCACCAAGGAGGACCACATCGCCCCGGCGGCCTCGGTCTACCGCGGCGCCAAGGAGATGACCCAAGCCGACGTGCGCTTCGTCATGGCGGGATCGGGGCATATCGCCGGCGTGGTGAACCCGCCGGTCCTCGGCAAGTACCAGTTCTGGACCAACCCCGACCTCTCCGCGCCCGATCTCGAGACCTGGGCGCAGGGGGCCGAGGAAACCCCCGGCAGCTGGTGGCCGGACTGGGACGCCTGGCTCAAGACCCGGTCGGGCCGCCAGGTGGCCGCGCGCGAGCCGGGCGCCACGCTCGGGGTGATCGAGGCCGCGCCCGGATCCTTCGTCAGGGTGCGCTTCGACCGCGACCAGCACCTGCCCGAGCCGGTGCAGGCGGTCTGATCCCCCAAGGCCTCACGGGGACCTTCGGACCCCGCGGGCCCTTCGGGACCCGGGGGATGGAAAAAGGGCCCCGGAAGCGCCGCGGCGCTTCCGGGGCCTCTGCCGGCCCGGGCCTTCTGGTGTGGGGGGGGACGAAGGCCCCGGGCCGGACGCCGCCTCAAGCGTCCGACCGGCGCCGGACCTTGACGAACAGGATCTCGTCGAAGGCGCGCCCGCGGGCGGTCGCCGGCCTCACGCCGGCGGAGGCGGCGAACTGGCTGTCCGCCGGAAAGGGGCCGTGGTCGACCTGCGGCCCCGTCCTGTCGTCGCCGCGGCTCCCGGCGTCGTGCTTCATCACGGCGATCTCCCTCAGGCTGAGGCGGGCCGCCTCATCGGGCGAAAGTCCCAGCCCGAGGGCGATCCGGGCCGTGTCCGCCTCGGCCGAGAGCGCGCCGCGCGACAGGATCGCCGCGGCGGCGAAGGTGCGGGAAAACATCTTGGAACAACCATTCTCGTCACAACGTCACCGGGTACGCGAGGTCTTGCGCCTCCGCCGCCCCGGGGGTCCCGCCATCCTGGCGTCGTCCCCTGCGGCTCACCCCTTGTGGCAGCCCCGGCGTGACTCCCCCGTGACGGCAAGCGTGACGCCGCGCAGGAAACGGGCGGGCGTTTGACCGTCGGTGCGCCGGGGCTGGAAACCGAACGATTGTTCAGTTAGCGTCTCTCATGGCCCGGCGAAGCGGATCGAACGGCGAACGGACGGCGCAGGATCTGCGCCGCGCGGCCTTGCGCCTTTTCGCCGCCCATGGCTATGCGGCGGTCTCCATGCGCCAGATCGCCGCCGCGGTGGGGGTGCAGGCGGGGGCGCTCTATCTCTACACCCCGGACAAGCAGGCGCTGCTCGCCGACATCATGGTCGAGCACATGGAGGATCTGCTCGACGCCTGGGAGGCCTTTCCCAAGCCCGCCGCGGCCGACGCCTCCGGCATGTTCGAGGCCTTCGTGCGCTTCCACATCCGCCATCACCTGACCCGGGCGGCGGAGGTCTTCATCTCCTACATGGAGCTGCGCAGCCTGGAGCCCGCCAATTTCGCCCGGGTCGAAACCCTGCGGCGCAGCTACGAGGCGGTGCTGACCGAGATCCTGGAGGCCGGCCGGCGGCAGGGGGTCTTCCGCCTGGGCGACGCCCGGCTCGCCACCTTCGCCCTCATCGCCATGCTGACCGGGGTCAACACCTGGCACCGGCCCGGCGGCCGCCTGACCCCGGACCAGATCGAGGCCGAATACCTCGCCATGGCCCGCGCCCTGGTCGGCGCGCCATCCCCCTGACGGGGCCCGGGACCGCTCCAGGGGCCCGGTCCGCAACCCTTGCCATCGGGTAAACAAATTTCAGAATATCTTTTTATATCAGTATGATAGGTCGATTTTCACGCGTGAAATTCGCTCGCGGCAGGGGCTTCCCGAAGGGGGCGCCTCAGAATTCCTCCACCAGCACCACCCCCGGCGCGTCCTTCAGCGCGGCGATGACCTGGGGGGTCACCGGATAGGATCGGGGCAGCGGGATCTCCACCTCGGCGAGGTCGGGGGCGAGGTCCGGGGTCATCACCACCAGATGCACCGGCCCCGGCCGGCGGCCGGGGGCCGCCGCGATATGCTCCAGCCGGGCGGCGAGCGAGGGCGCCGCCTCCGCCCGGTCGAGGAAGACCCGCAGGCCCGCCGTCGCCGCATTGGCCACCGCCGCGTCGATCGGCTGCACCGCCCTGGCCGAGAGGCGCATGTCCTCGCCCTCGACGCTCGCCTCCACCACCAGCACCACCGAGGCGCCCGGGACCATCCAGTCCCGCGCCGGGTCGAGCACGTCCCCGAACATCCGCGCCTCGAACATGCCGGTCGGGTCCGACAGCCGCACGAAGGCGAAGCGGGTCCCCCGGGCGGACTTGCGGACGTCGACCGCCGCCACCGTTCCCGCGATCCGGTCCATCACCGCGGCCTTGCCCGCGGCCTTGCGCAACAGCTCCGCATGGGTGGCGACCCCGGACCGCTTCAGCGCCCCCAGATAGGCGTCGAGCGGATGGCCCGAGAGGTAAAACCCGATGGCCGCATGCTCGTGGCTCAGCCGCTCCACCGCCGGCCAGTCCTCGGGCGAGGGCAGCCGCGGCGCGGGCAGGGCGCTCGCCCCCTCGCCGAAGAGGCTCACCTGCGCCGAGGCCCGCTCGTCATGGGCCGAGGCCGAATAGGCCATCAGCGCCTCCAGCGATTCGAGCGTCTTGCGGCGGTTGGAATCGAGCCGGTCGAGCGCGCCTGCCCGGGCCAGCATCTCCAGCGCCTTCTTGCCCACCCGCCGCAGGTCCACCCGCGCGGCGAAGTCGAAGAGCCCGGCGAAGGGCCCCGCCTCCCGCGCCGCCACGATCAGCCGCATGGCCTCGACGCCCACCCCCTTGAGCGCCCCGAGCGCGTAGACGATCGCCCCCTCCCGCACGGTGAAGGTCGCCTCGGACCGGTTCACGCAGGGCGGCCGGATGGCGATCCCCAGGCGGTCGCATTCCTGCTTGTAGGCTCCGAGCTTGTCGGTGAGATGGATGTCGCAGTTCATCACCGCGGCCATGAACTCGACCGGATGGTTCGCCTTCAGCCAGGCGGTCTGGTAGCTCACCACCGCATAGGCGGCGGCGTGGGACTTGTTGAAGCCGTAGTTCGCGAACTTGTCGAGGAGGTTCCAGACCTCCTCGGCCTTGGCCTTGGGCACGCCGTTCGCCTTGGCCCCGTCGATGAACAGCGGCTTCTGCGCGTCCATCTCGGCCTGGATCTTCTTGCCCATGGCCCGGCGCAGGAGGTCCGCGCCGCCGAGCGAATAGCCCGCCATCTTGCGGGCGATCTCCATCACCTGCTCCTGGTAGACGATGATGCCTTGGGTCTCGTCGAGGATCGGGTCGATGGAAGGGTGCAGGCTCTCCCGCGCCTCCCGGCCGTTCTTGACGTTGCAGAACTTCGGGATGTTCTCCATGGGCCCGGGCCGGTAGAGCGCCACCAGCGCGATGATGTCCTCGATGCAGGTGGGCTTGAGCTGGCGCAGCGCGTCCCGCATGCCCGCGCTTTCCACTTGGAACACCGCCGCCGTCTGGGCCGAGGCGTAGAGCGCGTAGGTGGCCGGATCGTCGAGGGGGATCGCCCCGATGTCGACCTTGACCCCCCGCATGGCCAGCAGGTCGAGGGCGTTCTGGATGACGGTCAGGGTCTTCAGCCCGAGGAAGTCGAACTTCACCAGGCCCGCGGCCTCGACCCATTTCATGTTGTACTGGGTCGCCGGCATGTCGGAGCGGGGGTCTCGGTAGAGCGGCACCAGCTCGACCAGCGGCCGGTCGCCGATCACCACGCCCGCCGCGTGGGTGGAGGCGTTGCGGAGCAGCCCCTCCACCTGCGCCGCGATGTCGAGCAGGCGCTTGACCTGCGGCTCGCGCCGGGCCTCCTCGGCGAGCCGCGGCTCGTCGGCGAGGGCCTTCGTCACCGAGACGGGCTTGACCCCTTCGAGCGGGATCAGCTTGGAGAGCCGGTCCACCTGCCCGTAGGGCATCTGCAGCACCCGGCCCACGTCGCGGACGGCGGCCTTGGACAGCAGCATCCCGAAGGTGATGATCTGCGCCACCCGGTCCCGGCCGTATTTCTCCTGGACATAGGCGATGACCTCCTCGCGGCGGTCCATGCAGAAGTCGATGTCGAAGTCCGGCATCGAGATGCGCTCGGGGTTCAGGAACCGCTCGAAGAGCAGGCCGTAGCGCAGGGGGTCGAGGTCGGTGATGGTCAGCGCGTAGGCCACCAGGCTGCCCGCGCCCGAGCCGCGGCCGGGACCGACGGGAATGCCGTGCGCCTTGCCCCACTTGATGAAGTCCGCGACGATCAGGAAGTAGCCCGGGAAGCCCATCCCCTCGATCACGCCGAGCTCGAATTCCAGCCGCTCGCGGTACTCCTCCACGCTCACCGCATGGGGAATGACCTTGAGCCGGGCCTCCAGCCCCTCGCGCGACTGGCGGCGCAGCTCCTCCACCTCGTCCTCGGCGAAGCGGGGGAGGATCGGCTTGCGGGTGCGGGGGCGGAAGGCGCAGCGTCGGGCGATCTCGACGGTGTTCGCCGCCGCCTCGGGCAGGTCGGCGAAGAGCGCGGCCATGGCCTCGGCCGACTTGAAGTGATGCTCGGGCGTGAGGCGGCGGCGGGGCTCCTGCTGGTCGACGTAGGCCCCTTCCGCGATGCAGAGGAAGGCGTCGTGCGCCTCGTACATGCCGGGGGTCTTGAAATAGACGTCGTTGGTGGCGACGAGCGGCAGGTCGAGGTCGTAGGCGAGGCCGACCAGCCCCGGTTCGGTCGCGGCCTCGGCCGGGGTGCGGCGGGCGTCGTTTTCGGGGTGGCGCTGGATCTCGACGTAGAGCCGGCCGGGGAAGATCGCCGCCAGCCGCTCGGCCAGCGCCCGCGCCTTGGGGGCGTGGCCTTCGCGGATCAGGGTCCCGAGCGGCCCCTCGGCCCCGCCGGTCAGGCAGATCAGGCCCTCGGCGTTCGCGGCGAGGGTCTCGAGGCCGATATGGGGGACGGCGGCGGGCTCCAGGTAGTTGGCGGTGGTGAGCCGCATCAGGGCCGCGAACCCCGCCTCGCTCTGGGCGAGGAGCACGATGGGCCGGGGGGGCGGGGGGCGCTCGCCGGGATGGGCGGCGGAGGTGGAGGCGAGGCAGAGCTGGCAGCCGAGGATGGGCTGGACGCCGGCTTTGGCGCAGGTCTCGGAGAATTCCAGCGCGGCGAAGAGATTGCCGGTGTCGGTCAGGGCCACGGCCGGCATCCCGGCCTCCCGCGCGAGGCCGGGCAGGCTTTTCGCCTGGATCGCGCCCTCCAGCAGGGAATAGGCCGAATGGACGCGCAGGTGGATGAATCGGGGCTCGGTCACGGGGCCGAGCCTAGAGCCCGCCGGGCCCGACCGCCAGCCCCCGAGGCGGGCGATCGGCGCGGGAAGGCCCGGCGGAGGCGCTGGCTTTCACGCGTGAAAATTGGTTCAAGTTGTTGATTCAACTTGATTTCCCAGATTTTGTTTACCCGGTGGCAACAAAGGTTGACGAGACGCCGCCCCCGGTCAGGGGACGGCGTCGCGGTCAGCTCGCCACCTTGTCCACGCCGCCGTTCGCGGCCGACCAGTCGAGGGGATCGTCGAGGAAGGCCTCGACCTCGGCCAGGGTCGCCTCGTCGAAGCGGGCGCCGGCTCGGGCCTCGGCCAGCACGTCGCGCCAGGTGGCGAGATAGTGCAGGGTGAGTCCATGCTCCTCCAGCACGCCGAGGCTCTGGGGGAAGATGCCGTAGTAGAAGACGACCGAGGTATGGGCGCATTCGCCGCCCGCCGCCCGCACCGCCTCGGCGAAGCGCAGCTTCGAGCCGCCGTCGGTGGCGAGATCCTCGACCAGCAGCACGCGGGCGCCCTCGCGCAGTTCGCCCTCGATCTGAGCGTTGCGCCCGAAGCCCTTGGGTTTCTTGCGGACATAGAGCATGGGCAGGCCCATCCGCTCGGCGATCCAGGCGCCGAAGGGGATGCCCGCGGTCTCCCCCCCCGCCACCGCGTCGAAGGCCTCGAAACCGGCGTCGCGCAGCACCTTGCCAACGGAGAAGTCCATCAGCGCCGCCCGGACCCGGGGATAGGAGATGATCTTGCGGCAGTCGGTGTAGACCGGCGAGGCGAGACCGGAGGTGAAGATGTAGGGCTCGCCCCGGCGGAAATGCACCGCCCCGATGTCGAGCAGCATCCGGGCGGTCGCGCGCGCGATCTCTTCGTCGGGCAGAAGGGTGAAGGTCATGGGCGAGGCTCCTCGTCGCGCACCCGCCACAGGAGCGGGAAACCGGGGTCGAAGACCGCGACCGGCCCGGCGCCGGTCTCGATCTGGGCGGGCCGGGGAAGGGGCGCGTCGCCCTTCTCCAGCGTGATGCGGGCCTCGTTCGGCGCGAGGCCGTAGAAGGCGGGGCCGTGCAGGCTCGCGAAGCCCTCCAGCCGGTCGAGCGCGCCTTCCTCCTCGAAGACATGGGCGAGGCAGGCGAGCGCCACCGGGGCCGAGAACACGCCTGCGGCGCAGCATTCGGCCTCCTTGGCGTGGCGGGCGTGCGGCGCGCTGTCGGTGCCGTTGAAGAACCGCGGATCGCCGGAGACCGCCGCAGCCCGGAGCGCGTCGCGGTGGCGGGCGCGCTTGAGGATCGGCAGGCAGTAGTAGTGCGGCCGCATCCCGCCCACGAGCATGGCGTTGCGGTCGAGGATCAGGTGGTGGACCGTCAGCGTCGCCCCGAGGTTCTCGGCCCCGCGGACGTAATCCACGCCGTCGGCCGTGGTCACATGCTCGAGGATGATGCGCAGCTCCGGCAGGCGCCGGCGCAGGGGATCGAGGACGCGGTCGAGGAAGGCCGCCTCGCGGTCGAAGATGTCGATGGCGGGATCGGTCACCTCGCCATGGACGCAGAGGGGCAGGCCGACCTCGGCCATCTTCTCCAGAACCGGCATGACCTTGGCGAGGTCGCGCACGCCGCTGGCGGAATTGGTGGTGGCGCCGGCGGGATAAAGCTTGACCGCCGTGACCAGCCCCTCGGCCGCGGCGGCGGCCACGTCGGCGGGATCGGTCGCCTCGGTCAGGTAGAGCGTCATCAGGGGGGTGAAGTCCTGCCCCGCGGGCGTCGCCGCCGCGATCCGGCCGCGATAGGCCCGGGCCTGGTCGGCGGTGGCGACGGGGGGCACGAGGTTCGGCATGACGATGGCGCGGGCGAAATGCCGGCTCTCGGGCAGGACGCCCGCGAGCATGGCCCCGTCGCGCAGGTGCAGATGCCAGTCGTCGGGCCGGCGGAGGGTGAGGGTGCTGGTCAGGACGGCCTCCCGGGCGAGCGGTTCGGCGGGGGGTTTAGCAGGGCGGAGCGGCGGTGGCGAGAGCAGGCGCAAGTCTTTGGCGCCGCCGGAGCCAGGCGTGCATCTGGAAACTTGGTCAGGTCGGCCCGGCGGTCTTTTCGCGCTCCGCTGCGTCGAGATCGGGGGCGGCATCGGGCATGGCGCGCTTCGATCCCTCCCGCCGGGATTTGATGCATCCCTCGGGCGGTCTCTAGCGATCCTCTTCGGTCGGACCTCCGGGCCGGAAGGCGAGGCTGACCGAGCGCATGCGAAGGCGGCCGCAGAGGCCGAAGCAATGTTCGAGCTCGATCTCGATATCCTCCGGACCGCGCTCCAGCGAATTGAAGGAGCGCCGATCCGGTCGGTCCGGCGCTCGACGCAGGACGAGGCCGCCGATGACGTTCTGGTGGCTGAAACATTCCAGTTGCAGGTCCATGATCCCTTCGAGCGTGAAGGTCACCACGGCGTGCTTCGTGTCTTCAGGGAATACGCGAGACGCCGGATCAAACGGCGTGAGCCATCCGTGAATGCGCAACAGGCTCTCGCCCCGACGATTGAGCGTCAGGGCGAGGATTTCCGCGTCGTGAAAGGTGGGAACGCAACCGAACCATTGCAGAAGTTCGGCTCCGCCGGGAATGCTTTCATAGATCGACGGCTCCCCGTCGGACCGGTCGTTCATTCCCTGGCTCCCCCTCCGAACGCAGAGCCCCCGACGCCCGGGAGCCCGGGGGCTTGCGCCCCGCGTCGTTCCGGACAGGGCCTCACCGCGCCCTCTGCCCGAACAGCACCTTCTGCGCCTCCTTGTCCTGGGCGGCGTCGCTGCGCAGCTCGGCCCCCAGCGCCCGGCCGGCCTGGACGGCGGGGCGGGCGGCGATTCGGTCAAGCCAGGCGGCCATGTGCGGGAAGGCGGCGATGTCCTGCTCCTGCCCCTCCCACAGGCTCGCCCAGGGCCAGATCGCCATGTCGGCGATGCTATAGTTACCGGCCACGTACTCGCGATCCGACAGACGACGATCGAGGACGCCATAGAGGCGGTTGACTTCGTTGCGATATCGGTCCTTGGCGTAAGGAAGGTCCTGGGGCGGCTCCATCGCGGGCGCATATTTCAGGAAGTGATGCGCCTGGCCCGCCATCGGGCCGACGCCGCCCACCTGCCAGAACAGCCACTCCTCCACCGCCACCCGCTCGCGCTCGGTCTCGCCGTAGAAGCGGCCGGTCTTGCGGGCGAGGTATTGCAGGATCGCGCCCGACTCGAAGACCGAGATCGGCGCGCCGTCGGGGCCCTCGGGGTCGACGATGGCCGGCATCCGGTTGTTCGGGGCGATGGCGAGGAATTCGGGCCGGAACTGGTCGCCCTTGCCGATGTTCACCGGGAAAAGCGTATAGGGCAGGCCCATTTCCTCCAGGGCGATGGATACCTTCCAGCCGTTGGGGGTGGGCCAGTAGTGGAGCTCGATGGAGGCGGTCATGGGGTCTCCCGCGGGTGTGGTCGGATCGGATGATCGGATCGGGGGCATCATGGCCGGCGAGGCGGCAGGTTCAAGCCTCCATTGCCCTCGGCGGCGCCCTGCGGTAACCCGCGCGCGACCCGGGCCGGCGCGCCCGGCTGCGGGAGAGGCGCGATGCACGACGGTCAGGACGGTCACGACGGGCGGGAGAGCTGGCGCCCGCGCACCAGGCTGGTCCATTCCGGGACCCGCCGGAGCCAGTACGGCGAGCTCTCGGAGGCGCTGTTCCTCACCCAGAGCTTCGTCTACCCCTCGGCGGAGGTGGCGGAGCGCCGCTTCATCCAGTCCGAGCCGGACGAGTTCATCTACGCCCGCTACGGCAACCCGACGGTGCGGATGTTCGAGGAGCGGATCGCGGCGCTGGAGGGGGCCGAGGACGCCTTCGCCACCGCATCCGGCATGGCGGCGGTGCATGGGGCGCTGTTCTCGGCGCTGAAGGCGGGGGACCATGTGGTCTCGGCCAAGGCGCTGTTCGGGAGCTGCCTCTACATCGTCGAGACGCTGCTGCCGCGGTTCGGGGTGGAGGTGACGCTGGTCGACGGGGCGGACCCTGAGGCCTGGCGTGCGGCGATGCGGCCGGGGACGAAGCTCGCCTTCCTGGAGGCGATCTCGAACCCGACGCTGGAGGTCATCGACATCGCCGCGGTGGCGGCGATCGCCCATGCGGCGGGCGCGCTCCTGGTGGTGGACAATGTCTTCGCCACGCCGGTCCTGCAACGGAGCCTGGAGCTCGGGGCGGACGTGGTGATCTATTCGGCCACCAAGCACATCGACGGCCAGGGGCGCTGCCTCGGCGGCGTGGTGCTGGGGCGACGGGACTTCATCCGCGGCACGCTGGAGCCGTTCCTGAAGCATACCGGGGGGGCGCTGAGCCCGTTCAACGCCTGGGTGATGCTGAAGGGGCTGGAGACCATCGACCTGCGGGTGCGGGCGCAGGCCGCCGCCGCCCAGGCCATCGCCGAGGCGTTGCAGGGGCATCCGCGGCTGGAGCGGCTGATCTATCCGGGCCTGCCGGACCATCCCCAGCACGCGCTCGCCGCGCGGCAGATGGAGACGGGGGGCACGATGCTCGCCTTCGAGGTGAAGGGGGGCAAGGCGGCGGCGTTCCGGGCGCTGAACGCGCTGCGGATCGTGTCGATCTCGAACAACCTCGGCGACGCGAAGTCGCTCGTCACCCATCCCGCCACCACCACCCACCAGCGGCTGACCCCCGAGCAGCGCGCGGCGCTCGGCATCGGCGACGGGCTGTTGCGGCTGTCGGTGGGGCTCGAGGATCCGGCCGACCTGATCGCCGACCTGCGGGGGGCGCTGGACGCGGCGGGCTGAAAGCTCTGCAACTCTTGGTTGTATAGGGTTAACGTCCTATCTTTATGATAGAAAATCGCCCTCCGGTTGTGTATCTTCCGGGGGGTCGGGGCATGAGAATCCCTTGGCAATCCGGCGCGCAGGCCCATATTTCCCGCGCCCCGAACGTGAACGAGGGAAGGAAAAACGCCATGACTGTCCAGCCCCGTCCCGCGGACGTGCTGTCGGCGGCCGGCCACGATCCGCAGCGCCCGAGCCCGGCGGAAGTCGCCGCGGCCGCGCGCACGCTGCTCCGCTGGGCGGAAAACGGTCCTTCGACCGATCCGGATCTCTCCGATCTCGTGGGGCTCGCCCGGACGGCGGCCTATCCGGCGCTGGAGCGCGGCTATCCCGCCGCCTTCCAGGCCGACGCGAGCTACATCGCCACGCTGCCCGACCTGCAGAACGGGCCCGAGAGCCTGATCAAGGGCGCGAAGACCGGCATCCAGCATGTTGGGATCTCGAACTTTCGCCTGCCCGTCCGTTTCCGCGCCCGCGAGGGGGGCGAGCTGACGCTGGAGACCTCGGTCACCGGCTCGGTCTCGCTGGAGGCGAACAAGAAGGGCATCAACATGAGCCGCATCATGCGGTCCTTCTACAAGCACGCGGAGGAGAGCTTTTCCTTCGAGGTGATCGGCGGGGTGCTCGACAGCTATCTCTCCGACCTGGAAAGCTATGACGCGCGCATCCAGATGCGGCTGAGCTATCCGATGATGAAGACGTCGCTGCGCAGCGGGCTGGAAGGCTGGCAGTATTACAACGTCGCCCTGGAGATGGTCCGCAACCAGGATCGCACCCAGCGGATCATCCATCTCGACTATGTCTATTCCTCGACCTGCCCCTGCTCGCTGGAGCTGTCGGAGCACGCGCGCCGCACCCGGGGCCAGATCGCGACGCCCCATTCGCAACGCTCGGTCGCGCGGGTCTCGCTGGAGGTGACGGGCGCGGGCTGGCTCTGGTTCGAGGACATCGTCGACCTCTGCAACGCCGCGATCCCGACCGAGACCCAGGTCATGGTCAAGCGCGAGGACGAGCAGGCCTTCGCCGAACTCAACGGCGCCAATCCGATCTTCGTCGAGGATGCGGTGCGCCTGCTCTGCGCGAGCCTGCAGGCGGACGCGCGGATCGGCGATTTCCGGGTGGTGGCGAGCCATCAGGAATCGCTCCACAGCCATGACGCGGTGTCGATCCTGACCTGGGGGGACACCTTCCGCCAGGCGAGCCTCGACCCGCGGCTGTTCGACACCCTGCGCCACGTCGGCTGACCCGCCGACAGGGGCCCTTGACAGGGCGGCGCGGGGCCGGCGAGGCTCCGCGCCATCATGATCGACCTCCGCCCCGTAGGCTATGTCATCGGCTGGCTCGTGGCGGCCTTCGGGGTCTCCATGATCGCCCCGCTCCTCGCCGACCTGACGCTCCATGCGGAGCGCCAGATGGTCTTCGCCTACACCGCGATCGTGACGACCCTGGCCGGTGTGGCCATGGTGCTGTCCTGCGCCAACGCGGACGTCCGGTCGCTCACCATCCAGCAGAGCTTTCTCTTCGCCTGCGGCATCTGGGTGGTGTTTCCGCTCTTCGGGGCGGCGCCCTTCGTCCTCGGCGAACCCGGGGCGGGGGTGATCGACGCGCTCTTCGAGAGCATGTCGGCGCTGACCACCACCGGGGGGACGGTCTTCAACCACCTGGAGACGCTGCCCCCGGGCACCTTGCTGTGGCGGGGCCAGATGCAGTGGTTCGGCGGGCTCGGCATCGTGGTGGTCGCGATCGTGTTCCTGCCGACGCTCAAGGTCGGCGGGATGCAGTTCTTCCGCTCCGAGGCCTTCGACACCCTGGGCAAGATCCTGCCCCGGGCCACCGAGATCGCCCTGTCGCTCACCTCGATCTATTTGCTGACCACGGTCGGCTGCATCGCGGGGTACCTCTGGACCGGGATGACCCCCTTCGACGCCCTGGTCCACGCCTTCGCCACCGTCTCCACGGGCGGGATGGCGAACTACGACGCCTCCTTCGGGCAGTTCGGAGCGGGGGCGCAGACTGTCTGCATCGTCTTCATGCTGCTCGCGGCCTTGCCCTTCGTCCGCTACATCCAGCTCGTGGCCGGATCGGCGCGGCCGCTCCTGACCGACAGCCAGGTGCACGCGTTCTTCGCCCTGATCGGGGTCTTCGTGCTGGCGCTGGTCTGGCGGCTGACCGCGGAGGGCATCATGGGGCCGCTGGAGGCGACGCGGCACGCGCTGTTCAACGTCGTCTCGATCATCACCGGCACCGGCTTCGCCACCGTCGACTACGGGGGCTGGGGGTCCTTCGCGGTGACGCTGTTCTTCGTGCTGGGACTGATCGGGGGCTGTTCGGGATCGACCGCCTGTTCGGTCAAGGTGTTCCGCTACCAGCTGCTGATCTCGGCGGTCGCGGCGGAGGTGCGCCGGCTTCACAGCCCCAACCGGGTGATCCTGCCGCGCTACCAGGGCCGGCCGGTGGACGACGAGACCATGAGCTCGGTCATGGCCTTCTTCATGCTGTTCTACCTGTCGCTCGGCATCCTGACCGTGCTGCTGGTGCTGCTGGGGCTCGAGCCGCTGACGGCGATCTCGGCGGCGGCGACGGCGCTCGCCAACGTCGGGCCGGGGCTCGGGCCCGAGATCGGGCCGGCGGGGAACTTCTCGGGGCTGAACGACGCGGCCAAGGCGCTCCTGACCGTCGCCATGCTGCTGGGGCGGCTGGAGCTTCTGTCGGTGCTGGTGATCCTGACCCCCGCCTTCTGGCGCGCCTGAGGGCTCACTCGTCGGCGGGGGCGGTCGGGCGCAGCTCCGAGACGAAATCCTCGAAGTCGTCCGCGGCCTGGAAGTTCTTGTAGACGCTGGCGAAACGCACGTAGGCGACCGTGTCGATCCGGGCGAGGGATTCCATCACGATCTGGCCGATCGCGTCCGAGGGCACATCCGTTTCGCCCAAGGATTCGAGCCGGCGCACGATGCCCGAGACCATGTGGTCGACGCGGTCGGGCTCGATCGGGCGCTTCTGCAGGGCGATGCGGATGGAGCGTTCGAGCTTGTCCCGGTCGAAGGCCTCGCGCTTGCCGCTTTTCTTGACGACGACCAGGTCGCGCAGCTGGACGCGCTCGTAGGTGGTGAAGCGCCCGCCGCAGGCCGGGCAGAACCGGCGGCGACGGATCGAGACGTGATCCTCGGCCGGCCGGCTGTCCTTCACCTGGGTGTCGATATTGCCGCAGAACGGACAGCGCATGACGGTTCCCGGATCCCTGCTGATGCCGGGTTCATCCTATACGGGCGTCAACTGCTTGGGTAGGATTTTGTAGCCCCCACTAGATCAGCGAAAACTCAGCCCGGAAGGTCGCCCTTGCGGGCCGCATAGCGGGTGACGCCGCGCACCGCCTGGAGGGTGAGGCGGGCCGGGCAGGCGACGCCGGACCGGCTGCCGACCCAGATCGAATAGCGTCCCGCGGGGGGCTGGGCGAGGCGGATGCGGGCGTTGCGGTCGCCCCCGTCGTCGTCGTCGAAGAAGAACCGCCCCGAGGGCGCCCGCACCAGCAGGACCGGGTCGCAATCCCCCTCGGCCCGCATCTCCAGATCCATCTTCCGGCGGTCGGGCACGTAGAGGATGCTGGCGCTGGGGTCGAAGGAGATGTTGCCCACCCCGGGCAGGTCGGGACACTGGCCGAGGAGGACGGTGCCGCCGGCGCGCACGGTCGAGACCCGCGGCGTGGCGAGCTGGCGCGCCGAGAACGAGAGCTCGTCCTTCTGGAAGCCCATCCCCGGGCAGGCCATCGCCGCCCCCGAACACAGCCACAGCAGCGCCGCCATCCGCCAGATCATCGCCTCGCCCCCCGATCTCCGTCCTCGAGGATAGGCGCGGCCGCGCGCGGCACAATGGAAAGGTTACGAAAGCCTTAACGGCGGTCAGCCCTGCTCGAATCCCGCCAGCACCCCGACCGCGTTCATGCCGATGGCCTCGACCGCGTAGCCGCCTTCGAGGACGAAGACGGTGGGCCGGCCGAGCCGCGCGATTCGGGCCCCGATCGAGGGGTAGTCGGTCGTCTCCAGGCGAAAGCGGCTGATCGGGTCGCCCTGGAAGGTGTCGACGCCGAGCGAGACGACGAGCACGTCCGGGCCGAACTGCGTCACCGCGCCGCAGGCGATCTCCAGCGCCTCGGACCAGGCGGCGTAGTCCGTGCCGAAGGGCAGGGGCAGGTTCAGGTTGAACCCCTCGCCGGCGCCTCGGCCGCGCTCGTCCGCATGGCCGAGGAAATAGGGGTATTCCACGATCGGGTCCGCGTGGAGGCTGACCACCTGCACGTCGGCGCGGTCGTAGAAGATTTCCTGCGTGCCGTTGCCGTGGTGGTAGTCGACGTCGAGCACGCTGACCCGGGCCGCGCCCTGGGTGCGCAGCCATTCGGCGGCGATGGCGGCGTTGTTGAGGAAGCAGTAGCCCCCCATGGAGCGCCGGCCCGCGTGATGCCCCGGCGGCCGGCAGAGCGCGAAGGCGGCGCTCTCGCCCGCCGCCACCCGCCGCGCGGCGGTCAGGGCGACGTCGTGGCTCGCCTTCACCGCCTCCCAGGTGCCTTCGACGAAGGTGGCGCCGCCGTCGTAGGAATAGTAGCCGAGCAGCCCGTCGATATGGGTGGGGGGGACGTCCGCCCGCAGCCCCGGCCCGGGCCAGACGAAGGGCATGGCCGAGCCCCCGCGCCCCTCCGCCGTCCAGAGGGCCCAGGCGCGGGGGAGGAAGTCGACGTAGTCGGGGGCATGGACCCGCCGCGCCCAGTCAAGCGGGAAGGCGTCGGGCGCCTCGACGGGGCCGAGCTTCGTCTCCTCCACCCGGGCGCGGACGATCTCGGCCCGGCGCGGCAGCTCGTAGGCGGCCACGATCTCGCCGGAGTTGAGCTCCACGTTGCCGCCATGCAGCATGTGTCGGGGGGAATAGATCGTCCGCATGGCATTTCTCCGCCTGGGCCGGCGCCGGTCGATGGCCGAGACTTGCCCGCTTGCGGCGCGGCGCGCAAGGCGCAAGTCCCGCGCGCCCGAAGCGCAGCGGGTTGATTGCGTCGGCAAGGCGCCTGCGCTCCGAATATTACGCAGTTGCAATAAAATTGCTGCGCCATGGCAATCCCCAAAGTTCATGCAAACGCGGCGCCAGAATATGTTGCGATGCACAAGAAGCTGGGCGCGAAGCCGTTCCGCAAACGCCGAAAAAGGGGGTTGGCGGAGATTGAGGCGGAGGGCGTTGCGCTGCGAAACGCAATGCCCTTCTGCTTGGAGGGCATAGCTCGAAACAATGCTCTTGCAAAAAGATTGCAACTGCTCTTCCTGCGGGGATAGCACTAAAGACTGATCCGCCTGAGCCATGCGCCAGGCGGGCGGCCGGCAGGCGGGACCCATCCCGACCCGTCGGCGATCGGGGAATCGTGGGCGGCGGACCAAGAGCGGCACAGACCGTTGCGGCGCCCGGGGAGGAAACGTATCGGCGCCGCGATCCGCGCGGCGACGGCTCATGACTGGGGGAAACCGGATGGCGGACACGCAGGATCTCGATCCGACCGAGACGCGAGAATGGCTTGAATCTGTCGAGGACGTTATCGACCGCGACGGGGCGGAGCGGGCCCACTACCTGCTCGACCAGGCGGTGGCGGCCGCCCGGGCGCGGGGGGCGAACCTGCCCTTCGGCGCGACCACGGGATACGTGAACACGATCCCGCCCGACCAGCAGCCCGCGTTTCCGGGGGATCTGGAGCTGGAATGGCGGATCCGCACCATCAACCGCTGGAACGCCATGGCGACGGTCGTGCGCCGCAACAAGGTCTCCAGCGAATACGGCGGCCACATCGCCTCCTTCGCCTCCTCGGCCGTGCTCTATGACATCGGCCTGAACCATTTCTGGCGCACCCGCACCGAAGGCGGCCACGGCGGCGACCTGGTGTTCTTCCAGGGCCACGCCATCCCCGGCATCTACGCCCGCTCCTTCATGGAGGGCCGGCTGTCGGAAGAGACCCTCGACAACTTCCGCTCGGAGACCGGCGGGCAGGGCCTCAGCTCCTATCCCCATCCCTGGCTGATGCCGGACTACTGGCAGTTCCCGACCGTCTCGATGGGCCTTGGCCCGCTGATGGCGATCTACCAGGCGCGGTTCATGAAATACATGCACAACCGCGGCCTGATCGACATGGCCGACCGCAAGGTCTGGGCCTTCCTCGGCGACGGCGAGATGGACGAGCCCGAAAGCCTCGGCGCCATCGGCCTCGCGGCGCGCGAGAACCTCGACAACCTGATCTTCGTCATCAACTGCAACCTGCAGCGGCTCGACGGCCCCGTCCGGGGCAACTCCAAGATCATCCAGGAGCTCGAGGGCGACTTCCGCGGCGCGGGCTGGAACGTCATCAAGCTGATCTGGGGCTCGGGCTGGGACGCCCTGCTGGAGAAGGACGACTCGGGCAAGCTGCGCCAGCTGATGGACGAGACCATCGACGGCGACTACCAGACCTTCAAGTCCAAGGACGGCGCCTATATCCGCAAGCACTTCTTCGGCAAGTATCCGGAGACGGCGAAGCTGGTCGAGGACTGGACCGACGCCGAGATCTGGGCCCTGCGCCGCGGCGGCCACGATCCCCAGAAGGTTTATGCGGCCTATGACCGCGCGGTGAAGACCAAGGGCCAGCCCACCGTCATCCTGGTGAAGACGGTCAAGGGCTACGGCATGGGCGACGCCGGCGAAGGCCAGAACATCACCCACCAGCAGAAGAAGCTCGCCGAGGACCAGCTGCGCGCCTTCCGCGACCGCTTCCAGATCCCGGTGCCGGACGAGACCCTGGCCAAGGCGCCCTACGTCAGCCTCGGCAACGAGCAGAAGGACTATGTCCTGAAGCGCCGCGAGGCGCTCGGCGGGGCCTTCCCGCGCCGGGTCCACAAGGACGCGGCCAAGCTCCAGACGCCGGATCTCGCCTTCTTCGAGCCGCTGCTCAAGGACACGGGCGACCGCGAGATCTCGACCACCATGGCCTTCGTGCGGGCGCTGAACCTGCTGCTGCGCGACAAGCAGATCGGCAAGTTCGTCGTGCCGATCGTGCCGGACGAGAGCCGCACCTTCGGCATGGAGGGCATGTTCCGCCAGGTCGGCATCTACAACCCCAAGGGCCAGCTCTACACGCCCCAGGACGCCGACCAGCTCTCCTACTACAAGGAAAGCGAAAGCGGGCAGGTGCTCCAGGAGGGCATCAACGAAGCGGGCGCCATGGCCGACTGGATCGCGGCCGCGACCAGCTATTCGGTGCACGGCGTGCCGATGATCCCCTTCTACATCTACTACTCGATGTTCGGCTTCCAGCGGATCGGCGACCTCGCCTGGGCCGCGGGCGACAGCCGGGCCCGGGGCTTCATGCTGGGCGGCACCGCCGGCCGCACGACGCTGAACGGCGAGGGGCTCCAGCACCAGGACGGACACAGCCACATCCTGGCCGGGACCATCCCGAACTGCGTCACCTATGACCCGACCTTCGGCTACGAGGTCGCGGTGATCCTGCAGGACGGCCTGCGCCGCATGTACGCCGAGCAGGAGGACGTCTACTACTACCTGACGGTCGGCAACGAGAACTACCACCACCCGGCCATGCCGGAAGGGGCGGCGGAAGGGATCGTCAAGGGCCTCTACCGCTTCCGCAAGACCGAGAAGCCGGGCAAGAAGCACGTCAACCTGATGTCCAGCGGCTCGATCTTCCGCCAGACGCTGAAGGCGGCGGAGATCCTTGAGAGCCAGTTCGGCGTGACCTCGGACATCTGGGCCGCGACCAGCCTCAACGAGCTGGCCCGCGAGGCCCAGGACGCGGAGCGCGAGAACCGGCTGAATCCGACCAAGGCCCCGCGCAAGCCCTATGTGACCGAGGTCCTGGAGCAGGCGACCGGGCCGGTGGTGGCGGCCACCGACTACATGAAGAACTACGCCGAGCAGATCCGGGCCTTCGTGCCGCAGGCCTTCCACGTGCTGGGGACCGACGGCTTCGGCCGGTCCGACAGCCGAGTGGCCCTGCGGCGGCACTTCGAGGTGGACGCCAACCACATCGCCGCGGCGGCGCTCTACGCGCTGCTCAAGGAGGGCAAGGTCACGCCCGCCGAGGTGGAGGCGGCCTACGCCAAGCTCGAAATCGATCCGACCAAGCCCAATCCGCGCACCGCGTAAGACAAACGGGGGAAATACATGTCCACGATCGAAATTAAGGTGCCGGATATCGGGGATTTCAAGGACGTCCCCGTCATCTCGGTGATGGTGAAGCCGGGCGACACGGTCTCCGTCGACGATCCGCTGGTCGAGCTCGAATCCGACAAGGCCACGATGGAAGTGCCCTCGCCCCAGGCGGGGCAGGTGAAGGAGATCAGGGTCGCCGAGGGCGACAAGGTCTCCGAGGGCGTGCTGCTGCTGCTGCTGGAGGTGGCTGCGGCCGCCGCCGCGGCGGCGGAGCCCGGCAAGCCCGCGGCGGCGGAGGCGGTGCAGCCCGCCTCGGCCGCCCTCGCCGGCGCGGTCTCCGACCCGGCGCCCTCCCAGGCGGCCGCGTCAGCGGCGTCCGAGGGCGGCGCGGCCCACGCCTCGCCCTCCGTCCGGGCCTTCGCCCGCCAGCTCGGGGTGGATCTCGCCAAGGTGAAGGGGTCGGGCCGCAAGGGCCGGATCCTGCGCGAGGACATCTCGAACTTCTTCAAGGTGGACGCGGCGCCCGCGCCCAAGGCCGCCGCGCCCTCGGGCGGCATGGGCATCCCGCCGATCCCGGTGGTCGACTTCTCGAAGTTCGGCTCGGTGGAAAACGTCGAGATGCCGCGGATCAAGAAGATCTCCGGCCCTGCGCTGCACCGCTCCTGGCTGAACGTCCCGCACGTCACCCATAACGAAGAAGCCGACATCACCGAGATCGAGGCCTATCGCAAGCAGCTGGACAACAAGGCCAAGGAGGACGGGTATCGCGTGACGATGCTCACCTTCCTCATCAAGGCCAGCGTCTCGGCGCTCAAGGCCCATTGGGAGGTCAACAGCTCGATCCATCCCGACGGCGACAAGCTGATCAAGAAGAACTACTACAACATCGGCTTCGCCGCCGACACGCCCCAGGGGCTGGTGGTTCCGGTGATCAAGAACGCCGACGCCAAGGGGATCGTCGAGATCTCCAAGGAGATGGGCGAGCTGTCGGCCAAGGCCCGCAAGGGCGAGCTCAAGGGCCCCGACATGCAGGGCGCGACCTTCACCATCTCCTCGCTCGGGGGCATCGGCGGGACCTCGTTCACGCCGATCGTCAACGCGCCCGAGGTGGCGATCCTCGGCGTCACCCGGTCGAAGATGGCGCCGGTCTGGAACGGCGAGGAATTCGTTCCCCGCCTGATGCTGCCCCTGTCGCTCAGCTATGACCACCGGGCGATCGACGGCGCGCTGGCGGCGCGGTTCTGCGCCAAGCTCGCCGGCCTGCTGCGCGACCCGCGCAACCTGCTGCTCTGACGGAAGGCGAACATGGCGATTGAACTCAAGGTCCCCGACATCGGGGATTTCAAGGACGTGCCCGTCATCACCGTCTTCGTGAAGCCGGGCGACGTGGTGAAGGTCGACGACCCCCTGGTCGAGCTCGAGAGCGACAAGGCCACGATGGAGGTTCCCGCCTCCGCCGCGGGCAAGGTGCTCGAGGTCAAGGTCAAGGAAGGCGACCGGGTCGGCGAGGGCGCGGTTCTCGTGACGCTGGAAGGCGAGGGGGCGGCCGCTGCGCCGGCCCCGGCCGCGGCCGCCCCGGCGGCGGCGCCCGCCCCCAAGGCGGCGCAGACCGGCGACCTCCATGCGGAGCTCGTGGTGCTCGGCTCGGGCCCCGGCGGCTACACCGCCGCCTTCCGCGCCGCGGATCTCGGGCTGAAGGTGGTGCTGATCGAGCGCAACCCGTCCTTGGGCGGCGTCTGCCTCAACGTCGGCTGCATCCCGTCGAAGGCCCTGCTGCACGCCGCCAAGGTCATCTCCGAGGCGGCCGAGATGGACCACTTCGGGGTGAAGTTCGCCAAGCCCGAGGTCGACATCGACGCCCTGCGCGGCTGGAAGGACAGCGTGATCAAGAAGCTCACGGGGGGCCTCGCCGGGCTCGCCAAGGGCCGCAAGGTCACGGTCGTCACCGGCAAGGGGACCTTCGCCGGCCCCAACGCGATCAAGGTCGAGGGTCCGGAGGGGACGAAGACCGTCTCCTTCGACCAGTGCGTGATCGCGGCCGGGTCCGAGCCCGTGACGCTGCCCTTCATCCCGCATGACGACCCGCGGGTGATCGACTCGACCGGGGCGCTGGAGCTCGGCGGCGTGCCGGGCCGGATGCTGGTCATCGGCGGCGGCATCATCGGTCTGGAGATGGCGACGGTCTACGACGCGCTGGGGGCCAAGGTCACCATCGTCGAGTTCATGGACCAGATCATCCCGGGCGCCGACGCGGACATCGTCAAGCCGCTCGCCAAGCGCATCGAGAAGAAGTACGAGGCGATCCACCTCAAGTCCAAGGTGACGGCCGTCAAGGCGACCGACGTCGGGCTGGAAGTGACGATCGAGGGCCCGAAGGGGACCTTCACCGACACCTTCGACCGGGTGCTGGTCTCGGTGGGCCGCAAGCCCAACGGCAAGCTGATCGGGGCCGAGGCCGCGGGCGTGGCGGTGGACGAGCGGGGCTTCATCGCCGTCGACAACCAGCAGCGCACCAACGTCCGCCACATCTTCGCCATCGGCGACGTGGTGGGCCAGCCGATGCTCGCCCACAAGGCGGTGCATGAGGGCAAGGTGGCGGCCGAGGTCGCGGCCGGGTCGAACCGGGTCTTCGACGCGCGGGTGATCCCGTCCGTCGCCTACACCGACCCGGAAGTCGCCTGGGTCGGCATGACCGAGACCGAGGCCAAGGCCAAGGGGATCAAGATCGGCAAGGGGGTCTTCCCCTGGGCCGCCTCGGGCCGCTCCCTCAGCCTCGGCCGGGACGAGGGGATCACCAAGGTGATCTTCGACGAGGCCGACGACCGGGTGATCGGCGCGGGCATCGTCGGCCCGAACGCCGGCGACCTGATCGCCGAGGTGGCGCTGGCCATCGAGATGGGGGCGGACGCCACCGATCTCGGCCAGACGATCCACCCGCATCCGACCCTGTCGGAGACGGTGAACTTCGCCGCCGAGATGTTCGAAGGCACGATCACCGACCTGATCCCGCCGAAGAAGAAGCACTGAGGCGAGACCTTCCGGCCCGGGGCCTTGCGCCCGGGGCCGGTCGAGAAGCGAGGGCCCGGGGCGCGTGCGTGCGTCCCGGGCCGTCGTCGTTCCGCCGAGCGGCGAAGCGGGGCATTCAGATCCCTAAGAGGCCCTTGCAGAAGCCTCTGTCCGAAGCCGCAGCCCTTTGAGCGGAGCTGAATTTCACGCGTGAAATTCATATCAAGACATTGAGATTATTCGATATATTCTGCGGCGTTAAGCTGACCGCAATAGGTATGAACGGGGCGAGAGCGGCCGCGCCCGAGGGCTTCGCAGAGGTTTCCCTCAACACGCCTTGAAGCGCCTCGCAACGGGCGTGGCGTGAGGATTGATCCCTTGCAAAAGTTGCTTTCCGCAAAGCTCGATCGGCCCTCCCTCTTCGTCGACCGGTCGGAGACGAAGAGGAAGGGCCTCTCGACGGGTCTATTGCATCAGGATGTTCATGAGCTGCGGCTTGAGCCTGGCCTGCATGCGCTGCATCGCGGGCGCCATCGCCGAATTGGCGGTCAAGGCGAATACGGTCCCCTTGCTCGTGGCGGAGGCGCCGGTCTTGGTGCTGGCGAAGGCGATCATCGCCTTGAGCTCCTCGGCGGTGTAGGTCTTGGCGGCGGACTCGACCAGCGCCTTTTCCATGGCCGGCCGCTCCTTGGCCAGCTGTTGCGCGATCGCCTTGCCGATGGCCGCCTTTTTCGCCGGGCTCATCTTCACGCCCGGGGGAAGCTGCGCCACCACGCCGTTGGCGATCAGGGTGGGCGATTGCATGCCCGCCAAGCCGGCCTGGACCGCGGGAAGCTCCACATACTGGCGCGCCAGGGCCTTGACGCTTTGCGCCGCGGCCGGATGGGCCAGCAGCAGGCAGATGAGCGCGGCGGAAATCTTCAGTTTCATTCCGGGCATCCCGTGACAGGGCAGACGGGAAAAATCCCGCCGCCGGTCCGCTAAAAGGGTCGCAGCTTGCACGGAAGACGGCGTGTTGAAACGAAGCGCGCCGGTCCGGCCGCGCGACAAGACCATGGGAACCGGGAAGCGGTCAACGGCCCTCGGGGGCCGTTAACGCTGATAGGTCCGGCGCGGGATCAGAGCATCGCCGGCACGACCTGGTCGGGGGGGCGGTGGCCGTCGGCGAAGGTCTTGAGGTTGATGATGACCTTCTCGCCCATCTCGATCCGGCCCTCGAAGGTGGCCGAGCTCATGTGCGGCAGGAGCAGCACGTTCGGCAGCTCGCGCAGGCGGGGGTTGATCTCGGACCCGTGCTCGTAGACGTCGAGGCCCGCGCCGGCGAGTTCGCCCGCGCGCAGCATCCGGGTCATGGCGTTCTCGTCCACCACCTCGCCGCGGGCGGTGTTGACGATATAGGCGGTCGGCTTCATCAGCTTCAGCCGCCGGGCGTTCAGGAGGTGGAAGGTCGAGGGCGTGTGCGGCACGTGGATCGTCAGGATGTCGACCCGGGTCAGCATCTGGTCGAGGCTTTCCCACCAGGTCACCCCCAGCTCCGCCTCCTGCTCCGGGCGCAGGCGGCGGCGGTCGTGGTACTGCACGTCGAGCCCGAAGGTCCGCGCCCGCGCCGCCACCGCCCGGCCGATGGCTCCGAAGCCGAGGATGCCGAGCTTTTTCCCGGCGATGCGGTGGCCCATGAGGGCGGTCGGACTCCAGCCGGTCCATTCGCCCTTCTGCATCAGGGCCGCGCCCTCGGGCAGGCGGCGGGGCGCGGCGAGGATCAGGGCCATCGCCATGTCGGCGGTGTCCTCGGCCAGGACTCCGGGGGTGTTCGACACCTGGATGCCGCGCTGGATGGCGGTCGCCACGTCGATATGGTCGAAGCCCGCGCCGTAGTTGGCGATCAGCCGCAGGTTCGGCCCCGCCTGGGCGAGCAGCCGCGCGTCGATGCGGTCGGTGATGGTGGGCACGAGCGCGTCGACCCGACCCATGGCCTCGGCGAGGGCCTCCTGGCTCATCGGTTCGTCGGTCTCATTGAGTTCGACGTCGAAGAGTTCGCGCATCCGCGCCTCCACGGGCTCGGGCAGGCGGCGCGTGACGACGACTTTCAACCTGGGCGAGGGCATGCGGATTCCTGTTCCTCTTGGGCGGTCTTTTCGATAAGCTCGCAAGATAATTGCACGGGAGGGTCGGGGATTGCCAGACACTTCCCGGCGTTCCGAGGCATGAGAGCAGGGCATCCCCATGGCCGTCCCCCTTCGCCGGCTTTGTGTCGCCGCCGGGCTCGCCGCGGCGCTGGCCCAGTCCGCCGGAGCCGCCTCCGCGCCCGGCGCTGACCCCCTCGAGTCCAAGCTCGTCGCGCCCATGGCCCGCGCCCCGGAGCCTGCGCCGGAGACCGAGGCGGAGGTCGCGCCCGAACCGGGGAGCGAGCCGGCGGCCGGGCGGGGCCCCGCGCCGCAGGCCGGCGCGGGGGCGGTGGGGGCGGTGACGAGCCTGCCGCTGCCGCGCTACGTCTCGCTCCGCGGATCGGAAGCCAACGCCCGGCGCGGGCCCTCGACCAGCCAGCGCGTCGACTGGACCTTCGTGCGCCGGGGCCTGCCGCTGCTGATCACAGCGGAGTACGGCAACTGGCGCCGGGTGCAGGACGCCGAGGGCGCCGGCGGCTGGGTCCACTACATGCTGCTGTCGGGGGTGCGCACCGCGCTGGTCCAGGGCGACGCGCCCTTGCCGCTGCGCGCCAAGGCGGAGGAGGGCGCGCAGATCCGCGCCTTCGCCGAGCCCGGCGTGATCGCCAAGGTCGAGCATTGCCGCGACGCCTGGTGCGAGCTCGAGAGCGGCGCCGTCAAGGGCTGGGTCCCGCGCGCCGCCCTCTGGGGCGTGACGCCGGACGAGACCATCGACTAGCGCGAATTCCAGCCGGACGGGATCGTCTGGTGGTTAAGAAATCCAGACAAGACCGTGATCCGGCGCGGACGGCGTCGGCGCAGCCGGGACGCGGTCCGCGCTATAGCGGACTCCGTCCCCGCAGAGCCGGGCCGTCCGCTCAACATTATTGTTTTGTCGCGATATCTTAACCACCAGACGATCCCGTCCGGTTGGATATCGCTCTAGGCGGCGTCGTCGGTCGCGTCGCCCGGGAGATCGGGGGGCCCGTCGGGGTCCGCGTGAGGCGTCTCGGCAGGGCCTGGGCGTTCCGCCAGGGGATGGCGTTGCAGCACCAGCTCCTTGAGCCGGGCGTCGAGGACGTGGGTGTAGATCTCGGTCGTGGCGATCGAGGCGTGGCCGAGCAGGGTCTGGATCACCCGCAGGTCGGCGCCATGGGCCAGCAGGTGGGTGGCGAAGGCGTGGCGCAGGGCGTGGGGCGAGACCGCCTCGGGCTTGAGTCCCGCAAGCGCCGCCAGCTCCTTCACCATGACGAAGAAGCGCTCCCGGCCGAGGTGTCCCTTGCGCCCGCCGGCGGGGAAGAGGAAGGCCGAGCGGGGCCGGCCCTTCTCGCGCAGGGCGAGATCCTCGACGGCGTCGCGCTCGGCGAGCCAGGCGGCGAGGGCGATGCGGGCGGGCTCCGACAGCGGGGCCAGGCGCTCGCGCCCGCCCTTGCCCCGGACGAGGATCATCTGCGGGTCGCCCCGGACGGCCGCGACCGGCAGGGCGACAAGCTCGCTCACCCGCAGGCCGGTGGCGTAGAGGAGCTGCATGAGGCAGACCGCCCGCAGGCGGTCGAGGCGGGTGCGCCCGTAGCCCTCGGCGGCGGCGAGGAGGCGGTCGACCTCGGCCTCGGAAAGCGCGCCGGGCAGGTGGCGGGCCTTGCGCGGGCCCTTGAGCAGGGCGCCGGGGTCGTCGGTGCGCCAGCCCTCCAGGTAGGCGAAGCGGTAGAACTGGCGCAGGGCCGAGAGCCTGCGGGCGCGGGTCGCCTCGGCCATGCCGCGCAGCGACAGGTCGGTCATGTAGTCCTCGATCTCGGCCCGGGCGGCGGAGGCGTAGTCGAGGCCGCGTCCCGTGAGGAAATCGGCGTAGTCGTCGAGGTCGCGCTGGTAGGCGGAAAGCGTGTTGGCGGCGGCGTCCCGCTCGGCGCGGATCGCTTCGAGGAAGCGCGCGGGCCAGAGCAGGACCGGAGGCGTGGCGGCGATCATGACGGGGTGAGCAGGGTCTGGAGGGCGATGGCGCGGGCCGCCGGCTTCTGCCCGGCGGCGGCGAGGATGTGGAGGCCGGCGCGCAGGGGGGCGGGGTCGATGCCGGGTCCGGCGCCGAGCAGGGTGAGCGCCTCGAGCGCGGCCTCCCCGGCGCGGCCCTCGGCGAGAAGGGCCTGGCCGCGGGCCTCGGCGTCGTCCTGGGCGGGGCGGTCGGAGAGCCCGTCGAAGGCCGCGGCGAGGCGCGGGTCGGCCAGGGCGGCAGGGTCAGGCGCGCCTTCGCCGCGGGCCAGCGCGAGGAGCGCGGCGAGGCGGGGGGCGGGATCGGGACCCGCGGCCCGGGCGGCGCCGACGGGGTCGCCCGCAAGGAGCAGCAGCTCGGCCAGCCGGGCGCGGGTCGGAGCGGACAGGGCGGCGGGATCAAGGGCGGAGAAGCTCGGGGCGTAGTCGAAGGCGAAGGCGACGCGGAAGCCTCCTTCGGCGAGGGCGTCGTCGGCCTTGTCCAGGGCGGCGGCGATCCCCTCCGGCGCGCCGGCGTCGAGGGCGGCGTCGAGCGCCTGGACGGCGGTCGCCCGGTCCCAGAACCCCCCCGAGGCGGCCGGGGCGCCGGCGACATAGGCGGCGAAGAGCGTGGGCGGGGGGAGCGAGCCCGCGAGCACCAGCCGCTCCGCCGCCGTCACCCGGGCGCGCATGGGCGCGTGGGGGTCGAGATCGGCCTGGAGGAAGGCGAGGGGCAGCACGCCGTTCGGCCGGGAGAGGCCGACCGCCTCGCGCAGGGTGAAGTCGAGGGCGGTGAGGGGCTGGGGGATCGGCGGCTCGGGGTCGTTCTCGTAGGGAACGGGGTCGAGGAAGCGCGCGAGCAGCGCCTCCTGGCCGTCGTCGATCTCGCCGACGTCTCGGCCGAGCGTGAGGGTGATCTCGGCCGCGTTCCAGTCGCCGCCGCGGGCGAGGCAGAAGACCCGGGCGGGCAGGGTGGGCGACAGGGCGGGGTTCTCCGCCAGCGCCGCGCATTGCGGCTGGGCGCGCTGGGTGAGCAGGCCGATGTCGAACCAGCGCAGGAAGAGCTCCGGCGTCTCGGGGCCGGCGGCGAGGATCAGCGCCTCCGCCTCGTCGAGCGCGCCGAGGTCGAGCAGGCGGTCGATGCGGGCGAGCAGGACCCCGGACCCGTCCTCGGCGGGGACGGCGGCGGGGGCGTCGGCCTGGGCGAGGAGCAGGCGGCGGAAGAGGCCGCGGGCGGCGGGAACCCCGAGATCCGCATGGCCGCGGATCAGGTCGCGCACCCGGTCGGCCGGGGCGGGGCCCCAGAGCGCCCGGGGCAGGCCGGTCGTTTCGGGCGCGAGCAGCCCGACCGCGTCGCGGCGCACCGGGGCGAGGGGGCTGACGGTGATCTCGGGCCCCGCGGGCGCGGCGGCCGGACCCTCCACGGCCGCGGGCGCGACGCCCGGCGTCGCGTGGGGCTTCGGACGGGGCTGGGGGGGGATCGACTTCAGGCTGTCGGAGAGCCAGGGGATGGCGGAAAGCGGCGTCTCCGCCCCGCAGGCCAGTCCCGCCGTCGCAGCCAGGGCGAGGGCGAGGGCGGCGGCCTTCACTGGAGCGCGATCGGCAGGGTGATCTCGCGGGTCGGCGCCGGCAGGTCGCCGAAGGCCGCAACGCCCACGAAGCCGATCGCAGCCAAAGCCGCGACCATCGCCAGAGCCTTCAACGCCAGTCCCATGGTCACCTGCTCGTCCGTGCCGGCTTGACCGCCGCATCGTGTCCTGTTCAATCGCAGCCCCGGAGGCCGCGACTTTTGACGGAGCTTATCGCGGGCCTCGCCGCCCGACAATCGCCATGATCGAGCGCCAGACCCATCCCGCCCCTTCAGGGCCCCGCCTGCAGCGCAGCCTGGTGCTGGTCGGACTGATGGGCGCGGGCAAGACCAGCGTCGGCAAGCGCCTCGCGGGGATGCTGCAGGCGCCCTTCGCCGATTCGGACCATGAGATCGAGGCGGCGGCGCAGATGACCATCCCTGAGATCTTTCGCCTCTACGGCGAGCCCGCCTTTCGGGACCTGGAGCGGCGGGTGCTGGCGCGGCTGGTCTCGGAGGGGCCGCGGGTGCTCGCCACGGGCGGGGGGGCCTTCATCGACCCCAAGACCCGCGAGGCCATCGGCCATGGGGCGACCTCGGTCTGGCTCAACGCCGCGCTCGACACCCTGTGGGAGCGGGTGCGCGACAAGCCCGGGCGGCCGCTGTTGCAGGCGGCCGATCCGAGGGCGGTGCTCGCGGACCTGATGGAGAAGCGCTATCCGGTCTACGGCCTCGCCGACGTGACGGTCGAGAGCCGGCGCGGGGTCAGCCACGAGGCGATGGCGCGCGCCATCCTCGCGGCGGTGGAGGCCCATGACCGCGCCCATGCCGACCGCCCCCCCTGCCTGGAGACCCTCGCGTGACCGAAACCGTCCATGTGCCCTTGGGCGCCCGCGCCTATGACATCGCCATCGGCCCGGGGCTGATGGCCGAGGCGCCGCGGCTCATCGCGCCGCTGCTCGCCCGGCCGAAGCTCGCGATCGTGACGGAGGAGCGGGTGGCGGCGCTGCACCTCGCGCCCCTGCAGGCGGCCTTCGCGGCCGCGGGGGTGGAGACGGCGGCGCTCGCCCTGCCGGCGGGCGAAGGCACCAAGGGCTGGCGCGGGCTGGAGCAGGCGACCGAATGGCTGATCGCCGAGCGGGTGGAGCGCGACGACCTGGTGCTCGCCTTCGGCGGCGGGGTGATCGGCGACCTCGCGGGCTTCGCGAGCGCGATCCTGCGCCGGGGCGTGGGCTTCGTGCAGGCGCCCACCACGCTCCTCGCCCAGGTGGACAGCTCGGTCGGCGGCAAGACCGGCATCAACTCGCCCCAGGGCAAGAACCTGATCGGCGCCTTTCACCAGCCGCGGCTGGTGATCGCCGACACGGATTTGCTGGAGACCCTGCCGCCGCGCGACTTCCTCGCCGGCTATGGCGAGGTGGCGAAGTACGGGCTGCTGGGGGACGCGGCGTTCTTCGCCTGGCTGGAGGCGAACGGCCCCGCCATGGCGCAAGGCGACGCGGCGGCGCGGGTCCACGCCATCCGGCGGTCCTGCGAGATGAAGGCGGGGATCGTGTCGCGCGACGAGACCGAGAAGGGGGAGCGGGCGCTCCTCAATCTCGGGCACACCTTCTGCCATGCGCTGGAGGCGGCGACGGGCTATTCTGATAGGCTGCTCCACGGCGAGGGGGTGGCGATCGGCTGCCTGCTCGCCTTCGAGGTCTCGGCGGCGCTCGGTCTCTGCCCGCAGGAGGCGCCGGGGCGGGTGGCGGCGCATCTTGCGGCCATGGGGATGAAGCGCGGGCTCGCCGACATTCCCGGGGACCTGCCCGACGCCGACGCCCTGCTGCGGCTGATGGAGCAGGACAAGAAGGCCAAGGGGGGCCGCATCGCCTTCGTGCTCGCCCGCGACATCGGCGAAGCCTTCGTGGAGCGGGACGCGGACCTCGGCGTGGTGCGGCGCGTGCTCGAGGAGGCCCTGGCGCTGCGCGCCGCCTGAGCCGGGCGGCGCCCGAGACTGTGGCGCGAGGGCAACGGATCGCCGGGCAATGGTCCGAAATCCCTAGATATTGAGGGATTTGGGCCGCGCGCCTTGCCTTGCGCGCCACAATTCTATTTTGTCGAAACAACGAAACGTTACTCCGACTCGCATGAGGTCCGACATGTCCGCCCGCACCCCCGCCGCGACCCTGGCCTTCGCCATCGGGCTCGCCGGCCTGAGCGCCGGCGCCGCCCTTGGCCAGACCGTGCTCGACCAGACCGCCGAAACCAGCACCTACGTCACGCCCGGCGTCGCGATCGAGGACACCGCCCAGGGGATCGAGGTCGCGCCGGTGGACGTCGCGGTGACGGAAGTCTCGCCCCCGGTGCGCTTCACCATCGGCGCGGGTCTCGGGGTGTCGCCGGAATATCCCGGGTCGGACGACTATTCCATCGGGCCGGCCGGGACGCTGCGCTTCGACTATATCCGCCTGCCGAACGGGATGGAGTTCGGCTCGACCGGCGCGGTCGGCTTCCTGTCGGGCTTCGGCCCCCGCGGCTCGCTGCGCTACATCCCGAGCCGGGACCCCGACGACCATCGGGAGCTGCGCGGCCTCGACAAGGTGGACGCGACGCTCGAGCTCGGCGGCGGCGTCGGCTACGAGGCGGAATACTGGCGCGCCTTCGCCGAGGTGCGCTACGGCGTCATCGGCAGCCATGCCTGGGTGGGCGACCTCGGGGCCGACGCCATCCTGCGGCCGAACGACCGGCTGACCGTGAACTTCGGGCCGCGGGCGGACTGGGGCTCGGGCCGGTTCATGAACGAGTACTTCGGCATCTCGGGGTCGGAGTCGGTGGACTCCGGGCTGAACGAGCACAACACCTCGGCCGGCTTCTACAGCGTCGGCGTGGAGCTCGGCGCGCGCTACGAGATCGCGCCGCTCTGGGGCGTCGAGGGCAAGGTCGCCTATGACCGGCTGGTCGGCGACGCGGGGGATTCTCCCATCACCAAGATGGGGTCGGCGAACCAGTTCGCGGGCCAGATCATCCTGACCCGGAGCATCTCGCTGGGCTTCTGACCGCGGGAGAGCGACGTCAGCGGGGCGAGGAGCCCCGATCGGGCCTGGAGGCGGATCGCCTCCGGGCCTTTTTCATGCGGGCGGGGGCGCTCAGGGGGCGCAGGAGGGTCCGAGAGACCTCTGCGACAGCCTCTCCCCGGAGCCGCAGCGCGGGGGGGAGGCTGGATTTTCACGCGTGAAAATCAGGTCAATATACTGAAAAAAATCAATATATTCTGCGGCCTTAACCCGGTGTTCATGAAGGTGAACGGGTCGAGGGGCGACCGCGCGCGCGCCCCCGAGGGTTTCGCAGGGGTCTCCCCGAGGGTCAGTCGGTCCCGAGGACGCGCTGGCGGGCGAGGCCGCTGTCTTGGTCGGTGACGCCGATCAGGTTCGCCACCAGCCGCAGGAAGCCCCGCTCGTCGGCGTTGACCTCCTTGGCGCCGGCGACCTTCCAGAGGGCCTCGATCACGCCCACGCGCTCCTCGTAGGGCACGGCCTCCTTGATGAGGCGGGTGAACTGGACGGTGTCGGCGGCGGCGGTTTCGGCGCGCTCGGCCTCGGCGCGCAGGGCCTCGGCCTCGGCGCGGCGCAGGCCGTAGCGGGTCATCAGCATCTGTTCGATGCGCAGGCGCTCGACCGTGTCGTACTGGCCGTCCGACCGGGCGAGGCGCACCATCAGCGCGGCGAGCGCCAGGCGGCAGTCGTCGGGCGGGTCGAGAAGGGCATACAGCGCAGATTGCGGTGGAGGGATCACAAAGGAGCGCAATATCCGACTTAAACCATGACGGTTACAGCGATGTTGTGTTCTGCCCGAATCCAATCGGCGTTCATCATAATCGGCGTTTTATTTCGATCGCCTGGGGTGGGCCTGAGGGATGGGCGTCGCACAGAATTAATACACCTTTGCCCATGGATGCAGCAGCGACTGTTGATGTGATCGACCTGAACGGTGACGGTTGGGAAGACATCGCCGTCCTTGGAGCGTCACGTTGGCGGCCCGAGCAGCCTGCGGGCCGTATCGTGCGACTCTATTGGGGCAGTCCTACCGGGTTCAGTGTGACCGAATATCACGATCTAGGGATCCCGAATGCCCAGGACTTGGCTGCGGGCGACTTTGATCACAATGGCCGCCGCGATCTGGTGGTGCTGCGGTCCGATGGCAAGGTCACTCTCTTCTGGAGTACGCCCGCCGAATTGAAACCTTGGTCGCCCGTTTCTACTGAACTTGCTTTGCCGATGACCGACTCGAGTTGCCTCGCTGCAGGGGATGTTTCCGGAGACGGCCAGGATGATCTGGTCGTGGGATCGTCCGCCGCGGCACTCACGATTTTAATCTCTTCGAAGGAGCGGGCGTGGTCCGAGCCGCTTCGGATTCCGGCCTTCCCTGCCACTCACATCACGATTGCTGATTTCGACGACGATCAGCGGGCGGATATTGTCCTGACGCAATTTGATCAAGCTCGTGCGGCCGGTGGAGAGCAGGCCGGCGTCGGCAAGAACGCGACCGACACCGTGCGAGTCCTCTGGGGAGACGCCGCGGGGTTCGCAGCCGACAGACTCACGAGTCTCGAGATTCCGATTGCTGTCGCTACCGCCGCCGGGGACCTCGATGGAGACGGCCACCTCGATCTCGCGGTCGCCATTCATCAGGGGCCGACCACCTTCGACGGTGAATCGTTTCCCTGGTTCGGCGATGGTCACAGGGGCTTCCAGAAAGGTCCGACAGGATTTCAGACATCGGGTACGCTGCATGTGGCGATGGCACCGGCCGAGAAAGGCCTACCCGCACGCGCCGTTTTCTCGAACAGCATTGGTGGAGAGCTGGACGAAGCCGTCCCGCTGCACATGTACTGGGGCGGCCCCAAGGGCTTTGATCCCGAACGACTTTGGAAATTGCCATTCCACAGCGGGTATGAATCGAGTGCTGCGGATCTTAACGCCGATGGCTTCACGGATTTGATTATTTTGAATTCAGGACATGCCGGTGAACACGCGCATTCCGATGAAACTCTCGGAGCCAACATCCTGTGGGGGACTCCGCAAGGACTGGAAAAAGCGTCAAAGCGAACGGTGCTGCACGAACATTTTCTCGGAACAAGCGGCGTAGCGGATCTCAATCGCGACGGTTACCTCGACCTGGTCCTCGAGCCATTCGGGCCCGATCACCCCGGGGAAAAAGAGGAACTCTACATCTATTACGGTGGGGCAGACGGATATACCCCCAAGCGTCGCGTTGTTCTGACTCTCGACGGTTACGCTCAGGAACATCTGATTGCTGACTTCAATCGTGACCAGTGGCTCGACATTGCGGTCACATCACGGTCACTTGACTGCGTTCGGATCTTGTGGGGTGGAGAGGGCGGGTTTGACGTCACGCGTGAGCAACGTCTGAAGATCTCGGGGCCTGTCGGTGTCGACGCGGCCGATTTCAATGGAGATGGCTGGCTCGACCTGCTTTCCGCCAGCTACAACGATCCGGTCTCCGGATTCCGAGATATGGGTCTCGTAATTTTTTGGGGAGCTCCGACCGGTTATCAGCATGCGAATGCGCAATGGCTACCCGGCTTTTCACCTCTGGGTCGTTCGATTGCTGACTTTGACCGTGATGGCTATCTCGATATCTTCTCGCCCCAGCACAGTGGCGAGTTAACCCGTGAAGATCTGGCCTGTCATCTTTATTGGGGCAGTAAGACCGGCTTTGGGACCCGCAAGCGAACAACTCTATTCGCTGATTCGGTGAATGACTCGATGGCCGCTGACTTTAATGGTGACGGAAGAATCGATCTTGCCGTTAATTGTCATACGCGGCACGGAGACCATCGCACGCTCTCGAAGGTCTTCTACAACGATGGGGCTCGATTCGAGAACCCGACCATTCAGAAGTTGCCGACAAACGGACCGCACTTGCTGTGGGCCGAAGATATCGGACACATTTACGACAGGAAGTATCGTCAGGCGTTTGAATCACGAATTTTTGAGTGGGACGATCAGGTCGACGGGGTGACTCTGACTAGGAAGATCAGTCTTCCGCCAAACACCAACGTGCAGTTTTACGTCCGATCAGCCGCTGATAAGGCCCATCTCACTGCAGCCGCGTGGAGCTCCTTCGACAATCCCACGGTCCCCGTTGCCGCGGATCATCGAACGATCCAGTATCGCGCGGTTGTCAGCTCGGACAATGGAGATCGCTATCCAATCATTGAACGAGTGGAGTTGAAGTTGCTCAAATGACGACTGACGTCGTGGCGGCTTCCAGCCGACGCATGTATCGACCAGCGGCACCAATTTCGGAATGTCGAGCACGCGAAGAGTTGTGAACGACCCGAAGGGTACGCTCACCGCTTCCAATCCATGAGCAATTATGGCATAGAACTAACCACGTACCCGAGTATGGGCGAGCCAGACCGTTTGCCAGCGGCCACGACCCACCTGTCGCGGCCCTTTCGAAGTGATTCAAACACGACAACAGGAGACTCCATGCAGACTATCGGCGTCGGAATGATTGGCAGCGGATTCATGGGCTTGACCTACAGCGAGGTCGTGGCCAATCACGCGAAGGGCTGTCACCTTGTCGCCATCACGGGTGGTCGCCGAGCTGCGAAACTGGCCGAGGATTACGGCGTGGCTGCGGAATCGAGCTTCGATAAGCTGCTGGCACGTGACGACATTCAGGCAGTCGTCCTGGCGACTCCCGATGTCGCACGGGTGGAGTTGACTCTCAAGGCAGCGGCGGCGGGTAAGCACATTCTGGTCGAAAAACCGATGGCACCGACGGTCGCCGAGTGTGATCAGATGATCGCCGCGTGTGCCGCTGCCAAAGTGAATCTCAGCGTGGTGAAGACCGAACGCTATCGCAAGATTACCAACAAGGCCAAAGACCTGATCGACGATGGTACGATTGGTCCGGTCCAGATGCTCCGCACGGTCTCCGCATTTCCGTTGCACCTCTCAAAACAACTGTTTGAAGAACGTGCCTGGATGTCAGACCCCAAGGGGGGCGGACTGTTCATGGGCATGGCGTCACACAATACCGACTTCCTCCGTTGGCTCACCGGGCGAAACGCGATCAAGGTTTTTGCCCAAGCCACCAGCTACAGCGACATTCCCGGCCCCCCATTGTCCGTCATGGCCCAGATCGTGTTTGAAGACAACATCATGGCCCACATGTGGATTACCGGCGAACTTCCCAGCCCCAGTCTCCCCAGCAGCGAAGTCCGGTTCCAATGTTTCGGCCGCGACGCCATGTTCGATCTGGAAAACTTTGAATATCTCGACGTTGGCAAGGGAGACAAGTGGGAGCGGATCTATACGCCCGAACGATTTGACTACCTGAAAGAACCCAAGTCCCCGATACGGCTTTTCCCGCACATCGGCGTCATCCAGGAGTTCATCGACAGCATCCGTGAACAACGACCACCAAAAGTCGGTGGCGCTGAAGGTCGAGCTGCGGTGGAAATTTGCGAAGCCTGCTTAATCTCTGCCAGGACCGGAGAAGCAGTCGCGTTACCACTCAAGTCATGAATAATTCCACTCGTAAAATCACGGTTATGGTCATTGAGCCGTAACCGTTCGTGGCCCGGTGTCGAGACCCATCCAGTTCCACGGGTGAGGGTACGGTTTTGGGGTCCGACGTCGTTCGACTTCATTGCTCACCCGTATTAATGCTTCGTTAGCCCCGTCAACATTGCACCAGGCGAGACTCTCAAAATACTCTCAAAATAGCCATGCTCGTAGTGACCAGCATAGTTCGATCGCTGCGAGCACTATGTGTTCTTCGCCAAACGGAATAGATAACGATTACCTTCCGCGATAACGGCTGGTAGGAGGAAGTCGAAGCTGACTATGTCCCGTTAGTTACGACATGAGAATCCCAATCTGCGGACTGCTGGTGCAAAAGCCCGATAACCACCGGGACAAGCCCGGCGGGGTTGTGTCATCCGCTCTTCGATCTGGAAGACGACTCTTTAACCAAACCAAGTTCCGCTAAGCCCCGCCCGGCTTGTCCCGGTGGTATTCGGGCCTTTGCACCAGCAATTCTGCGTGAGCTGCAATTCCAAGAGAACGATTCTTTCCGGCGTTTCGTGGTTCAATTTGTTGAGTGTCTCAGGCTTCCATTTTTTGTAGGATGATCGCTCGGAAATTGAACTGTCTCCACCAACAAGTGTCGATCGATTGGCCAAACCGGGAGTTGAGCTTGAGCGACCGTCGTCTTTCGAGGTACGTCTGAAGCCAAGTTCACCTGCTGTGCACCGCCGAAACGAGAAATCCGCAACCCCATAGTCCGGAGCGTCTCATGATCATTCCTCTCCCCGCACGAGCAGCCTTAGCCCACTCACCGAGCGCCGATCGTCACTGAACCGTGTCCCCCCAAATCTGTTTCTGAACACTGTTTCTCAGCAAGCCAGTGAGCTTCAGCGGAAGGATTGATTGGATGAATGACAAACCTCAACCCAATCCAACAGAACAGACAGGCCCCGGAGCGGAAACTCAGGAGACAATGGCCCCATCGGGAATCGCCCACGCCGGTTCAGCGTTCAATCATCTCTTTGCCGAACTGCCGGTGGACTTCGGTCGGTTTCGCATCCTGAAGCTGCTGGGCCACGGTGCGATGGGGACGGTGTATCTCGGGTTCGACCCTGACTTGAACAAAGAAGTGGCGATCAAAATTCCGAAGGCGGATCTGGCTCTTGATCCGATGTTATGGGAACGATTTCAGCGTGAGGCCCGGGCCGTGGGGGATCTGAGCCACCCCAATATCTGTGCGATGCATCAGGTGGGCCAGGTCGGCGCCACACATTACCTTGAGATGGAATATGTCGAAGGAAGGCCTCTTTCTGACTTCCTCGTCGAGCGGCAACCGTTGCGAAAAGTTGTCCTGATCGTGCGAAAGTTGGCGCTAGCGCTGGCTCATGCTCATGACCGGGGCATCGTCCATCGTGATCTGAAACCGGCGAACGTGATGATCGCAGCGTCAGGAGATTTGAAACTGATGGATTTCGGTTTGGCACGGCGGTTCGACGCGGCCAGCGACGTCCGTGCGACCCAGTCCGGGATGATCGTCGGTTCGCCCGGATATATGTCTCCCGAACAGGTCCGGGCGGAACATGCGAAGATCGGCCCTCAAACGGATATCTACGGATTGGGTGTCTTGTTCTATGAACTGATGACGGGGTCGCTGCCGTTCAATGGACCGCTGATCGTCATGCTGGGCCAGATTGCGAACCAATTGCCCGCCCGCCCGTCACTGGCTCGCGAAGAGATCGATTCCGATCTGGAGTCACTCTGCCTGCAGATGCTCGCCAAGCAACCCGATAAACGTCCGAAGTCCATGACGGAAGTCGTCGAACGATTGAACGACTGGTTGGCGAAAAATGGGTCGAAATCGAGCGACGCAGTCCCTGTCGCTCTCGCCAGGAGAGACCAGGAAGTCCCGATCAGCCCCCCCAGGAAAACCCCCGCCGACTCGACTGATCCTTTAGAAACGCAAAAGCAGCGAGTCTACGCACTCTTGGAGAAGCATCAGTATGCCGCGGCCATCGAACTCCTCGGCAATATCGTGAATCTGCGAGATGTCCGGTTCGAGGCTCTGGTCAAGTGGGGGCGGCAACAACTGATCGATGTGCGGGAGAAGGAGAAAGCGCTTAAAGACGCATCCGAACCGATGTGTGCGACGGCAGAAACTTTGTTAAAGGTCCACGATTACGCAGAAGCGGTAAAGCTCTTGTCGTCAGTTCCGCTGGCGTATCGAAGCACTCAGCTGCGCGAGATGCTGAGAAAGGCAACTGAATGCAAGGAGGAATGCGAACACCTCGAACAGGACATCGCGGAAGCCATTCAGAATGACGACGCGGATTCTCTGCCGTTGCTGATCAAGCGCTTATTGAAACTCAAGCCTCAAAGCAAGAGTGTCAAGAAGCTGGCGTCCGACTTGAAAGACCAGGGGGTCGCCAAGTTCATCAAGTTCCGCAAGGGACAACGGTATATCGTCGATGCCCCCGAACCAGCCTTCAGTCGCCAGCAGGTCGTTTTGTATCTGTTGTTCATCGCGGGATTGTTCGGCGGCGTCTCCGTGCTGGTTCGCAGCTACCTGGCCAATAGTGGCCCTCCTGAGCCCGGGATTCCGATGATCGCTGCGTCAGAAAGTTCCAATCGATCGAATCCCGCTAAAGAAGGGACGTCGAGTCATTCCGTTGCCGTTGCAGCCGCCTTCAATCCGCCAGCACCGCCAACAACAAAACCGCACCCAGAGTCGAGGCCCGCGGACTCACTCAATGGGAAATGGCAAGTCTTGTTCAATGGCCGGGACCTGACTGGCTGGACTGTTCAGGGGTTTAATGGCTGGAAAGTGAGTGATGGAATCTTGACCGGAGAGACATCTGGTCAAAATCGGGGATGGTTAATGACTGACCGCAAGTACAACGATTTTGAACTGGAGCTGGAGTACCTGCTGTCGACGGGAAGTAACAGCGGCATCTATCTCCGCGCGTGGCCCGACGGGCAGGTGAACGGAGGTGAATTCTGCGAAATACAACTCCTTGACGATTCCTCTCCTCAGTTTGCGAAACTGCCCGCTGACCGGAAAACCGGCGCCATTTTTCAACGGGTGGTCCCCCATCCGACGCCCAATACGCCCGCAAATCAGTGGCATCGCCTTCATGTTCGGGTTGTTGACCATTTGATCACGGAAAGCATCAATGGCGTCGAAATCGTTCGTCACACATACACCGAAGGGCGGCGTTCGGGACACGTGGGCTTGCAGCTCTACCCGACGCGAGTCCAGTTCCGAAACATTCGCATTCGTGAAGTCGCAAACGATTCACCAGTCCAGAAACAGCCCACCACTGCCGCGCCCGCAACCGCTACGGCGAAGACCGCTCCGATCAACAGGATTACTCCAGAGCAATCGCAATTGAAGCAGGCGGAATCTGCTCGCGTCAGCGGTGCCAAAATCGATTTCATCAACTCGATCGGAATGCGATTTCGACTCATTCCTCCCGGTGAATTCACGATGGGAAGCCCGGCGGACGAGCCAAACCATCACGAAAACGAAACGCAACGTGCAGTAAAGGTCGATCGTCCGTTCTACCTCAGCACAACGGAAATCACTCAGAAAGAGTTTGAAACAGTTCTAAAACGTAATCCCAGCTATCACCGCAATGTTCAGGATGGCGTGAGTCGACGGCTTCCTGTCGAGGATCTGACCTGGTTCGATGCGGTGGAATTCTGTAATGAACTCAGCAAACGAGAGAAACGAACCCCGGTTTACGAAATCCGCGAGATTGTCCGTTTCTCCAATACGAAACAACCCAAGCTGGAAGGCTCGATTGTCGGCGCGACCGTGATCACAAATGACGTATCCGCCGCGAATTCCGGATATCGCTTAGCGAAAGAGCCAGAATGGGAATACGCCTGCCGGGCAGGGTCGAGCACCGCCTTCCATTTTGGCTCAGAATCGAACGGAACCCAGTCTAATGTGAATGGACAGGAACCGTACGGCACAGAGATCAAGGGACCTTTTCTCAATCGAACGACAACCGTGACTTCGTACCCGCCAAATGCCTGGGGATTGTACGACATGTCCGGAAATGTCTGGGAATGGTGTCACGAAACGGGAGTGTTTCGCGGCGGTTGTTTTCTCGATCCCCCCTGGAAAGCCAGATCGGCGTTGCGCGTCAACTGGGCTCCCTCTGACCGCTTTTATGGAATTGGCTTTCGCGTCGTGCTGCCGGACATACAATCCTCATCCAGTCCGACGGACAATCCGCAGACGGTCACGTTCGACGAAAAGTATCCGCCGACTTCCCGGCGGCAACTGCAATCTTTGAATTTCGATCAGCCTGAACCGAATCCGACGGAAGATCCCTGGTATGTCTTCAACGGCGTTATGGGTGTTCGTTCGATCGGAGGAAAATGGGCCTATAATGTGGGGATCCAGGATCTGGGAATCAACCGCGCCGTCCGCTTTCGAGTTCGCATGATCAACAATCGCAAAGGAGCGGTCGGAATGGGTTTGACACAACAAGGGGACAAGAATGGTCTGATGATCATGTTGACCGCCGAACAACAAGTGCAGACTCAACCGAGCTGGTTCGCCAAGGAGACACAAAAAGCACCAAGAAAGCAGAGCCCGCAGCGGAGAATTATCAATCCACCTGGTGAATGGAACGAACTCGTGATCGTATCACGAGCCGGGCTAATCGAAGTCTTCGTCAATAGCATCCTTTTGGATACGATCGATGTGAAAAAGTACCCCATAGATCCCGCAATCGTCTCTTTGGCGGTGCGCGGTGCTGACGGAACTGGTGCGGAAATCGATGAATGCACGATGTATGAAATCAAACCCCCGCCCGAGTAATCTCTACCATTGTTCACGGAACCCGACGGTTTCATCTTCGCGGTGACAACAAACAACACTGACCCAAAAGGTGTTCCTTCGAATTGATTCTCCCGTGAAAATCAGTCTGCTCCTGCGATTATCCGTACACGATTCCATTCGCCCGTGCTGGATTGGTACTGCATGCACCTGATTGTCACCGTTCCTGGCCAGCCTTCAAGAATCGTCCCACTGGTCGAATCGGCTCGAGTTCGACTGGGACGAAGTCCCGAGTGCGACGTGCAGCTGGGCGACTCATCCGTCTCCCGCGTTCATGTCGAACTGAGATTCGAAACGGCTCACAAAGTCTCCATGCGGGATCTGGGAAGTCGATTTGGAACCTTCGTCAACGGACAGAAAACCACCGAGTGTACCCTGCGGCCGGGTGACATTCTTTTACTGGGAGAATCGATGGTCAAAGTCGAAGACAATGTGCTCGAAGAGACAGTCATCGGGACCTTGCCACACGAATCACACGTTGAATTCGATGCCGCGCAACTCATCGGGCGGCGATTTGGACGCTTTGAGGCCAAGTCGATCATCGCTCGATCGAATGAGTACGCTCTCCTCAAAGCCATTGATACGGTCTCGCAAGCAGATGTCGCGATCAAAGTTTTCTCATCGCAGTTTACCAGTCACGCGTCGATAACTCGGCTGACGCGGGCAGCGGCCCTGATCGTCCCGCTGACGCATGAGCATCTGCAGCAGGTCTACGACACAGGAATTGAGCAGGGCCTTTGTTGGGTTGCCAGTGAATTCGTGGCCGGTGAGACGGCTCTGGAAGTCATTCACCGGATCGGAATTGCGGGAATGCTCGACTGGCGACACTCGCTCAAGACGTCACTTCATCTCGCTCGCGCACTCGCTTATCTCGGCGAGCACCAGATCGTGCATCGAAATATCTCGCCGCAAAGTATCCTGTTCTGTCGACCCTCGGGAATCGTCAAACTGGGTGATCTCGTCCTGGCAAAATCACTGGAAGATCAGGCCGCTGCAGCGGTGACCACCGCAGGTGAAATCGTGGGAAGTCTGCCGTACTGTTCCCCCGAACAAGTATCGGGTGGCACGATCGACGTCCGATCTGATCTCTACAACCTCGGCGCCACAATCTACGCTCTGTTGACGGGGCGTCCCCCCTGCGAAGGGAGCGACATCGTCCAGACTCTCCACAAGATCCGCACGGAAACGCCTCGACGGCCGACGGAAACTCATCTGTCAGTCCCTCAGCTTTACGAGGGAATCGTGCTGAAGTTACTCGCCAAACGACCAGAGGACCGTTTCAAGGACGCCTCGCAACTGGTGAAGGAACTGCAACGCGCAGCGGTCTATCTCGGCGAAGCTTGAACGCGACGTTTCGGAGAGTTTTCCCCACGAATACGGCACGAACGCGGCTGGTGCAAATGCCCGAAGTCCACTGGGGCAAGCCCAGTGGGGCTTCGTTCCAGGTGATGCCAACGTCGCGTTGGAGGCAACAAAACACAACCCCATCCGGGCTCGCCCCGGTGGATCGAGGGCCTTTGCACCAGCGAAACAAGACCATCAACCGCTGCATCGCAAATGAGATCGCATCTCAGCCAAGTTTGGCGTTCTGCGAATCGAGATTCACAGGGGAGAACCCTTGATTAATCGCGATACGACCGTGCGACCCGCACTAAAGATTAAACAACGCACAGGCGTTCCCACCCAGGATCTTGGCTTCGATTTGCGGGGGGAGGTTCAGACTGCGAAGTGCATTCAGAATCTCTTTCGGTTCGACCCAGGGATGATCGCTGGAAAACAGAAGTTTACTTTCATCGCTGAAGTCGAGAGCGAACCGAATGGCTTCCGGGAGTGGTGAGACGATGTCCATGTAGATCTCGCGGAGATATTCGCTGGGCTTCCGCTGCAGGTTCTGCGGCCCACGTTTCAGTACCGTCAACTGATGATCCATCCGGCCGCAAATGTAAGGGAGCGTTCCACCCAGATGCGGGCAGACCAACTTGAGCTTCGGGTGCCTGTCGAGCAGTCCACTGGCAATGATTCGTGCCAGGGCAATCGTGTTCTCAAACATATTGCCCAGGGTGCTTGTCAGTTCGTACCCTTTCACCTGATCTGTGGTCATCGGCTTGGCGGGATGCAACAGAATCGGCACACCAAGCTCTTCGGCCCGAGCGTACAACCAGTGAAACTGAGGCTCGTCACACCACGCGCCGGCAAGGTTGGTGTACAGCAGAATTCCTTTGAAGCCCAGCTTCAGGCAGCGGTCCAGTTCGTCGCTGGAAGCTTGAGCATCCTGCAAAGGCAAAGTGCACAGCCCGCGAAATCGACCGGGATGTTGCGCGATGACACCAGCGAGTGAGTCATGAATCAGCCGGGCCATCGCGGGACCATCATCACCGAACCATTCAGGACCGGGGTCGTTGGTGCTGAGCATCGTGATATCAATTCCATTCGCATCCATCGCCGCCAGTTTCGCTGGGACATTGGTGTAGAACGGAGGGATCTTCCGCAGCCAGTCCCCCATCTTCAGGATGTCGGTCCCCTCTTGAGAGTAAACGAGCGGTTCAACCGTCCGTTTCCGCATCGCGTCCAGCACTTCAGGAAAGAAGAGATGACTTTGACAGTCAACAAAGATCACTTTCTCGGCCTTGGGCTCAGCGGCCAATACCGCGGCCGTGGAGGTCGTCGTTAGTTGAGCCGCCGCAGTCACTCCGGCTGACAGCAGAAAGCTACGCCGCGGGAAACGACTCGCAGATTCGTCGGAGTGAGAGAGCATGAGAGGTCTCAATCGATTAGGCAATTACAAGACATGAATTAGGATGATACCGCTCAGTTTACAACATCACGGGACGGTTTCTGTCAGTTTGCATTCTGCGACGGTAAAAAAATGAATCCAGCAATCGGGTACCGGACCGCCGTAACCTTGTTGACCATGCGACTGTCCATGTCCCTGGATTTTACAGCTGGCCAGTTCTCCTTTGACTTCGACTTCACGTCCTGCGAAATCGACAAGCAACTTGGCGATCTCATCCGTGCCAGCCATGATCGGCATGTTTTCGAGTTTTGAGCGAAGAGAAAGTGCGACCATGTGGGCTTTGTTGTATTTGCCGAACCTTCGACCAGTGATGACTCGTACGAAGTCGCCGTTAAGCGTTCCGACCATCGAATGCGGGGTTTTGTCAGTGCGGTCGAAGACATGGGGCCGTCTCTCGACGATTTCACAATCATCTTTAAGTGCGATGACACCTGACTTCGCTGCTTCGGGCACCTGGTTCAAATCGGAATCTGCACGAACAACTTCGGTGTCCCCATTCGTGGCACCCCCGCGGGTGACACCGGGTTCTGCAGGTTCGACATCTGCAGCAGTCGTCGCGACCGGTCGTCTCGAAGTCACACCGGCCTGGTCACAGCCCGAGCTCCCGCAAAACAGAACGATACAGGTTGCAATTCGATATCGCATCGTCTCAGCCCTCCGTGATGAGATTGGAGCGTCAACGGCTTTGTAACGTGAGGCGAAGGAAACGGGAATAGAATTGGTTAGTTTCATCAGTCGCAAAAGGTTCGTAGAGCGCCTCCTGGGAGAAACGAATCGTGTCCAAATCACTTCGTTGGCGAGACGGTTTCTCACATTTCCGAAATCTGATTTGCTGACTGTACGCAATGACACCTCTGTCGCGATACAATCCTGAGTAGTTCCCCTTGAAGTATCCTGACCGCACAATTGGCAACTGGATGCTTCCCTCCTGATATTCGAGCGTTAACAAAAACATCTGCTGAAAGGCGTGTGCGTTACTTATTTCGATCGTAGAAAAGGTCTTATACGTTTTGACGTTATCTCAACGGAAAGTGGAGCGATTCCCATCATTCAGCTATTGCGAACAACGGAACCAGGCGATGGCTCGAAGTGCAGGGAGGTGACTGAATGACGACGCGAATTCTCATTGTTGACGACTCTCCGATTGATCGCCGAATGGTCGAGTTCTTTCTGAAAAAAGGAATCGCAGAAGTTGCTCTGTCGAGCACCGATAACGGAGCAAAGGCACTCGATTTGATTGTTTCGGAAAGCCCCGACTTGGTTATCACCGACCTGCAGATGCCGGTGACGAATGGGCTGGAATTAGTCGAAAAAATCATTGAGCAAGGATCAGATGTACCCGTGATCCTGTTGACCGGCTTCGGTAACCAACAGATGGCCGTCCAAGCTCTGAAAATCGGCGCCGCGAGCTATGTTCCCAAACGCTCGATCGATAAGAATCTTGATGCTACCGTCCAAATCGTTCTGTCGTTGTCCAAGTGGAAGTTAAATCAGGGTCGCGTGCTGAAATCTCTGATTGGCGGCGAATTGCATTTCTCTTTGGAGAATGAGACCACTTCAATCCTTCCGCTGGTCGCTTACTTGCAAGACCTGCTGGTAACCATGCAGCTTTCCAGTAAATTACCCGTGACTCGGATTGGTGTGGCGATTTACGAATTGCTGACCTCTGCAATCGATCAGCGCAACCTGAAATTGGATCCGAAGTTGCTCGTCAGTGAAGCGGCCAATTCTTACGGTCTGGAGGAGGAGCGTCTTCAGGATCAGCGTTACAGGTCGCGACGGGTTCGATTGTCGGCACGCTTTTCTGAGTCCGAAGTCCGATTTCTCGTCATGGACGAAGGCATTGGTGCCCAATCGTTGCAGACGGGGATCCTGAAAGACGAAATTAATGTGGATTGTATTGGGAGTCGAGGGTCGCTCTTGATTCGAAGCGTTATGGACGAGGTGATCCAAACGTTGCAAGGACATGAAGTCACAATGGTCAAACGGATGTAATGAATTCTAAATTCTCAGCAGCCGTTTCTAACGCGGCAATATGAATACCGGATAAAAATGAGCCGATTGATCGAGACGCTGCCGCTATCTGGATTCCCCGATACTTTTTCGAGCGGTCGAGCTCGACAGTTTGCCCTGGAGCAGCGCACGAAGCTCTATCAGAATACCGATCGGTTGCTCGCGTTCTTGCTAATACTGGAGTTTTTCGCCGGAATTGGGGCGGCGATCTGGATTTCGCCGTTTGCCTGGGCAGGCCGCGACAAGCATGTTCACCCGCACGTCCTGGCAGCCGTGGTGTTGGGAGCAGTGATTGTCAGTTTTCCGATTTGGCTGGCAAGGTTCCGTCCGGGAACAAGCCACACTCGTCATATCATCGCCATCGCGCAGATGCTGATGGCAGGGTTGTTGATTCATCTCACAGGGGGAAGGATTGAAACCCATTTTCTCTTGTTTGGATCACTCGCGTTTCTCATGTTCTACCGAGATTGGCGGGTTCTCATCACCGCATCTGTCGTCACTGCAGTCGACCATCTGGTGCGAGGATACGTCTGGCCCCTGTCAATCTACGGTGTCGAGGTGCAAAGCCCGTGGCGGTGGCTGGAGCACACAGGGTGGGTGATTTTCGAGGACATTTTCCTGATCTTCGCCTGCTTGCAGAGTAATCGCGAGATGAACGTCATCGCCGAGCGCCAGGGTCAGCTCGAAGCCACAAACGAAGTCGTCGAACGCGAAGTTCGCCTGCGAACGGCGGAAATCACGCGAAATGAGTTGTCGCTTCGAGGCAGCGAGCGACGGTTGCGGGCCATACTGGACGGGGCCGTTGATGCTCTCATCACGATCGACCACGAGGGGAATATCGAATCGGTCAATCCCGCAGCGGAACGACTCTTCAGCTATCCTCAGGCTGAACTCGTCGGCAAGAGTATCAATCTGTTAATCCCCCAATGCACTGCGAGCAAACTCAATGATTCTTTCGGGCAATTTCAATCGACGAGAGATTCACTCGGAATTGGGATTGCGCGTGAGGTCGAGGCGATTCGCAAGGGTGGATCCCGTCTGAACATTGAAGCGGCAATCAGCGAAGTCGATCTGGATGACCGCCGCATTTATACTGGTTTCTTCCGAGACATCAGCGACCGCAAACGAGCCGCCGATGCTCTGGCAGAACGGACCAGGTTGTCTGAATTGACGGCATCAGTCGGTATCTCGCTCACGGCCCGTGGCTCACTTTCTCAGACTTTAAACTGCTGCGCAGAAGCGATTGTCCGTTTTCTGGATGCGGCGTTCGTTCGCATCTGGACGATTTCGGAAACCGGAGACGTTCTCGAGTTACAGGCGAGTGCCGGTCTTTACACGCATTTGAATGGCTCGCACAGCCGCATCCAGGTTGGTCAATACAAAATTGGTCGGATCGCACAGCAGCGAAAGCCCCATTTGACCAATAATGTAATTGGCGACCCGCAAATCAGTGATCAGGAATGGGCCATCCGTGAAGGAATGGTTTCATTTGCCGGTCGTCCGCTCATCGTGGAAGATCGTCTGGTCGGCGTCATGGGGTTATTTGCCAGGCATCCACTGTCGGAAGCAGCGCTCGCCTCTTTTGCGGCGGTCGCCGATGCAATTAGCCTTGGTATAGAACGCAAATTTGCCGATGTCGCTTTGGAACGCGCACTGGTCGCTGCCGAATTGGCAAACCAGGCGAAAAGCGATTTCCTCGCAAACATGAGTCACGAGATTCGGACGCCGATGAATGGAATCATCGGCATGACCGACATAGCTCTCAACTTGCCCATGCAGCATGAACAGCGTGAGTACCTGGAGACGGTTAAGTCATCCGCGGATTCCTTGCTGCTGATCATCAATGAAATCCTGGATTTTTCCAAAATTGAAGCAGGAAAGCTGGAACTGATTCCTCAGGCATTCTCGCTTCGAGAATCGCTGGGCGAAACCATGAAGGTGCTTGCCCTGCGCGCGCATGAAAAGAATCTTGAACTGCTGTGGCGCACCGCAAAAGAAATTCCCGACTGGCTGGTGGGCGACCCTGGACGACTTCGACAAATCCTGGTCAATCTCACGGGAAATGCCATTAAGTTCACCGAAAGGGGTGAGGTCAGTGTGACGGTAGACCTGGTCAGTCAAACTGAATCGAGAGCGGTGCTGCGTTTCTCGGTGCGAGATGACGGGATCGGCATTCAGCCTGATAAGCAGTCTGTCATTTTCGAGGCCTTTTCGCAGGCGGATGCGTCTACCACGCGTTCGTACGGAGGGACTGGATTGGGGCTATCCATTTCCAGACAGCTTGTTCGCCTGATGGGTGGCGATCTCAACGTCACCAGCGCACCACAAGAAGGCAGTACGTTTTACTTTACCATCGAGTTGCCAGTCTGTGTCCCGCCAGCCGAAAACGTGCATGTCGATGAGCTTTCCGCCAAACTGGACGGAGTGCGAGTGCTCGTGGTCGATGACAATTCAACGAACCGGCAGATCCTGGAAGAAGTGCTGGAAAGTTGGAACATGATCCCAGTTCTCGCCGATGGGGGGGCCGCGGCGCTCAAGAAGATGCACAATGCCGTGCGTGATGATCAACCGTTTGATCTCGTGCTGACGGATTGTCATATGCCCGGAATGGATGGCTTCATGTTCGTTGAGGAACTGAAAAAACACCACAAATTCGATCGTTCCACCATCATGATGCTGACTTCGGCAGATCGACAGGGATCATACGCCCGATGCAAGAAACTAGGCATCTCGGCAACACTCTTGAAGCCACTGAAACAATCAGAACTTAAAGGCACGATCATTTCCATCCTCGGTTTGGGCGATGCCGCGAAATCGGGGGCAGTGGCAGTTCCGTCCGCGAATAATCCCGTTTCAGTACGAAGATTGCGCATTCTTCTGGCGGAAGATAATGAAGTCAATCAGCGTGTAGCGACACACATCCTGGACAAACTTGGACACTCCGTGGATGTGGTTGATAACGGACAAAAAGCCCTGGATGCGTTGCTGGCGAAGCAGTACGACCTTGTTCTCATGGACATTCAAATGCCCGTGATGGATGGCTTCAAAGCGACTGCAGCCCTCCGCAAGCAGGAAGAGTCTACCGGATGCCATTTACCTGTCATTGCCATGACGGCGCATGCGATTTCCGGGGACCGCGAACGCTGCCTTGCCGCGGGGATGGACGAGTATGTAAGTAAACCAATCAACCTCGCTTCAATTGCCGCAGCAATTGCGAGATTGAGTCAATCCATCGGATTTCCATCCGAGCCTGCCCCGGACATCGAAGCCGCATCTGAGTTGGAAACCTCTTCGGGACTGCAGATTTTCAACTATCCCGCCGCGCTTGAGAAATTCGATGGTGACCAGGAATTCGTTCACGAGATTTGCAGATTGTTTATCGACACCACACCAGATCTCATGACCGATCTAAAGTCAGCCATCGACCAGGGAGACTGGCCGTCTGCCCGCAAAGCCATTCATACGATCAAAGGGAGTGTCTCGAATCTCTGCGCCGATTCGATGCACACCTCCGCCATGCGATTAGAGAAAATCTGTCACGACCATTCATCTGATGAACTTTCCAGCGCTCATCAGGATCTGATTATTGAAGAACAGCGCCTGAGGCGAGCGCTCCAGGTTTGTTTGGCCCAGAATGAAAAGCCAGATCAGCGCGACGAGCAATAACCGTTGATCCTGGTTGCTTGAGTAGCTCGACCGATTCAGTCATCCATTTATCCAAGGTCGCGACAACAGCAGACGAATGTCGTTCAGAAATTACGACAGGAGTGTATCAATCTCAGCTCAAGGTCGACTCAAGTTTTTTGTGACGATCAAATCTTCGGGGTGTGTGCCACTGCATCGGAGTCCTCGGAGACGCAGTGTCTCCTCATTCTTGATGCGAGACAGATCACTGCGTGACGGGCGGATTTCGAGTTTGTAGGACGTGTTGAGTTTCCTGTCCCCTCGCCCCGGCCTTGCGGGGAGAGGGTTATGGGCTCTTCAAATGCGTTAGCGGAAGTGCGAAGATCGCAGCGCAACTCCGTTCTGCCAGAGAGCACGCTGTCAGAATTTGCATGACTAATCTCGTTGCGGAGAGAAGACCCCTCACCCCAACCCTCTCCCCGCAAGGCCGGGGCGAGGGGGTAGGACAACTGCCGCGGTCTGTCATGATTCGATGGCAACACGTTGCTATTGAGCAAAAGATCCCGGCCCAAGGTGCCGGCAGGTCGCATAGTCGGGGTCATAGGCGTTTTCGTTGCAGGCCCTGGTCTCCAAACCGCTAGTAATTCTGAATGCCACGGCTGTAAAGCGGACATCCAAAGGTCGAACACTCACGGTATCTGTCATCCGTTTTTCGTGAGACAATTTCAGCAATGATGGCTTGTCCTGGACTATCTCCTTCATGCCCGCGTCCGGCAGTGATTCCACCACTGAATGCCAGTTTGTCCTGGGCGTCGTAGACCAGACAGTGTCCTGATGTCATGACGCCGAACTGCGAGGCCAACTTCCCCTCATGGTCGGCAACGACAAGCAGTCCTGGTATGGAATTCGCGCTCACCCACAGCGAAGTATGATGCCAGTCCGGCGGACAATCTGGCGGAACAACGAACAGAACTGTCAAATCGATTCGGTCACGAGACTTTGCCGCGACACGCGCTAACTCGTTAATGCTCGCCCTTGAGCATGGACAATGCGGATGAACGAACATCATCAGCGCAGGCTGCGAAGACCGGCGTGGAAATTCAGCGATCGTCGATGGTGAGCGTGGTTGTACTGGCGCAGTGCCGGGTGCTGAACTATAATTCGTCAGCCCCATCAATCCCGCCACAGCACAACCAATCCAGATCGCGGTCGCAAGCATCACGGCCCGCGGGCACGGCTGACACATGGTCTCCCCCGCACTATCTTCAATTGAACGCATCAGCTGTGATCCCGACCAGATTGAGAGCGAAGGTCGCCGAAAACCGCGAACTGTCACGCGTCAGTGAAGCAACCGACCTGTTTCCACGGGTGAGCGACGATATCGAGGATTTTGGAGCCGTTCGAAGGTGACGTACAAGGCATGACGGTACCCCATCTCTGACGCGTAAATCGTTCCATGGAATCTTTCAAGGACGATCGTACTGCGAAAAAAAAGTACGACAAGCATCACTGATCTCGCAACACGAAAAAGCAGCCATGGCTTTCCAGAAAAGAAGGCCGTTCAAACTGATCGGGTGCAGTTCTCTGCGAGCACGTCGGCAAGTTCCACCTTGGCGGACAAATTGAAAGCTACACCGCGCATGTCAAACTTCTCTTCAGTCACGGCGGGTCCACCTTAGGGGTTCAGCGAGCCTCTCCTGCCTCGTGTTTCGAGTTGGCCTTGATTGGTCCTGTCAGCGGGATGGAATCCTGCAACTGAAAAATGCGGCACAGCAATTGCGATGAGATACTCGTGCTAACCCGGGGTCTGTAAAAAATGGCAGTTGAATCCCGCCGTCGTTTTACAACTTCGAACTCTTATCCGATCACTGGTTGAGGTCTGGAATCAATGGCTGGCTCGTTACCTTCTGCCGATGCGGAAACACTGCTCCGTGAGTTCCTGGACTCCATGGCGAAGGAGCAAAAGGAGTACGACTCCACCAAAATCAAATGCGGTATTGTCGGTCGCAGTGGAGTCGGCAAATCCTCGTTGATCAATGCAATCACTGACCAGAAGCTGGCTCCAGTCGGTTCGAGCAAGGAAACGACCAAAGTTGCTCAGGAGTTCACGCATCGCGGACTGACTTTCGTCGACCTGCCCGGCAGCGGGACGAAAACATTTCCGACCAGCGAATACGTGTCGCAACTCAAGTTGGAAGACTACGACCTTTTCATTTTCGTCACGGAAACTCGCTTCTTTCGTGATGACGAGACCATTTACTCGCAACTTGTCGGTTTGAACAAACCCTGCTTCATGATTCGCAATAAATTTGACATGGCATTGGAGAACGCTGCTTACGACGGCACTCCCGTGACACCCGAACAACTCAAGGAGGAGATTGAACGAGACATCAGGACGAATCTGGCACCCATCGAGCCGGGTCGCATCTACATGGTTTCCGCACGCAAACCAGCCTTGTACGATCTCCCTGAACTACTCAATGACATTGTCAATTCATTCGGTGGTATGAAACGAATGCGGCTGGAGAACGACTTCGCTGCGTGGAGTCAGGAAGCACTGGAAAAGAAAAGAAACAACGCCATGCGGATTGCTGCATGGTACGCCAGTCTGTCAGCACTGAACGGACTCAATCCGATCATCGGATTAGACATCGCCATCGATCTTGCAATGCTACGAAAACTCGCCACCGAAGTTGCCGCGATTTACAATATCACACCCGAGCAGAAGGAATACTGGCAATCGATTCTGCGGGGTCCGGAAGGAGCGGTCGTCACTAATAAGGTGGTCCAGTTGATCGGCAAGTATGGAACCTCGGCGGCCATCGAAGTCGTTTTGAAATCGATTGCCAAGAGAGGTACGGCCGTAACATTGGCGAAGTTCGTGCCGCTTGTTGGATCGGCTGTCGCGTGCGGTGCCGGATACGTATTGACCTATTGGTTCGGTGAGAACCTGGTGAACGAATACCACGCACTCGCAGGCGAGATTCTGCACGTCCTTAAAGTTCCATCCCATCAGACGTGAACTCGTTGTCATTGATGTTTACAGAAAAAGCCGCTCGTCGTGAGCGGCTTTCCCGTCTGGAATGACAACTTCTCTTCTCAGACTGCTGCAACGCGTCGTCGTCGAATCGCTCGCACAACCAAACCCAGTCCACCTAGCCCAGCCAGTGCGAAGGTGGATGGTTCGGGGACGGCATTGATATCGAGCTGATTGATCGCGAAATCATTGGTCCCGTACGAAGTCGAAGCGGGGACGCTGATTTCGATCGATGCAATCTCGGCAGATGTACTGAGAACACCGATAAAGTTTGCTGAATTGTTTGCTTTATTGTTCATCACGAGATTTTTGAAATCGTGAGTGAAAAGGAGAGTATTGGTCGAACTGTAGGCCTTGATCGTGGCATCGAACAGGTAGTCTGAAGACGTTGCGACGTTGACTCCAATTTGCGCCCCGGCTCCGAAAACCGGCTTGGCAAACGTGATTGTAAGCGGACTGCTGTTGATTCCGAATTGGGGACCGTTGTAGAGCAGATAGTCACTGGGAGCAAAATTTCCTCCCCAGGGGCCACCAGGAGTCTGCACATCGGCGTAGATCACGCCATCAGGTTTGGAAAGCGTCGCCACTGCACCGCTATTGGATGTTACATTATGAGGAACAGCGATCGGATTGCTGAAATCCACCGGTCCCAACTGACTCCAGTCGACGAAATCATTACCGCCCAGATCGGCGCGATTAGTGATTTCGACGATGCTGGCCTGCACCGAACTCATCAGTACACCGACGGCCGCCAGTGTCAACAGACATCGACTCAATCCACTTACCATGTTTGCCCCCAGATTCAGTAGCGAACGTAAAACGAAACAACGCAGCCTGCGGCAACAGATCACGGTTTGGTGACAGGCGCATTTTCACGGCAAAGAACGACGATTTCACGAAAGTTAAGAACTCCGAAATCGCGGCTCACCAGTGAAAGCGGGGCCTCTCCCAGTCACTCACGCATGAACGATGACCAAATTGATTCCGCTGAGCACTTCGTAAGTGACGCTGCAAAAAGTCGACTTACGTGATCTCCTCATCTGCTGGAGAATCGGGAATCCGTATCTTGGCGGTGAGATCCTAGACCCCTCCTAAAGACTTTCCACAAGAATTTTCGGAGGATTGGGGGTCGGGCGTACAATTTTCAAAATTGACTGCAAACTAAATCCTGTAAGTGAACTCAGCATGATGGCCAATTTTGAAAGTGGTACGCCCAACCCCACTCCCAACCGCTCTCGATTCAAATAACGGAAGGTCAGAAACTTCCATTCTGTCGTGTGCGGCTGAAGTGGATCTGAACCCAGTCCCTACCACGATGTTCGAGGCGCTGGAGCAAACAACTCGACAGCAGATTGAGTCCCTCGATACGCCTGCACCAATTGCGGCAAGATCCGAAGGGCAAGGTTCCTGCGGAACTGGAAAGTCGAGTATAAAAGAGAACAGCCCGGGGTTTAGCCCCAGGCTGTTCTACAAGACGTCGGCATCCCCGTCCCTCATGCTAAACGGGTCTGTGCATTCGCGGTCGCACCTCAGGGGTTAACAACCTCGTCAATTTTCCGCCCCGCCTTCTCCGCGGGGCCGGGAGGATTGATCGCGTCCTTGGCTTTCTCGATCCCCTTGTCGACATTCTCACCCGCTCGCTGGACTGGCCCCTTGGCTTCGCAGCCGATGAAGACCGTGAACGTCAGGAGCAGCAGCGCTATGAAGCCAGAGCTGCAGTTGATTCGTTTCTTACTCATTCGAGAACCTTCCTTGAAAGTGCATCGCTACGTCACAAAGTGACGGAATGACCCAACCTTCGCCGCTCCGAACCACCAAGTCAAGCTATGCGAATCGAGCGTCCGACCGAGCAGTGCCGAATAAAACTTGACTCCCTGTCGGGCAAGCCGACAGGGGAGCTCTCGAAACAGGGGGGCGTGGAGGGCGGTGAACCGCTGGCCATTAAACCGTCAGTCAACGGGCCGAGCCCTCTGGGGCGGTAGGACCACAGTGCCACTGGGATGTGGATGCCAGCGTGTCGCATCTCAGACGTGAGGCATTACTGAGGTGTCGGGTTACGATCAAGCACGGTAAACATTTCTCTTCGTCCCCAACCGGTTCGCACGGTTGGAGCAAACCAATTGAGGTTAGTCACTGGAGGTGCCTGGTTTCCATTCTCGCTTCGTGGCGTCGCAAATGGGTAAGTGAGGAGGAATGGAGATCGACACTTCTAGAATCCATCTTTCTTCACATCACCCCTTTTCGAGAATCTGTGTGCTCGCTATTCAGTTTCCAAGTCGATAGCTGAATTGGAATTGGTACGAAATCCAAAGCTTGGATTTGCAATCGCAGGCGGCACCAGGTGCTCCGGATGCTTCGACTGCCAGTCGCGCCATTTATCAACATCCGTACCGAATGACTCACCCGTGAGTTCGATCAAGTGAGCCGCAATTATGAGTGGCCATTCTTCGCGTTTGATGTAGCCACCGAATCTCGCGAGATCGACAGGCAATAATTCAACCAGTTGTTGAATCGCCTCAGGTGTACCCGCATGTGCGATCGCTCGGATGGCATGCATTACCGTATTGGTCGCACTGAGACCTCCATCGTCAACAACCGCCGACTTTGGTGAGTTGCGTAAGAATTGGGAGACCCGATTGACAGCGCGCGGATCACCTAAACGCGACAATTCGAAGAATACGATGTTCTTATCAGCCCATTTTGGATCGTCAAGGAGTTTGAGTAGTTCTGCAACGGGATCATGTTGGCCAAGCGCGATCAGAACTCGTGCGTGGACATATGCCTCATCGTTCATCTTTCCAAGATTCAGTTTCAATTGGTTCACAATTTCTGGCGACAGATGATCCCGAAAATCCATGTAGATAAATCCGTCCTTCAGATCCTCTGAAAAGTGTTGGACGACGTCCGGCGACTTCTGCAAAAGGCATTGGCGAAGAATCATCCTGTGGACTCTGCCATCCTTCAGCAACTCGTCAATCTTCAAGAGTTCAGCAGCTGACAGCGGAGGATTCCAATTGCACAGTTCGACTGCAACGATTTGACGCCCCTCTCCCGTTGAGTACAGGAAGTCCATTAGCGCATCTCGACAATCATCACTTCCGATTTGCCTCAGCAGTGCGGGAATATGTGAGTAAATGGCGACAGCCACAGAAACGGGTTCCCTTCCGTTGTCAGTCAAACGACTCAACCGACCCGAAAGGGTCATACTTTCTCGCATCCCAATGAGTTGAATCATCCGCTGTCTCGCCCAGTGGATATCGACCTTGTGTTCCTTATCTCCGCTGAACCTGGGAAAAACTCCTAGGCAATAAATCGCGTTCAGATCGAGAACTCCATCGCTTACCTTTGTCGCATTCAACAGAAAGGTGCGGCCTCGTTCATCATTCTGGCCAGCAAGTATCGCAGCGTAGATTAATCGCAAGACTGCGTTGGTGGTCTTGTCCGTCATTCGACGAGCTAGTTCGTGGAAATGTTCAGTGGTGGCTTCTTGTAGAATCTTATGTATGACTTGAGAATTGCGTTCAACAAACAACATCGCCTCCGTCTCATTGCCAAACAAATTGCGACGTAAGCTTGCTTCGGCCAGAAGTTCCGGGACGCCCACATTCGTCTTAATACTCGACCGATAGACGGTTCCAAACTTTTCGTCCCAAGTTGACCGCCGTTCGATTGATTCGACCTTGGCATCGCGAACGACGTACGTTGGAACCAAGTCGCGAGCCTCCTTCAGAGTGATTTGGTCAAGAGAAGGCCGATCCTGTCGCACAAGCTGACCGCTGACTTTGACGGCTCGATAGTGATTGCTGGAATCGAACCTGAGTACAGGTCCTAATTTCGACGTGAGATACAATCTCTCGCCGCGATAATCGAACCACCAGTGATCGTTGAGGCTACCGATTCGTCCCTCCAACATGACGGGACGATTGACCATTTCATCCAAGCGATAGAGTTTCCAGGTTGATCCTTCGAGCTTGAGTGCATCCGAATTGCCGCGAACCGTGCCCGACACCAAGACGTGCTTTCCTTCGATATCTTGTGGCCAGGCGCCGATCCCTTCGATCTCAACCATTTCGTCTCCATACTTCAATCTACCACTCGTCGCAGCGATTCCTTCAAACGTGGCAGATCGGTCTATGAAATTAGCCACTTTCAGATGAGTTTCCGGGATTGTGCGGAACTCACTCACTTGCAACCAGCACACATTATCTAAGCCGTTAAATCGCGCATTCAGTAACTTGCCGCGGATTTGATAGTGCTCTCCTGGCTTGAGTGTTCCCTTGTGATCGACCTTCGCCTCCTGTTGACCGTTGTTTAGATCCAGCAAGAATGTCAGATGTTCCTGTGTCGGCTTTCCCCCTATACGCAAGGGTTCAATCTCTGGTTCGCCGCTGTACCATCTGGTCCGATCAGGCTTAACAACACCGTCAACTTCGATTTCTTCATCGAATTGAAATCTCACTCCGTCGATGACAATGTGGTCCTCGCCGTTCGACAATTCGGCGAAGATACAATTGACTCGGACCAAGCAAGCCAAAGCAATTACAAGATGAAGAAAAAGTCTCATAAACAATCCTCCTAAATCGACGGCGTGAATAGTTGAGCGCGCGGTGTGGAGAAGATAAGTGCTTGAAAAAGCATGGGGAAAACCTACCTTGGAGGTATGACACAACTCCAAACCAAGGAAGGAGTTCCCCATGGAAGGCATTTTCTCTCAACAGGCGTCCTGCGCCAAGCAGCGACTCCTCGAACGGCTCAAGTGGATACGAAATGCGGAATTGCGTACGCGGTATTTGATCGTCATCCATTTATTGGAAGACCAGACTGTGACTTGGATTTCTCGGACGTTAAAGATCAGTCGGAACACCGTGTATCGGACAAAGCAGCGATATGAAACGGAAGGTGAATCAGGCCTGTTTGATCGACGCAGCGAGAACGGCGAGCGGAAAGTCTCCGAAGAATATCTTGAGCGGTTAGTCGAAGTTGTTGCCGGGGACCCTCAGGAGCATGGATGGAACCGTCCGACTTGGACTCGGGAACTGCTGATCAAGACGATGACCCGACTGACCGGAGTTTCGATCGCTCTTTCGACGATGAGTCAGGCACTCAAGCAGATCGGTGCTCGCCGGGGACGTCCCAAACCGACGGTGACATGTCCTTGGCCGGAAGCGGAGAAAGAGCAGCGTTTGCAGGAGATTCAAGACATGATCGCGAAGCTTCCGCTGGATGAAATTGCGGTTTATGAGGACGAGATCGATATTCATTTGAATCCAAAAATCGGCCAGGACCGGATGCTTCGTGGCCAACAAAAGGAAGTGCCCACACCTGGAAAGAACCAAAAACGCTATCTCGCAGGTGCTCAGGATGCACGGACGGGAGAACTGATCTATGTTGCGGGTGATCACAAAAACGCGATGTTGTTCGTGTTCCTGTTGTGGGAACTGGTGACGCGATACCCGAATGCCCGGAAGATCCATGTCATTCTGGACAATTTCGCGATTCATACGACGCCGTTGATTGAGTCCTATCTGAATACACCCGAGGGCAGTCGAATCGTTCTTCACTTTCTGCCACCATACTGCCCCGATCACCACCGAATCGCGCGTACTTGGCAGGATGTTCACGCCAACGTGACACGTAATCATAAATGCAAGACAATGACAGACCTCATGCGAAACGTTCGAACATATATTCGTAAACGTAATTCCGAAAAGCGTTGCCAGCGTCTAAGCTGCTAACCGCGAACTGTTCCAGAATCGATGCCGGTCATTTAGAGCAGGTCTGGGATCAATCAATGAGAGATTTTTCCGCGAATTGTTTTCATGTCAATAACAATCGTGTCGGCAAGACGGTCACCAATTCGCTGGTTGTGTTCTGATAGGATCATGCTGATCACAGCGGGGATCGGTGACAACAGGAACGGGATATCGATGTAGAAGGCCAGGTCGCGCATCAGTAATCGAGCCACCCCACAATCACGCAACGTCGTTCGTACCGTGCGAATGCCCATCAAGCGCTTTCCTGGAGTGACTCCTGTTTTGGCTTCCAGGTAAATCCTGCCAATGTAAACGGGTAGTATCGAGGCCAGAAAGATTCCGAAAAAAGGTCTATCAATGTCGAACGGAAGTGTTAACACGTTCATCGAGGAGTTGTGAAGGCTATTCCAGAGCTGGCGAAGATTCCCACTGCGAATTGACCATTCAATGCTAACGAGCGTATCCGCGAGATTCCGATTGCCGGGGTCGAGCCAGACGACGCCCGAAACCCAAAGATAGAATCGCCAGAGGAGACAGGACAGAAGCACAAAAATGATCAGGTCAATTAGAAGTGCGGATGTCCGGCGCGCGAGCGATCCGAGCAGAACTGGTGAACCTTTGAGTGTGATAGGAGCTATCATCCGCCCGCTTGCAAACCCGTTCTGAAAGGCGAACAGGACCAACATCGGGATCAGCCAAACGCTCAGTAATCGCCAGCCAACCCGCTGCCAGCGGGCGAGGTATTCACTCTCAAAACCCGGCACGATGAGATGGGGCGGGAGAAGCACATTTCCTTCGATTCGTCGAATCGTCGCCGACCCCCACGATGGGTCGCCGTGAATGAGGTATGTCGAATTTCCTGAGTCGTCGACCGCAATCCACGGGAAGATTTGGTGCGGCTTGTGTGATGTATCCCCCGTGAGCACTTCGCTGCGACCATCGAAATGACGACGCACGATCCGTTGTGAATCGTTCGTCGAAACAAATAACAGGCCGTCTTTATCGCACGCCATTTGAACCCAGTGATCATCGGCTCGGTCGGCCAGAATCGGTTCCCAACCCGAGACTTCGCGCGGTGCATTTTCAGGAGCCAGAGCCGAAGGCAACTCGGGAAGTTCGTCCGCAAACTCAAAGCCCTTCCGGTAAGCAGAACAGGATAGGCCAAGGCGAGCACACAACAAATGTACCTGCTGTTCGTGTTGAACTGCCATGAATCTGTACGTGAAATAGTAACTGGTCGGGTTGTATACCCGACTCTCTGTGAATTCGGATGTCCGCGGAAACAGGACTTTATTGCCCGTTTGCGGATCATCAACCCAGAACCGTTCACCCGGCAGCAAGATTCTGGGGCCTTCGACCCATCTCCCGTCAATCCAATTGGCAAGCCGAACATCTTCGTGGCTGCTGTTGTTGAGGCCCAATGCGTTATAAATAACGGTGACTTGACCGTCGTAAAGAAACGGCGCAGACAGGGAAGCGGTAAACGGCGCAGGCTTCAGTGGGGTGACAGAACTTCCTTCAGCTTGATAGATCCTGTTCTGAGTAAAGACGTACAACGTGTCGCCCACCCAAACAGGAAGCACATAGTCTTCGTCAAACTCAAATTCTGTTTCACTTTCCTTACCGGTTTCCAGATTCAGTCGCACCAGCCTGGTCACCATTTTCGGGAAAAGTGGATTGCCCGATGCTCGACGCACGCGATACCAGAAATCACCGTTCTTAACGCTTCCTTCATAGAATCGCATTTCCTTCGGAACATTCCCCGCAGCCAGTTCCTCTGTGAAATGCCAGTAAAACAGTCCCGCCGTCAATGACAAATACAAACAGAAAACTGCGATCACCAAAGCGATCCGAGTGAGCCCGGTTCGTTGCATAGCGGATCCAAAATTCAAGGCGGAGAAAGCTCACGAAGCCGTCGAAAAGTCGGACAAAGGAACGGGGCCGGGACCGGAAAAGGGGTTAAAGCCAATTGAGTCCGAAGCCTTATCATGCGGAGCGGTGATGGCACCATTGCTCAAGGTGGCCAACCTGTTAATGTTCAATACTGGACTCGTTCTCGTTCCTTTCGTGTATCATCGGTTCGGTGAGCCAACAAGCCATATATCAGCTACGATGACTGGAGAGGAGTTTACAAAAACGAGTATTTTACGGCTAATAGGATACACTGCAGAAGCGAGCTGATGATGACGATGTGACCATTCACTGAGATAAAACCTGAAAGCAATCCACGACAGGAAGGCGGACCATATCGATTCCATACCCATAATAATCCGGCGGCCGCGAGTATCCCACACCACGGATTGAACCGGGCCGCGAGAATAAGCGGAACTTGGTAGCAAATGAAAAGAATTAATAAGGCGAGGATCAACCCGCACGCAAAAATGGCGTTCACACGGATTTCGGAAGACTTCGGCCGAGGTTCGTCTGGATTTGCGATCATAAGTAAAATACCCTCGTCCGAATACGTCACTAGACGGTGATCAAATCTTCGAACAAGTTAGAATCTGTATTCACATCATTGGTTGAGGATGCAAATCTGTGTACTCAGCACATTCAACAGAAAGGCGTTTTCAAATAACTCATCAATTGTGGTAAACAGATTGCGACGGATACAGCTTTGTCCTATTGTGATGTTCTTAAAGTGACTAGGTCCACATTAGTTCGGTTCTGACCTGCGCGGTTCCCAGACTTTGGCTTCTTTGGCCTTCAGGTATCCTTGGTTTGTCGGCTTTAGCTTCCAGACATCGACGCTCTTGAGTCGTGTCGTGGCACCGGTTGTGAAGCCGGCGAGTTGAGGCTTTGGGTTTGGATCCTGATGGACGGCGACGAGGCTCTGCCGGTTGTTCAGGAAGACTTCGACGAGGTAGCGGTCGACGAAGATTCTTAGTTCGATGTCTTCCTTGGGATCGAGGTCAGAGGGTTTGAAGGGGACGTCGGTGGTGCCGACTCGGATTGTGCCTGTTTCGGGGCGGAGGATGATGGGCAGGCCGCCTCCTTTTCCGTCTGAGAACAGAACGAAACCGAATAGCTTTCGCTCTGCTTCGGCGCGGGGGATGACGATGCGGAGTTCGAATGTTTCGCCGGGGTGCTCGACGAGCGTCTGAAGTTGCGGGGCGGCAATGGGGGGGACTCGGTCGAACGGGCCCGTGATGGCGTTGGAGAGCTCGATGTCGCGGAGTTCCTGATGGTCGGTTCGCAGTGACGACAGCTCGCGCAAGGGTTGGATGCGAAGTGATCCGTCAGCCGCGAGACTCAATTCACGGGGCAACGACTGAATGGTCTTGTTGAGATATTTATTATCCTTGCCGATGGAGGTAAGCCAGGCCCACATGACGCGACGGCCGTCCGGGGTGAGTAGACTTTCCGGGGCGAAGAAGTCGGTCCGCTGGAACAACCCGTAGACCGGCTGATCGTCGCGTCGAAAATTCAGTCGCCCGTGTCGTTGCGGCACGAATTGTTCCGATTTGGCGTCCCAGTCGCCAATGTAATACCGACAACCGAGCGTGTGGCTGATGCACAGCAGCATCCATTTGTCCCCAATAGGGAAGAAATTCGGGCAGGAAATGTCCTCGCCGATCGCGACATCGGGCAGTTCATGGGCAAGGAAGTTTCCGACAAGTTTCCAGCTCTTCAGGTCGGTCGACTTCATCAACGGGGGATTGGTCCCGCCGGAGATGGCGTAGTAGGTGTCGCCGATCAGGAAACAATCGGGATCCCAGTGCTCGATCTTGGCTTCTGTTCCATCGGGATTCGTGACCTGGACTGCGTAGGGCTTTTCCCATTCCGAGAGTTTGCGGTCTTTGGCAATCGCGATCTGGTTTCGTCGGGACAGGTGTCCATGGTAGATCGCGGCGGGCCGGCCTTCTTTGGTGAGAAACCCGGTTCCGCTGAACATGCCATGACCGGTGAACGCCGGCTGCAGTTTGGTGGTCTCCCACGTCCAGTGCAGCATGTCGGGGCTGGTCAGATGAATGAAGCTGACGGATTCTCGATCCTTGAATGGATGACGCAGGATGTAATGCAGGTGATAGGTGCCGTCGAGACAGAAGGCGGCGTTGGGGTCTCCGGGAGAACTGTCGGCCCCCGGATGAACCAGATGCAGGTTGAGCGAGAACTCATCCGCAGGTTTATCGCTGGGCGCTTCATCAGCACGCACGGTCGAAACGATGAAGGTCATGCACAGGGCAACAGCCAACGTCCAACCTCGAGCACAAGGTTCTCGTTTCATCAAAACTCCTATTGTTTCCACAGACAACGACAATCGGGTTCAACGGCCTCGGTAACAGCAAAGCGATGAACCGCGTTCGATTCACGCTCTGGCGTGGGAACCGGATCGGGAAGTGTAGCGTACCGTCAGGTCCCGTTGCAAAATAACTGAAGCAAATCCGGAGCAGAGGTTTGACCACGGATCAGACCGATAATGAGATAAATACATAAATCAGACAAACAAACAACACTTTTGTTGCATTGGTTTTATCTGTGAAAATCCGTGTGAATCCGTGGTCCTGTATTTCGCAAGTTCTCCTGAAGGCATGGCGATAACACGTGAAGGAGGCTGAGCCACAGATTCACACCGATTTTCACAGATAAGATTTCCCGAGATAGCAAGCCGTTTTTGGGCATCGTTCCAGGCAAAACTCGTCCGTCACGTAGATCATCCTTGCTCTTATCTGTGTGATGCGTGGGGAAGTCTGGAAGCCGGCTTGTTGCCGAGTTGTGAAATTTTACGGTATACTTAAGTCCTGGCGCAGGCGATTGTTATCAGCTTGAGGTTCGAGTTGTCGAGTTTGGAGCCGTGAAGTCCTGGAGACGATCATTCTCAACGTCAAGGACATGAAGAGTAAAGATCGTTCCGCTGCGGAGTCGATTGTCGGTCACCCACTTGAGGCCGACCAGCAACTGGTGACCACTGTTAGACATTCTGAAGTTGCGGGCGCTGACGGAGTTCCTGAAAAATCGTTGGCGGAATTGCCGGATTGGTGCAACGTCTACCACGGCTTGAGCGAGCAGGAAATCGACGATGTCGAGAGCGTGATTTTGACGCGGGCCAATCTTTCTCGATCGATAGACTAAGTCGCGATGTTACAAACGCTCATCGATACCGATATTCTTTCCGAAATCCTCAAACAGCGGAATGCCGTCGTAACGCAGAAGGCCGTTAACTATCTGGCCCAATTTAGCCGGTTCTCGATATCGGCGATGACTCGTTACGAGGTCATGAGAGGGCTTCTGGACAAAGGGGGCTCGAGGCAAGTGATCCAGTTTGAGTCCTTTTGTCAACATAATGTGATCTTGCCTGTCGAAGATGCGGTACTGGTGAAAGCGGCGGAGATTTGGGCGTTCGGACGTCGCGCCGGAGATGTGGGCAATGACGCCGATATGATCATCGCTGCAACAGCTTTACATCATGGTCTTTCGTTGAAAACGGGAAACATGGCTCATTTTCGCTGGATCCCGTCCCTGCAACTTGAAAACTGGCGAATGGCCTGACGACGCAGTCAGATGCAGCGGAATCTGCGACTTTCAGAACACGACCGGAATTGTTCCCTAATGGCGAGAATTTCCGATTCGTGCCATCCCGGTGGTCACTGGTGGATTTCCTGTGTTCCGAGTTTGTGTTATTTTGTAAAAATGCGTCAAAAGATATTGACGTGTATTTGTGTTTTTGGATATTGTGCGAAAGCGGTGTCGGCTGGCGCGCCAAAGGGCTCTCTTTATGCAATGCGGCGGAGCTGGTGGGTGACTCGTTTGGGGTGAATTGGGAATGGACAGCGGGTTTGGCGAGATCTGGGGGATGCAGGTTTTCGGGGGCGAGTTGCGGCCTCGATTAGGTGCGCACGGTGCGCGAGTTATGCAACTAATCAAAAGCCCTGAAAAATAGGGAAATAAGCGATAAGGTGCGCATGTTGCTAAAGAATCGCAGCGTATTGCGCGCAGATTGCCACTGATGTCGACATCCGTGTGTCGGCAACCGCATTTTCTCGCGGCGAGCTTACGGACTCCAAACCTGAGCGTCCCCAATGTAGAATGCGGCGGCACCGCCAGGGCTGAAAACAACGAAGCTTCAAACGGGATTGTTCTTTCAGGAATTCACATGCGAAAAGCCTTTGTTTACGCCGTAGCGACGTTCTTCTGCTGCAGTCCGGTGATTTACGCCGAGAACTGGGGTCACTGGCGTGGTCACACCGGCAACGGATCCGCTCTTCAAGCGAGTCCGCCGGTCGAGTGGAGCAGCACAAAAAATGTGAAGTGGAAGAAAGAGATTCCAGGGCTCGGATCATCGTCACCGGTGATCTGGGAAAACCGTGTTTTCATTACGACGGCGGCCCCCGCGAAGGGGAAAGGTGGCGGGGCACTCGATTTCAAACTGCTCTGTTTTGATCGAGCGACGGGTGAACTGGTCTGGGAAAAGTCGGCGACGGTTGCCAAACCGCATCAGTCGACCCATTCCACCAACGGATTCTCTTCAGCGTCACCCTGCACGGATGGCGACCATGTCTATGCTCACTTCGGCTCACGCGGGCTGTACTGTTACACGATGAATGGGGATCTGGTCTGGAAACGTGACGATTTTGGCAAGATGGACATTCGCAACAGTTTCGGCGAGGGAAGTTCGCCGACTCTGGCGGACAATAAGATCCTGATTCCCTGGGATCACGAAGGCAAATCCGCGATCTTCGCCTTAGATAAACTGACCGGCAACACGATTTGGAAGACGGATCGTGACGAGACCACCTGCTGGGCGACACCTCTGGTTGTGGAGAATCAGGGTCGCAAGCAAGTCATCATGAACGGACAGAAGTCTGCTCGCAGTTACGATCTGGACTCCGGTAAGGAACTCTGGAAGTGCGGGGGCCAGACGGAACGGCCGGTGGCTTCGCCTGTCGCCGACCAGGGACTGGTCTTCATCGGCAGTGGGCATCGCGGTTCGTTCTTGGGAGCGTTTCGGCTGAACGGTAAAGGTGACATCAAGGGGACCGATCAAGTCGCCTGGGTGATCGATCGGGACACGCCCGATATCGCCTCTCCGCTCCTCTCTTCGGGGCGGATCTACTTCCATAAGGGGAAATCGGGACAACTCTCGTGCGTCGACGCGATGACTGGCAAACCTCACTACATGGCAAGTCGCATTCCCGGATTGGACAGCATTTACGCGTCACCCGTCGCTGCGGGAGGATTTGTTTTCCTGACCGGACGCAACGGCACCACGGTTGTGATCAAGGACGCGGATAAACTGGAGATTGTGGCGAACAATTCCGTGGACGAAACGGTCGATGCAACCCCCGCTCCGGTCGACAACGAGCTGTTCATTCGGGGCGAAAAGCACCTCTTCTGCATTGCCACGGAGAATTGAAGATCGCAATCGAGACCTGAAGCGAAGTAACTAGATTGCAGCGAGAGTGCATCCAGGAGATTCGGTGGCCGGGCTGCGTGCCCCAGCTCAGGAACTCGTTGGCGAATTGCTGAATGATGTTACGTGTCGTATTGGAAGAGGACGTCAACTGATCGATGGCTTCCGACGTCTCCTTTTCAATCATTGTAAGGCGAAGTTCAATCGTTGAGTGAACCGTCATGTTCAAAGACTGAAAGGCAAAGAAATCCCCCTCACCCAACCTCTCCCCGCAGGGCCGGGGCGAGGGGCAGGGCGAGGCCTTTGTTTCGTGATGACACAGGCAGATCAGCCGCAGCAGATTGGCAAATTTCCCGTCGTCCGGCGATTGGGTAGCGGGGCGATGGGGGAAGTCTTTCTTTGTGTTCAACCGGAACTCGACCGCCATGTCGCCGTGAAAGTCATGCGTGGCGGAGCCGGGCAATGGCCCCGATTCCAGCGTGAGTCACGTTCGGCAGCCAGGCTAGTTCATCCGTACGTCGTCCGGGTCTATGACGTGGGGCTCGATCACGACAGCCCGTACATCGTGATGGAGTATGTGGATGGACGTCCTCTTTCCGAGCTGATCGGCAGTGAATACCTGAGTCTTTCCGTGACCTTGCGGTTGCTCTATCACATCACTGAAGCACTGTCGGCAGCCCATAACCAGTCGATCATTCATCGCGATCTCAAGCCGTCCAATATCCTGATTGACAGCCAGGGTCGCCCGCGTCTGACGGACTTTGGTCTGGCAAAGTCCTTGTTGCATGACCCCACACTGAGCGGCAGCGGTGAACTGATCGGAACGCCGCGGTACATGGCACCCGAACAGATCCTGGGTGGTAACTCGGAACTCGACCAGCGCGTTGATCTGTTCGCGCTGGGCGTCGTCATGTATGAAATGCTGAGCGGACGCCCCCCGTTTGACGGGACCTCTGTGGTTCAGATTCTGCGTCAGGTGACGGACGACGATCCTGCCGAATTGAAATTGATCAACCCGGCTATCCCCGAATGCATCGCAGCGATTGTGCGGAAGGCAATTTCCAAGGACCCCGCAGACCGCTACCAAACCGCGGCGGAAATGGGTTCCGCCTTACGCGATGTCCTGCTTTCAGAAACGTTCACCGCAGCCGATGGCGGATTGCGGGCGAATGAGTATCTCTCGGCATTCGTTCCGGCTCCCACCGAAGGTCGCTCGAACTGGATTTTGAGAACTCATTCCCGACGTCGTCTGGCATGGGTGGCGGCCTGCGTGATGCTGTTATCGTCAATGCTGGGGGGATGGTGGCTGGTGAGCCATCGGGATTCCAATGCGGGGCAGGGCCTTGATGACAACGAGTACGAAGGTGCGAAGTGGGCATTACTGCAGGAAGTCGATCAAGTCCGACGGGGCACTTTGCGAATTCCGGAGCAGAAAACCCCGCGTGACGCCTTGAAAGACGATCTCGAAGAGGCGACCTCACTGCTGCGAAGAAATCCGACCGACGACGACGTCCGATTGGCTCGCGCCCGCTTGCTGCGACGAGCGGGTGAATGCCTGGCGGCCGACACCGAGTGTTCGCTCGTGCTGCAGCATCAACCCGATTTGTTGGCTGCCCGCGTCGACCGGCTGCTGGCTCGTTCGCAGCTCTGGGGACTTTATCTGGGTGGTTGGAACGACCGTATCCTGCGGTACCCCGTTCATTCGCTGCTCAAGGATGATCTCGCAGTGCTGGAGAGTTCCGAAGACGAAGTCCTGGTCTATCTCGCGAAACTCTGTCGACGATTGGGGGATGAAGTGCGATCGGCGGATGATGATAGCGAGGACCTGCTGAAAGTGGTGAAGTCGGCTCCTTCCATCAGTCACGATCTGATTTCTCCCCCTGACATTGCAGCTTTGCATGCGGAATTGCTGTTCCGGGAGGCGGAAACGGCGGAGACAACTCCTGGGGAAGACGATCCGCGGCCCAGTTTTGGTACGCTCGCCGCAGCGGCCAAGCGGCAACTTCGGCTCGGGCTTGAGGCGGATCCGTGCCACGTTCCGCTGCTTTACCTACGGGCGTCGTCATTTTCGCGCAGGGTTGGCTGGGATGACATCCATGGTGGGGAAGATCGTTCGGCGGCGATGAAGAGGAGCTTATTTCAGTTTGAAGCCGCCATGGATCAACTGTTGCGAGTCACTCTGCGACAAGGTTGTGACACACCGATCGCCCGCGCGGTGATTCTGACCAACATGGATTGGTCGTTATCGGCGTCCGATCAACAGCTTCAGGACGCGCTCAGTTGCCGCCCCACCGTGCCTCAGTTGCAGTCTGTGCGAACCTGGTTGCGTTTGAAGTCGCCCGAGGATGGCACACATACACCCGAATCGCTCAATCGGTTGCTGCGAGAGTTTTTGGAAAGGTCTGTCGACGACTCCGAAGAACCGACTGCTGACTTCGTGAAGGGGGTTTTGTATGCGGGGCTGGAACGATACCCGGAAGCACGACGGGCTCTGCGCGTCTGTCGACGCAAGTATAAAAGGACGGATGGATGGCTGAGTCTGGACACCGAGCATCAGCAGTGGATTGATTCTTCGGAAGCGAGTGAAACCGCAATGCTGTACGCGACGCGACCGATCGTCGCTCAATTACCAATCGCACCCGACGTGGGGTTACGTCTTCACGAAGCCTTGTTGACGCGGTTAGAGAATACAGACGCGCTTATCGCCGAAGGTCATTCCGAGGCTGAGATTCGGGAGTTTCACGCCTGGACGCAGTTCTCACTTGCGGAGATTCATGCGGCTCGGGTGGAACGTGAACAGGTTCTCGAACACATCCGGCTAGCCCTGGAACAGCACCTGCCTGAAATTCACGGCGAGATGTGTCGCAACCACTGGGCGTTCGCCGAATGGAAAGACGATGCCGCTTTTGATGAACTCTATCGGATGTTTCCCGAACCGACGCCTGTCACCGAACCCGAGAATGAGCCGCCGACGGAACCGCCGACGGAACCTCTGGCAGAACCGACGACCTCCCTGGATGGGGCAGTAACCCCCTGACTCTCCCTCATTCTCCGTCTCATTCGGCAATCAGATTCCAGAGAACATGACCACCCCTGAGCTCAGCGATGCGGACCTTGTAGCAAAAGCAAAGGAAGGGGACTCTGTCGCTTTTGCTCAATTGACAGAACGGCACCGTCCCCGGTTGGTCCGTTTATTGACGGGATTGTTATGGGACGCGGACGAGGCCGAAACGGTCGCTCAGGAGACTTTCGTGAGAGTGATCGAGCAGATGTCAGATTATCGCGCCGAGCATGAATTTCGTGCCTGGATTGCGGGGATCGGCATCAATCTGGCGAGGAATACTCTGCGGACTCGAGCCCGTCGGGCTGCCGTCGTGGATCCAGCCTCGCTCGAGGAACTGGCTCAGACTGAGGGGCGAAGCCGCGGCGTGCTTTCCGGAATACTCCGTCGGGAGTTACACGTCGAGCTTCATCGAGCCATGGATCAGCTACCCGTATCGCTTCGGGAAGTCTTGGTGCTGCACGAATTTGAGAATCTGGATTATCCAGAAATCAGTCAGTTAACAGGGGTTTCCGAAGGAACATTACGCGTTCGGGCTCACCGTGCTCGAGCCTTGTTGAAGGAATCACTCGGTCCAGTGGTCGACACCTGGTGGCAAAGTCCCACCCCGTAGCGGGGGCATCCTGCCACCGATCACTTGTAAGTAATAAGTAAAAGGTCATGTGAGAAGAAAATTGACCGACGGAGCACCTGTAAATTCCTGCTGAAAATCCCTCCCAATGAATCCATGCCAGACAAATGTCTCCAAATTTCAGCGAGTACAAGTCAGAAAAATTTCGCGATGAGAAAAAAATTGCTGTAACATTTTCCGCACTGAAGGTGAATACACTGCGAGGAAGTAACAGGGGCATCCTGTCAATTATCCTTTTCCAAGTCCACGGCACACAGACTTCCTCGAACCGGAAAACTCCGATCGAATCTCCAACAGCCGTCAAACCAATAAAACCTCCGAAAAGACAGACCATGCACCGAATCAGAATCGGTTACGCTGCCATGTGGTGTTTATGGACTTGTTTCTCAGGCCAAACGGTCTGCCATTCCCAAGAGCCTTCGGAAAACGCAGTCACCCGTCAGATTGATGACATCGTCGAGGCAGATTGTCTATCCGCTAGCTCTCCCCCTTTGGGCCGTTGCAGCGATCCTGAGTTTGTGCGGCGAGTCTGGCTGGACCTTGCGGGCCGAACGCCTCCATTGACGGAGGTGGCGAAGTTGACTGCGGGAACGAGACTGAACCGGGATCAGGTGATCGAAACGTTGGTGACGACTTCGGAGTTTGCTCGGCATTGGGGTCGGTGCTGGTCCGAGTACCTGACGGAAAAGCGTCCGTTCGAAACAGAAGGCTATGATGGGCGTCGGCTGCTCCAGTTTCTGACCGAAGCGTTTCACGAAGATCAGTCGTATGCGGAACTGGTCAGTGAATTGATTCTCGGTGAAGGGACGAGTGATGTCAGTGGTTCGGCGAACTTTCTGATGCGGTACAATGCGGAACCGATTCCGCTCGCCGGAGCTGTCAGTCAGAAGTTTCTCGGTTTATCCATGCACTGTGCCGAGTGTCATGATCATCCCCACGCGCGGTGGAAGCAGAAGGATTTTCTGGGACTGGCAGCTCACTTCGCCCGATTGAGGAAGATGACTCCCACCAACCCACAGGAGGGTGAGTCGTTTTTCGTCGTGGTTGAGCGTCCGCGTGGTGAATTGATGGTGGCTGACAAGCGGGCTGCCCCGAACGAGAATGGCGAACAACCTCGGCGGACGATCTTCCCGCAGCTTCCGGACAGCCCCCGTATTGATGGCACCCGCCAGCGGCGAACGGTGCTGGTCGAATGGCTCACCAAGCCATCGAATCCCTACTTGAGTCGACATGCGGTCAATCTGGTCTGGGAACGACTAATGGGCGAACGGCTGCTGCCGAACCTCGACCAGTGGCCGCCGGCCAGTCAGACACCGAATACAGAACTGCTGAACCTGCTTGCCGAGGATTTCACGAGCCATGAATGGAGTATCCAGCGATTGATCCGGGTGATTGCCCAGTCCGAAACCTATCAGCGGTCCAGTCATGCCGACAGTTCCGCTGAAGTGCAGGCAATTCCCTCACAAGTGAATCTGGAAGGAATGCGTTGGTCCCGAGCTCGTATTCGCCCGCTTTCAGCTGATCAGATTCATTTATCGATCGGCCAGGCGTTTGGTTATCACTATGACGAGAACGATCATCGACTGGCGGAGTCAACAGGGGAAGAGTTCACTCAGGACGTTCCCAATAACAATCTTGGTGAAACACCGCTTTCGCTGAGCCGTTCGCTGGCGTTGTACAACAGTGAGTATGTTCGGGGCGCGGTGGAACTGGGGACGGAAGTCGCTGTCCGTCTTTATGGCCCCCACGTGAGCGCCGAGCACATTGAACGGTTCTTCATGGCCTTGCTATCTCGAAGGCCGACGATTGAAGAAATCGAATTCTTCCAGGATCAGAGCGGTGAAAATGACCCTCGTGCGGGTCTGCAGGATATCGTCTGGGTCTTACTAAACTCATCAGAATTTGTGACGAACCATTAGGAGATTTTCCATGTCGAGATTTGGGAACTCGCGTCGATCGCAGTTGTTTGATAGGCGGGTGAAAGACGCCGCTACCGGGGGCCAGAAGATGTCAAGATTGGGAGTTTCGCGGCGGTCACTGTTGCAGTCAGCTTCGATTGGGGGACTGTCGTTCTTTAGTAGCTCGATCTGGTCGTCACTGTTTTCGGCTCAGTCGGAAACGGCGAAAGCCAAATCCTGTATCCTGATTTTTCTGGATGGCGGACCAAGCCAGATCGATACGTTCGATCCGAAGCCGGGTGCTCCGACGGCGGGTGCCTTTGAGGCCATCGACACCAAGCTGCCGGGAGTCCAGTTTGCTCAGCACGTACCCCGACTCGCCTCAATCGCCGATCAGTTGGCGATCGTTCGGACCTTGAGCAGCGAAGAGGGAGACCATGACCGAGCTCAAGTGCTGATGCATTCAGGTTACCAACCTAATCCCCGACTGCAGTATCCCCCCATGGGATCGACGATTGCGTGGCAGCAGACTGATGCGGCGACTGACGCTCCGGCGTTTGTTTCAATCGGCAGGCGTTTCAATGCAAGCATTCTCGGCCCGCAATTCGGTCCGTTTGTGATTGACGACATCGGCAATCCGGCTCCTTCATTGGCGCTCCCCGAGGGCTTTACGGACTCTCGAATGAGGCGGCGGTTGGCCGCTCTGGAGTCATTCAATGCCCGGTTTGACGGACAGTTTCAATCAACTCTGGGGAACGAGTTGACTCAGTTGACGAAACGCGCCGATCGCATGCGAAACAGTGACGTTTTTCAGCCCTACGATCCCGCAGCCGCAGAGCCCGAGTTGTTCGAACGATATGGCAGTGGGATCAACGATGGCTATCTAGCGCGGGCTTGTCTGATGGCTCGTCGCCTGGTCGAGTCGGGTGTGAAGTTTGTCGAAATTCAGTACGGCGGCTGGGATACCCACAACGACAATTTCAATCAGGTCCAGAATCTGTCCGCCTCTTTAGATGCGGGATTGGCAACTTTGATTGAGGATCTGGGGGAACGTGGGCTACTAGATCAGACCCTCGTCTTCTGCGTTGGGGAATTCGGGCGCACACCCAAAATCAATGGGGACAATGGTCGAGACCACTTCCCGAACGTCTTTTCGGCGGTCCTGGCGGGCGGCGGCATCAAGGTCGGACAGGTGCTGGGTGAATCGAGCGCTGATGGAGGCGAAGTCAAGGATCGACCCGTTTCCGTGCCGGACTTCCAAGCGACCCTCTTCACGGCTCTGGGGTTGGATGTCGGTAAAGACTATTTCGCTCCGGACGGACGACTGTTAAAGCTGACGGATAAAGGCAAACCGATCGCTGAATTGATCTGACGGAAGCACGGAATGAAGCATTCGTGCTACTGCTTGGCAGACTTCGGCCACGCAGTGGCACTTCGAATTTGGTTGCCGCGTCGTTTTGTCAGACAGCACTGAAGATACTGCGTCGGAGAGGACTCCGATGCAGTGGCACGGTCTTGGTAGGGTCTTAGTAGAGGAATGGTTTAGTCAGAGGGTACGAAGACACTGCTTCGAAGAAGACTTTGTAGCAGTGGCACGGGACAATCTGTGTCTTCGGACGAGTTTAGGGACAAGGATAGCAGCAAATCCGATGGCGAAGAGCTGCAGGGAGGTTGGCTCGGGAACTATCGTGGTTGAGGCCGCTCCTTCCAGATCGGCGATGAGCCAGTAAGTTGTCCCGGGGTGAAGTGTCAGCACCACGTCAAGTAAAGACAGTGAACTGACGACGTAGGGACTGTCTCCCTGCCGCACGACTTCAAAAAAGGGATCGGAGACAGCCAGAGCGTTGTGGCCAGGCAGGTCGCCCAATCCGAAAGCGGCGAACGCTTCCAGCGAGGCCATGGCGAACTCGCCTGTATCAGAGTTGGCGATCAGTTCCACATCACTCAGGGTAACCAGCAGGTGAAAATCGACGGGACTCAGACCTGTATTCTCAATCAGCCAGGGGTCAAGAACCGCGGCTGTGACGAGATTACTGGGAGAATTCTTTGTGGCTCGGACGACATTCGCGGAGACGGAGAGATCGGCACCTCGGGTTTTGTCATTATCACCGGTGGAAGTCCAGGAGGCTGACGAACTGCTGGTGGTGATGTCGGGAGCCGTTCCCGCAGTGAGAGTAAGATTTGTGTTGCGGGTGACCGGCGAGGGAAACTTGGCGACATCCCGATACCCTTTCCCTTTATACGTTCCTTTGATTTCGGGCGGGCGGCGAACGGTCAAGATCCAGTTATCGAGATCCCCTGAGTCACCGTTAAAGCTGGCGTCGGCAGCCAGTGATGTCACTCCTGCAGTACTTTTCGCATTGACCGTCAAGTCTTTATTCGCTTCGGTAGCGACTTCGAGTTTTCCTTTGGACTTGGCGGTGATCAAATCAGCAGAGGCATTAGGAACGACTGACAAGGCCCCGATCAACCACCCCGCAACGACCAATCGTTTGACCATTTGCATTTCTCCGAAGGAACGGAAAGGAATGTTTGCATTTCCCGTGAAGGATGAAACGAGTCAGGTGGTTTGTTCGTCGAAGGGGAGTTTTACTGGTTGATCGGTGGCTGGAAGCCTTCGCTACGTGGCTTTTGAGCAGGATAAAGTCATAACGGGGAATCGGGGTACGGACCGAAGGTTGCCTCAATCCGATCTGATCCGCGAAAATCTCCGACGGGCAGCGACTCCGGCAAAGCCAATTCCGCCCATACTCAAAAGCAGGAGACTCGATGGTTCAGGGACGGACGGTGCGAAGCTTTGGAGCAGCAGAAGATCGCCCGTTTGGTGACTTGTCTGGATTTCAAAATCCCAGCTATTGATCGGGGCATCCGAAGATGGCGGGGCATAAATCACGAAGGCACCCGCGAGACCCTGGTTTTCGTAATTTGGATCCGGAGTTCCCCAAGGCAGGCCGTTTGTGGGTTGTCCGATCAATTCTTGCGTGAAGTCGAGCGTGCCGCCGTTCGTATCGAGAGCGAATTCTTCAAACTCCGCAAAATCAAATGTTCCGTTACCGGTACTTGCACCGGCAACGGTCAGGGTAAAGCCGACAATGCCCGGCCATGTCCCTGAGTAGGAATTGCTGACGCCGGGGTTATTGATTGTGGAGGTGTCGAATGTGATTTTTCCGAGCGCGTAAGCCGAATTGCCATAGGGTGCGCCCGAATAGCGTAAATCAAATGTCATCAGTCCAGCGTTCGCCAAATTCAGGCTGCCGAAGACCATGAAGGTGGCTGTTAACAAGAGCGTTCGATTGAAATCCGGTGTTCGCATCATTTCCTCTCTTTGTCATCGTTTACCGGCAAAGGAGGGACTGGCGGCAGGTCGCGTCGAACGATGATTTCAAGGTTGACCACTTCGCAGAGAGTCGTTGTTTACTGCCTTGAAATCACATGGGTTCTGTCGGTCGAAAATCCCGTTCT
>CBDEVG010000044.1:0-197500 GCA_965243535.1 Amaricoccus sp.
TCCACCACCTCGGCGCAGATGGCGAGGCCGAGGCCGGTGCCGCCCCGCCGTTCCCCCGCCTGCTCGAAGGGGCGGAAGATGCGGTCCTGCGCCTCGGGCGGGACGCCGAGGCCGGTGTCCTCGACCTCGATCCGCAGCATTCCCCCGGGCAGATCGCGCGCCCGCAGCACCACCCCGCCCCGGTCGGTGAAGCGGCAGGCGTTGGCGACCAGGTTGGTCAGCACCTGGCGCAGCGCCCCCCGCGGCCCTATCCGCCGGCGGACGAGCGAAGGCGAGATCTCCGCCCGCAGCTCGAGCCCCTGGGCGAAGGGCAGGAAGCTCGCCTCCCGCAGCACCTCCTCGGCGAGGTCGCGCAGGTCGAAGGGCTCGGGGTCGAGCTCGACCGACCCGTTGCCGAGCCGCGAGAAGTCGAGGATCCGGTTCACCACCGTCAGCAGGTGAAAGCCCGAGGCGCGGATCACCTCCACGTGGCGCCGGGCGACGGACTCCAGAGGACCTGCCAGCACCACGGCGGTCATTCCCAGCACCCCGTTCAGGGGCGTGCGGATCTCGTGGCTGACCGTGGCGAGCAGCCGCGACTTGGCCTCGTTCGCCTCCTGCGCCTCGCGGGTCATCGCCTCCAGCCGCTCCGTGCGCTCGCGCACCCGCGCCTCGACCTCGGCCAAGGCAGCGATCCGGTCGCGGTTGACCATGTGGGTGATCTGCCACGAGGCCACCACGACCAGGAGCGACAGCGCCGCGGAAACATAATCGAGGCTCGCCACCGTCCCCGTCTCTCCCAGGAGCATGTGCAGCGCCGGCAGCGTGGCGAGCGCGGCGACGAGCGCGCCCGGCAGGCTGATCGGCTGGATCGACACCAGCACCGACAGGGGCATGCTCAGCACGATCATGACCCAGCCGGTCATGATTCCGCCGAAGGAGAACCGCAGCAGCTGGCCGAAGGCCGTCAGCAGGACCGCCGCCGCCGCCGCCATCGCCAGGGTCGCCCGCCAGGCGCGGATCGTCGCGCGCAGCTCCCGCAGGTTGGCGAAGACCGCGCCGAAGATCACGAGCCCCAGCGGCTCGAACGCCAGCGTCAGCGCCGCAAGCTCCAGCGGCGAGGCGGTCGATCCCGCCGCGCCCGCCCGGGCGGCCAGCCAGACGCCCAAGGACACCACGGCCGTCGCGACCCCGGCCCCGCCGATGAAGAGCCCCCAGTCGCTGAGGAAGGTGCGCGCCCGCCGCCGCCGCGCGCCAAGCCGCATCGCCCGGAAGGCGAGGAACGCCGCCGCCCCGTGGATCGCCCCGTCGGCGAGCGCCGCGGCCGAGGGCAGGCCCGCGACGACGTCGCCGAGCGCGAAGCCCGCGCCCGCCGCCGCCGCCCCCACGCCGCGCAGGCGCAGGGCCGCCGCCAGCGCCATGGCCGAGGCCGGAGCGGCGCCGAGGACGATCCCATGGCCGAAGCCCGCAGCCCGCATCAGGGCGACCGTGGCGCCTACGGCGAGGATCACGAAGATAAGGATGGGAAACTTGCTGGGCGAAGGCATCACGGACGGCCGCACCTCGCATTGGGATACGCCGCGACGCCGGCGAAGAGCCGGCCCTGACGCCAAGTCGGGCGGACTGTGCCGACTGAACTGTCGGTTGTCAACCACAACATCTTCACAACCCCCGCGGGCGCCAATTTGCCGCAGACGCGTCCGCGGTCAGTCCGTCCGGGTTTAGGGTGGGCCGGGTTTAATGGGCCCGGTTCAGGTGGGCCGGGTCCAGGTGGGATGGAAGCGTCCGGCGGGGGAGAGGGTGAAGATCTCGCACCCCGCCTCCGTCACCCCGATGGAATGCTCGAACTGCGCCGAGAGCGAGCGGTCCCGCGTGACGGCGGTCCAGTCGTCGTCGAGCACCCGGGTCTCGGGGCGGCCGAGGTTGATCATCGGCTCGATGGTGAAGAACATCCCCGGCTCCAGCACCGGCCCCGAGCCCCAGCGCCCGAAGTGCAGCACGTTCGGTGCGGCATGGAACACCCGCCCCAGCCCGTGGCCGCAGAAGTCCCGCACCACCGAACAGCGCTGGCCCTCCGCCAGGCGCTGGATCGCCGCGCCGATGTCGCCGAAGGTGTTGCCCGGGCGCACCTGGGCGATGCCCTCCATCAGCGCGTCATGGGTGATGTCGATCAGCCGCTCCGCCTTGCGGGCCGCGGCGCCGGCCACGTACATCCGGCTCGAATCGCCGTACCAGCCGTCGACGATCACGGTGACGTCGATGTTGAGGATGTCGCCGTCGCGCAGCGCGTCGCTCGACCGGCCGGGGATCTTCGCCCCCGGGATGCCGTGGCAGACCACGTGGTTGACGCTGATGCAGGAAGCGTGGCGATAGCCCTTGTAGCCCACCGTGGCCGAGGTCGCGCCCGAGGCGCGCACCATGTCGTGGATCGCGGCGTCGAGCTCGCCGGTGCCGACGCCGGGGGCGACGGCCGGGGCGATGCGGTCGAGGATGTCGGCGACCAGCCGGCCGGCGGCGCGCATCCCCTCGAAATCCGCGGGATCGTGGATCCGGATGCCGTCCCGGTTCAGGCGGCTCGGGGGCTGTCCTTCCAACGCAGGACTCCTTCGGCGTGACAGATGGGGCGCGAGTGGGCCCCGTATTTAGGCGCGCCGGAGCCGGGATGCAAATCCCGCGACCGCAGCCAGCCATGCCGGCCGAAACCAGGGCCGGAACCAGAGCCGGAACCGGGCTCCGAACCGGGGCCGCAGCCGCAGCTCGCTCGCCAGCACCCCGGCGACGATCAGCGCGCACCCGACCAGCGCCAGCGGCGGCAGGCGGTCGCCCGCCAGACGGCCGAAGAGGCCCGCCCAGACCGGCTCGCCCGCATAGATCACCGTGGCGCGCGTCGGCGAGACGGTCCTCTGCGCCCAGTTCATCGCCAGCTGGATCCCGGCGCTCGCGAAGCCCAGCGCCGCCGCCGCGCCCAGCACCGGCGCGGAGACCGCCGTCGGCGCGCCCTCGCCCGCCAGGGGCGCGACGCCCAGCGCCAGCAGCCCCGCGACCAGAAGCTGCACCGCCGTCACCCGCCGGGCGTCGACCCCTGGGGCGAAATAGCCGATCAGCAGGATCTCGGCCGCGATCGCCGCCGCGCCGACCAGGGTGGCGATCTCGCCCGCCCCGAGGCCGACGCGGCCCGCGTCCGGCCCGGCGAGAAGCACGAGCCCGGCGAAGGCGAGGCCGATCCCCGCCCAGGCCATGGCGTGCGGCGGCCGGCGCAGGACCAGCCACAGGATCAGCGGCACCATGGGCACGTAGAGCGCGGTGATGAAGGCCGACTGGCTGCCGGTGATGGTCTGCAACCCATAGGTCTGGAGGCCGTAGCCGAGGAAGATCGCCACGCCGATCGCCGCCCCGGCCCCGAGCTCGCGCCGGGTGAGCCCCGCGAGGCTGCGGGCGAAAAGCGCGCAGGTCACCAGCCCCGCCGCGACGAAGCGCAGGCCGACGAAGGTGAGCGGCGCGCCTTCGCGCATCGCCAAGTGGACCACCACGAAGGTGGTCCCCCAGATCATGGTGATGCCCACCAGCGCCGCTTCGGGCCGGGTCAGACGGAACGGGAGCGCCTTGCGCGATTCGGGTGTGTGCAGCATAATGCACATGTCCCTATGAGCAGTATAATGCACAGTCAACCCCCCGCCCCCCCTCCTGGGCCGACGCCCGGGTCTCCGTCCCGCCCGGACGTGCTCTCCCATGTGGCGGACAACCTGCGGCGGCTGCGCGCCCGGGCGGGGCTGAGCCAGGCGGCGCTGGCCGAGGCCTCGGGCCTCAGCCGGCGGATGATCGTCAGCCTGGAATCCGGCGAGGCCAACGTCAGCCTCGCCAGCCTCGACCGCATCGCCGGGGCGCTGGGGGCGAGCTTCGTCGAGGTGGTCGCCGACCCCGAGGCCCGGCCGGAGCGGATCTCGGCGCTCGCCTGGCGGGGGGCGCACGCGGACAGCCAGGCGGTGCTGCTCGGCAGCGCGCCGGCCCGCGCCGAGGTCCAGCTCTGGCTCTGGAGCCTCGGCCCGGGCGAGCGCTACCAGGCCGAGCCCGATCCCCCCGGCTGGCGCGAGATGGTCTACGTGACCGAGGGCGTGTTGGCGCTGGAGCTCTCGGGGGAGATTCGGCAGGTGGCGGCGGGCGATTTCGCCGTCTACGACAGCGCCCAACCCTACAGCTACGGCAATCCCGGGCCGGGGACGACGCGCTTCCTGCGCAACGTCATCGCCTGAGGTCATCGCTTGAGACGGCGTGAAGTCAGGCGGCCGTGGGTCAGGCGGCCGCGGCGAGGCCGAGCGTCGCCAGCGGACCCAGCTCGGGGACAAGCAGATCCGCCCCGGCGAGGTCCTCGTGGGCGGTGAAGCGGCTGGGGCTCACCACCGTGAACAGCCCCGCCGCCTTGGCCGCCAGGAGGCCGTTGCGCGAATCCTCGAAGGCGACGCAGTCCTCCGGGGCGAGGTCCAGCCGCCGCAGCGCCAGCCGATAGACGTCCGGCGCGGGCTTCTTTGCGGCCACCATGTCCCCGGCGGCCACCACGTCGAAGACCTCGGCCATGTCCCGGCCGAGCGTGCCGCGAATGAGCGCCTCGACGTTCTCGGGCGAGGTGGTGGTGGCGATGGCGAGCTTCAGCCCTCGCGCCCGCGCCTCCGCGAGCAGATCCGCCACGCCGGGGCGCAGGGCGACGCCGCCGATGGCGATCCGCTCGGTATAGCGCAGGGTCTTCGCCCGGTGCAGCGCGGCGACGGGGAAATCCGCCGGATCGCCCCCCGCCTCGCGGATGTGCCGGGCGATCCGCTCCTTGCCGCCGGTGGTGGTCAGGAGCCGCAGGTACTCCGCCTCCGACCAGGTCCAGGGCAGCCCGGCCGCGGCGAAGGCGGCGTTGAAGGCTTCGAGGTGGACGCCCTCCGTCTCGGCGAGCGTCCCGTCCACGTCGAAGATCAGCGCCTTCATGGGGCCCCCTTACGCAGCCTTGAGCACGGCCGACGCCGCGTCCCGGATCGCGCGGATGTTGGCGCCGTAGGGCGCGGGGTTGGCGACCGAGCCCCCCTTGAACACCGCCGACCCCGCCACCAGCACGTCCGCTCCCGCGCCCGCCACCAGGGGCGCGGTCTCGGGCGTGACGCCGCCGTCGATCTCGATGTGGATCGGGCGGTCGCCGATCATCTCGCGCAGGCGGCGCACCTTCGCCACCTGGGAGTGGATGAACTTCTGCCCGCCGAAGCCGGGGTTGACCGTCATCACGCAGATCAGGTCCACCATGTCGAGCAGGTGCTCCACCGCCTCGACCGAAGTGCCGGGGTTGAGGGCGAGCCCCGCCTTCGCCCCCGCGCCCCGGATCGCCTGGAGCGTGCGGTGGATGTGCGGCCCCGCCTCGATATGGGCCGAGATGATGTCGGCCCCCGCCCCGGCGAAGGCCTCGATATAGGGATCGACCGGCGCGATCATCAGGTGGACGTCCATGACCCCCTTGATGTGCGGCCGGATCGCGGCGCAGGTCGCGGGCCCGAAGGTGATGTTCGGCACGAAATGCCCGTCCATCACGTCCACATGCACCCAGTCGGCGCCCTGGGCCTCGATCGCCTCGCATTCCCGGCCGAAATTCGCGAAATCGGCCGAGAGAATCGACGGCGCGATCTTGATGCTGCGGTCAAACGTCATTCTCGGTCTCCCCTGCCCCGATCTTCAGCCCGCCGGAGAAGACCCGGCTCACTGATATGTCCTCCGCCTCGATGGTCGAGAGCGTCACGGCGTCGATAGGCCCCTCCGCCCGGGTGAACAAGCGGTTCGCCTGCCGCAGCCGCGCCCGGTCGAGCGCGTTGCGGATCGACCGCGCATTGGCGAAATGGGGCTGGCTGCGGCGCAGGGCAATATAGCGCGCCATCACCTCCTGCGCCTCCGGCGACAGGACATAGCCCTGCCCGGCCAGCATCGTGCCCGCGATCTCTCCCAGCTCGGCGTCGGTGTAGTCGGGGAACTCGATGTGATGGGCGATGCGCGACCGGAACCCGGGGTTCGACTGGAAGAACCGGTCCATCCGGTCGGCGTAGCCCGCGAGGATCACCACCAGGTCGTCGCGGTTGTTCTCCATGACCTGGAGCAGGATCTCGATCGCCTCCTGGCCGTAGTCGCGTTCGTTGTCGGGGCGATAGAGGTAGTAGGCCTCGTCGATGAACAGCACCCCGCCCATCGCCTTCTTCAGCACCTCCTTGGTCTTCGGCGCGGTGTGGCCGATGTACTGGCCCACCAGGTCGTCGCGGGTGACGCTGACCAGATGACCCTTGCGGACGTAGCCGAGGCGGTGCAGCAGCCCCGCCATCTTCAGCGCCACGGTGGTCTTGCCGGTGCCGGGGTTGCCGGTGAAGCTCATGTGCAGCGTCGGCGTATCGGGGGCGAGGCCGAGGGTCCGCCGCGCCCGGTCCACCAGCAGGAGCGCCGCCGTCTCCCGGATCCGCGCCTTGACCGGGGCGAGGCCGATCAGCTCGGCGTCGAGTTCGTCGAGCACCGCGCGCACGCCGGAGCTCTCGTACTCCGCCCGCAGGTCCACGGTCGTGGGCGTGGGCGTGGGGGCCGGGATGATCTCGCTGACGTCCTGCATGGTGTCCTCCTGTCGTCCGGCGTCGCCCGCGGCGGCCCTGTTTCTCGCTGATTTGTCCCGCGACAAATCAGCCGCGCCTGCCTGCTCCTTGGCAGGCGCGATAGACGCGCCAGCCCAGGCCGACGCGTCCGATTTGGCCCGGCGGTGGAGCAGGCTGAGACCCCCTCGCCCTCCGCGCTCACGCGCTCCGGGCGAGAAACCGGCGCGACGCAATGCGTCGCTCTCGCCGGTTCGGGGCGCACCTTGGGATGGGCGCCACACCCACCCTGCCGCCTAGAGCGGACTCCCTCCCGGCAGAGCCGAGCTGTCCACTCTACATTATTGTCTTGTCGCGATATCTGAACCGCCAGACGATCCCGTCTGGTTGGATATCGCTCTAAAGCGCCGCCCGGTGGGTGTAGCGGATGGACCGCCCGTCCACCTCCGTCCGGGTCATGTGGATGGTCGGCTCGATCGCCGGGCGGTTGACGATGAAGCTCATCGTCACCGTCTCGAACCCCCGGGTCGAATCGAAGGCGTTCAGCCGGATATAGGCGTCGCCGTGCGCCTTGCGGCACTCGTCGAGTTCCATCATCACGCCCTTGGCGTCGCGCAGGTCGAACATCGGGTTGCCCCACATCTCCCAGTAGGTGTTCCGGGGATGGGGGTCGTAGGCGTATTCCACCCCGATCGCCCAGCCGCGCCGCAGGCAGTATTCGACCTGGGCCGTGATCTGCTCGTCCGTCAGGTCGGGCAGGAAGGAAAAGCAGCCTTGCGTGATCCGCATCTTGGGTCCCCTTGGAGCGATATCCGACCAGCCGGGATCGTCTGGCGGTTCAGATATCGCGATAACGATAATCTGGAGCGGACGGCCCGGCTCTGCCGGGACGGATGCCGCTCTAGCTGACGGCCGCGGTCGGAACGAAGTCCGACGTGTCGGTCGAGGCGTAGTTGAAGGTGATGTTGCCCCAGGTGTCCAAGGCCGCCTCCAAGGGCTTGCACCACTTGGCGGCCTTGCGCAGGACCTCCGGCCCCTCGTTCCGGATGTCCACGCCCTCGTTCCGGGCGAGGACCATCGCCTCCAGCGCCACCCGGTTCGCGGTCGCGCCGGCCTGGATGCCCATCGGATGCCCGATGGTCCCGCCGCCGAACTGGAGCACCACGTCGTCGCCGAAGAGGTCGATCAGCTGGTGCATCTGGCCCGCGTGGATGCCGCCCGAGGCGACCGGCATCACCTTCTTGATGTTGGCCCAGTCCTGCTCGAAGTAGAGGCCGCGCTCCAGGTCCACCGGATTGTGCATCTCACGGCAGACGTTGTAATAGCCCTGCACCGTCATGGGATCGCCCTCGAGCTTGCCCACCGCCGTGCCCGCGTGGATGTGGTCGACGCCGGCGAGGCGCATCCACTTGGCGATCACCCGGAAGCTGATCCCGTGGTTCTTCTGCCTCGTGTAGGTGCCGTGCCCCGCCCGGTGCAGGTGGAGCACCATGTCGTTCTGCCGGCACCATTCGGAGATCGACTGGATGGCGGTATAGCCGATGATCAGGTCGATCATCACGATGACCGACCCGAGCTGCTTGGCGAACTCCGCCCGGCGGTACATCTCCTCCATCGTGCCGGCGGTGATGTTGAGGTAGTGGCCCTTGACCTCGCCGGTCTCGGCGGTGGCCTTGTTGACCGCCTCCATGCAGTAGAGGAACCGGTCGCGCCAGTGCATGAAGGGCTGCGAGTTGATGTTCTCGTCGTCCTTCATGAAGTCGAGGCCGCCCTTCAGCCCCTCGTAGACCACCCGGCCGTAGTTCTTGCCGGAAAGGCCCAGCTTCGGCTTGGTGGTGGCGCCGAGCAGGGGCCGGCCGAACTTGTCGAGCCGCTCGCGCTCGACCACGATCCCGGTGGGCGGGCCCTTGTAGGTCTTCACGTAGGCGACCGGCAGGCGCATGTCCTCCAGCCGCGCCGCCTTCAGCGGCTTGAAGCTGAAGACGTTGCCGATGATCGAGGCGGTGAGGTTCGCGATGGACCCCTCCTCGAACAGGATCAGGTCGTAGGCGACGTAGCAGAAGAACTCCCCCGGCCGGCCCGGCACCGGATCGACCCGGTAGGCCTTCGCGCGGTACTGGTCGCAGGCGGTCAGCCGGTCGGTCCAGACCACGGTCCAGGTCGCCGTCGAGCTCTCGCCCGCCACCGCCGCGGCCGCCTCGATCGGGTCGACGCCCTCCTGGGGGGTGATGCGGAACAGCGCCAGAAGGTCGGTGTCCTTGGGCTCGTAGTCGCCGTCCCAATAGCCCATCTGGGCGTATTTCAGGACGCCGGCCTTGTAGCGCTCCTTGCCCTTGATTTCCTTCATCTCGGTCATGGGAAGTCCTCCTGTCAGGCCGCGCGCGCGGTCGAGGTTGCGGGGGCGAGCGCGCCGCTCGCATAGCGTTTCGCCATGTCGTCCATGGGGATCACCCGGATCTTGCCGGCGTTGCCGGCGGTCCCGAAGGCCTCGAACCGGTCGCGGCACAGCCGCTGCATGGCGTCCATCGCGGGCTTCAGGAACTTGCGGGGATCGAATTCCTTGCGGTTCGTGGCGGCGACCCGGCGGAACTCGGCGGTCATCGCCATGCGGCAGTCGGTGTCGATGTTGACCTTGCGCACCCCGTGGCGGATGCCGCGCACGATCTCCTCCACCGGCACGCCGAAGGTCTGGGGCATCTCGCCGCCGTTCGCGTTGATGATGTCCTGGAGCTCCTGCGGCACGCTGGAGGATCCGTGCATCACCAGATGCGTGTCGGGCAGGCGGCGGTGGATCTCCTCGATCACCTTCATGGCGAGGATGTCGCCGTCCGGCTTGCGCGTGAACTTGTAGGCGCCGTGGCTGGTGCCGCAGGCGATGGCGAGCGCGTCGACCCCCGTGGCCCGCACGAAATCCGCGGCCTGGTCCGGGTCGGTCAGGAGCTGGGAATGGTCGAGCTTGCCGACCGCCCCGTGCCCGTCCTCGGCCTCCCCCTCGCCGGTCTCCAGCGACCCGAGCACGCCCAGCTCGCCCTCGACGCTCGCGCCCACCCAATGGGCCATGCGCGATACCGCTGAGGTGATCGCCACGTTGTAGTCGTAGGAGGCGGGCGTCTTCATGTCCGCTTCCAGCGACCCGTCCATCATCACGCTCGTAAAACCGTGGCGGATGGCGGTCAGGCAGGTGGCCTCGTTGTTGCCGTGGTCCTGGTGCATGCAGAGCGGGATCTCGGGGAACATCTCGGCCAGCGCGTCGATCATCCGGCCGAGCATGACGTCGCCGGCGTAGCTCCGCGCCCCGCGGCTGGCCTGCAGGATCACCGGCGCGTCGCAGGTCCGCGCCGCCTCCATGATGGCGAGCCCCTGCTCCATGTTGTTGATGTTGAAGGCAGGGACCCCGTAGCCACGCTCCGCGGCATGGTCGAGAAGCTGCCTCAGCGTGATCTTGGCCATTCCAATCCTCCTCAGGCCGCGAGCTTGCGGGCGAGATCCGCCACCGCCGCCGGGGTTATGCCGAAATGCTCGTAAAGCGCCGGGGCCGGGGCGGATGCGCCGAAGCCCGTCATGCCGACGAAGCCGTCCTCGGGCCGCAGGAACAGGTCCCAGCCCTGCCGGATCGCCGCCTCGACCCCGATCCGCGGAGCCTCCCCCAGCACCGCCGCCCGCTCCGCCAGGGGCCGCGCCGCGAACCGCTCGAAGCAGGGAGCCGAGACCACCGCCGCCTGGACGCCCTCCCGCGCCAGCGCATCCGCTGCGGCGAGCGCGATCTCCACCTCCGATCCCGTGGCGATCAGGGTGACGTGGCGATGGTCGGGGCAGCGCAGCAGGTAGGCGCCCTCCTCCGTCCGGTTCCCGTGAGCCCGCTCCCGCACCAACGGCAGGTTCTGCCGCGACAGGATCAGCATGACCGGCCCCCCCTTGGCCGCCATGGCGATCTCCCAGGCCTCCGCCGTCTCCACCGCATCCGCGGGCCGGATGACGGTGAGGTTCGGGATGGCCCGCAGGCTCGCCAGATGCTCCACCGGCTGGTGGGTCGGCCCGTCCTCGCCGAGCCCGATCGAATCGTGCGTCATCACGAAGACGGTGGGGACGCCCATCAGCGCCGCCAGCCGGATCGCCGGCCGGGCGTAGTCGGCGAAGGCGAGAAACGTCCCCCCATAGGGCCGGAACCCCCCGTGCAGCGCGATGCCGTTCATCGCCGCCGCCATGCCGTGCTCGCGGACGCCGTAGTGGACGTACGTCCCGGAGAAATCCCCCGGCCGGACCGAGACCATCCCCTTCGTCCGGGTCAGGTTCGAGCCCGTCAGGTCCGCCGACCCCCCGATGGCGAAGGGCAGCGCGGCGTTCACCACGCCGAGCGCCATCTCGCTCGCCTTCCGCGTCGCGACCTTGGGCCGGTCGGCGATCAGCCCAGCCTTGTAGGCCGCCATGGGCGCGGCGAGCGGGGCCGGATCGGCCGCCTGCCCGGCCTCGAAGGCGGCGCGGTGGGGGGAGAGAGCAAGCCGCGCCGCCCAGGCCGCCCGGGCCTCGTGGCCCCGGGCCGCCGCCCGGGCGAAGGCCGCATAGACCTCGCCGGGCATCTCGAAGGGATCGTGGGTCCAGTTGAGCTGCGCCCGGGCCGCCGCGATCTCCGCGGCCCCCAGCGGCGCCCCATGCACGTCGTGCCCGCCCTGCTTGTTGGGCGCGCCATAGCCGATGACGGTGCGGCAGGCGATCAGGCTCGGCCGCTCGCTCTCCCGGGCCGCCGCGATCGCCGCCGCCGCCGCCTCCGGGTCGTGGCCGTCGACCTCCGCCGTCGCCCAGCCCGAGGCGCGGAACCGCATCCCCATGTCGATCGAGGTCGCAAGATCCGTGTCCCCGTCGATGGTGATCCGGTTGTCGTCCCAGAGCACGATCAACCGGCCCAGGCCCAGGTGCCCGGCGAGGTCGATCGCCTCCTGGCTCACCCCCTCCATCAGGCAGCCGTCGCCGGCGATGACGTAGGTGTGGTGGTCGCACAGGTCCGGCGTCCGCGCCGCCTGCAGCCGTTCGGCCAGCGCCATGCCCACCGCCGTAGCGATCCCCTGCCCCAGCGGGCCGGTCGTCACCTCCACCCCCTCGGCGTGGCCGTACTCGGGATGCCCCGCGGTCCGCGCCCCGAGCTGGCGGAACGCCCGGATCTCGCTCATCGGCATGTCCGGGTAGCCGAGCAGGTGGTTCAGCGCATAGAGCAGCATCGACCCGTGCCCGGCGCTCAGCACCAGCCGGTCGCGGTCGGGCCAGCTTGGGTCGGCCGGGTCGACCTTCAGGAACCGGTTGACCAGCACCGCCGCCACGTCCGCCATGCCCATCGGCATGCCCGGATGCCCGGACTTCGCCGCCTCCACCGCATCCATCGCCAGCGCGCGGACGGCGTTCGCCATCAGCCGCTCGCCGGCGAGCGGGGTCTCGATGTTCATTCGCGTCCTCCCTCAGGATCGCCCGGCCCGCTCCGGGGCCTCTGGTTCGGGACCGCTCAGGTCCTCTGCTTCGCCCCGAGCTCGCGCGAGCGCCGCCTGATCTCGATCAGCCGCAGGATCAGCGGCGTCAGGATCAGCTGCATGGCGAGGTCGAGCTTGTTGCCCGGGATCACGATCGAATTCGCCCGGCTCATCCAGGATCCGTGGATCATCGAGATGAGATAGGGAAAATCGATCCCCCGCGGGGTCTTGAACCGGATCACCACCAGGCTCTCGTCCGCGGTGGGGATCCAGCGCGCGATGAAGGGGTCGGAGGTGTCCACCACCGGCACCCGCTGGAAGTTGATGTCGGTCTGGGTGAACTGCGGGCAGATGCAGTGCACGTAGGCGTGCATCCGCCGCAGGATCACGTCCGTCACGGCCTCCGTCGAATAGCCGCGGCTCGCCCGGTCCCGATGGATCTTCTGGATCCATTCGAGGTTGATGACCGGCACCACCCCGATCTTCAGGTCGGCGAGCCCCGCGAGGTTGACCTGGTCGTTGACCACCGCCCCGTGCAGGCCTTCGTAGAACAGGAGGTCGCTGTCGTCCTCGAAGGGGGCCCAGTCGGTGAAGGCGCCGGGCTCGGTCCCGTATTTCTCCGCCTCCCGCGCATCATGGACGTAATGCCGGGTCCGACCCCGGCCGGTCTCGCCGTACTCGCGGAACACCCGCTCCAGCTCGTCGAGCACGTTCGCCTCGTAGGAGAAATGCGAAAACGTCTGGTCCCCTTCCGCCGTCCGCCGCTTCAGCTCGGCCGCCATCGCGGCCCGGTCGTAGCGGTGGAAGGCGTCGCCCTCGATCGACACCGCCCGGATGCCCTCCCGGCGAAAGATCTGGTCGAAGGTGTGCTTGACCGTGGTGGTCCCCGCCCCGGAGGATCCGGTGACCGAGATGATGGGAAAGCGTGCGCTCATGACCGGCTCCGAAACAGACCGCGGGCCCCGAACAGGGCGGAGGTCTCCGCCTCCGGCAGGTCGTGGTAGGAACTCACCCGGGCCACGTTGACCGCGGATCCGAAGACGAAGGGGGTGCGCTCGTGCAGGCTCCCCGGAATGCGGTCGAGGATCGCGTCGATCCCGTCCGTCGCCTGCCCGCCCGCCTGCTCGACCAGGAAGGCGATGGGGGCGCATTCGTAGGTCAGCCGCAGCCGCCCGCGCTCATATCCCTTGCGCCCGTCGGCGGGGTAGAGGAACACGCCCCCCCGGGTCAGGATGCGGTGCGCCTCCGCGACCAGCGAGGCGATCCAGCGCATGTTGAAGTTGCGCGCCCGCGGGCCCTCCGCCCCGGCGATGCAATCGTCCACATAGGCCCGGACCGGCTTCTGCCAGTGGCGGTAGTTCGAGGCGTTGATGGCGAATTCCGCGGATTTCGCCGGCAGCTCCAGCCGGTCGGCGACCAGGTGGAAGCGGCCGGTCTCCGGGTCGAGCAGGTATTTCTGCACGCCCCCGCCGAAGCTGACCATCAGGCAGCACTGCGGCCCGTAGATGACGTAGCCCGCCCCGAGCAGCTCGCGCCCCGGCCGCAGGAAGCTCGCCTCCGCGCTCGCCTCGGCCGGCCAGATGGCGAAGATCGTGCCGATCGACACGTTCACCGCGATGTTCGACGATCCGTCCAGCGGGTCGATGGCCAGCGCGAGGCCGCCATCGGGGTCGAGCTCCAGCGCCGCCTCCTGCTCCTCCGAGGCGTAGAAGCGCACTCCCGATCCGGGCAGGGCGGCGAGGAAGGCGGCGTCGGCGATCACGTCCAGGGCCTTCTGGCCGTCGCCGTCGGCGTTCTCGCCCCGCGCCGCGTCCAGAGCCTCGTCCAGCCCCCCGCGGGCGATGCGCCGGGCGAGGCCGGCCGCGACGGTCGCGATGCGGTCCATCAGCGGCCGGTAGGGATCCGGGACGATCAGTCCCGTCAGCGTGGACTCGGTGTCCCGCACGTCAGCATCCTCCCAGGCGATGTTTGGTGATTGGGTGTGGTGGTCGGCGTTGGTTGCTTGAGGGACAACTTGCGCTCCGGGGGTATTCATGGGAATTTTATAATCCTGATGTCTGATTCAGGTTTTTTGAATGCCAAAGCTCGACGCCGTGACCCTGCGCCAGTTGCGCGCCCTGGCCGCCGTGGCCGAAACCGGCTCCCTCGCCGCGGCGGGAGAGCGGCTCGGCCTGACGCCGCCGGCGGTCCACGCCCAGATCCGCAACCTCGAGACGGCGCTCTCCGTGCCCATGCTGCAACGCGCCCCCACCGGCGCCGGCTCGGTCCCCACCCCCGAGGCGGAGCTGGCGCTCGAGGCGGGGCGGCGGATCGAGGTGGCGCTCGGCCGCTGCGTCGAGCAGATCGCGGCGGTCAAGGCCGGCCATTCCGGCCGGGTGACGCTCGGGGTGGTCTCCACAGCGAAATACTTCGCGCCCCGGCTGGTGGCGACGCTCAAGCGCCAGTCCCCGGGGGTGGAGGTGGTCCTGCGCGAGGCGAACCGCGGCGGGGTGGTGGCGGATCTCGAGCGTCAGGCGGTCGATCTCGCCATCATGGGCCGTCCGCCGCGCCAGCCGGCGGTGGCGGCCTCGCCCATCGGCCCCCATCCCCACGGGCTGATCGCGCCCCCCGACCATCCCCTCGCCGGGCTCGACCGCGTCGAGATCGAGCAGGTCCTGCGCGAGCCGATGATCGCCCGCGAGGTGGGGTCGGGCACCCGCATCCTGATGACCCGCTATCTCGACGCCCAGGCGCCCGGCCAGGCCTACGACCTGGTCGAGATGGGCTCGAACGAGACCATCAAGCAGGCGGTGATGGCGGGCCTCGGCCTCGCCTTCATCTCGCTGCACACCGCGACCGAGGAATTGCGCTCGGGCCGGCTGGTGGCCCTGCGCGCGCCGGGCCTGCCGCTGGTGCGCCAGTGGTTCCTGGTCCATTCCGCCGACCAGCCCCTCAGCCCCGCCGCCCGCGCCCTGGCCGAGCGCATCGAGGCGCTCCGGGGCGCCTTCCTCCCCGCCTGATCCCCGCCCTGCCCCTGCCCCGGGCCCGTTAACCGACCTTTCCATCCGGTTGACGTTTTTCGGAATATATAATATTTTTAGATACATAAACCGAATTTCACGCGTGTTAAGCGGCCCATTCGCGGGCCTTCTGGCCGCCCCGACCGGGGCGCGAAGGCCCTCGCCCGGCCCCTGCGCCCGCGTTTCGGCCGCCTCGTCCACCTCCGCATCCCGGGCGCGAAGCACCTGCCGTCGCCCGGCCCTCCCCCCGAAGCCGGGCCGCCGGGCCGGGCGCGGCTCACTCCGCCAGCCCGCCCTCCCGCAGCAGCCGGGCGAAGAGCCCGCCCCGGGCGGCGAGCTCCCGGAACCCGCCCGCCTCCACGATCCGCCCTTGCTCCAGCACCAGGATCCGGTCCGCATCCGCCACCGTCGACAGCCGATGCGCGATGACGAAGGTCGTCCGCCCCCGCCGCAGCGCATCGAGCGCCCGCTTGATGGCCGCCTCCGTGGCATTGTCGAGCGCCGAAGTCGCCTCGTCCAAAATGAGGATCGGGGCGTCCTTCAGGATCGCCCGGGCGATGGCGATCCGCTGCCGCTCGCCCCCCGACAGCGCCGCCCCCCGCTCGCCGATGACGAAGCCGTAGCCGCCCGGCTTCGCCCGGATGAACCCGTCCGCCTCGGCCAGCGCCGCCGCCGCCTCCACCTCCGCGTCCGTGGCCCCCGGCCGCCCCACCCGGATGTTCTCGGCGATCGACCGGTTGAAGAGGCCCGCGTCCTGGAACACCACCGCCACCGCCCCCCGCAGCGAGGCGAGCGTCACCTCCGCGATGTCCTGCCCGTCCACCCGGATCCGGCCCGCATCCGGCTGCCGCAGCCGCTGCAGCAGGGCGAGCGCCGTGGTCTTGCCCGCCCCGGTCGGCCCCACCAGCGCCACCGTCTCGTCGGGCGCCGCCGCGAAGTCGAGCCCGAACACCCCCTGCTCCGACCCGGGAAAGCGGTAGGTGACCCCCTCGTACTCCACCCGGCCCCCCGCCACCTCCAGCGGCCGGGCGTCGGGCCGGTCCACCACCTCCGGCTCCGCGTCGATCAGCTCGAAATACCCCGCCAGCCGCGGGGTCTGCCGGAACACCCCCGAGACGAAGTCCGACAGCCGGTCGAGCTTGCCGATCATCAGCTGGGCGAAGGCCGCGAAGGAGACGATCTCGCCCACCGTGATCTCGCCGCGCTGCGCCAGCACCGCGCCCACCGCAAAGACCAGCACCATGGCGATGGTCGCCGCCGCCCGGGTCAGCACGGTGAGCAGGCCCCACCAGGTCAGAACCGGGTATTGCGCCTCCAGAAGCTCCGCCATCAACCCGCGCATCGCCTGCGCCTCGGCCGCGAGCCGGGCATAGCTCTGCACCACCGTGACGTTGCCGAGCACGTCCCCCACCCGGCCCGACACCCCGCCATGGTGCCGCTCCACCGTGGCCTGCCCCTCCCGGGTCTTGCGGATGACGATCAGGTTCAGCGTCAGATAGGCGATCCCCAGCCCGCCCAGGATCGCCGCCATCCGCGGGTCCAGCCGGATCGCCGCCGGGACCAGCAGGATCAGGCTCACCACCGCCGTCAGCTGCTCCCGCAGCACGGCGAGCCAGATCGAGAACAGCGCGTCGGTCCCGGCCAGGATGTTGCGCACCACCGCCCCGGTCCCCCGCGCGGCGTGATAGGACACCGGCAGGACAATGGCGTGGTCGAAAGCGTCCGCCATGGCCGCCAGCCGGCGCCGGTGGGCGAGCCGGTCCGAGGCCACCGCCACCAGCGCCCCCGCCCCGATCCCGAAAAGCCCGAAGGCCGCCCAGAGCCCGATCACCCCGAAGGCGTCCCGCCCCGCCGCGAGGCTGTCGACCATGCGCCCGAACAGGATCGGCTCGGCCAGCTGGACGACCGCGAGCGCCACCCCCGCCACGGTCAGGGCCCCCGCCAGGGCCCTTTCGGGGACGAGCAATCCGACGGTCCGGCGATAGACCTCCCAGGCGTTCATGCCCGCAGCATGGCGACCGCCCCCTGCGCCGTCCAGCCCTCCGGCCCCGCGACCCGAAGTCGCCGCGCCTCCCTTGCGCCAGAGCCCTGCACAGGGCGCGGCGAAGGGAGGACGCCCAGGACGGTGTGCAGCGACCGCGGCGACGGGCCCGCGACCTCCTCCGCCGTCCGCCCCTCCGGACAGGCGGCTGAAGGTGCAAGGGGGCATCCTCCAGCCGGCTCTCGGCAGGCAACCCCCCGGCGGAGCTTGATCTGTCCACCGGCCGGAAGGGCCCCGAGGCGGCGGCCGACCGGTCCGAGCTGGGGCTCGACGCTGCCCGAGGGCCGCGCTCCCGCCCGGAACGCGACGGTTCAGCCTTAAGTCTGACCTCTCCCCCATGGCGGCCTCGTTGCGCCCGTGACACTCTGCCTCCGGGAGGAGACACATGACCGTCCAGCAAGCCGCGCTCGCCGATCCCATCGCGCCGGCCGCCGCGCTCGCCGCCACCTTGGGCGCAGGGCTGATCGGCCACGAGACGCTGGTCGAGCGGCTGATGATCGGCCTGCTCGCCTCGGGCCACCTGTTGGTCGAAGGTCCTCCCGGCCTCGCCAAGACCCGCGCCGTCAAGGCGCTGGCCGCAGGCCTCGACGCCAGCTTCGCCCGCATCCAATGCACCCCGGACCTCATGCCCTCGGACATGACCGGCACCCAGGTGTTCCGCCCCCAGGACGCAAGCTTCGCCTTCCTGCCCGGGCCGCTCTTCCACAACCTGGTGCTGGTGGACGAGATCAACCGCGCGCCCCCCAAGGTCCAGTCCGCCCTGCTCGAGGCCATGGCCGAGCGGCAGGTGACGGCGGGGGGATCGACCCGGCCCCTGCCCGATCCGTTCCTGGTGGTCGCCACCCAGAACTCCATCGAGCACGAGGGCACCTTCCCCCTGCCCGAGGCCCAGCTCGACCGCTTCCTGCTGCATGTCGACCTCGCCCTGCCCGGGGCCGAGGCGGAGCGGGCGATCCTCGACCTGGTCGAATCCGAGGGGCTGAGCCCTCCCGCGCCGCCGGCGCAGCGCCTGTCGGCCCATGCGATCCATGCGGCCCGGCGGGCCGTCGCCGCGATCCACCTCGCCCCGCCCCTGCGCGACTTCATCGTCCGCCTGGTGGTCGCCACGCGCGAGACCTCCGGGACCCCGATCGAGGGCCTGGTGGAGCACGCGGTCTCGCCCCGGGGCACGCTCGCCCTCGCCGCCGCCGCCCGCGCCCGGGCGGCGCTCCATGGACGCGGCCACGCCCTGCCCGAGGACGTGGAGGATCTGGCCGCCGACGCCCTGTCGCATCGCCTGATCCCCAGCTGGCGGGCGACCTCCGAAGGGGTGACGGCGCGCCAGATCGTCGCCCGGACGCTGGCCCATGTCCGCCCCTGGTGAGCCCGGGACGACCGTCGAGGCCGCCGCGCTGATGGCCCTCGGCGCCCGGGTCCGGGCGACGCCGGGGGCGCTGGCCGAGCGGCCGGGGGTCTTTCCCACCCGCAAGCGCGGCCAGGGCCACGCCATCCGCGAGATCCGCCCCTTCACGGAGGGCGACGATCCCCGCCATCTCGACGCCGCCGCCACCGCCCGCAGCGGCGCGCCCCAGGTCCGCAGCTTCCAGGAGGATCGGGAGCGCGCGGTCCTGCTCGTCGCCGATTTCCGCCGGCCGATGCTCTGGGGCACCCGGGACCGGTTCCGCTCCGTCGCCGCCGCCGAGGCCCTGACCCTCGCCGGCTGGCGCGCGGTTCACGGGGCGGGGGCCGTCGGCGCCGTGGCGATCACCGACGCCGGGCTCTTGGCCGAGCGCCCCCGGACGCGGGAGGCCGGCATGGCCCGGGTCGCAGGGCTCCTCGCCCGCGCCCATGCGCTGGCCCTCGCCTCCATCGCCCGGCCCGTCCGGCCGCTCGCCCCCGACCTGGTCCGCGCCGCCCGCTTCGCGCCCCGCGGCGCGCAGGTGACGCTCGCCACCGGGCTCGACCTGCCCGGCGAGGGGATCGAGGCGGCGCTGGCCGGGCTCGCCCGCCGGGGGCCGCTGCGGGTGCTGCTGGTGGAGGACGCCTTCGAGGCCGCGCCGCCCGCCGCCGCGCTCCCTTTCCTCACGTCCGAGGGCCGGGTCGCCCGGGCCCGCTTCGGCGCCCTGCCCCAGGCCCGGGCCGAACGGCTGCGCGCCCTCGCCCTGCCGGGCCTGACGGCCGAACGGCTCGGGCCATGACGCCGGAGATCGTCGCGGTCCTGCATCCGCCGCGCCTGCCGGGGGACTTCGCCGCCGCCGGCTGGGCGGACCTGCTCGCGGCCTTCGGCCTCGGGCTGCTGCTCGCCGCCGCGATCGCCGCGCTACTCGGCCCTGTGCTGCGGCCGCGGCCGGCGCGGCCGACGGCGGCGGCCGAGATCGCCCGCCTCCGCGCCCTGCCGCCGCAGGACCGGCTCCTGGGCCTGCTGCGGCTGGCGGCCTCCCGGGGCGTGGCCCTGCCCGCGGACCTGCGCGCGCAGCTCTACGGGCCGACGCCCCCCGATCCCCGCCGGATCGAGGCGCTCCTCGGGGGCGGAGGCGGGGGCGGCGGTGCCTGACTTCGCCCTGCCCCTCGCGCTTTTGCTGCTGCCGCTGCCGCTTCTCGCGCGGCGGCTGCCGCCCCGGGCGGCCTCGGGCCTGGCGCTCTACCTGCCGCCGGGGATCGCCGCCGCCGCCGGGCCCGCCGCCGCGCGGGCGAGCGTGGGCCCGGGGTTGCCGGCGGCGCTGCTCTGGATCTGCCTGGTGCTGGCGCTGGCCCAGCCCCAGCGGCTGGTCCCGACCCCGGACCGCAGCGCCTCCGGCCGGGACATCGTGCTGGCGCTCGACCTCTCCGGCAGCATGGCGATCGAGGACTTCTCGCTCGACGGCGAGACGGCCTCGCGGCTCGACGCGGTGAAGCGGGTGGCCGCGCGTTTCGTCGAAGCGCGGCGGGGGGACAGGATCGGCCTCGTCATCTTCGCCGACCGGGCCTATGTGGCCGCGCCCCTGACCCATGACCTGACCGCGGTCGCCCGCGCCATCGAGGAGGCGCAGATCGGCCTGACCGGCCGATCCACCGCGATTTCCGACGGGCTGGGGCTGGCGCTGAAGCGGATCCTCGCCGATCCCGCCCAGTCCCGCGTGGTGGTGCTCCTCTCCGACGGCAAGGACACCGCCGCCCGGCTGGAGCCTGCGGCGGTGGCGAAGCTCGCGGCGGAGAACGGCGTGCGGGTCCACACCATCGCCCTGGGGCCGGAGGATCTGGAGACCCGTCCCGCCTCGCGCGATGCGGTGGACATCGCCACCCTGCGCGCCATCGCCGAGGCGAGCGGCGGCCAGACATGGCGGGTGCGCGACATGGCCGACCTGACCGCCATGGCGGAGGAGCTCGACCGGCTGGAGCCCAATCCTTCGAACCGCCCGCCCCTGCTGCTGGAGCGGCCGCTCTGGATGTGGCCGGCGGCGGCGGCCTTCCTGCTGGCGCTCGGGACCGCGAGGGCGCGGGCGTGAGCGGGCTTTGGCGGGGAGCGCGGCGGCGGATCGGGGCCGGCCTGCCGCCCGGCCGGGCGGGCCGTCGATGACCGGCCTCGTCCTCCTGCGCCCGTTGTGGCTGCTCGCCCTCGCGCCGGTGGCGGGGCTGGCGCTCTGGCTCTGGCGGCGGCGGGCGGCGGGGGAATGGGCGGCGGTGGTGGATGCGCCCCTGCTCGCGGCCATGCGCCGTCTCGGCCACCTGCACGCCGCCGGGACCGAGCGCGCGCCCTTCGCCGCCTGCGCCGTCGCGGCGCTGGTCGCGCTCGCCCTGTCGGGACCGGCAGTCCAGCGGCAGGGGGCGGGGGGCTACGAGCGGCGGGATCCGATCATCCTGATGCTCGACCTTTCGCCGTCGGTGGCGGCGGGCCCGGGCCTCGCCGATCTGCAGGCGGCCGCGGCGCAGGTCCTGCAGGCGGCGCAGGGCCGGCCGGTGGGGATCATGCTCTACGCCGCCGACGGCTATGTCGCCTCGGCCCCCACCGCGGACGCCGCAAGTCTCCAGGGGCTGATCGCCGTCCTGTCGCCCGAGGTCATGCCGGTCGGCGGCAGCCGCCCCGACATCGCCCTGGCCGAGGCGCGGGACCTCTTCGCAGGCCCCGAGGCCGCGGGCCCGGCGGGCGCCGATCTGGTGCTGATCTCCGACGGCGGCGGCGCCGACCGGGCCCTGGACGAAGCCCGGCGCCTGGCCGCCGAAGGGGCCCGCGTCTGGACCCTGGCCCTGGCCGCGAACGCCCCGGGCGCGCCGCCGCCGAACCCCGGATCGCTGGCCGAGCTGGCGCGCGAGGGCGGCGGCGCCTCGGCCCCCGCCCGCGATCCCAAGCCGATCCTCGCCCGGATCGAGCAGGCGCGCATCGCCCGCATCGCCGAAAGCGCCGACGCCGCGCTGGTCTTTCGCGACCTTGGCCCGTGGATCCTGGCGCTGGCCGCCCTGCCGGCGCTGAGCCTCTTCCGGAGGCGACTGTGACGCGGGCCCGCCCGGACGCCGGCCGCGGGGGCGGGACATGAGGCGCCCGCCCCTGCTGCTTCTCCTCGCCGCGGCCGGGCTCTTCGCGCTCGGCGTCACGGGCCCCACGGCCCTGGGCAAGCTCGCGCTGATGGCGGGCGCGCCCCGCCTCGCCGCGCCGCTGATCGCCGATCCGGCGGTGAAGGGCGTCGCGCTCTATCGCGCCGGGGATTTCGCCACCGCCGACCTCGCCTTTCGCGCGGCCGGGCGGGGGTCGACTTACAACCGCGGCCTGTCGTTGGCCGCCACCGGGGACTATCCCCTGTCGCGCGCCTATTTCGACGCGGTGCTCTTCGCCAATCCCGGAGACAGCGAGGCGCGGGAGAACCGCAACGCGGTCAACGCCCTGATCCCCCCGGTCCTCGGCCAAGGCAACGAGGCCGGCCGGATCAACGTCACCCCCATCGCCGCGCCGGGGGGGATGCCGACCGAACAGGACGCCCGCCACCATGGTAAGCGGCTCGACGCCGGGGGGCTGGTGGCGGATGCGACCTGGCTCGAATCGATCCCCGACGACCCGGCCGAGTTCCTGCGCCTGCGCCTCGCCGACGAGCACCGCCGCCGGCTGTCCCTGGGCCAGACCCCGCCGGAGGAGGGCGACCTGTGGTGAGATGGCTGATCCTCCTGCTTATCCTGCCGACCCTCGCCCGGGCGGAGAGCCTGACGCTCACCTTCGAGCCGCATCCGCTGCACCACGACATCGTGGCGGGCGAATATGTCCCCGTGACGCTGCGCGCCGTCTACGACCGCAAGGTCGCGCGGGAGGAGCTGACGATCGCCCCTTCGGACAGCTTCGACTGGATCCAGGCCGCGCCCGACGACTGGCATGAGGAGATGATCGACGGCCTGCCCTGGCTGGTGATGGAGCGCAAGCTGGCGCTGTTCCCCCGGGGGCCCGGGCTCTTGCACTTCGGACCGGCCACCCACCGGCTCAGCGTCATCGAGGAGGGGAACCGCTGGGGCGAGCGGGCGGTGACGGCCCATCCGCTGACCCTCTCGGTCGGCGCCTTTCCCAAGGAGCGCGGGTGGAAGCTCGCCGCCGGGGCGGTGGAGCTGACGGACGAGCTCTCGACCGATCCCTCCCGGCTCGCGGACGGCCAGACGGTGACGCGCAAGGTCACGCTGCGGGCCCGAGGGGCGCTCCCCGAGATGCTGCCGCCCCGGCCGGTGGTGTCGGAGCCCTGGCTGATCGCCTTCGCCGCGCCGGTGGAGCGGCAGCTGATCCTGACCGCCGACGGGCCGGTGGCCGAAGCCGTCTGGACCTGGCAGTTCCGCCCGGAAACGGGCGAGCCCGGGGTGATTCCGCCGGTGACGATCCCCTTCTTCAACACCGGGACCCGCGCCATGGACCAGGTGGAGATCCCCCCCCTGCCCATCGGCTATGCGAGCTTCTACACCGCCCAGGTCCAGACCGGCCGGTTCGGCCTCGGGGCGCGGCTCGGCATGGCCGCTGCGCTTCTGGCGGGGATCGGGGCCGGGGCGGCGGCGGTGCTGCGCGTCCAGGTCCCCGAAACCACCCGCGCCGGCTGGGCTCGCGCCCTGCGCCGCTGGTCGCCCCTGGCCGCCTGGCGCATCCGGCGGGCGGCCCGGTCGGGGGATCTGACCCTGCTGCGCCGGCTGCTCGCCGAGAGCCGGCCCGAGGCCCGCGCCGCGGCGGCGCTGGTCGAGCGGGCGATCTACGCCCCGGGCGGGGCCTTCGACGCCGAGGCGACGCTGCGGGCCCTGCGCGGGCGCGCCGCCCAGACCTGACCGCGCCGCCCCGGAAACCGCCTCAGGCCGCCGCCAGCCGCGCGGGCGCGCAGGCCTGGGACGGGGGGAAATCGGCGGCGACGGTCTCGGCCACCAGCCGGGCGGTGGCGGCCGAGAGGGTCCAGCCCAGATGCCCGTGGCCGGTGTTGTAGAACACCCCGCGCGCCTGGCCGCGGCCGACCCGGGGCAGCATCGAGGGCGTCATCGGCCGCAAGCCCGCCCAGGGCGTGACGTGCTCGGTCGAGACCCCGGGGAAATGCCGGCGGCACCAGTCGGTCAGCGGCGCGATCCGGTCGGCGCGGATGTCGCGGTTCACCCCGTTGAACTCCGCCGTGCCGGCGATGCGGAAGCGGTCGGCGCCGAAGCGGCTCGCCACGATCTTGGACCGGTCGTCGAGCAGGCTGATCCAGGGCGCGGCGGCCTGGCTGGCCGGGTCGGAGAGCTGGACGGTGATGGAATAGCCCTTCACCGGATAGATGTTCACCCGGTCCCCCAGGGCCTGGGCGAGGTCGCGGCTGCGCACGCCGGCGCAGATCACCACCCCGTCGAAAAGCTCGGGCCCCGCCTCGGTGGCGACGCGCACGCCCCAGTCCGCATGGGCGACCTCCGTGACCTCGGTCCCGAAACGCAGGTCGGCGCCGCGGCGGGCGCAGGCGCGGGCGAGGCCTGTGGTGAACTTGTGGATGTCGCCCGAGCTGTCGCTCTCGGTCAGGAAGCCGCCGACGAAATCCCCCTGCAGCGCGGGTTCGACCGCGCGGATTTCCGCAGGATCGAGCTCGCGCCGCACGAGGCCGCCCTCGGCGAGCAGGCCGTTCACCATGCGGGCATGGGCGAGGTCGCGGGCGTCGGAATAGAAATGCAGGATGCCCCGCCGCTCCAGGTCGAAGTCGATGCCTTCCCGCGCCGCCATCTCGAAGAGCACCGTCCGGGCGGCGATGGCGAGGCGCACGGTCTCGACGGTGTTGGCTTTGTAGCTGGGAATGTTGGACAGGAACTCGGCCATCCAGCGCATCTTGTGCAGGGTGGGGCGCGGGTTCACCAGCAGGGGGGCGTCGGCCTGGAGCATCCACTTCAGGCCCTTGAGCACGGTGCCCCACTGGGTCCAGGTCTCGGCGTTGGAGGCGGAGAGCTGGCCGCCGTTGGCGAAGCTCGTCTCCATCGCGGCGTAATGGTGGCGGTCGAGGACGGTGACGTCCATGCCGCGGTCCAGGAGTTCGTAGGCGGTCGTCAGGCCGGTCACACCGGCGCCGATCACGGCGATGCGGGTCATGGGGAGGACGCTCCAAAGGCTCGGGGCGGATCGTTCCGCCGAATGCCCCCTCCGTGCCTTGGACCTGAGAGTTTCACCCCAAGGATGGGGTTTTCTCCTTCGGTGGGCCCTTGCGAGGCCGCTTTCCGGAGTGTTGAGGCCGTGCCGGTCCGGGGACCTGAGAGTTTCCGGGGCGGTTGCTCCTTCGGCGGCGGGTTTCCTCGCCTTCTCCCGGCATGGCCTTTGACGTGGCGGACTCCTACCCGAGCCGCGTGAGTCGCGCAATAAATTTCACAGGCCGTGACGCTGCGTCAGGCGTCGCGCCACGCGATCGCCAGATCCTCGCGAAAGGCGAAGCGCAGCAGATGCCGCTCCACCACGTCGCGCAGCTGGGCGAGGGCGGCTTCGTCCGGCCCCTCGGCGGTCATCGTCAGCTGGTCGCCGGCGGCCTCGAGCCGGCAGACGCCGGCCGAGAACGCGATGCGTCCCTCGCCGCCCTTATGGGTCGCCGGGATCTTGTGGGCGAAATGCTTGCAGAGCTGGGCGAGATAGCTTTCCGCCTTGGGGGTGGTCACCACCGCCACGCTCTTCAGAACCTGCGCTTCGGTCGTCATCGTCGATCTCCCAGGGGGGCGGCCATCGCCCCGGCGATGCGGCGGCCCCTGGGAGCCGCCGCCAGGGGCGTCAGGCGGTCGCCGCCTCCGGCGCGTCGGACAGCGGGTGCGACAGGCGCGCCAGCATCTCCTTCGGCACGATCTGCAGGAACTTCGGCAGGGCCTGGTCCCAGTCCCGCAGGATTTCGGCGGCCCGGGGGCTGCCGGTTTCCGCCAGGTGCCGGGCGATCTGGTCGCGCAGGACGCCTTCCCAGTGGCTGGAGCGGATCGGGGCGGCGATGATGGTCTCGCCGTTCAGCCGCGGCCCGAAGTCGCCCTCCCGGTCGTAGAGGAAGGCCATGCCCCCGGTCATGCCGGCGCCGAAGTTGTCGCCGATCCGGCCCAGGATCACCGCCGTACCGCCGGTCATGTATTCGCAACCGTTCGACCCGCAGCCCTCGATCACCACATGGGCGCCCGAGTTCCGCACGCAGAACCGCTCGCCCGCCCGGCCGGAGGCGAAGAGATAGCCCCCCGTCGCGCCATAGAGCACGGTGTTGCCGATGATGGCGTTCTCATGGGGCGTCAGCGGCGAGCCCAGGGGCGGCCGGACGACGATGGTGGCGCCGGACAGACCCTTGCCCACATAGTCGTTCGCCTCGCCCGAGACTTCGATCTTGAGCCCCGGCGCCGCGAAGGCCCCGAGCGACTGGCCGGCCGAACCGGCGAGCTTGATCGTCAGGTGGTCGGGCTGGAGGCTGTTGCGCATCCCGAACCGCTTGACGATGTGGCTCGACACCCGCGTGCCGATCGAGCGCAGGGTGTTCTGCACCGCATAGCTCAGCTGCATCTTCTCGCCGTCCTTGAAGAACGGCTCGGCGTCGGTGACGATCTGGGTGTCGAGCGTGTCGGGCACCACGTTGCGCGGCTTCAGCCGGTCATAGACCACCGGGCCGTTGTCGACGCGGATCAGGAGCGGGTTCAGGTCGAGGTCGTCGAGATGGGCCGCGCCGCGGCTGACCTGCACCAGCAGGTCGGAGCGGCCGATGACCTCCTCGATCGACTTCGCGCCCACGCTCGCCAGCACCTCGCGCACCTCCTCGGCGTAGAAGGAGATGAGGTTCACCACCTTGTCCGCCGTGCCGGTGAACTTCGCCCGAAGCGTCGGGTCCTGGGTGCAGACGCCCACCGGGCAGGTGTTCGACTGGCACTGGCGCACCATGATGCAGCCCATGGCGATCAGCGCCGCGGTGCCGATGCCGAACTCCTCCGCGCCGAGCATCGCCGCCATGACGATGTCCCGGCCCGTCCGCAGCCCGCCGTCGGTGCGCAGCACCACCCGGTCGCGCAGGTTGTTGATCGTCAGCACCTGGTGGGCTTCCGAAAGGCCCATCTCCCAGGGCAGGCCCGCATACTTGATCGAGGTCATCGGCGAGGCGCCGGTGCCGCCGTTGTGACCCGAGATCAGGATCACGTCGGCCTTGGCCTTGGCCACGCCCGCCGCGATGGTGCCGACGCCCGACTGGCTCACGAGCTTCACGCAGACCTTGGCCCGGGGGTTGATCTGCTTGAGGTCGTAGATGAGCTGGGCGAGATCCTCGATCGAGTAGATGTCATGGTGCGGCGGCGGCGAGATCAGGGTCACGCCGGGGGTGGAATGCCGCAGGCGCGCGATCAACTCGGTGACCTTGATGCCGGGCAGCTGGCCGCCCTCGCCGGGCTTCGCGCCCTGCGCCACCTTGATCTCCAGCTCCTCGCACTGGTTGAGGTATTCCGCCGTCACCCCGAACCGGCCCGACGCCACCTGCTTGATCTTGGCGGAGGCGTTGTCGCCGTTGGGCATGGGCAGGAAATGCGCCGGATCCTCGCCGCCCTCGCCCGAGTCGGACTTCGCGCCGATCCGGTTCATGGCGATGTTGAGCGTCTTGTGCGCCTCCGGCCCGAGGGCGCCGAGCGACATGCCCGGCGTCACGAACCGCTTGCGGATCGCGGTGATCGACTCGACCGTCTCCAGCGGCACGGATTTCGCCGGGGCGAAGTCCAGCAGGTCGCGGAGCTGGATCGGCGGGCGCGCCTGCATCGCCGCGGAATACTGCTTCCACAGCTTGTAGTCGCCCCGGTCGGTCGCCGCCTGCAGCATGTGCATCGACTGCGCTTCCCAGGCGTGGGTCTCGCCCGAGCGCCGCGCCTTGTAGAAGCCGCCGATCGGCAGGACGCTGTCCGCGCCGCCGAAGCCGCGGGCATGGACCTTCTCCACCTGGCGCTGGATGCCGATGACGCCGATGCCCGAGATGCGGCTGTTCATGCCGGGGAAGTATTCCGCCACCAGCGCCCGGCTGAGGCCGATGGCCTCGAAGTTCAGTCCGCCCCGATAGGACGAGATGACCGAGATGCCCATCTTGGCCATGATCTTGAGCAGGCCCTGGCCGATGGCCTCGCGGAAGCGCGCCACCGCCTCGGCCAGCGTCGCGTCCACCAGCCCGCGCTGGATGCGGTCGGCGATGGAATCCTCGGCCAGATAGGCGTTCACCGTGGTGGCGCCGCAGCCGATCAGCACCGCGAAGTAATGCGGATCGATGCATTCCGCCGAGCGCACGTTCAGCGAGGTGAAGGTGCGCAGGCCCTTGCGGGTCAGCCAGCTGTGCACCGCCGAGGTGGCGAGGATCATCGGCATGGCGGCCTTGCCCGCGCCCTGGGCCATGTCGCTCAGCACCAGGTGGTTCGCCCCGGCGCGCACGGCCTCCTCCGCCTCCTGGCGGATGCGGGTCAGCCCGTCGGCGAGCGCATGGTCGGCGCCGGCGGCGAAGGTGCAGTCGATCTCCACCACCGAATCGCCGAAGGCCGCCTTCATCGCCGCGAACTGGCCGTTGGAGACGAAGGGCGTCTCCAGCTGCAGGATCTGGGTCTGGCTGTTGTCCTGGTCGAGCACGTTCTTGAGGTTGCCGAACCGGGTCTTGAGCGACATCACCCGATGCTCGCGCAAGGAGTCGATCGGCGGGTTGGTCACCTGGCTGAAGTTCTGGCGGAAGTAGTGGCTGAGCGGCCGGTACTTGTCGCTGAGCACCGCAGGCGGCGTGTCGTCGCCCATCGAGCCGATGGCCTCCTTGCCGTCCTCGGCCATGGCCTGGACGATCACCTCGAGCTCCTCGACGGTGTAGCCGGCCGCAACCTGGCGGCGGCGCAGCTCGGCGCCGGCGAAGACGGGCTTCTCCTCCACCACCTTGGCCACGTCCTCGACCGCGGCGATCGAGCCCACCCACTGGTCGAAGGGCGAGGAGGCGGCGAGCAGGTCCTTCAGCTCCGCGTCGTGGTAGAGCATGCCGGTGCCCATGTCGACGCCGATCATCTGGCCCGGGCCGAGCGCGCCCTTCTCCACCACCGTCATCTCGTCGGGGGGCACCATGCCCGCCTCCGACCCTGCGATCAGCAGGCCGTCGCCGGTCACGACATAGCGCATCGGCCGCAGGCCGTTGCGGTCGAGCCCGCCGCAGACCCAGCGGCCGTCGGTCATGGCGAGGGCGGCGGGCCCGTCCCAAGGCTCCATCACCGCGTTGGCGTAGGCGTACATGTCGACCCAGGCCTGGGGCATCTTGGTCGCCACCTTGGACCAGGCCTCGGGCACCAGCATGGTCTTGGCCATGGGCGCGATGCGGCCGGCGCGGACCAGCACCTCGAAGACGTTGTCGAGGGCGGCCGAATCCGAGCCGTTGGGCTGGACCAGCGGCTTGATGTCCTCGGCGAGGTCCCCGAAATAGTCCGAGGACATGCGGATCTCGTGGCTCCGCATCCAGTTCAGGTTGCCCTTGAGCGTGTTGATCTCGCCGTTATGGGCGAGCATCCGGAAGGGCTGGGCCAGCCACCAGCGCGGGAAGGTGTTGGTGGAATAGCGCTGGTGATAGATCGCGAAGGCGCTCTCGAACCGCTCGTCCTTGAGGTCGGGATAGAAGACCGACACGTCCTCGGCCAGCATCATGCCCTTGTAGATCAGCGACCGGCAGGACATCGAGCAGATGTAGAAGTCGCGAATCCCCGCCCCCGCCTTCTCGATGCGGCGGCGGATGACGTAGAGCTCGCGCTCGAAGGTCTCCTCGTCGAGGCCTTTGGCGTTGGAGATGAGGATCTGTTCGATCTCGGGCCGGGTGGCGTTGGCCTTCTCCCCGAGGCAGGAGATGTCCACCGGCACGTGGCGCCAGCCGTAGATGTAGTGGCCCATGCGCAGGACCTCGGTCTCCACGATGGTGCGCGCGGCCTCCTGGGCGCCGAAGTCGTTGCGGGGCAGGAAGATCTGGCCGACCGCGAGCTTTTCGCCCCGCGGCGTGTGGCCGGTGCGGCGGACCTGCTCCTCGAAGAAGGCCTTGGGGATCTGGACGTGGATGCCCGCGCCGTCGCCGGTCTTGCCGTCGGCGTCCACCGCGCCGCGGTGCCAGATGGCGGACAGGGCGCGGATGCTGTTGGCGACGACCGACCGGGTCGGCTTGCCGTCCAGCGCGACGACGAAGCCCACGCCGCAGGCGTCGCGCTCGTCCTCGGGGCGATAAAGACCTTCCTCGGCGAGACGCTCGAGGGCTGCTTCCTGCTCAAGGACCCAGGCGGAATCGTAGGTGGTCATGGCTCGGTCTCCGGGCGGGGAGGACGCGTGGCGCGCCCTGGCGTGGGGGGTCAGGCGTCGAAGGCGGCGGCGACCGCCGCTTCGAATTCCGCTTTGGTCATCCGGGAATGCTCCCCGGCGAGGGCGTAGCAGGCGGGCTTGCTGTCGATGTAGATCTCGCCGCCGAAGGGCACGGCCGACGGATCGTCCAGAAGCCCCAGGGAAAGGTAGATCCACCCGGCCTTCGGCCCCGCGGTCAGCCGATAGAACAGATGCGACCCGCATTCGGCGCACCAGACCCGTTCGGCCCAGTCCGAGGTCTGCCGCGCCGCCATGGGCGCGGGCTCGATGATGCGGATCGCATCCGGCGCGATCTCGACGGAGAAGAAGGCGCCGCCGGTCCAGCGGCGGCACATCTCGCAATGGCACGCATGGGCTTGCGCCGCGGCCGGATCGGCCTCCAGCCGCACCGCGCCGCAGAGACAGGCCCCGCGCATCATTCCGCCGCGATGCCGGCCGCGACGGCGTCGAAGCGGCGCAGGATGCTGTCGGCGGCCTCGCGGCCGTCGCGGATCGCCCAGACCACCAGGCTCGCGCCCCGCACGATGTCGCCGACCGCATAGACCCCGGGCAGCGAGGTCTCCTTGGTGACGAAATCCGCCTTGATCGTGCCCCAGCGCGTCACGGACAGCTCCGGCGCGCCCCAGAGCTTGGGCAGCTCCTCCGGCTCGAAGCCGAGCGCCTTGATGACCAGATCGGCGGGCTCGGTGTAATCCGCGTCGGGGATCTCCTGGGGCGCCTGACGGCCCGAGGCGTCCGGCGCGCCGAGGCGCATCCGGGCGACGCGCACGCCCGACACCTTGTCCTCGCCGATGAAGCCGCGCGGGTTGGTGAGCCAGAGGAACTCGACGCCCTCTTCCTCGGCGTTCGCCACCTCGCGCTGGGAGCCCGGCATATTGGCCCGGTCGCGGCGATAGAGGCACTTCACCGATTTCGCGCCCTGGCGGATCGCGGTGCGGACGCAGTCCATCGCCGTGTCGCCGCCGCCGATGACGACGACCGACTTGCCCTCGGCGTCGAGCGCGCCGTTCTCGAACTCCGGCACCTCGTCGCCGAAGCTGCGGCGGTTCGAGGCGGTGAGATAGTCGATGGCGCGCACGATGCCCGGCAGGCCCGCGCCCGGCCCGGCCAGGTCACGGGTCTTGTAGACGCCGGTGGCGATCAGCACCGCGTCATGGGCGGCGCGGATTTCCTCGAAGCCGATGTCCTCGCCCACCGTGCAGTTCAGCCGGAAGCTGACGCCCCCTTCGGCCAGCTGCTCGTTGCGGCGCATCACCACGTCCTTCTCCAGCTTGAAGCCGGGAATGCCGTAGACGAGGAGGCCGCCGGCGCGGTCATAGCGGTCGTAGACCGTCACCTGCACGCCGGCGCGGCGCAGGGCGTCCGCCGCGGCGAGGCCGCCGGGGCCCGCGCCGATGACGCCGACGCTCTCCGCCCGCTCCGCATAGGGGCGGATCGGCTGGACCCAGCCCTCCTCCCAGGCGGTGTCGGTGATGTACTTCTCCACCGCGCCGATGGTGACCGTGCCGTGGCCCGACTGCTCGATGACGCAGTTGCCCTCGCAGAGCCGGTCCTGCGGGCAGATCCGGCCGCAGATCTCGGGGAAGGTGTTGGTCGCCTGGCTGATCTCGTAGGCCTCGCGCAGACGGTTCTCGGCGGTGAGCTTCAGCCAGTCGGGGATGTTGTTGTGCAGCGGGCAATGCGACTGGCAGTAGGGCACGCCGCACTGGGAGCACCGCGAGGCCTGTTCCTCGGCCTTGGCCTTGGCGAACTCGCGATAGATCTCGTTGAAGTCCTCGCGCCGCTCCTCCGCCCCGCGCTTGGAGGGCATGTCCCGAGGAATGGTGACGAACCGAAGCATCCTGTTCACCGCCATGGGTAGTCGATCCCTCCTAGGCAAGGATGTTGCGCCAGCCCGGTCAGGGCTGGCGGTTTCGTAGCGTCATACATCAGGCCTGCAAGGATGAAAATTCAATAGTGCTGACCTAATTCCCCTCACGCCATATCTTTCGGCGCCAAAGATTAACTTTTGAGCAGAAATATAGGACATACTTACTGACCTATCAGGCCGTTCCAGTTACCCAGAGTCCGATCAGGGCAAGGGCGCCGACAATGATTCGCCACCAGCCGAAGAGGGCGTAACCGCGGCGGGACACGAAATCGAGCAGCCGCCGGACGACGAAGACCGCCGAGACGAAGGCGGCGATGAACCCCACCGCGATCACGCCCACATCGTCGAAGCTCAGCACGTCGCGGTTCTTGTAGAGGTCGAAGGCGACCGCCCCCGCCATGGTCGGCATGGAGAGGAAGAACGAGAATTCCGCCGCCGCCCGCTTGCTCGCCCCGAGCAGAAGGCCGCCCACGATGGTCGAGCCGGAGCGCGAGGTGCCGGGGATCATCGCGAAACACTGGAAGAGGCCGATCCCCACCGCGACCTTCAGCGGGAACCGCATCGCGTCGTCATGGACCGGCGCATACGGCCGCTTGTCGATCCAGAGCAGCACGAAGCCGCCGAGGATCAGCATGACGGCGATCAGCACCGGCGTCTCGAACAGCACGTTCTTGATGACGTCATGGGCCAGCACGCCGATGACCACCGCCGGCAGAAAGGCGAGCAACACCGACATGACGAAGCGCCGGGCGTAGGGGTTGGTGGGAATCTCCCGCGCCACCTCCCAGAGCTTGGAGGCGTAGACCGTCAGGATCGCCAGCACCGCCCCGAGCTGGATCACCACTTCGAAGGTCTTGCCGGTGGACTCGAAGCCCATGAAATGCCCGGCCAGCAGCAGATGGCCCGTGGAGGAGACCGGAATGAATTCGGTCAGCCCTTCGAGCACGCCCAAGACCAGGGCGTCGAACATCGATTGTCCCGCCATGGATCAGGCCCGCAGCTGCGTGGCCGAGTCCTTGATCGCCGCATACTGCCCGCCGGGCCGGTAGACGTAGAGATAGCCGGTCAGGATCGCCTCCATCGGCGTGGGGGTGATCCCCAGCGCCTCGAAGCCGCGCGCCCCCTCGGCCACCACGTTGTCCCGGCCGAGCAGGACCACCTGGTCCCGGGTCAGGAACTCGTTCGCAAACAGGCCGAAGCTCCACCGCTGGACGAAGTCGAGCGCGCCGGCCTGCAGCTCGGCCACCGTCTTGGGCAGCGCCACCAGCGCCCGCCGGCGCCGGATCACGCCGAGCAGGGTCGTCATCAGCTCGCGGAAGGTCGCCGTCTCCGGCCCGCCCAGCTCGTAGACGCCGGGGGCGACGTCGCCCTCGACCGCCGCCGCGGCGGCCGCGGCCACGTCGTCCACGTAGACCGGCTGGAACCGGGTCCCCGCGCCCACCAGGGGCAGGATCGGCGACAGGCGCGCCATCCGGCCGAAGCGGTTGAAGAAATGGTCGTCCGGTCCGAAGATGATCGAGGGCCGCAGGATGACCACGCCTGGAAAGGCCGCGGTCGCCGCCGCCTCGCCCGCGGCCTTGCTCCGCGCATAGAGGCTGGGCGAATTCGCGTCCGCGCCGATCGCCGAGACATGGACCAGCCGCGAAACGCCCGCCTCGGCCGCCAGCCGGGCGATGCGGCCCGCGCCCTCGTCCTGCACGGCGTCGAAGGTCTGCTTGCCGAATTCGCCGAGGATGCCGACACAGTTCACCACCGCCGTCGCGCCCTCGATGGCCCGCCGGGTCGAGGCCTCGTCGCGGATATTGGCCTGGACCGGCTCGATCTGGCCCACGACGCCATAGGTCCGCACGAAGAGCGCCTCGTTCGGCCGGCGCACCGCAACCCGGATCCGCCAGCCGGCCTTGGCGAGGCGCCGCGCGACGTAGCGGCCGACGAAACCCGACCCTCCGAATATGGTGACGATGGGCGCAGGGCTCGACATGAAGACTCTCCTGACTGGCTAGACCCCCTTTCGACTAGCCTTTCGCCGCGTTGCGAACAAGCCTTCAGGCGATGGAGATGGTCCGCCCCGCCTGACGATGCCGTCGCTCCACGACCAGGGTGCCAAGCGCGATGGCGATCCAGGTTCCATGGAAAGCCACCCCCGCGCCCACCACCGCCCAGCCCGGGATGGGGCCGATCGACGCGCGCTCGAGAAAATGGGCGAGGCTGTCCACCGGGGTCGGATGGATGGCGATCTTGCCGAAATAGGCGACCGCCTGCACCGTCAGGATATAGGCGTAGTTCTTGCGCAGCCGCCGCCCCATCGCCCGCATCCGGCCGATGTGGAACGAGGGCCGCTCGTAGTCATGGGCGAGCAGCGCGTTCCACTTGCCGTCCGGCCCCGCCCCCTGGCCGAGCAGCAAGGGCCCCCACAGGTCCTTTTCCATCAGCCGGCACCGGGCCCGCCAGACGTTGAAATACCGGTAGCGCCGCGCCTCGAAGGTCAGGAACACCGCCACCAGCAACCCGACGAGGATCAAGGGCAGCGGCGAGGAATAGGGCCCCGCAAAGGTCAGCGACAGCGCGAGCCCGGTGGTCACCACCGCCCAGTTGGTGGTCTGGTCGAGCCGGGTGCGCCAGAGGGTGCTGCGATAGACCTCGCCGCGATAGAGATGCGCCAGCGCCCCCAGCTCCGCCGGGCTGAATTCCCGCCGTCCGCCGGGGTCCGAGGTCAGGGACTGGTGGATGGTCATGGCGCCTCCCGGTCTGGTCTTTCCCGTAACTATGCCGCCGGATCGCGGCGGCCGGAAGATGCCGAACCCCTCTCCGCCGCGCCTCGCCGCGAATTTCCTGAGCCCCGCCGAGGGGAATTCTGCCGCCGGAGGGCCGCAAAACGACGCGCGGGCCCCGAAGGGCCCGCCGTGCGAGGAGGCGGCCGCGCGGACGGCCCCTCCGGAAACCCCGCCCCGGCCCCCCTCGCGGGGCCGCCGGAGGCCGAGGGCTTTCCGCGATCAGTGGATCTTGGTCAGCAGCTCGTCGATGGACTTCTTGGCGTCGCCATAGAACATCCGCGTGTTCTCCTTGTAGAACAGCGGGTTCTCGATGCCCGAATAGCCGGTGCCCTGGCCGCGCTTGGAGACGAAGACCGTCTTCGCCTTCCAGACCTCCAGCACCGGCATGCCGGCGATGGGGCTGTTCGGGTCCTCCTGCGCCGCCGGGTTCACGATGTCGTTCGAGCCGATGACGATGGCGACGTCGGTGGAGGGGAAGTCCTCGTTGATCTCGTCCATCTCCATGACGATGTCGTAGGGGACCTTGGCCTCGGCGAGCAGCACGTTCATGTGCCCGGGCAGGCGGCCGGCGACGGGGTGGATGGCGAAGCGCACCTCCTTGCCCCTGGCGCGCAGCCGCTTGACCAGCTCGGAGATCGACTGCTGCGCCTGGGCCACCGCCATGCCGTAGCCCGGCACGATGATGACGCTGTCCGCGTCGTCGAGCGCCGCCGCCACGCCGTCCGCGTCGATGGCGATCTGCTCGCCCTCGATCTCGGCCGCGGGACCCGTGGAGGCGCCGAAGCCGCCGAGGATCACGGAGACGAAGTTGCGGTTCATCGCCTTGCACATGATGTAGCTCAGGATCGCGCCCGAGCTGCCCACCAGCGCGCCGGTGACGATCAGCAGGTCGTTCGACAGAGTGAAGCCGATCGCCGCCGCCGCCCAGCCGGAGTAGCTGTTGAGCATGGAGATGACGACGGGCATGTCCGCGCCGCCGATCGCCATGATCAGGTGCCAGCCGATGGCGCCCGCGATGATCGCGACGAGGATCATCGTCCAGACGCCCGCGCCCATCAGGTACAGGATCCCGAGCAGCAGGCAGACGAGGCCGGCGGCGATGTTGATCGCATGGCGCCCGGGCAGGGTCAGGGCCTTGGAGTTGATCTTGCCCGAAAGCTTGCCGTAGGCGACGATCGAGCCGGTGAAGGTGATCGCGCCGATCAGGATGCCGAGGAAGATCTCGACCCGCATGATCGAGAGCTCCACCGGCGCCTTGTGCGCCAGGGTCTCGGCGAAGCCGTGGAGATGCTCCGTCGCGCCCGTGGCCACCGCATGGGCGACCCGCGCCGCCTCGAAATCGGCGTTCAGGCCGATGAAGACCGCCGCGAGGCCGACGAGGCTGTGGAAGCCCGCCACCAGCTCGGGCATCTGGGTCATCTGGACCCGCTGGGCGACCAGCGCGCCGAGAACCCCGCCGATGGCGATCATCGGGATGACGACGGCGAAGCCCCCGCCCGGGCCGAAGATCGTCGCGAAGACGGCCAGGGCCATGCCGATGATGCCGTACCAGACGGCGCGCTTGGCCTTCTCCTGGTTGGAGAGCCCGCCGAGCGCGAGGATGAACAGGACGCCCGCCACCACATAGGCGGCCGTGACCAGACCGGAATGCATGTGCCTCTTCCCCCGCTCAGCTCTTCTGGAACATCGCCAGCATCCGGCGCGTCACCAGGAAGCCGCCGAAGATGTTGACTGAAGCCATCAGGATCGACAGCGCCGCCAGCACGACGACGATGCCGCTCGACGACGTCACCTGGAGCAGCGCGCCGAGGATGATGATCGAGGAGATGGCGTTGGTGATCGCCATCAGGGGCGTGTGCAGCGAATGCGCCACGTTCCAGATGACATGGAAGCCCACGAAGCAGGCGAGCACGAAGACGATGAAATGCGCCATGAAAGAGGCGGGCGCCACCGTGCCGACCAGAAGCAGCAGCGCGCCGCCGATCCCGAGCATCGCGGTGGTGCGGTTTCCGGCCTTGCGGACCTCGGCGAGCTCGCGCGCGGCCTTCTGCTCCGCGGTCTCCTCGACGACCTTGGGCTTGGGCTTCGCCGCGGCGATGGCTTGGACCTTGGGCGGCGGCGGCGGGAAGGTGATCTCGCCCGCGTTCGTCACCGTGGCGCCGCGGATGACGTCATCCTCCATGTTGACGACCGGCGTCCCGTCCTTGGCCGGGGTCAGGTCGTCCATCATGTGGCGGATGTTGGTCGAATAGAGCGTCGATGACTGGGCCGCCATCCGGCTCGGATAGTCGGTGTAGCCGACGATCCGCACGCCGTTGGGGCTCTCCACGATCTGGTCCTGCACGGTCAGGTCGCAGTTGCCGCCCCGTTCGGCGGCGAGGTCGACCACGACCGAGCCGGGCTTCATCAGCTCCACCATATCCGCGGTCCAGAGCTTCGGCGCGGGCCGGCCCGGGATGAGGGCGGTGGTGATGACGATGTCCATCTCCGGGGCGAGTTCGCGGAACTTGGCGAGCTGCGCTTCGCGGAATTCCGGCGAGGACGGGGCCGCATAGCCGCCCGTCGCCGCGCCGTCCTGGGCCTCCTCGAAGTCGAGGAAGACGAATTCCGCGCCCATGCTCTCGATCTGCTCGGCCACTTCGGGCCGCACGTCGAAGGCGTAGGTGATGGCGCCGAGCGCGACCGAGGTCCCGATCGCCGCGAGGCCCGCGACGCCCGCGCCCACCACCAGCACCTTGGCCGGGGGCACCTTGCCCGCGGCGGTGATCTGGCCGGTGAAGAACCGCCCGAAATTCGCGCCCGCCTCGATCACCGCGCGGTAGCCCGCGATATTGGCCATCGAGCTCAGCGCGTCCATCTTCTGGGCGCGGCTGATGCGCGGCACCATGTCCATGGCGAGCGCGGTCACGCCCTTCGCGCGCAGCGCTTCGAGCAGATCGGGGCTCTGGGCGGGATAGAGGAACGAGATCAGGATCTGGCCCTGATGCGTCAGCTCCACCTCCGAGGTCTCGGGCGGCCGGATCTTGGCCACGACGTCGGCCTGGGCCCACAGGTCGGCGGCGGTCGGGACGACCGTCACGCCCGCTTCCGCATAGGCGGCGTCGGAAAAGCCGGCGGCGAGGCCCGCGCCGGATTCCACCAGGCTGTCATAGCCGAGCTTCTTCAGCGCGACGGCGGATTGCGGCGTCAGGGCGACGCGCCGCTCGCCCTCGAAGACTTCCCTTGGGGCGCCGATCTTCACGGGCGATACCTCCTTTGCCCGGCCGCGACAGGATGCGCGCGACCTTGTTCTTCGCCTGGCTCGCAGGCGTGGGCTTTGTAGAAGGCGCCCAATCCCAAGTCAATTTGGCGTGTGGTAGGGTATCGGCTTGAGCAGCAAGGGTCCCAGGAGGATCGGCGCCTGGTAGAGCGCGACGAAAAGCGCGACGTCCGGCTGGAAGGGCAGCACCGCCAGATAGAGGGCGATGGTGCGGTTGCCGAAGAGCAGGCCGTAGGCCGCGGCCGTCCGGGGCCCCGCCCCCCGGAACGCCAGCCGCGCCAGCAGGTTCGGCCCGAGATTCATCGCGAAGCCGAGCACGAGCACGCCGAGCGCCCACAGGGGCTCGGCCCGCATCAGCTCCGGCGCCCCGTCGAAGAGCGGCAGGACCACCGCGACCAGCGCCAGCACCGAGACCCCGTCGAAGCTCTTGGCCGCGCGGTTGATCCGGCCCGCGCCCACCCCCGCCTGCAATCCGATGGCGACGGCGAGGCCTCCCGCGACGATCAGCCCCAGCTTGCGGGCGAGCGCGAGCGGATCGAGCCCCAGGGCGATCGGGGAAAGGGCGGCCACCACCGGCGGCCCGATCAGCGGGGTGAGCAGCGTCGCCGCCACCGTCACCTCCACCGCCCGCCGGGCGTCGTAGCCGAGCAGGAAGCACAGGCCCGCCGAGGAGGCGATCGGCGGCGCCGCCCCCAGCAGCACCAGCGCCGCCGTCAGCCCCGGGTCGAAGCCCAGCAGCCGCGCCAGCAGCAGATAGGCCGCCGCCGCCCCGGGGATCAGGACCGCGACCACCAGCCCCAGCCGCGCCGCCTCGCCCGGGCGGGCGCAGCCGCGCAGCGCCTCGCCGAGGTCGATCCGCGCCATGGCGAGGCCGAAGGCGACCGCCACCAGGACCGGCAGCGCCGGGCGCATCGCGGTCGACACTCCCGGCGCGAGAAAGCACAGCGCCACGCCGACGGCGAGCACGAGACGGGCGTGATTCCCGATCCAGGCCGTCGCCGCCAGCGCCGGACGCATGTCAGTCGAAGAGCTTGCCGGCGATCTCCGCCACGCGCTTGCCCTGGAAAGCCGCGCCCTCCAGCTCCTGATCCGAAGGCCAGCGGGACCCGTCCGAATCGGTGATCGCGGTGGCGCCGTAGGGCGAGCCGCCGCGCAGCTTGTCGACGCCCGACTGGCCGGCATAGGCGTAGGAAAGCGGCACGATGGTCATGCCATGATGCTGGAGCACGACCTGGGTGGTGATGATCGTGGTCTCCTGGCCGCCGTGCTGGGTGGCGGTCGAGGTCATGACCGAGCCGACCTTGCCCACCAGCGCGCCCTTGGCCCAGAGCCCGCCGGTCTGGTCGAGGAACTGCTTCATCTGCGCCGGCATGTTGCCGAAGCGGGTCGGCACGCCGAAGATGACGGCGTCGTAGTCGGCGAGCTCGCCCGGCTCGGCGATCGGCGCCGCCTGGTCGAGCTTGTAATGGGCGGCCTTGGCGACGCTTTCGGGCGCCAGCTCGGGCACCCGCTTGACCGTCACCTCGGCGCCGGCCGACCGGGCCCCTTCGGCCGCGGAATTCGCCATGGCCTCCATGTGGCCCCAGCTGGAATAATAGAGCACGAGAACCTTCGCCATCGGGGGACTCCTGTTGAACTGTCCGGTTCAGGACGTATCCTGTTTCCATCCCTGGCGAAACCGGAACGTCCAGAAACGGATTGTCGCCGGAACCTTCGGGTTCAGGCGGGCTTGGGCGGATTTCACGGCATTCGGGCGGCGATGATCCCCATCAACGGCCCGGTCCGGGGCAGGCTCGCGGCCTTGCCCTGCTCGCTCAGCCAGTAGAACCGCCCCGGCGGCAGGTCGGGGGGCAACTCGTAGTCCATCCCCTCCCAGCCGTCCTCGCGAAAGGAATAGAAGGCCCAGCTCGCGCCGCCCGCCTCCACCGCGTCGAGAACGTCCCCCAGATACGCGCCGCAGTCGGGCCAGCGCCGCATGCAGCCGAACTCCGCCACCACCAGGTGCGAAGGCGGCACGCCCTGCGCCCGCGCCCAGTCGAAGGCGAGGCCGAGGTGCGCCGCAACCGCCGCCTTGTCCCAGGCGAGCGGCGCGCCGGCGTAGTCGGTCGTCGCGCCCGGATAGCGCAGCGGCGTCTCCCGCTTCAGGTTCGGGGCGCTGGTGGCGTCGTAGGGCTCGTACATGTGGACGGCGTAGAGGGTGCGGTCGTCGGCCAGCCGTCGCGGCCAGGCGGCGAGCGACCGGGGGCTCGCATACCAGCCGGCGTCGACCATGACCGGGGTCACGGGGTCGACCGCGCGGATTGCGGCGGTCATCCGGTCGTAGAAGGCGGGCAGGTCCCGGGGCGCGCCGGCCACGTTCGCCTGCCAGTCGCGGATCGCCGGCAGGGGCGCGTTCTCGGGCAGGCCGCCCTTCAGCTCCGGCGCGGGCTCGTTGAGGAGGTTGTAAGCCGCCACCGCGGGGTGGTCCTTCAGCGCCGCCGCGAGGTCGCCCCAGAAGGCCGCCGCCTGGTCGGCGAAGGCCGGGTCGGACCAGAGCCGGTCGTCGAATCGGCCGCCGTTCTGTTGCCGCCAGCGGGCGCCGGGCAGGCTGAGCGGCGTCACCGCCACCTGCAATCCGGCCGCCTGGGCGGCGTCGAGCGCCCTTCGCAGCACCGCCAGATCGGAGGCAGCGAGGCCGTCGTAGCGGTCCGCGTCGCCGATCAGGAAATCCCGGCCCTCGCCCTTCCACTTGCTGAAGCCGAGGCGCACCCAGGTCGCGCCCAGATCCTTCAGCGCCTGGAAATAGGCCCGGTCCGGGGGCGCCGCGTTGAAGCTGTTCCCCCCGGCGCGCGGCTGGTCCCAGAAGGCGATGGCGTCCGCGGCATGGGCCGGCGCGGCGAGAAGGGCGCAGCCCAGCAGGACGGTGCGCAGCAGGCGAGGCATGAACGGCTCCGGGTCAGGCCGGGCGGCGCCGGCGGACGGAGCATCCTGCCTGCGGCGTCCGAACGGAAGGCCCCGCCGCGAAATCCGTCCCGCGCCCGGCCCGAGACTGGACGCGGCCCGGCGGCTGCGGCCAGGATCGGGACCGCGCCGCGGCGGCGCGAGGTCAGGGTCATGTCGATCGATCATCTGCTTCTGGTCTATGTCGCCTATCTGCTCGCGGCGGCCAGCCCCGGTCCCAGCACCCTGGCGATCATGGGCGTCGCCCTGCGCCAGGGCCGGCCCGCCGCCGTGGCGCTGGCGCTGGGAGTGGTCACGGGCAGCATGATCTGGGCCGCCCTCGCCGCCGCGGGCCTCTCCACGATCCTGACGGGCTACGCCCAGGTCCTGACCGTCCTCAAGATCGCCGGGGGGATCTACCTGCTGCATCTCGCCTGGAAGTCGGCCCGATCCGCCCTGTCGGCGGGGGATCCGCCGGTGGGGGACGCCGCCGCGGCCGGCCGCGGCGCGCTCTATCGCCGGGGCGTGCTGCTGCACCTGACCAATCCGAAGTCGATCCTCGGCTGGATCGCGATCCTCTCCCTGGGGCTGGGCCCGCAGGCGCCGCCCCAGGTCCTGCCGGCGATGCTCGCGGGCTGCGGCGCCTTGGGGCTCATGGTTTTCCTCGGCTATGCGCTGGTCTTTTCCACCGCGGGGATGGGCCGGGCCTATCGAAGGGCCCGGCGCTGGATCGAAGGGGCGCTCGCCCTGGTCTTCGGCTCTGCGGGCCTGCGCCTGCTGCTGGGGCGGACCTGAGACTCAGCTGCCCCGATAAGTGGAATAGGCGTAGGGCGAGAGCAGCAGGGGCACATGGTAATGCGCCTCGGTGTCCGCCACCCCGAAGCGGATCGGCACCTGGTCGAGGAACCGCGGGCCCTCCGCCGGCCCGGTCGCGCCGTCGAGATAGGCGCCGGCGTGGAACACCAGCTCATAGGTCCCCGCCGTCACCTCGCCCTTGGCGAGCGGCGGCGCGTCGGTGCGGCCGTCGTCGTTGGTGACGAGGGTCTTGAGCAGGGTCCGCTCGGCGCCCTCGATCTTCCAGACCTCGATGGTCAGGCCCTGCGCCGGGCAGCCCCGGGCGGCGTCGAGGACATGGGTGGTGACGTATCCTTGGCTCATCTGGGGCTCCCTCTTGCGTTCGGGCGCATTTCGCCACGGGTCGGGGCGCGAGACCAGCGTCTGATGCCTGCGTTTCCTTCAAAGAAAATTTGAAAGTCTCCGGCGGCCGATTGCTTTAGGTTGCAATCAGAATGACGGATGAGGTGAGCTGTGCAGCGATATCCCCGGAACATGCAGGGTTATGGCGGACGTCCCCCGGCGGCGGATTGGCCGGGCGGGGCGCGCGTCGCCGTGCAGTTCGTGCTGAACTACGAAGAGGGCGGCGAGAACTGCGTGCTGCATGGCGATGCGGCCTCGGAAGCCTTCCTGTCCGAGATCACCGGCGCCCAGCCCTGGGCGGGGATGCGGCACTGGAACATGGAGTCGATCTACGAATACGGCGCCCGCGCCGGGTTCTGGCGGGTCCACGAGATGTTCACCTCGCGCAAGATCCCGGTGACGATCTACGGCGTCGCCACCGCGCTGGCCCGCTCGCCGGCCCAGGTGACGGCCATGCAGGAAGCCGGCTGGGAGATCGCCTCTCACGGGCTGAAGTGGGTCGAGCACCGCGACATGCCCCGCGAGGAGGAGGCCCGGCAGATCGCCGAGGCGATCCGGCTCCACACCGAGGTGACGGGCGAGCCGCCGCGCGGCTGGTACACCGGCCGCTGCTCGGTCAACACCGTGGATCTGGTCACCGAGACGGGCGTCTTCGACTACATCTCCGACACCTATGACGACGACCTGCCCTACTGGCGCGAACACGCCGGCCGGGAACAGCTGATCATCCCCTACACCCTCGACGCCAACGACATGCGCTTCGCCATCTCGGCGGGTTATACGCAGGGCGAGGACTTCTACCAGTACCTCAAGGACGCCTTCGACACGCTCTATGCCGAGGGCGAGGCGGGGTCGCCCAAGATGATGTCCGTGGGCCTGCACTGCCGGCTGATCGGCCGGCCGGGGCGCGCCGCGGGACTGGCGAAGTTCCTCGACTACGCCCGCGGCCATGACCGGGTGTGGTTCCCGACCCGCCTCGCCATCGCCCGCCACTGGGCGGAACGGCATCCGGCGCCGGCCGTCTCGGAGCGGCCGTCGCAGATGTCCCAAGCCGATTTCGTCGCCAAGTTCGGCGGCGTCTTCGAGCATTCGCCCTGGATCGCGGAACGCGCCTGGGAGCTGGAGCTCGGGCCCGCGCACGACACCGCGGGCGGGGCGCACAACGCGCTGGCCCGGGCGTTCCGCTCGGCCTCCGAGACGGAGCGGCTGGGAGTGCTGACCGCTCACCCCGACCTCGCCGGCAAGCTCGCCGCGGCCAAGCGGCTGACCCCCGAATCCACCGCCGAACAGGCGGGGGCGGGGCTCGACGCCCTGACCGATGCGGAGCGCGCCCGGTTCACCGAGCTGAACGACGCCTATGTGGCGAAATTCGGCTTCCCCTTCATCATCGCGGTGCGGGGGCTGACCAAGGACGACATCCTCGAAGCCTTCGAGCGGCGCATCGCCAACACTCGCGACGAGGAATTCGCCACCGCCTGCCGGCAGGTGGAGCGGATCGCGCTCCTGCGCCTGCGCGACATGCTGCCCGCATGAGCCGTCTCTGGATCCGCGATCCCCTCGCCATCCTCGCCCCGGGGGCGGAGGGCGGCGTGGTGGTGGACGGATCCAGGATCGTCGAGCTGGTCCCCGCCGGGGGCCGGCCCGCGGCGGCGCAGGTCTTCGACGCCGGCCGCCACGTGGTCCTGCCGGGACTGGTGAACACCCATCATCACTTCTACCAGACGCTGACCCGGGCCCATCCGGCGGCGATCGACAAGCCGCTGTTTCCCTGGCTGCAGGCGCTCTACCCGATCTGGGCGCGGCTGACGCCGGAGACGCTGCGGCTCGCCACCCGCTGCGCGCTGACCGAGCTGATGCTGTCGGGCGTCACCTGTTCCTCGGACCACCAGTACGTGTTTCCGGCGGGGCTGGAGGACGCGCTCGACATCCAGGCGGAGGAGGCGCTGGCGCTCGGGATGCGCATGACGCTGAACCGCGGCGCGATGAACCTGAGCGTCAAGGACGGCGGCCTGCCGCCGGACAGCGTCGTGCAGGACGCCGACACCATCCTCGCCGACTGCGAGCGGGTGGTGGGCAAGTATCACGACCGCTCCGAGGGGGCGATGCTGCAGGTGGCGCTCGCCCCCTGCTCGCCCTTCTCCGTGACGCGGGAGCTGATGGCGGGCGCGGCCGAGATCGCCGAGCGCTGCGGCTGCGGGCTGCACACCCATCTGGCCGAGACCCATGACGAGGACGCCTTCTGCCTCCACGCCTTCGGGTTGCGTCCGCTCGACTACCTCGAATCGGTCGGCTGGATGGGGCCGCGGACCTGGCTGGCGCATGGCGTCCACTTCGACGACGACGAGGTGGCGCGGCTGGGCGCCGCCGGCCTCGGCGTCTCCCATTGCCCGACCTCGAACATGACCCTGGCCTCGGGCCAGTGCCGCACGCGGGAGCTGGAGGCGGCGGGGGTGAAGCTCGGGCTCGGGGTCGACGGCAGCGCCTCCAACGACAGCTCGAACCTGATGGAAGGCGTGCGCCACGCCCTGATGCTGAGCCGGCTCACCTATGACGCCACGGTCAGCCACAAGGATGCGCTCCGCTGGGCGACCAGCGGCTCGGCGGCCTGCCTCGGCCGCACGGACATCGGCGAGATCGCGGTCGGCAAGCAGGCCGACCTCGCCCTGTTCACCCTGGAGGAACTGCGGTTTTCCGGCGCGGGCGACCCCCTCGCCGCGCTGGTGCTGTGCGGGGCCCATCGGGCCGACCGCGTGATGATCGCCGGACGCTGGACCGTCGTCGACGGGCAGCCAATCGGCGTCGACCTCGCCCGTCTGCGCGCCGAGCACGGCGCCGCGGCGCGGCGCTTTCTGGAGGAGACGGCATGAACGAACAGACTACGGTGGACCGGGGCAAGTACCTGACCCGCAAGAACGCCCATGCCACCTATGCCGAGGGCGAGGCGCGGCCGAACTTCACCCGGAGCTACTACGCTCCGAAGGGGGGGCTGCCGGGCCAGAACGAACTGATGACCGGACGCTCGGTCTTCACCGAATCCTACGCCTTCATCCCGCGCGGCGTGATGACGGACATCGTGACCTCGGGCCTGCCGTTCTGGGACAAGACCCGGGCCTGGATCATCGCCCGGCCGATGAGCGGCTTCGCCGAGACCTTCAGCCAGTACATCATGGAGGTGGAGCCGGGCGGCGGCAGCATGCGGCCCGACACCGAGGAGATGGTGGGCTCGGTGCTCTTCACCGTCGAGGGCGAGCACCTGGTGACGATCGGGGCCGAGACCTTCCTGCTCACGCCAGGCCATTTCGCCTATATCCCCCCCGGCACGACCTGGACCCAGCGCAACCACACCCGCGAGCGCGTGGTGTTCCACTGGATCCGCAAGGCCTACGAGTCGGTCGAGGACATCGGCCTGCCGCAGCCGCTCGTGGTGAACGAGGCGGACGTGAAGAACCTCGCCATGCCGGACACGCTGAACCGCTGGACCACGACGCGGTTCTTCGACCATTCCGACATGCGCCTCGACATGCACGTGACGATCGTGAACCTCGAGCCGGGCGCCGAGATCCCCTTCATGGAGACGCACGTGATGGAGCACGGGCTCTACGTGCTCGAGGGCAAGGGCGTCTACAAGCTCAACAAGGACTGGGTCGAGGTCGAGGCGGGCGACTTCATGTGGCTGCGCGCCTTCTGCCCCCAGGGCTGCTACGCGGGCGGCCACGGGCGCTTCCGCTATCTGCTCTACAAGGACGTCAACCGCCACGCCCGGCTGCGCGGCTTCGGAGGGTTCGGACGGTGAACGAAGTGATCGACCGCACCCTTCGGCTGGAGCCCCTGACGGCGGAAGCCTTCGCGCCCTTCGGCGACGTGATCGAGGCGACCGGGGATCCGAGCTTCCTCTTCAACCGGGGCAAGGCCGGGCGCTATCACGACCTCGCCCGGACGGATGTGACGGGCGACGGCCGGATCGGCGTCTCGATCGGCCGCGCCCAGCCCTATGCCCTGCCGCTCACCCTCGACATGGTCGAGCGGCATCCGCTCGGCAGCCAGGCCTTCGTCCCGCTGGGGCCCGATCCCTTCATCGTGGTGGTCGCGCCGGACGAGGGCGGGGTTCCCGGCCGGCCGCGGGCCTTCCTGACCGCGCCCGGGCAAGGGGTGAACTATCCCCGCGGTCTCTGGCACGGGTGCTGACCCCGCTGGACCGGGAGGCGGCCTTCCTGATCGTCGACCGAATCGGCACGGGGGTGAACCTGGAGGAGCACTTCTTCGCCGAGCCCTGGATCGTCGAGGCCTGACCCCCCAAGAAAAAGACCGGGAGCGCCGCACGCTCCCGGTCCAATTTTTCCTTGCACGCCCGACCCTTGATACGACTAGACAACACAACCACAGATACAAGCGCTCGGTACTCTACATGACCGGGGGGAAGAGCGCGGTCCGACGCTCTACCTTGGGCTGACTCAGAGATTAACCGAATCCCGTGTCAGTCCTATGACCCATTTTGCCGCAGGTGCGAAATAGTTGGCGCGCCGCCAAAGGCGGACTCGGTCGGAGAACCCTCTGCGGCCCCCTCGGGCGCGCGCGCCAGATTCGTTCACATGCCTGAACGCCAGGTTAATGCCGCAGAATATATCAAGCAATATCAATATCTTGACCCAATTTTCACGCGTGAAATTCCGGCCTCTCCCGCAGCCGCGGGCTTGAGAGACAGGCTTTCGCCGCGGCCTCTCAGAGCGCGACGCGGCAGGTGAGGTTGATTCGCCCTCCCTGGGGCAGGAGCCGCGAGGATCCGAAGCGGATCCGGTCGATTCCGTGATAGGCGAGCCGCGCCGCCCCGCCCATCACCACCACGTCGCCGCTTTCGAGCAGGACGGCGCTGGTGGGGTCGCCCCGCTCCGGCCCGCCCATGCGGAACAGGGCCGCGTCGCCGAGGCTGATCGACAGGACCGGCCAGCGGAAATCCGCCTCGTCCGCGTCCCGGTGCAGGCCCATCCGGGCCTTCTCGCCGTACCAGTTTACGAGGCAGCAGTCCGGGTCGCGCTCGGCGCTCGCGAGCTCCCGCCAGAGCGCCAGCACGCGGTCCGGGATCGGCGGCCAAGGCCCGCCCGCGGGGTGCCGCGGCTCATAGCGGTAGCCGCGGCGGTCGGTGACCCAGCCGCAGCGGCCGCAGGAGGTCATCCGCACGCTCATCGGCCGGCCGCTGGGGGTGACGGGGGCGAAGAAGGGCGCGACGGCCACGGCGGCGCGCAGGTCGGCGACCAGGGCCGCCTGCGCCTCGGGCGGGATCAGGCCCTTGTGGATCTCGAATCCCTTGACCGTCAGCATGGCCGCGCCGTCAGGGCGCGCAGAGCAGGCGCGTGATGTAGACCCCGTCGGCCCGGCCGGGCGCGGCGGGGATCTGGTAGACGGACTTGCGCACCTCGCCCGGATCGCCGTCGGCCAGCGCCTCGAAGGTGACGCGCCGGGGCCCGGTCCGGCCCTCGGCCCAGGGCTTCAGCGCCAGTTCCTCGCAGCGGACCAGGAAGGCCGGGAACTTCGGCTCTCCCATCCGCACGTTGCGGGTGTGGAAGGTCCGCCGCGCCTCGCCCTCCTCGGTGATGCGCAGCGTGGCGGCCTCGACGGCCGAGACGTATTCGACGGCGGCGAGCGGCCCGGGCAGGTCGAGCGTCAGCTTCTCGCCCACCGCGAGCCGCCGGGCCTGGAGCCGGTAGCGGGAATTCTCGAAGACGCAGTCGGAGCCCTCGCCGAGGTCGATCACCTGCGCCTCGGCGAAATGCCAGGGCCAGAGCGGCGGCGGCAAGGGCCCTGCGGGCTTGTCGGACGCCCCGAGGATCCGCTCGGCGATCAGCGCGCCGGTCAGGCCCGCGATCTGCGGACGGGCGTAGTGGGCGCCGTCGAGGTAGAGCGCGGCGAAATCCTCGCGACCGGGAAACAGCACGTCGCGATAGAGATGGTCAATGTCGACCAGGCTCACCCGATGGGTCGCGCCATAATGCGCCGCGAGCTCCACCGTGGCGTCGAGCGGCTCGAACATGAACTCCTGGGTCATGTCCCGCCGGGCGAAGAGCGCGAAGACCACGTGGAGGTCCGGCCGCGCCGTGAGCAGGCGGCGCAGCAGCCCCTCGGTCGCGGCGCGCCACATGTCCAGCCGCCCGTCCTTGGCGAGCTTGGCGTCGTTCACCCCGTACTCAATGACGGCGATATCGTGGCTGGCGATGTCCTGGGCGTCGAGGCCGATCATCAGCCCGTGGACCGTGCTGTTGCCGCCGACCGCAAGGTTGGTCACCCCCGCGGGCGGGCCCCGGCGGTCCGACAGGGCGGCGATCAGCCCGTCCACGTAGCCGTTCTTCATCACCGTGTTCGACCCGCCGAGCAGGAGCAGCCGCCAGGGCGCGCCCTGGGGCGGAAAATGCCGCAGGCGGACCTCCTGCGGCCGCGGGACCGAAGCCCGGGGCGCCCCGGGCTTCGCTGCGGCGCGCGGACGCGCGGCGGGCTTCCGGGCGGGAGACTTCCGGGCGGGAGACTGCTTGCCCCGCGCGGCCGGCTTCGCCTTCTTCACGGCCCTCGGCGGCTTCGCCGCCTTGGGCGGCGGCGATCCGAAGATCGCCCGCAGGCGGCGAACGAGGGGACGCAGGGCGGCGCGGAGGGAGGGCGGCAGGGTCATGCGGCCCTCATATCAGCCCCGGCGCCGGGCGCATCCCGATTTTTGCGGCCGGCCGGTTTTTCCCGGGCAGGGGCGCTCCGGGGCCCGGGCGGCCCCGGAGCGTGAAATTTCGCTTCTGGGGACAACTTGCGACAGTTTTGGCCGGGTCCTATATACGCCGCGTGTTTGGGCCCCCGGACCCCGGGGCAGCTTCAATGGGATGCGGGGCGGGGGCCTACGCCGGACCCGTCGTGCAATATCGCCGCTCGAAAGGAACGAACCAATATGGCCAAAGTGATCGGGATCGACCTCGGCACCACCAACTCCTGCGTCGCGATCATGGACGGGTCGCAGGCCCGGGTCATCGAAAACTCGGAGGGCGCGCGGACGACCCCCTCCATCGTCGCCTTCACGGACGACGAACGCCTCGTCGGCCAGGCCGCCAAGCGCCAGGCCATCACCAACCCCGAGAACACGCTCTTCGCGGTCAAGCGCCTGATCGGCCGCCGCTACGACGACCCCATGGTCGCCAAGGACAAGGGCATGGTCTCCTACAACATCGTGCCGGGCGCCAATGGCGACGCCTGGGTCGAGGTCAAGGGCGAGAAGTACAGCCCCAGCCAGATCTCCGCCTTCATCCTGCAGAAGATGAAGGAGACCGCCGAGTCCTACCTCGGCGAGAAGGTCAGCCAGGCCGTCATCACCGTCCCCGCCTACTTCAACGACGCCCAGCGTCAGGCCACCAAGGACGCCGGCAAGATCGCCGGCCTCGAGGTGCTGCGCATCATCAACGAGCCGACGGCGGCGGCGCTGGCCTACGGCCTCGACAAGACCGGCACCAAGACGATCGCGGTCTATGACCTCGGCGGCGGTACCTTCGACATCTCGATCCTCGAGATCGACGAGGGCCTGTTCGAGGTGAAGTCGACCAACGGGGACACCTTCCTCGGCGGCGAAGACTTCGACATGCGCATCGTCCAGTACCTGGCCGACGAGTTCAAGAAGGAACACGGCGTCGACCTGACCAAGGACAAGATGGCGCTGCAGCGGCTGAAGGAGGCCGCCGAGAAGGCCAAGATCGAGCTCAGCTCCTCGTCGCAGACCGAGATCAACCAGCCGTTCATCTCGATGGACCCGAAGACCCACACGCCTCTGCATCTGGTGCTGAAGCTGACCCGGGCCAAGCTGGAAAGCCTCGTCTCCGACCTGATCGCGCGCACCATGAAGCCCTGCCAGCAGGCGCTGAAGGACGCGGGCGTCTCCAAGGACCAGATCGACGAGGTCGTGCTCGTCGGCGGCATGACCCGCATGCCGCGGGTCATCGAGGAGGTGACGAAGTTCTTCGGCAAGGAGCCGCACAAGGGCGTCAACCCCGATGAGGTCGTGGCCATGGGCGCCGCCATCCAGGCGGGCGTGCTCCAGGGCGACGTCAAGGACGTGGTGCTGCTCGACGTCACCCCGCTCAGCCTCGGCATCGAGACCCTGGGCGGCGTCTTCACCCGGCTTATCGACCGCAACACCACGATCCCGACCAAGAAGAGCCAGATCTTCTCCACCGCCGAGGACAACCAGAACGCGGTGACGATCCGGGTCTTCCAGGGCGAGCGCGAGATGGCGGCCGACAACAAGATGCTCGGCCAGTTCAACCTGGAGCAGATCCCGCCCGCGCCGCGCGGCGTGCCGCAGATCGAGGTGACCTTCGACATCGACGCCAACGGCATCGTGTCGGTGAGCGCCAAGGACAAGGGCACCAACCGCGAGCAGAAGATCACCATCCAGGCTTCGGGCGGGCTCTCGGACGCCGACATCGACAAGATGGTCCGCGAGGCCGAGGAGAACGCCGAGGCGGACAAGGCGCGGCGCGAGCTGGTCGAGGCGCGCAACCAGGCTGAAAGCCTGATCCACGGCACCGAGAAGTCGGTGAAGGAGCATGGCGACAAGGTCGATCCGACCACGGTCGAGGCGATCGAGCTGTCCATCAAGACCCTCAAGGAGGCGATGGAGAAGGACGACCCGGAAAAGATCCGCGCCCGCAGCCAGGATCTGACCGAGGCCGCGATGAAGCTCGGCGAGGCGATCTACAAGGCCCAGACCGAGGAAGCCGCCAAGGCCGAGGGCGGCGAGGGCCCGACCGGAGGGCCGTCGGACGACAACATCGTGGACGCCGACTTCGAGGACCTGGGCGGCGACCACAAGAAGAACTGATCCTGCGGGATCAAGGTGAGGCCCGCCCCGAAAACGGGCGGGCCGTTTCCTATGTGAGGTGAGGGGAACGGGCCCACATGGCCAAACGCGATTACTACGAGACGCTCGGCGTCGCCCGCGGCGCGACGGAGGCCGACATCAAGAAGGCCTATCGCAAGAAGGCCATGGATCTGCACCCCGACCGCAACCAGGACGACCCGCACGCGGAGACCCGCTTCAAGGAGGTCAACGAGGCCTACGACTGCCTCAAGGACTCCCAGAAGAAGGCGGCCTACGACCGGTTCGGCCATGCGGCCTTCGAGAACGGCGGGGGCGCGGGGTTCCGGCCCGGCGGCAACGGGGCGGACTTCGCCTCGGCCTTTTCGGACGTCTTCGACGACCTCTTCGGCGATTTCATGGGCGCCGGCCGCCAGGGCGCCGGCCGGCAGCAGCGCGCGGCGCGGGGCTCGGACCTGCGCTACAACCTGCGCATGACGCTGGAGGAAGCCTATTCCGGCAAGCAGGCGACGATCACCGTCCCCGGCTCGGTCGCCTGCGACACCTGCAACGGCACCGGCGCGGAGGGAGGGGCGGAGCCTTCGACCTGCCCCACCTGCGCAGGTATGGGCAAGGTGCGGGCCCAGCAGGGCTTCTTCACCGTGGAGCGGACCTGCCCGACCTGCTCGGGCCGCGGCCAGATCATCAAGAACCCCTGCAAGGCCTGCGCAGGCGCCGGCCGGGTCCGCAAGGACCGCAGCCTCAACGTCTCGATCCCCGCGGGGGTGGAGACCGGCACCCGCATCCGCCTCGCCGGCGAGGGCGAGGCCGGGCTGCGGGGCGGGCCGTCAGGGGATCTCTACATCTTCATCGAGGTCTCGCCGCATCCGATCTTCGAGCGGGACAACCAGAACCTCTATTGCCGCATCCCGGTGTCCTTCACCACTGCGGCGCTGGGGGGCGAGATCGAGGCCCCGACGCTCGACGGCGGCCGCACCCGGGTGAAGGTGCCGGCCGGGGTGCAGTCGGGCAAGCAGCTGCGCCTGCGCAACAAGGGCATGCCCGCCCTGCGCAGCTCGGGCGTGGCGGGGGATCTCTACATCGAGCTCGCGGTCGAGACGCCCGTCAACCTGACCGCCCGGCAGAAGGAGCTGCTGCGGGAGTTCGAGGCGGCCGGAGCGAACAACCATCCCGAGACCCAGGACTTCTTTTCCCGGGTGAAAGGCTTCTGGGAGGGGATGAAGGGCTGACGCCGTCGTTGCGCCGGCCCCCCGCTCCGGGCCATCCTCCGCGCGGACGCCGCGGGGGGAAGCCGGATGGGACTGTTCTTCAGGAATGACCTGCACGACGACTTCGGGACCTGGCCCCTGCTCTACACCGCCTATGGCGGCATAGACGTGGGCGTGATCCTCGCCGTGGCGCGGGAGGTGGGCTCGGGCGACGACGGGGCCTTCTGGGACGCCTGGATGGCCGCAGGCGACCGGATCGCGGCGGAGGCCGAGGCGGCGCGGGTGACGGGCCGGCCGGGCGACGCCTCCGCCTGCTGGCTTCAGGCGGCGATCTGCTACGCCACCGCCTCGCATCCGCTCTATGGACGGCCGGTGGACCCGCGGCTGCGCGAGGCGTTCAGGAAGCAGATCGCGGCGCTGGACGCCGGCCTCGCCCTGCGGCCGCGGCCGGTCCATCCGCTGCGGATCCCCTACGAGGACACCACCCTGCCCGGCTATTTCCTGCCGGCCGAGGGGCGCGAGGACGAGACGCGGCCGCTCGTCATCCTCACCAACGGCTATGACGCGACCGTGGTGGAGATGTATTTCGCGAGCGCGGTCGCCCTGTCGCGGGGCGGGTATCACGTGCTGTTCTTCGACGGCCCCGGCCAGGGGGAGCCGCTGATCGAGCAGGGACTGGCGCTGCGGCCGGACTGGGAGAACGTGATCCGCCCGGTGGTGGACTTCGCCCTCGGCCTGCCGGGGATTGATGCGGACCGGATCTGCCTCAACGGCTGGAGCCTCGGCGGCCTGCTCGCCCTGCGCGCGGCCGGGGGGGAGCCGCGGCTGGCGGCCTGCGTCGCGGATCCGGGCGTGGCGCTTGGCCTGCCGCCGCACATGCTCGACGGGCTCGCCGGCAAGGCGGTGGAGGCGGCCGAGGCCAGCCGGCTGGTCGAGGCGGGGCTGGAGAGGCTGATCGCGGCCAGCCCGGGGATGCGGTGGAAAATCCTCCAGCGCGGCTTCTGGGTGCTGGGGGCGGACAGCCTGGGCGGGTTCATCGAAGCGTCCCGCCGGCTGAACGCCGAGGAGACGCTGGGGGAGATCCGCTGCCCCGTCCTGCTCACCTGCGCCGAGGACGATCCTCTGGCGCAGGGGGCACCGGCGATCGCGGAAAAGCTGGGGCCGCGGGCGACCCTGCTGCGGTTCAGCGCGGCGGAAGGGGCGGGGGAGCACTGCGAGGCCCGGAACCGGAGCCTGCTGAACCGCCGGGTGCTGGCCTGGCTGGACGAGACCCTGTGGCGCTGACCGCCCGGGGAAAGGGCCCGTCCGGGAGGGGACGGACCCGCCGTTTTCACGCGTGAAATCGATATCAAGATATTGAAATCACGATATATTCCGAAAATCGTCAACCGAATGGCAACCCTGGTTGAAGAAGGGTTGACCGCTCAGGCGCGGGTCACGCGCACCTCCTGGGACTTGAGCTCGCTCGGGCCGTAGACGATCAGGAAGGGGATGTCGGAGGCGTCCGGCCCCGCGCCGATGCGCACCATGGTGTCGGGCGGCGCCATGCCGGTGGCGTCCACCAGCCGCCAGCCGCCCTCCAGATAGACCTCGGCCACGGCATGGAAGTCGGGCGGCGTCACGTCCGGGGCGTAGACGCTGACGCAGCGGGCGGGGATGCGCGCGGCGCGGGCGAAGGTCACCACAAGATGGGCGTAGTCCCGGCAGATCCCCTGGCGCTTGACGAAGGTGTCGGTGGCGGTCGTGCGCTCGTTGGAGGCGCCGGGGACGTAGGCGAGCTTGTCCTCGATCCAGTCGCGCATGGTGGCGACGAGCGGCCCGCCGGTCAGCGAGCCGAACTCGGACTGGACGAAATCCTGGAACAGGTCGGAATGGCAGTAGCGCGAGGGCATCAGGAACTTGACGATCTCGCCCGGCAGCTCGTGCAGGGGAACCTGGCGCAGCTCGGACAGGGCCTCGGCCTCGCGCAGGGTCTCGACCTCGGCGGAATAGGTCGCCTTCAGCCGGTCGCGGATGCGGAGCCAGCTGCGGGTCCCGAGGTTCTCGTCGGCGGGCACCCGGACCAGGGAGACCGGATCGGCGACGTCGAGCGCCGAGCGCAGGATGCGCTGGTCGGTCATCTCGGCCGCCTCGATGGCGAGCAGGGCGGTCTGTTCGCCTTCGGTCTCGTAGTCCAGTTCGACGTCGATCTTCAGCTTCATCGGGGGCGTCCTCGTTTCGGTCCGCTGGCGGCGGGGTCGGGCGGCAACGCGCCCGCGCCCGGCTGGTTCCGGCTTTTCCGCGCCGCGTCGAGGCAATAGAACCGGCAGGCCTCGCCCACAGGAGCCGCCGTGACCGACAGCCCCCCCGTCCCCCAAGGCGTGACGCCGATGATGGCGCAATACCTGGAGATCAAGGCGGGGCATCCGGACGCCCTGCTGTTCTACCGGATGGGCGACTTCTACGAGATGTTCTTCGGCGACGCCGAGGCGGCGGCCGCCGCGCTCGACATCGCGCTGACCAAGCGGGGGCTGCACCTGGGCGAGGACATCCCCATGTGCGGCGTCCCCGTCGTTTCCGCCGAGGGCTACCTGCTGACGCTGATCCGCAAGGGGTTTCGCGTCGCCGTCTGCGAGCAGATGGAGGACCCGGCCGAGGCGAAGAAGCGCGGGTCCAAGTCCGTGGTCCGGCGCGAGGTGGTGCGGCTGGTGACGCCCGGCACCCTGACCGAGGACAGCCTGCTCGAGGCGCGACGCAACAACTTTCTCGCGGCCTATGCGGAGGTGCGGGGCGAGGGGGCCTTCGCCTGGGCCGACGTCTCGACCGGGGAGCTGACCGTCGCCCCCTGCCCCCGCCCGGCGCTGGGGCCGATGCTGGCGCGGCTCGCCCCCCGGGAAGTGCTGGTCTCGGAGGCGCTGGAGGCGGAGCTGCGCGACCTGATCGGCGAGGCGGGCGCGGTGGCGACGCCGCTCGCCCGGGCGAGCTTCGACAGCGGGCTGGCCGAGGGGCGGGTGGCGGAGGCCTACGGCGTCGCCTCGCTGGAGGGGTTCGGCGCCTTCGGCCGGCCGGAGATCGGGGCGCTGGGGGCGCTGGTCGACTATCTCGACCTCACCCAGAAGGGCCGGATGCCCCGGCTCGCCCGGCCCGTGCGCGAGGCGCCGGGCGGGACGCTCGCCATGGACGCGGCCACCCGGCGGAACCTGGAGCTGACCCGCAGCCTGTCGGGCGGGCGCGAGGGGGCGCTGCTTGCGACCATCGACCGCACCCTGACCGGGTCGGGGGGGCGCCTGCTGGAGGCGCGGCTCTCAGCGCCCTCGACCGACCCGCGGACCATCCGGGCGCGGCAGGCGGCGGTCGCCTGGCTGGCGGAGGACGGCGCCCTGCTGCGGGCGCTGCGCGAGCTGCTGCGCCGGGCCCCGGACCTGGAGCGGGCGCTGTCGCGGCTGGCGCTCGACCGGGGCGGCCCGCGGGATCTGGCGGCGATCCGCGACGGTCTGGCGCAGGGCGCGCGGCTCCATGCGGCGCTCAAGGGGGATCTCCCCGAGACGCTCGCCGCCGCGCGGGCGGCGCTGGCCGGGCACGAGGCGCTGGCGGAGCTTCTGGAGGCGGCGCTGGCGGCCGAGCCGCCCGCCCTGCTCCGCGACGGGGGCATGGTAGCGGCGGGATATGACGAAGAGCTCGACGAGACCCGCCGCCTGCGCGACGAGGGCCGGGGGGTGATCGCAGGCCTGCAGGGGGAGTACGTGGGGCTGAGCGGGGTGCAGGCGCTCAAGATCCGCCACAACAACGTGCTCGGCTACTACATCGAGACCCCGGCCACCCATGCGGAGCGGATGCTGAAGCCGCCGCTGGCCGAGACCTTCGTCCATCGCCAGACCACGGCGAACGCCATCCGCTTCACCACCCTGGCGCTGGCCGAGATCGAGAAGAAGATCCTCAACGCCGGCGACCATGCCTTGGCGCTGGAGCGGCGCATCTTCGAGAGCCTGCGGGGGGCGGTGCTGGCGGCGGCGGGGCCGGTGGCGACCGCCGCGCGCGCCATGGCCGAGATCGACGTGGCGGCGGCGCTGGCGGATCTCGCCCGGGCGGAGGCCTGGGTCGCGCCCGTGATCGAGGAGGGCCGCGCCTTCGACATCCAGGGCGGGCGGCATCCGGTGGTGGAGGCGGCGCTGCGGCGGCAGGGCGGGACCTTCGTCGCCAACGACTGCGAGGCGGGGGCCGAGGGGCCGGGGGCGCGGCCGCTCTGGCTGATCACCGGGCCGAACATGGCGGGCAAGTCCACCTTCCTGCGCCAGAACGCGCTGATCGCCATACTGGCGCAGATGGGGTCCTTCGTGCCGGCGGCCGCGGCCCGGATCGGGGTGGTGGACCAGCTGTTCAGCCGGGTGGGGGCGGCGGACGACCTCGCCCGGGGGCGCTCGACCTTCATGGTGGAGATGGTCGAGACGGCGGCGATCCTGAACCAGGCGGGGCCCGGCGCGCTCGTCATCCTCGACGAGATCGGGCGGGGGACGGCGACCTATGACGGGCTCAGCATCGCCTGGGCGGTGCTGGAGCATCTGCACGACGTCAACCGCTGCCGGGCGCTGTTCGCGACCCATTACCACGAGCTGACGGCCCTGTCGGCGAAGCTGCCCGGCCTGCGCAACGCCACGGTGGCGGTGCGGGAGTGGAAGGGCGAGGTGATCTTCCTCCACGAGGTGCTGGAGGGCGCGGCCGACCGGTCCTACGGCGTGCAGGTGGCGCGGCTGGCGGGGTTGCCGGCGGCGGTGGTGGAGCGGGCGCGGGTGATCCTCGAGGCGCTGGAGAAGGGCGACCGGGAGAAGGGCGAGCGCGCGTCGGGGGGCAGGGCGCGGGCGCTGGTGGACGATCTGCCGCTGTTCAGCGCCGCCGCCCGGCCGGCCGCCCCGGTCGCGGCGCCGGAGGCGTCGGCGGTGGAGGCGCGGCTGCGGGAGGTGGCGCCCGACGACCTCACCCCGCGGGAGGCGCTGGCGCTGGTCTACGAGCTGCGGGGGCTGCTGGCGGGCGGGTGAGGACTGGGGTGCGGGGTCGGGCGGATTTCGCTTGGCCTGCGTCCCGGCCGCCGCGATAAGGCGTCATGCGCTTGCGTCTGGTCCGGTCCCTGCTGATCTGCCTGACGATTCTCGGCATCCTTGCGCCGCGGATCTCGGCGGTGGCCGCGCTGGCCGCGCCGCATGCGGACGTGCTGGTGATCTGCACCGGCAAGGGTCTGGTGACGCTGCGGCTCGACGCCGATGGCGACCCCGTGCCCCTGGGCGAGCCCCAGCCGGATCACTGCGTCCTCGCCCATGCCGCCGACACCGCGGTCCGGGTCGAGGCGCCGCCGGTCCGGATGGAGCCGGCCCCCGCCCCGCCGCGGCCTTCGGCGGGCCTCGTGCTGCTTTCCGACGCCCAGGCGGCCCGGCCGCCGCCCCGCGCCCCTCCCGCCGCCTGAGAGACGACCGCGCGCGCCGCGGCGGAGCCCAGCTTCGCCGCACGCTTGCGCGTCCTTTCGTCCCAACGCATCCCGCGCCTGCAATGGCGCGGTCTCAGGCAATCAGGAGAGACGCATGGTCTCGATTTCCCCGTCGGAAGCGGGCGCGCCGGAGCGCGCGCCGCGGCTCGACAAGTTCTATCTCGCCGCCTGGCGCTGGCATTTCTACGCCGGGCTCTACGTCATCCCCTTTCTCGTCATGCTGGCGGCCACGGGGCTCCTCATGCTGTGGATCAGCGTGCTCGCGGGACGCGACGGCGAGCGCATCGCCATCGCGCCGGGGGTCGCGCCGCTCGCGGTCTCGACCCAGGCGGAGGCTGCCGCCGCCGCGCTGCCGGGCGGGGTCGTCACCGGCTACATCGCCCCGGCCGCGGCGGACCGGGCGGCGCTGTTCCGCGTCAGCCTGGGCGAGGAGACCACCCTCGTCGCGGTCGATCCCTTCACCGCCGCGCTGATCGACAGCCATCCCTACCGGGCGGGCTGGTACGACCTCGTGTCGAAGATCCACGGCACGCTGCTGCTCGGCAGCCTCGGCGACCGGCTGATCGAGATCGCCGCCTCGCTCGGGATCGTGCTGGTCGTCACGGGGCTCTACCTCTGGTGGCCGCGGCAGGGGGGGCTGGCCGCGGCCTTCGTCCCGCGGCTGTCGGCGCGGGGGCGCGGCTGGTGGAAGTCGCTGCATTCCACCGTGGGGGTCTGGCTCTCGCTGATTCTGGTCGCCTTCCTGATCTCGGGCCTGTCCTGGGCCGGGATCTGGGGCGAGCGCTTCGTGCAGGCCTGGAGCACGTTCCCGGCGGAGAAATGGGACGCGGTTCCCCTGTCGGACAAGACCCACGCCAGCATGAACCATGGCGCCGCCAAGGAGGCGCCCTGGGCGCTGGAGCAGACGCCCATGCCCGCCTCGGGCTCCCACGCGGGCCATGCGGGGCCGGGGGGCGCGACGGCGCTGGCCGAGGGCGCGGTCGGGATCGATTCGATCGTGGCGCTCGCCCGGAGCCTCGGGTTCGCGGGGCGCTTCCAGCTCGCCGCGCCCAAGGGCGACACGGGCGTCTGGACGATCTCGCGCGATTCCATGAGCAACGACAGTTCGGACCCCACCTCCGACCGCACGGTGCATGTGGACCAGTACACGGGGCTGGTGCTCGCGGACGTCGCCTATGCGGACTATTCCATCTACGGCAAGGCCATGGCGGTGGGGATCGCCCTGCACGAAGGGGACCTCGGGGCCTGGAACGTGGCGCTCAACACCCTCTTCTGCCTCGGGGTGATCTTCGTCGCCGTCAGCGGCGTCGTGATGTGGTGGAAGCGGCGGCCGACCGGCGCAGGCCGGCTCGCCGCGCCGCCCCCGCCCCACGACATGCCGGTCTGGAAGGCCGCGGTCGGGCTGGGCCTGATCGTCTCGATCGCCTTTCCGCTCGCGGGCCTCGCCATTCTTGCCGCGCTGCTGGTCGACGCGCTGCTGCTCTCCCGCCTGCCGGCGGTGAAGCGGCTGGTGTCCTGACGCGCGCGCACGTCGCCCCGGGCCGCGGTTCCGCGCGGCCCGGGCGCCTCATTCCGGAGAAGACGACATGACGAACGAAACCCTTCGCCTCCCCGCCCTCGCCCTTGCGCTGGCGGGCGCCCTCGCCGCGCCGGCCCTTGCTCAGAGGCTGGAGGAGCACGCCCAGGCCGTCGAGACGGCGGTCGCGGACCATGCCGGCCTGCGGGTCGGCGACCTGGTCCTGACCGAGGCATTCTCCCGGGCGACCCGCCCCGGCGCGCCGGTGGCGGGCGGCTTCCTCGCCATCGCCAATGCCGGGAACGAGGCCGACCGGCTGGTCGCCGCCAGCTCCCCGGTCGCCGGCCATATGGAGATCCATGAGATGGCCATGGCCGACGGCGTGATGAAGATGCGCGCCCTGCCCGACGGCCTGACGATCCCGGCGGGAGAGACCGTCACGCTGAAGCCCGGCGGCTATCACCTCATGTTCATGGAGCTGAAGCAGCCGCTGGCGGAAGGCGGGACCGTCGAGGTCACGCTGACCTTCGAGAAGGCGGGGGCGGTCACCCTGCCCCTGGCGATCCTCGGGCCGGACGCCAAGCGGTTCGAGGCCGCCCCCGGCGCCAGGGGCTGAGCCGATGGCCGGGCGACGCCTGCGCCTCGCCCTGCTGGGGGTCGTCGCCGTCGCGGCGGCCCTCGCCGGGCTCTGGCAGTTCCTCCTCGCGCCCTCCTTCGCCCGCACGGTGCAGGAGACGCTGGGCCGCGGCGACTATCGGCTCGCCGCCACCGACGGAAGCGAATTCACCGAGGCGCGGCTCCGGGACGGGCCTTCGGCGGTGTTCTTCGGCTTCACCCATTGCCCGGAGATCTGCCCAACCACGCTCGGCGAGATCGCGGCCTGGAGCGCGGATCTGGGCCCCGAGGCCGGGCGGATCCGCTTCTGGTTCGTCACCGTCGATCCCGAGCGCGATACGGTCGGGATGCTGCGCGACTACCTGTCGTGGAACCCGAACGTGACGGGCGCGGCCGGATCGCCGGAGGAGGTCGCCAAGGCCGTCGCGGCCTTCCGGGTCTATGCCCGGCGCATCCCGCTGGAGGACGGGGACTACACCATGGACCACAGCGCGCTGGTGCTGCTGTTCGACAAGTTCGGGCGGTTCCAGGACGTCATCATGTATCAGGAGGATCCGGCCAGCGCCGAGGCGAAGCTGCGCCGCCTGTTGCCCTGAAGTCCGCGCCCGTCCCTCCGCGGGGGGACGGGCGCAGACCGGGTCAGTTGACCGCCGGCCCGCCGGAGGAGACGCCGACCTGCGCCGGGCGCAGGAGCCGGTCGCCGATGGTGAAGCCCTGGCTCATCACCTGGATGATGTCGCCGGCCTTGGTGCCGGGGACCGGGGCCTCGAACATCGCCTGGTGCAGGTTCGGGTCGAACCGGTCGCCCGGCTTGGGGTCGATCGGCAGGATCTTGTTCTTCTCGAAGGCCTGGAGCAGCGTCCGCTGGGTGAGCTCGATCCCCTCGATCAGCCCGGGCGCGGCGGCGCGGGCGGCGTCGGTGGCGGCGCCGAGCGCCCGGTCGAAGTTGTCGTAGACCCCGAGCATGTCCCGGGCGAAGCGGGTCGCGGCATAGGTCTCGGCGTCGCGGCGATCGCGGTCCAGGCGCTTGCGGACGTTGTCGGTCTCGGCCAGGGCCCGCAGCAGGCGATCCTTGAGGTCGGCGACTTCGGTCTTGAGCGCCGCGGCCTCGTCCGCCTCGGCCGCGGCGTCGGAGATCTCCTCCAGGTCGTCGGCCGGAATGGCCTCGATGTCGTCCAGGAAACCCTCTTCGAAATCGTGGGGGTCGCGTTCCTTCGCCATGTCTCTCTCGTTATCCTCCGGTCCGGCCGGACACCAGTCGACCGACAAGCTGGGCGGTGTAATCGACGATGGGCACGATCCGGCCATAGTTGAGCCGGGTCGGGCCGATCACCCCCACCGCGCCGATGATCCTTCTGTCGGCACTCATATAGGGAGACACCACGAGAGCGGAACCGGAAAGTGAAAAAAGCTTGTTCTCGGCGCCGATGAAGACGCGGACTCCGTCGCCGCCCTCGGTCAGCTCCAGCAACTGGGCGAGGTCGCGCTTGCGCTCCAGGTCGTCGAAGAGCTGGCGGATGCGATCGAGGTCGGCGGCGTCCTCGGAGCCTTCGAGCAGGTTCGCCCGGCCGCGCACGATCAGCCGGCCGGCGTCGTCCTCCCGGTCCCAGACGGCGAGGCCGTCCTCGATCAGCCGGTGCGACAGGGCGTCGAGCTCGGCCCGGCGGTTGGCGATCTCGGCCGCGACCACGCCCCGGACCTCGCCCAGGGTCCGGCCCTGGAGCACGGCGTTGAGGAAGTTCGCCGCCTCGCGCATGGCGGACGGCGTGAGGCCCGCGGGCGGGGTGAAGATGCGGTTCTCGACCCGGCCGTCGGCGGTGACGAGCACGACCAGAACCCGCTCCGGCCCCAGCGCCACGAACTCGATGTGACGGATCGGGGCGGAGACGGTGGGGATGAGCACGAGGCTCGCCCCGTGGGTCAACCCCGAGAGCATGTCCCCGGCCCGGTCGAGCATGGTGGAGAGATCGCGGTCGTCCTCGCCCAGCGACCGCTCGATCTCGCTGCGCTCCTCGCCCGAGACGTCGCCCACCTCGAGGATGCCGTCCACGAAAAGGCGCAGGCCCTGGTGGGTGGGGATGCGGCCGGCGCTGACGTGGGGGCTTTCGAGGAGGCCGAGGAATTCCAGATCCTGCATGACGTTGCGGATCGTGGCGGGCGACAGCGCTTGGGGCAGGGCGCGGGCGAGGGTGCGCGAGCCTACGGGCTCGCCGGTGTCGAGATAGGTCTCCACCAGCCGGCGGAAGACCTCCCGGCTGCGGTCGTTCATCTCGGCGAGGGCGGGGCGGCGCGTGGGCAAGGGCGGCTCCGTGCGCGGGGGCGACGTCCTGGATCTAGTGGCCGGGCGCCGGGGCGGCAAGGGGCTGATATGGCGCGGGATTGGCGGCGCTGGACGGCCGGGGGCGGCGGAGGTAAGAGGCGGCGCAAAGAACAGGAATTGGAGCCCGCCATGCGCCCCTCCGGCCGCGCCCCCGACGCCCTTCGGACGATCGAGATCGAAACGGGCGTGTCGCGCCACGCCGAAGGGTCCTGCATCATCCGCATGGGCGGGACCCATGTGCTCTGCACCGCCAGCCTGGAGGAGAGCGTGCCGCCCTTCCTGCGCAAGACCGGCCTCGGCTGGGTGACGGCGGAATACGGCATGCTGCCGCGCGCCACCACCACCCGCAACCGGCGCGAGGCGGCCGCGGGCAAGCAGACCGGCCGGACGGTCGAGATCCAGCGGCTGATCGGCCGGGCGCTGCGGGCCGGGGTCGACCGGGTGGCGCTCGGCGAGCGGCAGATCACCGTGGACTGCGACGTGCTGCAGGCGGACGGGGGCACGCGCTGCGCCTCGATCACCGGGGGCTGGGTGGCCCTGCGGCTCGCCGTCAACAAGCTGATGGCGCGGGGCGACGTGAAGACCGACCCGCTGACCGCCCAGGTGGCGGCGGTAAGCTGCGGCGTCTATGGCGGCGTGCCGGTGCTTGACCTCGACTACGCCGAGGACAGCGTGGTGGGGACGGACGCGAATTTCGTCATGACCGGGGACCTGGCGCTGATCGAGGTGCAGGGCAGCGCCGAGGGCGCGACCTTCTCTCGGGGCGAGCTCGACCGGCTGCTCGACCTCGCCGAGGCGGGGGTGACGGCCTTGGCCGCGGCGCAGCGGGCGGCGGTCGCTTGACCCGGCGGCTGGAGGCGCGGCGGCTGGTCGTCGCGACCCACAACCGCGGCAAGCAGGCGGAGATCGCGGCGCTGCTCGCCCCCTTCGGGATCGAGGTGGTCTCGGCCGCCGACCTCGGCCTCGCGGAGCCGGCGGAAACCGAGACGACCTTCGTCGGCAACGCCCGGATCAAGGCCCATGCGGCGGCGCAGGCGACCGGCCTGCCGGCGCTGGCGGACGACAGCGGCATCGAGGTCGACGCGCTCGACGGCGCGCCGGGCGTCCGCACCGCCGACTGGGCGGAGACGCCCCAGGGCCGGGACTTCGTCCAGGCGATGACCAGGACCTGGGACGCGCTGGAGGAGGCGGGCGCCCCCTACCCCCGCACGGCGCGGTTCCGCTGCACCCTGGCGCTCGCCTGGCCCGACGGGCACGACGAGATCTTCGAGGGCAAGCTGGAGGGCGAGTGCGTCTGGCCAATGCGCGGCGCGCAGGGCCACGGCTATGACCCGATGTTCCAGCCGACGGGGCGCGACGTCACCCTGGGCGAGATGTCCTTCGAGGACAAGAACCGGATCAGCCACCGGGCCGACGCCTTCGCCCGGTTCACGGCCGCCTGCCTTGGCTGAGGCGGCCCTGGCGGCTGGCGCGGGCGACCTGTCTGCGGGCGACTGGCCTGCGGGTGACTGGCCTGCGGGCGAGGATTGGCGGCACGGCGGCTTCGGCGTCTATGTGCATTGGCCGTTCTGCGCGGCGAAATGCCCTTATTGCGACTTCAACAGCCATGTGCGGCAAGGCGTCGACCAGGACCGCTGGCGGCGTGCGCTGGTGCGCCAGATCGGGGCGGCGGCGGCCGAGACCCCGGGGCGGCGGGTGGACACCGTGTTCTTCGGCGGCGGCACCCCGAGCCTGATGCCGCCCGAGACCGTGGCCGCCGTGATCGAGGCGATCCGCGGCGCCTGGGACCTGGCGCCTGACGCCGAGATCACCCTGGAGGCGAACCCGACCTCGGTCGAGGCGGGGCGGTTCCGCAGCTATGCCGAGGCGGGGGTGAACCGGCTTTCAATGGGGGTGCAGTCGCTGCGCGACGCCGATCTGCGGGCGCTGGGGCGGATGCACAGCGCAGCCGAGGCGCGGGCGGCCTTCGACCTGGCGCGGGGCTGTTTCGCGCGGGTGAGCTTCGACCTGATCTATGCGCGGCAGGGGCAGGACCTGGCGAGCTGGCGGGCGGAGCTCGGCGAGGCGCTGGCCATGGCGGTGGACCACCTGTCGCTCTACCAGCTCACCATCGAGACCGGCACCCGCTTCGGCGACATGGCGGCGCGGGGCAGGCTGCGCGGCCTGCCGGCGCCGGGGCTGGCGGCGGATCTGTTCCAGGCGACCCGGGAGATCTGCGCCGCGGCCGGGATGCCGGCCTATGAGGTGTCGAACCACGCGCGGCCGGGGGCGGAGAGCCGGCACAACCTGGTCTACTGGCGCTATGGCGACTATGTGGGCGTCGGCCCCGGCGCCCATGGCCGGGTGACGGCGGACGGCCGCTGGGCGGTGGAGGCAGTCGCTCGGCCCGAGGCCTGGCTGGAGGCGGTCGAGCGCGACGCGGCCCCGGCGCGCCGCGAGCTGGTGCCGCCGGAGGCCCAGGCGGTGGAAATGCTACTGATGGGGATGCGGCTTGAGGAAGGGGTGAGCCTCGCCCGGTTCGAGGCGCTCGCCGGCCGGCGGCCCGCGCTGGCGGAGCTGACGGCGATGGGGCTGGTCGAGGTGATGGAGGGGCGGCTGCGCGCCACCCCCGAGGGCGTTCCCCTGCTGAATGCGATCCTGGAACGCCTTTTAGATCAATAACTTAACTTCCAAGACGCTGGCACAGCCCGTCCAGTTCGTCGAGATTCTTGTAGCGGATCCGCAGCTCGCCGCCCTTGCCGCTGGCCTTGTGGTCGATGCTGACCGGCAGGCGCAGGTTGGCGCTGAGGTCGGCCTCGAGCGCCCGGGTGTCGGCGTCCTTGACCGGCCGCGCCGGGGGGGCGGCGACGGGACGGGCGGCCTCCCGCGCCAAGGCCTCGGTCTGGCGCACGGAAAGACCGCGGTCGATCACCTGCTTGGCGAGCGCCTCCGGGTTGGCGGCGGTGACAAGCGCCCGGGCGTGGCCCGCGGTCAACCGCCCCGCCCGCAGATGCTCCAGCACCGAATCGGGCAGCGTGAGCAGGCGCAGCACATTGGCGATATGGCTGCGGCTCTTGCCCAGGCCCTCGGCGAGGCGCTCCTGGGTGTGGCCGAAGCGGTCCATCAGCTGGCGATAGCCGAGCGCCTCCTCGACCGGGTTGAGATCGGCGCGCTGGACGTTCTCGATGATGGCGAGTTCCAGGACCTCGGAATCGTCGAGCTCGCGCACCACGGCGGGCAGCTCGTGGACCTCGGCCATCTGGGCCGCGCGCCAGCGTCGCTCGCCGGCGACGATCTCGAACCCGTCCGGATCCTCCGGATGGGGCCGCACGATCAGCGGCTGGATCACCCCCTTGGCGCGGATCGAGGCGGCGAGATCCTGAAGATCCTTGTCCTCGAAGCTGCGCCGGGGCTGGTTGGGATTGGCGCGGATCCGGTCGATCGGAATGATCCGTTGCCCCACCGGCGCGCCGCCGAGCGGTCGGGCGGGCTCCGGCCCCACATCCGCGAGCAGGGCGGACAGACCGCGGCCCAGACCCTTTTTCTCCATCAGATCCTCCCTCATGCGGGTTCCACCGCCCGATCCCGACGCAACTGCGCCAGGACTTCCGCCGCCAGCTTCTGATAGGCCACCGCTCCCGCGCTGGCGCAGTCGTAGATCAGCGCGGGAAGCGCGTGGGACGGCGCCTCGCTCAGCCGGACATTGCGGGGGATGACGGTGTCGTAGACCAACGCGCCGAGGTTTTCCCGCACGTCGGCCGCGACTTGGGCCGAAAGGTTGTTGCGGCGGTCGTACATGGTCAGGACGATGCCCTGGATCCTCAGATCCGGGTTGGAGGAGCCGCGCACGGTTTGGACGGTGCGCAGGAGCTGGGACAAGCCCTCCAGCGCGAAGAACTCGCATTGCAGCGGAACCAGGACCGAATCGGCCGCGACCAGCGCGTTGATGGTCAGGAGATTGAGCGAGGGGGGGCAATCGATGAGGATATAGTCGAAATCCGCGAAAAGGCCGCCGTTCTTTTGCCGAATGTCGCGCATCTTGTGGGTGCGCCGCGGGTCAGACACCATATCTACGTCAGCGGAGGAAAGGTCGCTGGTGGCGGGAACGACCAGCAGACCCGGTACGACGGTTTCGTTGGCCTGAAGCGCCTCGACCGTTCCGTTGAACAGCAGGTCGTAGGCGGTGAAGCGGCGCTCCTGCGCGCCGATCCCGAGGCCGGTCGAGGCGTTGCCCTGGGGATCGAGATCGATCAGCAGCACGCGGTGCCCGATGGCCGCCAGCGCGGTGCCGAGGTTGATCGCGGTGGTGGTCTTGCCGACGCCGCCCTTCTGGTTGGCGATAGCAAGAACATGTGGAGAACGGGACTCAGACACGCGACAGGGCTCCAACTTCCACAATGGCCGCGCGGGGATCGGTGACGCTGGCATGGATCCTGTGCTCGAAACGCCATTTCTGCGCGGCGGCCTCGATCTCCTTATGCACCGTCTCGCCCTTGGGAAACAAGGCAATACCATCGCTGCGACGATGCTTCGCAGCAAATTCCAGCAGGGTTTCTAGGGAAGCAAGCGCCCGGGCGGAGAGGACATCGGCCTGGAGCGGGGGCATGGCCTCGATCCGCTCGGTGCGGATGATCGGCGAGAGGCCCATAGCGCGGGCCGCCTCAATGAGAAAGGCGCATTTTCGGGCATCGCTTTCGACCAGGGCGATGCGAAGGTCGGGAGCGGCTTCGGCGGCAAGAGCGGCGATCACCAGGCCAGGAAAGCCGGCGCCGCTGCCGAGATCGGCCCACAGGCCGCTGCTTGGGGCCTGAAGACGCCAGAGTTGGGCGGAATCGGCGATATGGCGGGTCCAGAGATCGGCCTCGGTGGAGCGCCCGACGAGGTTGATGCGGGCGTTCCAACGGAGGAGAAGGGCGGCGAATGTTTCCAGCCGGTCCTGTGTTTCACGTGAAACAGCGAAGGCGGCGGCAAAGGCGGCGCTTTTGGTCACGATGCACGTCGCTCAGCCATTTGACGGGCACGGAGCATGACGAGGGTGAGGGCTGCCGGGGTCATGCCTTCGATGCGAGCGGCTTGGCCGAGGGTGGAGGGTTTCACGACCTCGAGTTTCTGGCGAAGTTCGGTCGAAAGGCCGGGCAAATCGCCGTAGGTGAGCTCGGCAGGGATCGCGAGGGCCTCGTCGCGCCGCAGAGCGGCGATGTCCTGGGCCTGGCGATCGACGTAGGGCGCGTACCGGGCGTCCACCGCAACCTGAGCGACGGCCTCAAGGTCGAGGTCGAGCGCCGCCAGGGCTTCGATGTCGAACTCCGCATAGGACAACAGGGCGAACAGGGACCGTCTCTGGCCGTCTGCCGTGACCTTGACGCCGTAGGCGGCGGCTTCCTGGGGCGTCACTTCTACAGCTTCAAGGGTCGATCGCGTCGCCCCGAGGGCTTCTTGCTTGCGCTGGAAGGCTTCCGTGCGTCCACTGGAAACGCTTCCCATCGCGATTCCGAGAGGGGTCAGCCGTTGATCCGCATTGTCAGCCCGGAGAAGCAAGCGATACTCTGCGCGAGACGTGAACATCCGATAGGGTTCCGTAACCCCGCGCGTCACGAGATCGTCAATCATTACACCGAGATAGGCGGAAGCACGGTCAAACACGATCGGCTCGCGGCCTAGAGCTGAGGCGGCAGCGTTAAGGCCGGCGGCCAGGCCTTGAGCCGCCGCCTCCTCATAACCCGTGGTGCCGTTGATCTGGCCCGCCAGGAACAATCCCGGGACCTGTTTGACCGCCAAGGTCCGATCAAGGGCGCGGGGATCCACGTAGTCATATTCGATGGCGTAGCCAAAGCGCACGATTTCTGCGGTTTCCAAGCCTTCGATGCTATGAATGTAGGTCTCTTGAACCTCGCGCGGAAGCGAAGTGGAGATGCCGTTGGGATAGACCAGATCGCTTTCCAGCCCTTCAGGCTCAAGGAAAACTTGATGGGCGTCGCGATCGGCGAAGCGCATCACCTTGTCTTCAATGGAGGGACAGTAGCGGGGACCGCGGCCGGTGATGTTGCCCGCGTACATCGCCGATCGCCCGATATTCGCTCGGATCACTTCATGGGTGCGGGCATTCGTTCGCGTGATGCCGCACGATATCTGGTGGACAACAGGTGTGCGAGACACAAAGGATAGCATAGTCGGTCTAGAATCGCCGGCCTGCATCTCCACGCGCGTCCAATCGATCGACGATCTGCGCAGTCTCGCCGGCGTGCCGGTTTTCAAACGGCCAAGAGGCAGGCCGAAATCTTGAATTCGTTCCGCAAGGCGCACCGAGGGCGCTTCGCCGATCCGTCCCGCGGGGATTTTCTCTTCTCCAAGATGAATAACGCCGCGCAAAAAGGTCCCAGCGGTGATCACGACTGACCTGCAGCGCAGGTTCTGTCCCTGTGCAAGCACGAGACCTACCACCCGCCTTCCTTCGACGAGGAGATCCACCGCTTCCCCCGCAATGATGCTTAGGCCGGAAGCCTCCGCCAGTTCAGCCTGCATGGCGCGCCGATAGAGATCGCGGTCCGCCTGGGCGCGAGGTCCCTGCACAGCCGGCCCTTTGCTGCGGTTCAGCAGGCGATACTGGATGCCAGCCTGATCTCCAATGCGGCCGATGAGGCCATCCATTGCATCGACTTCACGAACGAGATGGCCTTTGCCAAGGCCCCCGATCGCCGGATTGCAGGACATTTCGCCGATGCGCGTCGGGTCTTGCGTGACCAGGATGACCCGCGCTCCCATTCGCCAGGCAGCATGCGCCGCTTCGCAGCCTGCATGGCCGCCGCCGATGACCACGACATCCGCGTCCCGATGTTTCACGTGAAACACCTCCTATTTGCCGATGCAAAACCGCCCGAAGATCACGTCGAGAACCGCTTCCACGTCTGCCGCTCCGACCAGAAAGTCAAGCGCCTTCAAGGCTCTGCGAAGCTCTTCCGCTGCAATCTCCGGCGTTTCCAGGGTCAGGATCGCCCCCGCAACCGCCTCCGCGGCGCGCGTCACCGCCATCCGCTGGCGTTCATGGCCGATCAGGCTCGCCTCCGCCGCGCGACGGGAGAGCACTGCCGCGATTTCCTCTGTCAGAGCCTCCAGCCCCTGCCCCGTCTGGCCGGAAACCCCGGCTCCATCCTTGCGCAGATCGCCTTTGGCAAAAGCCACGACGTCTCCGGGGCGGCGCTCTACGCCCAGCCGGGCAACCTCCGCATCCGTCTCGACCAGGAAAACCCGCAGATCCGCCGTTGCAGCCCGCGCGCGCGCGCGATGCACCCCGATGGTTTCCACCGGATCCGCGGTCTCGCGCAAGCCGGCCAGATCCATCAGCGCCACGGGCAACCCGCACAGCTCCATCCGCACTTCGATCACATCCCGGGTCGTTCCGGCGAATTCGGAGGTGATGGCCGCCTCCCGCCCCGCCAAGGCGTTCAGCAAGGTCGACTTGCCGACATTCGGCGCGCCGACGATCGCCACTTCATACCCTTGGCGCAAGCGTTCCGACGCTTGGCTCCCCGCCAGCTCCGCCGCAAACGTCGCCGCCAGATCGCGTAGCCCGGTTTCGACCCCGGCGATCACGCCGTCCGGGAGATCTTCGTCGGAAAAATCGATGGCCGCTTCAAGCCCTGCCAGCGCGTCCAGCAACCCTCGTCGCCACCCGGCGGCGGCGTCGCTCAGCCCCCCTTCCATCAGCGTGGTCGCCTGGCGCACCTGAGCCTCGGTCTCGGCGGCCAGAAGATCCCCCAACCCCTCCGCCTGGGCCAAGTCGATCTTGCCGTTCATCAGCGCGCGGCGGGTGAATTCTCCAGGCTCGGCCGGCCGCAAGCCCGCCATCGCCAGCAACGCGCGCTGCACCCCCCGGCAGACCGCCGGTCCGCCGTGCAGATGCAGTTCCACCGAATCTTCGCCGGTGAAACTGGCGGGCCCGGCGAAGCGCAGCACCAGCGCCGTGTCGAGGGTCGCAGCGGTTGCCGGATCACGCAAGCGGCGCAGCGTCGCCTGGCGCAACGGGGGATCCCCCGCGCCAAGCGCCCGCGCCGCCTCGAAGGCGGCCGGGCCGGAGATGCGGATGACGGCTACCCCCGAGCGGCCGGGCGGCGTGGCCTGCGCGAAGATCGTTTGCGCCATGCCACGCCCGATCCCTTAGCTGTTCATCGAGTCAAAGAACTCGGAGTTGGATTTCGTCTGCTTCATCTTGCCAAGCAAGAATTCGATCGCATCTGTCGTGCCCATCGGATTAAGAATTCGCCGAAGAACAAACATCTTCGTCAGGTCCGACTTTTCAACGAGAAGTTCTTCTTTCCGAGTTCCAGATTTCAGGATGTCGATAGCCGGGAATACACGCTTGTCCGCAATCTTGCGGTCGAGAATGATTTCCGAGTTGCCGGTGCCCTTGAACTCTTCGAAGATCACCTCGTCCATCCGGCTGCCGGTGTCGATCAGCGCGGTGGCGATGATGGTGAGCGAGCCGCCTTCCTCGATGTTGCGGGCGGCGCCGAAGAACCGCTTCGGCCGCTGCAAGGCGTTGGCGTCCACGCCGCCGGTCAGCACCTTGCCGGAGCTCGGCACCACGGTGTTGTAGGCGCGCCCGAGCCGGGTGATCGAGTCGAGCAGGATCACCACGTCCCGCTTGTGCTCCACCAGCCGCTTGGCCTTCTCGATGACCATCTCGGCCACCGCCACGTGCCGCGTCGCGGGCTCGTCGAAGGTCGAGGAGATCACCTCGCCCTTCACCGAGCGCTGCATGTCGGTCACTTCCTCCGGCCGCTCGTCCACCAGCAGCACGATCAGGTAGCACTCGGGATGGTTCTTCTCGATCGAGGCGGCGATGTTCTGCATGATCACCGTCTTGCCCGAGCGCGGCGGCGCGACGATCAGTCCGCGCTGGCCCTTGCCGATGGGCGCCACCAGGTCGATCACCCGGGTGGTCTTGTCCTTGATGGTCGGATCCTCGATCTCGAGCTTGAAGCGCTCGTCGGGATAGAGCGGCGTCAGGTTGTCGAAGTGGACCTTGTGCCGGGCCTTTTCCGGATCCTCGAAGTTGATCCGGCTGACCTTCACCAGGCCGAAATAGCGTTCCCCTTCCTTCGGGGCGCGGATGACGCCCTCCACCGTGTCGCCGGTGCGCAGGGCGTATTTGCGGATCTGGTTGGGGCTCACATAAATGTCGTCCGGGCCCGCCAGGTAGTTCGCCTCGGGCGAGCGCAGGAAGCCGAAGCCGTCCTGCAGCACCTCGAGGACGCCATCTCCCGAAATTTCGACGCCTTCCTCCGCCATGTCCTTGAGGATGGCGAACATCATGTCGCCCTTGCGCATCGATGAGGCGTTCTCGATCTCGAGCTCCTCAGCCAGGCGCAGCAGGTCGGCGGGGCTTTTGGCCTTCAGCTCGGCCAGGGAAAGTTGTTGAAAATCCGCTGATAGGTCCATGGTTTTCTGCAAACCGCCTTGAATTCGGGAAGGATCGGGGGAAACATGGCCGCCGGACGGGGCCTGTAGCGTTGCGATGGCATAGAATTCCTGCATTGTCAAATCAACCTCGACTGGAAAGGGCGCCTTTCGCGCCTTGGGAACAGGCCCGATGACGCGCGTCAGCCGCCTGCCCTGGGTCCTGATCTGCGCCGCCCTGGCCGCGATGATCGCGATCCTGCTCGCCATGGGGCGAAGCCCCATCTGCGACTGCGGCTATGTGAAGCTGTGGGAGGGCGACCCGAACAGCCCAGGCAACAGCCAGCACATCGCCGACTGGTATACCCCCTCCCATGTCATCCACGGCTTCCTGTTCTACTGGGCCGCATGGCTGATCGCGCCGCGGGCCCGTTTCGCCTGGCGGCTCCTCGGCGCGGTTCTGGTGGAAGTCGCCTGGGAGATCACCGAAAACACCTCCTGGATCATCGATCGCTATCGCGACGCGACCATCTCGCTCGACTACTACGGCGACAGCGTGCTGAACTCCTTCATGGACGTGGGCGCGATGATGGTCGGCTTCTGGCTGGCGGCGCGGCTGCCGGTCTGGATGACCGTGGCGATCGCCCTGGGATTCGAGATCCTCACCACCTGGCTGATCCGCGACGGCCTGGCGCTCAACGTGTTGATGCTCATCTGGCCGGTCGAGGCGGTGCGAGTCTGGCAGGGCGGCTGACGATCCTCCCTCTTGCCAAACCTCCGTTGCGCTCGTAACGGTTTTGCAGGTGCGTCAAGGAGCGAGGGGATTGTCTTTGTCCGACCATTTCGATCTGGAGCAGTTCCTGCCCTATCGCCTGAACCGGGCCGCCGAGGCGGTCAGCGTCGGCTTTGCGGTGAATTATCGCGCGCGGCACGGCATGACCCGCTCCGAGTGGCGCGCGCTCGCCCTGCTCGGCGCGACCGGAGGGATCACCGCCACCGAGATCACCCGCCATTCCGGCATGCACAAGACCAAGGTCAGCCGCGCCGTCGCCGCGCTGGAGACCCGCGGCTGGCTCGCCCGCGCCGCCGACCCGGACGACCGCCGGCTGGAGCGGCTCGAGCTCACCCCCGCCGGGGTGTCCGCCTTCGCCGACCTGATCGAAGTGGCCAAGGCCTATGAAGACGGCCTGCACGCCCGGCTGGGCGACGAGGGTTTCGCGGCGCTGCAGGCGGCGCTGGCGGCGATCGAGACCGCCCTGCCCGCCTCCACCGAGGAGCGCGAGGCGATCTGAAGAGGGGGGTCAGCGCCCGCCCGTCTCCGCCTGGGCCATCACCTCGCGCTCGCCGCCCATCAGGCGCAGCGCGTCCTCCCAGGCCGCCGGGGCCGCGGCGATGACCCGTCCCCCGCGGGTCAGGTCGCCGTCCTCGGGATAGGGGGCGGTCCGGCCCCCCGCCTCGCGGATGATCAGCATTCCGGCCAGGTAGTCCCAGGCGTGCATGTGCGGCTCCACATAGGCCGCGAGCCGCCCCGCCGCCACATAGGCGAGCATCACCGCGCCCGAGCCGTTGCGGAAGAACACCCCGCCCATCCGGGCGAGGTCCCCGGTCACCTGGGCGATCCATTCCGGGGTGGTGCGCCAGCTCGCCCCCACGCCCGTCGCCGCGCCCTGGATGCGCAGGTCCTGGCCGAGCTGCAGCCGGCGGCCGTTGAGGAAGGCGCCGCCGCCCTGCCGCGCCGAGAACTGCTCGCCATGGGTGGGGATCTCGATCACGCCGATCACCGGATCCACCCCGCGGGCGACCGCCACCGAGACGCACCAGCTCGGCATTCCGAAGAGAAAGGGCGAGGTTCCGTCGATCGGGTCGACCACCCAGGTGAAGCCCGAAGTCCCGGGCGTCAGCCCGTATTCCTCGCCGAGGAAGCCGTCGTCGGGAAAGGCCGCGGAGACCCGCTCGCGCACCAGGCGCTCGACGCTGCGGTCAGCCTCGGACACGATGTCGAGAAGCCCGGCCTTGGCCTCGATGGCCAGATCCTCGCGCCGCCGCCAGAAGTCGAGGGCGAGACGCCCCGCCTCGACCGCCACGCTCTGCGCCAGGGCGGCGCGGGCCTCGATCTCCGACATGGGGTCTCCTCGCCACCGGGTCAAGCAGGGTCGTCAAGCAGGGTCGGGCCGCAGCGCATGGGCTCGGAGCCGGTCATACGACGGCCGCGCCGACGCCGCCAGCGCCGCAAGCGCGCCGTCGAGCGCCGCGGGCTCCGGCTCGGGCGGGGCGAAGCCGGTCGAGCCCTCCACCGACCCGTACCAATGCGCTCCCCAGACCCCGTCGCTGTCGCGCCGCCCGGAGTCCCAGGCGAGCATCGCCGGGTCGAAGGGCAGGCCGATCGCCGCGCAAAGCCGCCGCAGCATGCCTTCGGGATCGGCGCGCACGTCCTCGGCGTCGATCACCGGGGGGGCCGCGCCGGTCCGGTCGGCCATCCGGTCGAAAAGCTCGGCCTGCTGGACGAAGCCGATGTCCTCGAGGCCCACCTCCTCGTGCTTGGCGGCAAAGCTCGCCGCCACCCGCTCCGGCGCGCGGATCAGGAAGACGTGGGCAAGCGCGTCCATCCAGGCCCGCCCGAATTCGGGAAGCATGTGGTGGGTCATGTGCTTCTGGTAGATCACCGTCCCCGGCGGCCCTTCCGCCGCGGCGCAGGCCGCCGCCACCACCCGCCAGTCCTGGGCCTGGGCGGAGAGCACCTCGGCGCGCATCGGATGGTCCTTGCCGCTCGCCGCCAGATAGGCGGCGTAGAACGGCTCGTCCCAGACCTCGGCCACGTCCGCCCGCGCCTCGAAGCTGCGCATCATGGCGGTGGAGAGGTTGCGCGGCCCCGACCACATGGCGATCCGCCGCAGCTCAGTCATCGCGCGCCACCTTGGCCTTGTAGAGCGCCTGGATGCGCCGGGTCACCGGCCCCGCGGTCCCATCCCCGTAGGCGCGCCCGTCCAGCGCGGCGACGGGGGTCTGCGCCCCGAAGGTCCCGGTCAGGAAGGCTTCCTCGGCGCCATAGGCCTCGACCAGGCTGAAATTCTTCTGGAACACCGGGATGCCGTCCTCGCGGCAGGCCTCGATGACCTTGGCGCGGGTGATGCCGTTCATGCAGTAGTCCCCCGTCGAGGTCCAGACCTCCCCCCGGCGCACGAAGAACACGTTGCAGGCGTTGGTCGTGTTCACGAAGCCATGGACGTCGAGCATCAGCGCCTCGTCGCCTCCCGCCTTCTGCGCCTGGATGCAGGCGAGGATGCAGTTCAGCTTGGAATGGCTGTTGAGCTTCGGGTCCTGGGTCATCGGCAGGCCGCGGATCTGGGGCACCGTCACCAGGCGAATCCCCTTGGCCAGGGCCTCCGCCGGGCGGGAATGCTCCATGATGACGACGACCGTCGCCCCGTGGACCGAGAACTTCGGATGCTGGAAGGGCTTCGACTTGCGGCCGCGCGTCACCATCAGGCGAGCGTGGGCGTCGGTCGTCATGTCGTTGGCGATGCGGGTCTCCTCCAGCGCCGCCGTGATCTCCGCCCGGGTCAGGCCGATGTCGAGGTCGATGGCCCGGGCCGCCTCGTAAAGCCGGTCGAGATGGTCCTCGAGAAAGGCCCAGCGGCCGTCGTAGAGGCGCAGCCCCTCCCAGACGCCGTCGCCCATCAGGAAGCCGCTGTCGTAGACCGACACCATGGCCTCGGCCTTGCGCTTCAGCGCGCCGTCGATCCAGATGCGGATGCGCTCGTTGCGCGGATCCGCCTCGGCGTCATGCGTGGCCATGGCGTCCTCCCCGGCGGAGAACACAAGGCCCCGCCCCGCCTGTCAAGCGCTCAGCGGATTCGCCGCAGATAGACGTAGAAGGCCCCGCCGCCCCCGTGCCGGGCATGGGCGGGGGCGAGCTGCAACACCCGGCCCGCCAGCGGCGGCGCGTTCAGCCAGTGCGGCAGGCTGTGGCGCAGCACCCCGTGCCGGTGCGGCGCCATGGCGTCCGTCTCTCCCGCCCGGCCCTTGCCGGTGATGACGAGCACCAGCCGCAACCCGGTGCCATGGGCGGCGAGGATGAAGGCGGTCAGCGCCCCGTGGGCCCGGTCCGCCGTCATCCCGTGCAGGTCGAGGCGCGCCTCGGGCTCCATCCGGCCCCGGCGCAGCTTGTCGAAACGGCGGCGGTCCATGTGGGGATGCGCCCGCTCGGCCGCCGCATGGGGATCGGGCGCGAGGTCAAGCGTCGTGCGCGGCGACGTCCGCCGCGGGGCGGTCAGCGGCCGGATATGCGGCTTGACGGGGGGCCGGGGCAAGGGCGGGGGCAGGTCGGAGGGCGGCGCGACCTCGGGCGCCTCGCCCTCCGCCAGGGCGCCGATCGGCCCCTGCACGCGCAAGGGGCTGGCGGTGGCGGCGACGCGCGCCCAGAGCGCCTCCTCCTCGGGGGTCAGCCGCCGGCGCGCCATGGCAAGGGATCAGCCGCCGGTGCCGGTGAGCAGCCAGTTGGGGTTCTCGGAGGTCATCACCCGGCTGAAGGTCCAGACGTCGCGCTGCTGGCGGATCTCCTTCGGGTCGCCTTCGACCACCGCGCCCGCCGGGTCGCGCACCACCGAGGTGAGCTCGCCCAGGAAGCGCATGCTGACGTCGCCCTCGTTCGTCGCCGGGTCGAAATGCGCGTCGACCAGCGTCACCTCGCGCACGCCGACGAATTCCGCCTGGACGACGTAGCCCTTGGCCTTGCGCTCCTCGATGGCGGCGGCGAAAGGCGCATAGACCTCCGGCGACAGCAGGTCGCGCAGCAGGTCGAGCTCGCCGTTCTCGTAGGCCATGACGATCATCTCGTAGGCCTGGCGGGCGCCATGGGTGAATTCATGGACGCTGAAGTTCGGGTCGACCCGCTTCATCGCGGCGAGCGCCCGGCCGGCCTCGCTGTCCGCGTCGATGAAGTCGGCGATGTCGGGATCGGCGCCGCCGCCCTCGATCACCTCGAAGCTGCGGTCCCGGCGCGGCGCCTGGCTGGGCGCGGGCACGCTCGGGGGCTTCTCGAAACCGTCGCGCGTCCCAAGAACGCTGCGCAGGCGCAGCACCAGGAACAGCGCGATGGCCGCGAGAATAATGATCTGGATCATCTGCGAGCCCATCGGCCGCCTTTCATTTTCTTGACCGGCATTGGCGCCCGGCGGGATTGAGGCTTATGTAAGCACGAGACAGCGCCAAGTCCACCGATGCGGCGCGAGGACGCGAAGACAGGATTTCCCCGCGATGTGGCCGGCACTGCTCATACTGGCGCTTCCGTTCATCGAGATCGCGCTGTTCATCAAGGTCGGCGGCTGGATCGGCGTCTGGCCGACCCTGGGCCTAGTGATCCTCTCGGCGGTGGTCGGCACGGCGGTGGTGCGCGCCCAAGGGGTGCAGCAGCTGCGCCGTCTGCAGACCGCGGTGGAGGAGAACCGCGATCCCTCCGACCCGCTCGCCCATGGGGCGCTGATCGCGGCCGCGGGCGTCCTGCTGATCCTGCCGGGGTTCTTTTCCGACCTGGTCGGCATCCTGCTGCTGATCCCGCCCGTGCGCGCGGCGCTGATCCGCCGCATGGCGCGGCGGGTGCGCAGCCGCACGGTGGTCTTCACCTCGGGCCGGCCGGAAGGCCCGCCGCGAGACTATCCCGGCGAGGCGATCGAGGGCGACTACGAGGTGCTCGACGACGTGCCGCCCTCCCAGCGCGGCGCCTCGGGATGGACCCGGCCCCAGTCCTGACCCCAATCCTGAGTCGCGTTGTGACCCAGGCGGGCCCATGCTAGACCCCGGTCCTGTTCAACGGGAGCGAACCGTCATGACCGACGAGACCAACGGCGCCGCCGCGCCCCAGGCGGCCCAGCCGCGGATGCAGATCCTCAACCAGTTCGTCCGCGACCTGTCCTTCGAGAACATCGCCGTCCAGAAGGGGCAGCTCCCCGAGGGCAAGCCCGAGATCAAGGTCCAGATCAATCTCGACGCCCAGCCGCGCGGGACCGACCAGTTCGACGTGGCGTTGAAGGTGAAGGTGGATTCGACCGTCTCCGGCGCGCCGCTCTTCATCCTGGAGCTCGACTACGCCGGCCGCTTCGTCATTCAGAACGTGCCGCAGGACCAGCTGCACGCGCTGATGATGATCGAATGCCCGCGGCTGATCTTCCCCTTCGTGCGGCGCGTGGTGGCGGACGTCACCCGCGACGGCGGCTATCCGCCCTTGAACCTCGAGATGATCGACTTCCTCGCGCTCTATCGCAGCGAGATCGCCCGGCGCCAGGCCGAGGCGGAGAAATCCACGGTCGTCTGAGCCGCCGATCGGGCCCGGCCGTCCCCGCACGGGACCGCCCGGTTGAGGTCTCGGCATTTTTCCGGTCGCAGCCCCCTGCTGGGGCCGGGATCAGCGGCCCCAGAGCCCGCCGTCGGCAAGGCCCGCCAGGAAAGCCGCGTGGGCCTCGGCCTCCGCCGGGGTCAGCCGCGCCGCAAGCGGCCGCGGCCGGGCCGGGGGGACGAAGTCCGCCGCCCCCGCCGCGGGCCCGGCGGTCGTGACCGTCAGGGTCAGGTCGGGCTGCCGGCCGCCGATCAGCTCCAGGTAGACCTCGGCCAGCAGCTCGGAATCGAGCAGCGCCCCGTGATGGACGCGGCTGGAGTTGTCCACGCCGAACCGCCGGCACAGGGCGTCGAGCGTGTTGTTCGCCCCCGGAAACCGCCGCCGCGCCAGGTCGAGCGTGTCGAGCGCGCGCGCCATGGGCAGCGTCGGCCGCCCGCACCAGCCGAATTCCGCGTTGAGGAATTTCATGTCGAAGCTGGCGTTGTGGATCACCAGCCGCGCCTCGCCCAGGAACTCCAGGAACTCGTCGACCACCTGCGCGAACAGCGGCTTGTCGGCGAGGAAGGCGGTGCTGAGCCCGTGGATCGCCTCCGCCTCCGCCGGGACCGCGCGCTGGGGGTTCACGTGGCGATGAAAGGTCCGGCCGGTCGGCATGTGGTTCATTAGCTCGACCGCGCCCAGCTCGACGATCCGGTCGCCGGACAATGGATCGAACCCGGTGGTTTCCGTGTCGAGCACGATCTCACGCATCCGCCTGCTCCTTCAGCCGCCCGATCAGCCCCTGAACCTCGGCCCGCGCCGCCTCGATCCCGTGGTCGGTCTCGATGACGAAATCCGCCCGGGCGCGTTTCTCGGCGTCCGGGACCTGGCGGGCGAGGATGGCGCGGAACGCGGCCTCGGTCATTCCGGGCCGGGCCAGCACCCGCGCAGCCTGGGTCTTTGCCGCGGCGCTGACCACCAGCACCCCGTCGAGCGCCCAGTCCGCCCCGGTCTCATAGAGCAGCGGGATGTCGAGGACCAGCAGCGGCGCCGCGCCCTGCGCCGCGATGAAGGCCGCCCGGTCCGCCGCCACCAGCGGATGGATCCGCGCCTCGATCCGGGAGAGGAGGCCGGGATCGGCCAGCGTCATCTCCCGCAGCCGCGGCCGGTCGACCGCGTCGCCTACGACGGCCTGCGGCGCAACCTCGGCCAGCGCCGCCGCCCCGCCGCCGCCGGGGGCGTAGAGCCGGTGCACCACCGCATCCGCGTCCCAGACCGGAACCCCCGCCTCGACGAAAAGCCGGGCGGTGGTGGATTTCCCCATGCCGATGGAGCCGGTCAGCCCCAGCAGGTAGGGCCGCCTCACGCCAGCGCCGCCGCGCGCAGGTCGGCGTCCACCGCCGGCTTCACCCCGAACCAGGCCTCGAAGCCCGGCGCCGCCTGGTGGAGCAGCATCCCGAGCCCGTCCACCACCGGCAGGCCCCGCGCCCGCGCGGCGGCGAGCAGCGGCGTCTCCAGCGGCGTATAGACGATGTCCGTCACCAGCGTCCCCGGATCCGCCGCCGCCAGCGACACCGGCGCGGCTTCCCCAGGCCCCATGCCCACGGCGGTGGTGTTGACGATGGTCGCGACCCCCGCCGCCGCGGCGTCCGCCTCGGCCCAGTCGACCACCCGCACCCGGTCGCCGAAATGGGCGCAGAGCGCCTCCGCCCGGTCGCGGGTGCGATTGGCGAGGCGGATCTCCGGCGCGCCGTCGGCGAGCAGCGCCCAGATGATCGCCCGGGCCGCGCCGCCCGCCCCCAGCACCAGCGCCGGACCCGCCGCGGCCCGCCAGCCGGGGGCGTCCTGGCGCAGACTGGCGAGAAAACCGAAGCCGTCGGTGTTGTCCGCCCGGTACCCGCCGCCCTCAAGGAAGGTCAGCGTGTTCGCCGCGCCGATGGTGCGCGCCGCCTCGGTCGCCTCCATGGCGCCGGCCAGCGCCTTCTCCTTGTGGGGGATGGTCACGTTCACCCCCCGGAACCCCAGCCGCTGGGCCGCCTCCAGCGCGGCGGGGAGATCCCCCGGCTGGACGGCGAGCGGCACGTAATGGCCGGCGATCCCGTAGCGGCGCAGCCAGTGGCCGTGCAGCCGCGGCGAGCGGGAATGGGCGACAGGCCAGCCGATGACGCCGGCCAGCGGCGGGATGACGTCGGTCATTCGATGCAGATCCTCCGGGCGCGCAGGAACCCCAGCAGCTCCAGCAGGGGCAATCCGAGGATGGAGAAGTAATCCCCCTCGACCCGGCTGAACAGCTGCGCCCCCAGCCCCTCCAGCCGATAGGCGCCGACGGTGGCGAGCAAAGCCTCGCCCTCGCGCGCGACATAGTCGTCGAGAAAGTCGTCGCTGAACGGCCGCATGGTCAGCCGCGCCTGGCCCACGTGCCGCCAGACCGGCTCGCCGTTCTCGCAGACCACGGCCGCGGAAAGCAGCTGGTGGGTCCGGCCGCGCAGGCTGCGCAGGTGCAGGGCCGCCTCTTCGAGGCTTTCGGGCTTGTCGTAGAGCCGCCCGTCGCAGACCAGCACCTGGTCGGCGCCCAGCACCAGCCGCCCGGACAGGCGCGATGCGCCGCGGCGGGCCTTCAGCTCCGCCAGGGTCGCGGCGATGTCCCGGGCGGGCGCGCCCTCGGCCAGAAGCGATTCCTTCACCGCCGCCTCGTCGATCCGCGCCGGCAATGCCTCGAACGCCACCCCCGCCGCGGAGAGCAGCGCGGCGCGCGAGGCGGAGCCGGAGGCGAGAATCAGCGGCGGCGGCGAGGTCACGGGTTCAGGCCCTGCAGGAGACGGTTTTCCCAGCTATCCCGCCCGCCGGGGGCGAGGCAAGCCCGCCGGGGACGCAGATTCCTCGGGACAGATCCGTGGATAACCGCCCCTGGACCCCCCGGCGAGTCCTGTGGAGAAATCCGGCGCCCAGAATTCTCCACCGCTGAGCCTCGGGTTTTCCACAGGCGTACGGGAAATTCGCCGTTTCGTCCCCGCGGTGGGATAACTTTTCCGGGCCTCGAAAATCGGTTGTTGACCTCGGCGAGAATCGGGATCCACCGCGAAAAATTTACAAAATCATCCATATGATTCCAAAGGGTTTTTTTTGCATCTATCCGCACGCGCCAATCCCAAAAAGATTTTTTCGGGGCGGATGCGGATTGTGGATAACTGTGTGAAAAGGAAAACGGGAGCGTTAATGCACAGGATTCACGGCGCTACCTGTTTAACCACTCGATAAGATCTTCAGGGAAAGGAACAGGTGGATCCGCGCGCTTGCGGGCGCTCTGCGATGTGCTAGAGCCATAGGCGTCGGACCAGACTCGGCCCGCTGGAAATATGCAAAGACAATCAAAGGTATAAGGACTCGATGGGCGATTCTGTCGCTCATCGCCCCTTGGTCTGGAGATGTCTGGAAGAGGGGGAGAAAGCCCTTGGGGGATTTGCTGATCGCGGCCTACCCCTGGACCAAGGCGTTGCACATCATCTCGATGGTCGCCTGGATGGCCGGAATGTTCTATCTGCCTCGCCTGTTTGTGTATCATTCGGAACGTGGCGGGCCCGACGACGTAACCGAAACCTTCAAGGTGATGGAGCGCCGGCTGCTGCGCTTCATCATGAATCCGGCGATGACCGCCACCTGGATCTTCGGGATCCTCCTCGTGCTGACCCCCGGCATCGTCGACTGGCGCAGCGAGGGCTGGTTTCACGTGAAGCTCGCGGCGGTCGTCGCGATGACCTGGGTCCATCACTGGCTGGCGCTGCGACGCAAGGATTTCGCCCGCGACGCCAATACGCGCAGCGGACGGACCTATCGGATGATGAACGAGCTGCCGACGCTGCTTCTGGTCGTCATCGTGGTCATGGTGGTGGTGCGCCCCTTCTGACGGGCCGACAGCCGTTTCCGGCGCCGGCGGGGCAGGGGGATCCCCCCGCGGGCCGCGCGCGCGCCCCGTGGGGCTTCGGCGTCGCCCGGAAGACGCCCAGGAGGCCCATAAGGCGAGGGAGGGGCGTCGGCGCCGACCTTGCGTCTAGACGACCGCCAGCCTCAGGCCTGCCGGGGAGGGATCCGCCGGTCAGGCGGAAAGTCGAATGGGGGGATCCTTCCGCGGCTCCAGGCATCCGGCGTCCGAAAACCCAGAATCCGGGAGCGGCGGGGCCGCTCCCGGGAAGAGGCATAGGGTCAGTCCGCCCGGTTCAGTGTGCGACGGCTGGGGCTGTTGTGGCGATGTCCGGGACCATTGCGGTGAAGGGGTGGACGTAAGCCTGGGCCATGACGAGGCATCCGACGAGGGCTGCGAGGGCGATGGAGTGGAAGAAGACGAAGCGCAGGATGGATCCTTCGTGGCCGTACCACTTGGTGGCGGTGGAGGCGACGACGATGCTTTGCGCGTCGATCATCTTGCCCATGACGCCGCCCGAGGAGTTGGCCGCCGCCATCAGCACCGGGTTCAGCCCGAGCTGCTGGGCGGTGACTTTCTGCAGCCCGCCGAAGAGCACGTTCGACGCGGTGTCCGAGCCCGTCACCGCCACGCCGAGCCAGCCGAGCAGGGTGCCGAAGAACGGGTAGAACCAGCCGGTATGGGCGAAGGCGAGGCCCATGGTGGCGTCGGTGCCGGAGTAGCGGGTGACATAGCCGAGGGCGAGCATGCAGGCGATGGTCAGCAGCGAGAAGCGGATCATGTAGAGCGTCTTGCCGTACATCCGCACCAGGCCCATGGGCGAGTAGCCGAGCAGGACCCCCGAGACGATGCCCGCGAGCAGGATGCCGGTTCCGGTCATCGACATGATGTTGAACTTGTAGATGGCGGTCTCGGCATGGGCTTCGGCGACCACCGGGGGCACCTTCATGACCATGTTGTGCAGGCCGGGGATCGGGAAGCTCGCGGTCCAGATCGAGTCGAACAGGGCCTTGGCCTGAGGCACGCCCCAGATGAAAACGAAGACCGACAGGATCGCCCAGGGCATCCAGGCGCGCAGCACCGCGCCGCGCGAGGTGACGTCGGCGGGATGCTCGTGCGGGGTGTCCTTGACGTCGTCGGAGGACCAGTCGCGCGGCGCCTCGGTCATCGGCTTCTTCGGGCTCCAGACCCGCAGGAAGGCGGCGAGGCAGAGCATGGAGACGATGGCGGCGACGATGTCGACGAGCCAGGGGCCGTGGAAGTTGGAGACGAGGTACTGCGGGATCGCGAAGGAGGCACCGGCGACCAGCAGGGCCGGCCAGACCTCGATCATGCGGCGAAAGCCCACCATGGCCCAGATCAGCCAGAAGGGCACGATGATCGAGAAGAACGGCAGCTGCCGGCCGATCATGCCCGAGAGTTCGAGCAGGTCGAGCCCGGTCACGGCCGAAAGCGCGATGACCGGCGTTCCGAGCGCGCCGAAGGCGACGGGCGCGGTGTTGGCGATCAGGCAGAGGCCCGCGGCCGAAAGCGGCGAGAAGCCGAGGCCCATCAGCATGGCGGCGGTCACCGCGACCGGGGTGCCGAAGCCGGCCGCGCCCTCGAAGAAGGCGCCGAAGCTGAAGGCGATGAACAGCACCTGCATCCGGCGGTCGTCGGAAATGCCGCGGATCGAGTGGCGCAGGACGTCAAACTCGCCCTTCTCGTTGGTCAGCTGGTACAGGAAGATCACGTTGAGGATGATCCATCCGATCGGCATCAGGCCGAAGCCCGCGCCATAGACCGCCGCCATCCCCGCCATCCCCGCCGGCATCCCGAAGGCGAAGATGGCGATCGCCAGCGCCGTCAGAAGCCCCAGAAGGGCCGCAATATGCGCCTTGATCTCGAATATGCCGATCGCGCCCAAAAGCACGATCACCGGCACCGCGGCCAGAAACGTCGACAGCAACAAGCTGCCGAAAGGGTCGTAGACCTGGGACCAGATCATAGGAACTCCCGTTGGACAATGGCGTGACGGACTCCGGCCGCGGATCGTCGGTCGGAGCTCGAGGCACGAGCTTCGTTGATCAGTTTTTGAAGCCTGCCCGGAGGCCGGGCGGGCGAAGCTTTTCGGAAAGGAGAGGCCCGTGCGCCGGGCGGTGCGGCTCCCTGTTTCCGCGGTAGGTTCTTTTAGCTTACCGTCGTATTCATCTGGTAAATTAATTTTACCGAATTCGTCAATCGGAAAATTGACTTCACCTGTGCGGCGGCCGCAGGTAGTCTTGTGTCCCAGGGTCCGGATCGCCAAACCCTTGGAGATTCCGTCGACCAGAGAGGATCCGCGGGTGAGCAAGGAAGGAATCAAGGGCGCTTCGGCGGCGGAAAGCACGGCTCGTCACCTGGAGGACCTGATTCTCGAGGGATCGCTGCGCCCGGGCGACCCGCTTCTGCCCGAACGCGAGATGGCGGCGCGGCTGAACGTGTCGCGCCCGACCCTGCGCCAGGGCATGAAGATGCTGGAGGACAAGGGACTGCTCGTGGCCGAGCCGGGCGGAGGCAGGGCGGTCGCGCCGCTCGCCACCAGCATCACCGATCCGCTGATCGAGCTGATGGCCGAGCGGTCCGAGGAGGTCGTGGACCACTACCTGGAGCTGCGCGCCATGCTGGAGGGCATGGCCGCGGCGCTCGCCGCGCGCCGGGCGAATTCCGTCGACCGCGAGACCCTGCGCGGCTGCCTCGCGCGCATCGACGCCGCCCACGCCAAGGCCGATCCCCATGACGAGGCCGACGCCGACGTCGACCTGCATCTCGCCGTCTATGAGGCGAGCCACAACATCGTGCTTTTGCAGATCATGCGGGCGCTGTCGGGGATGCTGCGGCGCGGGGTCTTCCACAACCGCGAAAAGCTCTACGCCCGGTCCGAGGTGCGCGACGTGCTGATGCAGCAGCACCGCGGCATCGTCGAGGCGATCATGGCCCACGACCCGGTCGCGGCCGGCCGCGCCGCGGAGGAGCACATCCAGTACACCCAGCGCGTCATGGCCGAGATCGCCGCCGCCGAGGCCCGGCTGGAGATCTCGCTCCGCCGGATCGACGGCGGCAGCCTCAGCACCCGCGCCCGGGACCGGGACGACTGACGTCAGCCCGCCGGGCGCGGCGGCGGCAGCTTCTTCACCTCGGGCGCCGCCGCCACGACGCCCTTTTCCGCGAAGGCCTCGTGGTTCGCCTCGATCTCGTCGAGGGCGTAGAGGTAGTTCACCATCAGCCCGTGGGCCTGGCGCAACCCGTTCTCGGACACGTCGCCGAGATAGTTCAGCCGCTCCAGCCGCGCGCCGTTGCCGAGGTGGAACCGCGCCACCGGATCGATCGGCTTGCCGGCGTCGGTCTTCGCCTCCAGGAAGTACCGCGCCGCCAGCGGCAGCAGGACGCCGCGCACCGCCTCCGCCTTTTCCGGGTCCTCCCGCCAGGCGGGATCGTCGAGCAGGTCGAGCAGCGCCCGCTGCGCGGGGTCGAGCGCCCCCTCCGCCCGGCGCTCCCGCTCCAGCCAGGCGGCGAAGCCCGGAACGGGGGAAAGGGTGACGAAGGTCTTCATGTTCGGCAGTTCGGCCTTCAGCTCCTCGACCACCTGCTTGATGAGGAAGTTGCCGAAGGTGACGCCGGCGAGGCCCTTCTGGGTGTTGGAGATGGAATAGAACACCGCCGTCGTCGCCTCCTCCGCCGGGATCGGCCGGCGGGCGAGGTCGAGGATGCCGCCCACCTGGTCGGGGATCTCGCGGGTCAGCGCCACCTCGACGAAAATCAGCGGCTCGTCCACCAACTGCGGGTGGAAGAAGCCGTAGCAGCGCCGGTCGGTCGGCTCCAGCCGGCTGCGCAGGTCGTCCCAGTTGCGGATCTGGTGGACGGCCTCGTAGCGGATGATCTTTTCCAGGATGTTCGCCGGGGTGCCCCAGTCGATATGCCGCAGCTCCAGGAAGCCGCGGTTGAACCAGGACCCGAAGAGATGCGCGAAATCCGCGTCGACCCGGCGCAGTTCGGGGTGGTCGCGCAGGCGGCCGAGCAGGTCCTCGCGCATCCGCACCAGCGCCTCGGTGCCGCGGGGGGCGAGGTTCAGCCGCCGGAACAGCTCCAGCCGCCGGGGCTCCGCCGCCACATGGAGCCTCTCCAGCGCCTCGGTCCGGTCCTCGGTGGCGTCGAGCGCCGCCACGGCGGCGTCCACCTTGCCCGGATCGGGCCCGAAGCGGTCGGCGAGGGTGCGCAGGAACCCGAGCCGGCCCTCGGGCCCCGCGGCGGCGAAGGCGGCGAGCAGGCCCTGGGCCAGCACCACGCCCGAGGCCTCCCCCCGGCGCGACAGCAGCATCTCGCCGAGCGCGGCGAGGTCGGGGACGGAATCCGCCACCGCCGCGGGCTTGCGCCGCAGGAGCGACCGGCCGCGCCGGTTGAGCGAGTCGAGCAGGTCCCCCACATAGGCCGTCGTCGCCTCGAAGCTGCTTCTGGGCTTTTCGTTCACAGCGGTCTCCCTCGCTTGCAGGCGTCCCAAGGCGCGGCCGGCGGCGGGCGCCATCCTTGCGGACCATCCTAAAGATGATCCGAAGACGGATCGGCGCCAGACCCGTGACGATTGCGACATCCCCCGGCGGCTTCGCCCGAAAACCATGCGCTTTTCCCGGGCCTGCCTGCGATGGGGCGCCTTGACGCCGCCTGCCCGGCGCCCTTCCTGCGCCGGGGAATGGACAGAAGCGAAGGAGACCAGGGTTGTTCGCGCCCCCCGCCAGCCCCTGCATCGGGCTCTGCCAGCTCGACGCCGCGACCGGGCTCTGCGCCGGCTGCGCCCGCAGCGGGGCCGAGATCGGCGCCTGGCGCGACGCGGACGCGGCCTTTCGCGCCGCGGTCTGGGAGGAGATCCCCGCCCGGGCCCCCCGGCTGGGGCTCCGGGCCTGGCTGCTGCCCTGGGGATCGGAGGAGATCCTCGGCTTCCTCGCGCGGAGCCTCGGGGCGGGGGGCGCCTGCGCGCTCGGCTTCGGAGCGGCGGGGGCGTTCCGCGGCCCGCCCGAGCGGGTCGCGCGCGACGGCGACGCCCTCCTGGCGCTGACGGCGACTGCTGGATTGCGGCTGGAGGCGGATCCCTTCGTCCGGGCCTTCGGGACTTCGGGCGGCGTCGTGGCGCTCGGCCTGCCCCGGGCGCGGCTCGGCCCGGCTGCGCCCGCCGTGGGTCCCGACGCGGGCGCCCTGCGCCCGGAGGACCTGGGCGCGGCGCGCGTCGGCCTGGGCGCGGCCCGGCCCGGCGGGCGGATCTTCCGGCGCGGGGAGACTCTGGTGGTCGAAACCCCGCTCGGCCGGGTCGAGACCCCGGCCGGCGCCGCCTGGGACGCGACCGCCCTGCCGCCGCTTCCCGGCGTCTACATCTGCTGCGCGCTCATCCTCCCGGCCGGGGGGATCCCCCCGGCGAAAGGGGCGCGGCGTGCCGGATCATAGGGTCCGGGGCCTCACAGGGTCCAGGGCGCGGGCGTGGTCCGATCCGCCCCGAACGCCTTCAGCGCCCGGTCGAGCGTCTCGCCTGGCACGGCCCCGGACCGCGCCAGCGCCTCGATCGCCGCGAGCGCGATCGACGGACCGTCCACCTCGAAGAACGCCCGCAGCTGCGCCCGGGTGGCCGACCGGCCGAAGCCGTCGGTGCCGAGCGTGACGTAGCGTCCTTCGATCCAGGGGGCGATCATCTGGGGCAGGGCGCGGACGTAGTCCGTCGCCGCCACCACCGGCGTGGGCCCGGCCAGCATCCGGCCCACATGGCTTTCCTCCGCCGCGGCGAGGCCGCCGAGCCGGTTGCGCCGCTCCACCGCCTGCGCGTCGCGGGCGAGCTCCGACCAGCTGGTGACGCTGAAGACCTCCGAGGCGATGCCATGTTCCGCCAGCAGGTCCGCCGCCGCGAGGACCTGGGGCAGGATCGCGCCGGAGCCGAGCAGCCGCACCTGGGCCGCCCCTTCGCCCCGGGCGCCGAAGCGGTACATCCCGCGCAGCAGGTCCGCCTCCGCCTCCTCGGGCAGGTCGGCCTGGGGATAGGCCTCGTTGCCGACGGTGATGTAGTGGAACTCGTCCCGCCCCTCCGCCATCATCCGCCGCGCGCCGTGGTCGAGGATCACGGCAAGCTCGCCGGCGAAGGCGGGATCCCAGGCGCGGCAGTTCGGCACGGCCGCGGCGGCCAGGTGGCTCGACCCGTCCTGGTGCTGGAGCCCCTCGCCCGCCAGGGTGGTGCGCCCCGCGGTGGCGCCGATCAGGAACCCCCGCGCCCGCTGGTCGGCGGCGGCCCAGATCAGGTCCCCCACCCGCTGGAAGCCGAACATCGAGTAATAGATGTAGACCGGCAGCATGGGCGCGTCGTGGACGGAATAGGCGGTCGCCGCCGCCGTCCAGGAGCTGATCGCGCCCGCCTCAGTGATGCCTTCCTCCAGCAGCTGGCCGTTCTGCGCCTCCTTGTAGAACAGCATCGAGCCCGCATCCTCGGGCACGTAGAGCTGGCCCTCGGGCGCATAGATGCCGATCTGGCGAAAGAGGCTGTCCATGCCGAAGGTGCGCGCCTCGTCGGCGACGATGGGCACGATCCGGGGGCCGAAGCCCTTGTCCCGCAGCAGCCCCCCCAGCATCCGCACGAAGGCGAGGGTGGTCGACATCGCCTTGCCCTCGGGCCTTCGCGCGAAGCCCGCATAGCTCGCCAAAGGCGGCACGGCCGGGGCCGGCGCCGATCGCGCCCGCCGCGCGGGCAGCGGGCCGCCGAGCGCCGCCCGGCGCGCGCGCAGGTAGACCATCTCGGGGCTGTCCTCGGCGGGCCTGAGAAAGCCCAGCCCCTCCAGATCCGCCTCGGCGAGCGGCAGGTCGAACCGGTCGCGAAAGGCGCGCAAGGCCTCCAGGTCGAGCTTCTTCGCCTGGTGCGCCGTCATCCGGCTCTCGCCGGCGCCGCCCATGCCATAGCCCTTCTTGGTCTTGGCGAGGATGACCGTGGGCGCCCCCCGATGGGCCTTCGCCGCGGCGAAGGCGGCGTGGAGCTTGCGGAAATCATGCCCGCCCCGCTTCAGCGCGTTGATCTCGGCGTCGCTCATCCCCGCCGCGAGCGCCCGGGTGGCGGGATCGGCGTCGAAGAACTTCTGCCGGTTGTAGTCGCCGTCCTTGGAGCCGAGGTCCTGATACTCCCCGTCCACCGTCTCGGCGAAGCGCCGGAGCAGCGCGTGATCCGCGTCCCGGGCGAAGACGGCGTCCCATTCCGACCCCCACAGCACCTTCACCACGTTCCAGCCCGCGCCGAGGAACAGCGACTCCAGCTCCTGGATGATCTGGCCGTTGCCCCGCACCGGCCCGTCCAGCCGCTGGAGGTTGCAGTTGATGACGAAGGTGAGGTTGTCGAGCCGCTCGCGCGCCGCGAGGGCGAGGCCCGCGATCGATTCCGGCTCGTCCATCTCGCCGTCGCCGAACACCCCCCAGACGTGGCGGTCTTCGGTGCGCGCCAGCCCCCGCGCCTCCAGATAGCGCATGAAGCGCGCCTGATAGACCGCGCTCAGCGGGCCGAGGCCCATGGATCCGGTGGGAAACTGCCAGAACTCCGGCATCAGCCAGGGGTGGGGATAGGAACAGAGCCCCCCGCCGCCGATCTCGCGGCGATAGTTCGCCAGTTGCGCCTCGCTAAGCCGGCCCTCCAGAAACGCCCGGGCATAGACCCCGGGGGCGGAATGGGGCTGGAAATACACCAGATCCCCCCCGAACTCCGCCGTCGGCGCGCGGAAGAAATGGTTGAACCCGGTCTCGAAGATCTCCGCCGCCGAGGCGTAGCTCGCCACATGGCCGCCCAGCTCGCCATAGGCGCGGTTCGCCCGCACCACCATGGCGAGGGCGTTCCAGCGGATGATCGAGGTCAGCCGCTCCTCGATCGCCAGGTCGCCGGGATAGGGACCCTGCCGCTCGGGCGGGATGGTGTTGCGATAGGCCGAGAACGGTTGGGTCGAGGCCTGGACCCCGCTGCGCCGCGCCTCCTCCTCCAGCCGGCGCAGGATCTGGCCGGCCCGGGCGTCGCCGTCGGCGGCGATCACCCCGCGCAGGGCGTCGAGCCATTCCTGGGTCTCCTGGGGATCGGGATCGGCGTCGGGGGTCGCGGTCTGGGGGCGCATGGGCGTGTCCTTCCGGGCGAGGCTCAGCGGCAGGATAGACCGGGCGCGGAGAAACGCGGCGCCGAATCTCGCCAGGGCCTTCGCCCGCTCCGGCAGGATCTGCCCCGATCCCGGCGCCGCGCGGCAGGCTCTGCGGGTCCGGCGCTACTCCGCCAGCGGCAGGGCGGTGCGATAGGCGACCTGCTTCAGCGCAAAGCTCGACCGGATGTTCGCCACCCCCGGGATGGTGGTCAGGTCCTGGATGATGAACCGCTGCAACGCCTGCACGTCCGGGGCGACCAGCCGCAGCAGGTAGTCGCTGTCCCCGGTCATCAGGTAGCACTCCATCACCTCGGGAAAGGCGCGCACCCGCGTCTCGAAGATCTCCAGCGTGCGCTCCGACTGCCGCTCCAGCGTCACCTGGATGAAGACAGTGATGGCGAGGCCCAGGGCCTCGGGGCTGACCAGCGCCACGTAGCCCTTGAGGATCCCCTCCCGCTCCAGCCGCCGCACCCGGGCGAGGCAGGGCGAGGCCGACAGTCCCACCCGCGCCGCCAGCTCGACGTTGCTGAGCCGGCCGTCGCGCTGCAGCTCGCCGAGGATGCGGCGGTCGATGTCGTCGAGCCTGCGGGCGGTCATGAGATTCTCTTGGGCAGTTGCATGGGCGGTTTTGGCCGGCGGCGCCACGGCGTTGGTTCGGGCGTCACAGGAAGGCGGACCTCGCAAAAATACGACTTGGAGGCCGGCGGGGAAGCGTGCTCTGTGCGGGCTGTTCAGATTGCTTTCTCAGTGGACCCGACCGACATGCCTCGACACACCCTTCCCGCGGCCGCCCGGTCCGCTTCGCGGCGCCGGCTGGGGCGCGAGGCGCCGGCCCTGGCCGCGGCCCTGGCCTGCGGTCTTTTCGCCGCTCCGGCGATGGCGCAGGACGCCGCGGATGCATCCTCGGACGGCTGGAAGTTCGCGCTGACCCCCTACGCCTGGTTCCCGGGGCTCAAGACCTCGGTCGACACCAAGAGCGGCACGGTCAACGTCGATTCGAGCTCCAGCGACGCGCTCGCCGATCTCGACATGGCCTTCATGGGCGCCTTCGAGGCGCGCAAGGGCCGCTGGGGGCTGCTGCTCGACCTCATCTATTCCGATCTCAGCGCCAGCCAGTCGACGCCCTTCGGCGTGCTGTGGGACAAGGCCAAGGTCGACACCCGCATGACCGCCTTCTCCGTCTACGCCGGGTATCGGGTGGTCGAGAACGACAAGGGCTGGCTCGACGTGCTGCTCGGCGGGCGGTTCTACTCGCTCGACGTCGACACCGAGCTGAAGCCGGGGCTGGCCCGCGGCCGCAAGTACGACCTCAGCGGCGACTGGGCCGATCCGCTGATCGGCCTGCGCGGGCGCTACGCCTTCAACGACACCTGGTACGCGACCGCCTCGGGCGACGCCGGCGGCTTCGGCGGCGGCTCGGACGAAAGCTGGCAGGCCATCGCCACCGTCGGCTACCAGATCGACCCGCGCTGGTCGATCCAGGGCGGCTGGCGCTACATGGCGGTGGAAAAGAAGATCGACGGACGCGACGTCGAGGTGGATCTGAACGGCCCGATCCTGGGCTTCACGGTGCGCTTCTAGGCGCGCGCCCGATCCCGGTCCGGCGGTCCCGCCTGGGACCTGCCGGCTCCGAACCGCAGGAGAGAGAAGATGCTGAGGCTCGTCTGGGCCGCCAGTCTCGCGCTGGCGCTCGCCCCCGGATTCGTCGTGGCTCAGACCGCGCCGCCGCCCCATGAACCGCTGCAGAAGACCATCGGCCAGGCCCGGCCCGAGGTGGTGCCCTCGCTGATCGTCATGAACGCGGCGGGCGCGACCCTGGACGGGACCACCCTGACCCTGAAGGGGATCGCCGGCAACTCCATCGTCTTCGCCGATCGGCCGGTGCGGGCGGCGGGACATGCGCCGACCTCCGTGCTGCTCGACGAATGGAACCCGTCCTATCCCGACAGCTTCCACGCCGATCCGCCGAACGCCACCGTCTCGGTCTTCGGCGAGACGGAAAAGGACGTCTACGACGCCGTCGTCACCCTCAGGTCCCCGCGGATGCAGGGCGCCGACCTCGTCTTCGACGTGGACGTGCTGGAGGGGAGCATCGCCGGCGCGACCGGTCCGGCGGCGGTGTTCATCGACATCATCGGCCGGCCGCTGACGCCGCTCTCCTACGCGGGCGTGGCCCGGCGCACCGCCTATCGCGGGGCCTGGTACGCGGGCGCCGCGGCCGCGGCCGATGCCTATCGCCCCTATCCCTATGGCGCGCCCCTCTGCGGGTATCCGCCCTATCCCCCATGCTGACCAGGTCCGACGCGCCGCCCCGCCCGGGCGGCGCCTTCCTTTCGGAGACGAAAATGGACAGAACCCGCCGAACCTTCACCTTCGCCTCGGCCGGCGCCCTCGCGGCGGCCGCCTTCGGCGCGCCCGCCTTCGCCGAGTCCGGGCCCATCGACCGGATGATGGAAGGCGGCGAAGACCTCTGGCTCGCGCTCGAGGCCTACGCCTTCCTCTATCCGCTCATCACCATGGAGATGACCCGCCGGGTCGTCACCAACGTGGCCAAGCCCGAGGGCAGCCGCGGCCCGATGGGCGACCTCATCAAGCTCCGGGAATATCCCGACGCCTCCTTCCGGGACGTGACCGCCCCGAACGCCGACACGCTCTACACCACCGCCTTCCTCGACGTGGGCGAGGAGCCCTGGCTGGTCCAGCTCCCCGACTTCGCCGACCGCTACGCCCTCTTCCCCATGCTCGACGGCTGGACGACGGTCTTCGACGTGCCCGGCAAGCGCACCACCGGCACAGGCCCCCAGACCTGGGCGATCACCGGCCCGAACTTCTCCGGCGCGCTCCCCGAGGGGGTGACCGAATACAAGTCCCAGACCGACCTCGTCTGGCTGCTCGGCCGCATCTACTGCACCGGCACGCCCGAGGACTACGCCGCCGTGCACGCGCTCCAGGACGCGATCGTCCTGCGCCCGCTCAGCGCCTGGGGCAAGGACGGCTGGACGCCCCCCGCGGGCGAGGTCGATCCCAAGATCGACATGAAGACCGCCGTTCGCGACCAGGTGAACGCCCTCGACGCCAAGGCGTACTTCGCCCTCGGCTGCGAGCTGATGAAGGCCAACCCGCCGAGCGCCGCCGACGCGCCCTTCCTGGAAAAGATCGCCGCCATCGGCATCGTCCCGGGCCAGGACTTCGACGCCTCGAAGCTCGACGCGGCGCTGGTCGAGCAGATCCCCCGCCTCGGCTTCGCCCGCATCATGCTGCACTTCAAGGACAGCGACGGCGACGTCCAGAACGTCAACGGCTGGGGCTTCACCCTCAAGACCGGCCTCTACGGCACGGACTACCTGCAGCGGGCGCTGATCGCCGCCATCGGCCTCGGCGCCAACCGGCCCCAGGACGCGGTCTATCCCACCTCCACCAACCCGGCCGGGCCGCTGCCCTTCCTGCGCCATTACGACGGGTCGGAGAACTGGGTCCTGACCTTCCCCAGGGGCCACCTGCCCCCGGTCCAGGGCTTCTGGTCGCTGACCATGTACGACGAGAAGTACTTCTTCGTCGCCAACCCGATCAACCGGTACTCGATCAGCCCGCGCCAGCCGCTCCAGGCCAACGCCGACGGCTCGATCGACATCCTGATCCAGCACAAGAGCCCGGGCGAGGACAAGGAATCGAACTGGCTCCCCGCGCCCGAGGGCCGCTTCATCCTGATGATGCGCCTCTACTGGCCGGACGAGGGCGCGCCCTCGATCCTCGACGGCTCCTGGAGCATCCCGGCGGTGAAGAAGGCCGGCTGACCGCCCCCGCCCGCGAAACCCGGACCGCGCCGCCCCCTCCGGGCGGCGCGCTGCGTTTCGGCCTTCAGCGCGCGAGCCGCATGTAGCGGGTGAACCGCGCCTCCAACAGCCGGAAGATCCAGCTGATGACCAGAGTCAGCGCGTAATAGATCACCCCCGCGATCAAAAAGACCTGGATCGGCTGATAGGTGTCCGACGCGGCGAGCTGGGCCATCCCGGTCAGCTCCAGAAGCGTGATCGTCGAGGCGAGCGACGTCCCCTTGAGCAGAATGATGACCTCGTTGGAATAGGCCGGCAGCGCGATCGAGAACGCCCGCGGCAGCGTCACCAGCCGCAAGGTGGTCAGCCACGACATGCCGCAGGCCTTGGCCGCCTCGATCTCGCCCGGCGGCACCGACAGGATGCCGCCCCGCACCACCTCGCCCGAATAGGCGGCGGTGTTGAGGGTGAGCGTCAGCAGCGCGCAGACATAGGCCTCGCGCAGGAAGGGCCAGAGGAAGCTGTCGCGGATGATTCCGAACTGGCCGAGGCCGTAGTAGATCAGGAAGAACTGCACCAAGAGCGGCGTGCCCCGGAAGAAGATCGAATAGCCCGTCGCGAACCAGCGCACGGGAAGCGTCTCGGACAGCCGCCCCAGCGCCACCGGCACGGCCAGCGCCAGCCCGAGGATCGCGGCGATGGCCACGAGCTGGATCGTCAGCAAAGTGCCTTCGAGGAAATCCCGCCAGTATTCCTGGAATATCGCCACGAAGCTCATTTCGCCCTCCGCACGCCGCGGGAGGACCGCCGCTCCATCCAGGCGAAGAACGCCATCGAGACCAGGGTGACGACGAGAAAGATCAGCGCCGCCGCGAAATAGAAGGTGAAGGGCTCCCGGGTGGTCTGGGCCGCCTGGTTGGTCTTGCGCATCAGGTCGTCGAGCCCGACGATGGAGACGAGCGCCGTGTCCTTGACAAGCCCCTGCCACAGGTTGGCGATGCCGGGCAGGGCCACCCGCCAGATCTGGGGCAGCTGCACCAGCCGGAACACTTGGAAGGGGGTGAACCCGTAGGCGACGCCCGCCTCCACCTGGCCCTTCGGCACCGAGAGGAAGGCGGCGCGGAAGGTCTCCGAGGCGTAGGAGCCGAAGACCAGCGACAGCGCGAAGACGCCCGCGCCGAAGGGGCTGATGTCGAAGGGCGCGCCTCCCTCTCCCCCCATGTCGCTGAGGATCTGCGCGCCGCCGTAGAAGACGACGAGCAGGATCAGGAATTCGGGAATGCCCCGGAGGAAGTTGGTCAGCGCGAAGGCCGGCCGCGACAGCCAGCCCCGCGGCGAGAGCTTGGCGAGCGCCAGCAGCATCCCCAGGGCGAGGCCGACGAAGACGGTCGTCAGCGCCAGCCACAGGGTCATCTTGAGCCCCTCCAGCAGGAGGGGCAGGTAGGCGACTACATTCTCCATCGGGCGCCTTCACTCGGGGTCACTTCGGCGCGATGTCGACGCCGATGAACTGGTCGTTGATCTTCTTGTACTCGCCCGAGGCGATCAGCGCCTTGAGCGCCGCGTCGAACTTGTCCTTCAGCGCCGTGTCGCCCTTGCGCACGCCGATGCCCGCGCCCGCGCCGAGGATCTCGGTGTCGTAGACCGGCTCACCCAGCACGGCGAAGGTCGCCCCGTCCGGTGACTTCAGGAAATCCTCCAGCACCACCGAATCCGCGAACAGCAGGTCGATGCGCCCGGAGGTCAGGTCGAGCTTCCCGGCGTCGATGGTGTCGTAGTACTGGATGCGCGCCTTGGGGAACTTGGCCTTGAGATAGTCCGGAAAGGTCGTGCCGCGCTGCACGCCGATGGTGACGCGCCGGCCGAGGCTGTCCTCGGTCAGCTCCAGCTCCGTGTCCTTGGGGGCGACGAAGACGCCGGGCACGCTGTAGTAGGGGCCGGCGAAGTCGATGGCCTTCAGCCGCTCCTCGGTCACGAACATCGAGGCGATGATCGCGTCGATCTTCTTGGCGTTGAGCGCGGGGATCAGCCCGTCGAAGGCCTGGTTCACGATGGTGCAGTCGGCCTTCATCTCGGCGCAGAGCGCCTTGGCGATGGAGATGTCGAAGCCCTCCAGCTCGCCCGAGGGCAGCACATAGGCGAAGGGCGGGTAGGCGGCTTCGGTGCCGATGACGATCTTGTCCTGGGCGAGCGCGGGCGCGGCGAGGCCGGCGAGCGCGAGGGCGAGCGCGGCGGAGCGGAAGAGGCTCATGGGATGCGTTCCTGCTGGGTGTTGCGGCGCGCCCCCGCGGGCGCGCCGGGGGGTCATTTCAGGCTGCCCGACATGAACTGCCGGAAGCGCTCGGACTTCGGATTGGCCATGACCTCGCGCGGGTTGCCCTCCTCCTCCACCAGCCCCTGGTGGAGGAACATCATCCGGTTGGCGACCTCGCGGGCGAAGCCCATCTCGTGGGTGACGATCAGCATGGTGCGGCCTTCCTCGGCGAGCTGGCGCATGACCTTCAGCACCTCGTTCACCAGCTCGGGGTCAAGCGCCGAGGTGGGCTCGTCGAAGAGGATCACCTCCGGGTCCATGGCGAGCGCCCGGGCGATCGCCACCCGCTGCTGCTGGCCGCCGGAGAGCTGGGTGGGATAATGCCCGCGCTTGTCCGCGACGCCCACCTTCTGGAGCATGGCCTCGGCCTTGTCCCGGGCCTCGGACTTCCCCTTGCCGAGCACATGGACCGGTGCGGCCATGACGTTTTCCAGCACGGTCATGTTCTGCCAGAGGTTGAAGCTCTGGAACACCATGGCGAGGCGGGAGCGGATGCGCTCCACCTGCTTCGGGCTCGCCGGGCAGGCCTCGCCGTGGCGCTTGCCCATCTCGATCAGCTCGCCCTTGACGCGGATCTCGCCGCTGGTCGGGGTCTCGAGCAGGTTGATGCAGCGCAGGAAGGTGGATTTCCCCGAGCCGGACGATCCCAGGATCGCCACCACGTCGTGTTCCCGGGCGGTCAGCGAGATGCCCTTCAGCACCTCGAAGTCGCCGAAGCGCTTGCAGATGTCGCGCACCTCCAGCGCCACATTGGGGAGCGGCGCCGTCGCAGTCTCCGTCATGGCCGCCACATGATCCTCCTATGCCGTCCCTTGCCGAGTTAGCCTCCACTCCGCCCGAGCGTCCATGGCTCGCGAAAGGTTTTGTTTCAGGGAATGGCGCGAGTTGCGGCGCCGAAGGCGATTTTCCGGGGGTCTGCCGTAAAAATGCCCAACAAACCGGCGCCATCCGATCGGCTTCGGGCCCGCGCCCCCCTCGCTCCGTCGCGCCGCAGCAAAAGCCCTCTTCCGCCCCGGGCCGGCCCCTGCGCCGCGCCTGCGCCGAATCAGCCTGCCGTCGCCTTTCCGCAGGGCCGCTGCGCCGCAGGCGTTCAGGCGTCTGGTCGCGCCGTTCGGACGTCGTTCGGGCGTAGAGCCTGCCACGATTTTGAAAGTCTTGCGCCGCGCGCCGTCTCCCACACGCACGCCTTCGCAGGATCGAAAGGCCGCGACAGGCCTGCGCCCGCGCCCCGCGCTGGCCTGAAAGCTTGGGGGGCGACGCTCGACGCCCCCGTGCGCCTTTTCTTCACGAAGATTGCGATCTGGTGAACAAAAATTGGAAAATATAGCATAATCATAGGTTTGATGCCAATTTCACGCGTGAAAATCGCCGCCTTCACGGCGGATCCTTCCGTCCCTCCGACCCCCCGACGAAGAAATCCGACCCCGGATCCGACAGCACCATCGCCCGCAGCCGGTCCCACAGATGTCGGCGCAGGAGGGGGAATTCCGCGGCCTCCCGCGGGTCCCGTTCCCAGCGGGGTCCGGGAAAGGGCGTCTCCAGGCTCTCCACCACCCGGCCCGGCCGGGGCGACATCAGCACCACCCGGTCCCCCAGGGTCAGGGCCTCGTCCACGCTGTGGGTGACGAAGATCACCGTCGGCCCCCCCGCCGCCCCGGTCAGCCGCAGAAGGCCGGTCTGCATCAGCTCCCGGGTCTGGGCGTCGAGCGCGGCGAAGGGCTCGTCCATCAGCAGGAGCCGCGGCCGCGCCGCGAGCGCCCGGGCCAGCGCCGCCCGCTGCTGCATTCCCCCGGAAAGCTCCCGCGGCCAGGCCTCGGCGAAGCGGGAGAGCCCCACCAGGGCCAGCGCCTCGTCGACCCGCGCCGCCCGCTCCCGGGGCTCGAGCCCGGCGAGGGCGAAGGCCACGTTCTCCCGCACCGTCTTCCACGGCAGCAGACGATAGGACTGGAACACCATGGCCGTCCCCCGGCCGGGAACCGGGGCCGCCCCGTCGATGCGCACCGTCCCCCGGTCGGGCGTCGCCAGCCCCGCGATCAGCCGCAGGAGCGAGGTCTTGCCGCAGCCCGAGGGCCCGAGCACCACCAGCACCTCGCCGCGCGCCGCGGCGAGGTCGATCCCCGCCAGGACGGGCCGCCCGCCGAGGGCGAGCGACGCCCCGGCGAGCGCCAGATGGGCGGGTCCGGCCAAGGTTCGCTCAGCGGGTGGGCAGGATCGACGGATCGGCCGGGCCGATCTTGGCGAGCGCCGCCTCCAAAGGCGCGAGGTCGGCGAAGGCCGCGACGGGCTGGGGGGCGACGCCCTTGAAGTCCTCGGTCGAGAGCAGCCAGTCCTGGGCGGCCGTCAGCTCCGCCTCGGTCATGCCGCCGTCGACGCTCCACTGGCCGGCGAAGGCCTCGGCGAGCATCCGGAGGTCCGCCTCGGGCACGTCGGGCCGGGCCTTCTCCATCGCCGCCACCCACTGGTCGGGATGGGCCGCGAAATCCCGCGCGGCGAGGGTGATCGCCTCGATCACCGCCTGCACCTCCGGTCCCCGCTCCGCCAGGGTCTCCGAGGTCACGGCATTGACCTTGGACAGCACCGGCGCGGCGCGCCAGAAGGCGTCCACCCCGATCAGGGTCTCGACGTTCGGGTCGTCGTCGATCGCGGCGAAGGTCCCGATCCCCATGGTCGTCGCGTCGATCTGCCCGGCGAGCAGCGCCGTCGCCCGCGCCGTCGGCTGGCCGAGCGCCACGAGCTCCAGGCTCTCGGGATCGACGCCCGCGGCCTCGAGCACCTTCATGGAGAGCAGGTGGTCGACGCTGCCGATCCGCCCGATCCCGAACCGCTTGCCGGCGAGGTCGGCCGGCGCGGCGATGCCCTTGCGCGCCGCCACCAGGTACGGGAGCGACCGGTTCGGCGACATGACCGCGCGCAGGTCGGTCGCTCCCTCGGCGGCGGCGCGCAGCACGGATTCGAGCGCCACGTTCGCCATCTCGCCCTCGCCCGAGCGCAGGGCCGCCATGGCGAGCGGGGTCTGCTGGACCCGGACGAACTCCACCTCGACGCCGGCGCGGTCGAAATAGCCCTCCTGCGCCGCGAGCTCCATCACCGAGTTCGGGACCAGCGGCGCCTCCATGTCGGTGACGATCAGGCGGAAGGGATCGGCCGCGGCCGGCAGGGCGGCCAGCAACGCGACGGCGGAACAGGCGATCAGTCTCAGCATACGGTCTTCCTCCCCAGGCCGCCCTTTCGGGCCTCTCTTGTCAGGCTTCCCCGCGCCAGCGCAGCAGCCGCCGCTCCGCCAGGCGCAAACCCTCGGTCATCGCCACGCCGATCAACGCGAGGCAGACGACCACCGCGAGGTATTCCGCCATCTGGAAACGGCTGGCGTAAAGCGCAAGGAGGCCGCCGAGGCCGCTGACGGCCGTATAGAGCTCCGCCACCACGGTGTTGATCAGCCCGATGGTCGCCCCGATCCGCACGCCCGCCAGCAGGAAGGGCAGCGCGCCGGGCAGCACCACATGGGCGAGGATGCGCCCCTCGCCGGCCCCGGTCGCGCGGGCCATCTCGATCAGGTCGGGATCGGCTGCGCGCACGCCGGCATAGGCGTTCAGGATCACCGGCATCACCGCGCCCATGAACACCACCAGAGCCTTCGCCTCCACCCCGAGGCCGAGCAGCAGGATGACGAGCGGGATGAAGGCCACCCGCGGCGTGGCGGCCAGCGCATGGACGTAGACGTCGAGCGTCGCTCCGATCCAGCGCACCGTCCCCATGGCGGCGCCGAGCGCGATGCCCACGACCACCGCCGTGGACGTGCCTACGAGATAGACCGTCAGACTCTGCCCCAGCGCCCGGGGCAGCCGCCCTTCCGCCATGAGGCGGAGCAGCGCCTGCGCCGTCGCCCCCGGTCCGGCGAAAAGCCCGGGCGGCGCGGCGAGCGCGGCGGCGTGCCACAGCGCCAGCATCCCTGCCAGGAACCCCAGCCGCAGCAGGACCACGGGCGGCCCGTCGCGCCGGCCGCGCGGCGCGGCTCGCCTGGTCGTCCCCGATCGCGCGTCGTCTGCCATGCGACCTATGTCGGGCATCGCTCCAGCCCACGCAAGCCGGGGCCGCCCCCGACTTTGGTGGCAGGCGGCTTTGGTGGCAGGCGGCTTTGGTGGCAGGCGGCTTTGGTGGCGGGCGGCTTTGGTGGCGGGCGGCTTTGGTGGCGGGCGGCTTTGGTGGCGGGCAGGCCCGCCTGCGGTCCTCCGCCCTTCGGCTCGGATTGACCGGATCCGGCGGCGGCCGCATCCTTTTCCCCCGAGGAGGAACGGCCATGGATGTGGTGGAGGCGGAGCGCTTCTCGACGCTGGTCGGCGCGATCTACGACTGCGCGCTCGACCCCGGCCGGTGGATGACCGCCCTGGGCGGCCTCTGCGCCGAGATGGATTTCCTCATCGCCAACCTGTCGCTCCAGCCCTCGCCGGACGCCATGCCGCTCCTGTCGATCAACTACGGCCTTACCCCGGAGCAGGAAGCCCTGATGCACAGCTTCGCCCACGAGATCCCCTGGATCTGGGGCGGGCTGGAGCGGCTCATGTCCCTGCCGCTGGAAGAACCCGTGCGTCTGCTCGACGTCAATCCCGACGCCTTCGACTGCGACATGGGGCGCGAGTTCAGCGGGCCGCTCGGCATCGTCGACAACATGTCCATCGGGCTGACCCGCGACGGCGGCTCGATCAGTTCGATCGGCTTCGGCCGGCACCGGGACGCGCCCCCGATCGGGCTGCGGGAAAAGGCCGTCGCCCGGCTGTTCGTGCCGCATGTGAAACGCGCGCTGGTCATCAGCCGGCTGCTCGAGGCCCGGACCATCGAGCGCGGCGCCTATGCCGCGACGCTCGACGGGCTGGCCGTGGCGGTGCTGCTGGTCGGTCCCGGCCTGCGCCTCCTGCACGCCAACCGGGCGGGGGAGGCGATGCTGCGCGCCGCCGATCCGCTGGGCCTGCGGGCGGGGAAGGTGACGGCGCCCTCAGGCCTCGCCGCCGCGCTCGCCGTGGCGGTCGCCGCGCCGCGCGCGGGCCTCGGCCGCCGGGGGCTCGGCGTGCCCGCCCGGCGCGCGGACGGCGAGGCGCTGGTGCTGCACGTCCTGCCGCTGTCCGAGGCGGAGCCGCTCGCCGAGGCGATGGCGGCGATCTTCGTCGCACCGGCGCTCGCCGCGCCCCCCGCGCCGATGACGGCCGTCGCCGCGCTCTTCGACCTCACCCCCGCCGAGGCGCGGGTGCTGGAACTGATCGGCGCCGGCCGCACCAACGCCGAGATCGCCGCGGCGCTGGGGGTGGCGGTCTCGACCGTGCGCAGCCACCTGCTGCGGCTGTTCGACAAGACCGGAACCAACCGCCAGGCGGAACTGGTCGGCCTGCTCGCCTCGTTCTCGCTGCCCCTGGGGTGAATCGCATCCGCCAAATGGCGGACGCGCCGGCGCGAGAGGTGTGCCTCCCTGACTGAGCCCGGCCGCCGAACGCGGCGCCCGCCGGGCCAGGGACGGAAGGAGAAGCGCATGTCGATCAGCAACAGCCGCGAATTCCTGGCGAACCTCGTCGCAAGCGGCGACTACCTCATCACCGATCACCTGCTGGCCGGACGCAACGTCCGACTCGCGCCCGGGGCCTACCCGCCGCCGAACTGGGATCTCTATCCGACCCCGGTCGCCAGCGTCACCTTCACGGGCACGTCCAGGAGCGATGCGCTCTTCGGCGGCGGAGGCGAGCTGTTTGCTTTTTTCATGGGTTCGCGCGGAGATGACCTCTACGGGGTCGGTCCTTCGCCGGAGGTTTTCGTCAATGCCTATGCCGATTATAGCGGCGCGCGCAGCGGCGTCTTCGTCGACATGTCCTATCGCGGCAGCCGCAGCTACACCGACGCCGAGGGCGAGACCCGGACCGTGGACATCGTCGGCAAGGCGCGCGACGGCTTCGGCGGCGTCGACTATTTCGCGAAAAGCGCCGAAGACGGAAATGAGGGCTTCAGCAGCGTCATCGGCATCTTTGGCTCTTCCCACCACGACGTGATGATCGGCGGGGGCGGCATCGACGCGTTCTACGGCGGCGGCGGCGACGATCTGCTCAGGAGCGGAGAGTGCTACGGCGGCGAGGGCGACGACCGGCTGGTCATGACCGGCGACGCCGATTGGAGCAATCTGGCTCGTGGCGACGAAGGGAATGACTGTATCATAGGGTCGAATTTCATCGACCACAGCCTCCGGGGCGGCGCCGGCGACGATCGCATCTTCGCCCGGGGCGGCAACGACGGTTTCGTCACCGGCGACGAGGGCGACGATTATGTGGACGGCGGCGCCGGCAACGACTTCATCGATGGCGGAGTGGGCAGGGACGTTCTGATCAGCGGCGCCGGCAACGATGTCATCAACCCCGACGTGGAGTTTTTCCAGGTCGACCCGAACCAGGCCCGGGACGGGAATCGCGACGTGATCCGGGTGATCCGCGCCGACGTGGGGGACTTCAACGACGTGGTGCTGTCGCGGGCCTTCGAGGCAGGGCTGGACCAGGTGCGGTTCCGCGAGGCGGCTGCCGGGCGGGATTTCCGCGTCTATCATGAGGACCAGTCGATCAACCCCGCGACCGGCCGGCCGTTCCGCTCCGACGATCTCGCCGACCGGGCGAACACCGTGCTGCAGATCGACGCCGATGGGGACGGCTTCGGCGCGGGAGCGGCGGACGGGGACGATTACTTCCTCTTCGTCCTCGACGCCGAGCTGTTCCTGCGCCACGGCTGGCTGCTGACCTGAGGAAGGCGGGCCTTTTGGCCCTGGCTGAGCGGAGGAAAGGCGATCGCGCAAAAGAGCCGTCCGAAGCGGAGGAACTACGCTTTCTTCTGAAAGCGTGGCGAGGGCGGCCTCAAGCGCGGCGGCGCATTCCGGCGGAGCGATTTCCGCTCCGTCGAGTTGACGACCGTGTGGTCGGCCCGAAAAATGAGCGGAACCAAGATGACCGCCAGGAAGGAAGCGCATGGCGAGGTTTTATGGAACGGCCGGCGATGACCAGATCCTGCGCAGCGGGATCTCGGCAGGGGTCATTTCCGATCCCATCGGATTCACGAATACGGCTGGGGATATAAGGCATACGATCTTCGCCGGAGCAGGCGACGACGTGGCCGAACTCGGCGACCGCGAGGGATACATCGACGGCGGCGACGGGAATGACCGTCTCTATGGCAGTCCTTACAGCGACCTCATTTACGGGAGAGCGGGCGACGACGTTCTCTACGGCGGCGACGCGGTCGGTCTCGAAATCCTCGACGGCGGGAGCGGCGCCGACCGTATGACAGGCGGCTCGGGACAGCATATCTACGTGGTGGATGATCGGCGCGACGTGGCGCGCGATTTCGGCGTCTGGCCGGACGACGCCAGGGACACCATCGTCACCAATCTCGATCTGACGCTGTCGGAGACCGCGAACATCGAGGCCGTCGACCTGACTCTGGCCGGCGCCTATGGAATGGCGGCGCGCGCCACGACCATCGTCGGCAACAGTTCCAACAACATCCTCACCGGCAATAACCTCGGCAACATGCTGCACGGCCGCGACGGCCGCGACATCCTGACCGGCAACGGCGGGGACGACCGGCTGAACGGCGGGCGCGGCGACGACGTGCTGACCGGCGGCGCGGGCAGGGACGTTTTGCGCGGCGGAGAGGGAAACGACTTCTTTGAGGACGCCGTCGGCGGCGGCGACCGCCTGTTCGGCGGCGCAGGGGATGACATCTTCATGTTCCGCAACAATCCGAGCGCATGGGAGCCCGGAGCTGACACCATCGCGGCCCGCGAGGGCCCCGCCTTCGACGGCGTGGGCGACGCCGGGGGCGACGTCATAAGTCTTCCCGAGGAGATCCGGCCGGTCTTCGACGAAACCGACATCGGCCGGGTCGAACTGGTCGATGTGGGCACCCGGACGCTGATCCGCGCCAATCTCGATGATGACCCGGATTATGAGTTCAGGCTCTATATCGAGGATGGGCAGAGCGTACGAGCCTCGGACTATACGGGACAGGACTTCGGGCTTTATCTTTGACCGACGTTCCGGGCGCCGAATGTCGGCGCGCGGAAGAATTTCGCCAGGACTGATTTCTGCGAAGACGGGAGGCGTTGGAAGTTCTCCAACGATCGGCTTGGGGGCCGATCCGTTTCTTCGGGTTGATCCCCTGGGGCGTATCCTGCCAGCTGTCTGGCGAGAGTCGGGCCACCCTGCCGGGCGCCGGCGATTTCAGAGGCGAGTGCCGTCCCGCGGCTTTGCGAGGGCGCGGCGGATCCGCCTGAAACCGCCTTGGCGGCCGGCGGGCCGGAAGGAGCCTGCGCGGCCGGGGTTCGCGCCTGGTCCGCATCTCCCCCCTTTGTCTGAATGGACGGAGCTTCGCGAGGCGGGGAGACTGCGCTCAAACAACGTCAAACAAAGCGGAGGGAACGTCGATGACCTATGAGAGCGTCAAGATTCACCCGGCGGTGGATGGCGGCGTCAAGCCGGGCGACCCGAATTTCGGCGGCGGCACGTTGCGCTGCAACTGCGCCACCGACAAGGTCGAGGTCAGGGTCGGCGGACAGACCGCCCACAACCATGTCTGCGGCTGCACCAAGTGCTGGAAGCCCGCCGGCGCGGTCTTCAGCCAGGTCGCCGTCGTCGGCCGCGACAAGATCGAAGTGACGAAGAACGCCCAGAAGCTCAAGATCGTCAACGAGGCCGCGCCGATCCAGCGCCATGCCTGCACGGGCTGCGGCGTGCACATGTACGGCCGGATCGAGAACAAGGAGCATCCGTTCTACGGGCTCGACTTCGTCCATACCGAGCTCTCCGGCGAAACCGGCTGGTCCGAGCCGCAGTTCGCGGCCTTTGTCTCGTCGATCATCGAATCCGGGGTGGATCCCTCCCGGATGGAAGGCGTCCGGGGCCGGCTGAAGGAACTGGGACTCGAGCCCTACGATTGTCTGTCGCCGCCCCTGATGGACGCCATCGCCACTTTCGTGGCCAAGAAGTCGGGCGCGCTCGCCGCGTGACCCGCGCCCGCCCGGCCGGCCCCGCGCCCTCCCTCCCCCCGGGGGCTTGCGGGCCGGCCGGGCGTCGAGTCAGATCATACCGCCCGCACCTGATTGGAGAACGCCGATGCGCACCCGCGCCGCCGTGGCCGTAGCCGCCGGAAAGCCCCTGGAGATCATGGAGGTGAACCTCGAAGGCCCGAAGGCCGGCGAAGTGATGGTCGAGATCAAGGCGACCGGCATCTGCCATACCGACGAATTCACCCTGTCGGGCGCGGACCCGGAAGGGCTCTTTCCCGCCATCCTCGGCCATGAAGGCGCGGGCGTGGTGGTCGAGGTCGGCCCCGGCGTGACCAGCGTCAAGCCGGGCGACCACGTCATCCCGCTCTACACCCCGGAATGCCGGCAGTGCCCGTCCTGCCTGAGCCGCAAGACCAACCTCTGCACCTCCATCCGCGCGACCCAGGGGCAGGGGCTGATGCCCGACGGCACCAGCCGGTTCTCAATGCTCGACGGCACGCCGATCCTGCATTACATGGGCTGCTCGACCTTCTCGAACTACACGGTCCTGCCGGAGATCGCGGTGGCGAAGGTCCGCGAGGACGCGCCTTTCGACACGATCTGCTACATCGGCTGCGGCGTGACCACGGGCATCGGCGCGGTCATCAATACCGCCAAGGTCGAGATCGGCGCCAAGGCGGTGGTCTTCGGCCTGGGCGGCATCGGGCTCAACGTGCTGCAGGGCCTGCGGCTGGCGGGCGCCGACATGATCATCGGCGTCGACCTCAACAACGACCGCAAGGAATGGGGCGAGCGCTTTGGGATGACCCATTTTGTCAACCCCAAGGAGATCGAGGGCTCGATCGTCCAGCACATCGTCAACATGACCAAGACGCCCTTCGACCAGATCGGCGGCGCGGATTACAGCTTCGACTGCACCGGTAACGTCAAGGTGATGCGCGACGCGCTGGAATGCACCCATCGCGGCTGGGGCGTCAGCGTCGTCATCGGCGTGGCGCCGGCAGGGGCGGAGATCGCGACGCGGCCGTTCCAGCTGGTGACGGGCCGCGTCTGGAAGGGCACGGCCTTCGGCGGCGCCCGCGGCCGGACCGATGTGCCGAAGATCGTCGACTGGTACATGGACGGCAAGATCCAGATCGACCCGATGATCACTCACCGCCTGAGCCTCGAGGACATCAACAAGGGCTTCGACCTGATGCACGCGGGCGAGTCGATCCGCAGCGTCGTGGTCTACTGACCGCCCGAGGCTGATCGCTTGACGCGCGCCCGCCCTGGCCGGGGGCGGCGCGCGGACCCCCTCCCGGGGGCCCGACGGCCCCCCGACCTTCGGCCAGTTGACGCGCCCGTCGCCGGCCTGCCACCCTATCCCCGGACGCGAGAGACATGGCCATGAAGACGGTTTCCGAGAACGCGAGCTTTGGCGGAGTGCAGGGGGTCTATTCCCATGCCTCGCAGGCCTGCGGCTGCGACATGACCTTTGCGGTGTACCTGCCGTCCCAGGCGCGGGCGGGCAAGGTCCCGGTCCTGTGGTATCTCTCGGGCCTCACCTGCACCCACGAGAACGCCATGACCAAGGCGGGCGCCCAGGCCTGGGCGGCGAAGGCGGGGATCGCGCTGATCTTTCCCGACACCTCCCCCCGCGGCGAGGGGGTGGCGAACGACGAGGCCTATGACCTCGGCCAGGGCGCGGGGTTCTACGTCGACGCGACCCAGGCCCCTTGGGCGCCGCATTTCCGGATGTGGCATTACGTGGCCCATGAGCTGCCGGAGCTGGTCTTTTCCGAGTTTCCGCTGGACCGGGAGCGGCAGGGGATCACCGGCCACTCCATGGGCGGGCACGGGGCGCTGACCCTGGGGATGACCTTTCCCGAGACCTATCGCGCGGTCTCCGCGATCTCGCCGATCGCCAATCCCAGCCGGTCGGACTGGGGGCGCAAGCAGTTCGCCGCCTATCTCGGCCCGGACGAGGCGGCCTGGGCCCCCCACGACGCCACGCTGCTGATGCAGGAGCGGGGTTATCCCGGGGAGATCCTGGTGGACCAGGGGGCCAAGGACCAGTTCCTCGACCTGCTGAAACCCGAGGCGCTGGCCGCCGCCGCCGCCGCGCGCCGCCAGCCGTTCCAGTTCCGGATGATGCCCGGCTACGATCACAGCTATTTCTATGTCGCGAGCGTAATGGGGACTCATGTCCACTGGCACGCCGAGCGGCTTCGTGCGTAGGATCGTCGCCGGCCTGACCCTGAAAAGCCAGTAAAAGCCACGAGGAGGTCCCCCCGATGCGTCCCTTCCTGTTTACCGCCCTGATGGCGGCGGCCTTCGCCGCGCCGGCTCTCTCCCAAGAGGCTGGAGACCCGGTCGCGGGCGAGAAGGTCTTCAAGAAATGCGCCGCCTGCCATTCGGTCGATCCCACCGGCGGATCCAAGGTGGGCCCCAACCTGCATGACGTGGTGGGCCGCCAGACCGCCTCGCTCGAAGGGTTCAACTATTCCGACGCCATGAAGAAGCTTGGCGCGGAGGGCCATATCTGGACCCCCGAGGAGCTGGACAAGTACCTCGAGAATCCCAAGGGCATGGTGCCGGGCACCAAGATGACCTTCATCGGCCTGAAGAAGCCCGAGGAGCGGGTGAACGTCATCGCCTATCTGGTGAGCCTGAACCCCGCCGGCGCCGCCGGGGGGAGCGCGCCCGCCGCTCCGGCAGGGGAGGCTCCGGCTGCGCCCGCGACCAACTGAGCACGCGCCCTGCGCCGGTGTGGAAGGGCCGCCTCCGGGCGGCCTTTTTCGTTGCGAAAGCGACCGTCATACTTTCGGGGGACGGCGGGCGGGCCGAGTTGACACCGCAGGCGGCGGGAGAATTATAAAAGAAGAATAAGAGGGTCGGGAGGGTCGCCGCGGAATCGGGCCGGCCCTGACCTCCCCCGTATCACACCCGTCCGGGAGGAAAGAATGAAGAACCTGACGCTTTCGATCGGCGCGCTGCTGCTGCTCGGCGCTGCGCCCGCATTCGCCAACGACTCGGTGCTCGCGGCGACCCAGGATTCCAAGCAATGGGCGGCCCAGCTCGGCAACTACGCCAGCCAGAGGTACTCCGAGCTGGACGAGATCAACGCCGGAAACGTCAAGGACCTGCAGGTCTCCTGGACCTTCTCGACGGGCGTTCTGCGCGGACACGAGGGCTCGCCGCTGGTTATCGGCGACGTCATGTACGTCCACACCCCCTTCCCGAACATCGTCTATGCGCTCGACCTGAACAACGACGGCAAGATTCTGTGGCGCTATCACCCGCAGCAGGATCCGAATGTCATCGGCGTGATGTGCTGCGACACGGTCTATCGCGGCCTCGCCTATGCGGACGACACCCTGTTCCTGCACCAGGCCGACACCACGCTGGTCGCGCTCGACGCCAAGACCGGCCAGGTGAAGTGGTCGGTCAAGAACGGCGATCCGGCCAAGGGCGAGACCAACACGGCGACCGTCCTGCCGGTCAAGGACAAGGTGATCGTCGGCATCTCGGGCGGCGAGTTCGGCGTGCGCGGCTCGGTCACCGCCTACAACATCAAGGACGGCAGCCTCGCCTGGCGGGCCTATTCCACCGGCCCTGACGACGAGATGCTGGTTGACCCCGAAAAGACCACCGCCCTCGGCAAGCCGATCGGCAAGGACAGCTCGCTGAATTCCTGGGAAGGCGACCAGTGGCAGATCGGCGGCGGCACCACCTGGGGTTGGTACAGCTATGACCCCGAGCTCGACCTAGTCTATTACGGCACCGGCAACCCCTCGACCTGGAACCCCTCCCAGCGGCCCGGCGACAACAAGTACTCCATGACCATCTTCGCCCGGAACCCGGACACGGGCATGGCGAAGTGGCTCTATCAGATGACGCCCCATGACGAATGGGACTTCGACGGCGTCAACGAGATGGTGCTCTTCGACGGCAAGGTGGACGGCAAGGACCGCAAGCTCCTGTTCCATCCGGACCGCAACGGCCTCGCCTATACTCTCGACCGCGACAGCGGCGAGCTGCTGGTGGCGGAGAAGTACGATCCGGCGGTGAACTGGACCACCGGCGTCGACATGGACCCGAACTCGGCCACGTTCGGCCGTCCGGCCGTGGTGGCCGAGTTCTCGACCGAGCAGCAGGGCGAGGACGTGAACACCACCGGCATCTGCCCGGCGGCGCTCGGCACCAAGGACCAGCAGCCCTCGGCCTATTCGCCCAAGACCGGCCTGATGTACGTGCCGACCAACCACGTCTGCATGGACTACGAGCCGTTCCGCGTCAGCTACGCCGCCGGCCAGCCTTACGTCGGCGCGACGCTGTCGATGTTCCCGGCCCCGAACAGCCATGGCGGCATGGGCAACTTCATCGCCTGGGATCCGCTCGAGGGCAAGATCAAGTGGTCCCTGCCCGAGCAGTTCTCGGTCTGGTCGGGCGCGCTGGCCACCGCGGGCGACGTGGTCTTCTACGGCACGCTCGAGGGCTACCTGAAGGCGGTCGACTCCAAGACCGGCGAAGAACTCTACAAGTTCAAGACGCCCTCGGGGATCATCGGCAACGTCTTCACCTATGAGCATGGCGGCAAGCAGTACGTGGGCGTGCTGTCGGGCGTCGGCGGCTGGGCCGGCATCGGCCTCGCGGCGGGCCTGACCAACGCCAACGACGGCCTCGGCGCCGTAGGCGGCTATGCGGCGCTCTCCGACTACACGGCGCTCGGCGGCCAGCTGACGGTCTTCGCCCTGCCCAACTGATCGGGCTTCGCCTTCAGATCGACGCCGCCCCGGGAAACCGGGGCGGCGTTTTCGCATGAATCCAGAGCGGACTCCGCCCCGGCAGAGCCCGGCCGTCCGCTCCGGATCATCGTCTTGCCGCGATGTCCTGAGCGCCAGAGGATCCCCTCTGGCTCGATATCCCTCTAGAGCGATATCCAACCAGACGGGATCGTCTGGTGGTTAAGATATCGCGACAAAACAATAATGTAGAGCGGACGGCCCGGCTCTGCCGGGACGGATTCCGCTCTAGAGCGGAATCCGATCAGTCTGCATCGTACCCTGCGGTGGCGAAGTAGTTGGCGCACTCGGCGGGGCTGAATGTGTCGACAATGCGTCCGACGGCGCTCCAGAGGCCTGCGACGGTGCGCTCTGCGGCTTTGCGAAGCAGGGCCTTGAGCTTGGCGAAGGCGTTTTCGATCGGATTGAAGTCGGGGCTGTAGGGCGGGAGGAAGAGGAGCTCTGCGCCAGCGGCCTCGATGAGCGAGCGCACCTTCGGCCCCTTGTGGCTGGAGAGATTGTCCATGACGACAATGTCGCCGGGCCGGAGTTCGGGCACGAGCACCCGGGCGACATAGGCCTCGAATGCGTCGCGGTTGATCGGCCCGGAGAGGACGAAAGGCGCGATCATGCCGCGCAGCGTGAGGGCGGCGACAACGGTGGTGGTCTTCCAGTGACCGTGCGGGACGCCGACACGCAGGCGCTCACCGCGCGGCGCACGGCCATGGGTGCGGGCCATGTTGGTCTTGGCCCAGGTCTCATCGATGAAGACGAGCCGGGAAGGCTCGAGGTCGGGTTGGCTCTCGAACCAGGCCTCGCGCCGCTTCAGGACGTCCGGGCGGTCCTGCTCGCTGGCGTGCGCCGTCTTTTTTTGCGCGTGATCCGGCGCCGGGCGAAGAACCGCTGCAGCGTGCCGTAGCCGAAGGCGTGACCCCGGGCCGCCAGCGCCGCACGCAGTTCCTCCACCGTGAGGTCCGGCGTTTCCGCCAGGAGCCCGAGCACCAGATCGGCCTGGGCCTCGATCCGACCCGAGCGGCGGTCCCCGCCGAGCGGGCCAGGAGCCACGTCGCCCTTCTCACGCTCCCGCCGCCGCCACCGGCTCACGCTCGCGGCACTCACTCCAAACCGAACTGCCGCCTCCCGATGCGTCGCTCCCAACGCGACAGCCGCGAGAACCCGGGTCCGAAGGTCGACGGAGAGCGCTTTCGACATGCCTGCCGTCCTCCCTCCGGCAGACACCTTGAATCAGAACGCTGCAGACAGGGGAATCCCCGAGATTCAATCAGCTCGGCTTCCGCTCTAGAGCAGCGGCCGAAGGGCCATTTCCGTCCCGAGCAGGAGCAGGAAAACGAGGAAGATCCGCCGAAAGGCCGCGGCGCTGATCCGGCTGCGCAGCGCCTGGCCCGCCCACATGCCGGCGAGGGCGGGAACGAGCGCGAGGGTCGACAGGCCCAGGCCCTGGACCTGCAAGGCGCCATGGGCTCCGAGCGCGACCGCCAGCGCGACGGTGGAGACGGTGAAGGACAGACCCAGCGCCTGGACCAGCTCGTCGCGGCCGAGGCCGAGCGCTTGGAGATAGGGCACGGCGGGGATGACGAAGACCCCCGTCCCGCCGGTGATGACCCCGGTGACGCCGCCGATCACGGGCGACAGCCAAGGCTCCATCCGGGCGGGCGCATGGACTTGGCGCGCGAGGAGGGCGTAGCCGGCATAGGCCGCCAGCGCGATCCCGAGGGCGGCGGTGGTCGCGGCCGTGTCGCCGCTTGCGAGCCAGGTCGCCCCCAGCATCGCCCCGGCGCAGATGGCGAGCATCATCGGCCAGAGTCGACGGAGAAGCGGGCCGAAGGCGGGACCCGCCAGAAGCTGCCAGACGTTGGTGACGAAGGACGGCACGATCAGCAGGCTCGCCGCCGCGAGGGGCGAGATCAGGGCGCCGAGCGTCCCCATCGCCACGGTGGGGAGGCCCATGCCAGTGACGCCCTTGACGATCCCGGCGACGAAGAAAGTCGCGGCGATCGCGAGAAGCACGGGGAGGGAGGTCTCGGCCATGGCCCTGGCATAGCGGCGGAGAGACGTGGCGGGAATGGCGAAGTCGCGGGGCCGCCTGCGGCCCAGATCGTCCCGGGCAGAACTAAAGTGTGAATTTTCAGCCCTCGGACGCAGGGCTAGGCTTTGGAAAAGAATCCTCGGGAGGATGACGTATGCAACGAGCCGCGCCGTTTCTGGCGTTCGCCATTCTTTTCTCGGGCGCGAACGCCTTTGCGGAAGACGCCCCGACGGCCGCCGCGGGGCAGGCCGACGTTGCGGTCGCCTCGGACGACGGCGTCCGGTCCTTCAACGCCGAAGACATCCCCACCTTCAACATCGCGGCGGACGGGACAGTCGATTGGCCGACCTTCTCGGGCTATCGCCGCTATCACGCCGAGTGCCACGTCTGCCACGGCCCCGACGGCGAGGGATCGTCCTACGCCCCGGCGCTGAAGGACTCGGTGATGCGGATGGATTACTACGACTTCACCGCCACTGTCGCGAGCGGCCGGCAGGTGGTCAACGCCGCCGACAACCAGGTGATGCCGGCCTTCGGCACCAATCCGAACGTCATGTGCTATCTGGACGACATCTGGACCTATCTCCGCGCCCGCGGATCCGACGCCCTTTCCCGCGGCAGGCCGGCCAAGCGCGCCGACAAGTCCGAGGCCTATGCCGAGGCCGAGAAGGCCTGCATGGAACAGTGATGCGCCCGGTCCTCGCCTTGGTCCTGGCGCTCGCCGCCGCCCCTGCCTCGGCGCAGGTGGCGGATCTGGTGGACCGCGCGGCCTTTCGCGTCTGCGCCGATCCAGCCAATGCGCCGCTCTCGACCGAGGACGGCGCGGGCTTCGAGAACAGGATCGCCGACGTCGTCGCGGCGAGCCTCGACGTGCCCGTGCAATACACATGGTTTCCGCAGGTCACGGGCTTCCTGCGGCAGACGCTCAACGCCGGCAAGTGCGACGTGGTGATGGGCTATGCTCAAGGGGACGAGCTGGTGCTGAACACCAACCACTACTACACCTCCACCCATGTGATCGTGACCCGCGCCGACAGCGACCTCGCCGACGTGGATCATCTGGGGGATCCGCGGTTGAAAGGGCGCAAGATCGGGGTGGTGGCGAATTCGCCCCCCGCCACTCATGTGGCGCGGCTGGGGCTGATGAAGGACGCGGAGCCTTATGCGCTGATGGTCGACCGGCGGGTGGAGAATCCGGCGGGGCAGATGCTGGCGGATGTGGAGGCGGGCAAGATCGACGCCGCGCTGCTCTGGGGGCCGATCGGCGGACCGTTGGTCAAGGCGAACCCGGCGTTGCAGGCGACCCCGCTGCTCAAGGAAACAGATACGCCGCGGCTGGTGTTTCGCATCACCATGGGGGTGCGGCCGGGTGAGGATGTGTGGAAGCGCGAGCTGAATAGCCAAATCCGCCGCAACCAAGCCCAGATCGACGCGATCCTGCGCGACGCGGGGGTGCCGATCCTCGACGACTACGGCAAGGGGCTGAAGCCGACCGGCTGATTCGCAATCTCGCCCACGAACAGCCCGAAGGCCCGGGGGCCTTCGGGCATGTCGAGGGTCTCGGTCTCCTTCAGCGTCGTCGGATCCACCACCGAAAGGGTGTCGTCGAACCAGTTGGCGACCAGCAGGCGGCCGTCGCGGGTGGCGGCGACGCCTTCGGGGTATTCGCCGACCTCGACCGCGCCGAGGGGAACGAGGGTCGCGGCGTCGAAGATCGTCAGGCTCGCGTCGTACTGGTTGGTGACGAAGCCCCGGCCGGCGGCGAAGGCCACGGCATAGGGGCGATCGCCAGTGGGGATCGTGGCGACGACCCGGGCATAGGCGAGATCGACCACGCTCACCGTGTTCGACAGCACGTCTGCCGCATAGGCGCGGCCGTCGCGCAGGGTGACGCCGAAGGGATGTTTGCCCACCGGCACACGGGCGAAGACCCGGCCAGTGGCGATGTCGACGAGCGAGAGTGCGTTGGCGTCGCGGTCAGCGGTGACCGCCATCCGCCCGTCAGGCGAGACCGCCACCCCGCAGGGAACGGCGCCGACGCGGATGCTGCGCAGCACGGCGCCGGTCACGGGATCGACCTCGTGCAGCCAGCCCTCCCAGTCGGTGACCAGCGCATGGCCGGTGAGGGGATCCGCCGCCACCCCGAAGGGCGCGCCGGGCAGGGGATGGGCCGCCCGCTCGCGCCCGGCGGCGTCGAAGACATGCAGCCGCCGCGTCTCCACCGCCACCGCGAGGATCCGGCCCCGAGATCCGTCCACCGCCACGGCGGCGGGCTTGCCGGGCAGCGGCGCCTCGGCGATCACCGCGCCCGTCGCCGCGTCGAGCAGGGTCAGCGCGCCGGCGTTCTGCGAGGTGATCGCCGCGATCTCGGCCGCGCCGGCCGGCCCCGCCAGCGCCGCCGCCAGCAGGGCCGCGCGGATCATTGCGCCGCGCCGAAGCGTTCGACGAGCGCGTCGATGCCCTTCTGGTGAACGGCCGTCACCGCGGCGATCGCCGCGTCGTCGTTCTGGTCGGGGGGCGGGTCGTTCAGCGGAAAGGCGCGATAGAAGGCGCCCTTCCAGTCGAGGGCCGCGTTGCCGCCCTGGTCCGTGACGGTGATCGTATAGGCGTAGTTCGTCGCCGCCACGACCGCGGTGTTGTCCTTGTCGAAGCGGATGGCGATGATGCGCTTGGCCGGGTCGATCTTGGTCAACTCCTCCACCACCTCCTGGCCGTCCGTCATCTTGCGCAGACGCTTCGCCCCCTTGGCGCCCCCGTCGGCGTCCGTCGAGGCGACGCCGGGAAACCAGGACATGTCGCCGAAATTCCCGACCACGGCCCAGACCTCGTCCGGGGCGGCGTTCAGAACCACGCTCTGGTCCGTCTTCTGCCGCGAGGGCCCATGCGCCGCGGCCATGCCCCCCGTCAGCACGAGGCAGGCCGCCAGCGCCGCCGCCACCTTTCGCATCCGAATTTCCTCCCGAGAATTGCGCTTCCGGGCGGACGATACGGGTCATGCCGCCGCCCGCCACAATCGAACGAAAGTATGACGGGCATTGATTTTAAGGACTTATGATATTCTTAACATGAAAAACCCCCTTTCGTCCGTGCCTGCGCCCATGGTCAATGGTTGCAGGGAGGACGAGATGACACGCAAGGCTCTGGCCGCGGCGACGGCCTGCATCGCCCTTGTCGCGGCGGCGGCTGCAGGGGCGACGGAATACCGCGCTGCGGTGCTCCGGGTCGATGCGCCCGGCCCCTTGCCGATCTCGCGCCTGGACCTGCCGCCGCCGGACTTAGGCTTCGCCGGGGCGGCGCTGGGAACGGCGGACAATTCGACCACCGGTGCCTTCATGAAGCAGACCTTCGTGACGGAGACCGTCGCCGCGACCCCCGAGACGGCGGAGGCGGAGATGTCGCGCCTGCTCGACGCCGGGATCTGGTGGATCGTCACCATGGCCGACGAGGCGACCACCCTGAAGCTCGCCGACATCGCCGGGAAGCGGGCGGTGGTGCTGAACGCCACTGCCCCGGGGGACCAGCTCCGAGGCGAGGATTGCCGGGCGAACCTGCTCCATATCGCGCCCTCGGACGCCATGCTCGCCGATGCGCTGGCCCAGTACCTGGTCTGGAAGCGCTGGGACGAGTGGTTCCTGATCGAGGGCAGCCACCAGGAGGATCAGCATCTGGCGGCCGCCTATCGCCGGGCGGCGCACAAGTTCGGGGCGAAGATCGTCGAGGAACGGGTCTATCAGGACACCGGCGGCGCACGTCGCACCGACAGCGGCTCGGTGCAGGTGCAGGAGCAGATGCCCGCCTTCACCCAGCGCGCCCCGGAGCATGACGTGGTGGTGGCGGCGGATCACGCCGGCGTCTTCGCCGCCTGGCTGCCCTACCACACCTGGGAGCCGCGCCCGGTGACCGGATCCGCCGGCCTGATCCCCGAAAGCTGGAGCCCGGCGCACGAGGCCTGGGGCGCGACCCAGTTCCAGACCCGGTTCGAGCGGGATACGGGGCGGTCCGCCCGGCCCGAGGACTACCAGGTCTGGGTGGCCCTGCGGGTGCTGGGCGAGGCGGCGACCCGGACCCAAGGTGGCGACCGGGCGACGATCGACGTCTTCGTCCATTCGCCGGAGTTCAGCCTCGCCGCCTTCAAGGGGCAGAAGCTGACGTTCCGGGACTGGGACGGCCAGCTGCGCCAGCCGATCCTGCTGGTGTCGGACAACGTGGTCGCCTCGGTCTCGCCGCAGGCGGAGTTCCTGCACCAGGTCAGCCAGCTCGACACGCTGGGGATCGACCGGCCGGAGACGGCCTGCAAGAAGTGAGGGGGAGAGAGATGACACGACTGGCGGCCCTGCTGGCCGCGGCTTCGGCGCTGACCGCGGGGCCGGCGCTGGCGGAAAAGATTTTCGTCTCCAACGAAAAGGGCAACACCGTCACGGTGCTGGACGGCGAGACCTTCGAGATCCTTCACACCATCGGAGGGTTGCAGCGGCCCCGCGGCATCACCGCCTCGCCCGACGGCAAGCACATCTATGTCTGCGCCTCGGACGACAACCTGGTGAAGGTCTATGACGCGGAGACCTACGCGGAGCTGCCGAGCCTGCCCTCCGGGCCCGACCCGGAGCTCTTCGTGCTGCACCCCTCCGGCAACCCGCTCTACATCGCCAACGAGGACGACAACATCGTCACCGTGGTCGACGTGAACACCCGGCAGGTGCTGGCGGAGGTGCCCGTGGGCGTGGAGCCCGAGGGCATGGGGGTGAGCCCCGACGGCAGGATCGTGGTCAACACCTCCGAGACCACGAACATGGCCCACATGATCGACACCGAGACCTATGAGATCGTGGCGAACGTGCTGGTCGACAGCCGCCCCCGCTTCGCCCAGTACACCCCGGACGGCAAGCTGCTGCTGGTCAGCGCCGAGATCGGCGGCACGGTGAGCGTGATCGACGCCGCCAGCAACGAGATCGTCCACAAGATCGAGTTCGCGGTGCCCGGTGTCCTCCCCGAGGCGTTGCAGCCGGTGGGGGTCCGGGTGACTGCGGACGGCAAGAAGGCCTATGTGGCGCTCGGGCCCGCGAACCGGGTGGCGGTGGTCGACCTCTCGACCTTCGAGGTGACGGACTACCTGCTGGTCGGCCAGCGGGTGTGGCAGCTCGGGTTCTCGCCCGACGGAAGCAAGCTCTACACCACCAACGGCAATTCCAACGACCTTTCGGTAATAGACGTGGCCTCGGACAAGGTCTTGAAGTCGGTCCAGGTCGGCGAACAGCCCTGGGGCGTGGTGGCCGTGCAATGACAGGGAGAGACAGGATGAAGGCATGGATCGCGCTCGCCGCCGCGGCGCTGGCCGCCGGCCCGGCGCTGGCGCAGGACGCCAAGCCCGCGCCCAAGGGCAAGTTCGACTACGGCTTCGCGGGCCTGATGGCGCGCGATAACCGCGCCGACCTGCCGGACCTGCTGCTCTCCTCCGGCAAGCCGGTGCACGAGGGGGCGATCGAGCTGAAGTCCGGCACCTATTACCGGATGAAGATCGTCTCGGACGGCACCGCCGAGCTGGCGCTGTCGGGGGGCGACTTCTTCCGGTCGATCTGGGTGAACGAGATCGTCATCAACGACATCGAGATCCGGCCCATGGGGGTGCATTCGATCGAGTTCGACGCGGCGGGCGAGGCGCTGATGTCCTTCATCGCCATCGTCCCCGGCACATACAAGCTGTCGGTCCCCGGCTCGCACGGGGACAGCCAGGCCGCGACCTTCGTCATCAAGTGAGGGAAAGACCCATGAAGACCATGCTGACCGCGCTTGCGATCCTCGCCGTTCCGGCCTTCGCCATGGCCCAGGCGACGCCCGAGCAGCTCGCCAAGATCGATGAGGTTCTGACGGCGAAGAAATGCGAGGTGGACCACGCCAATGTCGAGGTGGAGGACGGCCAGTTCGACCTCGACGACGTGATCTGCGAGAGCGGGCAGTATGATATCCTGCTCGACGCCGAGTTCAACGTCGTGAAAGAACGCAAGGAGTGACCGTCGCCACCCCCGAGGCGCCCGCCCTCCGCGTCGCGGGGGTGAGCCACCGCTTCGGGGCGGCCGTGGCCCTGCGGGACGTGTCGCTGACCGTGCCGCGGGGATCTTTCACCGCGCTCCTAGGAGTGAACGGGGCGGGCAAGACCACGCTGTTCTCCCTGATCACCCGGCTCTACGACAGCACCTCGGGCCGGATCGAGGTGGCGGGGTTCGACGCCCGCCGCCAGCCCGGCGAGGCGCTGGCCCGGCTGGGGGTGGTGTTCCAGAGCCGGGCGCTGGACGGGGACCTGACCCTGCGCCAGAACCTCGCCTATCATGCCGCCCTGCACGGGATCGGCGGGGCGGCGGCGCGGGAGCGGGCGGCGGAGTGCCTGGCCCTCGTAGGTCTGGAGGATCGAGCGGGGGTGAAGGTGAACGCGCTTTCCGGGGGCCAGCAGCGGCGGGCGGAGATCGCGCGGGCGCTGCTGCACCGGCCGGAGCTCCTGCTGCTCGACGAGGCGACCGCGGGGCTCGACCTGCGAGCCCGGACCGAGGTGGAGGCGCTGGTGCGGCGGCTAATCGCGGAGGAGGGGGTCTCGACGCTCTGGGCCACCCATGTCTTCGAGGAGGTGCGGCCCGGCGACCGGGTCGTGGTCCTGCACAAGGGCGCGGTCCTGGCGGAAGGCTCGGCGGAGGCGGTGGCCGGGGGCAGGCCGCTGGCGGAGCGCTTCCTCGCCATGACGGGGGAGGCGGCAGCGTGAGGCCGGCGGTCGCGGACCGGGCCGCAGGTCCGGGAGTGCAGGCGGCCAGGGTGGCCGGACCGGGGAGGTCGTCGCAGGAGCTTTGCGCCGGCGGGGAAGGTCGGGAGGCTGCGCATAACACACGTGTTATCGTGGTCAAGTATATGAAATATATTAATATTCCAATTTTTGTCAACGCTATCTTCATGAAGGTTAATGCGTCGGGATCGACGGATCGGGCGTGCTGCGGCGGTCTGATCGACCCCCGGCTAGACCCTCCGCGGGTCGGACGAGAGGGTGGTCTGGTCCGCCCGCGATCCGGGGGGCGTCCGATCGGAACGCCCGGGCTCCGTCGTCCCGAGGGCGGCCCCGCGATGCGGCGCGAATGTCCTGTCGCGCCCGACCGGGCGAGCGGGTGGGGATGCGCGGGCCGTGGGGCCTGCGATAGGCCCCTGGCCTGCGTCGCGGGCGGGCCTCAGGCGAACCATCGCCATGCGGCCGTGGGAAATTCCCTGGGCGTGGCCTGCGTCGCGCGCGGGGCCCGGGCGATCCGGCAGGCCGCGCGCCGGCAGGAGGGCGCCGTTCCGGCGTCGGCCCCTGTCCTGCCTTCGGGGCAAGACGGCTGGGCGTCGGAGGGCCGGGCGTCGGAGGGCCCCGCAGGCGGCCGGCGGCGCGGCCCTCGCGTCTTGGGCGTCGCGCCGGCACGGGTCCTCGCCGCGTCCGCCGCGCCCCGGGCGCGCATCCGGCCCGGCGGCGCAGGGTCCGCCTCCGGCAGGCGGCGGGCCGGGAGCCTGGGGCGATGAGACGGGGCTGGGGCATCGCCTTCGCCGGCATCGCCCGGCGCGAGCTCCTGCGCTTCGCCAACCAGCGGGAGCGATTCCTGGCGGCGCTGGTGCGCCCGCTCGTCTGGCTCTTCATCTTCGCCGCCGGGTTCCGCTCGGTGCTGGGGCTGTCGATCACGCCGCCCTACCAGACCTACGTGCTCTACGAGGTCTACGTGACCCCGGGGCTCGCCGGCATGATCCTCCTTTTTGCCGGGATGCAGTCTTCGCTTTCCATGGTCTACGATCGCGAGACCGGGGCGATGCGGACCCTGCTCGTCAGCCCCTATCCGCGCTGGTTCCTGCTCGGCGCGAAGCTGATCGCGGGGGTGATGGTGTCGGTGGTCCAGGTCTACGCCTTCCTGCTGATCGCCTGGCTCTGGGGGATCGAGGCGCCGTGGTACGGCTACCTGACCGTGCTGCCGGCGCTGGCGCTCGCCGGGATCATGCTGGGCTCGCTCGGGCTGCTGATCTCCTCGGCGATCCGCCAGCTCGAGAATTTCGCGGGGGTGATGAACTTCGTGATCTTCCCGATGTTCTTCGCCTCGACCGCGCTCTACCCGTTGTGGCGTATGAAGGATTCCTCCGTCCTGCTGCACGACATCTGCGCGGCGAACCCGTTCAGCCATGCGGTGGAGCTGATCCGCTTCGCGCTCTACGGCCAGTTCAACCCGCTCGCCTTCGTGGTGACGCTCGGTTGCACGCTGGTCTTCTTCGGCGCGACCGTCTTCATGTACGATCCGGCCAAGGGCCTGTGGCGCGGCCGGACGGGAGGAAGCCCATGATCCGCCTCGCCCTGATGCTGAGCCTTGCCGCCGCTCCGGCCCTGGCGGCCGGGCCGCCCGATCCGGACTGGCCCTGCATCCAGCGCCGCCAGCCGAGCCTGTCCCTCGCTCAGGTCTGGCCGGGCCCCCCGGCGGACGCGGCGGTCGAGGCGATGGCCGGGGAAGGCGAGGCGGCCGCGGTCGCCCGGCTCATCGCCCTGCGCCGCACCTCGATGGACGAGGCCCAGGCGGCGATCGACGGATATGCCGAGGGGAAGGACGCGGCCGCGCTGACCGCGCTGATGGCGGCGACGCTCGCCGACATCAACCGCACCCGGGACCGGGTCATGGCCGGAATCACCCGCTACGCCCACAAGCAGGAGGCGCTCGACGGCCAGATCGAGGACTTGCGCCACCAGTTCGCGGCGCTGAACGCGGCCGAGCCCAAGGACTTCGACAAGATCGACGCCGCGGAGGCCCAGCTCGACTGGTCCACCCGCATCTTCCAGGACCGTCAGCAGTCGCTCACCTATGTCTGCGAGACGCCGGTGATCCTTGAGCAGCGCGCCTTCGCCCTGGGCCGGGCGATCGCCGCGCACCTGCCGGACTAGCTGTCCGGGGGGCGCATCGCGACGGTGGGCGGGACGGTGGGCGGAAAGGCCCGCGCGCGACGGTAACGCTTGCGATAGTCGCGGACGAAAGTCCGTGGCTTCGGCCCCGCCATGGCATATTATCCCAGCCAGACGTGTGGGAGGAGAATCCCGCCAGCCAAGGGAGGATACTGGTGGAACATCGTCCATCCAGACTGGTCGCCAGCGATGTGGAGCGGGGGAAATCGGCCCATGCGGTCAGCGACGTGCTGATCGTCGACGACCACCCGCTGATGTGCGACGCGCTCGCCGCGACGCTGAACTACGCTTTCGGCCTGCGCAAGGTCCGCATCGCCGCGAGCCTCGCCGGCGCGCTCGACAACATCCGGGCCGAGGGGGCGCCGGATGCGGTGGTGCTCGACCTCGGCCTGCCGGACGCCGAAGGGGCGGAAGGGGTGATCACGCTCCGCCGCCACATTGGCGAGGCGACGCTGGCGGTGATCTCGGCCGACCAGGATCCGGGCATGGTGGCGGCGGTGATGGCGGCGGGAGCCCAGGGCTTTGTGGGCAAGCTGTTGCCGCGCGCGCGCATGGTCGACGCCTTCGCCCGGATCTGGGCGGGCGAGACCGTGGTGCCCGAGGGGTTCGAGCCGGCCTCCCCCGTCGCGGACGAGGCGGCGACGCTTGCGCGCAACTTCGCCACGCTGACGCCCCAGCAGATGAACATCCTGCGGCTGATCTGCCAGGGCCGGCCCAACAAGATCATTTCCTACGAACTGTCGATCGCCGAGGCGACGGTCAAGACCCACATCGCGGCGATCATGTCCAAGATCAACGTGCGCAACCGCACCCAGGCCGCGCTGCTCGCCAGCAAGGCGCGGATCTTCTCGCGCTGAAACACGCGCGGAGGATCTCATGACGGCGGCGCGGGTGGAACGGCCGGGGCCCAGGATGCGGCCGCGGGTGCTGTCTGTTTCCGGCGGCGCCGCCAGCGCCCATGCGGAGATCGCGGCCAAGCTCTCCGGCGTCGCCCCGGCGCTGATCCTGGTCTTCGCCGCCGAGGGCGAGATGCTCGCGCCGCTCACCGGCCAGCTGCGCGAGACCTTCGGGCCGGGGTGCCGGGTGATCGGCTGTTCCTCGGCCGGGGGGTTCGCCTTCGGCGCCTATCAGGACGACCGGGTGGTGACGATCGCCTTTCCGGCGTCGGGATTCCGCGCCGACGCCGTCTGGCTGCGCGGCCTGCGCCAGCATATGGCGCTGCACTGGATGGTGGAGCTGCGTCGCCTCGCCCAGGGCTTCGCCGGCGGGGGGCCGGGCTGGTCGCGCTTCGGCCTGCTGATGATCGACGGGTTGTGTCAGCGCGAGGAGCTGGTGGCCGCGACGGTGGACGCGACGCTCGGCGACCTACCCGTCCTGGGCGGATCGGCCGGCGACGGGCTGCGCTTCGGCCAGACCTATGTGGCGATGGACGGCGAAAGCCATCCGGAAAGCGCGGTCTTCTGCCTCGTCTCCAGCGTCTTTCCCATCGAGGAGGTGGTGTTCGACCATTTCACCCCGTCGGGCGAGCGCATGGTGGTGACCGACGCTATCCCGGAAAGGCGGCTGATCCTGACGCTGAACGCGGAAACCGCGGCCGAGGAATACGCCCGCCTGATCGGCGTGGCGCCCGCGGACCTCGGCCCCCGGGCCTTTGCCGAGAACCCCTTGCTGATGCGCCAGGGGGGGCGGCACGTGGTGCGCGCCATTCAGGCGATCGAACCGGGCGGGGGGCTCTTGATGATGTCCTCGGTCGAGCCCGGCACCGCCATGACCATCGGCCGCCCCTCCAGCCTGACCGGCGGCCTGGAGGCGCGGATGAGCGGGCTGGGGCGGATCGCGCTGATCCTCGGCTTCGACTGCATCCTGCGGCGGATTGCGCTGGAGCAGGCGGGGCTGTCCGAAGCCATGGGCCGCATCTATCGCGATCATCGGGTGGCCGGGTTCAACACCTACGGCGAGCAGCACGGCGGGCTGCACGTGAACCAGACCTTCGTCGGGCTCGCCTTCCTGGAGCCGGAGCGGTCCCGTGCTGCGCCCTGAGGACGACGACGCCCGCAAGGTCGAGAAGCTGACCCGCATCAACGAGGCGCTCATCGCCCGGATGGAGCGCATGGACGAGATGCGCGGGTCCTCCTACGCCCTGACCCGCACCGCCGCCATGCTGGAGCGCGAGGTGATGGAGCGCAACGCCGACCTGGAGCGGGCGCTGGCGGATCTCTCCGCCATCAACGCCGAGCTCGCCCAGGCGCGGGAGCTGGCGGACGAGGCGAACCGGGCCAAGTCGCGGTTCCTGCGGGCGGCGTCGCACGACCTGCTGCAGCCGCTGTCCGCGGCCAAGCTGTTCCTTTCGCATCTGGCCGAGACCGCGTCCGAGGGGATGCAGGCCGATCTGGTGAACCGGATCACCGCGAGCTTCGACAGCGCCGAGGAGCTGATCCGGGCCCTGCTCGACATCGCGCGCCTCGACAGCCAGGCTTTCGAGGCGAATCCCGGGCCGGTCGCCATCGGCCGGTTGTTCCAGCGGCTGACCATCGACCTCGCGCCTCTGGCCGAGGCGCGGCGGATGGAGCTCGCCTTCGTCATGTCCTCGGAGACGGTGCTGAGCGATCCGGTGCTGCTGCGCCAGATCGCCCAGAACCTGATCATCAACGCGCTGAAATATTCCACCGGCGGCAAGGTGCTGGTGGGGCTGAAGCGCGATGGGGGCGGCGCCTGGCTCACCGTGCAGGATCGGGGTCCGGGCATCGCCGCCCAGGACCAGGAGCGCATCTTCAACGAATTCGAGCGGCTGTCGCGGTCGGACGTGCCGGGCACCGGGCTCGGCCTCTCCATCGTGCGGCGGGCCTGCCAGTTGCTGGGCCATCCGCTGGAGCTGCGCAGCGCGCTTGGCCATGGCTCGTGCTTCCGGGTGCGGCTGCCGCGGATGCGGCCGGCGGTGACGCTGGAGGAGCCCGAGGATTTCGCCGCCGACGAGGCCGAGGCGCTGGCCGGCCGGCGGGTGCTGGTGGTCGAGAACGATCCCGGCATGCGCCAGGCCTTCAGCATGGTGCTGCGGGGCTGGGGGATGGAGGTGGCCGACGCGGGCGGGGTCGAGGCGGCGCGGGCGGCGGCGCGGATCGGCGCGCCCCCGGACCTGCTGCTGACCGATTTCCGGCTCGACGAGGGCGAGACCGGGGTGCAGACCATCGAGGCGCTGCGGGCTGATCTGGGCGCACGGCTGCCCGCGCTCATCGTCAGCGCCGAGGGGGCCGAGGCGATCCGCCAGTACGCCGAGCCGCTGGGGGTGCCGGTGCTGGAGAAACCCGTCGCCGAGGCGCGGCTGCGCCGGATGCTGGGCGCGCTGCTGTCGGGCGACGCGTGAGCGGCCGATGAGCGTCGGGGTCTGGCCGGGCAGTCGGCGCGGATGCCGACCGGCGCTGCGCTGGCGGCTGGCGCTGGCCGCGGCGGCGCTGGCGGCGCTCGCGGTCCTCGCCGCCTGGATCGCCGTCCATGGCCTGGCGAGGACCCAGGCGCTCGCCGCCGAGGCGCTGGCGGCGCAGCGGCGGATCGAGGCCTATGGGGCCTATTCGGCGCGGCTGAACGAGTGGATGCTCGGCCGGCTTTCCGCCGCGGCGGGGTCGGCGCCGGACGGCCGGCAGGTGCGCCAGGCGCTCGACGCGCTCGACCTCGTGGTGGCCGAGGACGTGGCTGCGGCAGCCACTCCGGGGGAGGCCGCCGATCGCGGGCGGCAGGGGCTGGCTGCGGCCCAGGCGCGGGCGCAGTTCGATCAGCTCGACCGGGCGCTGACCGCGGCGCCGGCCGCGGGGTCCGAAAGCGCCGCCGTGATGAGTTTCTACGCCAGCCAGACGCCCGGCCTGATCGTCGCCCAGATTCAGCGCGAGGCGGCGCGGCGCGACCAGGCCATGGCGGCGATGGAGGCCCTGCGCCATCGGCTGCACCGGCTGGCGACCGGCGTCGGGGTGGCGGCCCCGCTGTTGCTGGCGGCGCTGTGGCTGGCAGCGCTGCGGCCGCTCTTCGGTCGGCTCGCCTCGGCGGCCGCCACGGCCGGGGGGCTAGCGACGGGCGCGCCGACCTCCGCGCCGGGGGGGAGCGGGCACGATGAGCTGGGTCTGCTGATCGCCAAACTGCGCCGCGCCGCCGCCCGGGTCGCGCGGGAGCGGGGGCGGCTGGAGGCGACGGTGGCGGAGCGCACCTCCGCCCTCTCCGACGCCAACCGCCGGCTCGCCCGCATCGACAGCGAGCGGCGGCGGTTCTTCGCGGATGTGGGGCACGAGCTCCGCACGCCGCTGACGGTGATCCTCGGCGAGGCCGAGCTCGGGTCGGGCGCCGCCGATCCCGCCCTCCGCGTGAGTTTCGAGACCATCCGCAGCCGGGCGCTGCGGCTCACCCGGCGGATCGAGGATCTCTTGCGGGTGGCGCGGTCCGAGAGCGGCCAGCTGGAGCTTGAGGCGCAGCCGGTGGATCTGGCCGCCGCCGCCGCCGCGGCGCTCGCCGATCTCGGGCCGGTGCTGGCGCGGGCGGGGGTGAGCGCGCGGTCGGACCTGCCGCCGCTGCGGGTGCTGGGCGACGGCGACTGGCTGCGGCAGGTCTTCGCCGGCCTGCTGGAGAACGCCGCGAAATACGCCGGCCGCGGGGCGCAGGTCTCCATCTCCGGCGGGGTGGAGAACGGCGCGGCGCGGGTGGAGGTGACCGACGACGGCCCTGGCTTGTCGCCGGAGCGCCTCGCCCGAGCCTTCGATCGCTTTGCCCGGGGGCCCGAGGCGCCCGCGCCCGGCTTCGGCGTGGGCCTTGCGCTCGCCGCCTGGGTGATGGAAGCCCAAGGCGGAAACCTGACGGCGGAGCGGCCCGCGACGGGCGGGCTTCGGCTGGTGCTGCGGCTGCCGCTGGCGGAGGGGGGATGATGACGGAACCGGCGGCGGCGCGCATCCTGATCGTGGAGGACGATCCCGACATCGCCTCGCTGCTGCGGCGGGGGCTGGCGGCGGCGGGCTATGCCGCCGACTGGGCCGAGACCGCCGAGGCCGCGCTCGCCGCCGCGGAGGCGGGGGGGCTGGACGCAGCCATCATCGACATGATGCTGGGCGAGGACAGCGGCGCCGCGCTTCTGGCCGAGATGCGCCGCCGGGGGCTGCGGTTTCCCGCCTTGATGCTGAGCGCGCTCAGCCGGGTGGAGGACCGGGCGGAGGGCCTGGACGCCGGCGCCCAGGACTACATCGTCAAGCCCTTCCAGATCGGCGAGCTGATCGCCCGGCTGGAGGTGCAGCTGCTGCGCGCCGGCCCACGGCGCGAGACGCTGGCCTTGGGCGGCCTCATCTACGACCCCGCCTCGCGCCTCGTCGCCGGAGGGGCGCGGCCCGTCGCGTTGACCGAGCGGGAGGGAGAATTGCTCGCCCATCTGCTCGTCCATCCGGGGGAGGTGTTGACCCGGGGCGAGCTTTTCGACGCGCTCTGGGCCCCTCATGGCGGGGCGACCGAGAACGTGGTCGACGTTTACCTGGGCTACCTGCGCCGCAAGCTCGGCAATTTCGAGGAATACGGCCTCGCTCTGCGGACGCTCCGCGGGCGGGGATTCCAGCTCGCCACCAAGGACATGGCATGATCCCGCTCAAGCCCCTGCTGCTCGCCCTCCTGCTTGGCCCGCCGGCCGCCTCGCTTGCCGCGGCCGGGTCGCTGAGCGACCTGATCCTGGCGCCCGGCCTGTTCAGGACGGCACCCGACGGCGCGCTCCTCGCCTATGACCATGTGCGGGAGGCGCCGCCGGTCCTGCCACGGGCGGATCTGGCGGAGGGTCGGCTGGTGCTGACCGCAGGCGATGGCCCGCGCGGCCGGGCGCTGGCGCTCGCCCGCGAGGAGGAAGGCCAGGTCCGGCCCGTGGCGGAGTTTCCGGCCTCCGGCCCCAACCCGGTGCTTCTCTACTTCCTCGAGACCACGGCCCGGAACATGGCGGACGCCACCGGGGGCAGCCCCTTCTACATCCGCAACCGGATGCGCGAGGCCCTGGTCGGCGCCGAGGTGGCGGCGGAGGCGGGGGAGGGACCGGTCACGGTGACGATGCAGCCCTTCGAGAACGACGCGAACCGGGGGCGGATGGGGATCTTCGCCGACCTGGTCATCGGGGTGCGGTTCCTGCCGGAGGAGCCGGGGCGGCTCCTCGAACTTTCGGCGGATACCGCGCCGGTCGGGGATGGCTATCATGACCGCCTGACGCTGATCGCGGAGGACTGACATGCGCCGGCTCGCCCTGATCCTCGCCCTGGCCGCGTCGCCTGCGGGCGCGCAAGGTCCAGGGTTTGGGAACGACTATCCGACCGAGGCCCGGGCGGACTACGTCTTCGCCTGCATGCAGACGAACGGCCAGACGCGGGAGGCGCTGACCCGCTGTTCCTGCTCGATCGACCAGATCGCCTCGATCCTGCCCTATGACGACTACGTGGCGGCCGAGACGGTGCTGATGATGCGGCTGGGCGCGGGCGAGCGGGCCGCGATCTTTCGCGGGACCCCGGCGGTGCGGGAGATCGCCGCGAACCTGCGCCGGGCGCAGGCCGAGGCGGAGATGCTGTGCTTCTGAAGCCGTGTTCTACGTGAAACGTTCGCGCGAGGGGGCTGCGTAACACGCGTGATATCTGATCTATCCATTTGTTATAAATGCATTTTCTGAAAAACGTTTACTGGGCTTCAACGAAGGTTGACGATTTTCGCCGGAGCCTCGGAGCCTCGGAGCCTCGGAGCCTCGGAGCCTCTGCGGGCCGCGGCTGATCCGGCGCGCGCAGGCGCGCCGGACAGGGTCGGAGGGTTCGGGATCAGACGGCTTGCAGTCAGACGGCCTGGGGCGGCCGCTTGCCGAGGATGATCATGCCGAGGATGTCGTCGTCGGTGACTTCGGCGACGTTGACCGTCCCCACCCGCACGCCGTTCTTCATCACCACCGCCCGGTCGCAGAGCTGCATCACCGCATGGATGTCGTGCTCGATCAGGAAGATGCCGAGGCCCTGGCGCTTGAGCTCCTGGACCAGCTCGGCGACCATCTGGGTCTCGTGGGGGCCGAGCGCCGCGGTGGGCTCGTCCATGATGAGGATCCTGGCGTTGAAGTAGACGGCGCGCGCGATGGCCACCGATTGCCGCTGGCCTCCGGAGAGCGCCCGCACCGGTTCGGCGAACTTGCGGAAGTTGGGGTTGAGGCGCGCCATGATCTTGCGCGTCTCGGCCTCCATCTTGCCGTCGTCGACGAAGCCGAGGGGCGTCACCAGCTCCCGCCCGAGGAAGAGGTTCGAGGCGGCGTCGAGATTGTCCGCGAGCGCGAGCGTCTGGTAGATCGTCTCGATGTTGAGCGCCCGGGCGTCGCGGGGGTTCTTGATCTCGACCTTTTCGCCGTTGACGAAGATGTCCCCCGAATCCGCCTGGTAGGCGCCGGAGAGGCACTTGATCAGGGTGGACTTCCCGGCGCCGTTGTGGCCGAGCAGGCCCACGACCTCGCCGGGGTAGAGGTCGACCGAGACGTGGTCGACCGCCTTGATGCCCCCGAAGGAGATCGAGATGTCGCGCATTTCGACGAGCGGCGTCATATGCGTTCTCCCAGGCGCTTGCGGTACTGGATGTCGACCCAGACGGCGAAGACCAGAACCAGCCCGACGACGATGTTCTGGAAGGGCGCGTCGACCCCCACCATCGCCATGCCCGATTGCAGCGACTGCATGATGAGGGCGCCGAGGATCGCCCCGTAGATCGTGCCGAGGCCCCCTGCGAGCGCCGTGCCGCCGATCACCGCCGCGGCGATGACGCGCAGTTCGTCCAGGGTGCCGATGTCGTTGGTGTGGTTGGTCAGGCGGGCCTGGGCGACCACCGCCGAGAGGGCGCAGAGAAAGCCCATGATGGCGAAGACCTTGACCGTCAGGAGCCGGGTGTTGATGCCCGAGAGCTCGGCCGCGTCGGGGTTGCCGCCCGTGGCGAAGACGTAGCGGCCGAAGCGGGTGCGGCGGGCGACGATGGTCATGACCACCGCGACGGCGAGCAGGATGAGGAGCGAGTAGGGCAGGCCGAAGGCCTGGGAGAAGCCTTCGGGCATGGTCTCGCCCTGGGCCTCGAACATGCGGCGCAGGCGGCCCGCCGGGATCATGTAGCTGTTCATCACCGCCACGAGGCCGAGGATGGCGAGCGCGATGACCGCGGCGATGACGCCTTCGGCCCAGGCGGGCTTGACCGGGAAGCCGTGGCTGCGCTTGACCGCCCGGCTGCGGAAGAGCGCCCAGACGGCGAGCCCGGCGCAGACGAGGCCGAAGGCCCAGGAGAGCGGCGCGCCGAGGGTGCCCTCCACCCCGCCGAAGAGCAGGAAGGTCCGGTCGAGGGGCCCGAGGGTCTGGCCGCTCGACAGGTACCAGGCGACGTTGCGCCAGATCAGCAGCCCCCCCAGGGTGACGATGAAGGCCGGGATCTTCTGGTAGCCGACCAGCCAGCCCTGGAAGGCGCCGATCAGCGTGCCCGCGGCGAAGCCCGCGAGGATGGCGACCGGGGCGACGAGCGGGTTGCCGACGCCCACCAGGCCCGGCAGGACCCAGACCTGCATCACGCCCATGACCGCGGAGCAGGTGGCGAGCAGGGCCCCGACCGACAGGTCGATGTTGCGGGTGACGATCACGAAGACCATCCCCGTCGCCATGATCGCGACGCTGACCGTCTGGTTGGCGATGTTGAAGACGTTCTGGGGCGACAGGAAGCGCCCGCCGGTGATGACGTTGAACACGAGGCAGATGGCGACGAAGGCGCCGATCATGCCCATGAGGCGCATGTCGAGCTCGAGCGCCTGAAAAAAGCCCCGCTTGGGGGCGGCCGGTTGGGCGGCGTGGGACATCAGGTCTTTCCCGTCAAGGAAAAGCCGCCCCCGGAGGGGCGGCTTGCCGCATCAATTGCAGGGGGCGGGGCCGTTCTTCACGCCCTGGCACAAGACCTCGAGCGGGATCCAGCCGGCCTCCACCACCAGCTCCAGGTTGTCCTTGGTGATGGGCACCGGGGTGAGGAAGCGGGCCGTCATCGCCTTGCCGCCGGGGGAGGTCCACTGGACGCTGTCGGGCACCTCGTTCAGCGCCTTGCCGCCGGCCATGGCCAGCGCGATCTCGGCGGCGTTCTTGCCGAGGTCGCGGCTGTCCTTCCAGACGCTGACGGTCTGGGTGCCGAGGGCGACGCGGTTGAGCGCCGCGTGGTCCGCGTCCTGGCCCGAGACCGGGATGCCGGCGAGGCCGACGGCCGTCAGCGCGGCCACCGCGCCGCCCGCCGTGCCGTCGTTCGCCGCGATCACCGCGTCGACCTTGTTGTCGGCGGCGGTCAGGAACTGTTCGACGTTGCGCTGGGCGTTCGCCGGCAGCCAGCCGTCGGTGTAGGCCTCGCCGACGATCTTGATGTCGCCGGACTTCACCGCCTCGCCGATGATCTCCTCCTGGCCCGCGCGCAGGAAGTCGGCGTTCGGGTCGGTGGGCGAGCCCTTGATGATGATGTAGTTGCCCTTGGGCGCGAGCTTGAAGACGTCGCGCGCCTCCATCCGGCCGACCTCGATGTTGTCGAAGGTCAGGTAGAAGGCCCGCGGATCCTCGATCAGCCGGTCATAGGCCACGACCGGGATGTCGGCGTCGGCCGCCGCCTGGACCGCGGGGATGATCGCCTGGGTGTCCTGGGCGAGGATGATGAGCGCGTCCACCCCTTGGGCCATCAGGCTTTCCACGTCGGAGAGCTGCTTGGAGGAGGAGGACTGGGCGTCGGTGGAGACGTACTTCGCCCCCGCGGCCTCGAGCGCCTTCTTGATCGCCGCCTCGTCGGTCTTCCAGCGCTCTTCCTGAAAGTTGGACCAGGAGACGCCCACCGTCTGGGCCTGGGCCATGGTGGTGAGCGCCGTCGTCGCGAGGACGGCGGCGTAAATCGCCTTGCGCATCTATCCCTCCCTGATGCGTCGAATTCCGGCTGGAATCGCCGGCATTGGAGCAAAGCTGCCCTTATTAAATTCGCTTGTCAAAATAAAAAGCCTGCCCCAAGTTCAAACTGGCGGCTGCAAGGCGAAAATCCGTGCTGCAATGCGGTAAACCTCTTGCATATGCGGCAATTTTTGTTCGGCGGGCGAAGAAATGCGGCGGCGCGGGGCGGGGGCGGGGGAGACGGGGCGGCGGGGCGTCGGCCCGCTGATCCCGCCGCTGTCCGACAGCCAGCGGCCGCTGCGCCAGCAGATTTTCGAGCGGATCCGGGCGGCGGGGGCGGTGTCGCGGGCGCGTCTCGCCCGCGACCTGTCGATCAGCCCGGCCTCGGTGACCACGCTCACCTCGGAGCTGATCGGGGCGGGGCTGGTGGAGGAGATTTCCCGCGACAGCGAAGGCGCCCGGGGGCGGCCTGCGGTCGCGCTGGGGATTCGGGCGGAGGCCTGCCATGTGGCGGGGGTGAAGCTGTCGGACCGCGAACATACGGCGGTGCTGGTCGACTTCGCGGGGAACCTGGTGGCGGACGATGCGGCGCCGGGGGCGGGGGCGCCGGTCCCGACGGAGGAGCTGCTCGACACGCTGGCCGATCTGGTCGACCGGCTCTGCGCCCGGGCGGGGCTGGGGCGGGGGGATCTCGCGGGGCTGGGGCTGGGGGCGCCGGGGTTCATCGACACGGTGTCGGGTGTGGCGCACTGGTCCTCGGCGCTGAGCGGGCGCGACGTGCCGCTGGCCGCGGCGGCGCGGGCGCGGCTGGGGACGCCGGTGACGATCGACAACGACGCCAACCTCGTCACCCTGGCGGAGCTGTGGTTCGGGGCAGGGCGCAGCCTGTCGGACTTCGCCGTGGTCACCATCGAGCACGGGGTGGGCATGGGCTATGTCATGAACCACCGGATCATCCGCGGCGGCCGCGGCGTGGGGCTGGAGCTCGGCCACACCAAGGTGGAGCTCGACGGGGCGCTCTGCCGCTGCGGGCAGCGGGGGTGCCTGGAGGCCTATGTGGCGGACTACGCCCTGGCGCGGGAGGCGATGACGGCGCTGAAGCTGCCGCCCCAGGCGCGGCTGCGGGAGGGGCAGCTGCTGGACGAGCTGTTCCGCCACGCCAAGGGGGGGAATGCGGCGGCGCGGTCGATCTTTCACCGGGCGGGGCGGTATCTGGCGGTGGGGCTCGCCAATGTCATCAACATCTTCGATCCGGCGCTGATCGTGCTGTCGGGGGGGCGGATGCGGTTCGACTATCTTTATGCGGAGGAGACCCTGGCGGAGCTGGAGCATCTGGCGATCGCGACGGGACGCGCGCCCACGCCGGTGGAGATCCACGCCTGGGGGGACCTGCTCTGGGCCCATGGGGCGGCGGCGCTGGCGCTCTCGGAGGTGTCGGAGCGGCTGCTGGCCCAGCCGCGGGAGATGGCGCTCTGAGAGGTCTGTGCGAGCGTTTTCCCGAGCCGCAGGGAGCGGATTTTCACGCGTGAAAATCGGATCAAAATATTGAAATAATGGGATATTTTTTGAGGCTTTAACCCGGTGTTCATGATCGTGAACGCGGCGGGAGCGACCGCGCCGCGGGTTTTGCGGGGTCTCGCCGGAGGCTGAAGGGTCAGGCCCAGCGGGCGGGACAGAGGCCGCGGACGGAATTGCCGATCCAGAGGCGGACGCGGGGCAGGTCCTCGGCCCGCAGGATTTCCTCGCGGCAGCGGCCGGCGGCGATCAGCTCGGCCCGCAGCACCCCGGGCAGGAGGCCCGCGGAGAGGGGCGGGGTGCGAAGGCCCGCGCCGCGGTCGAAGAAGACCGTGGCGATGCTGCCGTCGCAGACCTCGTCGCGTTCGTTGAGCAGGACCACTTCGTCAAGCTCGGGGCCGAGCGCAGCCCGGGCGGCGTCGTAGGCTTCGCGCCGGGTCGATTTCACCCGCAGCCAGGGATCGTCCGAGCGCAGCCGCTCCGCCGCCAGGCCCAGCCGCCAGACCGGGATCGGCGGGGGCAGGGGCGCGGCGGCGACCTCGATCCGGCCCTTCGGATCGAGGGTCAGCCGCAGCCGGGCGGGCGCGCCCGCGGGGCCGCGCAGGGCCGCGCGCGCCCGGCCCGGATCGCAGGGCCAGCCGAGCGCCGCCGCCCCGGCGGCGAGGCGGGCGAGGTGCCCCGCGATCCGGGGACAGCCGGCGCCGTCCCAGAGCGCCGTCTCGATCAGCCGCAATCCGGGGTCGTCAGCCCCGCCGCGTAGCGCGCCTTCCATAGCGCCTCCTCCCATTCGCCTTCGGCGGTGGAATCATACGTCACCGCGCCCCCGACATTGAGCGTCGCCTCGGAGCCGACCACAGAGAGGGTGCGGATCGCCACCGAAAAGCAGGCCGCGCCATCGGGGGCCATCCAGCCGAGGGAGCCGCAGTAGACGCCGCGGCGAAAGGGCTCGACCTCGTGGATGATCTCCATGGCGCGGATCTTGGGCGCGCCGGTGACCGAGCCGCAGGGAAAGAGCGCGGCCATCAGGCCGGCGAGGCCGGCGGGGGCGGCGAGGCGCCCCGTCACCCGGCTGGTCATCTGGTGGACCGTGGCGAAGCTTTCCACCGCGAAGAGGTCCGGCACGCGCACCGAGCCGATCCGGGCGATCCGGGCGATGTCGTTGCGCAGGAGATCGACGATCATCAGGTTCTCGGCCCGGTCCTTGACCGAGGCGGCGAGGGCGGCGGCGAGGGCGGCGTCGCGGGCTGGATCCGGGTCGCGGGGCGCGGTGCCCTTCATCGGCCGGGCCTCGATCCGGCCGTCGGGCTCGAGGCGGAAGAAAAGCTCGGGCGAGCAGGAGACGACGACGGGCCCGGCCCCGAGGTCGGCGTAGGCGGAGAAGCCCACCGGCTGGACCGCGCGCAGCCGGCGCCAGAGGTCGAGGGGGGAGCCGGCGAGCAGGCGCGTGGCGATGGGAAAGGTGAGGTTGACCTGGTAGCAGTCCCCGGCCGCCACGTAGTCGCGCACCCGGTCGAAGGCGGCCTCGTAGGCGTCGCGCCCGACCAGGGGCCGCAGGGGCGCGAGGCGGACCTCGGCGGGGGCGACGTCGAGCACCGGGGCGGGATCGCGCGGAGCGTCGTAGATCCCGAAGGCCAAGAGCGGATCGCCGGGCTCCGCAGGCAGGAGGGGGGCGAGCCGGGGTTCGAGCGCGAGGCCCGCCTCGTAGGCGATCCAGCCGGCGATCCAGGCCCCGGCGGCCCGGGCCGCGTCGAGCCGGCGCAGGGCGGGGGCGACCTCGGCCCCGGCGCGCGCGACCACCACCTCCGCCGCGCCGTCGAAGAGCGCGGGCCGCCCGCCCGGACCATGCTCGCAGAGGATCACCCGAATCTCCTGTCCCGCGCCCCGCCGCCTGCGGGCCCCGCCGGGGCCCGCTGATACCCGGTCGCGCCGCCGGCCGAAACCCGCCGCGATCCGGAGAGGGCCGGTTCGGGGAGGAGCCCCGTCGGGAACGGGGGAGGGGGGCCGGAGCCGGAGCGCGGCGGGACCGGAGCGAAGCCGGCGGGCCGGAGCGGGAGCAGGGCGGCGCGGAGGCAAGGGAGAGGTCGGATCGCAGGGGAGGCGGACCGAATGCGGGGCGGACCTGATGGGGGTCAGGCGTGTGCAGGTCAGGCAGAGGCAGATCAGGCTGGTGCAGGTCAAGCCAGGGAAGATCGGGCCATGGAGATCGGGTTTGGATCCGGTCGGCTTGGGGACGGATCGGCTTGCGGCGGGTTGGGTCCAAAGGGTCCGGGGTCGAGGCGGCCTTGGGGCGAGCCGGGCCGCGGGCGAAGCGGTCTGGAAGAAAGGCGGCCTAAGAGAGGCCTAAGAGAAGGGTGGGCAGGAAGAGAGGCGGGCTAGGAGAAAGGCGGCCTGGAAGGGAGGCAGGCTGGGAAAAGGGGGCAGGGACAGAGGGGGCCGGAGGCGAATGTGCCCCCGGGACGGGCCAGTCGGGCGCGGGTCAGTGGGGCGCGGGTCAGTGGGGCGCAGGTCAATCGGGCGCGGGTTGGGGGCGCGGGTCAGGTCGACGGCGGGTCGGCCTCGGCGGGGTCCGGTTCGGGCTGGCGCCGCCGCACCTCGGCGAGGGTGTCCGGGGCGATCAGGCCGATGCGGGCCGCGTGCTCGGCCATGGCGAGGGTGTCGGCGGCGACCACCAGCTCGGACCCCGCCGCCGCCACGGCCGCGCCGAGCGTGGCGCGGTCCCGGGCGCGGGAGGCGGGGCCGGAGACGTCGCGGATGTAGATCGCCAGCACCCGGCCGGCGTGGCGCGCGGCGATGTCGCGATAGATCTCCGGGTCGTGCTGGCCGCTGTCGCCGATCAGCACCACCGGAAGGTCGCGGTAGGTCTCGAGAATGGCCTGGATCAGGATGTGCTTGTGATCCTCGGCCCGCCGCGGCAGGGGGCGGCGCCAGCTCACCCCCCATTCCCGCAGCAGCAGGATCGGCCCCCCGGGAATGTCATGGCGGCGGAAGAATTCGTCGAGCACCTCGTAGAGGCCCCAGGGCGCGCGCGAGACGTAGAGCATCGGATTGCCCTCGGAGCCGCAGGCCCCCCCGTGCAGCGCCCGGTAGAGCGCCGAGACCCCCGGGAAGGCCGTGCGGTCCTCGGCGTCCTCGACGAAGAGCCGCCAGGCGGTGACGAGCTTGTTGGCGACGCCGGTGCGCATCACCGTGTCGTCGATGTCCGAGATCACGGCGAAGCGGGCGGTGGGCGGGGCGATGTAGACCTCGGCCCGGGCGGTGAGGGGCTGGGGGCCGTCGAGGGTCAGCGTCGCCTCGACCCAGGGGCTGGGCGGCGGCGGGGCGTCGAGCCGCCAGTGCAGGCGGAAATAGCCGTCGCGGTCGGTCACCGCCGTGACCTCCGCGCCGAGCAGCAGGCCGCGGACCTGGGCGTCGCGCACCGGCCGGCGCAGCAGGCGGCGGCGCATGTCGCGCAGCTGGCGGCGGACGTCGGTCGGCCCCTGGGCGGGGGTGGCGCTGCCCTGGCGGAAGACGCGGCCGATGACGAAGGCGGTCTCGGTCGAGCCGTAGCCGCGATAGGCCTGGATCGCGATCCCGCCCCGGTCGCGGGCCCGCCGCACCGGCATCCCCGCCAGCCGGATGAGGCTGCGCAGGCCGCGTCCGAATTCCTGCGTCGCGCCCATGGCCTGTCTCCCCCGTTTCCCCCGACAGGTTATGGGTCGGGAACCGCCCGGGGAAAAGGCGTGGCGGGCCGATCAGGCCAATACTTCGGCGAGCCGGCCGAAACTCGCCGCGACGCCGTCGGGCGCGCGCTCCGTGAAGAAGGCGTCGAGCTCGGGCCATAGGCGCATCGCCTCGTCGATGCCCGGGTCGGATCCGGGGACGTAGAGCCCGGTCTGGATCATCAGCGCGGCGTTCTCGTAGGCGGTGAGGATGCGGCGCAGGCGGGCGAGCCGGGCGTTCTCCTCGGCCGTCGCGATTCCCGGCAGGCTGCGGGATACCGAGCGGCGCACGTCCACCGCGGGGAAGCGGCCGCGTTCCGCGATGCCGCGGTCGAGCACCACGTGGCCGTCGAGCACGCCGCGGGTGATGTCGGCCACCGGTTCGTCCATGTCCGAGCCCGCCACCAGCACGCTGAAGACCGCGGTGATGTCGCCCTTGCCCGTCGGCCCGGGGCCGGCCCGTTCGCAGAGCGCGGCGATGAGGTTGGCGGTGGAGGGGGGGTAGGCGCGCAAGCTGGGCTGTTCGCCGGCGGTGAGCGCGATTTCCCGGTGGGCCTCGGCGAAGCGGGTGAGGCTGTCGATCATCAGCAGCACGTGCTTGCCCTGGTCGCGGAAGACCTCGGCGGCGGCCATGGCCATCCAGGCGGCGCGGCGCTTGATCAGCGGGGCCTGGTCGGAGGTGGCGGCGATCACGACCGAGCGGGCCATGCCCTCGGGGCCGAGCACGTGTTCGGTGAACTCGCGCAGCTCGCGGCCGCGCTCGCCGATCAGGCCGAGCACGACGATGTCGGCCTCGATCCCCCGGGCGAGGTCGGCGAGCAGGGTGGACTTGCCGACGCCGGATCCGGCGAAGATGCCGATGCGCTGGCCGCGGGCGAGCGGCAGGATGGTGTCGAAGACCCGCAGGCCGGTGGCGAGCCGCCCGCCCAGGGACTTGCGCAGGGCGGCGGGGGGCGGGTCGCGGCGCAGGGGCGCGCCGAGGGCGCCGGATTTCAGCGGCCGGCCGTCGAGGGGCGCGCCGAAGGCGTCGACGATGCGGCCCGCCCAGGCGGGCGAGGGATGGGCGTCGGCCCCGCCGAGCAGCGTCACCCGGTCGCCGACCCCCGCGCCGTCGAGCGGCTGGTAGGTCATCACCCGGGTCGCCCGTTCGGCGATGGCGACGATCTCGCCCCCCAGCGCCCGGCCGTTGCGGGCGTCGATCGCCACCTGGTCGCCGATGCGCGCCTGGTGGGTCAGCCCCGCCACCTCGAGCGCCGCGGGGGAGAGCGAGACCACCCGGCCGACCCGGCGGTGGTTGGCGATGCGGGCGATCTCGCCCTGGAGCGCGGAGAAGTCGGAGATCACGGCGGCGCCCTCCTCGGAAATGCGGCGATTACGCTTTCTCAACCATCCCGAGGTTAAGGCGGCGTTAGACATGTCACGGGAGAAGCCCGATGGAGCCGAAGCTCAGCCTCTTGCGCCTGGCGAGCGAACTCGCCGCCCATTCGACGGCGCGCCAGTCGGTCATCGCCGAGAACATCGCCCACGCCGACACGCCCGGGTACCGCGCCCGCGACATCCCCGGCTTCGCCGAGGCGATGGCGGAGCCCACGGGATTCGCGCCCCGGGCCACCCGGCCGGGGCACATGGCCCGCCCCGACCAGCCGCGGTTCGAGCCGCGGGAGGCGGCGGCGCTGGGGGCCGAGACCCCGAACGGCAACTCGGTGGCGCTGGAGGACCAGATGGTGCGCGCGGCCGAGGTGCGGACCAGCCATGAGATGGCGCTCGGGGTCTATCGCAAGACCATGGACATCCTGCGCGAGAGCGCCGGGAAGGGCCGCTGATGGACGAGCTCGCCCGCACCATGTCGGCGGCCGCGAGCGGGATGCGGGCGCAGTCCGCCCGGCTGCGGCTGTCCTCGGAGAACATCGCCAACGTCGACACCCCGGGATACCAGCGCAAGCTCGTGTCCTTCGAGCAGGTCCACGCCCAGGACGACGCCCGGGTGGTGCGCACGGGTCCGGTCCAGCTCGACCAGGCCAAGGCGGAGCGAAGCTATGACCCGACCCATCCGCTCGCCGGCCCCGACGGCTATGTGGAGGGGTCGAACGTCAATCTCGTGGTCGAGATCGCCGACGCGCGCGAGGCGAACCGCAGCTACGAGGCCAACCTGCGCATGTTCGACCAGGCCCGGCAGATGACCGGCTCCCTGCTCGATCTCATCCGGCGATAGGAGCCGCCATGGACATCAGATCGACCCTCGCCGCGCAGGTCTACGGCCTGACCCGCGCCGCCGCCCAGCCCGAGCCGGCGGAGCGCGGCCCGGGCGAGGCCTTCGCCGCCACGGCGCGGGATTTCCTCGCCACGATGCGCGAGGGCGAGGCGACGGTGAAGGCGGGCCTCGTCGGCCGGGCCGACCCCCAGGCGGTGGTCGAGGCCCTGGCCGCGACCGAGCTCGCGCTGCAGACGGCGACGGCGGTGCGCGACAAGGTGGTCGAGGCCTATCAGGAAATCCTGCGGATGCCGGTCTGAGGGCGGGCCGGCGCCATGGCCGAGACCCAGGTTCTCGACATCCTGCGCCAGGCCCTCTGGGTGGCGCTGGTCGTCTCGACGCCGATCCTCGCGGTGGCTCTGGTCGTGGGCCTCGCCATCGGCCTGGTGCAGGCGTTGACCTCGGTGCAGGAGATGACGCTGACCTTCGTCCCGAAGCTCGGGGCGATCCTGGTGGTGTTCTGGATCACCATGAGCTTTTCCGGCCAGACCCTGGTGCGATTCTTCCAGGACCAGATCATCCCCCTGGTGATCGCGCGCTGACGTCTTGGCATCCGGCCCCGGGCCGACCATATCCCTCGGGAAGCCCAAGGGAGGCAGGGATGCAGACTCGCAGCAAGATTTTCGACGACCTTTCGCAGTTGATGACCAACGCCATGGGGGTGGCCCAGGGCGCCCGGACCGAGGCCGAGACGGCGATGAAGGGGCTGGTCGACCGCTGGCTCGCCGACCGCAACTTCGTCACCCGCGAGGAGTTCGAGGCCGTGCGCGAGATGGCCGCGAAGGCGCGCGAGGAGAACGAGGCGCTGAAGGCGCGCCTCGACGCCCTGGAGGCGCGCGGTTCGGAAGCGGGTGGGCCGGTCGCGGGGTGATCCCCCCGCGCGCCGGACGCGGCGCGAAGCTTCCTCCGAAAGGCCGCGTCGCCGCAAGGCCGAAGCGCGCGCGGCGTCGGGAAAACCCTCCCCGGCGCCCAGAAACCCGGCAAACGGATCGAAAAGGCGCATCGCGCGCGGATCGTCGCGCCGTCCGTGAACCGTCACAAAATTTGTCTTTACAGGTTGTTGGGGAACTTCCACCATATTTGGTAGGTCCCCGGACCTGTTCGGAGACCTGTTGTTAACCTCAAGCCCCCGTGCGGGGTTCTGCCCCGCCGGGAGCTGTCAGCAGAGGCGTCGGGCATGGCTATTGTCGAGCGTGACTTCAACACCGAGGATCTGCATCCCATCGACATCGTGGAATCGCTTGCCGAAGAGCGGGACTGGGATTTCGACCGGATCGCCGACGATCAGATCGCCATGGCCATCGAGGGCGCCTGGGGGACCTATTCGGTCACCCTCGCCTTTTCCGGGCGCGAGGAGACCTTGCGCCTGATCTGCGCCTTCGAGATGGCGCCGGGATCGAAGCGCATGGCGGCCTTCCACAAGCTCATGGCGCTGGCCAACGACAAGTGCTGGACGGGCGCCTTCGTCCACTGGCCGGAGCAGAAGCTGCTCGTGTACCGCTACAGCCTGAACCTCGCCGGGGGCGCCCAGGCGACGCCGGAGCAGATCCAGGACATGCTGCGCAACGCGGTGATGGCCTGCGAACGGTTCTATCCGGCCTTCCAGCTCGTGGCCTACGGCAACGAGGCGCCGGAGAAGGCGCTTGGCATCGCGATGTCCGAGGCCTACGGTCGAGCCTGACGAGACGGCCCCCTCCCGGCGGGGCCGGGAGGGGGTTTTCATGACGTTCGCCCCGATCGCCGAGCGCGGCCTCGTGCTGCTCGGCTGCGGCAAGATGGGGTCGGCCCTGCTGGAGGGCTGGCTGGCGGGCGGCCTGCCCGCCGCCGCCGTGATGGTCCTGGAGCCGAGCCCGTCGGACCGGCTGCGCGGCCTGGAGGCCGAGGGCCTGCGCCTCAACGCCGAGATCCCGCCCGATCCCGCCATCGCCGTCCTCGCCGTGAAGCCGCAGATGATGGGCGACGCCCTGCCCCGGCTCGCCGCGCTGGGGGGCGGGGGGACGCTGTTCCTGTCCATCGCCGCCGGCACGCCGATCCGCGCCTTCGAGGCGGCGCTGGGCAAGGGGACGCCGATCGTGCGGGCCATGCCCAACACCCCCGCCGCCATCGGCCAGGGGATTTCCGCGCTGGCGGGCAACGCCGCGGCCTCGGAGGCCGACATGGCCCTGGCGGAGGCGCTGATGGGCGCCGTCGGCCGCACCGTCCGCCTGGCGGAGGAAGCCCAGATGGACGCGGTGACGGCCGTCTCCGGCTCAGGCCCGGCCTATGTCTTCCTGATGATCGAGACGCTCGCCGCGGCGGGAGTGGCCGAAGGGCTTTCCCCCGATCTGGCGATGGCGCTGGCCAAGGCGACCGTGGAGGGCGCGGGGCGCCTGGCGGGCGCGGCGGCCGAGGATCCCGCCCAGCTGCGGGTGAATGTGACGAGCCCCGGCGGCACCACCGCCGCCGCGCTCGCCGTGCTGATGGAGGAGGAGACGGGACTGCCCGGGCTGATGCGCCGGGCGGTGTCCGCAGCGGCCGCGCGAGGCCGCGCGCTGGCGGGCTGACGCAGGCGCGTCATGGTTTTGTTGCAGTGCAACATAGCTCTTGACTCTCATGCTGCAGCGCGTCATGTTCGCCGGAAATCGAGACAATCAACCGCAGGAGACACCCGATGTTCGACCCCAAGACGTTCTCGTTCGATGTCGAGAAGTTCACCGACTTCTTCAAGCAGAACGACTTCACCAAGCAGTTCGCCAACCTCAAGGTCCCAGGCTTCGACCCCGAGGCGCTGATGGCGACCCAGTCCAAGAACATGGACGCTCTGGTGGCCGCGAACAAGGCGGCGGCGGCCGGGTACCAGGATCTGTTCAAGAAGCAGATGGCGATCTTCGAAGAGACCATGGGCGAGGCCCAGAAGGCTCTGAAGGGCTTCGAGGGCAAGCTCGACGCCGACGCCGCGAAGGCCCAGGGCGAAGTCGCCAAGGCCGCCTTCGAGAAGGCGATCGCCAACATGCAGGCGCTGGCCGAGGCCGCCCAGAAGGCGAACGCCGACGCCTACGAGATCGTGTCCGCCCGCATCCAGGCCTCGCTGGCCGAGCTGCGCGACATCGCGGTCAAGGCGACCTCCAAGGGCTGATCGCGCGGGGGTCATTCCCCTTCGGTCTCCAGGAAACCGCTTGCCCTCGCCGGGCGGGCGGTTTCTTTTTGCCCGGAACCGCGAGGGCGCCCATGGACCAGATCAGCTTCGACGACTTTCTCAAGGTGGACATCCGGGTCGGCCGGGTGATTCGCGCCGAGCCGTTTCCCGAGGCGCGCAAGCCGGCGTTCAAGCTCTGGATCGACTTCGGGCCCGAGATCGGCGAGCGCCGCTCCTCCGCCCAGATCACCGTGCATTACGACCCCGACTCCCTGGTGGGGCGTCTGGTGATGGGGGTGGTGAACTTTCCTCCGCGCCAGATCGGGCCGGTGCGCTCTGAGGTGTTGGTGCTGGGCTTCGCCGACGCCGAGGGGGCGATCGTGCTGGCGGCCCCGGATCGCGAGGCGCCGCTCGGCGCCCGGCTCTGCTGAGGAGGCTTTCATGGCGCGCATCACCATCACCCGCAGGATGCCCGAGCCGGTGCTCGACCGGCTGGCGGCGGCCGGCCACGAGATCGTGGCCAACCAGGAGGACCGGCTGCTGGGGCGCGAGGGGCTCGTCCGCGCGTTCCAGGAGAGCGACGGCGTGTTGGTCGCGATCACCGACCGGGTCGACGCCGAGGCGCTGGACGCGGGCGGGGCGCGGCGGGCGAAGATCCTCGCGAACTTCGGGGTCGGGGTGAACAACATCGACCTCGAGGCGGCGAAGGCCCGGGGCGTCGTGGTGACCAACACCCCGGACGTGCTGACCGACGCCACCGCGGACCTCGCCATGGCGCTGATCCTGACCGCGACCCGGCGCATGTCCGAGATGGAGATGGCGCTGCGCCGGGGCGACTGGGCGGGCTTCGCGCCGACCGGGGGGCTCGGCATGTCGATCCAGGGCAAGACGCTCGGCGTGATCGGCATGGGCCGCATCGGGCAGGCGCTGGCCCGGCGGGCTGTCCTGGGGTTCGGGATGAAGGCGATCTACTATAACCACTCGCCCCAGGGGCCGTTCGACTTTCCGGCGGAGGCGCGGCCCAGCATCGAGGCGGTGCTGGAGGAGGCGGACGTGGTGTCGCTGCACCTGCCCGGCGGCGGCGCCAATCGCGGGGCGATCTCGGCCGAGCGGATCGCCCTCATGAAGCCCACGGCCTATCTGGTGAACACCGCCCGGGGCGACGTGGTGGACGAGCCGGCGCTGGCCGCGGCCCTGCGCGACGGGCGGCTGGCGGGAGCGGGCCTCGACGTCTTCGCCGAGGAGCCGAAGGTCCCGGCCGAGCTGATCGCGCTGCCCAACGTCACCCTGCTGCCCCATATCGGATCGGCGACCCGCGAGACGCGGGAAGCGATGGGGCTGCTGGCCGCGGACAACCTGGTGGCCTATTTCGCAGGGGAGCCTTTGCCGGCCCGCGTCGCTTGACCCGTCTTCGGGCGGCGGCTAGGGCTGCGCCGTCCCTTCAAGGAGAGTGAAATGGTCGGAAATAAGCTCGGCGGCTGGGCGCCGGTGTTCCTGAGCGTCCTGCGGATCGTCGCGGCGCTGGTCTTCATGGCGCATGGCACCACCAAGCTGCTGAATTTCCCCGCGTCGGAAATGTCGCCGGCGGCCTTTTCCATGCCCTGGATCGCGGGCGTGATCGAGCTGGTCGGCGGCGCCCTGCTGGCGATCGGCCTGTTCTCCCGCGCGGCGGCCTTCGTCATGTCGGGGACCATGGCCTTCGCCTATTTCCTGGTCCATGCTCCGCAGAGCTTCTTTCCGGTGCTGAACGGCGGCGACGCGGCGATCCTCTACTGCTTCGTGTTCCTCTACATCGTCTTCGCCGGCCCCGGGCCGATCAGCCTCGACCGCGCCATCGGCCGGGATTGACACGATTGCGCGAGGGGTCGGCTCTCGACACCTCCGCGGCCCTGCCCTAGCCTCCGGCGACCCTTGCCGGAGGCTTTCATGCCCGATCTCATCCGCACGCCCATCCGCGATCTCCGCGACCCCGCCGCCGACGCCGGGCTGGGGACGCTGCCCGAATGGGACCTCAGCGACCTCTATGCGGGCGAGGACGCGCCCGAGCTCGCCCACGACCTCGACTGGCTGGGGGCCGAATGCGCCACCTTCGCCCGGGACTACGAGGGCAAGCTCGCCGATCTCGACGCCGAGGGGCTGCTCGGCGCGATCCGGCGGCAGGAGCGCATCCACGCCGTCTCCGGCCGGATCATGAGCTATGCCGGGCTGAGGCACTACCAGAACACCCTCGATCCCGCCCGCGCCAAGTTCTTCGGCGACATGCAGGCCCGGGTCACCGACCTGACCACGCCGCTGGTGTTCTTCACCCTGGAGTTGAACCGGCTTGACGACGCGCGGCTCGATGCGCTGCTGGCCGAAAACGCCGAGCTCGCGCGCTATGCCCGCGTGCTGGAGCGCATCCGGGCGATGAAGCCCTACCAGCTCAGCGACGAGCTGGAGAAGTTCCTCCACGACCAGTCGGTGGTGGGGGCCGCCGCCTGGAACCGGCTCTTCGACGAGACCATGGCGGGGCTGGAGTTCGAGATCGACGGCGAGACCCTGGGCCTCGAGGCGACGCTGAACCTGCTCTCCGAACAGGACCGCTCCAAGCGGCAGGCGGCGGCCGAGGCGCTGGCCGCGGTCTTCGGCGAAAAGGCCAAGCTCTTCGCCCGGATCACCAACACCCTCGCCAAGGAGAAGGAGGTCGAGGACCGCTGGCGCAAGATGCCGACGCCCCAGACCGGCCGGCACCTCGCCAACGACGTGGAGCCCGAGGTGGTCGAGGCCCTGCGCGACGCGGTGGTCGCGGCCTATCCCCGGCTGTCGCACCGCTATTACGCGCTGAAGGCGAAATGGCTGGGGCTCGACAAGCTCCAGGTCTGGGACCGCAACGCGCCCCTGCCCCGGGACGAGGACCGGCGGATCCCCTGGGACGAGGCGCGCGCCACCGTCCTCGGCGCCTATGGCGGCTTCGACCCGCGCATGGCGGAGATCGCCGCGCCCTTCTTCGAGAAGGGCTGGATCGACGCGGGCGTGAAGCCGGGCAAGGCCCCCGGCGCCTTCGCCCATCCCACCGTGACGGACGTGCACCCCTATGTGCTCCTGAACTACCTCGGCAAGCAGCGCGACGTGATGACCCTCGCCCATGAGCTGGGGCACGGCGTCCACCAGGTGCTGGCGGCGAAGCAGGGCGAGCTTCTGTCCGACACGCCGCTGACCCTGGCGGAGACGGCCAGCGTCTTCGGCGAGATGCTGACCTTCCAGGCCCTGCTGGCCGCCGCCCCCGACAAGGCCGCCCGCAAGATCCTGCTGGCCGGCAAGGTCGAGGACATGATCAACACGGTCGTGCGCCAGATCGCCTTCTATGATTTCGAGTGCAAGCTGCACGCCGCCCGCGCGAAGGGCGAGCTGACGCCCGACGACATCAACGCCATCTGGATGTCGGTCCAGGGCGAAAGCCTGGGGCCGGTCTTCGAGTTCATGCCGGGATACGAGACCTTCTGGTCCTATATCCCGCATTTCATCCATTCGCCGTTCTACGTCTACGCCTACGCCTTCGGCGACGGGCTGGTGAACGCGCTCTATGCGGTCTACCGCGAAGGGGACCCGGCCTTCGCCGACAAGTATTTCGCGCTGCTGGAGGCAGGCGGGTCGCAGCACCACAGGGCGTTGCTCGCGCCCTTCGGCCTCGACGCCTCCGATCCCGCCTTCTGGGACAAGGGCCTGTCGCTCATCGCCAGCATGATCGACGAGCTGGAGGCGATGGAGGCCTGAACGGAAGCCTGACCCGGGGGCGCCGGCCCCCGGGCGCCCCGGTCACAGGTCGTAGAGCTCGCCGTATTTCCGCTCCAGCGCGGCGAGCAGGATGGCGGGTTCGGGCTTGCGCCCGGCCGCTTCGGCGATGATCGCCTCGGGCGCGGCGAGCTTGCCCCGGCGATGCACCCGCGGCCTGAGCCAGGCGAGCAGGGGGGCGAAGTCCCCCGCCGCGACCTGGGCGTCGAGATCGGGGATGTCGGCGCGGATCGCCGCGTCCAGCGTCGCCGCATAGACGTTGCCGAGCGTGTAGGTGGGGAAGTAGCCGAAAAGCCCCACCGGCCAATGCACGTCCTGCAGGACGCCAAGGGCGGCGTCGGGCACCGCCACGCCGAAATCCTCGAGGAAACGGGCGTTCCAGGCCGCCTCCAGGTCGGCGATCTCCAGCGCGCCGGAGATCAGCGCCCGCTCCAGCTCGAAGCGCAGCATGACGTGGAGGTTGTAGTGCACCTCGTCCGCCTCGGTGCGGATGAAGCCGGTCGCCACCGCGTTGTTGGCCCGGTAGAGGTCCTCCGCGGTCGGGAGGCCGACGTCGCCGAAGGCCTCGACCAGCCGGGGATGCAGCCACCGGGCGAAGGCCCGGCTGCGGCCGATCTGGTTCTCGTAGAGCCGCGACTGGCTCTCGTGCACCCCCATCGAGGCCGCCGACCCGGCGGGCGTCAGGGCGAGATCCGGGGCGAGGCCCTGCTCGTAGAGCGCGTGGCCGAGTTCATGGATGGTGGAATAGATGTTGCCGAGCGGGTCGGCGGCGTCGATGCGGGTGGTGATCCGCACGTCGTCGAGCCGGCCGGAGCAGAAGGGATGCACGGCGAGGTCGATCCGCCCCGCCTCCCAGTCGTATCCCAGCGCCGCGCCGATCCGCCGGGAGAGCGCGAGCTGCGCCTCCTGGGCGAAGACCCCGGCGGGCTGGGGGACGGGCCGGGCCTTCTCGGCGATCCGGGCGCGCAGGGAGACGAGGCCGGGGCGCAGGGCGGCGAACATCCCGGCCAGCGCCTCCGCGGTCATGCCCGGCTCGAAATCGTCGATCAGCGCGTCGTAGGGCGACTGGCCCGGCTGGGCGAGGCAGGCGGCCTCCTCGCGCTTGAGCTTGACCACATGGGCGAAGGTGGGGGCGAAGGCCGCGAAGTCCTTCGCCGCCCGGGCCTGGGCCCAGACGCCCTGGGCCTGGGAGGTGACCGAGGCGATCTCCGCGGCCAGCGCGGCGGGAATGCGGGTGGCCCGGCCATAGATGCGCCGGGCCTCGTGGACGTTCGTCGCGGTCGCCGGATCGGCCGCGCCCTCCGCCGCGTCGCAGAGCTCGGCCAAGCGGGGCGAGGAAGCGAGTTCGTGGATGGCCACCGCCACCGCGCCCGCCTCCGCCCCCCGTTGGGCGGCGCCGCGGGGCGGCATCTGCGTTTCCTGGTCCCAGTTGAGCAGGCCCGCCACCCGCTCCAGCGCGGAGAGGCGGCCGAGATAGGCGGTCAGGTCGGCGGCGGCGGTCACGGGCGAACTCCTCACAGGCTCGCCCGAGCCCTAGCACGCCCGGCGGGTCAGATCACCACCACCTTCGCGCCCTTGGCCACCCGGTCGTAGAGGTCGATCACGTCCTGGTTCAGCATGCGGAAGCAGCCCGAGGAGGCCGAGCGCCCGATGCTGAACGGCTCGTTGGTGCCGTGGATGCGAAAGCCGGAATCGGCGCCGTTGAAGTAGATATAGAGCGCCCGCGCGCCCAGCGGGTTGTCGAGGCCGCCGGGCATCCCGCCCTTCCATTTCGCCAGCGAGGGATTGCGCGCGATCATCTCGGGCGGGGGGGTCCAGCCGGGCCAGCGGGCGTTGCGCTCGATCGTGCCTTGGCCGGTCCAGCCGAAGCCCTCCTTGCCGATGGCGACGCCGTAGCGGGTGGCCCAGCCGTCCGGCTCGACGAAGAAGAGCTGGCGCCGGGCGGTGTCGATGACGACGGTCCCGGGGGCCTCGGTCGTCTCGTAGGGGACGCGGCTGCGCAGGAAGGCCGGGTCGAACTTGGCGGCGTCGATCGCGGGCAGCATCCGGTCGCCGTCCATCCGCGAGGCGTAGACGGTGGGATCGGCGGCCTGCGCCACCTTGGGGGCCTCTTCGGGCGAGAGCGCGCTGGTCAGATCCGTGGGCGTGCAGCCCGCCGCGGCCAAGGCCGCCATGAGCAGCGCAATCGAACTCCACCGTGCCATTCCGCACCCCCTCGCAAAACCCATGTCCCCGGCGCCGGCCATAGGCCTGGGCCGGGGATTCGGCAACCTGCCTCGGGGGATCTAACGCTGCGAGGCGTTTCGGCGAGGCTAATCAGCCACGCCCCCGCGCCTCCGCCGCATAGATCAGGTCGATCGCCGCCTGGTTCCCGCGCGAGAACTCCAGCGGGCAGGGGTAGGGGACGCCGTCGAGGGCGCTGGCGTTGAAGGCGTCGATCTGGGACTTGTACTGGTCCGCGCGGGGGAAGCGGGCGATCTCGACCAGGCCGGCGTCGCGGCGCAGCTCCACCGTGGCGTCGCCATAGGCCCCGGCGTTGAAGGGCGCGGCGAGGGAGATCCAGCCCTTGTCGCCGTGAAAGGTCATGACCTGCCGCGGCGCGAGGCGCATGGAGACGTAGAAGTCCAGCCGGAACTCCGGAAAATCCAGCCGTGCCCAGGCGCTGGCGTCGACGCCGTCCTGCCAGTCGATCTCGGCTCCGGCCGCGACGGGCTCCGCCCCGGTGACGAAGCGGGTGGTCACCACCGGATAGACGCCGATGTCGCGCAGCGCCCCGCCGCCGACCTCGGGCCGGTTGCGGATGTTGCCGGGATCGCGGTTGTCGAAGCTGAAGGCCCCCTGCACCGCGCGCAGCCGGCCGATGGCGCCGTCCTGCACCAGCTCCCGCGCGCGGGACCACTGGGGGTGGTGGGTCACCATGAAGGCCTCGGCCGCCAGCCTGCCCGCGCGGTCGCGGGCGGCGATCAGCCCGTCGATCTCGGCGGCGCGGAGCGCGATCGGCTTTTCGCAGAGCACATGCTTGCCGGCCTCCAGGCAGCGCGCGGTCCAGGCCACATGCTCGCTGTTCGGCAGGGGGATGTAGATCGCGTCGACGCCGGGGTCGGAGAGCAGCGCCTGATAGTCGTGCAGCGTCCGGGCGCCATAGGGGGCGGCCAGGGTCTCGGCCTTGCCGGGCGTCAGGCTCGCCACCGCGGCCAGCTCGCCCCGGTCGCTGGCATGGATCGCCGGCGCGACCCATTCCCGGGCGATCTTGGCCGCGCCGAGGATCCCCCAGCGCAGGCGGGCCATCAGGCGATCCCCTCGACCAGCACCAGCTCGCGCTCCGAGGCGCCGCGCGCGTGGGTCAGCGCCTCCTGATAGGCCGGGGAGCGATAGCAGGCCTCGGCGGCGTCGAGGTCGGGGAAGCGGACCACGACGTTGCGCGCCCGGCCCTGACCTTCCATCTGGCGGGCCTCGCCGCCGCGGGCGAGGAATTCGCCGCCATAGGCCTTGATCGCCGGACCGGCGAGGGCGGCGTAGCGGGAATAGGACTCCGTGTCGGAGACGTCGATCCGGGCGATCCAGTAGGCGGGCATCGGGGTTCCTCCTTCGGGCCTGTCGGCTCAGGCTTCCAGCAGCGCGCGGGCGGCGGCGATGGCCTCGGGGGCGCGGCTCGGGTCGGCGCCGCCGGCCTGGGCCATGTCGGGACGGCCGCCGCCGCCCTTGCCGCCCATGGCCTCGGCCGCGACCCGCACCAGATCCACCGCCGAGATGCGGCCGGTCAGATCGGGGGTCACGCCGGCGGCGACCGCCGCCTTGTCGCCGGTGTCGGCCACCAGCAGCACCACGCCGGACTTCAGCCGGGACTTGTGCTCGTCGATCAGGCCGCGCAGATCCTTGCCCGAGACGCCGCTCAGGCTCTGGGCGAGGAAGGGCACGCCCTTGACCGTCTCGGGGCCGGCCTCCGCCGCCGCGGGTCCGGCGAGGGCGAGCTTGCGGCGCAGGTCCGCGACCTCTCCGGTCAGGGCCTTGCGTTCGTCGAGCAGGGAGCGGACGCGGTCGGCGAGTTCCTCTGGCCGGGCGCGCAGCAGGCCGGCGATCTCGGACAGCGCGGCTTCCTCCGCCGCCACATGGGCGAAGGCCGCCTGGCCGGTCAGCGCCTCGACCCGGCGCACGCCGGAGGAGGAGGCCGCCTCGGAGACCAGCTTGAACGCGCCGATGTCGCCGGTGCGCGCCACATGGGTGCCGCCACAGAGCTCCAGCGAATAGGTCTCGCCCCGGGGGCCCATGCCGCTGCCCGGACGGGTGCCCATGGCGACCACGCGCACCTCCTCGCCATATTTCTCGCCGAAGAGCGCCCGCGCGCCCAGGCCCTCCGCGTCGTCCGGGGTCATGATCCGGGTTTCCACGGGCGTGTTCTGCCGGACGTAGGCGTTCACCTCGGCCTCGACCGTGGCGATGTCCTCGGCGGTCATGGCGGCGGGATGGGTGAAATCGAAGCGCAGCCGGTCGGGCGCGACGAGGCTGCCCCGCTGGGCGACGTGATCTCCCAGCCGCCGGCGCAGCGCCTCGTGCAGGAGGTGGGTGGCGGAGTGGTTGCCGCGGATCGCGCCGCGCCGGTCATGGTCCACCGCCAGTTCCGCCCCCGCGCCGCGGGTCAGGCGACCCTCGGCGACCTTCGCCTCATGGACGAAGAGCCCGGCGCGTTTCCGGGTGTCGGTGATGTCGGCCTTGCCGGAGTCGGTGCGCAAGGTCCCGGCGTCGCCGGTCTGGCCGCCGGATTCGGCGTAGAAGGGCGTCTGGTTCAGGACGAGCTGGACGGTCTCGCCTGCCTCCGCCGCATCGACCTCCTGCCCGCCGCGCAGGATGGCGATGATCTGGCCTTCCGCCGATTCGGTGTCGTAGCCGAGGAATTCCGTCGCGCCGAAGCGTTCGGCGAGGGTCAGCCACAGGCCGTCCTCCGCCGCCTCGCCGGAGCCGGCCCAGGCGGCGCGGGCGCGCTTCTTCTGTTCCGCCATGGCGGTCTCGAAGCCCGAGACGTCCACCGTCCGGCCCTTTTCGCGCAGGGCGTCCTGGGTGAGATCGAGGGGAAAGCCGTAGGTGTCGTAGAGGCGGAAGGCGGTCTCGCCGGGCAGGGGTCCGCCCTCGGGGAGGCGGTCGAGCTCGTCGTCGAGCAGGCGCAGGCCGCGGTCGAGGGTGGTCTTGAAGCGCGTCTCCTCGCTCTGGAGCGTCTCCTCGATCAGGGCGCGGGCGCGCACCAGCTCGGGAAAGGCCTGGCCCATCTGGGTGACGAGGGCGGGGACGAGCCGCCACATCACAGGGTCCTGGGCGCCGAGCAGGTGGGCGTGGCGCATCGCCCGCCGCATGATTCGGCGCAGCACGTAGCCGCGGCCCTCGTTGGAGGGCAGCACTCCGTCGGCGATCAGGAAGGAGGTCGAGCGCAGGTGGTCGGCGATCACCCGGCAATGGACCTTGCCGGCGCCGTCGGGGTCGGCGTTGGTGGCGTGGGCGGCCGCCTCGATCAGAGCCCGCATCAGGTCGGTGTCGTAGTTGTCGTGCTTGCCTTGGAGGACCGCGCCGACCCGCTCCAGCCCCATGCCGGTGTCGATGGAGGGCCGGGGCAGGGGCGTGCGGGAGCCGTCTTCATGCTGTTCGTACTGCATGAAGACCAGGTTCCAGATCTCGATGAACCGGTCGCCGTCCTCGTCCGGGCTGCCCGGAGGGCCGCCGGGGATCGAGGGCCCGTGGTCGTAGAAGATCTCCGAGCAGGGGCCGCAGGGGCCGGTCGGACCCATCATCCAGAAATTGTCCGAGGTGGCGATGCGGATGATCCGGTCGTCGCCGAGGCCCGCGACCTTCTTCCACAGATCCGCCGCCTGCTCGTCGTCGTGGTAAACCGTGACCAGCAACTTTTCCTTGGGCAGGCCGAAGCCCTTGGTCAGCAGCTCCCAAGCATAGGGGATGGCCTGTTCCTTGAAGTAGTCGCCAAAGGAGAAGTTCCCCAGCATCTCGAAGAAAGTGTGGTGCCGCGCGGTGTAGCCCACGTTGTCGAGGTCGTTGTGCTTGCCGCCGGCGCGCACGCATTTCTGGCTGGTGGTGGCGCGCACGTAGTCGCGATGTTCCGCCCCGGTGAAGAGGTTCTTGAACTGGACCATGCCCGAGTTCGTGAACATCAACGTGGGGTCGTTGCGGGGCACCAGGGGAGAACTCTCCACCCGCCGGTGGTCGTTCTTCTCGAAGAAGTCGAGATAGGTCGAGCGGATGTCGTTCAGGCTGGCCATGGGTCACACGTCGCGCACGAGGGCAGGCCGAATCGAGCGGGCGAGCCCGCGCGCGGCCGGGTCCAACCTGTTAGCCTTCCAAGGCGGGCCTGTCCACGGCGGGGCGCAACGACGCCCCGCCGACGGCGGTCATTCCTCAACCGCGTCCGATTCCTCGACCGACATGGCGAAGTCGAGGCCGTGGGCGGCCCGGATCTTGTCCTCGATGGCCCAGGCGATGTCGGGGTTTTCCTTGAGGAAGTTCTTGGCGTTCTCGCGCCCCTGGCCGATGCGCTGGTCGGCGAAGGAATACCAGGCGCCGGATTTCTCCACCACGCCGGCCTTGACGCCGAGGTCGATCAGCTCGCCGCGCTTGGAGATGCCCTCGCCGTACATGATGTCGAACTCGACCTGCTTGAAGGGCGGCGCGACCTTGTTCTTGACCACCTTGACGCGGGTGGAGTTGCCCACGACCTCGTCCCGGTCCTTGATCGAGCCGATGCGGCGGATGTCGAGCCGCACGGAGGCGTAGAACTTGAGCGCGTTGCCGCCCGAGGTCGTCTCGGGCGAGCCGAACATCACGCCGATCTTCATGCGAATCTGGTTGATGAAGATCACCATGCAGTTCGACCGGCTGATCGAGGCGGTCAGCTTGCGCATGGCCTGGGACATGAGCCGGGCCTGGGCGCCCACCTGGGCGTCGCCCATCTCGCCCTCGAGCTCGGACTTCGGGGTGAGGGCGGCGACCGAATCGACCACGACCACCGAGACCGCGCCGGAGCGCACCAGCGTCTCGGTGATCTCGAGCGCCTGCTCGCCCGCGTCGGGCTGGGAGATCAGCAGCTCGTCGATGTTGACCCCGACCTTTTTCGCATAGGCGGGGTCGAGGGCGTGCTCGGCGTCGACGAAGGCGCAGACGCCGCCTTTGGCCTGTTCCTCGGCGATGACGTGCAGCGCCAGCGTGGTCTTGCCGGAGCTTTCCGGCCCGTAGATCTCGATGATCCGGCCCTTGGGCAGGCCGCCGATGCCGAGCGCGATGTCGAGGCCGATGGAGCCGGTCGAGATCGCCTCGATGTCGAGCGCCGGGGTCTGGCCCAGCCGCATGATCGAGCCCTTGCCGAAGCTGCGCTCGATCTGCGCGAGGGCCGATTCCAGCGCCTTCTGCTTGTCCATGCCGCGTCTTTCGGAAAAATCCACCACGGGAGAGTTCATGTGCGCCTCTTATTCCACAGTTGTCGGATCACGGCAATCGGAGGGAATGTTCATGCTGTGTTCATGTCTGGAAACATGGGGGCGAAACCGGAACATTGCAAGGAAATTGAGTCCCGCAGCAATCCTTGCTCAAGGAATCTTGAGAAAGAGTGAAGGGCGTCAGGCTTGGTCGCGCACCGCCCGGACGCGCGCGATGAGATCGATCGGCCCCGGGCCCAGCCGGTCGCGCAGTCGCACCTCCAGCCACGTGCGTGCGGCGGGGGCGAGCGCCGCGCAATAGGCCGGGGCGACGTCCCCCCGAACGAGGGACCGCCAGTAGTCCTCGAAGTCGGCGAAGACCGTCGGAATCTCAATCCCAGCGCAGACGACTTCCGCGAGGCCGGCCCGACGCGCGAGATTCGCCAGCCTAGCGGCGGTGCAATCGGAAAAGCGGCGATCCTCGGCGAGCGCGGCGGCGGCCGGATCGAGCGACGTTGCTTCGGACCAGAAGGCGCGCAGGAAGCCGAGCCCGCCGCCCGGATAATCCCAGACGTAGAAGGCCAAGGTCCCGTTCGGCCGCAGGATCCGGCGCAGGTCGCGCAAGGCCCGCGAGCGGATCGGGCAGGAAATTCAGCACCAGCCCGCAGACCGCCAGGTCGCGGCTCGCCGCCGGCAGGTCGGGCGCGGGCGCGCCATAGAGGCTCGTGCGCGGATCGGTCAGGCTCGTTCGCGCCGCCGCGAGAAATTTCGGCGAGCGCTCCAGCGCCAGCAGACTGCGCGGCGCAGCGCGGTCGAGGATCGCCGCGTTCAGCGCGCCTGTTCCACAGCCGATCCCCAGCCAGTCGCGATGCGTGGGCGCCTTTAGCCAGTCGAGGAAAAGCGCCGGGATCCGCCGGCTCCAGCGGCCGATATAGCTTTCGTAAGCGGCGGCAGAGGTCCAGGCGCCAAGGCGCGCCGGGCCGGTCGCGGCCGGCAAACCTCGCGTACGGGTCGAGTTCCTAAAGGGTGCATCGCTGCCTCGTCGCCTTGACCGCCGCAAGCTACGCTCGGCCTTGCCGCTGCGGCAAGTCCGGGGTTTGCGGCGGGGGGGGCGCATGGGGAATACTCGAGGCCGGGAGAACGCCATGAACGATGCCCGGCCCCCGGCCTCGCCGCCCTGCCAGCTCCATGAGCTCGCCCCCCAGGTCGCCCTGCGGCGCGCCTATGAGCCGGCGCGGCCGGAGGACGGGCGGCGGGTGCTGGTCGAGCGGTTGTGGCCGCGGGGGATGACCAAGGCGGCCCTGGCGGCGGAATGGCGCAAGGACCTTGCGCCCTCGGCCGAGCTGCGCCGCTGGTACGGCCACGACCCGGCGCGGTGGGAGGAGTTCCGCCGCCGGTATCGGGCGGAGCTGGCGGCTATGCCCGAAGCGATGACCGCGCTGCGCGATTCGGCGCGGCTGGGACTGGTGACGCTGGTCTTCGCCGCGCGCGACCCGGCCCACAGCAGCGCCGAGGTTCTGCGCGAGGCGCTGGTCAGCTCTCCAGGTGATCCTTCACCTTCTGGGTGAGTTCCGCGAGGGTGAAGGGCTTGGGCAGGAAGCCCGAGCCCGGCACGCCGCTGTCGCCGTCCACGAAGGCGTCCTCGGCGTAGCCCGACATGAAGATCACCTTGGCGTCGGGCCGCGCGACCTTGGCCTCGCGCACCCAGGCGGGGCCGTCGAGCCCGGGCATGATCACGTCGGAGAGCATGATGTCCACGTGCAGGTCGGGATCGGCGAGGATCTCCAGCGCCTGCTCGCCCGAGGCGGCCTCGACCACCGTGTAGCCGCGCAGGCGCAGCGCCCGGGCGGCGAAGGAGCGCACCGGATCCTCGTCCTCCACCAGCAGCACCAGGCCCCGGCCGGTCAGGTCGCGGGGCCGACGCGCCTCGGGCTCCGGCGCCGGGGCGGCTTCGGTGCGGTCATGGGCGGGCAGGTAGAGCGTGAAGGTCGCCCCCTGGCCCGGCGGGCTGTCGGCGAAGATGAAGCCGCCGGTCTGCTTGATGATGCCGTAGGCGGTGGAGAGGCCGAGGCCGGTGCCCTCGCCCACCTGTTTCGTGGTGTAGAAGGGCTCGAAGATCTTGTTGAGCTTTCCCTCGGGGATGCCGGTGCCGCTGTCGGCCACCTCGACCACCACGTAGTCCCCGGGCAGGACCACGGCGCGGTCGCGGGTGAAATCCTGCTCCAGCCGCAGGTTGCGGGTGGTGATGCGGACCTCGCCGCCCCTCGGCATGGCGTCGCGGGCGTTCACCACCAGGTTCATGATGACCTGCTCGATCTGCCGCTCGTCCACGCGCACCGGCCAGAGGTCGGGGCCGTGGGAGATGCGCAGCGTCACCTTGTCGGTGAGCAGGCGGTTCAGCAGATGGGTCAGCTCGGAGAGCGTGTCCTGGAGGTTGATGACTGTGGGCCGCAGGGTCTGCTTGCGGGAGAAGGCCAGGAGCTGGCGCACCAGCGCCGCCGCCCGGTTGGCGTTCTGGCGGATCTGCATCAGGTCGCCATGCTCCACGTCCGCCACGTCGTGGCGCATGAGCAGCAGATCGCAGTGCCCGTTGATGGCGGTCAGCAGGTTGTTGAAGTCGTGCGCCACGCCCCCGGCGAGCTGGCCCACGGCCTGCATCTTCTGGGACTGGACGAACTGGGCCTCCAGCGTCTTGAGCTCCGTGGCGTCGGAGAGCACCGCGAGCAGCGAGGGCTGGCCGTCGAGGATGGTGCGGGTGAAAGCGACCTGGAGGAAGATCTCCTGCCCCTCCGCCAGGCCCCGGGCCACCTCCGACCGGCCGAGGGCGCGACCCCGGGCGGTGTCGGCGAGCCGTTCGGCGATGGGGCGGCCGAGGCCCTCGATCAGGTCGGCGATGTTCGCGCCGGGCTCCGCCCGGGCGCCGAGCAACCCGCGCGCGGCCTTGTTGGCGTAGGCGATCACCCCGGTGGTGGTGAGCCGCGCGAGCGCCACCGGCAGTTCCTCGAGGAAATGCTCGGGCACCAGACCCGAGACCTCCGCTCCGCCGAGGGGCGCGAGGATCACCTCGCGCGCGCCGTCCGAGGCGGGCAGCACCACGGCGCGCACCGCCTGGCCGGATCCCGCAAGCACATGCACCCCGTCCGGGCGCAGCGGGGGATCGGCGAGGGCCGCGTCCACATGGCCGGGCGGCGGGACCGCCAGCGCCTGGAAGGCGGCGTTCGACGCCTCCACCTGGCCGTCGTGGTCGATGCGGAGCCAGGGCGCGGCGGTGGCGGAAAAGGCCGCCTCGGGCGGGGCGACCTGTTCGATGCGCCAGAGCAGCCGCCGGCGGCCATGAAAGATGACGACGATGCGCTGGCGCGGATCGACCGCGGGTTCCACGGCGACGCCGTTGGTCTCGGCCTCCCGCAGCAGGCGGTAGAGACTCGCGGCCGGGTCCGCGGACCAGGGGGCGAGGAACGGCTTGGCGGTGGAGAATCGCCGGGCGGCCGGATTGCGCGCGACAGGGCGGCCGGCGCCGTCGGTGACGAAGACCGGCTCGGCGCAGGTGGCGAAGGGCGCGGCCGCATCCGAGGGCCGCGGCCGCAGCCGGATCTGCCGCAACAGGACGTAGGCGCCCACGACGCCCACGGCGGCGGCGACCCCCGTCGGCGCGGCGGTCGCCCCGGTCCAGGCGGCGGCGAGCCCCGCCGCCGCGAGAAGCCCGCCGGCCGCTGCGGCGAAGGCGCCGCCCCTTGGATCTGCCTGCGCCTCGCATTCGTCCCGCACCGCCCGCCGTCCCCTGATCTGCCGCCAGATTAGCTCATCGAAGTATTTTCAACCACAGGTTTTGTTAAGCCCGGTTGAACGGCGCCGGCTTCAGGCGGTGGGGGCGCGGAACCGGGCGAAGAAGAAGCCGTCGCCGCCGTCGACGAGGCCGATTCGCCGTTCCGCCTCCAGCCGCCAGTCGGGGTGACGGACGAGGAAGGCCGCCGCGCGCTCCTCGTTCTCGACCCGCAGGATCGAGCAGGTGGCGTAGGCGAGCGCCCCTCCGGGCCGGACGCAGGCGCTGGCCGCGTCGAGGATCCGGTCCTGGAGGGGCGGAAATCCGGCAAGGAACTCCGGCGTGATCCGCCACTTGCCCTCCGGCTTGCGCCGCCAGGCGCCCGTGCCGGTGCAGGGCGCGTCCGCCAGCACCAGGTCGCAGGCGCCGGCCAGCCGCGCGAGGCCCGGGGCGTCGAGCGTGCGCACCCGCGCCCCGGCCCGCCGGGCCCGTTCCGGCAGATCGGCCATGCGGCGCGGGTTGGCGTCCCAGGCGTAGATCTCGCCTTGACCGGCCATGTCGGCGGCGAGGGCTAGGGTCTTGCCGCCGCCGCCGGCGCAATAGTCGAGCACGATCTGGCCCGGGCGCGCCTCGCAGAGAGCCGCGACGAGCTGGCTCGACACGTCCTGCGGCTCCACAAGGCCTTCGGCATAGGGGCGGCTCGTCGCGAGCCCCCGCGGAGTCCCAACGACGCGCAGCGCATGGGGCGCAAGCGGATGAGCCTCGGCGATGACGCCCTCCGTGGCAAGCGCGGCGATCGCCTGTGCGCGGGTCCCGCGCAGGGCGTTGGCGCGCAGGTCCACTGGCGCGCGCGCCTGCATGGACGAGAGCGATGCCTCGAACGCCGGACCGAGCGCGGCGCGCAGGGGGGCGTCGAGGACATCGGGATAGTCGAGCCGCACCGCATCGGAGGGGAAGGGCGGCGGCGCCGTGAGCCGGGCCCGTTCTTCGGCGGTCAGGGGCGTGGGCGCGTGCGGCCCGCCGAGGCCGAGCGCGTCGAGGTCGACGCTCTCCGCCGCCTGGCCCGCCAGCACGATGCCCCGGCCGGTCTCGGCGCCGGCGATCCAGCCCAGCGAGCGCCGCCGTCGCAATCCGTCGAAGACCAGGTCCCGCACCGCGGCCCGGTCCTTGGAGCCGGCGAAGCGGCTCGCCCGGGCCCATCTCGTCAGGGCGCGTTCGGCCGGCTCGCCCGCCAGCACGGCGTCGAGCAGCTCCATGGCGGCGGAAAGGCGTGCCCCGGGGGTCATGGGCGCGGGATGCCGGGTTTCACGGCCGGGCGCAACTCCTCGCGCGCTTGCGCGCTCGCGGGAACCGCATCCGCTGTCGCTTCGTTCTCCCGTCAGGAAAACCGCAAGGAGATGGACATGTCCCGTATCGCCCGGCTGACGTTGGTCGGCTTCACCTTGGCGCTCGCGGCCTGCAATACGGTGAGCGGCGTAGGCGCGGACCTGAAGACCGGGGGCCAGGCGCTCAGCGACACGGCGGAGGACGCCCAGACCCAGATGGAGACCAAATGAAAAACGCCGCCGGAGCGATCCGGCGGCGGCGAATTTTCGGGAGCAGGGAAGATGATCAGGCGGCGACGCGGCCGCCAAGGACCTGGTCGACCATCTGCTGGGCTTTGGTCTCCTCGATGCCGTCCACGGCGGCCACTTCGCGAGTCAGGCGTTCCAGCGCCGCCTCGTAAAGCTGACGTTCGGAATAGGACTGTTCCCGCTGGTCATCGGCGCGATGCAGGTCGCGCACGACTTCGGCGATCGAGACCAGGTCGCCCGAATTGATCTTCTGCTCATATTCCTGAGCCCGACGGGACCACATGGCGCGCTTGATCCGCGCCCGGCCCCGCAGCGTGTCCATCGCCTTGCCCACGATGTCGGCCGAGGACAGGGGACGCATCCCGACGGCGCCCGCCTTGGCGATCGGCACGCGCAGGGTCATCTTGTCCTTCTCGAAGGAGATGACGAACATCTCCAAGCGAATTCCGGCGACTTCCTGCTCGTCGATCGAGATGATGCGGCCGACGCCGTGCGCCGGGTAGACGACGAAATCGTTCGGACGGAATTCCGAGGCTTTCTTGACCTTGCTCATGCTGCGCGTCGCTTCCTTCTGACCTATTCGAGTCATTCGCCCGCCTCAGGTGACGTAAAACCCCGCCGCCGCGAATACGTGGCGTTGCGAGGGCTTTGCGATCAGGGCAAGCTGTCTTGGGCCAGTTTGTCGATTGGCCGGTATCCCATTCTTTCTTGGACCTGCTGCGTAGCACAAAATAGGTGTCGAAGGAAGCAAAACCAACCCCTCGCCCGCGGCGAAGGGGTCACGTTCCCGCGCCTCGACCTTGCGGAGGGGTCAGCCGCCTTCGCCGGGCGCTTCGGAGAAGTATTTCTCCAGCTTGTCTTTCTCGCCGTCGCGCTCGGTCGCTTCGGGCAGGGGATCACGCTTGGTGGCGAGCACCGGCCACTGTTCCGCGTACTTGCGGTTGAAGGCGACCCACTTCTCGAGATTCGGCTCGGTGTCGGGACGAATCGCGTCCGCCGGGCATTCCGGCTCGCAGACGCCGCAATCGATGCACTCATCCGGATGGATGACGAGCATGTTCTCGCCCTCGTAGAAGCAATCCACCGGGCAGACCTCGACGCAGTCGGTGTATTTGCAGGCGATGCAGTTGTCGGTGACCACATAGGTCATGGCTGGACCCTCCGGCTCCGGTTCACGCAAAGCCTGTCACACTTCGCCGAGGGCTATGTATCAAGCCGACCGCGAGGATCAAGGGGCTGGGGCGGCGCCGGCGTCCAGATCCTCGTAGAGCTGTTGCGCCTCCGGCGCAGGGCCCCGGCGCTGGCCGAAGTCCCGCACGCGCAGCGCCCGCACCTTGCCGCCATGGGCGAAGGTCACGCCGTCGCCCAGGCGCAGCAAGGTGGCGGGCTTCAGCGCGCGGGCGCCGTTCACCCGCACCGCCCCCGCCTCGATCAGCCGGGCGGCGAGGCTGCGCGTCTTGCACAGCCGCGCATGCCACAGCCACTTGTCGAGCCGGATCGAGGCGGCGGACTCCATTCCCGGCGGTCAGCCCCGGAGTTTCAGCGCCATCAGCGCCGCGAAAGGGTTGTCCGGGTCGATCGGCTTCTCGGGGCGCTGGGGCCGGGGGGCGGGCTTGCCTTCCCGTTCCGGCTTCGGGCCCTTGCCCTTCTGGTCGTCCCGGCGATCCTCCCGGCGCGGCTTCTTGGCGAAGCGGGGCTTGTCCTCGCCTCCCTCCGTCGGGGTCGCCGCCTCGCCCTCGCGGCGCGGCCGGTCCTTGCCCCGGCGCGGCGCGTCGCCCGCGCCTTCGCGCGGGGGCCGGGCGTCGCGGTTGCGATTCTCCCGCGGGCGCTGTTCGGGCCGGCGGCGCGGGGCGCGGACGAAGGTGTAGAACACCTCCATCTCGCCCACGGCCTCCGACTCCGGTTCGACCTCGGCCGCGGGGGCCTCGCCGGCCGCGGTCTCAGGCTCCGCCCCGGAGGAGAGGGGGGCGTTCGCTTCGGGCTGGATTTCGGCGGCAGACGCATCCTCCAGGACGGACGCCGGCGCGGGGGCGGCCTCCGGCGTCTCAACCGGCGCGGCCTCCATCTCGACGGTCTCCGGGAATGCGGCGTCAGCCGCAGGAGCCTCAGACGCGGCGGCCTCTGGCTCGACCGGCTCAGCGACGGGCTCCGTCTCCGGCGCGGGCGTCTCGCTCGTTCCGGCCTGGGGCGCGGCAGGAGCCGGCGCGGCCGCCGCGGCCCGGCGCTTGGGCCGGGTCCCTTCGGTCGCCACATAGCCCAAGCCCTGCATCAGCTTGGCGAACTGCGCCTGGCCGAGACCGGTGATCGACAGCATATCGGGCGTCGCCTCGAACCCCGCCTGGGCGTCGAGGCCTCGGATCATGTCGGCCAGCCGCTCGATCATGTCGATGCGGATCGCCCGATCGCCGGCCAAGCGATATCCCGCCCGCGGCCAGTAGCCCGCCGGCGCGCCGGGGGTCGCCGGCACCGTCACCAGGCCCGGAGGCGGCGCGGCGGGGAATTCGTCCAGCCCCTCCTTCAGCCCCCAGAGCACCAGCCGCAGCCGGGTCGGCGCAGGCTTCAGCATCAAGGGCTGGAAGATCGTGTACTGGCCGAAGCGCACCCCATGCTTGCGCAGGCTCGACCGGCCGCCCTGGTCGAGCGCCTTCACGTCGTCGGCCACCTCGCTCCGGGGCAGGACCCCGAGCGATTCGACCAGGCGGAAGGCGATGCCGCGGGCCATGCCGGTCAGGGTCTCGTCGTCGCGCAGCGCGATGAGCGGCGCAAACAGCGCCGCCACCCGCCGGTCCAGCCAGTGCCCCAGCCGGCGGCGCACCTTTTCCGCCACGTCCGCCGGCGCGTCGTCGTCGACGAAGGGCTGGATCTGGGGCGACATCACGTCGGCTCCGGCGACGAGCTTGCCGACCGCATGCTCGCCCCACATGAGGCCGCCCTGCTCGGTCACGTCGATCTCGGTGTCCGGCGCGTTGTAGAACTTGTCGGCCCTGAGCGAGAGCGCGGGGGCCAGCGCCGCGACGCCGGCGGCGCGCAGGGTCTTGGCCGCCTCGGCGTCCGCCGAAGGATCGAGCCGGAAGCGGAATCCCTCCAGCCGCCCGATGAACTGATCGTCGATCGAGACTTCGCCCGTGTCGGACACTTTGGCCACCAGGCCCTCCTTCTGCTTCAACCGCCGCATCAGGACGCTGGTGCGGCGGTCGACGAACCGCTGGGTCAGGCGCGCATGAAGCGCGTCCGACAGGCGATCTTCTACCGCACGGGTCTCGTCGCGCCAATGGTCCGCGTCATCCACCCAGGCCCGCCGCTGGGCGACATAGGTCCATGTGCGGATATACGCCAATCGCTTGGAGAGCGCGTCGATGTCGCCCTCGGTGCGGTCGATGCGCTGGATCTGGCCGGCGAGCCAGTCCGTGGGCACCCGCCCCCCCCCGCGCAGGAAGCCGTGGAGCCGGGCGCAGAGGGTCATGTGCTCGTGCGGCGAGACCTTGCGGAAGTCGGGGATCTGGCAGACGTCCCACAGCAGCCGCACGTCCCGGGCGTCGCGGACCGTCTCCGCCACCTCCGGGATCGCCGAGAGCGCCCGGAGGGTGGCGAGGTCGTCCGCCTCCCGCGCCTTCATCAGGTCGGGGTGGGGCGAGGGGGCCTCGAGGCTGAGCGCCAAGGCCTCGGGCGAGCCGAAATCCAGCCGGGAATTGCGCCATTGTAGGCGGCGCAGGGGCTCGAACTCGTGATTCTCGATCGCCTCGACCACCTCCGGGTCCAGGGGGTCGGCCTCGCCCGTCACGCCGAAGGTGCCGTCGGAGGTGTAGCGCCCGGCGCGCCCGGCGATCTGGCCGAGCTCGTTCGGGGCGAGATGCCGGTGCCGGCGGCCGTCGAACTTGACCGTGCCGGAAAAAGCCACGTGGGTGATGTCGAGATTCAGCCCCATGCCGATCGCATCCGTCGCCACAAGGTAGTCGACGTCGCCGTTCTGGTAGAGCTCCACCTGGGCGTTGCGGGTCCGCGGAGAAAGCGCGCCCATCACCACCGCCGCGCCGCCCTTCTGCCGGCGGATCAGCTCGGCGATGGCATAGACGTCGTCGGCGGAGAATCCGACGATGGCGCTCCTCGGCGGCATCCGGCTGAGCTTTCGGGGGCCGGTGTAGGCGAGCTGGGAGAATCGCTCCCGCCGCAGGAACTGCGCTTTGGGAATCAGCGAGGCGATTCGCCCCCGCATGGTGTCCGAGCCGAGGAACAGCGTCTCGGACAGGCCCCGGGCGTGCAGCAGGCGGTCGGTGAAGATATAGCCCCGGTCGGGATCAGCGCAGAGCTGGATCTCGTCCACCGCCAGAAACTCGGGCAGGATGTCGAGCGGCATGGCCTCGACCGTGCAGACCCAATAGGCGGTCCGCGCCGGCACGATCCGTTCCTCGCCGGTGACGAGCGCCACCACCGAGGGGCCGCGCATCGCCACGATCCGGTCGTAGACCTCGCGCGCCAGCAGGCGCAGGGGCAGGCCGATGACGCCGGTGCGATGCGCGAGCATCCGTTCGATGGCGTAGTGGGTCTTGCCCGTGTTGGTGGGGCCGAGAACGGCCGTCGCCCGCGGGGCGTCGTCGAAGGGCATGGGAAGGGTCCAGGACGGCCGAAAAGGAAGGCGTCAGATGTCGGAGGCGCCGAGCTCGCGCTGAAGCCCCTCCTCGGCCTCCTTCAGGCTTTCGCGGTTGGGGTTGACCTTGCGGGCGATCTCGACCACGCGCAGGGCGAGATCCGGATGCTGGGTCTCGGAAAAGATCATGGCAAGGCCCTCCATCGCGCCGTAATGGCGCGGCTCCAGCGCCAGCGCATGCTCGATGTCGTTCACGGCCAGGGCGTATTCGTTCATCTGGTAAAAGACCGAAGCGCGGGTGTTCCAAGCCTCGGCGAAGCCCGGGTCATGGTCGATGGCGGCGTTCAGGTGGTCGAGCGCGGCGTTCAGATCCTCCGCCGCGATCGCCTCCTGGGCCCGGCGCAGCAGCAGGTCCATTGCCGGCGATCCGGACTGCCCCCAGAGCCGCTGGATGTCGGCCTCGACTTTGGCCGACTCCGTCAGGTCGGGCGTGGCGAGCTGGGCGAAGAGCGCGTCGAGCTTCTGCGCCCGAGTCGCGGGCGTCGCCTCCGGCTGGACGGCGGCGGGGGCGGCCGGCGTATCGGGCAGGCGGGGCGGCGGCGCGTCCTGCGCGGAGGCGACCATGGCCCAGGTCGCCGCGAAAGCGGTCGCGACAGCTGCGATGCCTGCCGCCCGTGCCGCGACGGAAATCCGGTGGAGGCGCTTTTGGAACCCGGCCATGTTCCCTAGATTAGGCGGCCAGCGGAGAAAATCGAGGGGCGCCGCGCCCTCCGAAGCGGAGAAAAGCATGAGCGAGATCGTTAACGGCGCGGTGCAGGCCCTGGCGAAGCGGCTGGGCGACGCGCGTCTGGACGGATCCGTCCGCTTCGTCATCGAGGACGAGGGCGTCGTGCGCATCGACGAATCGGGGGTGAGCGCAGACGCCTCCGACGCCGACTGCACCATCACCGCCGACGCCGAAACCTTTCGCGCCATGCTCGACGGCGACCTGAACCCCACCAGCGCCTTCATGTCCGGGCGGCTGAAGATCGACGGCGGCATGGGCCTCGCCATGAAGGTCGCGGCGCTGCTGGCGTGACGGGCTCTGGCGTGACGGACGCGGCCCCCCTGCATGACGACGTGGCCGACGCGCCTGCGGGCGGCCGGGCCTTCTGGATGGTCGCCTCCGACGGCTTTCGCCTGCGGGGGGCGTTCTGGGAGGGGGGCGAGGCCGGGACGGTCGTGATCCTCCCGGGCCGGACCGAGTTCATCGAGAAATACGGCCGGGTCATCGGTCGGCTGCGTGATCGAGGCTTTGCGGTCGCGGCGATCGACTGGCGGGGGCAGGGCCTGTCCCAGCGGCGGGAGGCGACGCCGCATCTGGGGCACGTGGACCGGTTTCTCCACTACCAGCGCGACCTCGACGCCCTGCTCGCCCATCCGGAGGTCGCCGCCTCGCCCGGGCCGCGGCGAATGCTCGCCCATTCCATGGGGGCCTGCATCGGTTATCGCCGGCTGGCGGAGCGGGGGGATTTCGCCTCGGCGGTCTTTACCGCGCCGATGTTCCGACTGCATCTCCAGGCGGTCGCACGCCAGACCACGGCCGGCGCGCGCAGCCTGGCCGCCCGGCTGCGCGGCGGGGCGGCGCTGGCGGACGGCTTCGCGATGAACGCCCTCACCTCGGACCAGAGCGCCTACGACTGGTGCGCAGCCCAGGTGGCGGCCCATCCCGAGCTGGGGCTGGGGGCGCCGAGCCTCGTCTGGGTCCGCGAGGCCCTGCTGGAGATGGAGCGACTGCGCGCTGCCCCGCCGCCTGCGACGCCGATCCTGACGCTTCTCGGGTCGGACGAGACCGTAGTCTCGCCCAAGGCGATCCGCCACATGATGGCGCGCCTTCCCCAGGGCCGGCTGGTCGAATTCCCCGGCGCCCGGCACGAGATCCTGGTGGAGAGTCCCGCCGCCCAGGCTTGGGCCTGGACGCAGATCGACGGGTTTCACGCCGCCCATCCCGGCTGATCCCGAGGCGGCCCGTGCGCCCGGAGCGGACGGGCCGGGGTTCAGGCCACCTGGGAGAGAATCGCCAGCGCCTCCGCATGGACCCGTGCGTCGCCGGCGGCGAGCACGCGGCCGCCCTGATGCGCGGGCCCCCCGCGCCAGTCGGTGACGATCCCCCCGGCCGCCTCGATCACCGCCTGAGGTCCCTGGATGTCATAGGCGTAGAGCCCCGCCTCGATCACCAAGTCGATCTGGCCGAGGGCTATGAGCGCATAGGCATAGCAATCGAGCCCGTAGCGGGTCAGCCGCACCCGGTCGCGCACCGCCTCGAAGCCCGCGCGTTCCTCCGGCCGGCCGACCTCGGGGAAGGTGCTGAACAGGATGGCGTCGGCAAGCCCCGGACAGGCGCGCGTCTCCAGCGGCTGCTCGAACATGTTGTTGCGCAGGGTTGCGCGTCCCAGGCCGCCCATGAACCGCTCGCGGGTGAAAGGCTGGTCCACCAGGCCGAGCACGGGTCCCTCGCCGGCGTCGAGGCCGATCAGCACCCCCCAGCTCGGCACGCCGGACAGGAAGGCGCGCGTCCCGTCGATGGGGTCGATCACCCAGGTGAGGCCGGAGGTCCCCGGCGTGGGGCCATATTCTTCGCCGAGCACCCCGTCCTGGGGCCGGCGCCGCGCCAGGATGGCCCGCATCGCCGCCTCCGCCTCGCGATCAGCGGTGGTGACGGGATCAAATCCGTCGGCGGACTTGTTCTCGGTGCGCAGCTCGGGGCTGCGGAACAGCGGCAGGCATCGCGCCGCCGCGGCGTCGGCCATTTCCTCGGCCACTCGCCAGAGTTCGCGCCGCACGTCGGGCGCGAACTCGGGAAACCTGCGATCCATCGACTCCCTCCCCATCCGGAGAGACTCAGGCGAGGAACGCGGGCCGCGTCAAGCGGTCGCCGTCAGGCGACGTCGCTCAGGACGCGGGCCAGGTCGAACAGCCGGCGGCGCTGCGCCTCGGGAATGGCGTAGTAGGAGCGCACCAGCTCCAGCGCTTCCTTGTCGGCGAGCAGGTCGCCGCGCTGGCCTTCGGCGGGCTGGGCCGAGGCCTGGACCGGGGCGGCGGCGCCGTCCTCGAAGCCCTCGAAGAAGAAGCTGATCGACACGTCCAGCGCCTGGGCGATGTCCCAGAGCCGGGAGGCGGAGATCCGGTTCATGCCGGTCTCGTACTTCTGGATCTGCTGGAACTTGATGCCGACGATGTCGCCAAGCTGCTGCTGGGTCATGCCCACCATCCAGCGACGGTGCCGAACCCGCTTGCCCACATGCACGTCCACGGGATGTCTCATCACATTGGCTCCATACGTCAGCTGTCGCGTTGCAAGACAGTCTTGCTGCAAGACACCATGCACGTATCGTGCCAATGATCGTACCCAAGGGCGAAGGGGCCGACCCGCGCTCAATCAGGGGTTTTTTCATGACTAAGCGCGGATCTGGATACAACCTTTGCGGGAAACCTCCGCAGGTTGGCATTCTGCTGGTACGACTAAACCGTGAATTGCAAAGGGATTTGCAAAACGCGAAATCGCATATCAGGAAGCGGCCTGCCGGGAGAGCCGCTTGCGCTCATTCGGATCGAGGGCGCGCTTGCGCAGGCGGATCGACTTCGGCGTGACCTCGACCAGCTCGTCGCTCTCGATATAGGCGATGGCTTGCTCCAAGCTCATCCGCACCGGGGGCGTGAGGCGCACGGCCTCGTCCGTGCCGGAGGCGCGGATGTTGGTAAGCTTCTTGCCCTTGAGCGGGTTCACCTCCAGGTCGTTGTCCCGGGAATGCTCGCCGAGGATCATCCCTTGGTAGACCTGCTCCCCAGAGCCGATGAAGAACTTGCCCCGGTCCTCCAGGTTGAAGATGGCGTAGGCCACCGACACACCGTCCTCCAGCGAGATCAGCACGCCGTTGCGCCGCCCCGGGATCGGCCCACGGTAGCTGGCCCAGTCGTGGAACACCCGGTTCAGCACGCCGGTGCCCCGGGTGTCGGTCAGGAATTCGCCGTGGTAGCCGATCAGCCCGCGGGAGGGCACATGCGCCACGATCCGGGTCTTGCCGCCCGCGCCGGTGCGCATCTCGACCAGCTCGCCCTTGCGCTGGGAGAGCTTGTCGACGACGACGCCGGAGAATTCCTCGTCGACGTCGACCGTCACCTCCTCGATCGGCTCCAGCCGCTCGCCGCCTTCCTCGCGGAACAGCACCTGGGGGCGGGAGATGGAGAGCTCGAAGCCCTCGCGGCGCATGTTCTCGATCAGCACGCCCATCTGGAGCTCGCCCCGGCCCGAGACCTCGAAGGCCTCGCCGCCCGGGGTCTCGGCGACCTTGATCGCCACGTTGGATTCCGCCTCGCGCATCAGCCGGTCGCGGATCACCCGGGACTGCACCTTGTCGCCCTCGCGGCCGGCGAGGGGCGAGTCGTTGATGCCGAAGGTGACGGAGATGGTGGGCGGGTCGATCGGCTGGGCGGGCAGGGGCGTGGCGACCGTGAAATCGGCGATGGTGTCGGCCACGGTCGCCTTGGACATGCCGGCGAGGCTGACGATATCCCCCGCCTCGGCGCTGTCGATGGGGGTGCGGGTCAGGCCGCGGAAGGCGAGGATCTTCGAGACGCGGAAGCGCTCGATTTCTTCCCCGTCGCGGGACATCGCCTTGACCATCTGGCCGGTCTTGACCGTGCCGGTCTCGATCCGGCCCGTCAGCAGCCGCCCGATGAACGGATCGGAGGCGAGCGTCGTCGCCAGCATCGAGAAGGGCTCATCCGTGTGGTCAAGCTGCTTCGGCGCCGGCACGTGGTCGAGGACGAGCTGGTAGAGCGCCGTCAGGTCCTTGCGCGGCCCGTCCAGTTCCTCATCCGCCCAGCCGGCGCGGCCCGAGGCGTAGAGCACCGGGAAATCCAGCTGCTCCTCGGAGGCGTCCAGCGTCACGAACAGGTCGAAGACCTCGTTCAGCGCCCGGTCGGGCTCGGCGTCGGGCTTGTCGACCTTGTTCAGCACCACGATGGGCTTCAGCCCCATGGCGAGCGCCTTGGCGGTGACGAACTTGGTTTGCGGCATCGGCCCTTCGGCCGCGTCCACCAGCAGGACGACCCCGTCGACCATGCCGAGGATGCGCTCCACTTCGCCGCCGAAATCGGCGTGGCCGGGGGTGTCGACGATGTTGATGCGGTGGCCCTGCCACTCGACGCTGGTCGCCTTGGCGAGGATGGTGATGCCTCGCTCCCGCTCCAGGTCGTTCGAATCCATGGCGCGCTCGACCGTCGCCTGATTTTCTCGGAAGGCCCCCGACTGCTTCAGAAGCTGGTCGACCAGGGTCGTCTTGCCATGGTCGACGTGCGCGATGATCGCGATGTTGCGGATATCCATTGGGGGGCGTTCCTCGGGTGAGTCCCGGCGGCCTTAACGCTGCGGCTGCGAAAAGGCAACGCCGGAGACACGCCTCAGAGCCAGTCGTTGACCCGGAAGCGCCAATAGAGCACCGCGCAGGTCGCCAGCATAACCCCCAGCACCACGAAGAAGCCATAGGGGGAATCCGTGTCCGGCATATAGGCGAAGTTCATGCCGTAGATGCCGGCGAGCGCGGTGGGAACGGCGAGGATCGCCGCCCAGGAGGCGAGCTTCTTGGCCACGGTGTTCGACTGGGTCTGGCCCATGAGCAGGCTGGTCTCGAAAGCGAAGGCCAGCACCTCGCGCAGGGCGTCGATCTTTTCCTCCACGCCGCGGATATGGTCGGTGACGTCGCGGAAATAGGAGAACATCTCGGAGCGAATCAGCGCCATGTCCGGCGCGCTCAGCCGCCGGCAGACGTCGACGAGCGGTCCCGCGGCGTTGCGCAGCCTCAGCAGGTCCCGGCGCAGCATGTAGAGCCGCTCGATCTCCTCGTGGCACATGGGCCGTTCCAGCACCCGGTCCTCGATCGCCTCCACCTCGTCGCCGATCGCTTCGAGCACCGGCACGTAGTTGTCCACGATGAAGTCGAGGATGGCGTAGAGGATGAAGTCCTCGCCCTTGGCGAGAATGGCCGGGCAGCTTTCCCAATGCTGGCGCACCCGGGCGTAGGAGGTCGAGGCCCCGTGCCGCACGCTGACGATGAAGCCGCGGCCGATGAAGATGTGGGTCTCGCCGAAGGCGACGCGACCTTCGATCAGCTGGGCGGTGCGGGCGACGATGAAGAGCGCGTCGCCGTACTGCTCGATCTTGGGGCGGGCGTGGGCGTGCTCGGCGTCCTCGATGGCGAGGTCGTGGAGGTGGAACTCGCGCTGAACCCGGAGGAGCAGGTCGCGGCTCGGCTCCAGCAGGCCGATCCAGACCACGTGGCCGTCCCGACCCGCCCAGGCGGAGGCGCGGTCGACGGGAATGTCGCCCACCCTTCGGCCGTCGCGGTAGACGCCGCAGGCGACCACGCCGGGTTCCGGGCCAGGTCCAGGCTCGGAACCGGCATTGGCGGCGGCGTTGGTGTAGGCGTCCATGATCGCGTCCCTCGCCGAATGCCTTGCGCCAGTTCTTCGTCCGTTTCTTCTAGTCTTCCGCGGACGGGCGCGGAAGCGTCGTCACGAGCCGTGCGTCACCCTGCCGAGGGCCTGGACCGCGACGCCGAGCACGGTGGCGGTGATGGCGAGGGGCCAGAGCCCCAGTCCGCAGGCGAGGCCGATCGCCGCGGCGAGCCACATGCCGGCGCCGGTGGTCAGGTTCTTCACCTCGCCCTTGCTCAGCACGATCATTCCCGCCGCGAGGAAGGCGACGCCGGCGGTCGCCGCCTCCACCAGCCGGATCGGGTCCATGCGGATCGTGTCGGGGCGGTGGCCGAAGAGCTCGACGATGTGGATCGCGACGAGGGCGAAGCTCGCCGCGCCGATCCCGACCAGCATGTGGGTGCGCAGGCCGGCGGCGTGGTCGCCCGTCTCGCGCTCGTAGCCGATCAGGCCGCTGAACAGCGCCGCGCCGACGAGGCGCATGGCGAGAACGGCGTAGGGAAGAACGAGGCCGCCGGTCAGATCCTCGGCGGCAAGGCGCAGGGTTTCCTCGAACATGCGCCGGAAACGTCGCGGCGGCTGGGCGGTTCCCTTCGGTCGCGGCCCGGGCGATAGTCGGCGGCGGATCAGAGGGAGGACGTGATGCGGGCGATGCGGGTGCACGAGCTGGGCGGGCCGCTGCGGCTGGACGAGGTCGCCGTCCCCGAGCCCGGTCCGGGCGCGCTGCGCCTGCGGGTGCTGGCCTGCGGGCTGAACTTCGCCGACACGCTGATGGCGGCGGGCAAGTACCAGGAAAAGCTCGCCCCGCCCTTCGCGCCGGGGCTGGAGGTCTGCGGCGTGGTGGAGGCCCTGGGCCCGGGCGCGGAAGGCTTCGCGGTGGGGGACCGGGTCGCGGCCTATGCGGGCGCGGGGGGGCTGGCGGAGGCGGCGGTCGTGCCGGCCGCCCGCTGCGTGGCCGCGCCCGAGGGGATGCCGGACGAGGCGGTGGCGGGGTTCCTGATCGCCTACGGCACCTCCGAGGTCGCCCTGAACCACCGGGCGGGGCTGAAGCCCGGCGAAACCCTGCTGGTCACCGGGGCCGCGGGGGGCGTGGGCCTGACCGCGGTCGAGCTCGGCAAGGCGATGGGGGCGCGGGTGATCGCCTGCGCCCGGGGGGCCGACAAGCTGGAGGTCGCCCGGGCCGCCGGGGCGGACGTGCTGATCGAGGCGGGCGCGGACCTGAAGGCGGAGGTCAAGGCGCTGGGCGGGGCGGACGTGATCTACGAGACGGTCGGGGGGGAGACCTTCGCCGCGGCGCTGGGCGCGGCCCGGCAGCTCGGGCGGATCCTGCCCATCGGCTTCGCCGGGGGGGAGGTCCCGCAGATCCCCGCCAACATCCTGCTGGTGAAGAACCTGACGGTCCACGGGGTCTACTGGGGGGCCTATGCGACCCTCGACCCGGCCGTGCTGACCGAGAGCTTCGCCCGGCTGTTCGAGCTGTGGCGGGAGGGCCGGATCCGGCCCCATGTGAGCCATGTCCTGCCGCTGGAGGAGGCGAACGCCGGGCTCGACCTGCTGCGGGAGCGCAAGGCCACGGGAAAGGTGGTGGTGCGGGTCGGTCGGGCGGATTATCACGCGTGATATTGGGGTCAAGCATCTGAAATCGCTTGTACATCCAAATTTCATCAACCGGATCTTCAGGAAGGTTGACCGGTTCTGAAGCGGCGGCCCTGTCGCGCGCGGCTCAAGCGACAGGGGGCGGGCGCGATTAACCTTCGCCGCGACGCGGCCTGTGCGCGCCGCCGCTTCGCTGATAGCAGGAAGGCCATTGGGGCAAAGAGCGTCGGCGCATGTGCGACATCGGCTCGGTGATTCTGTTCGGAATTTTGATCCCGATCCTGGGTCTGATGCTCGTCGCCGGTTGCGCGCCCCAGGTTTTAGCCCGGGAGGAGCCCATGCAAGCCATGTCTGACGATCAATTCTGGGCGCTGGTCGACCGCAGCGCCGCTCATGAAGCCGATCCGGGGCGCCAGATGGCCGTCCTGGCCGCCGAACTAGACAAGCTGTCGCCGGAGGCGGTCATGGCGTTCGAGTTCGCCTTCTACAAGCAGATGACCCGGGCCTATGACCTGGATCTCTGGGGCGCGGCCTATGTCATCAACGGCGGCGCGTCGGACGATGGGTTCGAGTATTTTCGCCGCTGGCTGATCTCCAGGGGCAGGACGACCTTCGAGGAAACGCTCGCCGATCCCGACAGCCTGGCGGACCGCCTGCCGCGCGACGCGGAGGGTCCCGCGGAATTCGAGGAATTCTCCTATGTCGCAATGGACGTCTGGTCCCGAAAGACCGGCCGGAGCCTGGACGATTTCGGCGCGCTGACGGTCGACGCGATGGCGGCCATGACCGAGGCGGAGCCGAGCGGGGAGCCGTTCGAGGAGGACGAGGACGCCCTGGCGGCCCGCTATCCCAGGCTCTGGGCGCGCTTCGGAGAGAACCCGCTCGGGTGATCCCCGCCGCAGCGGAACGGCGGGCCGGGCAGGCCGGGCGGGCGTTCAGGCGCGGCGCCTTCGGGCCAGGGCAGGGCCGCCGTTGCGCAGGGCGGATACGGAAAGGATCGCGGCCCGGGTCGAAGGCTCCCGGATAATCTTCTCGGGCTGGATGGTGATCCGTTGACTTTCCGAGGAGGCGTCCCGCCGTCGCGGCTCCGGCCCCGAAACGCTGCGCCGCCTGCGCATCGGCGCCGACGCGGACTCGCCGCGCGCCGGCTTGGAAGGCCGGAGCGGGTGCGCGGAGGGGAGATTGTCGCCGCGGGCCCCTTCCCCCGGAAGGCCGAGCGGGTCGGCCCCCGGGGGGCGGAATTGCGCGCCAAGGGGGCCGGGCCTTCCGGTCAGGCGCACGGGAGCGGGAGCGGAGCCGGCCGGGCCCGCGGGCGAGACGGGCGGGGGTCGCGGAAGAGGGCCGGCGGAGGAAGGAGGCGGCCGAGGGGGCGCGTCACTCCGCCGCCATGCGTTCCGCCGCGCAGCCGTAGGCCTGGCGGATGAAGGGGGCGAGCCGGCCGGCGAGCTCCGCGCGGGGGCCGTCGCAGACGTACATGTTGATCATGTAGTCGGGCAGGTCCGGCAGCGCCCCGCCGTGGCGGATCTCCTCGCAGCGGTTGGGGATGGTGCTGGCGAGCTGGGCGAAGATGGCGAGGTCGGCGATCACGCTCACCTCCACCGCGGAGCAGGTCACCGAATCCACCGCGAGCTCCCAGGGGATGCCCGCCCGCTCCAGGGCCTCGATGGCCGGGCGGCGGAAGATGCAGCGCGCGGTGGAGCCGAAGCGCAGCGGGCGCGAGCGCCAGGCCTGCCCGCCCTGCGCCCCCGCCCAGACCAGCGGCTGGCGCGACAGCATCTCGCCCCCCGGGCCGACCGAGTCCTCGGTGGTCAGGATCACGTCGATCTCGCCCCGGGCGAAGCGGTGGCGCAGGTCGATGGTGAGGTCGGAGAAGAGCATCACCTTCACCCGCGGATATTCCTGGCTGAAGGCGCGCAGGACCCGGGGGATGTAGGGGTGCATGATGTCCTGGGGCACGCCCAGGGACAGCTCCCCCTCGAAGGCGGGATTGGTCATCCGCCCCCAGGCCTCGTCGTTGAGCGCCAGCAGGCGGCGGGCGTAGCCGAGCAGCTGTTCCCCTTGGGCGGTGAGCGCGATGGTGCGCGCCGAGCGGTCGATCAGCGACAGGCCGAGGCTTTCCTCCAGCCGCTTGAGCTGCATCGAGACCGCCGACTGGGTGAGGTTGAGCTGCACCGCCGCCCGGGTCACGCCCCCCGTTTCGGCGACGGTGGCGAAGGAGCGCAGCGCCGTCAGGTCGAGGTTCCGGGCCATATCATACTCCGTGATGGGAGGGGTAACGAGCATTCGTTTCCTTTATGCCAGATTCCCCGCTATCCATCAAGCACGGCGATCGGATCGCCGCGGTTCAACACTGAAATTGATGGAGGGATCCATGACGACCTTTTCCACGCACATCGGATCCGTCCCGACGGAACGCCGCACCCCGCTGTGGAAGCGCGCGCTCAGCCGCCTGATGGCGCTCAACCTGCTGGCGCGGGAGCGGACCTACATGGAGCGGCTGGACGACCACCTGCTGCGCGACATGGGGCTCAGCCGCGCCGACATCGAGGGGGCGCTGTCCCGGCCGGAGGATCACCTGCGCTCAATCCTGCTGCGCGGCCCGCACTAGCTCCAGCGCCGCGGGGCCGATGGCGGCGACCACCGCCTTGACCCCTGCGGCGTTGGGATGGAGGCCGTCGGGCTGCATCAGCGGTCCGGCGGCCGTCAGGTCGGCGCGGTCCCCGAGCCCGGCGAGGAAGTTCGGGTAGAGGATCGCCCCGTGGGCCGCGGCCAGGTCGGGGAAGATCGCGTCGAACCGGGCCTGGTAGTCGGGCCCGTAGTTCCCCGGCGCGGGGATGCCGGCGAGCAGCACCGGCACGCCATGGGCCTCGGCCGCCTTCAGGATGCCGTCGAGATTGGCGCGGGTGACGTCCGGGTCGATGCCGCGCAGCACGTCGTTGGCCCCGAGGGCGAGGATCATGCCCCGGACCTCGGGCGTGAGCGTCCAGTCGACGCGGGCGAGGCCGCCGGCCGAGGTGTCCCCCGAGACGCCGGCGTTGATCACCGTGACCTCGGGCGCGCCGTTCGACCGCAGCCAGGCGGTGAGCTGGGGCACGAAGCCCTGTTCCTCGGGCAGGCCATAGCCATGGGTGAGCGAATCGCCTAAGGCCACCAAGGTGACGGGCGCGGCCGCTGCGGCGCCGGACGCCGCCAACGCGATCGTGAACACGAGGTTGCGCAGGGCGCAAAGGACGCCATATCGACGGATTGTCGTCCCGCGCCAGAGGTTTGCCTGATCCATGTCGTCTCCCGTCATCGAATTGAGAGATGTGGAGCTGACGCTCCAGGGCAATGCCGGCCCGGTCAAGATTTTGCGCGGGGTGACGCTGGAGGCCCGGCGGGGCGAGACCCTGGGGCTGATCGGGCCCTCGGGGTCGGGGAAATCCTCGCTCCTGATGCTGATGGGGGGCCTGGAGACGGCAACCGGCGGCGCGGTCCGGGTGCTGGGGCAGGATTTCGGCGCGATGGGCGAGGATGCGCTGGCGCGGTTCCGGCGCGACCACATGGGGGTGGTGTTCCAGTCCTTTCACCTGATCCCGACCATGACCGCGCTCGAGAACGTCGCGACGCCGCTGGAACTCGCCGGGGCGCCGGACGCCTTCGCCCGGGCGGAGGAGGAGCTGCGGGCGGTGGGGCTGGGCGCGCGGCTTGACCATTATCCGGCGCAGCTTTCGGGGGGCGAGCAGCAGCGGGTGGCGCTGGCCCGGGCCGCGGCGCCCCGGCCGGAGATCCTGCTGGCGGACGAGCCCACGGGCAATCTCGACGGCGCGACCGGGGCGGCGATCGTGGAGCTGCTGTTCGGGCTGCGGGACCGGCACGGGGCGACGCTGGTGCTGGTGACCCATGCGCCGGAGCTCGCCGCGCGCTGCGACCGGGTGGTGCGGCTGCGCGACGGCGTGGTGGAGCGGCTGGCCGAGGCGGCGGAGTGAGCGCGGCGCTGCGGATCGCCCGGCGGGAGCTGCGCGGGGGGCTGGCCGGGTTCCGGGTGTTCCTCGCCTGCCTCGCGCTCGGGGTGGCGGCGATCGCCGCCGTGGGCTCGGTGCGGGCGGCGATTCAGGGCGGGTTGACCCGGGAGGCGGCGGCGCTGCTGGGCGGCGACGCCGAGATGGAGTTCACCTACCGCTTCGCGAGCCCGGAGGAGCGCGCCTGGATGGCGGAGCGGGCCGAGGCCGTGTCCGAGATCGCCGATTTCCGTTCCATGGTGACGCTCGACGCTCCCGAAGGACCGCAGCGTCTGCTGGTGCAGGTGAAGGCGGTGGACGGGGCCTATCCGCTGGTGGGCTCGGTGGGCCTTGCCGGGGGCGGGGGGCTGGCGGAGGCGCTGGCGCCGCGGGACGGCCTGCCGGCGCTGGTCGCGGAAGGGGCGCTGCTCGACCGGCTGGGGATCGGGCCCGGGGCGCGGCTGCGGCTGGGCGAGCGCGAGTTCGTCGTGGCGGACCGCATGACCCGGGAGCCGGACGCGGCGCTGAGCGGCATGAGCTTCGGGCCGCGGGTGATCCTGCGGCTGGGGGATCTGGAGGGGAGCGGGCTGCTCGCGCCCGGGTCGCTCTACAATTCCGCCTATCGGCTGCGGCTGGCGCCGGGGACGGATCTCGCGGCGCTGCGGGCCGAGGCGGTGGAGCGGTTCGAGCCCGCGGGCCTGCGCTGGTCGGACCGACGCAACGGCGCGCCGGGCACGTCGCGATTCGTCGACCGGCTGGGGTCCTTTCTGGTGCTGATGGGGCTCGCGGGGCTTGCGGTCGGGGGCGTCGGGGTCTCGGCGGCGGTGCGGGCCTATCTGGACGGCAAGACCGAGACCATCGCGACGCTGAAGACCCTGGGGGCCTCGGGGGGGACGATCTTCGCCGTCTACCTCACCCTGATCGGGGCGCTGGCGGCGCTCGGCGTCGCGATCGGGCTGGCCCTGGGCGCGGCGCTGCCGCTCCTGGCGGCGCCCCTGGTCGAGGGGCGGCTGCCGGTGCCGATCGAGATCGGCATCTATCCCCGGCCGCTGGTCGAGGCGGCGGGCTACGGGCTGCTGACCGCGCTGATCTTCGCGCTCTGGCCTCTGGCGCGGGCGCGCGACGTGCGGGCGGCGAGCCTGTTCCGCGGTTGGGCGGGGGGCGGGCGGCGCCTGCCCCGGCCGGCCTACCTGGCGGCGCTCGCCGCGCTCGCGGCGGGGTTCGTCGCGCTGGCGGCGGGGCTCTCGGCCCAGCCGGAAATCGCGCTCGCCATGGCGGTGGGGGTGGCCGGCGCGCTGGCGGCGCTGTGGCTCGCCGCGGCGGGATTCCGGCGGCTGGCGCGGCGGGCGGCGCCCCATGTGCGGGGCTGGCCCGCGCTGCGCATGGCGCTCGGCGCGCTGGGGGGCCCGGGGGGCGAGACCGCCTCGGTCGTCATGTCGCTCGGCCTCGGCCTCGGGGTGCTGGCGGCGGTGGGGCAGGTGGACTGGAACCTGCGCAACCTGATCACCGCCGATCTGCCGGAGCGGGCGCCGGCGTTCTTTTTCGTCGACATCCAGAACGACCAGTTGCCGGGATTCATCCAGATCGCCGAGGCGACCCCGGGGGTGACCGGGGTCGAGACCGCGCCGATGCTGCGCGGCATCCTCAGCCGCATCAACGACCGGCCGGCGCGGGAGGTTGCGCCGGGCCATTGGGCGGTGCGCGGCGACCGGGGGATCACCTATGCCGAGGCGCCGCCGCCGGGAACCCGCCTGACCGCGGGCGACTGGTGGCCGAAGGACTATGCCGGCCCGCCGCTGGTGAGCTTCGCCGCCAAGGAGGCGGAGGAGATCGGGCTGAAGCTCGGCGACCGGCTGACCCTGAACGTGCTCGGCCGCGACCTGACCGCCACCGTCGCCTCGCTGCGCGAGGTGGAGTTCCGCGACATGGGGATCAACTTCCTGATGATCCTCGACCCGGCGGCGCTGGCCGGCGCGCCCCATTCCCATATCGCCACGGTCTATGCCGCGCCCGAGGCCGAGGGTCCGCTGTTGCGCGCGGTGGCCGACGCCTATCCCAACGTCACGGCGGTGGGGGTGCGCGAGGCCATCGCCCGGGTGGCGGAGAGCCTCGACGGACTGTCGGTGGCCACCCGCTGGGCCGCGGCGGCGACGCTCGTGACCGGGCTGGTCGTGCTGGTGGGCGCGGCCGCCGCCGGCGAGCGGGCCCGGATCCGCGAGGGGGCGGTGCTGAAGGTGCTGGGGGCGACCCGGGGGCGCATCCTCGCGAGCTTCGCCCTGCGCTCGGCGCTGACGGGCGCGGCGGCGGGGGCGGTGGCGATCCTCGCGGGCGGGATCGGCGGCTGGTGGGTGACGACGCAAGTGCTGGAAGGAACCTATCGCTTCGAGCCGGTCTCGGCCCTCGTCATCGTGGCGGGGGGCGCGCTGGTCTCGCTCGTCGCGGGCCTCGCCTTCGCCTGGCGGCCGCTGGCGGCGAAGCCGGCGCGGGTGCTGCGGGCGCAGGAATGAGCGGCCGGCGGCGGGGGGCCGTCCTGGCGGCCTGACGCCGGAGAATCGGACGAATTGCCGTGAGTTTGCCGGATCGGGGATGCGGTCGCGGTTGAAACCGAAGCGCGCTTTCCCGATATTGGCCACAGGATCGCCGGGAACGCCCCGCGCGGTCGTGTGAGATATGGAGGGTTTCATGGCGGACTTCGAGACGATCGGCCGGTCGCGCGCCGGGGCGCGGACCGCCCTGATCGACGAGGGCCTGCGCGCGCATATGAACAAGGTCTACGGCCTGATGGCCGTGGCCATGGTCATCACCGGGCTGGTCGCCTGGGTGATCGGTTCGGACTTCGCCCGGGCCGTCGCGGGCCAGCCCACCATGCTGATCCCGACGGGCGCGCTGCAGGCGATGTTCTCCTCGCCCATCCGCTACGTCATCATGTTCGCGCCGCTGATCTTCGTCTTCGGCCTGTCGGCGGGGATCAACCGCCTGTCCGACGGCGCGGCGCAGATGCTGTTCTACGCCTTCGCGGCGGTGATGGGCCTGTCGATCTCCTGGATCTTCGCGGTCTTCACCGGGGTGTCCATCGCCCAGACCTTCTTCGTGACCGCGATCGCCTTCGCGGGGCTGAGCCTCTACGGCTACACCACCAAGAAGGACATCTCGGGCTGGGGGACGTTCCTGTTCATGGGCCTGATCGGCATCATCGTGGCGTCGATCATCAACATCTTCCTCGGCTCGCCCGCCCTGACCTTCGCGGTCTCGGTGATCGGCCTGCTGGTCTTCGCGGGGCTGACCGCCTACGACACCCAGCGGCTGAAGAGCGAGTACATCCAGCTCGCCTCGATGCAGGGCGAGGCCTATCTCGGCAAGGCGGCCATCCTCGGCGCGCTGAGCCTCTACCTGAACTTCCTCAACATGTTCATGATGATGCTGCAGCTCTTCGGCAACCGGAACTGATCCGGGCCCTGGGGCTGAACGGGGGGGCCGGTCCGCAGGGGCCGGCCCCCTCGCCTTGCGCGCGTCCCCGCGGCCCGGCGGCGCTGGACCCGCGCGCGGGCTTGCGCCATAAGGGGCCGTCGCGTTGCATGACGAGGTCCGCATGAGCCTGCTCGCCGAACTCTTCACCTGGTGGAACGGCCAGACCATCGGGACCCGCATCTTCACCCAGCGCCACGGCCAAAAGGTCGGCGAGGACGCGCAGGGCAACGTCTACTACCAGTCCGCCGACGGGGCCCGCCGCTGGGTCATCTACAACGGCGAGGCGGAGGCCAGCCGGGTGGGCCCGGAATGGCACGGCTGGCTGCACCACACCTGGCAGGAGCCGCCGACGGTCGCCCCCCTGCCGCGCCGCCCCTGGGAGAAGCCGCACCAGCCGAACCTGACCGGCACCGACGAGGCCTATCGGCCGGCGGGAAGCCTGCTGTCGCCCCATCCCCGCGCGCCCAAGGACTACGAGGCCTGGAGCCCCGAGTGACGGCCGGACCGTGATGGCGGGAAACAGCGCCGCCGAATCGGCCATCGGCGCGGTGGTCGTCGCCGCGGCGCTGGGCTTCGCGCTCTATGCGGGGCAGGTGGCGGGGCGGGGCGTCGGCGGATCCTATCCGCTGACCGCGCGGTTCAACAGCGTCGAGGGGGTCTCGGTCGGCACGGACGTGCGGCTGGCGGGGATTCGCGTCGGCTCGATCACCGCGCTGGAGCTCGACCCGGCGAGCTATCAGGCGCGGGCGACCTTCACCGTGACCGAAGGACTGGAGATTCCGGAGGATTCGGACGTGAAGATCGCCTCCGAGGGGCTGCTCGGCGGCTCGTTCCTGGAGATCACCCCGGGCGCCTCGGAGTTCATGCTGGCCAGCGGCGCCGAGATCGAGAACACCCAGAGCTCGGTCAGCCTGCTGAACCTGCTGATGCGCTTTGCCGGCGGAGGGGCGAAATGATGCGGACGGTCTGCCTGTTGCTGGCCCTGGGGATGGGCGCGGCCCAGGCGGGGGCGGCCCAGTCGCCCTCGGACGTGGGCCAGATCGTCAACAGCCAAGACACCGCGCCGATGCGGCAGGTGTCGCTGCGCGGGCTCGACACGCTGAACGGGCTGGTGGAGACCCTGACCCTCGGGGTGGGCGAAACCATCCGCTTCGGCCAGCTGGAGATCACGCTCGAGGCCTGCCGCGCGCCGCGGGAGGACCCCGAGAGCGACGCCTACGCCTTCCTGCGCATCCGCGACATCCGCGAGCAGACGCCGCGCTTCTCCGGCTGGATGTTCGCCTCCTCGCCGGCGCTCTCGGCGCTCGACCATCCGCGCTACGACGTCTGGGTGCTGAGCTGCAGCAGCCCCTGAAGGGGGGTCGTCTCGGGCAGGGTGAGGAAGCGCGCGGGCCGCAGGAGGGCGGCGTCGAGGCGGCGGCGGTATTCCGCGCGGCTGATCTCGACCGCGCCGAGCCGCAGCAGGTGCGGCGTCACGAACTGGGTGTCGAGCAGGGCGAAGCCGCCGGCGCGCAGGCGGGCCGTCAGGGCGATCAGGGCGAATTTCGAGGCGTCGCGGGCGCGGCTGAACATGCTTTCCCCGAAGAAGGCGCCGCCCAGGGCCACGCCGTAGAGGCCGCCCGCCAGCGCGCCCGCGATGCGGACCTCGACCGAATGGGCGTGGCCGAGGCGGTGGAGCGCCAGGTAGAGGTCCCGGATCTCGGGGTTGATCCAGGTGGCGGGCCGGTCGGCGCAGCCGTCGAGCACGGCGGCGAAGTCGCGGTTGACCGCGATCTCGAACCCGCCCCCGAGGAAGGACCGGGCGAGTCGTCGCGGCACGTGTAAACGGTCGAGCGGCAAAACGCCGCGGCGCGCCGGGTCGATCCAGCGCAGATCCGGCGAATCCGCCGAATCCGCCATGGGAAACACCCCCGAAGCATAGGCATGGAGCAGAAGGGTGGGGGTCAGGGTGATCCTGGCGTCGTCTTTCATTCCAATCCCGGCGGAGCCTCGGGCGTTGACTCGCGCTTCCCGTGTGATAGCCTAAACTACATTCCGCAGTTGTTGCATTGTGCCCAGGTCCAATCTTGGGCGACAGGGCGCTCTGACGAAGCTTGAGCGCCCCGACGCAGACAAACGAGTTTGGAGGGGTAATGCGGGAAATTGCAAGTTGGATCGCGGCTGCGGCCGCGGCTGTCATCCTATGCGCGGTGCCTGCGCAGGCGTCTCAACCGTTCATCGCCGACGACCCCCAGGACCTGGGGGCGGAGCCCAATCCGACGAGCTCGACCACGGCCTCGCCCGACATCTGGGTGCGGCGAGACCCGGATCCGAACTACAATCCCGCGCCCTTCGACGCGGCGAACCCGTCCTGGACGCCCCTGCCGCACCAGAATCCCCGCCATGCGGATCCGCGGCTGAGCGAGCCGAACTGGGTCTATGTGCGGGTCAGGAACCGCGGCTCCGGGCCGACGCCGGCGGAGGCGCGGCTGAAGGTCTACTGGAGCAAGGTCGGCAGCGGGCAGGCCTGGCCGACCACCTGGGTCGACTACATGCCCGGGAGCGGGAAGCTGCTCCATGGAATGGAGATCACCAAGCCCCGCCGCAACGCCGCCACGGTCAGCAAGGCAGAACGTGACGCCTATGTGCAGGCGGTCCTCGCCATCGACACGGCGGGCCATGCCTTTCCCGATGGGGTGAGCTTCTGGGACAAGCAGAACCAGATCCACTCGAACAACGCCGTCATGCCGCTGGCGCATCGCAACCCGGCCTTCCTGCCCTGGCACCGGGAGTTCATCAACCGCTACGAAGTGCTGCTCCAGACCGTCGATCCGACGCTGAAGCTGCTCTACTGGGACTGGCAGCAGGACCCGCGCCGGCCGATCAACGGGTTCTCGTATTTTACGCCGGACTTCATGGGGGCGATCGGATCGGGGACCGCCACCCCGGTCCGCGAACCTTTCGTGTCGCTGATGTCGTCGGGCCAGGTCATGCGGAACGGCCGGCCCCTGAGCGAGCCGTTCGGGACGCGCAACGACGCCTCGATGCTGAGCCGGGCGAATTACCACGACGTGAGCGGCACGAGCGGACTGCGCACCTTCATCGAAAGCGGCTCGCGGCACAACGGCGCGCATATCGACCTGGGCGGGCCGCAGCCGTCGACCTGCGCCACCCAGCCCTCGACCTGCTTCTTCGCGCTCTCCTGGGTGCAGCAGGCGGCGCGGGATCCGTTCTTCTTCGTGCTGCACGGCAATGTCGACCGGCTGTGGGCGCAGTGGCAGCGGGCGCAGTTCGGGCGTTATGACGCGCGGGCGGGGGCGGCGCCCTACGGGCTCGATTCGGCCAACGTGAACATCCAGCGCACCCTGCCCCCCTGGGATGGATCGGCGGGGATCGCGCCCTGGACGGCCGGGTCGTCCGAGACGCGGCCCAAGACCTCGCTCGACCCGTCGGTGGTGTCGCCGCCGATCTACGACACCGCCCCGCTGACCATCCCGGTGCTCCAGACCGGGCAGGAAGTCATCCTGCAGATCCCCTGGTATCCGCCGAATCCGCAGAAATTCTCCTCCGCCTCGGCCTCGCGCCAGTCCTTCACCCTGCTGGCGCGGATCGAGACCGCGACCACGCCGCCCTACGGGATGACGAGCCCGGAGGTGAGCACGGTGTCGACCAACGTCCGCAACAACAACAAGATCGCCCGGCGCAACGTCACGGTGCTGGATCCCACCATCGTGCTGGCCTCCGCATCGACGGCGCGGTTGACGGCCGTCGCCGCGTCGGCCGCGCCGTCGGCTGCCGCCGCGTCCACGGAGTCGGTGGCGCTGGTCAACGACTTCGACGCGCTGGTGATGAGCTCGCTCTGCGCTGCGCCGGGATCGGCGCCGGTGGAGGTGAAGCTGCCGCCGGAACTCGAGCAACGCTGGCAGGCGGAAGGGGCGCCGGGCGAGAGCCTGCGCCGCCTGTCCGGCGGCCGGGTGGAGATCGGCCCGGGCGGACGCATCGACGGCCTGCCGCTCAATCCCGGCGAGAGCTTCGACCTGGAAGCGCGGTCGCGGGGCGGCGCCACGGAGCTGACGCAGCTGGGCGCGCCGGGGGATTCCGCGCGGGTGGTGGTGCGCACCGGGCTGGAGGGCGCGGCCCCCGCGGGAGCCGCCAGCAGGGCCCAGACCCAGGCCCAGACCTCGGCCCTGTCTCAGGTCCAGGCTCCGGCGGATGCGCCGCAGTTCGTGCGGCCGGGGCAGGTGGTGACGCTCGGCGCCACGGGGCTCGGGGCCAAGTCGGAGATCGCCACGGCGACCTTCCTCATCGACGGCAAGGTCGTGGAGACCCGCCGCCAGCCCCCCTTCGACATCCGCTGGAGGGCGCAAGGCGTGGGCGGTCATGACGTGCAGATCCGCATTCGCGACAAGGCCGGCGTCCTGACCACGGTGTCGCGGGTGGTGACGGTTGCGGAGAACCTGCCGCCCGAGGCGCAGCTGCTCGCGCCCGCGGACGAGGCGACGTTCCGCCTGGGCGCGCCGATCCCGGTGGAGGCGGAGGCCTCCGACCCGGACGGTCGGGTGGCGCGGGTGGATTTCTACCTGAGCCCGATGGAGGTCTTCGCCGATCCGGTGAAGGTCGCGAGCGCGACGAAGCCGCCTTACGCCGCGTCGCTCCGCAACGTTGCGGCGGGGATGTGGATGCTGACGGCGACGGCGGTGGACGATAAGGGGGTGGAGAGCCAGTCGATCCCCATCCACCTCACCGTCCTGCCGCGCTGAGGGTCAGTCGTCGGAGGCGTCCGCCAGGAAGCGCTCCAGCCAGTGAATGTTGTAGCGGCCCGTCTGGATGTCGGGCTGCTCCAGCAGTTCGTGGAAGAGCGGGGTGGTGGTCTCGACCCCGTCGACGATCAGCTCGGAGAGCGCCCGGCGCAGCCGCGCCAGCGCCAGCGGCCGGTTGCGGGCGTGGACGATCAGCTTGCCGAGCAGGCTGTCGTAGTAGGGCGGGATCGAGTAGCCGCCGTAGATGGCGCTGTCCATGCGCACCCCGAGGCCGCCCGGCGCGTAGTAGGTGGTGATCCGGCCCGGGGAGGGGCGGAAGTCCGGCAGGCTTTCGGCGTTGATCCGGCATTCGATGGCGTGGCCCGAGGGGATCAGATCCTCCTGCCGGAAGGACATGGGCAGGCCCGCGGCCACGCGGATCTGCTCCTGCACCAGGTCGACGTCGAAGATCGCCTCGGTCACCGGGTGTTCGACCTGGAGGCGGGTGTTCATCTCGATGAAATAGAACTCGCCGTTCTCGTAGAGGAACTCGATGGTGCCGGCGCCGGAATAGCCGATCTTGGCCACCGCGTCGGCGCAGAGCGCGCCGATGCGCGCCCGCTGGGCGGCGTCGATGGCGGGGGAGGGCGCCTCCTCCAGGACCTTCTGGTGGCGGCGCTGGAGCGAGCAGTCGCGCTCGCCCAGATGCACCGCCTGGCCCCGGCCGTCGCCGAAGACCTGGATCTCGATGTGGCGGGGGGTGCCGAGGTATTTCTCCAGATAGACCTCGTCGTCGCCGAAGGCGGCCTTGGCCTCGGCCCGGGCGGTCTGGAAGGCGGTCTCGAGGTCGTCCTCGGTCCGCGCCAGCTTCATGCCGCGGCCGCCGCCGCCCGCCGTCGCCTTGACGATGACGGGGTAGCCCACCTCGCGCGCGACCTTGCGCGCCTCCTCGACCGTGGCGACGCCGCCGTCGGAGCCGGGGACGCACGGCACCCCGAGCTTGCGCATGGTCTCCTTGGCGGTGATCTTGTCGCCCATCAGGCGGATGTGCTCGGCGCTGGGGCCGATGAAGGTCAGGCCGTGGTCTTCGACGATCTGCACGAAGCCGGCGTTCTCCGAGAGGAAGCCGTAGCCCGGGTGGATCGCCTCCGCCCCGGTGATCTCGCAGGCGGCGATCACGTTCGGCATGGAGAGGTAGCTTTGCCCCGCGGGAGGCGGGCCGACGCAGACGCTTTCGTCCGCCATGCGGACGTGCATGGCGTCGGCGTCCGCGGTGGAATGGATCGCCACGGTCTGGATGCCCATTTCCTTGCAGGCGCGATGCACCCGCAGGGCGATTTCGCCCCGGTTCGCGATCAGGACCTTCTTGAACATGGCTGTCCCCCGGCCTGAGGCGGCGGTCATTCGAGGATGATGAGCGGCGCGCCGAATTCGACGGGCGAGCCGTCTTCGACCAGGATCCGCTTGACCTTGCCGGCGCGCGGCGCGGGGATCTGGTTCATCGTCTTCATCGCCTCGATGATGAGGATGGTCTGGCCCTCCGCCACCTCGTCGCCGAGCTTGACGAAGGCGGGCGCAGCCGGCTCGGGCTGGAGGTAGACGGTGCCGACCATGGGAGAGCTCACCACGCCGGGATCCTGGGCCGGATCCCCGGAGGGCGCGGCGGCTGGGGCCAGGGCGGGCGGCGCGGCGGCGTAGGCGGGCGCGGCGGCCTGGATCAGCGCCGGGGCGGCGGCGACCGGGGCGGGCGTGCGGGCGACGCGCACGGTGAGGGCGTCGTTCTCGCCGTAGTCGCGCTTGACCTCGATCTCGGTCAGGTCGTTCTCGCGGAGCAGTTCGGCGAGCGCCTTGATGAACTCCACATCCGACTCATGCGGCCGCTTGTTCATGACGCCCCCCTGCCCTGTCGTTCCGACTTCTGCGCCGACATTGCGGCGCGCGGCACTCTATACGCGGCGGCGCCCCGATCGGGAAGGCCGGAAATCGCGCTCAATTCTCCGCCCGCGCCTCGGCGATCAGCCCCTGCATGGCGGGAACCGGCGCATAGCCCCGCAGCATCCGGTCGCCGAAGACGAAGGCGGGGGTGCCCTGGATCTGGAGCCGGGTGGCGAGTTCGCGGGTGGCGTCGATGCGGCGGGTGACCTCGGGATCGGCCATGCCGGCGCGCACCCCGGCCGGGTCGAGCCCCGAGGCGCGCAGCGCGGCGTCGAGGCTCGCGTCGGTCACCGGCCCCTCGGCGCGCAGGAGCGTGTCGTTGAGCCTGGCGTAGGCGTCGGGACCTTCTGAGATCAGCGTGGAGATCGCCGCTCGCGCCGCGAGCTCCGAGCCCGGGCCGAGGATCGGCAGCTCCTTGACGATGACGCGGACCCGGCCGTCCTGCTCGATCATGTCGACGAATTCCGGATGGGCCCGGCGGCAGTAGCCGCACTGGTAGTCGAGGAACTCGACCACCGTCACGTCCGCCTCGGCCGGGCCCCCCGCCCAGGAAAAGCCGTCATCGTAGAGCGCGGCGCGGTGTTCGGCGAGGAGGTTCTTGTCGGTCGCCTCGGCGGCGTCGGCCTGGCGGGTCTCCAGGATGCCGACCATCTCGGTCAGGATCTCGGGGTTCTCCAGCAGGTAGGCGCGCACCTCGTCGCGGAACTCCTCGCGTTCCTCCGCCGTCATGTCCGCCCAGCCGGAGCCGGGCAGGGCCGCGGTCAGCAGCAGCGCAGGCAGGACTTGCAGAAGTTTTCGCATCGGGTCTCCTCGGGTGTTCAGCGCGTCTTGAGCGCGCGCCGCGCCATCGTGATCACGTCGTCCGCCTGCCGCCAGCCCGGAGAGCCCCGGGGCAGCATCTGCTGCGCCCGGGCGGCCTGGCGCAGGGCGTCGTTGAAGCGCCCCTCGAGCACGAAGCGCTCGGCGGTGGCGAGCGAGGCCGCGCCCTCGTTGCCGAGCTCCGCCTCGGCCCGGGCGAGGTCGCGCAGCACCTCGGGGTTGGCCTTGTCCTTGGCGATCGCTTGGCGCAAGACCTCGGCGGCCTGGTCGGGCTGGTCGGCGTTGAGCAGAGCCCGGCCATAGCCCCCGAGGAGCAGCGGCTCCTTCGGGGCGAGCGCGACCGCGTTGGCGTAGGCCACGGCCGCCGCCCGGGCCTGCCCGTCCTCCAGCAGGAACTGGCCGCGCAGTTCCTGGTAATAGGGGTCGTCGGGGCGGGCGGCGATGAGCCCGTCCACCTGGGCCAGCGCCCGCTTCAGGTTGGGCTGGCGGTGCCAGGCGACGGCCCGGGCGAGCCGCGCCGGCTCGGAGCCGTCCGACTCGGGGTAGTTGCGCAGGGTCTGGCCGGGGGTCTGGATGAAGCCCTTGAACTTCGCCACCATGCGGCCGTGCCAGTAGACTTCGGCCGGGTCGGGGGCGGAGGGGCGCTTGGCCTCGGCCACCTTCTGTTCCAGCAGCATGATCCGCTCGCTCCAGAGCGGATGGGTGCGGGAATAGGCGTCCTGGCTGAAGGAGAGCAGCGCCTCCTGGCCGCGGAACATGCGCAGCACCTCGAGCGTCGCCTCGGGGTCCCCCCCGGCCGCGATCAGGTAGCGCAGGCCCGCCTGGTCCGCCGCCGCCTCTTCGGACCGGCTGTAGGCGAGGGTCGTGCGATAGGCGGCGTTGCCCGCGCCGGTGGCGAGCGCGACGCCCGCGCCCGGGCTGCCCGCCACGGTGGCGGCGATGGCCGCGGCCATGCCGACGGCGGCGATGCCCTTGGCCCCGCTCATCGCGTCGTCGCGGCGGATGGTGTGCCCGCCGGCCATGTGGCCGATCTCGTGGGCGAGGACGGATTTCAGCTGGTCGACCGTCTTCAGCCGGGTGACGAGCCCGGTGTTGACGAAGAGGTTGTAGCCCCCCGCCACGAAGGCGTTCGGCTCGGAATCCTGGATGATGTAGATGCGCACGCTGCCCGGGTTGATCCCGGCGGCGCGCAGCATCGGATAGGCCAGCCGCTTGAGGGTCGCCTCGATCTCGGCGTCGCGGATCAGCCCGCCGGCCGCGGCGACCTGCCCGGCCGTGGCCAAGGCGAGGGCCAGCGCGAAGGCGAGGCCGAAAAGGATCCGTTTCGCCACCGCCCCTGTCCCCGGGTTGCGCCCAGCCTGGTTTCGTGCCTCAAGGGCCGTTCGGTTCCAACCTAGGAGCGGTGCGGTGCGGACATCAAGACGCGGCGAGGTCGATCCCTTCATCGTGATGGACGTCATGGAGGCGGCCCGGCGGGAGGAAGCCGGGGGCCGCTCGGTCATCCACATGGAGGTGGGCCAGCCCGGCACCCCCGCGCCCGCCCGGGCGCGCGCCGCGCTTGCCCGGGCGATGGAGGCGGGGCCGCTCGGCTACACCGTCGCCCTCGGCCTGCCGGAGCTGCGGGCGCGGATCGCGCGGCTCTACCGCGACTGGTACGGGCTCGACCTCGATCCGGCGCGGGTGGTGGTGACGGCCGGATCCTCGGCGGCCTTCGTGCTGGCCTTCACCGCGCTCTTCGACGCGGGCGACCGGGTGGCGATCGCCGAGCCCGGCTATCCAAGCTATCGCCACATCATGAAGGCGCTGGATCTGGTCCCCGTCGGCGTGCAGGCCTCGCTGGAGGACCGGTTTCAGCCCCGGGCGGAGGGCCTGCCCGAGGATCTGGCGGGGCTGCTGGTCGCCAGTCCCGCAAACCCCACCGGCTCGATGCTGGACCGGCCGGCGCTGGCGGGGCTGATCGCGGCGGCCCGGGCGCGCGGCATGGCCTTCATCTCGGACGAGATCTATCACGGGGTGCAATACGGCGCCCGGGCGGTGTCGGCCCTGGAGGTGGATGACGAAGTCTATGTCATCAATTCCTTCTCCAAGTACTTCTCGATGACCGGCTGGCGGGTCGGCTGGATGGTGGTTCCCGAGGACCATGTGCGCCGGGTCGAGCGGCTGGCGCAGAACCTGTTCATCTGTCCCTCCCACGCGAGCCAGCTCGCCGCGCTCCACGCCATGGAGGCGGTCGAGGAGCTGGAGGGCAACCTCGCGGTCTATCGCGCCAACCGGGCCCTGTTGCTGGAGGGGTTGCCGCGGGCCGGGTTTTCGCGGATCGCGCCGCCGGACGGGGCCTTCTACATCTATGCGGACGTGTCGGACCGGGGCGAGGACAGCCGGTCGCTCGCCCGGCGCATCCTGGCCGAGGCGGGGGTGGCGGTCACGCCCGGGCTCGATTTCGATCCCCGGCGCGGGATCGGGACGCTGCGGTTTTCCTATGCGGGATCGACCGCCGACATGGCCGAGGGCCTGCGCCGCCTCGAAGCCTGGGGCGGGTGAGGCGGCGCGGTTGAGTGGCGCGCGCCCTAGGGCGCGCGCCCGGTCTTGGTCGGGTTCGAGGCGGTCCGGGCCGTCTAGTCCCGGGACCACCAGCCGCGGCGCTTGGGCGCGGGCGGGGCCGCGTCGCCTTCGGCCGCGACGGGCTCCAGCGGTTCGGAGCTCGTCGGCTGGGAGTCGGTCGGGGCAGGCTCGGCGGCGGCCTCCGTCGGTTCCGGCGCGGCTTCGGGCTGGGTCTCGGGCTCCTGCTCCGACTCCGGCTGGACGGCCTGCGGGGCGTCAAAAGCCGGCTCGGCCGTCGATTCGGGCTCGAATTTGGGCTCGGGTTCCGGCTCTGCCTCAAACGGGAACTCGAAGGCCGTCGTGGGGGCGGGCTCCAGCGTAGCCTCGGCCTCAGGCGCGAAGGCCGGGGCTTCCGGCTCCACCGGCTCGGAACCGGGCTGCGCCGCCGCCTCGGCGATTTCGGCCGGCGTCTCGGGGACCGCGGGCTCGGTCTGCGGCGTCTCGGCGACAGCCTCTTCGGGAGACTCGGGCGCGAGTTCGGCCATGGGCGCAGGCTCCGGCGCGGCTTCGGCCGGCGTCTCCGGGGCGATGACCGCGGCGACGGGGACCCGGACCCGCGGCTTGCCGCGACGCTGGGGAGCGTTGGCCTCGGGGACCTCGACGATCTCCGAAGTCTCGGACCCGAGGTCGATCACCTCGCCGAAGGGCGATTCCGCCACGGCCGCCGGGGCAGGGGCGGGCGCGGCTTCCGGCGCGGCGTCGGCGGCCTGGTCCGCGGTCCGGCCGCTGCGCGAGCGGCGACGGGACCGGCTGCGCTCGGGCTGGGGTTCGGCCAGGGTCTCGGCGGAGGCCTCCGCTGCGACATCGGCCGCGGCCTCTGCGGCGGGCGCGATCGGCTCGCCGTCCTCGGCTTCGACGGCGATCTCCTCCTGGGCCTCCAGCGCGCCGTCCTCGGGACGGCCGTTGCCGCCGCGGCGACGGCGACGGCGGCGACGCTTGCCGTTGCCCTTGTCGCCGGCCGACTCGTCGGCGGCGGCTTCCGGGGCCTCGGCGGCGGTCTCCTCCTCGTCCTCCTCCACCTCGGGCTCGACTTCCTCGACGGCGGCCGGGTAGTCGACCTTGGGCAGGCCGAGGCTCGGCGCGGCGGGGACGATGCGCGAGGCGGTCTTGAACCGCTCGATCCGGTACTCCGGGCTGATCAGCGCCGGATCGCCCTCGACCCGCACCGAGAGGCCGAAGCGGGCCTCGATCATCGCCACATGTTCGCGCTTCTGGTTGAGGATGTAGTTGGCGATCTCGACCGGCGCCGCCACCAGCACCTCCTTGGAGCGCTGGCGCACGCCTTCCTCCTCGATCTCGCGCAGCATGGCGAGGGCGAGGCTGTCGTCCGAGCGCACCCGGCCGGTGCCGTGGCAGTGCGGGCAGGCCTTGGTGGTGGCCTCGATCATGCCGGGCCGCAGGCGCTGGCGGCTCATCTCCATCAGGCCGAAGCCCGAGATCCGGCCGAGCTGGATCCGCGCGCGGTCGGATTTAAGCTTTTCCTTGAGGCGTTTCTCGACGGCGGCGTTGTTGCGCCGGTCCTCCATGTCGATGAAGTCGATGACGATCAGCCCGGCGAGGTCGCGCAGGCGCATCTGGCGCGCGGCCTCCTCGGCCGCCTCGAGGTTGGTCTTGAGCGCGGTGTCCTCGATCGAGGCCTCCCGCGTCGCGCGGCCGGAGTTCACGTCGATGGCGACCAGCGCCTCGGTCACGTCGATGACGATGTAGCCGCCCGACTTGAGCTGGACGACCGGGTTGAACATGGCGCTGAGATAGCTCTCGACCTGGAACTTCGAGAACAGCGGCATGGCGTCGGCGTAATGCTTCACGTTCTTCGCGTGCGAAGGCATGAGCATCTTCATGTAGTCCTTGGCCTCGCGATAGCCGCGTTCGCCGTCGACCAGGATTTCGTCCATCTCGCGACTGTAGAGGTCGCGGATGGCGCGCTTGATCAGGCTGCCTTCCTCGTAGATCGGGGCAGGCGCGATGGATTTCAGCGTCAGCTCGCGGATCTGCTCCCACTGGCGCAGCAGGAACTCGTAATCGCGCTTGATCTCGGTCTTGGTCCGGGCCGCGCCGGCGGTGCGGATGATGAGGCCCGCGCCCTCGGGGACGGTGATCGAGGAGGAGATTTCCTTGAGCTTCTTGCGGTCGGCGGCGTTGGTGATCTTGCGGCTGATCCCGCCCCCCCGGGCGGTGTTGGGCATCAGCACGCAGTAGCGGCCGGCGAGCGAGAGATAGGTGGTGAGCGCGGCGCCCTTGTTGCCGCGCTCCTCCTTCACGACCTGGACCAGCAGGATCTGCCGGACCTTGATGACTTCCTGGATCTTGTAGCGCCGGGCGCGGGGGCGGCGAGGGGCGGCGCGTTCCTCGGCCACGTCGTCGCCGCCGACGCTCTCGTATTCGGCCGGGGCGGAGGCGTCGTCCTCGGGGGAGGCGTCGCGGGACTGCGCCGGCGCGAACTCCGCGGGAGCCTCGGCGGGCTCCTCGGCCACGGCGATCTCGACCTCGCCCGAGGCGGCGCTGGGAGGCGGCAGGTCGTCGAGCGGCCGGTCGCCCCCCTGCGGCTCGCCGGAGGCAAGGGCGTCGGCGAGGCCTTCGGGAAGGATTTCCTCGGAGGCGATCACCGCGTCGCCGGTCGCCGGAGCGCCCTCGACGAGGGGCTGGGCGGGCTTGCGGCTGCGCGAGCGGCTGCGCGCCTTGGGCTTGGCCGCAGCTTCCTCTTCCTCGCGGGCGGCCTCGGCCTCCTCGCGCAGGAGCGCCTCGCGATCCGCCTTGGGGATCTGGTAGTAGTCGGGATGGATTTCCGAGAAGGCCAGGAAGCCGTGGCGGTTGCCGCCGTAATCCACGAAGGCGGCCTGGAGCGAGGGTTCGACCCGGGTCACCTTGGCGAGATAGATGTTCCCGGCAAGCTGTCGCTTGTTCAGCGACTCGAAATCGAACTCCTCAACCTTGTTTCCGTCCACCACCACGACGCGGGTTTCCTCCGCGTGGGTGGCGTCTATCAGCATCTTCTTTGTCATGGCGTCTTTCATCGACGCGCGCCGGCCGGGAACCGGTCAGGGGATCTGTCGGGCCGCGAGGGGCGCGCGCGCGTTCGGGTGAAGGGGGGCGGCGAAGGAGAAGGCCGGGTCCCGCCTGTCCCGTTTCCGGGCCGATGGGGAGTTTCCTCGGGCGTTCTGCGCGTGCCACCGCGGTTTTTTCTCCGGCGCCCCGTTCGTATGCCTGCGGGGCGCTTGCGTCTCAAAAGACCGGGCCAGGGCCCGGAGGTTCAGCTGGCGCTTGCGCGCCTGTCGCCGATTGCCCGGATCGCGGAGGTTTCGACTCTCCGGAGGCCGCAGGCTGCGACGAATACGAGTATGGCGTGGCGCATAGTCCTCACCATCCTGTCAACATAATCGCCCGTCACCTGTGATTACAATCGGAATCTGGAACATTTTCGTGCAGCGTCCCAACGCTTGCCGCCGCCGCGGCGCGCGTTTGCCGAACACGCCGGCGTTTTTTGACGCGAAGGGGGGCCTCCTGTAGGGTGCCGGAAAATCCCCTCGAGGCTCGAATCGTGTCGCGTTTCATTCTCCGGTTTTTCGGGTTCCTTTTCAGTTGGCTCGCGATCGGGTCGATCATGGGGCTCGGCGTTCTCGCCGGCGTCTTCTATATCTATGGGCGGGACCTGCCGGACCATGCCCAGCTTGCGAAATACGAGCCGCCGACGCTCAGCCGGATCTATTCCGGCGAAGGCGCGCTCATGGACGAATTCGCCCGCGAGCGGCGGATCTTCACCCCGATCGACGAGATCCCCGACCGGATCAAGCAGGCCTTCATCTCGGCCGAAGACAAGAACTTCTACCACCATGCGGGCTTCGACCCGATGGGCATCGCCGCGGCGATCTATCAGGCGAGCCAGGGGGACCGGCTGCGCGGCGCCTCGACCATCACCCAGCAGGTGATGAAGAACTTCCTCCTGACCGGCGACCGCTCGGGCGAGCGCAAGATCAAGGAGATCATCCTCGCCACCCGGCTCGAGAACACGCTGACCAAGGACAAGATCCTGGAACTGTACCTGAACGAGATCTTCCTCGGGCAGAACAGCTATGGCGTCACCGCCGCGGCGCAGATCTATTTCGCCAAGTCGCTGGAGGAGCTGACCCTGGCGGAGATGGCCTATCTGGCCGCCCTGCCGAAGGAGCCCTCGGCCCTGCATCCGGTGCGGCAGAAGGACAAGGCGATCGCCCGGCGCAACTATGTCATCGGCCAGATGGCCGACAACGGCTACATCACCCGCGCCGAGGCGGAAGCCGCCGTGGCCGAGCCGCTGCTGTCCGTACAGGGGGGCGACATCCCCTCGGCCCGGGCGACCATGCCGCCGCGCGACTATTTCACCGACGAGATCCGCCGGCAGCTCTCCGCGTCGCTTGGCGACGAGGAGCTCTTCACCGGCGGCCTGTCGATCCGCGCCACGGTCGATCCGCATCTGCAGGAGACCGCGGCCCAGGCCTTGCGCGACGGGCTGGAGAAATTCGACCGCGACCGGCGCGTCTATCGCGGTCCGGCGGGCAAGGTCGATCCTGCGGCCTTCGATCCCGCGGACGAAGCCTCTTGGCGCAAGGCGCTCGGGGCGGTGCAGGTCCCCCGCGACATCACGGGCTGGCGGCCCGCGGTGATCCTGTCCATCGGCGACAGCTCGGCCCGGATCGGGATCGAGGGCGTGGAGGAGGACGGCGACGGTCATTTCCTCACCTTCGCCGACGCGAAATGGGCGCGGCTGCGCGACGGCGCCCGCCTGCGCGAGGCCAAGGGTCCCGACGACATGTGGGACGTGGGCGACGTCGTCCTGGTCAAGGAGGTGACGGGCGACGCGGGCCCGCGCTGGTCCTATCGGCAGGTGCCGGAAATCCAGGGCGGGTTCATGGCCATGGACACCCAGACCGGCCGCGTGCTCGCCATGCAGGGCGGGTTTTCCTATCAGTCGAGCGTGTTCAACCGCGCGACCCAGGCCCTGCGCCAGCCGGGATCCTCGTTCAAGCCCTTCGTCTACGCCGCTGCGCTCGACCACGGCTATTCCCCCGCGACGATCGTGGTGGACGCGCCGATCGAGGTGGTTTCCGGCGGATCGGTCTGGCGGCCGCAGAACTCCAACGAGAAGTTCTACGGCCCGACGCCGATGCGCACCGGCCTGGAGCAGTCGCGCAACCTGATGACCGTCCGCATCGCCCAGGAGGTGGGCATGGACGTGGTCGCCGAATATGCGGAGCGGTTCGGGGTCTATCACGACATGCCGCGCCTGCTGAGCTATTCTCTCGGCGCGGGCGAGACGACGCTGTTCCAGATGGTCGCCGCCTATGCGATGTTCGCCAACGGCGGCCTGCGGGTCGAGCCGACCCTGGTCGACCGGGTGCAGGACCGCTACGGCCGGACGATCTATCGCCACGACCAGCGGCCCTGCGACGATTGCCAGGGCCCGGACATCTCGGCGACGGTCCAGCCGATCGTGCGCGCCAACGCCGAGCGGATCATGGATCCGATCACCGCCTACCAGATCACCTCGATGCTGCAGGGCGCGGTGGCCCGGGGCACCGGCGCGCGCACCGTCGGCACGCTGGGGTTGAACCTCGCCGGCAAGACCGGCACCACCAACGACGCCAAGGACGTCTGGTTCATCGGCTACAGCCCGCGGATCGCCGCCGGCTGCTTCATGGGCTACGACAACCCGCGAAGCCTCGGCGACACCGCCTTCGGCGGGACGCTCTGCGCGCCGATCTTTCAGGAGTTCATCGCCGAGGCGATGAAGGGCCAGGGTCCGGCGAAATGGACGACGCCGCCGGGCGGCTATTTCATCAAGGTCGACCGGCGCTCGGGCCAGCGCCTGTCCGACGACGCCTCGGGGCCGAACGTTCAGGCGGAATACGTCCGCGACGGCCAGGAGAGCATCGGGGTGGGCGAGTTCGCCCAGACCGTGGACGGCGGCTGGAAGATGGGCGCGGACGTGCCGCTGTTCACCGCCGGCGAGGAGGCGAGCCAGGTGGAGCGGGTGCAGGTGCGGGGTCAGACCAAGGCCCTGCCCAAGAACCCGAGCCGCGGCAACCTGTCGAGCGGCGGGCTCTATTGAGCGGCGCGGGGGCGGAAGGAGCCGCGACCCGTCGCGAGGTGCTGGAGGTTGCGGCGCTGGCCGGCGCGGCCCTGGCGCTGGGCCCGATCCCGGCGCTGGCCGAGACGCCGCCGGCGGGCGAAGAGGGCCGGCTGGTTCCGGCCCGGACCCTGCCGGTTCCTGCGACGATCAGCCCCGAGCTGGCGCGCCGGGTGGGCGCGCCCTTGCCCGCGGGTTGGGACGCGCCGCCCCGGGACGCGGCGGGCTGGCGGGCGCTGGCGCAGGCGAGCGCGGCGGCGGTCGCGCCGGATCTGCCGCGGATCAAGGCGGAATTCGCCCTGACGGTGGAGCGGGGCGAGATCGCTGGCGTGCCGGTCTTTCACATCGCCCCGGCGAAGATCCCGGAGGGAAACCGCGGCCGGCTGCTCCTGCATCTGCATGGCGGGGCCTATGTGCTCTATCCCGGCGAGGCGGGGGCCGGCGAGGGCATGGTGATGGCGGGCTACGGCGGGTTCCGCGTGATCTCGGTCGACTATCGCATGGCGCCCGACCACCCGTTTCCGGCGGCCCTGGAGGATGCGTTGGCGGTCTATCGCGCGTTGATCGCCGAGACCGATCCGTCCCGCATGGCCGTCTTCGGGAGTTCCGCGGGAGGCGGACTGACCCTGGCCCTGATGCTGCGCGCCCGGGATCTGGGCCTGCCGATGCCTGCGGCCATGGCGCCCGGCACGCCCTGGGCGGACCTGACCGGGGCGGGGGACAGCCGGCAGGCGAACGCGTTCGTCGACAACGTGCTGGTCTCGAACCGCGGGGTGCTGGCGGCGGCGGCCGCGCTCTATCGGGGGGATACTGCGGCGGAGGATCCGCTGGTGTCGCCGCTCTTCGGGGATTTCCGCGGACTGCCGCCGGCGATCCTGACCTCGGGCACCCGCGATCTGTTGCTGAGCGATACGGTGCGGACGTATCGGGCCCTGCGCAAGGCGGGGGGGACGGCGGCGCTGCAGGTGCTGGAGGCCCAGAGCCACGCCCAGTTCCTGGAGCCCTTCATCCCCGAGAACGCCGAGGCCTTCGCCGAGATCGCGGCCTTCCTCGACGCGCATCTGGCGCGCTGATCCGAAAGGCCTGCGGGAAGTCTTGCGGGAGGGGGGCGGGGCCTGCCATGGTCGGCGGGACCCGTTTCAACCGGAGATTTTTGCGATGATCGCCTCTCGCCTCGCGCTTTGCGCCACCCTTGCCGCCCTGGGGGCGCCGGCCCAGGCCTTCACGCTCAACGTCATCCACCTGAACGACATGCACAGCCGGGTGGAATCGGTCGGCGAGACCGGCTCCACCTGCAAGGCGGAAGACGAGGCGGCGGGCAAGTGCCTGGGCGGCGCGGCCCGGGTCAAGACCGCCATCGCCGCGGCCAAGGCGGAGGCCGCGGCCAAGGGGGAGCCCGCGATCGCGCTTTTCGCCGGGGACCAGTTCGCCGGATCGCTGTTCTTCATCACCGGCAAGGGCCAGGTCGAGGTCGAGCTGATGAACGACATGGGGCTGGACGCCATGGCGCTCGGCAACCACGAATTCGACCTCGGACCCCAGCCGCTGGCGGCCTTTCTCGAGAAGGCGAAGTTTCCGGTGATCTTCGGCAACGTCGACGCCTCGACCGACCCGCTGCTGGGTCCGGTGCAGAAGACGGGACCCCTGGTGCTGGACGCCGGCGGGGAAAAGGTGGGGATCATCGCGCTGACCACCACCGAGACGCCGGAGATCGCCTCGCCCGGGCCGACGGTGGCGTTCAAGGACGAGCTCGCCACGCTCAACGCCCAGCTCGCGGAGCTGAAGGCCCAGGGGGTGAAATACGTGATCGCCCTGACCCATGTGGGCGACGTCAAGGATTTCGCCCTGGCGGCGGCGGCGGATCCGGGGATCGACGCCATCGTCGGCGGGCATTCCCACACGCTGTTCTCGAACACGATCGAGGGCGCTGCCCATCCCTATCCGATGATGATCGACGGCCAGGGCGGGGCGAAGATCCCGGTGGTGCAGGCGGGCGAGTATTCCAAGTACCTGGGCGAGCTGCGGCTGACCTTCGATGACGCGGGCGTGGTGACGGAGGCGACGGGGGACACCCGGCTCCTCGACGCGAGCGTCACGCCGGACGCGGCCATGGCGGCGCGGATCCAGGAGCTGGCGGAGCCGATCGAGGCGCTGAAGGCCCAGGTGGTGGCCGATGTGGCGGCCCCCATCGATGGCAGCCGCGAGCATTGCCGCCAAGTGGAGTGCCAGATGGGCAATCTGGTGTCCGACGCCATGCTGGACCGGGTGAAGGGCCAGGGGGTGACCATCGCGCTTCAGAACGGCGGCGGCTTGCGGGCCTCGATCGACGCGGGCGAGGTGACCATGGGCGAGGTGCTGACGGTCCTGCCGTTCCAGAACACGCTCGCGACGTTCAACCTGACCGGCGCCGGAGTGCTGAAGGCGCTGGAGAACGGGGTGAGCCAGCTGGAGGAAGGCGCGGGCCGGTTCTTGCAGGTCTCGGGGCTGACCTACGCCTTCGATCCCAAGGCGCCCGTGGGGGCCCGGGTCAGCGAGGTGATGGTGGCCGAGGGCGAGGACTGGGTTCCGATCGACCCGGCCGCCACCTATGCGCTGGTGACCAACGACTTCGTGCGCAAGGGGGGCGACGGGTTCGCGGTGCTGCGGGACGAGGCGACCAACGCCTATGACTTCGGCCCGGGGCTGGAGGGGGTGCTGGCCGACTATCTGGCGGCGCGGCCGGGCTACGAGGCCTTCACCGACGGGCGGATCGTTCGCAAGGAGTGATCAGCGCGTCGGTGGGCTGCTCCGGGGCGTGTATCGTGATCCCGCGTCGTCTCGCTCAGGGTCGTCGGGGCGGTCAGCGCCCCGCGCCGGTGCGTCGGGCTCGGGCGGCAGGTCTGGCGGTGGGGACGTGGCCGTAGACCGCGTCCCGGATTTCCCCGGGGAAGGCGCCCGACATGCCTTCGAAGGCGGTGTTGGTCAGGGCGACGACGGAGAGCCCCGCCTCCGGATCCACGAACCAGCTGTGGCCATAGGCGCCGCCCCACTGGATCGTGCCGCGGCCCTGGGGCGTGCCGGCGGCGGCCGGATTTTCCAGCACCGCCCAGCCGTAGCCGAAGCCCCAGCCGGGACCCTGGGTGCGGGCGCCGGCGGCGCGGACCTGGGGGCGCATCATCGTGGCCACCGTCCCGGGGCGCAGGATCGGGCCGCCGCCCTGGCGGATGGCCTCGAGGAAGGCGATTGCATCGGCGGCCGTCCCCGCCATGCCCGCCCCGGCCGAGGGATAGGAGGCGGGATCGAGGATCCGGCTGGGCGCGAAGAGCGCCGCGCCCTCCCAGAGCGGGATCGCCATGCCGTCGGAGATGGGCGCGGGCTCCGGCTTGTGGTCGGCATAGGCGGTGACGAGGCGGCCTCGCTCCGTCACGGCGAAGGCCGTGTCGGTCATGCCGAGGGGTCCGGCGACGGACTGGGCGACGAGATCGGGCAGGGGGGCCGCGACCTTTTCCAGCACCGCGCCCAGCACGTCGAGACCCAGGGAATAGCGCCAGCCGGTTCCGGGGGCGAAATAGAGCGGGGCCTCGACCAGGCGGGCGAGGTTCTCGGCCAACGAGAGACCGGGTTGGTCGAGCCCGTCGGAGATGTCGAGCCGGTGATAGGCCCCGCCTGGCGGCTCCAGGAACCGGTAGCCGAGGCCGGAGCTGTGAGTCAGCAGCTGGGCGAGCGTGATCTGGGGCGTGGTCCCGTCTGGCAGGCGGGGACGGAAGTCGCGCAGCCAGCGGGCGACGGGGGCGTGGAGGGGCAGCTCGCCCCGCTCGACGAGCCGCATGAGGGCGGCGGTCACATAG
>CBDEVG010000044.1:202500-345000 GCA_965243535.1 Amaricoccus sp.
GTCAAAGACTTCCGACCAGAAAACCAAGGTTGACGGGTTGCAGCTTGCAGGCTGCACGCAAAAGGGCCCGTCTTCTTCTGGATCGGATCAAGCGCGATAAGGGCGTTTGGTGGATGCCTTGGCAGCAAGAGGCGATGAAGGACGTGGCACTCTGCGATAAGCCCGGGGGAGGCGAGAGCACCCTTTGATCCCGGGATGTCCGAATGGGGAAACCCACCTGACACTCATCGATTACGAGAAGCTGGATCGGACCTGCGCACAGCGGGAAAGACCCATGACGGCTTCTGTTGATCGACGGGTGAACCAGGTACTTTTGACCTGAACACATAGGGTTAAAAGAGCGAACCCGGGGAACTGAAACATCTCAGTACCCGGAGGAAAGGAAATCAACCGATACTCCGTCAGTAGCGGCGAGCGAACGCGGACCAGCCGAGCCTTGAGAGTTAGCAGAACCAGTTGGGAAGCTGGGCGATATGGGTGACAGCCCCGTATGCGACAACTCGATGGGACATATTAAGTAGGGCGGGACACGTGCAATCCTGTCTGAAGATCGGGGGACCACCCTCGAAGGCTAAGTACTCCTTGCTGACCGATAGCGAACCAGTACCGTGAGGGAAAGGTGAAAAGCACCCCGACAAGGGGAGTGAAACAGTCCCTGAAACCGGACGCCTACAAACAGTCGGAGCCTGCGGCGATCCTTCGGGATCATTGATGGGTGACGGCGTACCTTTTGTATAATGGGTCAACGACTTGGTCTCACATGCGAGCTTAAGCCGCTAGGCGTAGGCGCAGCGAAAGCGAGTCTGAATAGGGCGAATGAGTATGTGGGATCAGACCCGAAACCGAGTGATCTAGGCATGACCAGGATGAAGGTTCGGTAATACGAACTGGAGGTCCGAACCCACACCTGTTGAAAAAGGTCGGGATGAGTTGTGCCTAGGGGTGAAAGGCCAATCAAACTCGGAGATAGCTGGTTCTCCGCGAAATCTATTTAGGTAGAGCGTCGGACGAATGTTCCTGGGGGTAGAGCACTGGATGGGTAATGGGGACCCACAGTCTTACTGATCCTAACCAAACTCCGAATACCAGGAAACACTATCCGGCAGACACACGGCGGGTGCTAAGGTCCGTCGTGAAAAGGGAAACAGCCCTGACCTGCAGCTAAGGCCCCCAATTCGTGGCTAAGTGGGAAAGCATGTGGGACGACCAAAACAACCAGGATGTTGGCTTAGAAGCAGCCATCATTTAAAGAAAGCGTAACAGCTCACTGGTCTAGATAAGTTGTCCTGCGGCGAAGATGTAACGGGGCTCAAGCCACGAGCCGAAGCTCAGGATGCATCGCAAGATGCGTGGTAGCGGAGCGTTCTGTCTATGTAGACCCTGCCTCTTGAGTTCCTTCGGGAACTGCGGAGGTAAGGGTCTCGGCGATGAAGCCGGCCTGTGAGGGACCGGTGGAGCATTCAGAAGTGAGAATGTTGACATGAGTAGCGACAAAGAGTGTGAGAGACACTCTCGCCGAAAGTCCAAGGGTTCCTGCTTAAAGCTAATCTGAGCAGGGTGAGCCGACCCCTAAGGCGAGGCCGAAAGGCGTAGTCGATGGGAACCAGGTTAATATTCCTGGGCCAGGAGGAAGTGACGGATCGCAAAGCTTGTTCGACCTTATCGGATTGGTCGGGCCTGTCAGCGGTTCCTGGAAATAGCCCTCCATCAGATCGTACCCTAAACCGACACAGGTGGACTGGTAGAGCATACCAAGGCGCTTGAGAGAACTGCGTTGAAGGAACTCGGCAAAATGCCTCCGTAACTTCGGGAGAAGGAGGCCCCGTCCGTGGGCAACCATGGGCGGGGGGCACAAACTAGGGGGTGGCGACTGTTTACTAAAAACACAGGACTCTGCGAAGCCCAAAGGCGACGTATAGGGTCTGACGCCTGCCCGGTGCTGGAAGGTTAAAGGGAGGGGTGCAAGCTCCGAACTGAAGCCCCAGTAAACGGCGGCCGTAACTATAACGGTCCTAAGGTAGCGAAATTCCTTGTCGGGTAAGTTCCGACCTGCACGAATGGCGTAACGACTTCCCCGCTGTCTCCAACGCAGACTCAGCGAAATTGAACTCCCCGTGAAGATGCGGGGTTCCCGCGGTCAGACGGAAAGACCCCGTGCACCTTTACTACAGCTTCACACTGGCATCAGGCCAGGCATGTGCAGGATAGGTGGCAGGCTTTGAAGCGGGGACGCCAGTTCCCGTGGAGCCGTCCTTGAGATATCACCCTTGCCTTGCCTGATGTCTAACCGCGGACCGTCATCCGGTTCCGGGACCCTGTGTGGCGGGTAGTTTGACTGGGGCGGTCGCCTCCCAAATAGTAACGGAGGCGCGCGATGGTGGGCTCAGGTTGGTCGGAAATCAACCGTCGAGTGCAATGGCATAAGCCCGCCTGACTGCGAGACTGACAAGTCGAGCAGAGACGAAAGTCGGCCATAGTGATCCGGTGGTCCCGCGTGGAAGGGCCATCGCTCAACGGATAAAAGGTACGCCGGGGATAACAGGCTGATACTGCCCAAGAGTCCATATCGACGGCAGTGTTTGGCACCTCGATGTCGGCTCATCACATCCTGGGGCTGGAGAAGGTCCCAAGGGTACGGCTGTTCGCCGTTTAAAGTGGTACGTGAGCTGGGTTTAGAACGTCGTGAGACAGTTCGGTCCCTATCTGCCGTGGGTGTCGGAGACTTGAGAGGAGTTGCCCCTAGTACGAGAGGACCGGGGTGAACGTTCCACTGGTGGACCTGTTGTCGTGCCAACGGCAGTGCAGGGTAGCTATGAACGGACAGGATAACCGCTGAAGGCATCTAAGCGGGAAGCCCCCCTCAAAACCAGGTCTCCCTTGAGGGCCGTGGAAGACCACCACGTCGATAGGCCGGAGGTGTAAGCGCAGCAATGCGTTCAGCTGACCGGTACTAATCGCCCGATAGGCTTGATCCGAACCAGAAGAAGACGGACCAGGAAGCCTTTGACCCAAAACAAGTCAGTACGGAAAGACAGTCTCGTGACATGCGGCAGGCCTCAAAACCCGCCCCGTGTGCTTCCCAGGTCTGGCGGCTCTAGCGCGAGCGAAACACCCGATCCCATCCCGAACTCGGCCGTTAAGCGCCGCTGCGCCGATGGTACTGCGTCCCAAGACGCGGGAGAGTAGGTCACCGCCAGACCTGAAAAGCACACACGCTCTCTGAACAAAATTGCCGCGGGGTGGAGCAGCCCGGTAGCTCGTCAGGCTCATAACCTGAAGGTCGTAGGTTCAAATCCTACCCCCGCAACCAAAATCCTGATACATATCAATGCCCTGCGGCCTTCCGGCCGTGGGGTATTTTTGTGCCCCACGGCCGGGTCAACAATAGGTCAACAAATCGGGGCAAACTGAACCGCGCCGGGTTTGCCGGAGGCTGACTTTCGTTAGCTACGCGGCCATGGCTTTGGTTTCCAGAGCTGCGTAGAAGTTCCTCTCAGCCTCTGCGGGCGGGACGTTTCCAATCGGCTCCAGCAGGCGGCGGTTGTTGAACCAGTCGACCCATTCGAGGGTCGCGGACGCCTCCAAAAACCGGTGCGCTTTCGTCGGATCGATGATTCACTCGGCCTTGGGACGAGGCGGGGCGTATCATGGGGCGACAGGCTGGACTGTTCGACATCGAGGAGCGGTTGCGGGATCTCTCGGCGAAGGGTGACGACCTCGAGCGGATCAACGCGCTGGTCGACTTCGAGGCGTTCCGACCCGAACTCGAGCGCGCCGTGCCGCGCTCCGACCGGGCCCGAGGCGGCCGACCGCCGTATGATCACGTGCTGATGTTCCGCCTCCTGATCCTCCAGGCGAGCCATTCGCTGTCGGACGAGCGGACGGAATACCTGGTCAAGGATCGGCTCTCCTTCATGCGCTTCCTGGGGCTGACGCTGGCCGACCGGGTGCCGGACGCGAACTCGATCTGGAACTTCCGCGAGGCGCTGACCCGGGCGACCCTCGACGGCGTCCCGGCGGTCGAGGCGCTGTTCCGGCGTTTCGACGCGCAGCTTCGCGCCGCCGGCTTCATCGCCATGGGCGGGCAGATCGTCGATGCGACCGTCGTGTCCGCGCCGAAGCAGCGCAACACCGAGGACGAGAAACAGGCCCTGCGCGAAGGACGCATCCCCGAGGACTGGGCGCGGAAGCCGGCGAAGCTCGCTCAGAAAGACCGGGACGCCCGCTGGACGGTGAAGCAGGGCAAGGCGAAACCCGGGCCTGACGGGGCGCCGCGGCTCGCCATCGCCATCCCGGTCTACGGCTACAAGAACCATGTGGGGATCGACCGCCGGCACGGGCTGATCCGCACCTGGACGGCCACCGATGCGGCCCGCCACGACGGCGCCGAGCTGCCGGCCCTGCTCGACCGGAGCAACACCGCGAGCGGGGTCTGGGCGGACACTGCCTACCGCTCGGCGAAGAACGAGGCGCATCTCGCCGAGGCGGGCTTCGTCAGCCGCATCCATCGGCGCAAGCCCAAGGGCCAGGCGATGCCGCAGCGGACCGCCCGCGCCAATGCGGCCAAGTCCGAGGTGCGTTCCCGGGTCGAGCATGTCTTCGCTCGGCAGAAGGGGCCGATGGCCCTAGTCGTGCGCACCATCGGCCTCGCGCGGGCCAGGGTGAAGATCGGCCTCGCCAATCTCGTCTACAACATGCGCCGCATGGTCTGGCTGGCCGAAGTCACCCCCGCATGAGCGCCATGGGCGGGCTGAGGGCCGCCGGGCTTCCCGCGCCAGTGGGCCGATGTCCTACGCTCCGCGTCTCCAAGACGACGCGACGCTTCACCACAGAACCGAAAACATCGTTCTTGGAGGCGTCCTCGCGTATTCCACCGCCTCGAAGCTGCGCCATTGGCCACGCCGATGAATGACTTCGGCCTTGAAGAGGCCATTGATGGTCTCTGCCAGGGCATTGTCGTAGCTGTCCCCGACACTGCCGACGGAGGGCTCGATGCCGGCTTCCGCCAGCCGCTCGCTGTAGCGAATGCTCAGGTATTGCGATCCGCGGTCGCTATGATGGACCAACCCCGCGCCCTTGGCCGGGCGCCGATCGTGGACCGCCTGTTCCAGGGCATCGAGCACGAACCCCGCATGGGCCGAGGTGCTGACGCGCCAGCCGACGATCTTGCGGGCGTAGGCGTCGATGACGAAGGCGACGTAGGCGAAGCCCTTCCAGGTGGCGACATAGGTGAAGTCGCTCACCCACAGCATGTTCGGCGCCGGCACGCGAAACTGGCGGCTCACCTGGTCCTGTGGGCACGGCGACTTCTTGTCAGGGATCGTCGTCCTGTGCGGCTTGCCCCGAATAATGCCTTGAATACCCATGCTCTTCATCAGCCGCGCGACGGTGCAACGGGCAATGTCGAAACCCTCGCGGCCGAGCTGCCTCCAGACCTTGCGCACGCCATAGACCCGCCAGTTCTCCTCGAACACGCGCAGGACCTCGGGCCGCAGCGCCTCATCCCGTCGGGCACGATCCGACAGCCGAGCTGGATCGGCCCGCTTCACAAGACGATCATGATAGGTGGAAGGGGCAATCGGCAGGACCCTGCAGATCGGCTCGACCCCGTGTGCATCCCGATGCGCGTCGATGAACGACACCATCACTTCGACCGGCGGTCGAGCTCCGCCATCGCAAAATACGCGCTTGCCTTGCGCAGGATCTCGTTGGCCTGGCGCAGCTCGCGGTTCTCCCGCTCGAGCGCCTTCATCCTCTCGGCCATCTCGGCCGGAATGCCCGCACGCCTGCCGCTGTCGACCTCGGCCCTCTTCACCCATTCGTTCAGCGTCTGTCCCGAACAGCCGATCTTCGCCGAAATTGACAGGATCGCCTGCCAGCGAGACCCGTGCTGGCCTTCGCTCTCGAGGACCAGCCGAACCGCCCGCTCGCGAACCTCAGGGGAAAACTTGTTCGTCGTCTTGCTCATGATGCTCCATCCTACTCAGGAGTGGGAGCCTCCGGCAAACCCGGCGCGGTTCAGGCCGAGGCCAAGGGCGCGGTCGAGATCCTGCTGAGCGAGGCCTATGTCCGGCGCGATCATGCGGCTCTCGTCGCCTTCCGCGGGCAGGACGCGCAGCTTCTCCTGCCGCCCACCCGGTCGCTGGTGCAGGTCCGCCGCCGGCTGGCGGCGCTCTCCGGCGGCGGCGCGACCCCGCTTGCGCATGGGCTCAACGCCGCCCTGCGCCTCGCCGAGGACGCCCGCGGCAGGGGCATGTCGCCGGGGCTCGCGGTCCTTACCGACGGCCGGGCGAACATCGCCCTCGACGGCCGGCCGGGCCGGGCCGCGGCCGGCGCCGACGCCGCCACCGTCGCCCGCGCGCTCCGGGCGCGCGAGGTCCCGGCGGTGGTGATCGATCTCGGGCTCCGGGCCGAGCCGCAACTCCGCGACCTCGCCCGCACGATGGGGGCGGCCTGCATCGCCTTGCCGCGGGCCGACGCGCGCGGCATCTCTGGCGCGGTCGGCGCAGCGTTGGGGATTTGCGCATGAACTGGGAGGCCTGCAAGGGATTCTGGCCGAACGCGCGCCACAGCCGGTTCGTCCCGACGCAAGGCCACAGCTGGCACCTGCAGGACGCGGGGGAAGGGCCCTGCCTCCTGCTGCTGCACGGGGCCGGCGCCTCGACCCATTCGTGGCGGGACGTGCTGCCTGATCTCGCGCGCGACCACCGGGTCGTCGCGATCGACCTGCCGGGCCAGGGCTTCACCCGGGTGGACGATCCCGACCGCTGCGGCCTTCCGGCGATGGCGGCCGACATCGCCGCGCTGCTCGCGGCCGAAGCCATCGCGCCAGACGTCGTCGTCGGACACTCGGCCGGCGTCGCGATCGGGCTGCGGCTGGCGCTCGACCTGCCCCGGCCGCCGGAGGCCGTGGTCGCGATCAACGGGGCGCTCGGGAACTTTCACCGGCCTTCGAGCGATGTGCTGTCGCGCCTGACCCTGATGGCGGCGAGCACGCCGCTGCCCGCGGTCGGCTTTTCCTGGATCGCGTCTTCCCATGCTCTGGTTCGTCTCATGATCTCGACCACCGGCAGCCGCCTCGACCACCGCGCCGTCGAGTATTACCGCCGGCTCCTCTCGGACCGTGGCCACGTCGCGGCGACCGTCGCGATGATGGCGCGCTGGGACGTGGCGCCGCTCCTGCAAGACCTGCCGAAGGTCCGGTCGCGGGCGCTGTTCCTGGTCGGCGACGCCGATCTCGCCGTCCCGCCCGAGGCCTCGCGCGCCGCCGCGCGGCGAATGGCGGGGAGCCGGGTCGAGGCCTTCCACGGCCTCGGCCACCTGCTGCACGAGGAACGCCCCGCCGCGGCCGCCGGGGCGATCCGCAACTTCGCGGCTGAGGCGCAGGAGGCGAGAAGGGCCGGGTGATGGGGTTCTACATACTTTCCTACGTGGCGGCCACCGTGCTGTTCCTCGGCATGGACGCCGTCTGGCTGACGCTCGCCGGTCCGCGGTTCTACCGACCCGAGCTCGGCGATCTCATGCTGGAGAATTTCAAGGTCGCGCCGGCGGCGGTGTTCTACACGCTCTACGTCGTCGGGATCGTCATCTTCGCGGTGCAGCCCGCCGTCGCCTCCGGGCGCTGGCAGACGGCGCTCCTCTACGGGGCGCTCTTCGGCTTCTTCGCCTATGGCACCTACGATTTCACCAATCTCGCGACGATCAAGGGCTGGTCGGCGCTGGTCAGCTTCGTCGATCTCGCCTGGGGGACCTTCGCCACCGGCGTCTCCGCGGCGCTCGCCTACGCGCTCGCCTCTTCGATCCTGGGGCGCTGACGAAGGGGTCAGTCCCGGCGCGCCGCCGGGAAGATCAGGCCGATGAACGCGAGCAGGCCGCCGGCGCTGATCGCATTCAGCCGCAGGAGCGCGGCGTGGTCCTCGGGGGAATAGGGATGCAACGGCGGGCCGTAGCGGTCGTGCAAGAGCGCGAAGGCGGCGAGCGCCACCACCATGAGCGCGAGGGCGATGGGACGCTCGGCCGGGCGGAACAGCAGTCCCGCAAGCACCACGCAAGGCGCGAGGAAGGCCTCGACGCCCGACGCCACGCCCAGCGCCCAGGCGGCGAGGACGGTGTTGGCGACGCCGGCGAGGGGCAGCAGCGCCCGGCCGGCGCGCGCGTCCCGACGCGACACGGCCGGGACCGCGAGAAAGAACGGGGTGGACAGGAAGGTCCAGGCCGCCGGCCAGCCGTCGCCCGCGATCCAGGCGACATAGAGCGGGTAGAACGGCTGGTTGGCCGCGACGAGGAGCGCTACGGCGTTTCCGGCGGCCACCTGCGGATCGGGGTCCTGCGCATAGGCCCGGATCGTCCGGAGAAGGGCGCGCATGGGTCAGCAGGGAAGCGGCCAGAAGGCGCCGACCCGCGCCTGGTAGGTGCGGAAGGCCTCCCCGCGGGAGCGCAGCATGTGCGCCTCGAGCGGCGGAATGCCGGAGACATGAACGAGAAGCCAGTACATGAAGGCCGGGCCTGCAAGCGCCAGCCAGCCCCAGGGATAGCCGCCGCCGAGGTCGATGGCGATGACGGCGTAGGCGACCCAGCCGAGCCATTCGAAGAAATAGTTCGGATGGCGCGACAATCCCCAGAGGCCGACGTCGCAGATCTTGCCGCGGTTGGCGGGGTCGGCGCGAAAGCGGCCGAGCTGCCGGTCGGCCACAGCCTCGCCCAGGAACGCGGCGAGGGCGATCGCAAGTCCGACGACATCGCCCGGCTGCGGCCAGGGCGCAGGATTGTGGGCGGCGATCAGGATCGTGACGACGAGAAGGAAGGCCGCGGCCGCCTGCGCCTGAAGAAACCAGAAGAGGCGCGGGCGACGGGCGTCGCCCCATTCCTCCTTCAGCGCCTGGTAGCGCGGATCGTCGCCCCCGGCGCGGGTGCGCGCGGCGATGTGGCCGCCGAGGCGCAGCGACCAGACGGCGACGAGACCCGCCACAAGCGCCTGCCGGCCGGTCGGCCCGGACGAGAGGGGCGCCAAGGCCGCGGCGACGCCGCCGGCGCCGACGGCGAACGACCAGACCGTGTCCGCCCAGCCGGAGCGGCCGGATCGGTCGACCAGCAGCCAGGCCCCCGCCATCGCGGCGGAAAGGCCGATCGCCAGCCCCGCCAGGATCAACGCGATCGTCATGTCATCTCACCTTCGGCGGCTTCGCTGAAACTCGGGCGCGGGCAGGGCCGCAAGACGCAGCATGGATGATCCTGCCTGGGAATTGGAAGCGGCGTCTCCCGAGGCGCCCGGTCGCCCCGCGTCGGGACGGCTGAACATCGTCGGGATCGGCCGCGGCGCTTCCGGACTGTCCGTGGCCTGGCTGCTCTCGCAGAGGCGCCGCGTCACGCTGCTCGAGGCGTCGGCGGGCACAGCCACACCGTCGTCGCCGGCGGGGCGCCCTCGACGCCGGCTTCATCGTCTACAACGAGGGGACAGACACATCCGAACTGGTCTGCCCTTTGACAAGAAGTCTTCGGGAAGGGCTCAAGACGCCGGGGAGGCTGCCGAAGAGAGGGCGGCTCTGGCTGAGCGATGGATCCTGCTTGCGGTTCCGACCCGAGAGGCCGAACCACGTCTGCATCTCAGAGAGACCTCTGCGAAACCCTCGGCGCGGTTGCTCTCGACCCGTTCATGTTCATGAAGGCCAAGTTAAGGCCGCAAAATATATATAATGATTTCAATATTATGACCCGATTTTCACGCGTGAAATCTGGGCCCCTTCCAAGGCGACGCCGCCTGAAAGAGCGGCTTTTGCAGGGGTCTCTCAGACTTCGTGGGACCCACAACGGCAGGAAGCTGCGCCTGCGGCAGCGGTCATGGTCGAATTCATCCGGGAGCGCCTGGCGATCCGGGTCGAGCGGAAGCTGAAGTCGGCGGACGTGATCGACGCCCTATCAAACCTCTTCATCCTGCGCGGCGCGGCAGACCATGTCCGTTCGGAGGATGGCCCAGAGGTCATCGCCAAGGACGTACGCGAGTGGATCGCCGCCGTGGGACCGCCTTCATCGAGCCCGGCAGTCCGTGGGAGAATGGGTGCGACGAGAGCTTCAACGCGAAGCCTCGCGACGATCTGCTGGACGGGGAGTTGCGGTCTGAACATCGCCCCGGTTTTAAACGGGGAGCCAAATCCTCGGATGATCGCTGACCGTGGACTACGCGGCGTCTGCCTTTGGGCGATTTTTGTTCTGAGGCGGGTCTGATCCAGGCGGGTCTGGTCCGGGATCGAGAGCGGAGGCGTGTTGAGCGGACGATCCTGACGGAGGCCCAGGGGGGGCGGGTCGAACGCCTGCTTCGCGGCCGCGTCGGTCGATCCGGGCGCAGCGGCGCGGAGGACCGATTGCGCCTCGATGCGGCGCTCCGGCAGGCGCGCGGGGGCGCCGTGGCGCGCCCTTCCGGCCACCGGGCGAATGGACCGCCCGCCAGGCCCGTTCCCGACGGGGCGCTGGCGGGGGAAGCGGCTTTTCAGGGCCTGGGACCGAAGCGCCGGACTTCGGGTGCGTCCTCGGCGAGGCCACGATCTGCAAGCCCGCGACAGGATCGTCATCGAGATCTGGCGCCAGCCCTGCAATACCCTGCGCTCGCACCTCGGCTGCAAGCCGCCCGCGCCCGCAGCCCTGCTCTGGCCGGAGATCCTGACCCCCTCAACCAGGGCTGCCAAGCCCACCATCCATCGGACTTGATCCGGGCCGCCTGATGTAGGCAGACCACCCCGGCGCTCCCCGGCGGAACGAAACCCGGGGCGCGGCGTTCTGAGGGGCATGAATCAGGAGATATAGGTCGCATGGACACCTCGTCCCTGATTGGCATCCTCGCCCTCGGAACCCTCAGCGCCGGCGCGATCTTCGCCTACCTGAGCGCTGTGAAGACCGCCGACCGGCTTTACTCCAACACCCGCAAGTCGACCCTGGCGGCGGACGCTCCGAACACTGTCCCACCCGGCGAAAAGCCTGTAGACACCTAATAGGCTCGCATCGGGCTCGGTCGGAAGCTAGCCATGGCAAGACGAAATGCGCTCGCTCTCGCCCTCGCCGGCGTTCTGGGCATCTCCGGCGCGGCGTCAGCGCTCGAACAACCCGGGTACCGGGTCGAGGTTTCGGACCGACAGTTCGAGATCAGGGACTATCCCCCAACCCTCGTCGCCGAGGTCGTTCGCGACGGGGACAGGAGCGCGTCGGTCGGTGCCGCCTTCCGGACGCTCGCCGACTTCATCTTCGCCAAGGACCGCGCTGGTCCCGAGATCGCCATGACCGCTCCGGTGACCCAGACGCGGGGCGAGCCGGGAAAACCGTCCGCCTCCTCCCCTGCGCCGAGCGAATGGACCGTGCGCTTCATCATGCCGAGCGGCAGCACGCTGGCGTCCCTGCCGAAACCGAACGGCGACGTCCGGCTGGCGGAACTTCCCGCCGCCCATGTCGCGGCGGTTCGCTTCAACGGGCGCTGGACCGACCGCAACTTTGCCGCGGCGCAGGCCGAACTGGAAACCTGGATCGCAACTCGTCGTCTCTGCGCGACGGGCCCCGCGACCTATCCCTATTACGACCCCCCCTTCAAGCCGTGGTTCATGCGGCGGAACGAGGTGATGATTCCCGTGACGTCCGCCCAACCCGCTTCCGCAAGCGGCAAAGCCCGATCGTCCCGTCCGGCAGGAGGGTGCGTGGCCAGCTCGTGAGACAGGGGGGGCGACTCAATCCGAAAACTCGGCCCTTGGAAGGCAATGGACTTTCCCGCAAGCCAAGTTTTTGTCCAGCATCTGGAGCTAGCCCGGCGCACGCGGCCCTGCTGCTGTTGTCGCCGCGACAGGTTGGACGATCTCTCCTGTCGGCGCCGCATCGCATCGCCCCTGAGCCGCCCTCATACCGGACGCCTTGCGCGGGCGCGGCGCGCGTGGTTTATGGCGGCGCCCTGCTCAGGAGGCCGCCATGGACAAGTTCACCACGCTGACCGGCGTCGCCGCGCCGCTGCCGCTGATCAATATCGACACCGATATGATCATTCCCAAGCAGTTCCTGAAGACCATCGCCCGAACCGGCCTCGGCAAGAATCTCTTCGACGAGATGCGTTACGACGCGGCCGGCGCCGAGAACCCGGAGTTCGTGCTGAACAAGCCCGCCTACCGGAACGCGCAGATCCTCGTGACCGGCGACAACTTCGGCTGCGGGTCGAGCCGGGAGCACGCGCCCTGGGCCCTGCTCGATTTCGGCATCCGCTGCGTCATCGCGACGAGCTTCGCCGACATCTTCTACAACAACTGCTTCAAGAACGGCATCCTGCCCATCGTCCTGCCCCAGGCGGAGGTGGACAAGCTGATGGACGACGCCGAACGCGGCGCCAACGCCGTGGTCACCATCGACCTGGAGAACCAGGTCATCAAGGGGCCGGACGGAGGCGAGATCGCCTTCGAGGTCGACGCCTTCCGCCGCCACTGCCTGCTGAACGGCCTCGACGACATCGGCCTGACCCTGGAAAAGGAATCGGCCATCGACGCCTTCGAGGCCCGGCAGAAGGCCGAGGCCGGCTGGCTGTGACCGGCCGTTAACCCGGCGTCAACCGCGGGGCGCGCAAGCCTGCCCCATGATCCGGGCCCTGATCCTCGCCGTCTTCCTCGCCCTGCCTGCGGCGGCGGAGACGGTCCGGGTGGCGACCTACAACGTCGACCTGGGTCGCGAGGGCCCCGGGCTCCTGCTCCATGAACTGACGACCAAGCCAGGTCCCCGAGCGCTGGCCGCCGCCGCGGCGATCCGCGCGGCGCGGCCGGACGTGATCGTCCTGCAGAAATTCGACCATGACCTGCGCGGTCGGGCGCTCGACGCCTTTGCGGCGCTGATCGCCCAGAGCCCCGACGGGCTTGAGTACCGCCACCGCTTCGTCGCCCCGGTCAACGCGGGCCTGCCCTCCGGCCTCGACCTCGACCGGGACGGCGCGCTGATGGGGCAGGGGGATGCGTTCGGGTGGGGGGATTTCACCGGCTCCGGCGGCATGGCCATGCTGTCGCGCCTGCCCATCGACGCCGCCGCCGCCCGGACCTTTCGCGGGCTGCTCTGGCGCGACCTGCCCGGCGCGGAGCTGCCGCGGCTGCCCGGGAGCGTCCCCTGGTTCGCGCCCGAGGCCGAGGCGGTGATGCCGCTGTCCTCCCGCTCCCATTGGGAGACGCCGGTCATCCTGCCGGACGGGTCGCGGCTGCGGCTGCTGACGGCGCATCCGACCCCGCCGCTCTACGACGGGGCGGAGCGGCTGAACTGGCGGCGCAACCGGGACGAGATCCTGTTCTGGATCCGGTATCTCGACGGCTGGACCCCGACCGACGACCAGGGGCGGACGGCGGGCCCGCAGGGGCCCTTCGTCCTTCTCGGCGACTTCAACCTCGATCCGGAGGACGGCGCCGGCGATCGCGAGACCATGCGCCGGCTGCTCGCCCATCCCCGGCTGCAGGACCCGCAGCCCTCGAGCCGCGGCGCCGTCGCGGCGGCCCGGGCCCAGGGCGGCGCGAACCGCGACCACAAGGGCCCGGCCCGGCTCGACACCGCGGACTGGAAGGACGCGCCGGGGCCTGGGAACCTGCGGGTCGACTATGTCCTGCCGGAGGCCGGGCTGAAGGTCGCGGGCGCGGGCGTGCTCTGGCCCGAGGGCGGCGAGGGGCCGGCGCACCGTCTGGTCTGGGTCGACCTGACCTTCGGCGATTCCGCTTCCCCCCAGGCGTCCTTGCGCTAGAACCACCCTGCACAACCCGGGGAAAGCGAATGGACAACCTGACCGACAAGGGGCGCGAGGCGCTTGAGGCTGCGGCGGCCCGGCAGGGTTTCAGCCCCGATGCGGCGCGGGCGATGCTCGACGCGCTGGCGGCGGGGCGGGGGACCCAGGCGCAGTTCAGCCATCCCGAGCTCGGCGGCATGGGCCAGTGGTCGCGCGGCGGCATGCTCATGATCGGCGACATGTTCAACAACGGCCTCAAGGCCCGGGTGGACGCGCTGGCGAACGAGCTGGCGCCGCTGGTCGGCGATCCCGGAACCTTCGCCGCGCCGCCGGCGGGGGGCGTTCGCGGCGGATCGGACTGGTGGCCCGAGGGCCTGGGCGCGCCGAGCTCGGTCGGCGGCCAGAACGACATGCGCTATGCGGTCTTTCCCGAGGCGCGGCGGCTGGCGGTGGATCGCGGCGGCAAGGTGACGCTCTACGACACCGGCGAGCATCGGATCGGCGGCGCCTCCCAGCAGCAGGGCGGGGGCCAGACGCTGACCTTCTCCAGCCAGCTCGGAACCGTCTCCCTCGACGCCCTGCCGGTCGTGGAGGGCAAGGGGGCGTCGTCCGCGCCGAAGGCGGAAGCGGCCGCGACGCCCTCCGCCAAGGTCCAGGAGGACGTGCCCGCTTCGGCCGGCCGGGCAGAGACGCCTGCTTCGGCCCTCAAAACCGACGCGCCTTCTCCCGCCGCCGCGCCGGCGGCGCATGCGCCTCAGGGCGGGACGGCCTCCTCCGCGGCCGCCTCGGCCGGCGATCCGCTGGCGCTGCTGGAGCGGCTGGCGGATCTGCGGAGCAAGGGAGTGATCTCCGACGAGGAGTTCGCCGCCAAGAAGGCGGAGCTGCTCGCCCGTCTCTGACCTCGCCCTCTCTGACCCGGACGGGGCGGCGGATCGGGGCCGCCCCGCGCCGCCTTGACCCGGGCGCGCGGCGAGGCTAGGGGCTCGCGGAAAGTGCGAGGGACCCCCATGACCAACCGCAGCCTTCTCATCCTGCCCGGCGACGGGATCGGCCCCGAAGTCATGGGTCAGGTCCGGCGGATCATCGACTGGATGGCCGCGAAGCGCGGGATCGCCTTCGACGTGGAGATGGGCCTGGTCGGGGGCTGCGCCTACGACGCCCATGGCGTGCCACTGACCGACGAGACCATGGCCCGCGCCCAGGCGGTCGACGCGGTGCTGCTCGGCGCCGTGGGCGGGCCCCAGTACGACGACCTCGACTTCAGCCTCAAGCCCGAGCGCGGCCTCCTGCGCCTGCGCAAGGAGATGGACCTCTTCGCCAACCTGCGCCCGGCCCAGTGCTTCGACGCCCTGGCGGATTTCTCCTCGCTCAAGCGCGAGGTGATCGCTGGGCTCGACATCCTGATCGTGCGCGAGCTGACCTCGGGCGTCTATTTCGGCGAGCCGCGGGGCATCTTCCAGGAGGGCAACGAGCGCGTCGGGATCAACACCCAGCGCTACACCGAGGGCGAGATCGAGCGCGTCGCCCGCGCCGCCTTCGAGCTGGCCATGAAGCGGGGCAAGAAGCTCTGCTCCATGGAAAAGGCCAACGTGATGGAATCGGGCGTGCTGTGGCGCGAGGTCGTCACCCGCGTCGGCGCGGACTATCCCGAGGTGGCGCTTTCCCACATGTACGCCGACAACGGGGCCATGCAGCTCGTCCGCTGGCCCTCGCAGTTCGACGTGATCGTCACCGACAACCTCTTCGGCGACGTGCTCTCGGACATCGCCGCCATGCTGACCGGCTCGCTCGGGATGCTGCCCTCGGCCTCGCTCGGCTCGCCCATGGCGAACGGCCGGCCCAAGGCGCTCTACGAGCCGGTGCATGGCTCGGCGCCCGACATCGCCGGCCAGGGCAAGGCGAACCCGATCGCCTGCATCCTCAGCTTCGCCATGGCGCTGCGCTATTCCTTCGACCTCGGGGACGAGGCCGCGCGGGTCGAGGGCGCGGTGGAGAAGGTGCTGGCGGACGGGCTGCGCACGGCCGACATTCTCGGGCCCGCCGGCGGGACGGCGGTCTCCACCTCCGAGATGGGCGACGCCATCCTCGCCGCGCTCGACGCGGGGCTCTGATCCCATGGGCGGCGAGACGATGCGAGGGGCCGCCTTCGCGCTCGCCGCCTATGGGGCCTATTCCACCCATGACGTGGTGGTGAAGTGGCTGGGGGAGCGCTATGCGCCCGCCCAGATCCTGTTCTTCGCCATGCTTTTCGGGTTTCCGCTGCTGACGGTCCTGCTGATCCGGGACCGGACCGACGGCAACCTGCGGCCGCATCATCCCTGGTGGATGCTCTTGCGGGTCTTCGCGGCGGTGGTGGGGACGGTCTCGGCCTTCTACGCCTTCGCGGTGCTGCCGCTCGCCCAGACCTATTCGATCATCTTCGCCGCGCCCCTGCTCATCACCGTGCTCGCCATCCCGGCGCTCGGCGAGCGGGTGGGGTGGCGGCGGCTGGTGGCGGTGGGGATCGGGCTCCTCGGGGTGCTGATCGTGCTGCGTCCCGGGGCGGAGCCGCTGTCCCGGGGGCATCTCGCGGCCCTGGCCTGCGCCCTCTGCTCGGCCATGGCGGGGATCATCGTGCGCAAGATCGGCCCGGACGAGCGCAGCGCGGTGCTGCTGCTCTATCCCATGATGGGCAACCTGATCGTCATGGGGATGGCGTTGCCCTGGGTCTACCAGCCGATGCCGCTGCTCGACCTCGGGGCGCTGGCGCTGATCGCGGGGCTGAACCTCTTGGGGACGCTCTGCATCATCCTCGCCTACAAGACGGCCCCGGCGGGTGTGGTCGCGCCGATGCAGTATTCCCAGATGCTCTGGGCCATCGTCTATGGGGCGGCGTTCTTCGGCGAGGGGCTCGACGGGCCCACGGCGATCGGGGCGGCGGTGATCGTGGGGAGCGGGCTCTACGTGGTCTTTCGCGAGGACCGGCCCAACGTCTCGTCCGCCCGGCCGGTGCTGGGGGCGCGGGGCTGGGTGGTGGGGGTCCTGCCCGCCCGGATCGCCGCCATGGTGCGCACCATGCGCGGGGGCCTGTGACAGGGCTGACAGGGCGCGCGTAACACGCGTGTTGCGCGGGTCATCCGTCTGTAAAGGCTGAATTTTTCGAAAGCCGTCAACCCGATGGCAATCCTGGTTGACAGGGAGTTGATTTCCGTCTCCGTCTCCGTCTCCGTCTCCGTCTCCGTCTCCGTCTCCGTCTCCGTCTCCGTCTCCGTCTCCGTCTCCGTCTCCGTCTCCGTCTCCGTCTCCGTCTCCGTCTCCGTCTCCGTCTCCGTCTCCGTCTCCGTCTCCGTCTCCGTCTCCGTCTCCGTCTCCGTCTCCGTCTCCGTCTCCGTCTCCGTCTCCGTCTCCGTCTCCGTCTCCGTGCGCCGGCGTCCCGCAAGCGCCGGCGCGGAAAGCGTCCGCCCCGAAAGCCTGAGCGGCGGGCGAGGGGCCGGCCGCATCGGCGGCCGCAAGCCGGCCTCACGGGCGCGTGTCGCTTTGCCCCTTGTCTCCGCTTCGGGCTGGGCCTAATCACATCTGATCCTGAGTGGTTCAGTCGGGTACGACCGGGGCCTGTCGGGGGCCAGAGGGGTGGGCGAGATGCTGCCGTCGTTCCTGATCATGCTCCGCGAGGGGATCGAAGCCGCGCTCATCGTCGGGATCATCGCGGGCTACCTGGCCCGGACCGGACGCTCTGCCTGGCTGCCGACGGTCTGGGTCGGGGTGCTTCTCGCCGTGGCGCTGTCGCTTTTCGTGGGGGCGGGGGTCATCGCCCTGGGCGCCCAGTTTCCCCAGAAGACCCAGGAGCTCTTCGAGGCGATCGTCGGAGCCTTCGCGGTGGTCATCCTGATCTCGATGGTGTTCTGGATGCGCAAGGCCGCCCGATCGATCCGCCAGACCATGGAGCACGACATCGACGCGGCCCTCGCCGACGCGCGCGGGCCCGCCTGGGCGCTGATCGGCATGACCTTCTTCGCCGTGGCGCGCGAGGGGCTGGAATCGGTGTTCTTCCTGCTGGCGTTGTTCCAGCAGAGCCCGGGGCCGGCCGCGCCCCTCGGCGCGCTGCTCGGCGTCGGGGCCGCGATCCTGATGGGCGTCGGGATCTATCGCGGCGGCGTGCGGCTGGACCTGCGCCGGTTCTTCCGCTGGACCGGCGTCTTCATCATCCTGGTGGCGGCCGGCCTCGCCTCGAGCGTGCTGCGCAACCTGCACGAGGCGGGGATCTGGAACCACCTCCAGCAGCCGGTCTGGGACCTGACCCGGACCCTCCCCGTAGGCTCGATCCCCGGCGCGATCCTGAGCGGGCTCTTCGGCTATCACGACGCCCCGGTGCTGGGCGAGGTGGTGGCCTGGGCCGCCGTCCTGTTCGTCACCCTGTGGTTCTTCCTGCGGCCCGCGCCCTCCCGGCCCGTCGCGCCCCGGGCCAAGGAGGCCTGATCCGATGGCCGCGTCGCCTTCGCCCGCCTCCCGTCCCCCCGTGTCCCGCCCCATGTCCCGGACCACGGCCGCCCTGGCGCTGGGGGGCGCGGGGGCGCTGGTCCTGCTCGGGATCGGCGCCTTCTGGTGGGCGGCGCGGACCGCCGCGCCCGCCTCGACCGAGGGCGAGATCGTGGTCACCGTCACCGACGCCGCCTGCGAGCCGATGGAGCTGACGGTTCCCGCCGGCCGCGCCGCCTTTCGCATCCACAACGCCTCGCAGCGGGCGCTGGAATGGGAAATCCTCGACGGGGTGATGGTGGTCGCCGAGCGCGAGAACATCACCCCCGGCCTCAACGCCGTTCTGACCGAGCGGCTCCGGCCCGGGGTCTACGACATCACCTGCGGCCTCCTGTCGAACCCGCGGGGCAAGCTGACCGTGGTCGTCACCGCCGCATCCGAGGCCGCCCGGGTCCAGCCCGACATCCGTGAGTTCATCGGGCCCCTGTCGGAATACCGGGTCTATCTCAGCCGCCGCGCCGCGGAGCTGGCGGCGGCGACCGAGGCGCTCGACCAGGCGGTCGCGGCGCAGGACCTGGCCGCCGCCCAGGCCGCCTGGCTCGCCGCGCGCCAGCCCTGGCGGCAGATGGCCCCGGTGGTCGGCCGGTTCGGGGATCTCGCCAACGCCATGGACCCCCAGGCCGCCTATCTGGCGGGCCGGGAGGCCGACCCGGCCTTCACCGGGTTCCACCGGGTGGAATACGCGCTCTGGACGCAGGGGACGACCGAGGGCCTCGCGCCCCAGACCCAGGCGCTGGCCGCCGGGGCCGCGCAGATCCGCGACCGGGTCAAGGCGCTCGACCTCGCCCCCGCCGACCTCGCGGGCAACGCCGCCGCGCTGGCGGCGCGGGTGGCCGACCAGGCGAGCGCCGACCAGACGCCCTATTCCGGGGCGGACCTGGCGGAGTTCTCGGCCGACCTCGACGGAATCTCGAAATCCGCGCTGCTGCTCGACCCCCTCGTGGCGGCGGCGGATCCGGCCGCGTCCGGGGCGCTGCGCCAGGCGCTCGACGCCGCGCGGGCGACGCTGGACGGCTTTCGGACCGGCGACGGCTATCCCCCCTACGGTCAGGTGGACGCGGCCGGCCGGGCGAAGATCGCCGCCGCCTTCGCCGCCGTGGCCGCGGCCGCCCAGGGCGTGAACCCGGCGATCGGGCTGGACTGAGGGGGAGCGATGACCGAGCCGAGCCTTTCCACCACCCGCCGCGGCCTCTTGGCCGGCGCGGCGGCGCTTGCGGCCGCGGCGACGGGCACGGGCGGGGCGCGGGCGGCGACCGCGCCGGCCGCCCACAACGTCGCCGAGGCGCCGGTCGAGAACGGGACGAGCCCGCAGGACGTCGTCTCGCCCTACGGACCGCACCAGGCGGGGATCGTCACGCCCCGGCCGGCGCACGGGCTGGTGGCCGCGTTCCACGTCATCGTCGACACGCCCGCCGACCTGGAGCGGCTGTTCCGGCGGCTGACCGAGCGGATCGCGTTCCTGACCCATGGCGGGCCCGTGCCCGAGCTCGACCCGAAGCTGCCGCCGGCGGACAGCGGCATCCTGGGGCCTGAGGTGCCGCCCGACGCCACCACGATCACCGTCGCCCTGGGGGAATCGCTGTTCGCCGACCGGCCGTGGCTGGCGCCGCTGAAGCCCGCGAAGCTCCAGCGGATGACCAAGTTCCGCAACGACGCCCTGATCCCGGACCTGTCGCACGGGGATCTGTCGATCCAGATCTGCGCCAACACCCAGGATTCGGTCGTCCATGCGTTGCGGGACATCGTGAAGTCGACGCCCGACCAGCTGGTGCTGAAATGGGTCCAGGCGGGGAACGTGCCCGTCATCGCGCCCGATCCCTCCGGGGCGACCGAGAGCGCGCGCAACCTGCTCGGGTTCCGCGACGGCTCGGCCAATCCCGACAGCGCCGACGCGGCCCTGATGGCGCGGGTGGTCTGGGCGGGGGAGGGCGAGCCCGACTGGGCGGAGGGCGGCAGCTACCAGGCGGTGCGGATCATCCGCAACCTGGCGGAGCGCTGGGACCGCACGCCCCTCGGCGAGCAGGAGCGGATCTTCGGCCGGACCAAGATGAGCGGCGCGCCGCTCGACGATCCCGGGGGGACCGAGGCGATGGTCCCGGACTTCGCCGCCGACCCGGACGGGGCGCGGGTGCCGCTCGACAGCCATATCCGCCTCGCCAATCCGCGCGACGCGGGCGCGGAGGCGAGCCTGATGCTGCGCCGGCCGTTCAACTACGTGAACGGGGTGCTGAAGAACGGCCAGCTCGACCAGGGATTGCTGTTCATCGCCTGGCAGGCGGACCTCGACCGGTCCTTCATCGCCGTCCAGCGCCGGCTCGACGGAGAGCCGCTTGAGGAATACATAAAGCCGGTGGGCGGGGGCTATTTCTTCGCCCTGCCGGGCTTCGGGGAGGGCGAGGATTATCTCGGCCGCACCCTGATCGACGCCATCGTCCCGATCAGCCAGGATGCGAGCGCGGCCCGAGCCCAGCCCGCCAGCCAGTCGGAAACCGCCGCGCCGGCCTTGCGATAGGCCGCCCTGAGGAGTTGCCGCCCATGCGTTTCCTGACCCTCGCCGCCCTAGGCGCGCTTTCGGCCGCCGCCTTGTCCGCCGCCCAGGCCCAGGCCGCCGCCGACGAGCTCGCCCTGGTCGGGCCGATCAGCGACTACAAGCTCTACGTCACCGAGCAGACCGAGGAGCTGGTCAAGGACGCCGAGGCCTTCGTCGCCGCCGTCAAGGCGGGGAACGTGGAGGAGGCGAAGGCGCTGTTTGCGCCGACCCGCATCCATTACGAGCAGATCGAGCCAATCGCCGAGCTGTTCTCGGACCTCGACGTGTCGATCGACAGCCGGGCCGACGACTACGAGAAGGGCGAGGCGGATCCGGCCTTCCCGGGGTTCCACCGCATCGAATACGGGCTCTGGGAGAAGAACTCGACCGAGGGGCTCGACCCGGTGGCCGACAAGCTGCTTGCGGACGTGAAGGAGCTCGCGGCCCGGATCGAGAGCCTGACCTTCCCGCCCGAGGTGGTGGTGGGCGGCGCCGCGGCGCTGATGGAGGAGGTGGCGGCCACCAAGATCTCCGGCGAGGAGGACCGCTACAGCCACACCGACCTCTGGGACTTCAAGGGCAACTTCGACGGCTCGCAGCAGATCGTGACGCTGGTGCGGCCGCTGGTGCAGGATCAGGCCTTCCTGACGCAGGTCGACGCCAATTTCGCGACGATCGACGCGATCCTGGCGAAGTACCAGTCGGGCGAGGGCTACGTCACCTATGACAACCTGACCGAGCAGGACCGGGTGGCGCTGGCGGGGGCCGTCAACACGCTGGCCGAGGATCTGTCGACCCTGCGCGGCAAGCTCGGGCTCGACTGAGCGCCGCAAGGCGCGAGGGTCCGGCCCCGGCCGGGCCCTTTCCCCTAGGCGCGGGCGCGGCGGAGCGGTATAAACCCTGGCGATTTCAAGCCAAGGCGCCATGACCGAACCCCCGTTGCTGCCGCGTGAAGAGGTTCTCCGCATCAAGCTCGAGCTGCTCCAGCGCGAGCATCGCGATCTGGACGACGCGATCGCCGCGCTCGACCAGGCGGGTCGGGCCGATCCCTTGTCCGTGCGCCGGCTGAAGAAGCGCAAGCTGATGCTCAAGGACGAGATCACCCGCATCAGCGACGAGATCACCCCCGACATCATCGCCTGACCCGGCCCGACGCCGGGCCACCGGAGGCTTTCCGTGACCCAACCCCTCATCGGCATCGTCATGGGCAGCCAGTCCGACTGGCCGACCATGCGCGCCGCCGCCGAAGTGCTGGAGGCGCTCGGCGTGGCGCACGAGACCCGCATCGTCTCGGCCCATCGCACCCCCGACCGGATGTTCGCCTATGCGGAGGCGGCCGCGGGCCGCGGCCTGCGCGCGATCATCGCCGGCGCGGGCGGCGCCGCGCACCTGCCCGGGATGCTGGCCGCCAAGACCCGGGTGCCGGTCTTGGGCGTGCCGGTCGAGAGCAAGGCGCTGAGCGGGATGGATTCGCTCCTCTCCATCGTGCAGATGCCGAAAGGCGTGCCGGTGGGGACGCTCGCCATCGGGCCCGCGGGCGCGGCCAACGCCGGCCTGCTCGCCGCGGCGATCCTCGCCACCACCGACGCGGATCTCGCGGGCCGGCTCGACGCCTGGCGCGCGGCCCAGACCGAGGCCGTGGCGGAGGCCCCCCATGACTGAGCGGGGGGAACGGCTCGCCCCCGGCGCGACCGTCGGGGTGCTCGGCGGCGGCCAGCTCGGGCGGATGCTGGCCCTCGCCGCGGCGCGGATGGGAATGCGGGTCCATGTCTACGAGCCCGCGGCCGAGGCGCCCGCCGCCCTGGTCTCGGACCGCTGGACCCGCGCGGGCTACGACGACGCCGAGGCGCTGGCGGATTTCGCCCGGTCGGTCGACGTGGTGACCTATGAGTTCGAGAACGTCCCCGTCGCCGCGGTGGACATCCTGACGCCGCTGGTCCCCGTCCGCCCCGGCCGGCGGGCGCTGGAGGTGGCCCAGGACCGGGCGGCGGAAAAGGATTTCCTCAACGGCCTCGGCCTCGCCACCGCGCCCTACGCGGCGGTCGACGGCCCGGCGGACCTGCCCGGGGCGCTCGACGTCACCGGCGCGCCCGCCATCCTCAAGACCCGCCGCATGGGCTATGACGGCAAGGGCCAGGCCCGGGTGGCCGACGCCGCCGGCCTCGGCCCCGCCTGGTTCGCGGTCGGGGCGGCGGCCTCGGTGCTGGAAGGCTTCGTGACCTTCGACCGGGAGGTCTCGGTGATCGCCGCCCGTGGCCTCGACGGGGCGGTCGTCGCCTTCGACCCGGGCGAGAACGTCCACCGCGACGGCATCCTGCACACCACCACGGTTCCCGCCCGTCTGACCCCCGGTCTGCGCCAGGACGCGGTGCTGATCGCCGGGCGCATCCTCAACGCGCTCGACTATGTGGGCGTCATCGGGGTGGAGCTCTTCGTCACCCCCCGCGGCCTGGTGGTGAACGAGATCGCGCCGAGGGTGCACAACTCCGGCCACTGGACCCAGGACGCCTGCCTGATCGACCAGTTCGAACAGCACATGCGCGCGGTCTGCGGCTGGCCGCTCGGCGACGGCGCGCGCCATTCCGATGCGGTGATGACCAACCTGATCGGCGAGGAGGTGCTGGCGGCGCCGGAGATGACCGGCGTCGCGGTGCATCTCTACGGCAAGTCCGAGGCGCGGGCGGGCCGCAAGATGGGCCACGTCACCCGGATCTCGCCCCGCGCCTGAGGGCGCGGGCCACGTTTCGCCGGGCCGCGGGTCCCCCCCCTTCGCGGCCGGCCTCCGAAAAAGGGCGCCACCGCAGCCCCTGAAGTGCTAACATGCGGAAAAAGGGGGGAGAATTTCCATGCACACGCATATCCTGATCGCCACCGACGGATCGGCCCTGGCGGAAAAGGCCGTCCGGGCGGGGGTGGACCTCGCCAAGGCCTCGGGCGCGAAGGTGACGATCGTCACCGTCAGCGAGGCCTTTCCCGCCTACGACCTCGGGACCAAGCTCGGCCTCTTCCGCGACCAGGCGGCGATCGACAGCTACGAGGCCGATTGCCGCGCGGGGGCGGAGGCGATCCTGAAGGCGGCGGCCGAGACGGCGGCGGCGGCGGGCGTCGCCTGCGAGACGCTGCACGTCGCCGACAGCGCCCCGGCGGCGGGGATCCTCGAGACGGCCAAGGCGCGGGGCTGCGACCTGATCGTGCTGACCTCGAACGGCCGGCAGGGGCTGGAGCGGTTCATCATGGGCAGCCAGGCGGCGCGGGTGGCGCAGGGGGCCGAGACCTCGGTGTTGATCGTGCGCTGACTCAGGGCGCTGACTGCGGGCGCTGACGCCGGGGCGCCCGCAGGCCCGGGCTCAGCGGGCGGCGCGAACGAAAACGGGGGGCTTTCGCCCCCCGTTCCCGTTTCTGGCCTGGAGGCCTGGGATCACATCATCCCGTCCATGCCGCCCATGCCGCCCATGCCGCCGGGCATGCCGCCGGCCGCGCCCTTGGGCTCCGGCTTCTCGGCGATCATGGCCTCGGTGGTGATGAGCAGGCCGGCGACCGAGGCGGCGTCCTGCAGCGCGGTGCGCACGACCTTCGCGGGGTCGATCACGCCGAACTTGAACATGTCGCCATATTCTTCGGTCTGGGCGTTGAAGCCGAAGGCCGCGTCGGCCGACTCGATGATCTTGCCGGCCACGACGGCGCCGTCGACGCCCGCGTTCTCGGCGATCTGGCGCAGCGGCGCCTGGAGCGCGCGGCGCACGATGGCGACGCCCGCGGTCTGGTCGGAGTTCGCGCCGGTCAGGCCGTCGAGCTTCTTGGAGGCGCGCACGAGGGCCACGCCGCCGCCGACGACCACGCCTTCCTGCACGGCCGCGCGGGTGGCGTTGAGCGCGTCATCGACGCGGTCCTTGCGCTCCTTCACCTCGACCTCGGAGGCGCCGCCGACGCGGATCACCGCGACGCCGCCGGCGAGCTTCGCCAGCCGCTCCTGCAGCTTCTCCTTGTCGTAGTCCGAGGTGGTCTCCTCGATCTGCTGACGGATCTGGGCGACGCGGGCCTCGATCTCGGCCTTCTCGCCATGACCGTCGACGATCGTGGTCTCGTCCTTGGTGATGGTGACCTTGCGGGCGCGGCCCAGCATGTCGAGCCCGACGTTCTCCAGCTTCATCCCGAGATCCTCGGAGATCACCTGGCCGCCGGTCAGGATCGCGATGTCCTGCAGCATGGCCTTGCGGCGGTCGCCGAAGCCCGGCGCCTTGACGGCCGCGACCTTCAGGCCGCCGCGCAGCTTGTTGACCACCAGGGTCGCCAGCGCCTCGCCGTCCACGTCCTCGGCGATGATCAGCAGCGGCTTCTGCGACTGGATCACGGCTTCGAGCAGCGGCACCATCGGCTGCAGCGAGGAGAGCTTCTTCTCGTGCAGCAGGATGACCGCGTCCTCGAGCTCGGCGATCATCTTGTCGGCGTTGGTGATGAAGTAGGGCGAGAGGTAGCCGCGGTCGAACTGCATGCCCTCGACGACCTCGGTCTCGGTCTCGAAGCCCTTGTTCTCTTCGACGGTGATGACGCCCTCGTTGCCGACCTTCTGCATCGCGTCGGCGATCTGCCGGCCGATCTCGGTCTCGCCGTTGGCGGAGATGGTGCCGACCTGGGCGACTTCCTCGGAGCCCGAGACGGTGCGGGCGGCCGACTTGATCTCCTCGACGACGACGGCGACGGCCTGGTCGATGCCGCGCTTCAGGTCCATCGGGTTCATGCCGGCGGCGACGGACTTCATGCCCTCGCGGACGATCGCCTGGGCGAGGACGGTGGCGGTGGTGGTGCCGTCGCCGGCCTCATCGTTGGTGCGCGAAGCGACTTCGCGGACCATCTGGGCGCCCATGTTCTCGAACTTGTCCTCGAGCTCGATCTCCTTGGCGACGGTGACGCCGTCCTTGGTGATCCGCGGCGCGCCGAAGGACTTGTCGATGACCACGTTGCGCCCCTTGGGCCCGAGCGTCACCTTCACCGCGTCGGCGAGGATGTCCACGCCCTTGAGCATGCGGTTGCGGGCGTCGGTGTTGAACTTGACCTGCTTGGCTCCCATCGGGAACTCCTACTGTCTAGATGTCGCGGAAGGGAAAGATCAGGCGGCCTTGGCGGCGGAGGAGCCGGCCGAGATGATGCCCAGGATGTCGCTTTCCTTCATGATCAGGAAGTCCTGGCCGTCGAGCTTGACCTCGGTGCCGGACCACTTGCCGAACAGGATGCGGTCGCCGGCCTTGACGGCGGGGGCGATCAGCTCGCCCGAGTCCTTGCGGGCGCCTTCGCCCACGGCGACGACCTCGCCCTCGGAGGGCTTTTCCTTGGCGGTGTCGGGGATGATCAGCCCGCCCTTGGTCTTCTCTTCGCCTTCGATGCGGCGGACGAGCACGCGGTCGTGCAGCGGGGTGAATTGCATGGGGATCGCTCCTTGCTTCGCGTTCCAACCTGCGGGTGGTCTGTGGCGTTGGCTTAGCACTCGCCACCCTTGAGTGCTAACACGTGCGCTCAGGTATTGGGCCCGTCCCGGCCTGTCAAGAGCTTGTCGCGAATGAAACCGATTCTCGCTGCGCCGGCGGTCGCAAACGGAACGGCCGGACTGCGCCGGCGTTGACCGGGCCGGCGCGCAAGGTAAGGTCGGCGCCGCAGACGAACGGGAGTTCAAGCCTTGGCTTACATCAATGGCGATAACACCGCGGAACGAATTCGCGGGACATATTTTGGCGACACCATCTTCGGCAACGGCGGCAACGACGTGCTGTACGGGAGCTTCGGCTCCGACTGGCTTTACGGCGGGCTCGGCGCCGACACGATCTATGGCGGATACCAGGGCGACTGGCTCTATGGCGACGAGGGCGCGGACCGCCTCTACGGCGAGAGCGGCAACGATTATTTCGACGGCGGCGCCGGCGCGGACCTGATGGACGGCGGCGCGGGCGACGACCGGTTCTGGGTCGACGACATCACGGAAGCGGCGGGCGACCGCATCTTCGGGGGCGCGGGCACCGACCTGCTGCAGATCAGCTTCAGCGGCGTGGTCGGCCCGATCACCTTCGTGGCGCGCGACCCGCTGACCACTGTGTCCTTCGCCGGCTTCACCTTCAACGGCATCGAGCGCTACTCCATCACCGGCAGCGCCCGGAACGACCGCTTCACCGGCTGGCTGCATGACGACGACATCGACGGCGGCGACGGCGCGGACATCATCAGCGGCGGCTACGGCGACGACAGCCTCTCGGGCGACGACGGCAACGACGTAGTCCGCGGCAACGGCGGCCATGACGCGGTCTATGGCGGCGAGGGCGCCGACCGGGTCTATGGCGACGCAGGCAACGATTCGGTCAGCGGCGACGCGGGCAACGACCTGCTCGACGGCGGCGCGGGCAGCGATTCGCTCTACGGCGGCTCCGGCGCCGACCGGGTCTACGGCCGCGCCGGCGACGACAGCCTGTATTCCAGCAGCTACTTCTCCGACACCGACACCCTGCGCGACCAGCTCTTCGGCGAGGCGGGCGACGACAGCCTCAGCATCGGCCGCAACGACATCGCCGACGGCGGCCAGGGGATCGACCGGATCTACCTCGACTTCTCCCAGAGCACGCTGAACGAGGCCTGGGCGTTCTCGGCCGCGCTGAAGCGGTTCAACAACGGGGCCCAGGTCTCCAACACGGAGATCCTGAGCTATCAGGGCGGCTCGGGGGTGGACAACATCACCGCGGGCCGCTTCTCCGACAACCTGTCGGGCGGCGCGGGCAATGACCGGCTGGTCGGCGGCGCCGGCGACGACGTGCTGGACGGCGACGAGGGCAACGACCAGCTCTACGGCGGAATCGGCAACGACAGCCTGAGCCATGATTCCGGCACGGACCGGCTGTTCGGCGAGGCGGGCGACGACCATTTCTCCATCGGATTCGACGAGCGGGTCGACCGGCCCTACACCGCGCTGATCAACGGCGGGGCGGGGCGCGACACCGTGAGCTTCACCAGCTACACCATGGGCGCCGTGCTCGACCTCGCGAACCAGCAGCGCAACGACGGCCTCGCCTTCGGCAAGCGCATCTCGCTCGTCGAGACCATCGAGGGCACCAGCCTCGACGATTCGATCGCGGGCGGCAACCTCAACGACCAGTTCCTCGGCGGCGGCGGCGACGACGTGCTGATCGGCCGCGGCGGCAACGACTGGCTGGCGGGCGGATCGGGCTCGGACCAGCTGTCGGGCGGCGCGGGGCGCGACATCTTCGACTTCTACGACTACGGCGGCGGCTGGGAGGCGGAGGTGATCACCGACTTCACCCGCGGCCAGGACCGGCTGCGCTTCGACCGCGACGGCCTGAGCGACGGGACGATCCGCATCGTCAACTCCACCGGCAACGTCGCGCGGACCAATGATGCGACGCTGATCTTCGAGACCGACGCCAAGCGGCTGTGGTTCGACGTCGACGGCGCGTCGGGCATCGAGGGGCCGCAGCTGGTCGCGACCCTGAACGGCGTCGCGGCCTTGTCCGCCAGCGACTTCCTGCTGGTCTGACGGGGCGCGCGGGCCGCGCGCGCCCTCGCCCCTGAACGCGGCGCCGCGGCCCCTTGCCGCGGCGCCGCGCCCAATCCGCCCCCGGGCGCGGCGATGCGGCGACGTGCCGCGCGACCCGGAATCCTTCCGGTCGCTTCTCACCCAAGGGCGTGGAGATGCGGCGACGGGCCCAGGCGACCCCGCGCTTGCTCGACCATGGGTGCGGCGACGCGGATCTTCCCCTGGGGGCGCGGAGCCGCGCCCCTTCAGGCCCGACGCGGCGACGCGCCCGCCCTAGAGCGGAATCCGTCCCGGCAGAGCCGGGCCGTCCGCTCCAGATTATTGTTTTGTCGCGATATCCTGACCGCCAGACGATCCCGTCTGGTTGGATATCGCTCTAGAGGCGCGGCGATGCGTCCGTCCCCTGGCGGCCGCGGAGCCGAGTTCCTCCTCCGCGGGCGCGGAGCCGAGCCGAGCAGAGCCGCCGACATCCTTGTTGTAAACGAGGCGGCAGGCTCCTCCCCGGCGGGCGCGGCGCGCAGGGGCTTTGCCAAGCGGGGCGAGATGGGCTAGGCCCCGCGCGGCGCTTGGCAATCGGAGGCATCGGCGTGACCCAGATCATCGGCTCCCTCGCGGAGATCGCCCCGGGATACCGCGTGCTGTTCTGCGACCTGTGGGGGTGCCTCCACAACGGCCGGCGGGCCTATCCCGAGGCGGTGGCCGCGTTGCAGCGGTTCCGGGCCGAGGGGGGCGCGGTGGTCCTGCTGACCAATTCCCCCCGGCCGGCCCAGAACGTCGCCGCCCAGCTGACGGCCTTGGGCGCGCCGCAGGACTGCTACGACCTGATCGTATCCTCGGGGGACGCGGCCCAGGCGGCGATGACCGCCGGGCTCTTCGGGCGCCGGGTCCACCACATCGGGCCCGAGCGCGACCTGCCGTTCTTCGCCGATCCCGAGGGGCGGCCCTTCGACGTGGAGCTCGTCCCCCTGGAGGAGGCGGAGGGCATCGTCTGCACCGGTCTCTTCGACGACCAGACCGAGACGCCGGCGGACTACCGCGCGACCATCCTCTACGGGGCCAACAAGGGCCTGCGGCTGCTCTGCGCCAACCCGGACGTGATCGTCGACGTGGGCGAGCAGCGCATCTACTGCGCCGGGGCGATCGCCGAGGCCTATACGGCGGCAGGCGGCCAGAGCTTCTATTTCGGCAAGCCCCACGCCCCGATCTACGCCCTCGCCCGCCAGCGGCTGTCCGAGATCCTCGGGGAGGATATGCCGGGCGAGGAAATCCTCTGCGTGGGCGACGGGATCGCCACCGACATCCTGGGCGCGATGGGCGAAAACCTCGATTCGATCTTCGTCACCGGCGGCCTCGCGGCGGAGGAGACGGGCACGACCCCGACGCAAGGCCCGGACGCGGCCCGCCTCGGCGGCTTCCTGGCGGAGGCGCGTCTGGCGCCGCTCTACGCCATGGGCTTCCTGCGCTGAAAGACGGCCCGGACTGCGGCGGAGACGGGCGCGACCCTGACCGACGGCCCGGACGCGCTGCCCGGCTCGGCGTCCGTCTGGCGGAGGCGCGGCTTGCGCCGCCCCTCGCCCTGGGTGTCCTGCGCTGAAAGGCTGCCTGGACCTGCGGCGGCGGAGCGCCGGCGCGGGACTTTCGGGATCCTGGACGGAAGCCCTGTCATCGGGGGCCTCGCGGCTGTAGGAGACGGGCACGACCCCGACGCAAGGCCCGGACGCGGCCCAGCTCGGCGGCTTCCTGGCGGAGGCGCGGCTTGTGCCGCCCCTCGTCATGGGTGTCCTGCGCTGAAAGACGGCCTGGACCTGGGCCGGCGGAGCGCCGGCGCGGAATTTTCGGGACCCCGGACGGAAGCCCTGTTCGTCAGGATCGAGGCGTCGGCGGAACGGCGCCAAGCCCGAAAGAAGCCGTCCGGGTCGGCCCGTCCGAACTTTCCGCCAGCTCCTGAGCGGGAAGGGGGCTCAACCCCCTCAGTCGCCCCGGTAGGGACGCACGTACTGGAGCGCCATGTCCCAGGGGAAGAAGATCCAGGTGTCCTGGCTCACCTCGGTGATGTAGGTGTCGACCATGCTGCGGCCCTGGGGCTTGGCGTAGACGGTCGCGAAATGCGCCTTGGGGTACATGCGGCGGATGAGCTCCAGCGTCTTGCCGGTGTCCACCAGGTCGTCCACCACCAGGATGCCGGATCCGTCGCCCATCAGGTTGGCGTCGGGGGCCTTGAGGACCACCGCCTCGGCCTGCTTCTGCCAGTCGTAGGACTTGACCGAGATCGTGTCGATCACCCGGATGTCGAGCTCGCGCGCGAGGATCATCGCCGGGGCCATGCCGCCGCGCGTCACCGCCACCACCGCCCGCCAGGCGCCGCCCGCCTCGGGGCCCTGCTTGTCCAGCCGCCAGGCCAGCGCCCGGGAATCGCGGTGGATCTGGTCCCAGGCGATATGGAATCCCTTTTCATGCGGCAGGCGGTCGGTCATGGGGCTCCCCTCTCAGGCGGCGGCGATCTTGAGGCCGAGCAGCGCCAGCATCCCGCCGAAGGCGCGGTCGATGCCGCCCTTCATCCGCAGGTAGCCCGCCCGGCTGCGGTCCAGCGAAAAGATCCGGGCGACGGCGCAGTTCCACAGGGTCTCGTTGAGGAAGACCACGGCGAGCAGCGCCCCCTTGACCCAGAGCGGCGTTCCCGGCGGCACGGTGCCGATGAAGATGGCCGAGAACATCACCGCCGGCTTGGGGTTGGCGAGCTGGGTGAAGAGGCCGAGCCGGAAGGCCGCAAGGGCCGAGCGCGGCGCCCGGGCGCCGGTGTCGGCCACCGGCCGGTCCGCCCCCCGCCAGAGGCCCCAGGCCATCCACAGCAGGTAGGCGCCGCCGACGAGCTTGAGCGCCGTCAGCAGGGCGGGCGCGAACTGGAAGACCGCCGCGAGGCCGAAGAGCGCCGCCGCGGCCCAGACCACCGCCCCCGCGCCGATGCCGAGCGCGAGGAAGGCGCCCGCGCGCATCCCCTCGGTCACGCCGGTGCGCGCGGCCATGAGCACGGCGGGCCCCGGGCTGACCGCGGCCATCAGGCTGAGCAGCGCGATGGCGGCGAAGGCGGCCGGGGTCATTCCTTGCGGCCCGAGACGACGTCGATGTCGGGGGCGTCCTCGGCCTTCATGCCGACGACGTGATAGCCGGCGTCGACGTGGAGGTTCTCGCCGGTGACGCCCGAGGAGAGGTCGGACAGCAGGTAGAGCCCGGATTTCCCCACGTCCGCCTGGGTGACGTTGCGGCGCAGCGGCGCGTTCAGCTCGTTCCACTTCATGATGTAGCGGAAGTCGCCGATGCCCGAGGCGGCCAGCGTCTTGATCGGGCCGGCGGAGAGGGCGTTCACCCGGATGTTCTGGGGGCCGAGGTCCATGGCCATGTACTTGACGCTCGCCTCCAGCGCCGCCTTGGCCACGCCCATGACGTTGTAGTGGGGCATGACCTTTTCGGCGCCGTAGTAGGTGAGCGTCAGGCAGGAGCCGCCCTCGGCCATCAGCGGCATCGCCCGGCGCACCGCGTCGGTGAAGGAGAAGACCGAGATCAGCATGGTCTGGCTGAAGTTCGCGGCGGTGGTGGCCTCGACGTACTTGCCGCGCAACTCGCCCTTGTCGGAGAAGCCGATGGCGTGGACGAGGAAGTCGAGCCGGCCCCATCTTTCGGCCAGCGTGTCGAAGACCGCCGCCATCGAGGCGTCGTCGGTGACGTCGCAGGGCAGGACGATGTCCGAGCCGACCGAGGCGGCGAGGGGCGCGACCCGCTTGCCCAGCGCGTCGCCCTGATAGGTGAAGGCGAGCTCCGCGCCCTCGGCGTGGCACGCCTGCGCGATCGCCCAGGCGATGGACTTGTCGTTGGCGACGCCCATGACAAGCCCGCGCTTTCCGCTCATCAAAGCCATGCCGTCGCTCCCCGGAAGACGCCCTGCGCCGGCAAGCTCTAGGCGAAAGCCGGGGCCGCTTCAAGGATCACGCGGCCGCTTCGGCGCGTCGGTTCATTTCGCAAGCGCAATATCGTGTTGCGGCGCCGCATTGAACCGGGCGGACATCGACCCATACATTTCCCCCAGAAACGAGCAGTGAAACGGACAACGCGATGGAGACCCTGCGGGCGCAGGCCCCGGCGCAGGAGGACGACCCGACGTCGGGCGTCGCCCCGCCTCGGGCCGCCTCCCGTCTCCTGGCGGAGGATCGAACGATGACGGATTTGCTGGAGCGCATCGGCGATGCGCTGCGCCTGGGACGCATGGGGCGGCTCGCCGCCGCCTTGGCGGCCCTGCGCGACCGGGTTGTGGAAGAGGCGACGGCGGAGCCGGCGCTGGGCGCGCCCGCGCAGGGCGGGCCTCGCCCGGCCGCGCTGCTGCTGCGCCCCGCCGGGCCGCGGCCGCGCCGCCGGGCGAGCCTCGGCGAAGCGGTGCGCGCCCTGGCCGAGAGCCGCCGCGAGGCGCTGGCCCTCGAGGAGACGGCGGAGCCGCCGGAGACGGTGGAGCCGCCGGAGACGCCCCCGGGCGCCCGGTTCGAGGCGCGCCGCTTCGAGGGGGCGCAGGGGGGGCTCGACTACAAGCTCTTCGTCCCCCCGCCGAAGGACGCGGCGGAGCGCCAGCCGCTGGTGGTCATGCTGCACGGCTGCACCCAGACGCCGGACGATTTCGCCCTCGGCACCGGCATGAACGCGGCGGCGGCGGAGGCGGGCGCGATCGTGCTCTATCCCGCCCAGGCGGCCTCGGCCAATCCCAAGCGGTGCTGGAACTGGTTCCGCCCCGAGGACGCGGCCGAGGGCCCGGGCGAGGCGGCCCTGCTCGCGGACCTGACCCGGCTGGTGATGGCGACCGAGAACGTCGACCCGGACCGCATCTACGTGGCGGGCCTGTCGGCCGGCGGGGCCCAGGCGATGAACCTCGCCGCCCGCTTCCCCGAGCTCTTCGCCGCGGCGGGGGTGCATTCGGGGCTGGCCGCCGGCGCGGCCCAGGACGTGATGTCGGCCTTTTCCGCCATGCGCGGGGGCGCGCCGGGGGCGCCGACCGCGCGGCCGGTGCGCACCATCGTCTTTCACGGCGATGCGGACCGCACGGTGCATCCCGCCAACGCCGAGGCGGTCGCCGCCCAGGCCGTCGCCGCCGTCGGGGCGCTCCAGCTCCGGGTGGAGGAGGGCGAGGCGGGCGGCCGCAGCTACAGCCGCGCCCTGCGCCGCAACCGCCGGGGCGAGACCCTGTGCGAGACCTGGACGATCCACGGCGCCGGCCACGTCTGGAGCGGCGGCGACCCCGCCGGCAGCTACGCCGAGGCCGAGGGCCCGAACGCCACCCGCGAGATGCTGCGGTTCTTCCTCGACGGCTAGAGCGATATCCAACCAGACGGGATCGTCTGGTGGTTAAGATATCGCGACAAAACAATAATGTAGAGCGGACGGCCCGGCTCTGCCGGGACGGATTCCGCTCTAGGGCGACATCCGGCCGGGCGGGACCGTCTGGTGTTGAGACATCGCGAAGAGACACTGATCCGGAGCGGACGGCCTAGCGCGGCGCGCGAGGCTGGGATCCTCGAGGAGATTGCGACGGCCCTCACTCAGCCACGGGGGCCGACGCTCGGAGGGCCTTGCTTGGCGTGCAAGCTCACTATCGCCGGCCAACCTCTCAACGAGGCATAGGCTCGTCGGATCGCTCATCTGGTGACGACGACCCTTGTCGGCGGCGGCTATCAATCAGGGCAGCAAGCCCTATCCAGCCGCATGCCACAATGACGCAGATCCCAAAGCCTCGGTATAGGCCAGAGGTATCGAAGGCTGAACCGCGCCGGGTTTGCCGGAGGCTCCCACTCCTGAGTAGGATGGAGCATCATGAGCAAGACGACGAACAAGTTTTCCCCTGAGGTTCGCGAGCGGGCGGTTCGGCTGGTCCTCGAGAGCGAAGGCCAGCACGGGTCTCGCTGGCAGGCGATCCTGTCAATTTCGGCGAAGATCGGCTGTTCGGGACAGACGCTGAACGAATGGGTGAAGAGGGCCGAGGTCGACAGCGGCAGGCGTGCGGGCATTCCGGCCGAGATGGCCGAGAGGATGAAGGCGCTCGAGCGGGAGAACCGCGAGCTGCGCCAGGCCAACGAGATCCTGCGCAAGGCAAGCGCGTATTTTGCGATGGCGGAGCTCGACCGCCGGTCGAAGTGATGGTGTCGTTCATCGACGCGCATCGGGATGCACACGGGGTCGAGCCGATCTGCAGGGTCCTGCCGATTGCCCCTTCCACCTATCATGATCGTCTTGTGAAGCGGGCCGATCCAGCTCGGCTGTCGGATCGTGCCCGACGGGATGAGGCGCTGCGGCCCGAGGTCCTGCGCGTGTTCGAGGAGAACTGGCGGGTCTATGGCGTGCGCAAGGTCTGGAGGCAGCTCGGCCGCGAGGGTTTCGACATTGCCCGTTGCACCGTCGCGCGGCTGATGAAGAGCATGGGTATTCAAGGCATTATTCGGGGCAAGCCGCACAGGACGACGATCCCTGACAAGAAGTCGCCGTGCCCACAGGACCAGGTGAGCCGCCAGTTTCGCGTGCCGGCGCCGAACATGCTGTGGGTGAGCGACTTCACCTATGTCGCCACCTGGAAGGGCTTCGCCTACGTCGCCTTCGTCATCGACGCCTACGCCCGCAAGATCGTCGGCTGGCGCGTCAGCACCTCGGCCCATGCGGGGTTCGTGCTCGATGCCCTGGAACAGGCGGTCCACGATCGGCGCCCGGCCAAGGGCGCGGGGTTGGTCCATCATAGCGACCGCGGATCGCAATACCTGAGCATTCGCTACAGCGAGCGGCTGGCGGAAGCCGGCATCGAGCCCTCCGTCGGCAGTGTCGGGGACAGCTACGACAATGCCCTGGCAGAGACCATCAATGGCCTCTTCAAGGCCGAAGTCATTCATCGGCGTGGCCAATGGCGCAGCTTCGAGGCGGTGGAATACGCGACCCTCGAATGGGTCGACTGGTTCAACAACCGCCGCCTGCTGGAGCCGATTGGAAACGTCCCGCCCGCAGAGGCTGAGAGGAACTTCTACGCAGCTCTGGAAACCAAAGCCATGGCCGCGTAGCTAACGAAAGTCAGCCTCCGGCAAACCCGGCGCGGTTCAATATGAATGGCGCGCATTCGCCGACGCTGCGCTTCTATCGCCATCCGATCAAGATCCGTTATGGTTAACGGCGCAGTTTAACCGATTTTCCTACTATCGCAGCGGTGGCAGGAAACGGGGTTAGGGTTAACTCTACGAGCGCCCGGCTCAAAAATACCCGCCTCTGCCAAGACGGACTTTGCTTTAGATGTCCCCGAGCCCGCGGCGTCCCGGCGAAGGGATCGGTCGCCCGAAACCCGTTCAGGACGACTTAATCGTTAAACGAATTGCCCCCGCCCCGACTCGGTTGCGCGGCGGGGGGCGCGCCGTTAACATGATCAAGGCTCATTTTATTCCATCAGTCGTATAAAGAGAGCCTGCAATATCTCATAGAATTTGGAGTATCCCAGATGCCGTCATTTACGGGAACCATCAGCTCCGGAAGTGAAATAGACAGCTACGACGTTTTTCTGTATTCCGGGGTCACGTACTATATCGAAGTGGAGGGCAGCGCCACTTCGGCGGGGACCTTGCAGGATCCCTATTTGGAGATCTATCAGCGCAACGCCTATGTGGATTACGACGACGACGACGGCTATGGGCTGAACGCCCGCTATGTCTTCACCCCGCTGGTCAGCGACACCTATACCTTCGAGATTTCCAGCGCCGTCGTGGCGACGGGCTCCTATCGGCTGTCGGTGTACGAGGACGACTATCGCGGCACCGTCGAGGGGGTGGGGGCGCGCGGGATCGTCGGCAACACGCGCGACGGGCTGGTGGCCGAAATCGATTATCTCGGCGACCGGGACATCTTTTCCACCCAGCTGATTTCCGGGCTGACCTACACCTTTTCGCAGCGCGGGCGGGCGACCGACCACGGCACCCTGGCCGAGCCCGCGCTGCGGCTGCTGAACGGCGAGGACCGTCAGCTCGCCTACAGCGACTTCGTCAACGGCCGGCTCAACGCCTCGATCGTCTATCAGGCGCGGGGCACGGGGCCCTATTTCCTGCAGGCGGGGGCCTATGACGACGCCTTCACCGGGACCTACCGGATCGACGTCAGCGCCGGGCGCGCGACCGCGGGCGCGGACGTGGTGAACGGCACGGCCTTCAACGACGCGATCAGCGGCCTGCAGGGCGCGGACAACATCCGCGGCGGCGACGGGGCCGACCGGCTCTACGGGGTGCAGCACGGCGACATCCTGCGCGGCCAGGCGGGGGCCGACCTGCTCAACGGCGGGCTCGGCGCCGACATCCTGATCGGCGGGACCCAGGCGGACGTCTTCGTCTACGGCACGCCGCTGGAATCGACGCCGACCTCCCAGGACGTGATCCGGGCCGGGGACGGGGCGGTCGCCTTCGAGCTTCCGGGCCGGGCGGGCGGGGACCGGATCGACCTGTCGGTGATCGACGCCAACGTCCTGCGCGCGGGCAACCAGGCCTTCGTCTTCGGCAGCCTCGGCGCGGGCGGGCTGTCGCTGGCGGAGTCGGGCTCGGCGACGATCGTGCGCGGCAATCTCGACCGCGACGCCGCCTTCGAGTTCGCCATCCGCATCGAGGACGGCGCGGTGCGCAGCCATGCCTATGGGGCGGGGGATTTCCTGCTCTGAAAGCCTGATCCGAAAGCCTGGGGCCCCGGCTCGCGGCAGGACTTTGTGATGAGCCGTCGCCGCGGATTGCTCCAGAAACGAGGCGTTTCGAGGGCGTCGGAGCCACCGGAAACACGCGCGGGAACGAACACGCGACGCAGCCCCTGTAAATGCGCCCGGCGGCCTTTGGATCAGGCGTTGAGGCGGCGGGTGGCGGGCTGCCCCCGGGCCCCCGGCGAGGCTCCGCGAGCCCCTCGGGCGCGGTCGCTCTTCGTTCACAGGGATGAACATCGGGTTAAGGCCGCAAAATATATCGAATGATTTCAGTATGTTGATGCTGATTTCACGCGTGAAATTCCCGCCCCTCCCGAGGCGCTGGGGCTTCGGAAAGAGGCTTTCGGCGCGGCCTCTCAGTAGCCGACCATCTCCAAGTAGCCGCGGCCGGAATGGGTTCCGCTGACCCGGATCGGGCCCTCCCAATAGGGGAAAGTCCCCCCCATCCAGGCCTGGGGGTTCAGCGCCGCCGTGTCGAGCGCGAGGCCGAGGCTCGGAACCTCGAGCCGCCAGGCGGCGGGGATGCGGCGGCCCGCCACCCGCGTCCAGGCGGTAGGGGTCATCGCGGCCTCGCCGGGAACGAGGGGACGCGCCGAACCGTCGGGGGGCATCCAGGAGCCGAAGCTGCGGCTGGGGCCTTCGGTCTCGCGCAGGCGGTAGAGCATCAGCCGGGCGCCGGAGTCGAGCGCGAGCGAGAACCAGTCCCAGCCCTGCTGGTCGGGGCTCATGGCCTGGGAGGACCACTCCCGGTCGATCCACGCCCGCCCCGTCACCGGGATCTCGCGGCCGTCGAGGGTGAGGGCGCCGCGAACCGCGAGGAAGGGCTGGCTGTAGTAATAGGAAGCCTGGCCCGCCTCGGCCTTGAGGCTGAAGCCGTTCTCGCCATGGCGCACGAGGGGGCCCTCGGCTGCGGCTTTGAGCCGGTAGGCGAAGCCCTCGCCCGCGGCCGTGACGGCGAGGGCGTCGAACGGGTCGGGGGGCGCGCCCAGGGTCTCCAGGCGCCAGTCGTCGATCCAGGCGGCGAAGGGGTCGAGGGCGACGCCCGCTTGCCCCGTGCCGCCCCGGGCGAAGCGTTCGGCCGCCCGGTGGACCTTGGCCGAGGTGACGGCGGCGTGGCCGATCCAGAGCTGGTTGCCGCCCCAGCCCGGGGTCTCCGGGCCCGGGCGGGTGGAGACGCGGAAGAGCGTCCATTGCGCGCCGTAGTCCGCCCCGTCCGCGCCCGAGAGCGTCGCGGTCAGGTACCACCATTCGATGCGGAAGTCGGGATGGGGTCCGTGGTCGCGGGGGAAGGCGAGCCGGGCGGGGCGCGTGACCGGCGCGAAGCCCTCGACCGCCGTCCCGAGCCCGGCATAGCCCTGGGCCGCGGCGAGCCGGGGGACGACGAGGCGAGGCGCGGCGAGGAGGAGCGCGGCGGCCCCGAGGACCGCGCGGCGGCCGGGTCCGCGCCTAGCGTTCATTGCTGAAGCTCCGCAGCAGGTCGAGGGGCGCGGCCCGGCGCAGCCGCCAGGCGGGCCAGGCGGCCGCCAGCGCCGCGGCGGCGAGGGCGAGCAGGAAGAGGCGAGCCCATTGGCCGGGAAAGACCACGACGGGCAGGCGCCAGCCGAAGGCCTCGACATTGACGATCGCGGTCAGGATCCAGGCGAGCGCCAGCCCCAGCGGCAGGGCGGCGAGGGCGGTGAGCGCGGCGAGGGCGAGGGCGCGGCCCGCCTCGATCGCCGCGAGCCGGCGGCGGGTGAGGCCAAGCGCCCAGACCGGCGCGACCTGGGCGAGGCGCAGCTCGGCGAGGGTCAGCAGGCTGGCGAAGAGCGCCGCCCCCGCCACCCCGAGGGTCAGGGCGTCGAGGGCGAGCGTCACGGCGAAGGTGCGGTCGAAGATGCGGATCGAAGCGGCCTTGACGCCCGCCTGGTCCGTCACCGCCGCGCCGAGGTCGAAGGCGTCGCGCAGGTCGGCGGCGAGGGCGGGCGCCTCGGTCGGGGCGACGCGCAGGGCGAAGCGGCGCGGCGCGGAGTCGGGCCAGCGGGCGGCGACGGCCTCGCCCGCGGCGAGGACTTGGCCGAGGGTGTTGCCATAGTCGGAATAGACCCCGGCCACGGTTGTGGCCCAGGGACCCGCCGGGCCCGGCAGGACCAGTGGGTCGCCGGGGGCGAGGCCGGCGCGGCGGGCGAGCTGTTCGGAGACCATCACCGCCGCGCCCTCTGCCGTCCGATCCCAGCCGCCGGGGGCGAGGGCGAGCGTCGGCCAGGCGCGGTAGACCGGATCGTCGGCGAAGCCGTAGACATCGACGGGCTGGCCGGCGACGACGGTCTCGGCCTCGCGGATCGGCAGGATCGCGACCCCGGGTCGGTCGGCGAGCCAGGCGGCGATCCCGGCCGCCTGGGCGGGATCGCGGGCGGCGAGGTAGACCTCGGCGCCCAGCCGCTGGTCGAGCCAGCCGAGGAAGGTCTGGCGGAAGCTGCCGACCATGGTCCCGACGCCGATGCTGACCGCGATGGCGATCAGCAGGGCCATGAGCGCCATGGAGAGGCCGGGGAGTTGGGCGCGGGCGTCGGCCCAGACCCATTGCGCCGTGGGCCCCCGGGCGGTCCGGGCGGCGGCGGCGAGGACCGCGGCGAGGATCCCGGGCAGGATCAGGGCGGCGGCGAGGAGCAGGCAGCCCATCAGCGCAAAGCCTGCCGCGAGGCCCTGGCCGAAGGCGAGGAGGCCGAGGCCCGCGGCGGCGAGCGCCAGGGCCGCGACGGCCTGGGCGCGCAGGCGCCGGGTCTCGGCCGCGCGCCAGGCCTCGGGTTGGCCGCTGGCGAGAAGCGGCAGGCGGAAGGCGCGCCAGAGGCTCGCGCCCCCGGCGGCGAGGGCGCCTGCGCCCGCCATGGCGAGGCCGGCCGCCCACCAGCCGGGCGAGAGCGCCAGTTCGCCCGACACCGGCGCGCCGTAGAGCCCGCGCAGGGACGCCGCCACGTCCGGCAGCAGCGCGGCGGCGAGGACATAGCCGAGCGCCATGCCCGCCGCCCCGGCCGCCAGCGCGATCAGCCCGAGCTCGAGGGCGAGCGCGAGGGCGAGGCCGCGGGCGGAGACGCCGCAGGCGCGCAGGCTGCGCAGCATCGGCCGGCGCTGCTCGAAGGCGAGGCCGATGGCGGCGTAGACGATGAAGAGCCCGACGAAGAAGCTGAGGAAGCCGAAGGCGGTCAGGTTCAGGTGGAAGCTTTCGGTCAGCCCGGCGAAATCGGTGCGGGGGGCGGGGGGGCGCACCTCCACCCGTTCCGCCAGCGCGGCGGGAAGGGGCGGCCGGGGTCCGGGGCCGAGGATCAGCCGCGACACCGCGCCGGGACGGCCGAGCAGCCGCTCCGCCTGGCCGATGTCGACGACGAGGGTCCCCGCCGGGACCTCGGCCGCCGCCGAGAGCGGCAGGGGCGCGTCCCCGGCGAGATCCGCCACGGTCTCGGGCGCGGCGAGGGCGAGGCCCTCGGGCGAGAGGAAACCGGAGAGCCGGTCCTCGCCCGGGCCGAGGGCGAAGGTTCGGGGCGGCAGGGTCAGGGGCTCGACCCCGATCACGTGGAGGCGGCGGTCGCCCCATGTGGCGTCGCCCTCCAGCACCGGCGAGACCGGCCAGCCCGCCCGGCGCAGGGCGGCGAAATCGGCGACGCGGAGGTCGCCGGTCCGGGCGACGACCCGTTCCAGCCGGTCGCCGCCGAGCAGGGCGGCGGCCCGGGCGTAGCTTGTGCGGGCCTCGGCGTTGAGCGCCTGCACCCCGGACCAGAGCGCGGTGGCGAGGGCGAGCCCGACCACGAGCGCCGCGAGCTGCAGCGGATGGCGCCGCCAGTGGGAGAGCAGGGCGGCGAGGGTCGCGCTCATGGCGCGATCCGGCCGCCGCGCAGGCGCGCCCGGCCGTCGAGCATCGCGGCGAGCCGGTCCGCGTGGGTCACCATCAGGAGCGCCGCGCCGGAGCGGCGCACCAAGTCGAGGAGCAGCGCCATGACCGCATCCCCGGTCGTCTCGTCGAGATTGCCGGTGGGCTCGTCCGCAAGGATGAGGCCGGGGCGGGCGGCGAGCGCGCGGCCGATCGCCACCCGCTGCTGCTGGCCGCCGGAGAGCTGTTCGGGATAGCGGCGGAGCAGGGCGCCGAGGCCCAGCCGCTCGGCCAGCTCCGCCTGCCAGGCCGGGTCGAGCCGGCCGGCGAGGCGCGCCTGGAAGGCGAGGTTCGCCGCGACGTCGAGGCTCGGGATCAGGTTGAACTGCTGGAAGACGAGGCCCACCGCCTCGCGCCGCAGCCGGGCGCGCACGGCGTCCCCCGCCTCGGAGACCGCGACGCCGCCGACGCGGATCGTCCCGCGGTCGGGCCGGTCGAGCCCGGCGACGAGGTGCAGGAGCGTCGACTTGCCCGAGCCCGACTCGCCCGTCAGCGCGAGGCTGCGCCCCGCTGCGAGGACGAGCGAGACGCCGCGCAGCACCGGGACCGGGGCGTCGGCGCCCGGATAGGATTTGTGCAGATCGGCGACTTCGAGCATGGGCCCCGCGCCCCCCTCGGCGGAGGGGCGAGGCTAGCCCAGGCGGGCGCGCCTGGCCAGCCGCGCCGCGCCGGGAGGCGGCACGCTCGCGCGGTCGTGAGGGCCTTGGGCAAGTCCCGGGGCAGAAACGGAAATCCTGCGGCTCCCGCCGCGAGGCCGCGCCCGCGTGCCCCTTGCGCGCGCAAGGGCCGGGCGCGATAACCCAAGGCATGAGCGACATTCCTCCGAGCCCCGACCTGAGCCCCGACCTGCGGGCGACGATCCGCGCCCTGACCTACGCCGACGAGGCGGAGCTTGCGCCGGGCCTCCTGGCGCAGGCGGGGCTCGATCCCGCCGCCCGGCGCCGGATCGCCGCCCATGCGGCGCGGATGGTGATCGAAGTGCGGGCGCGGTCCTCGCCCACGATGATGGAGGCCTTCCTCGGGGAGTACGGCCTGTCCACCGAGGAGGGCGTGGGGCTGATGTGCCTGGCGGAGGCGCTCCTGCGCACCCCCGACGCGCGCACCATCGACGAGCTGATCGCCGACAAGATCGAGCCGTCGAACTGGGGCGCGCATCTCGGCCGGTCGTCCTCGTCCCTGGTCAACGCCGCCACCTGGGGGCTGCTGCTGACCGGCAAGCTGCTCGACGACGATCCCGGGCGGCCGACGGCGGCGCTGCGCGGCCTGCTGCGCCGGGCCGGGGAGCCCCTGGTGCGCACCGCGGTCGGCCAGGCGATGAAGCTCATGGGCCGGCAGTTCGTGCTGGGCGAGACCATCCCCGAGGCCATGGCGCGCGCCACCGCGCTCGAGGGCCACGGCTACACCTATTCCTACGACATGCTGGGCGAGGCGGCCCGCACCGACGCCGACGCCCTGCGCTACGCCGCCGCCTATGCGGGCGCCATCGCCGCCATCGCCAGGGCGGCGAAGGGCGAGGTCGCGGCGAGCCCGGGCGTCTCCGTCAAGCTCTCGGCTCTGCACCCGCGCTACGAGTGGTCGCGCCGGGCGACGGTGATGGCGGAGCTCGTCCCCCGCGCCCGGGAGCTTGCCCGCGCCGCGGCCCGGGCCGGGATCGGCTTCAACATCGACGCGGAGGAGGCGGACCGGCTCGACCTGTCGCTCGACGTCATCGAGGCGCTGCTCGCCGATCCCGAGCTGGCCGGCTGGCCGGGCTTCGGGGTGGTGGTGCAGGCCTACGGCAAGCGGGCGGGGGCTACGATCGACTGGCTCCACGAGCTCGCGCTCAAGCACGACCGGCGGATCATGGTGCGGCTGGTCAAGGGCGCCTACTGGGACGCCGAGATCAAGCAGGCGCAGGAGCGGGGCCTGCCCGGGTTTCCGGTCTGGACGCGCAAGGCGACCACCGACCTCAGCTATATCGCGGGCGCCCGGCGCCTGCTCGGGATGCGCGAGCGGATCTATCCGCAGTTCGCCACCCACAACGCCCATACCGCGGCGGCGGTGCTCGCCCTGGCGGGAGGCGACGCCCGGGGGTTCGAGTTCCAGCGCCTGCACGGCATGGGCGAGGCCCTGCACGAGGTGGTGCGCGAGGAGACCGGCGTGCGCTGCCGGATCTATGCCCCCGTCGGGGCGCATCGCGACCTGCTCGCCTATCTGGTGCGGCGGCTGCTGGAGAACGGGGCGAATTCGTCCTTTGTCAACCGGATCGTCGACAAGGATCTGCCGGCGGAGGCGGTCGCGGCCGATCCCCTGGCCGAGGTCGAGGCCTTCGGGACCGAGGTGGCGAATCCGCGCATCCCGACGCCGGCGCGGCTTTTCGCGCCGCGGCGAAACGCCATCGGCTGGAACGTGAACGAGCCCGCCTCGATCCTGCCGCTCCTCGCGGCGCGGGAAGAGTGGCGGGAACGCCGCTGGCGCGCGGCGCCGAGCCTCGGGGGCGGTGGCCTTCCCCGGGACGTGACGAACCCGGCCCTGCCTGGGGACGTTGTGGGCGTGGTCGCCGAGGCCGGTCCGGCGGAAGTGGAGGCGGGGCTCGAGGCCGCGCTCCGGGCCTTTCCCGACTGGTCGGGCCGCGCCCCGGCGGAGCGGGCGGGGATCCTGCGCGCCGCCGCCGATCTCTATGAGGCGAACGCGGCGGAGCTGATCGCGCTGATCCAGCGCGAGGCGGGCAAGACCCTGGCCGACGCCATCGCCGAATTGCGCGAGGCGGTGGATTTCCTGCGCTACTACGCCGATCAGGCGGAGGCGGCGCCGGGCGGGTCGGGCCGGGGGGCGATGGTCTGCATCAGCCCCTGGAACTTTCCGCTGGCCATCTTCACCGGCCAGGTCGCCGCCTGCCTGGGGGCCGGGAATACGGTCCTGGCGAAACCCGCCGAGCAGACGCCCCTGATCGCCGCCCGGGCCTGCGAGCTCCTGCGCGAGGCGGGCGTCCCGGGCGAGGCGCTGGTGCTGCTGCCCGGCGACGGGCCGCAGGTGGGCGCGCCGCTGACCGCGGCCCCGGGGATCGCCGGGGTCTGCTTCACCGGCTCGACCGAGGTCGCCCAGGCGATCCACCGGGCGCTGGCCGCGAACGCCGCGCCAGACGCCCTGCTGATCGCCGAGACCGGCGGGCTGAACGCCATGGTGGCCGATTCCACCGCCCTGACGGAACAGGTGGCGCGCGACGTGCTGGCCTCGGCCTTCCAGTCCGCGGGCCAGCGCTGTTCGGCGCTGCGCATCCTCTATGTCCAGGAGGAGGCGAAGGCGCGGGTGGTGGAGATGATCGAGGGGGCGATGGACGCCCTCGCGGTGGGCGATCCCTGGGACCCCGCCACCGACATCGGCCCGCTGATCGACGCCGAGGCCGAGGCGGGGGTGGGCGGCTACCTGGAGGCCCAGGCGGACGCCACGATCAAGACGCTCGGCGCGCCGGCCGAGGGCCGCTTCGTGCCCCCGACCATGATCGCGGTCGGCGGCGTGGCGGATCTGGAGCGGGAAGTCTTCGGGCCGGTCCTGCATGTGGCGGGCTTTCACGCCGAGGATCTCGACGAGGTGGCGGCGGCGATCAACGCCCGGGGCTACGGGCTGACCTTCGGCCTGCACAGCCGCATCGACGACCGGGTGGAGCGGGTCACCTCGGCGCTGCGCGTGGGCAACGTCTACGTGAACCGCAACCAGATCGGGGCGGTGGTGGGCTCCCAGCCCTTCGGCGGCGAGGGGCTGTCGGGGACCGGGCCCAAGGCGGGCGGTCCGTGGTACCTGCGCCGGCTGCAGCGCCGGCCCGAGCCCGCGGCGGGCGCGGGGCCCGGGGGGCCGGCGGTCTCCGCGGCGGCGGCGTTCGCGGCGCTGGCGCCGGGCGAGTGGGCGACGCGGCCCGGGCGCATCCAGACGCTGCGGGCTCGGGTGGGCGACGATCCGGCGCTGGCCGCGGCCGCGCCGTTGTTCGAGGCGGAGGCGCGGGACCTGCCCGGGCCCACGGGCGAGAGCAACCGCCTGTCGCTCCATCCCCGCGGCCGGGTCCTGTGCCTGGGGGCGGGGCCGGGGGATCTGCGGGCCCAGGCGCTGCAGGCGCTCGCCGCCGGCAATGCTGTGCTTGCGGTGGCCGAGGGCGCGCGGGAGACCCTGGCGCCGCTCTGGGGCTTGCCGGTCGCGGCGCTGGACGGCCAGGTCGACCCGGCGGAGCTGACCGCGATCGAGGGCCTGACCCTGGTGGCGGCGCGGGGGCCCGAGGACTGGCTGCAGGCGCTGCGGATGGCGCTGGCGGCGCGGCCGGGGCCGATCGTGGCGCTGGAGGCCGGGCTGATCGCGCCGGAGCGCTATGCGGTCGAGCGCCACCTCTGCATCGACACCACCGCCGCGGGCGGCAATGCGAGCCTGCTCGCGACGAGCGCCTGATGCCGCCCGGCCCGGCGCGCCGCGGCGCCGATCCGTTCCGGCCCCTGCCGCGCAGCCTCGTGGCGCTGGCGGTGGTCATCGCCGGGATCGAGCTGGTGCTGGAGCTGTCCGACCGCGGGCTCCTGTCCGATCCGGGCCTGCGCAGCCGGGTCTACATGGTCGGCGCCTTCTGGTCAGGGCTGTTGCACGGGGCGCGGCCGGTGTTCGACCTGCAGCCCTGGACGATGTTCCTCACCCACGCCTTCCTGCACGGAGGCTTCCTGCACATGGCGATGAATCTCGCGGTGCTGCTCGGCCTCGGGCGGTTCACGGCGGATCGCTATGGGGACTGGACGGTGCTGCCGAGCTTTCTCGTCAGCGCGGCGGCCGGAGGGCTCGCCTTCGGGCTCCTGACCGGGGATCCGACGCCGATGGTGGGCGCCTCGGGGGCGGTCTTCGGCTTCATCGGCATCTGGACGGTCTGGGACTGGCGGCGGCTGGTCCGGGCCGGGGCCTCGGTGCGGCCGGTCGTCACGCGGGTGCTGGCGCTCGCCGCGATGAACGCGATCTTCTTCTTCGGCCTGTCCGGGATGCTGGCCTGGCAGGCGCATCTGGGCGGCTTCCTGGCCGGGGTGCTGCTCGGGATATGGTTCGAGCGGCGCGCCCTGGCGGGGGGCGGTTTTCGGCGCTGAGGCGATGAGGCCCCGGGGATGAAGACTCGGGCCGCGATGCGCCTGCCGGTCGGCAGGCGCGCGCTGCGGCCCCGGGGGCGTCAGCCGTGGCCGATGGTCGAGAAGGCCCGGGGGTCGATGCCGAGGGCCAGCAGATCCTGCGGCGCCGGCTGGCGTCCGGCGGCGACCGCCCCGGTCACGGCGTTGGCGCTCCGCAGCATGGCGAAGCCGGCGACGATCCGGTCGAAGGTGGTTTCGATGATGGTCATGTTCAGTCTCCCGTCTGGCCGGCCCCTGCCGGCCACGAGCGGGATTTAGGCGCGCCGCGCGCCTTCTGGCAGGCGCCTCGGCGCAGCGCCGTCATGCGCGCCGGGAATGGCTCCCGGCGCGCGGGGCGAGGCCGAGGGCGCAGGTCAGGGGCGCAGGTCGGGCGGGGTCGCCTCGGCCGCCAGCTCCGCCACCACTGCGTCGAGGGCCAGGACGGCGTTCGCCGTCTCGCCCAGGCGGCGGACCGAGACGGTGCGCTCGGCCACCTCGCGGCCGCCGACCGCGAGAATGACTGGGACCTTGGCGAGACTGTGCTCGCGGACCTTGTAGTTGATCTTCTCGTTGCGAAGATCGGCCTCGGCCCGCACCCCCGCCGCCTTGAGCGCCGCCACGGCCTCCTCCGCATAGGCGTTGGCGTCGGAGACGATCGGCGCCACCACCACCTGCCGCGGCGCGAGCCAGAGCGGCAGCTTGCCGGCGTAGTGCTCGATCAGCAGGCCGATGAACCGCTCGAAGGTGCCGAAGACCGCCCGGTGCAGCATGACGGGCCGGTGCTTGGCGCCGTCCTCGCCCACATAGGCCGCGTCGAGCCGCTCTGGCAGGACATAGTCGAGCTGGAACGTCCCCGCCTGCCAGGTGCGGCCGATGGCGTCGGTCAGGTGGAACTCCAGCTTCGGCCCGTAGAAGGCGCCTTCGCCGAGCGCATACTCGAACTCGAAGCCCGCGCTGCGCAGCGCGTCGGCCAGCGCCTCCTCGGCCCGGTCCCAGGTGGCGTCCTCGCCGGCGCGGATCTCCGGCCGGGTGGCGAGCTTGTAGGAGATCTGCGTCAGGCCCATGTGGCCGTAGACCCGGGCGAAGAGCGCCAGGAACCGCTTGGCCTCGTCCGCGATCTGGTCCTCGCGGCAGAAGATGTGTGCGTCGTCCTGGGTCATCTGCCGCACGCGCATCAGCCCGTGCAGCGCGCCATGGGCCTCGTTGCGGTGGCAGCAGCCGAATTCCGCCATGCGGATCGGCAGGTCGCGGTAAGACTTCGTTCCCTGCCGGAAGATCTGCACATGGGCGGGGCAGTTCATCGGCTTGAGCGCCATCAGGTCCGCCTTGCCTGACAGAACCGGATCGACGTCCTCGTCCTCGACGGAGGGGATTTCGTCGGGCACCACGAACATGTTCTCGCGGAACTTGCCCCAGTGGCCGGATTTCCGCCACAGCTCGGCGTCGAGGAGCTGGGGGGTCTTCACCTCCACATAGCCGTCCGCGTCGAGCTGGCGGCGGATATAGGCCTCCAGCGTGCGCCAGATCGTGTAGCCGTTGGGGTGCCAGAACACCGAGCCGACCGCCTCGGCCTGGAAGTGGTACAGGTCCATCTCGCGGCCCAGCTTGCGGTGGTCGCGTTTCGCCGCCTCCTCCAGCTGGTGGAGATGGGCGTCGAGATCGGCCTTGGTCCGGAAGGCGACGCCGTAGATGCGCTGGAGCTGCTTGCGGCGACTGTCCCCGCGCCAGTAGGCGCCGGCGATGGACATGAGCTTGAAGCCGTCGCCGGGCACCTGGCCGGTATGGGCGAGATGGGGCCCGCGGCAGAGGTCCTGCCAGGGCCCGTGCCAGTACATGCGGATCGGGTCGGCGCCGGGGATGGCCTCGACCAGCTCGACCTTGAAGGGCTCGTTCGTCGCCTCGTAGTGGCGGATGGCGCGGTCGCGGTCCCAGACCTCCGTGCGCACCGGGTCGCGGGCGGCGATGATCTGGCGCATCCGCGCCTCGATCGCGCCCAGGTCCTCGGGGGTGAAGGCCTCGTCCCGGTCGAAGTCGTAGTACCAGCCGTTCTCGATGACCGGGCCGATGGTGACCTTGACGTCGGGCCAGAGCTCCTGCACCGCGCGGGCCATGATGTGGGCGCAGTCATGGCGGATCAGCTCCAGCGCCGCCGCGTCCTTGGCCGTGACGATGGAGATCGCCGCATCGCCGTCGAGCGCGAGGCTGAGGTCGCTGAGCCGCCCGTCCACCGTCCAGGCCAGCGCGGCCTTGCCGAGCGACTTGGAGATGTCCGCGGCCACCTCGGACCCGGTGATCCCGGCCGGATAGGACCGTTCCGCCCCGTCGGGCAGGCGCAGGGTGATCGTCGACATGTCGCTCCTCCAGTTTCGGCGCCCACGGAACGCCCGGTTTTTCGGCAGGCCGCAGAGGTATCCGATGGCGCGGCGGAGTCAACGGGCGGCGGGCGGCGCCCGCCTGCGCCGAGCGGATCGGCGGGCTTCAAAGGGTCCAAGCCGAAAACCCAGGCATCCGCGCGGAAGGCCGGGGGCCGATAAACCAACCCCTGTGACGAACGCTTGCAAACCGGTTGCGGCCGGATACAGTCGCGCTCGAAACGCAAATGGCCCCCCGTCCCGAAGCCGGGGGCGACAGGGAGACGTCCATGGATCGCCGCAAGTTTCTCACGGCCGCAGGCGTCGCCGCGACCGGCGCCACGCTGGCCGCGCCCGCCATCGCCCAGAGCCTGCCCGAGGTGAAATGGCGGCTGACCTCGTCCTTTCCCCAGAGCCTGATCACGCTCTATGGCGGCGCCGAGACCATGTGCAAGCAGGTCTCCGACATGACCGACGGCAAGTTCCAGATCCAGCTCTTCGCCCCGGGCGAGATCGTGCCGGCGCTCGAGGCGGCCTTCGCGGTGGGCGACGGCACCGTCGAGATGTGCCACACCGCCGCCTACTACTTCTGGGGCAAGGATCCGACCTACGCGCTCACCACCGGCGTGCCCTTCAGCCTCAACGCCCGCCAGATGAACGGCTGGCTCTACCACGGCGGCGGCAACGAGCTCCTGAACGAGTTCCTCGCGACCCAGAACATCGTCGGCTTCCCGGCCGGCAACACCGGCTGCCAGATGGGCGGGTTCTTCCGCAAGGAGATCAAGAGCCTCGCGGACCTCAAGGACGTCAAGATGCGGGTGGGCGGCTTCGCCGGCACCATCCAGCAGAAGCTCGGCGTCGTGCCCCAGCAGATCCCGGCGGGCGAGATCTACCAGGCCCTGGAGAAGGGCGTGATCGACGCCGCCGAATGGATCGGGCCGATCGACGACCAGCGCCTCGGCCTCGTGAAGGTCGCGCCCTACTACTATTATCCGGGCTGGTGGGAGCCGGGCTCGACCCTGCACGTCCTGGTGAACAAGGCCGCCTTCGACGGCCTGCCGCCCGCCTACCAGCAGGTGCTCTCCACCGCCTGCGAGGCGGCGAACTGCGACATCATGGCCCGCTACGACGCCCTCAACCCCGACGCGCTGAAGAAGATCGCCTCGGAGGGGGGCAAAATCCTGCCCTGGCCCCAGGACGTGATGACCGCGGCCTTCAAGGCGGCGAACGAGGTCTATGCCGAGACCTCGGCCAAGAACCCGATGTTCAAGAAGGTCTACGATTCCATGGTGGCCTTCCGGGCGAACCAGTACCTGTGGTTCCAGTTCTCGGAATACACCATGGACACCTTCATGATGGGCCAGCAGCGCCAGGGCCTGCTCTGACCGAGGCCCGCCCCCCGGCGCGTCCGGGGGGCCTTTGAGGGATGGGATGATGCGCGCGCTGCTTGCCGTCGCCGGGGCGATCGACCGGATCAGCTGGTTCTTCGGCCGGATCGCCATCTGGTGCATCCTGATCGTGTCGCTGCTCGCCGCCGCCGACGCGGTGATGAGCTATGCGCTGACCCGGCTCGACCAGGTCGACCAGTGGATGCCGGGGCTGGGCCTCGGCTACGTGCTCGACGGATACCGCAACCACGCCAATGCGGTCGGCGACAGCCTGCTGCTGCTCTTCTCCATGATGGTGATGCTGGGCGCGCCCTGGACGCTCAAGGTGAACGAGCATGTGCGGGTCGATCTCGTCTATTCGGCGCTGACCTCGCGAGGCAAGATCTGGCTCGACATCTTCGGCGGGCTGTTCTTCCTCCTGCCGATGTGCGTCATCATGATCGACTTCACCTGGCCCTGGTTCCTCGCCTCGTGGCATTCGGGCGAGATGGGGGCGAGCGCCGGGGGCCTGCCCCGCTGGCCGATGAAGCTCATGCTGCCGCTCGGCTTCTTCCTGCTGGCCCTGCAGGGGGTCTCCGAGCTCATCAAGTGCTGGGCGGCGCTGACCCACGGCTACGTTCGCGAACACGTCTACGAGAAACCCATCCAATGACCGAGTTCGTGACCCACAACATGGCCCCGCTGATGTTCGCGGGGCTCGTGGTCTTCCTGATCATCGGCTATCCTGCGGCCTTTTCCCTGGCCGCCGTCGGCCTGTTCTTCGGGTTCCTGGGGATCGAGCTCGGGCTGATCTCGCCGGTCTACCTCGGCAACCTGACCTATCAGCTGAATTCGGTCGTCACCAACGAGCTGTTGCTGGCCATCCCGCTCTTCACCTTCATGGGCGCGATCCTCGAGCGATCGGGCCTGGCCGAGGATCTGCTGGAAAGCTTCGGCCAGCTGTTCGGCGGCCTGCGCGGCGGCATCTCCTATTCGGTGATCCTGGTGGGGGCGGTGCTGGGCGCGATCACCGGCACCGTCGCCGCCTCGGTGATCGCCATCGGGTTGATCTCGCTGCCGATCATGTTGCGCTACGGCTATGACGTGCGCCACGCCACGGGCGTGGTGGCGGCCTCGGGCACCATCACCCAGCTGATCCCGCCGTCGCTGGTGCTGATCGTGCTGGCGGACCAGCTCGGCGTGTCGGTGGGCGAGATGTACAAGGGCGCCATCGGCCCCTCCATCGTGCAGGTGCTGCTGTTCCTGGCCTGGGTCTTCATCCTGACGCTGATCCGGCCGGAATCGGTGCCGGCCCTGCCGCCGGAGGCGCGGACCCTGCGCGGCTGGCCGCTGATCTGGCGCTGCGCCAAGGGGATGGTGCCGTCGCTGGTGCTGATCTTCCTGGTGCTCGGCACGATCCTGATGGGAATCGCCACGCCCACCAAGGCGGGCGCGCTCGGCGTCGTCGGCGCGATGCTGCTCGCCTGGATGAACGGCGGCCTCACAAGGAAGCTGACTTGGCAGGGCATGGAGACCACCATGCGCCTGACCGCCATGGTGGTGTTCATCCTGCTCGGCGCGCGGGTGTTCAGCCTGGTCTTCCAGGGCGTGGGCGGCAAGGAATGGATCGAGGGCTGGCTCGTGTCCCTGCCGGGCGGGGTCGTCGGCTTCCTGATCTTCGTCAACATCTTCGTCTTCCTCGTCGCCTTCTTCCTCGATTTCTTCGAGATCGCCTTCATCATCGTGCCCCTGCTGGTGCCGGCGGCCGAGGCGCTCGGGATCAACATCGTCTGGTTCGGCGTGCTGCTCGGCGCCAACATGCAGACCGCCTTCATGCATCCGCCCTTCGGCTTCGCGCTGTTCTACCTGCGGGGCATCGCCCCCCCCACGGTGCGAACGCGCGACATCTACTGGGGGGCGATCCCCTGGCTGGTGCTGCAACTGGTGCTGGTCGGCATCCTGATCGCCTTCCCCGAGGTGGTGACCTCGTTCCTGACCGTGGAGCAGGCGGTGGATCTGGAGCATTTTCAGCTCGACGCGCCGGCTTCCGCGCCCGGGGGCCTGGGCGGGCCGCCCTCCCTCGGCGGACCGCCGTCGCTCGGGGGGCCGCCGTCGCTGGACGGGCCGCCCGCGTTGACCCCTGCCGCGCCGGACCTCAGCGCGCCGCCGAAGCTGCCGTGACCGGGGAGGCGGGCATGGAAGGGACGCTCGACCTCGAAGACGGGCGGCGGATCGCCTATCGGCGCAGCCCGGGCGCGGGGCCGGGGGTGCTGTTCCTCGGCGGATTCCGGTCGGACATGACCGGGACCAAGGCGGCGTTCCTGCACGACTGGGCCGCGGCGCGGGGCCGCGCCTTCCTCCGGTTCGACTATACCGGGCACGGCGCCTCCTCCGGCGCCTTCGAGGACGGCTGCATCGGCGACTGGGCGGCGGATGCGCTGGCCGCGCTCGATCGGCTGACCGAGGGGCCGCAGGTGCTCGTCGGCTCCAGCATGGGGGGGTGGATCGCCCTGCTGCTGGCCCGCGCCCGGCCGGAGCGGGTGACGGGGCTGGTGGGCATCGCCGCCGCGCCGGATTTCACCGAGGACAGCATGTGGGCGGAATTCGGCCCCGCCGAGCGCGCGGCGCTGACGCGGGACGGCCATGTGGACCTGCCCTCGGACTATTCCGACGACCCCTACCGGATCACCCGGCGGCTGATCGAGGACGGGCGGCGCAACCTGGTCCTGCGCGATCCGCTGGAGCTCGCCTGTCCGGTGCGGCTGCTGCACGGGACGGCGGATACGGACGTGGCGATGTCCGTGCCCTTGCGCCTGCTCGCCCATGCGGCCGCGCCCGACCTGCGGCTGACCCTGGTCAAGGACGCCAACCACCGCTTCAGCGGCCCGGCCGAGCTGGCGTTGATCGCGGCGGCGGTGGAGGAGGTGTCGGCGCCGCGGGCGTGACGCCCAGACGCTCAGGCCAGACGCTCAGGCCGGTCGCGCGCGCCCCGGGTCGAGCCCGGGACGCACGCGTGGGCGGAAGTCAGCGCAGGTCGGCGGGCTGGATGAAATCCATGTCGGTATAGTCGACGTTGTCCCCCGCCATCGCCCAGATGAAGGTGTAGCTGCCGATGCCGGCGCCGGAATGGATCGACCACGGCGGCGAGATCGCGCCCTGTTCGTTGGCGATGAACAGGTGCCGCGTCTCCTGCGGCTCGCCCATCAGGTGCAGGACCCGGGCCTCGGGCGCCATGTTGAAGTAGAGATAGGCCTCCATCCGCCGATCGTGGACGTGGCTCGGGATGGTGTTCCAGACCGAGCCGTCCTCCAGAGTGGTGTAGCCCAGCACCAGCTGGCAGCTCTCCATCACCAGGGGGTGGATGAACTGGTTGATGGTGCGCTTGTTCGAGGTCTCGACCGCGCCGGTCCTGACCTCCTTGCTGTCGGCGAGGGTGACGAGCCGGGCGGGAAGCGCCCGGTGGGCGGGGGCGGAGACGATGTAGAACCGGCCCTCGCCGCCGAAGGTCACCGGACCCGCGCCCATCCCGAGATAGAGCACGTCCCCCGTCGCGAGGGTCCAGACGTCGCCGCCCGCCGCCACCGTGCCGGGCGCGCCGATGTTGACGACGCCCATCTCGCGCCGGTCGAGGAAGGAGGGGGTCCTGGTCTCGGCCACCTGGTCGAGGGTCAGCTCGCCCCCGGCCGGCACGGCGCCGCCCAGGACGAAGCGGTCGTAATGGGTGTAGATCAGCCGGATCTCGCCGTCCGCGAACAGGCCGTCGGCCAGGAAGTGGCGGCGCAGGGCGGCGGTGTCCATGGCGCGGGCATGGTCCTGGTGGACCGCATGGCGGGTTTCGACGGTCAGCATGGGGCGTTCTCCTCGTTCATTCCGCGGCCATGCGACGCGCCTGGCGGCGCGCCTCGGCCACGGCCATCATCAGCGGCCCGACGCCCTTGGCGTCGTCGGCCACCACCGGCTCGGTCAGATAATACGCCGGGGACCCGTCGCGATAGACGTCGCCGAAGCCGCCGAGCCCGGCCACGTGGCAGATGCCGGCGAATTCCTGGCCGGCGGCGGCGGGCCGGATCGCGTCCGCAGCCAGGGCGGCCAGCGCCTCGGCCCCTGCATCCCCCGCGGCCGGGGCGGCGAGGCCGAGGCGCGCGGCCTTCTGCAGGGCGTAGGCGAACATCGCCGAGGCGGAGCTCTCGGCGTAGTTGCCGGGCAGGTCGGGCAGGTCGATCACCTGCAGCCAGAGGCCGCCCGGCGTGCGCAGCTCGACCAGGCGGTCGGCGAGGGCGGCGAGCCGGCCGGCGAGGTCGGGCGCGGCCTCGGGCCCGACCAGCTCCAGCACGTCCACCATGGCCATGGCGAGCCAGCCGAGGGCCCGGGCCCAGTGGGCGGGGGACTGGCCGGTGACGGGATCGGCCCAGGCCTGGAGCCGGCCCTCGTCCACGCCGTGGACGTAGAGGCGCGTGTCCTCGCGCCAGGTCAGGCGCAGGGCGGCGTCGAACTGGGCGAGCGCGTCGGCGACCCGGGCCGCGTCGCCGGCGGCGAGGCCGAGCTCCACCTGGAAGGGCAGGCCCATGTAGAGCCCGTCGAGCCAGACCTGCGCCGGATAGACGAGCTTGTGCCAGTAGATGCCGGAGCGGGTGCGGGGGTGGGCGTCGAGCTGGCGGCCGAGGGTGCGGGCGGCGGTCAGGTAGCGCGCCTCGCCGCTCAGCCGGTGCAGGGCGATCAGGGCGCGGCCGGCGAGGATGTTGTCGATGTTGAACTCGGCGATGCGGTAGCCGGCGAGCGCGCCCTCGGGCGAGATCTGGGCGTCGGCCAGCCGGCGCAGGTGGTCGAGCCAGCGGCGATCGCCGGTGGCCTCGAACAGCAGGGCGAGGCCGCGGTAGATGCAGCCGTCCTCGTAGCACCAGGCGCCGCCCTTGTAGGGCTGGTGGCGGGCGGCGTAGGCGTCGAGATAGTCGGTGAGCATGGGGCGGCTCCGGTTCAGGGCGAGGGGGGCGGCGAGGGGGCGCGTCAGCTCGGCGTTGTCCGCGACCACGCCGGCGTGGCGCAGGACGGGCAGGCCGAGCGCCATGTCGGGCAAATCGCCCGTCAGGCTGTCGTCAGGGGTGGCGGTCAGGCCGGACAGGGCGACGTCCCGCACCGGGGATTCCGGCAGGCCGAAGATCGCCACCGCCGCGACGCGCAACTCGCGGATCGCCACGTCCTCCACCGTCACGCCCTCGATCCGGGGGGTGGCCTCGGTGACGGGGGCGGGGGCGCGGGATTGCACCCAGTCCGACCGGCCGTCGGGATCGCAGAAGTAGAAGGCGTTGATGGAGACGCCGACCGCCACCCGCTCCATCGCCGAGCGGCGGAGGCGGATGCGCTCCACCGCGCCGCCGCGGCCCCGGCGGGTCTTGAGGCGCAGGCCCCGGTCGGTGCCGCGGAAGTCGCAGTCGGAGATGTCGACGTCGGCGACGCCGCCGCTCATCTCCGAGCCGATCACCACCCCCCCATGGCCGCGTTCCAGCAGGCAGTGGCGCAAGGTCACCCGGGCGGTGGGGGCGAGGTGGTCGGCCTCGCCCTCCGGGCCGCGCTTGCCGGCCTTGATCGCCACGCAGTCGTCGCCGACGGAGATGCGCAGGCCCTCCAGCGTCACGTCCTCGCAGCTTTCGGGGTCGAAGCCGTCGGTGTTGGGGCTGTCGGCCGGGTTCTTGATGGCGAGGCCGAAGACCGCAAGGTCGCGGCAGAAAAGCGGATGCGCCGTCCAGGAGGGGGAGTTGCGGATGGTGACGCCGGACAGCCGAACGCCGTCGCAGCCGACCAGATAGAGGGTGCGCGGCCGCCGGGCGCCGTCGCGGGTCTCCTTAGGCCAGGTCCACCAGTCGCCCTCGGCGCCGCCCCCGTCGATCACGCCATGGCCGGTGATCGCCGCGCCATGGGCGTCGATCCCGGTGACGAGGGCGGCATAGCAGGCCGCGGGCAGGCCCTCCCAGCTGCCGAGCATCCGGCCGTCCGGCCGGCGGGCAGGCAGGATGGGGATGCGGGCGCGGTCGGTCAGGGCCTGGAGCGTCGCGCCCGGGGCGAGGTGCAGAGTGACGCCCGCGCGCAGGAAGATCGGGGCGGTGCGCCAGCGGCCGGGCGGGATCAGCACCGTGCCCCCGGAGGGCGCGGCGGCGATGGCCGCGGCGATGACGGCTTGGTTGTCCTCGGCCGCCTCGGTCGCCCCGAAGGCGGCGATCTCGACGGCGCCGGGGCAGAGGGGGGCGTCGAAGTCGAGGGGGGCGAAGCCCTCGACCTCCAGCCGATGGGGAAGGCCGGGCCGAAGGTCGAGGGTCAGCACCGCCCGCTCGGCGCGGCCTTCGACGCGCGCGCCGGGGGCGGTCAGCGTCCAGGCCCGGGGGCGGGCGAGGGCGAAGCGCGCGCCCGGCTCGGCTAGGCGAAAGGCGGCGTGCCGGGGGGTGAGCAGGCGGATCTCGGGGGTCATGCGGGCAATCCAGGATGGGTCCCGCGCGGGCGGGGCCCGGCGGGTCGAAGGCGGGGCGGCCGGCGGGGGCCGCCCCTCGGGGAGAGGCGTCAGGCGGTCAGACGGCGGGCGTCACATCCGCGCGGTGGCGTGGTCGATCTCGTCGATGATGATCTCGGCCGCCTCCTCGGCGCTGACCTGGCCATAGGCGAACTCCTCGAGCGCGCTCTGGAAGGCGTCGCGCACCGCCGGATGCTCGTTCAGCGGCGAGACCGCCGGGCCAGTCGCCCTGGCCACGATCTCGGTGGCGGCGATGAGCTCGGGGCTGAGTTTGCGGGCCTCGGTCAGGGTCTTGAGCGCGACGGCCGAGGCGGGCAGGCCGCGGGTGTCGCCGAGGATCGTCACCGCCTCGGGGTCGTTCAGCAGGCAGTTCACCACCTCGGCGGCGGCCTCGGGGTTCTTCGAGTTCCGCGAGATCGAGAAGACCATCGACGGCTTCCTGTACGCCCCGTCCGTGGTCGCGCCGGGGATGCGGAACGGGGGAACGGGGACCAGCTTGCCCTCCTTCAGCGGGTCCTCGTACTTGGCGTAGGTCGAATCCCACTCGTAGGAGCCGCCGATCTTGCCTTCCGCCCAGGCGGGATCGTCGAAGAGCTCGACATTGCCCACCGCCACCGCCTCCTTCCAGGAGCGGATGACGCCCTGGTCCACCAAGCCCTGGTAGAATTCCAGCGCCTTGGCGATGTCCTCCCTGGTCCAGGCGACCTGACCGGTGGCGGGGTCGATCAGGTCCTTGCCGGTGGCCTGGGTCGCGGCGAGCGAGACGATGAAGATCGCGTTGAGCTTGGCCGCGTCGAAGGGATGCGCGCCGGCGGGGTTCATCACCTCGGCGGCGGCGGCGAGATCCTCCCAGGATTTCGGCACGCCGAGGCCGACCTTGGTGAAGGCCGCATCGTTGAAATAGAACACCCGGCCGGTCATCGAGACCGGGATGCCGTTGAGCTTGCCGTTCATCGTGCCGCCGGCCAGCTGCTCCTCGGTCCATTGCGACAGGTCGATCTGGCCCGAGAACTGGCGCAGGTCGGCGAAGCCCGAGCCGTCGCGCGAGAACTGGGAGAGCCAGGGCCAGTTGATCTGCATGATGTCGGCCTCGGTGCCGCCGGCGAGCTGGGTGGTGACCTTTTCCCCGTGGCCCTGCCAGCCGGTGAACTCCGGCTTGATGGTGTGGCCGAGCTTGGCGCCGCAGAGCTTGAGCGCCTCCTGGGTGGCGACATGGCGGGCGTCGCCGCCCCACCAGGACATGCGCAGCTCGGCCGCGGAGGCGGTCGTGGCGGCGAGGCAGAGGGCGATGGCGGTCAGCGTGGTCTTCATGGAATCCTCCCTGGGGAACGGTCGTTGCGCCCGTCGTTGCGGGGCCTTCGGTTAGGCGAGGCTGATGTTCCGGCCGCTGTCGGCCGCGAAGACATGGGCCCGGCCCTCCTCGGGCAGGACGCGGATCACGCCCGCGCCCGAGGCGGCGCGGAAGTCCTCCACCGGCAGCACCACGGTGAAGCGGTGACCGCCGAGGGTCACATGGGCGTCGACCTCGTGGCCAAGGAAGTCCGCCTTCTCGACCTTCGCCTCCAGCGCGTCCGCCTCGTCCGGCCGCGCCAGCCGCAGGTGCTGGGGGCGGATGCCGAAGGTGACGTCCTGGGGCGCGTCCGGCCGCAGGCGGCGGGTCATCTCCGCCCCGAGCCGGAAGGCCTGGTCGCCGAAGCGCATCACCGGGCCCGCGTCCGACCGGTGCAGCCGGGCCGGCGCCAGGTTCATCTCGGGCATGCCGATGAAGCCCGCGACGAAGACGTTCTCGGGCCGGTCGTAGAGGGTGACGGGATCGGCCACCTGCATGATCCGGCCTTCCCTCATCACGCAGATCCGGTCGCCCATGGTCATGGCCTCGACCTGATCGTGGGTGACGTAGACCACCGTCGAGCTCCGCCCCTCGGCCTTGAGCCGGCGGTGCAGTTCGGTGATGCGCGCCCGCATCGAGGCGCGAAGCTTGGCGTCGAGGTTCGACAGCGGCTCATCGAAGAGGAACACATCCGGGCTCTTGATCAGCGCCCGGCCGAGGGCGACCCGCTGGGCCTGGCCGCCGGAAAGCTGCTTCGGCAGGCGGTCGAGCAGGGGGCCGATCTCCAGCACCTCGGCCACCTCGGCCACCCGGCGCTCGATCTCGTCGCGCTTCGCCCCGGCGATCTTCAGGCCGAAGCTCAGGTTCTTGCGCACCTTCATGTGCGGATAGAGCGCGTAGTTCTGGAAGACCATGGCGATCCCCCGTTCCCCGGGGGAGAGGGTGTTGACCACCTTGTCGCCGATGGCGATCTGGCCGCCGGAGACGGTCTCGAGCCCCGCGATCATGCGCAAGGTGGTGGACTTGGCGCAGCCGGAGGGGCCGACCAGGACCATGAATTCGCCGTCGCGGACGTCGAGGTCGATCCCGTGGACGGCCTTGAACCCGCCGCCATAGACCTTTTCGAGATTGCGGATGGAAAGTCGCGCCATGGTGATTACCCCTTCACGCCGCCGGCGGAGATGCCCTCGATGAAGTATTTCTGCGCCATGAAGAAGACGACGAGCGACGGCGCGAGGGCGAGCGCCGACATGGCGAGGATCTTGTTCCACTCGAAGGCTTCCGATGCGTCGATCGAGAGCTTGAGGGCGAGCGAGACCGGGAACTTTTCCACCGAGGAGAGGTAGATCAGCGGCCCGAGGAAGTCGTTCATCGTCCACATGAACTGGAAGAGCGCGACGGAGATCAGCGCGGGCGTCAGCATCGGCAGGACGATGTAGACCAGCGTCTGGAAGGAATTCGCCCCGTCCACCCGCGCCGCCTCCTCCATGTCCCGGGGGATGGAGCGCAGGAACTGCACCAGCATGAAGACGAAGAAGGCGTCGCCGGCGAAGGCCGAAGGGACCCAGAGCGGCAGGTAGCTGTCGAGCCAGCCGATGTCGCGGAACAGCAGGTACTGCGGGATGCGCGTGACCACGTTCGGCAGCAGCAGCGTGGCGATCAGCGAGGCGAAGAGGAGCTTTTTTCCGGGAAAGTCGAACCGGGCGAAGCCGTAGGCGACCGCCGCGCAGGAGATCACGGTGAAGATCGTCTTGGGCGCGATGATGAGGAAGGTGTTCCAGAAGAACCGGCCGAAGGTGTAGGGGGTCGAGGTCTTCCAGCCCTCGACGTAGCCTGACAGGGTGGGCTCCGCCGGGATGAAGCCGGGGCCGGCGAAGATTTCGGCGTTGGTCTTGAAGGACGCGCCCACCAGCCAGATCAGCGGGTAGAGCATGACGAAGCCGACGAGCGTCAGGACGGCATAGCGCAGGGCGGTCGAGACCTTGCGGCGGCGCTCCTGGACCGCGAGCAGGGCGGCGTCGTCGAGCGGGGCGGTGAGGACATCGGTCATGGGGATCAGCTCCGCTTGTCGCCGGCGTAGTAGACCCAGCGTTTCGACGACCAGAAGGCGACGACGGTCAGGACCATGATGAGGGCGAAGAGGACCCAGGCGATGGCCGAGGCGTAGCCCATGTCGAACTTCTTGAAGGCCGTCTCGTAGATGTAGAGGGGCAGCAGGTAGGTGGATTTGAGCGGTCCGCCGTTGGTGATGACGTAAGGCCCGTTGAACTCCTGGAAGGCCTGGACCATCTGCATGACCAGGTTGAAGAAGATGACGGGCGTCAGCAGCGGCAGGGTGATCGACCAGAAGGTGCGCCACTTGCCCGCGCCGTCGATGGCGGCGGCCTCGTAGAGCGACTTGTCGATGGACTGGAGCGCGGCGAGGAAGATCACCATGGCCGAGCCGAACTGCCACAGCCGCAGCAGGGTGATGGTGAAGAGCGCGGTCCCGGGGTTGCCGAACCAGTTGACGGCGTCGAAGCCGATGCTGGTCAGGGCGATGTTCGCGAGGCCCGTGTCGGCGAAGATGTAGCGCCAGAGCACCGCGATCGCGATCGACCCGCCGAGGATCGAGGGCACGTAATAGGCCGTGCGGAAGAAACCGATCGCCTTGAGCTTGTAGTTCAGGATGACCGCGATGAAGAGCGCGAAGGCGAGCTTCAGGGGCACGGTCATGAAGACGTAGAGCAGGGTGACGTTCAGCGACTTGCCGAAGGTGCGGTCCCGGGTGAAGAGATCGACGTAGTTCTCCAGCCCCACGAAATGCGCGCCCTGCATCAGCCGGTAGTCGGTGAAGCTCAGCCAGAACGACGCGACGAAGGGCACGGCGGTGAAGACGAGCAGCCCGACGACATAGGGCAGCACGTACCAGAAGCCGAGAAAGCGCGAATCGCCGCTCATGGCCGCCTCCGCCGGGGCGCGCCGCCGCGGGCGCGGGGGACGAGGCCGCCCTGGGCGGCCGGGATGATGACTGTCGGGTGCATGTCCGTGCGGCCTCCGCCCTGGGTCTGGCCCGGCGGTCGCCTTCCCCTCCCTGTGACGCCCGCTTCGGGGCTTTCGTTGAAGGTGATCCTAAGTCATCCTACAAATCGGAGGAAATTCACGATTTCGGGGAAAAGGATGGAGAAAACCGAAGGTAGTCTCCTGGCGGGCATTCCGGCCGCGGGGCTGACGCTGACCCTGACCCGCTCGACCATCCGGATGCTGCACACGCCGACCTGGTGGATCGAGAAGACCAACGCCGTCCACGACCTGGTGATCGGGCTGGAGGGGGCGGCGGTCTATCGGACCGGCGGCGCGGAATTCCGCTTCGGCGCGGGCGACGCCATGCTGATCCCTGCCAGGACGACCTTTCTCGGTCGCCATGCGGAGGGGGCGGTCTATCGCGGCGTCGCCCAGCACTTCACCCTGGAGCTCTTCGGCCGCGACCTGATTCCGCGGATGCGGCTGGCGCGCAGTGTGCGCCTGTCGCGCTGGCCGCTGCTCGAGGGGATGGTGCGGCACTATCACGACATCGCGCCGCCTTCCTCCACGACCCTGCTCCAGCATCACCTGTTCATGGTGCTGCTGGTGGAGTTCCTGGAGGACGCCTTCGAGGGCTGGAGCGCGGACGAGGCGCCGCTGGGCGAGGACCGCATCTCCCTGACCGTGGCGATCGCCGCGGCCCGGATCACCGCCGATCCGCTGGCCCCCGGGCTCGCGGCGCGGGTGGTGGAGGAAGCGCCCTACAATCCCGACTATTTCCGCCGCGAGTTCCGGCGGCAGACCGGCTTCACCCCCGCCAAGTTCCAGGAGTTCAAGCGGATGGAGCGGGCCATGGCCCTGCTGGAGGGCGGCCGCGCGGTCGGCGAGGCGGCGGCGGCGGTGGGCTATCCCGACCCCTATTACTTTTCCCGGATGTTCAGCCGCTACGTGGGGGTAAGCCCCTCGGGCTACAAGGAAAAGATGCGCCAGGCGCGCGAGGGGAAATTCCCCCGCGGCGAGGAGGACGGCCAGCCGGTGTTTCCGCTGGTCCGGCGGTGACGGCGCTCAGCGCGCCAGCCAGCCCCCGTCCACGGGCAGGACGACGCCGTGGACATAGTCCGAGGCGGGCGCGGCGAGGAACACCGTCGCGCCGCCCAGATCCTCCGGCCGGCCCCAGCGGCCCGCGGGGATGCGGCCGAGGATCTCCGCCGAGCGTTTCTCGTCGTCGCGCAGGGCCGTGGTGTTGTTGGTGGCGTAATAGCCCGGCGCGATGGCGTTGACGTTCACCCCCTTGCCCGCCCATTCGCAGGCGAGCAGCCGGGTCAGGCCGGCGAGGCCGCTCTTGGAGGCGGTGTAGGAGGGCACCCGGATCCCGCCCTGAAAGGACAGGAGCGAGGCGATGTTGATGATCTTGCCATGGCCGCGGGGGATCATCCGGCGGGCGGCGGCCTGGGTCAGGAAGAACGCCGACTTCAGGTTCAGATCCATCACCGCGTCCCAATCGGCTTCGGTGAAATCCAGCGAATCGGCCCGGCGGATGATCCCGGCGTTGTTGACCAGGATTTCGATCCCGCCCGAGACCTCTTCCGCCTCGACGATGACCGGCTCCAGCGCCGCCATGTCGCCCAGATCGGCGCGGATGGCGTGGAAGGGAGCGCCGATTTCAGAGACGAGGGATTCCGTTTCCTCCATCCCGGAACGGCCGACGGCCACCACGCCCGCCCCGGCCTGTGCGAGGGCCACGGCGATGCCCTGTCCGATCCCGGTGTTTGCGCCGGTCACGACGGCCCAGCGGCCGGAAAGGTCGAAGGCGGAGGTCATCGGAAGTCTCCCGGAAGATGGAAAAACGGGCGGACGCCCTGCGATTCCTGATACAGGTATGATGACTTTGCGTCAATATATCAGACAGACTTGCGCGGCGCGCCCGACTCGTCATAGGGTCGGGAACGGAGGGCTCCATGGGGCAGAACGACAATGGCGGCGGCCTGGTCGCCCGGGTGAGCGAGGCGATCCGCCGGCAGATCCGCGGCGGCGACTATCCGCCCGGTGCCCGGCTGCCCAGCGAGGCGCAGCTGACCGCGTTGCACGGGGTGAGCCGCACCGTGGTGCGCGAGGCCATCGCCGCCCTGCGCGCCGACGGGCTGGTGCAGCCGCGCCAGGGCGCCGGGGTCTTCGTGCTGGAGCCCGAGCCCGAGGCCGATCCGCCGCCGCTGGCCATCGACCGGGCGCGGATTTCCTCGATCATCGAGGTGCTGGAGATTCGCACCGGGATCGAGGTAGAGGCCGCAGGCCTCGCCGCGCAACGGCGCTCGCCCGCCCAGGAGGAGGCGATCCTGCTCGCCCATGAGGCCATCGGCCGGCTGGCCGAGGCGGGCGCGCCGACCGGCGAGGCGGATTACGCCCTGCACCTGGCCATCGCCGACGCCACCAACAACCCCCGGTTCCGCCAGTTCCTGGAATTCTTCGGCCGGGCGATCATCCCCCGCGCCGCCCTACCCGGCGGCGAAACCCGGCTGGATGCGGAGTACATGGCCCAGATCGACCGGGAACACGCCCGGATCGTCGCCGCCATCTCGGACGGCGAGGAGCAGGCGGCCCGCGACGCCATGCGCCTGCACCTGCGCGGGGGACAGTCGCGCTATCGCAGCCTGCTGCGGGGGAACTGGCGGTAGGTCAGGCCAGCGCCGCCCTGGCGGCCGCATATTCCGCCGCCAGCCGGTCCGCCAGCTCCGCCGCGCCGGGCAGGTCGCCGATCGAGCCGACGCCCTGGCCGGCCGACCAGATCTCCTTCCAGGCCTTGGCTTCGCTGTGGATGTCGAGCTCTGGCCGCTCCAGCGCCGCCGGGTCGACCCCGGCCGCCAGCAGGCTCGCCTTTAGGAAATTCGCCGGCACGCCGGAGACGTTCGGGGTATAGACGATGTCCCCCGCCCGGGCCGCCAGCATCATCTCCTTCTGCGCCGCGCTCGCCATCGCCTCGCGGGTGGCGAGGAACCGTGTGCCCATATAGGCGAGATCCGCCCCCAGCGCCCGGGCCGCCAGCACATGGGCGCCGGTGGACAGGGCGCCGGCCAGCAGCACCAGCCCGTCGAAGACCTGGCGAATTTCCGGGACCAGGGCGAAGGGGCTGAGCGTCCCCGCATGTCCCCCCGCCCCGGCGCAGACGGCGATCAGGCCGTCCACTCCCGCCTCGGCCGCCTTTTCCGCATGGCGACGGGAAATCACGTCGTGCAGCGCCAGCCCGCCATAGGACTGGACTGCGCCGACGATGTCGCGGACCGCGCCGAGGGAGGTGATCACCACCGGGACCTTGCGGCGCACGACCGCCTCCAGATCCGCCTCGAGCCGGGGATTCGACCGGTGGACGATCAGGTTCACCCCGTAGGGCGCGGCCCCGGGCGCCAGCCGGGCGGCGATCTCGTCGAGCCAGGCCTCGAAGCCGGCCGTGCTGCGGGCGTTCAGGGCGGGAAAGCTGCCGAGGACCCCGGCGTTGCAGCAGGCGACGACCAGGTCCGGGCCCGAGCCGAGGAACATGGGCGCGGCGACGACCGGAAGGCGCAGCCGTCCTTGCAGCGTCGGAGGCAGGGCCATCGGCCGCGTTCCTTCTTCCCCGATCCGGCCCCTGCCGAACCTTGTGGTTCCCGCAAGGGGTAAGCGGCGGGGGCGGGGGCGTCAACGCCGGGGGCGGGGCCTCAGGCGCACGGGAAAACGCGGCTCAAACGAAAAAGGCGGGCCAGAGGCCCGCCTTTCCCGGAAGTCCGATCCTGGTAAGGATCAGAACTCCATCTTGATGCCGAAGTCGCCGATGGTGGCCGACTCGTAGGCCGGGACGTAGCCGCCGATCAGAGCGTCCGAACGGGTGCCGATCTCGCTGCGGCCGTAGGACTGCGCGATGCCGAAGTTGACGGAGGCGCCGCCGCCGAGGTCGTAGGCCACGGTCAGGCCGTAGGTGTCCTCGTCGTTGTAGGCTTCGAGGTTGCCGTTGCCGGTCAGGATCTTGCCGTACCAGGCGGCGAACGACCAGGCGTTCATCTCGTAGCCGAGGCCGACGTTCAGCACGTCGAGGTCGCCGGCGACCGCGTCGGAGCCGTCCGAGGAGGCGGCGGTGTAGACCACGCCCGCGGAGAAGCCGGCGTAGTTGCCGGTCGCGCCGACCGACCACTGCTCGCCGCCCTTGACTTCGACGGTGCCGACGCCGGTCACTTCGGTGTCGAACTCGGAGAAGTCGTAGTAGCCGACGCCGCCGGTGACCGAGCCGTCAGCGAATTCGTAGGTGTAGCTGCCGCCGACGCCGACGCTGTTCAGCTTGCGGTCGGTCGACACGGACACGCCGAAGCCCGCGAAGTTGTAGTCGTAGCGGACGGTCGGACGGGCTTCCGGATCGCTCGCGAAGTTGATGCGGTCGTCGCCGAAGCCGCCGCCGTTCGAGATGTACGGGGTCTCGTTCAGGTCGCCGAGGCCGGTGACCGAGAGGTTGCCGCCGGCGTCGCCCACGTGCTGCTCGTCAGCCGCGTTGGTGTCGCCGAAGGTCAGGGTGCCCCAGGCGCCCGACACGAAGACTTCGCCCGCGGTCTGGCCGGAGACGGCCGTCGCGCTCGTGCCGCCGCCGGCGGCGTTGTCGGCGCGGATGGTGGCGCCGAAGGCGATGCCCGAGTCGGTCTCGCCGGTCATGGTCACGCCGAAGCGGATCCGCGAGACGGCGCGGAAGTCCTCGGTGGAGCCAACCTGGGTGACGATCGTGGTCTCGACGAGTTCGCCGGTGATCGGGTCAACCGCGAGGATGGTGCGGGTCGAGTTGTCCTTGGAGGAGGTGTCGTCCTCGCCCGGACGGTTCACGGTGCCGTCGTTGTTGATGTTGTAGCCCAGACCGAGCCGGGCGTTGCCGAACAGTTCGATGTCGGCCGACGCCGCGCCGCCGATCGCCAGGGTGGCGAGCGCAGTCGAGGCGAAGAGAATCTTTTTCATCGCGTTCCTCTTGGTCTTTCTTAGCCCATCCCAAACCCGGTGGGCCGGATCGGATGATGTTCTCATCTCTCAGGGGGGGGCTTTGGGTCAAGCGAATGGGGCTGCGAGGAGATCTTGCGTCACGGATTGATGCAGGCTTGCCACACTGGCCGCGGAGGCGTTTGCCCTTGCCCGAAAGCGTCTCAGGCTTTAACACCGCGGGACGCCTCCAAGACTGTGGATCCAAGCGTGGCCCGGGACTTTCGCCTTATCGCTACTGTCGGCGCGCTCACGCTCGTCGTCGCCTGCGCCCAGACGCCCGAGCAACGGGCGGAGCAGGCTCAGGCCAACGCCCAGAAGGCCGTGGTCCAGAGCCAGAACCAGGCCTTGGGCAACCAGTACCAGGTCACCGGGCAGACCGCGCCCGAAAGCTCGACGATCTTCGATCTGTTCCGCGGCAACAGCCAGCCCCAGCGGCAGATGGCGGTGAACCGCTATCTCTGGACGGCCTCGCTCGACGTGCTGTCCTTCCTGCCGATGGAGGGGGCCGATCCCTTCTCCGGCGTGATCGTCACCGACTGGGGGCGGGTCGCGGGCGACCCCACCCCCTTCCGCGTCACCGTCTACATTTCCGAGGCCGCGCTCGACGCCCGGTCGCTCCGGGTGGCGGCGTTCCGCAACCAGGGGGGACGGGCGGTCCCGGTCTCGGCCGCCGACAACCGCCGGCTCGAGGACGCCATCCTGACCCGCGCCCGGCAGCTGAAGATCGCCGCCGCCGAGCGCTGAGCCCCAGCCGTTTAGGAGCCTTCATGTCCCGCTACGACCCCCGCGCCGCCGAGGCCAAGTGGCAGGCGGTCTGGGAGGAGCGCGGCGTGTTCCGCGCCGTCCCCGACCCCGCCCGCCCGAAATGCTACGTGCTGGAGATGTTCCCCTATCCCTCGGGGCGCATCCACATGGGGCATGTGCGCAACTACACCATGGGCGACGTGGTGGCCCGGCAGAAGGCCGCGGCCGGGTTCAACGTGCTCCATCCCATGGGCTGGGACGCTTTCGGGATGCCCGCCGAGAACGCCGCGATCGAGCGCGGGATCCATCCCGCCGGCTGGACCTACGACAACATCGCCCAGATGCGGGCGCAGATGAAGCCCTTCGGCTTCTCCATCGACTGGTCCCGGGAATTCGCCACCTGCGACCCGGAATACTACGGCCAGCAGCAGCGGCTCTTCCTCGACATGATGGACGCGGGGCTCGTGACCCGCAAGGCGGCCCAGGTGAACTGGGATCCGGTCGACATGACCGTGCTCGCCAACGAGCAGGTCATCGACGGCCGCGGCTGGCGCTCGGGCGCGCTGGTCGAGCGGCGCGAGCTCGTCCAGTGGTTCTTCCGCATCTCCGACATGGCCGAGGATCTGCTGGCGGGCCTCGACGGCCTCGACCGCTGGCCGGAGAAGGTCCGGCTGATGCAGAAGAACTGGATCGGCAAGAGCCGCGGCCTGCAGTTCCGCTTCGAGACGCGGGACGCGCCCGGCGGCTTCGAGACGCTGGAGGTCTTCACCACTCGGCCCGATACGATCTTCGGCGCGAGCTTCGCCGCCGTCTCGATCGACCATCCGCTGGCCAAGGCGCTCGAGGCCGAGGACGCGGCGCTGGCCGCCTTCGCCGCCGAGTGCCGTCGGACCGGCACCACCGAGGCCGAGCTCGAGACCGCCGAGAAGATGGGCTACGACACCGGCGTGCGGGTCGCGCACCCGCTCGACCCCGCGATCGAGCTGCGGGTCTATGCGGCGAACTTCGTGCTGATGGACTACGGCACGGGGGCGATCTTCGGCTGCCCCGCCCATGACCAGCGCGACCTCGACTTCGCGCGCAAGTACGGCCTGCCGGTCACGACCGTGGTCAGCCCCGAAGGCCCGGATTTCTCCGTCGCCGACGTCGCCTACACCGACCCGGGCCGGCTGGTGAACTCGCGCTTCCTCGACGGGATGGAGGTCGAGGCGGCCAAGGCCGAGGTCATCGCCCGCGCCGAGGCCGGGGGCTGGGGCGAGGGCGTCACCCGCTTCCGTCTGCGCGACTGGGGCGTGAGCCGCCAGCGCTACTGGGGCTGCCCGATCCCGGTGATCCACTGCCCCGTCTGCGGCGTGGTCGGCGAGGCGCGCGAGAACCTGCCGGTGCGCCTGCCCGAGGACGTGACCTTCGACAAGCCCGGCAATCCGCTGGAGCGGCACCCGACCTGGACCCGCGCGACCTGCCCCCGGTGCGGCGCCGAGGGCCGGCGCGAGACGGACACGATGGACACCTTCGTCGATTCGTCCTGGTACTACGCCCGCTTCACCGCGCCCCATGCTGCGACGCCCACCGATGCGGCGGCGGCCGACTACTGGATGAACGTCGACCAGTACATCGGCGGGGTGGAGCACGCGATTCTGCACCTGCTCTACAGCCGGTTCTTCGCACGTGCGATGCAGCGCACCGGCCACCTGCCGGCGAAGGCGGTCGAGCCGTTCAGCGCGCTCTTCACCCAGGGCATGGTGACGCATGAGACCTACGCCACCCTCGGTCCCGACGGGCGGCCCGTCTGGCGCGAGCCGGCGGAGGTGATCCGCGACGAGGCGGGCGCGCGGCTCGCCGACGGCACGCCGGTCGAGGTCGGCCCCTCGGTCAAGATGTCGAAATCCAAGAAGAACGTGGTGGACCCCGACGCCATTGTCGCCTCGCACGGGGCCGACACCGCCCGCTGGTTCGTCATGTCCGACAGCCCGCCCGAACGCGACGTCGAATGGACCGCGAGCGGGGCGGAGGCGGCGAGCCGCCACCTCGCCCGGGTCTGGCGGCTGGTCGAGACCTTCCTCGCCGAGGAAGGCCCGGAGGCCGAGCCCGACAACCGCCCGCTGCTCCAGGCGATGCACCGCAGCATCCGCGACGTGACCGAGGGCATCGAGACCTTCGCCTTCAACAAGGCGATCGCCAGGCTCTACGAATTCACCAACGCGCTCGCCCAGGCCAAGGGGACCGGCCCGGGCGACCGGGCGACCCGCCGCCTCGGGCTCCGCACGCTCGCCCAGCTCATGGCCCCCATGACCCCGCACCTGGCGGAGGAGATGTGGCAGGCGCTCGGCGGCGCGGGGCTGGTCGCCCAGGCGCCCTGGCCGGTCGCCGATCCCGCCTTCCTCGCCGCGACCGAGGTGATCCTGCCGGTTCAGGTCAACGGCAAGCGTCGGGCCGAGATCGCCGCCCCCGCGGGCCTCGACGCCGCGGCGGTGGAGGCCCTGGTGCTGGCCGATCCGGCGGTGCGGCGGGCGCTCGGCGGCGCCACCCCGCGCAAGCTCATCGTGGTCCCGGACCGCATCGTGAATGTGGTGGTCTAGTCCTCGCGCCCTGGCGCTCGCCGCGGCCCTCCTGCTGACGGGCTGCGGCTTCGAGCCGCTCTACGCCCCGGCCGGGCCCGCCGCGGCGGTCTCGGGCCAGGTCGACGTGGGGGTGATCCAGGGCGTCAACGGCTTCGCCCTGCGCGAACGGCTGGTGGAGCGGCTCGGCGTGGCCGAGACCGTGCGCTACCGGCTCGACGTCAAGCTCTCCTTCACGAAGCAGGGCGTCGCCATCACCGAAAAGGACGTGACCTCGCGTTTCGACGTGACCGGCACGGCGATCTGGACGCTCACTCCCGTCGGGCTGGAGGCGCCCACGCTCTCGGGCGAGGAGCGTGCGACGACGGGCTACAGCGCGCCGACCTCGGACACGAGCTCGGCCTATGCGATCCTCTCGGCGCAGCGCGACGCCGAGCTGCGGCTCTCGACCCTGCTGGCCGACCGCATCGCCCGGCGGGTGGCGCTGGCGGCGCGCGCGGCGCCGTGAAGCTCGCCGGCGCCGAGGCCGCGCGGTTTCTCGACCGGCCCGATCCGAAGGCGGCGGGGATCCTGCTCTTCGGGCCCGACGCCATGCGGATCGCGCTCAAGCGCCAGGCGCTGGTCGCGGCTCTGATCGGCCCGGAGGGCGCCGCCGAGATGCGGCTGACCCGGTTCGCCGCGGCGGAGCTGCGCCGGGATCCGGCGGCGGCGACCGACGCGCTCAAGGCCGTGGGCTTCTTTCCCGGGCCCCGGGCGGTGCTGGTGGAGGACGCCTCCGAGGCCCAGGCCGCGCCCCTCCTCGCCGCGCTCGCCGACTGGCGGCCGGGGGACGCCACGCTGGTGGTGGCGGCGGGCGAGCTCAAGGCCTCGAGCAGCCTGCGCAAGGGCTTCGAGGCGGCGCGGGCCGCCGTCGCCATCGCCGTCTACGCCGATCCGCCCGGCCGGGCCGAGATCGAGGCGGCGCTGGCCCGGGCCGGCGTCGCCGTGGATCGCGGGGCCATGGGCGACCTGGAGGCCCTGGCCCGGACGCTCGACCCAGGCGATTTCGCCCAGTTTCTCGAAAAGCTCGCCCTCTACCGGCGGGGCGCCCCGGGCGACGCGACCGGCGAGGACATCGCCGCCCTCGCGCCCCCGCCGCCGGAGGCCGAGGCCGAGGCGGTGATCGACCTCGCGGCCGAAGGCCGGGCGGACGCGCTCGTCGCGGCGATGCTGCGCCTGGGCGGGGGGGCTTCGGCTGCGACTTCGCTGGTCATCGCCGCGGGCCGCCGCTTTCGCCTGCTCCATGCGGCCGCGATCGCGGCCGACGGCCCCGAGGCGGCTCTGGCCCGGGCCCGGCCGCCGGTCTTCGGTCCCCGCCGCAGCCGGCTCGCGGAGCAGGCGCGCCGACTCGGGCGCGGCGAGATCGAAAAGGCGCTCGGCTGGATCATCGAGACGGATCTGGCCCTGCGTTCGACCCGCCCGCCGCCGGGACTCGCCGCGGCCGAGCGGCTGCTGGTCCGGATCGCGATGCTGCGCCGCTCCTGACCGGAACGGCCTTCGCCCTGCCCGGACGGCGGCCCGCCCCCTGCTTTTGCCCCTCCGTTTCCGCCCGCCCCGCCGCCCGGCCGCCGTCCTTCGCGACCCTCGGGGCAGGGGACTTGCCGCCGCGGCAAGGCGGGGGCAGGATCGCCCCCATGACCCGCGCCTTCGTCAACGCCCATTGCGCCCGCCTGCCCGGAGCCGAGGTCTCGGACCCCTGGGGCGGCGGCCATGACGCCTGGAAGGTGGGCGGCAAGGTCTTCGCCCTGGTGGGCGCGGCGGATCTGGGCGTCAGCGTGAAATGCCTCGACCGCGAGAGCGCCGCCCTGCTGATCGACCTGGGGCTGGCGGAGCGCGCGCCCTATCTGCACCCGAGCTGGGTCCGCATCCCCTGGGGGCGGATGGACGCGGCGGAGCTCGCCGACCGGCTCGACGCCTCCTACCGGCTGATCCGCGGCAAGCTGCCGCGCAAGGTCCAGGCCGCGCTCGGCTGATCCCGGGCTTGCGGCCGGGGCGCGTCCGGTGAAATCTGTGCGACCATGCAACCGAGAGGAGAGCCCGGATGGAGCATGCCGCGGCCCATGAACAGTTCGCCCATCTGCGCGTGCTGATCGGCGTCGTCACCGGCCTCAGCCTCACCCGGCTTCTCAACGGGCTCGCGCGGTTCGTCCAGCACCCGGCGAACGAGCGGCCCGATCCGTTGCAGCTCGCCTGGACGGCGTTCCTGCTCCTGTGCGTGCTGCATTACTGGTGGTTCGAGTTCAGCCTGCGCAGCGTGGAGCGGTGGAGCTTCTTCGCCTATGTCTTCGTCATCGGCTATGCGGCGCTGTTCTATTTCGCCTGCGTGGTGCTCTATCCCGACCGTCTGGGCGAATTCGACAGCCTGACCGACTATTTCGAATCGCGACAGAAATGGTTCTACGGCCTGCTGGTGGCGGTCGTCATCGCCGACGTGGGCGACAGCGCGCTCAAGGGGCCGCAGCGGCTGCATGATCTGGGGCCGGCCTATTTCCTGCGCCAGGGGGTCATGATCCTTCTGGCGCTGGCGGCGATCGGGGCGCCGGGGCGGCGTCTCCGCCTGGCGATCGTCGGGGCCGCCCTGGGGATCGAGATCGGCTGGATCGCTTGGCGCTACGCCTGGCTCGCCTAAGGGCCGCCGCTCGCCTGACGCGCGCCCTCAGCCCGGCTCGTCCATCCGCGCGCGGGTGGCGTCGTCGGCCCGGGCGCGGATCTGGCGCAAGAGGGGCAGGGCGGCGGTGCGCTCCCGCCCGTAGCCGAGGTTGAAGGCGTAGTCGAAGCCCGGATCGTTGGCGCCGATGGCGTGCTGGAGCACCGTCTCGATCTTGTCGAGCCCCTTGGCGAGCTTGGCCTCCGGCGTGGCCGCCGCGGCGTATTCGTCCCAGAGCGCCAGCAGGTCCGCCGACAGGTCGGCCGGCAGCGGCGCGCAGAGCGTCGCCATGTCCGCCCGCTCCCGCGCCGCGCGGCCGTCGTCGGGCGTCTGGTCGACGGCCGGAATGTCCCCCGAGATCGCCTCGCCCAGATCGTGGACGAGGCAGAGCTTCAGCACCTTCAGCCGGTCGACGGCGCCGAGGTCCCGATCCAGAAGCAGCGCGAGCAGGGCGAGCCGCCAGCTGTGCTCGGCCGCGCTTTCGCGCCGGCCGCCCGAGGTGGCGCCGCTGCGCAACGTGTCCTTGAGCCGTTCCGCCCCCTGCAGAAAGGCGATGACGCCGTCCAGGCGGGCGCTGTCCATGGGCCGGTCCATGCGCCGACCCTACCCCGGCCGCGGGGGGGCTGGGAAGGGGCGGCGCGCCTCAGCCCGCCCGGGCGAAGACCCGCTCCGCCATCCGGCGGCGCAGGTAGTCCCGGCGCAGGCAGGCGACGTCGAAGACCATCTCGACGTCCGAGGAGGCGCGGTCGATCCGCCCCCCGAGCCGGATCGCGAGCCGGATCATGCCGATGTTGTCGGCGGTTGTGTAGGCGGCGATCCGGTCGACCCCCCGGGGCGCAAGCAGCCAGGCGGCGGTCTGCACGAGATAGGTCCCGATCCCGCGCCGCCGCTGGCCGTCGTCGACGCTGAGCCCGATTTCGGCCTCCCGGCCGCCGAGGGAGAGTTCGGCCATCGCCCGGATTTCGCCGATCCGGTGAAAGGCCCCGCCCCAGAGCGGCCCGTCGATGGCGGCGAGGACGAGCGCGGACCGGTCCCAGAGACCGGCGGCGTGCCGTTCCAGCGCCTCGGGCGACAGGGTGGCGCAGAAGCGGCGCCGGCGGCATTCCGGCGTCAGCCGCGAGAAATGCGAAAGGACCGCAGGCAGGTCCGCCCGCTTCGCCGCGCGAAAGCCGAGGCCCGCATGGGCCGCCGCCAGCGCGGGCGCCGGAAAGCCGAGGTAGCTCACGTTGGGCAGTCCGAAGGGCATCGCCGCAATCCTCCATGGCGTCTTTGTACATGGAGAACGCGTGTCGCGCCGCAATGGATATGCTGCACATGCTCACTAATTATTGCAGCGCAAACAAGCCGGAGTTCCGAATTTTATTTTGAATTCAAAATGCTGGATGAGGGCGGCGCGCCGGATTGCCCACCCGCATCCGCTTGTCGCGCCTTCTTCCTGCAGCGCCCCGGGCTGCATGGGGGCTCGGCTTCCGCGCCGTCGATCCGGTCGGCGCGGCCTCGCCCTCAAGGCTGCGCGACGCCCTCCTCGAATCGGCGCTGGCCGTCCTCCAGGATTGCGAGGGCAGCGTCGCGGCGGTGGGCGGGGCGGACAACATCGGCGCCTGCGCCAAGGAGATCGGCCTGATGAAGGGCGGCCGCGCCGAGACCTTCCGCAAGGGCGGCGAGGCCCCGACGCGCAGCCTCGCCCCCGACCGCAAGGCCCCGACCCCGCCCGACCGGCCGGGCGCCGCTGATCGTGCGCGACGTCGGCATCCCGATGACCGCCGACGCGGTGGGCGCGACCGGGCGGCGGCGCGGGAAGGGCGGGTCGCCGCCAGGTCCGCCGTCGCCTGCGCGATGCAGGATCTGGACAAGACGATGACCTCGACACGATGACCTCGACAAGGCGACGACCTCGACAAGGGGACAGGCCCGCACAACCGCCGCGCCGGCTCCCCCTATGCTCGATCTATGGGGGGCGGCCGAAGCTGCGCAGGCCGGAGGCGGCCGCCTTCGACGATGCGGTCTTCCCCGAGGTCGAAGGCGACCCTCGGCCTTGCCCCCGCTGCAAGTTCGGGCTGAAGGACGAGGAGAGGCGGACCTCCCCTGACCTCGCCGCCAACCTCGCCGCCGGCCCCTACGCCCTGTGCCGGCGCATCGTCGTCATTCACGCCGGCTTCCTCGATCGGAAGACGGGCGAGATCTTCGCCTCCGGCGAGGCGGGCGCGGTCTGCTCCGCGACGCGATGAAGGCTGCGGTCTGGCTCAAGGCCCACAAGGTCCGCCATGCCGTCCCAGGCCGCGCTTGCCCCATGATCGGCCGGGGCCGGATCGGCACGGGCATGGGGGCGAAGCCCGACGTCAGGAGCGAGATGCCGGCGGCCGGGATCGCCCCTTCCCGCTCTGGCGCCGGCGCCCCTTGGATGCCGAGCCCGATGGCGGCGACCCTCCCTGCGGCCCACAGGGTGGACGTGAGGGTGGACGTCGCCAGGGCCAGCGGGCGCGGGCGTCGGAGCCCCTGCCGGATCTCGGCCTGCCGCCGACTCCGCCGCTCGCCAAAGACGCCGTTCTGCGGGAGACGGCACCGCGTGGGTTCGACAACGGCGCCCCGGGCCTCCGCGGCGATGTGGCGTGCAGGAGATCGGCTGCTCCAAGGCGCCCGACACCGACGACGCGCCCCTGACGAAGAACCGCGCCGCCTGCCGGATCCGTTCGCCGTACCGCGCCGGCCGGCTCGCCCCCGGGGTGAGGACCGAAGCGGAGGGGGAGGACGCCCTGCGCGCGGATGGGGGCCAAGGTCGACGGCCGGAACGCCGCCGATCCCGGCCATCGGCCGATGGCCTCCGACTTCGACAGGCCGGCCTTGCTTCCGGCGCGGGGCCCGACGCTCTTCGGCGCGCGGCGGACCTCGGGCCATGCCGAACCGGTCCGGCACGCCCGCCGGCTGCAGGCCAGGGCGGCCCGGGCCTGAGCCGCGCCCCGTGGGGAGCGCCGCGTCCTTCCGCTGCGGCGCCGTTTTGCGCCCGTGATGTAATTGCGAACCATTTTCAATTTTAAATCAAGGCCTTGCGCTCCAGGTGCGGGCCCGCTAGACGGCGCCCGTCAAGGTTTTGCGGGAGCGTCACGCATGGGCGGAACGGTCAGGCTGGCCGCCGGCAGCATCGTCGTCGGCGTCTTGGTCCTCGGGATCAAGTATGTCGCCTATATGGTGACGGGCTCGGTCGCGCTCTATTCCGACGCGCTGGAAAGCCTCATCAACGTCGCGACCGCGGTGGCGGCGCTCTTCGCCGTGCGGCTCTCGGAACAGCCGGCGGACGCGAACCACCCCTATGGCCACCACAAGGTGGAGTATTTCAGCGCCGGCCTCGCCGGGACGCTGATCATGGTGGCGGCCGGGCTGATCCTGCGCGAGGCCTGGGTGGGGTTGCAGGCCCCGCGCCGCATCGACGCGCCGGCGCTGGGCCTCGCGCTCAGCATGGGGGCGAGCGTGGTGAACGCCGCCTGGTCCTGGGTGCTGATCTCCCAGGGCCGCCGGCTGCGCTCCCCGGCTCTGGCGGCGGACGGGCGGCACCTGATGTCCGATGTGGTGACCTCGGTCGGGGTGACGATCGGCATCCTGCTCGCGGTGGTGACCGGCTGGGACATCCTCGATCCGGCGCTGGCGGGGCTGGTGGCGCTCAACATCCTCTGGTCCGGCTGGCAGGTGATGCGCGAATCGCTCAGCGGCCTGATGGACGCCGCGCTGCCCGACGACCGGCTGGTCGAGATCCGCGAGATCATCTCGCGCGAGGCGGAAGGCGCGATCGAGGCCCACGACCTGCGCACCCGCGCCAGCGGCCCGGCGGTCTTCATCGACTTTCACCTGGTGGTGCCGGCGCAGATGACCGTGGCCCAGGCCCATGACATCTGCGACCGGATCGAGTCGGCGCTGAAGGCGGCGGTCGAGGGCGCCCGCATCACCATCCATGTGGAGCCGGAGGAAAAGGCCAAGCACAGCGGCGTGCTGGTGCTCTGAAAAGGCCTCGGCGAAACGCCGTCAGGATTCGTCAACCTTGGTTGAGATCGCCTGAATGATTTCTGGATTATCTTTTGAAAACAAAATGATGATCCCATTTTCACGCGTGAAATGCGGCCCCCCCGGGCGAGGTGTTCCGCGGGCCTCTCCCAAAGCCCAGGGTTCGGAGACGCGGCCGGACGGTCCGGCCCCGCGGGCGCTACGGCCGCCCTGGGCAGGCGAAGGGCAGGAAGGATCCGGTCATGCCCTCGTTGATCGCCGCCACCGACAGCAGGTCGGCGAGCGCGAGCTCCTGGGGGGAGCGGGGGCAGACCTCCCGCGGGCCCGAACAGCCCGAATCGAGGAACCGCTGCTGGGCGAGGAGAAACTCCTCCCCGAGGCCCGCCGTGCCGCGCTCGTCGATGGCCCGGGCCCAGGCCGCGGCGTAGATCCGGCATTTCTCCGCCGCCCAGGCCTCCCGCGCCGGGGCGTCCTCCTCCACCGCCTCCTCTCCCCACGCGGCCGGGGCGAGGACGATCAGCAGCAGGGCGAGGCAGGCGCGGCGCAAGGCCTCAGCCTTCGGGATGGCTCGGGGGCTTGCGGGCGACCGCCTCGTGCGGCCGGGCGACGTCGGTCAGGGTGACTTCCAGCGCCTCGGCCCCGATTGCCACCTCGCCGTCCCCGGCGAGCGTCAGGGTGAGCGTCCCGGTCCCGTCCTCGCCCGGCGTCCAGCCGAGGGCGAGCAGCGAGACGATCTGATCCCGGTCCCGGGAATCGACGCCCGCCGCCCGGGCGGTCAGGGCATGTTCCACGGTGAGGAGGCTGCGCACCCGCTCGAAGGGCCGGCCCTCGCGCCGGGCGGCGGCCGCGTCCTCCCAGCGGAAGCGGGTCAGGAGCACGCTGAACCGCCGCCGTTTCGGGGTCCAGGCGGCGTCCTTGACCTCGGCCAGCGCGTCCTGGGTCAGGGCGGAAATCACCGCCAGATCCTCCGGCGTCTCCGCCCGCAGCCGCAGGGCCCGCTCCGCCCCGTCCTCGAATCGCGCGTCGGTCATGCGGCCCGTTCCGTGATCCGCTCGATCTCCGCCCCGCAGGCGGAGAGCTTCTCCTCCACCCGCTCGTAGCCCCGGTCGAGGTGATAGACCCGGGCGACCCGGGTCTCCCCCTCGGCGGCGAGCCCAGCGAGGATCAGGCTGACGCTGGCCCGCAGGTCGGTCGCCATGACCGGCGCGCCGCGCAGCCGCTCCACCCCCGTCACGGTGGCGGTGCCGCCGTGGACCTCGATCCGCGCCCCCATCCGCGCGAGCTCCGGGGCATGCATGAAGCGATTCTCGAAGATGCGCTCCTCCAGCCGGCTCACCCCGTCGGCGAGGGTCAGGAGCGCCATCATCTGCGCCTGCAGGTCGGTGGGGAAGCCGGGGAAGGGCGCGGTCTCTACGTCCACCGGCTGGATGCGCCCGTTCTGGCGGCTGACCCTGAGGCCGGTCTCGGTGTCCTCGATCGAGACGCCGGCGGCCTCGAGCTTGTCGGCGAAGGCGGCGACCAGCTCGCGCCGGCCCCCGGTCAGCTCCACCTCGCCGCCGGTGATGGCGGGGGCGAGCATGTAAGTGCCGAGCTCGATCCGGTCGGCGACCACGGGATGGGTGGCGCCGTGCAGCCGGTCCGCCCCCTCGATCTCGATCGTCCCCGTGCCCTCGCCGGAGATTCGGGCCCCCATCGCCCGCAGGCAGCGGGCGAGGTCGACGATCTCCGGCTCCCGCGCGGCGTTCTTCAGGACCGTGGTCCCCTTGGCGAGCGTCGCCGCCATCAGCAGGTTCTCCGTCGCCCCGACCGAGACCATGGGAAATTCGAAGACGGCGCCGGTCAGCCCCCGCGGCGCCTTGGCGTGGACATAGCCCTCGCGCAGGTCGAGCTCTGCCCCCAGCGCCTCCAACCCCTTCAGGTGGAGGTCGACCGGCCGCGCCCCGATGGCGCAGCCTCCGGGCAGCGAGACCACCGCGTGGCCGTCCCGGGCGAGCATCGGCCCCAGCACCAGGATCGAGGCGCGCATCCGGCGCACGATGTCGTAGTCCGCCCGGTGGTTGGCGATTTCGAGCGCCCCCACGGCCAGCACCCGCCCGCCCTGGAGCGCGGCGACCTCGCAGCCGAGGCTCTCCAGCAGCGCCGTCATCGTGCGGATGTCCGAGAGCCGCGGGGCGTTGGTCAGCGTCAGCGGCTCCTCGGTGAGGAGCGCCGCCGGCATGAGCGCGAGGCAGGCGTTCTTGGCGCCCGAAATCGGAATGCGCCCCTGCAGCCTGCGGCCGCCGCGGACGAGAATGCTGTCCATGCTTATCGTTCCTGCTCGGCCGGCCCGCCCGCGGCCGTGTCGTCATCGGGATGTCCGGCGGCGACCCGGGCGCGCTTCTGGGCCTTGCGCCGGGCAAGATTGGCGCGCAGCGCCGCAGCCTTGCGGGCGGCCTTTTCGTCCTTTTCGGGGCGTGGGGTCGGGGCGGGGGCGTCGTCCATCGCGAGTTCTCTAGCGCAAGGCGCCGCCCCGGTCCAGATTTGGCTTGCGCAGGCCTCCGTTTCGGCTAAAAGCACGCCCGTCGCGTGCGGTGGCTCGAAGCTCCCGCGCTTCGGCTGCGGTAGCTCAGTGGTAGAGCACTCCCTTGGTAAGGGAGAGGTCGAGAGTTCAATCCTCTCTCGCAGCACCATAAATCTGACTTGAAAATCAAGAATGATATGCGCACCAAGTGCTTGAGGATTGTTCGGTGGTCCACAAAGGTGGTCCTCAAGCATGACGAGATTGCCCATGGCGCGCCCCTTCAAACACCCCAAGACGGGCGTCTATTGGCTTCGCCTGCGTGTCCCCACAGACATTAAGTCGTCCATGGGCAAGAACGAGGTGAGGCGGTCGCTTGGGACCAAAGACCCGGACCTCGCCAAGGCGCGCTTCCCCGACGCCCTCAAGGCGGTTCAAGAGGAATTCAGGCGGCATCGTGAAGGCCCCATCACCTTGTCCCCGAGGGAAATCTCGGGGCTTGCCGGCGAGCATTATCGGGAGCTGGCCGCGTTGGGCGGCAGGGTCGAGGACGGAACCGTGTGGCAGGCTGTCAATCGGCTCGCAATTCTGACCCCCGATCGGCGTCGAATTTTGACCCCTCTCGCGACGGGAAGAGGAAGGCCTGATCCGGCGCAGCGGTCGGGGTGGCGGAGACGGATCAGGCCTTCCTCTGGGCCTCAGGCGCGGGTTTTGAAGCGCCAGCTCTCGTTGCCGGTTTCGACGATGTCGCAGTGGTGCGTGAGCCGGTCGAGAAGCGCGGTCGTCATCTTGGCGTCGCCGAAGACAGCGGGCCATTCGCCGAAGGCGAGGTTGGTGGTGACGATGACGGAGGTCTGTTCGTAGAGCCGGCTGACGAGGTGGAAGAGCAGCTGGCCGCCGGCCTGGGCGAACGGCAGGTAGCCAAGCTCGTCGAGGACGACGAAGTCGAGCCTTGCGAGATGGTCGGCGAGACGGCCCTGACGGCCGGCGGGGGCCTCGGCCTCGAGCTTGTTGACGAGGTCAACGACGTTGAAGAAGCGGCCGCGGGCGGCCGCGCGGATGCAGGCGCGGGCGATGCCGACGGCGAGGTGGGTCTTGCCGGTGCCTGTCCCGCCGACCAGCACGAGGTTACGCTGCTGGGCGAGGAAGCCGCCGCCGGCGAGGTCGCGGACGAGGGTCTCGTTGACCGGCGTCTCGGCGAAGGCGAAGTCCTCGATCTCCTTGGCGAGCGGCAGCTTCGCCACGGTGATCTGGTACTTGATTGAGCGCGCCTGCTTCTCGGAGAGTTCGGCCGAGAGCAGGTCGCCGACGACCCGCTGCGGCTCATGCAGCCGCTTGACCGCGGTCGCGACGATCTCATCGTAGGCCGACCTCATTCCGAACAGCTTGAGCCCACCCAGGGCGGCCAGGATCTCGGTTCGCTCCATCATCCGATTGCCCTCCTCAGGCGGTCGTATCGGGCGCAGTCGGCGGCGGGCTCGTGGCGCAGCCGCAGCGCCTCGGGGGTTGCGATCGTCACCGGCGGGCCCGGATCGCGCCGCCGGGCCAGGATGTTCAGGACGACATCGGCGGAGTGGACGCCCTCCTTCAGGGCCTCTGCGCAGGCGGCCTCCACGGCTGGGAGGTTATCCGTGAGCACCGCACCCAGGATCTCCACCATCTGGCGGTCGCCATCCGATGCGGCCCGAAGCTTTCGCCGGATACGCTCGAGCGAGGCCGGCAGCACCCAGTCCTTGAAGGGCGCGCCGTTGCGCAGCGCGCCGGGCTTGCGCGCCAGGACCGGGACGTAGTGCCAGGGGTCGTAGACGGTCGCGCCCCGGCCGAAGGCGCGGCGGTGCGCGCCAACGACCCTGCCGTCCTGACGGAGCTCGATCCGGTCGGCGTAGGCGCGGATCTCGACGGGCCGGCCAACCGCCACCGCCGACACCGAGTACTTGTTGGTGGCGAACCGCACGAGGCATGTCTTCGAGGGAGAGGCCTGCACCGCGTGGAAGCCGTCGAAGGGACCGCGATACGGCACGAGGCTCGGCCGTTCCGCCTCGAACATCTCCCAGACCGTCTTGTTGCGCAGCTCGGGGTGAGGCTGCGCCCGGGCGTAGGCGACGCAGCGGTCCAACAGCCAGGCGTTGAGCTCCTCGTAGCTCTTCGCCCGCACCCGCGGCGCGAAGAAGCGCTGGCGTACGACGCCGACCTGGTTCTCGACCTGGGCCTTCTCCCAGCCCGCAGCCGGCGTGCACGCCACCGGCTCGACGAGGTAGTGCCCGCACATCTGCAGGAAGCAGCGGGTGTAGGCCCGCTCGCGGCCGACGAACACCGCGTCCACCGCCGTCTTCATGTTGTCGTAGCTCCCGCGCATGCAGGCGCCCTTGAAGAATGCGAAGGCCCGGTCGTGCGCGTCGAACACCATCTCCTGGCTCGCGCGCGGATAGGCCCGCACGAACAGCATCCGGCTGTGGCAGAGCCGGACATGCGCGACCTTCGCCACCGTCGTGACGCCGTCGATCAGCACCACTTCGTGGCTCCAGTCGAACTGGTAGGCCTCGCCCGGCGCAAAGCTCAGCGGCACGAAGGCCGCCGCCGTCACCGCGTCCTGCCGCCGCGCCCAGGCCGTCGCGTAGTGCCTCACCGCGTCGTAGCCGCCCCCGTAGCCGAGCCCCCGCAGCTCCTCGAACACCCGCATCAGCGTCAGCCGCTCCCGCCGCGGCCGGGCCGCGTTCTGCGCGAGGATCCGGTCGAGGTCCTTCCGCCAGGCCCCGATCTTCGGCTGAGGCTGGACGTTCCGCGCGTACTCGAACGCCGTCTCGTCGCTGCGGATGATCTTCCGGACGGTGTTGCGCGAGACGTGGAGCTCCCGACAGATCTCCTTGATCGTCCTGCCTCGCACGAAGAACTCGCGGCGCACCCGCGCGATCGTGTCCACGCCCCTCATCCCCCGCCCGCCCGTTCGCCCCAGGACGGGAAGTCTCCACGACACGCGCGGAAGGGGGTCAATTTTGGACGCCGATCCCCCCTTCAGGGGGTCAACATTCCATGCCGATCCACAGCGAAACTCGTGAACGGGACCAGGAAGCGGTGCTCCGGCCCGAGCCACGGTCGCCAGTGCGACGAATTGGTCTGGCGGATGTTAGTGACGCCACGATCAACCTTCTTGCCGACAAGATACTGAGGCGGCGTCGGCATGCCCCAGCGGGCGAGGACAAGCTCGCGACCTTCAGGGGCATTCCGAACGATCGGCGCAGGGTAGTCGGGGTAGATGCCCGGCATCGAAGGCAGGTTGATACCGTGGTCGTTCAGGCCGGCGAACAGGTCCCGCATCGCATCTACGGCCTTCGTCATGGAGTAGAGGTTGCACATGCCACGCTGCCCCGGTTTCGACCTTCGGAATCGATCGGGACACGTTTAGGTCGGTTCACGCGAAACGCCACTGTCCGCGCAGCTCGGGCTGGTTGCACGAGGAGTGGCGACTCATTGACTCCAGCGTCGAACGAGAACAAAGAATGAACATAACCGACTCTCCACCTATGAGCTCGCGTCCGCATGCCTGAAGCCGCCTCCAATCCTGTGCTGGCCGAGCTTCGCTCGCGCATTGAGCGGCTCGAACACGGCGGATCGCGCAATCGGGCGGTCCTATCCTTCGGCGTGAAGCGGATCGACGCAGCGCTGCCCGGCGGCGGCCTCGCCCTCGGCGCGTTGCATGAGGGGGCCGGCGGCGGAAATGGCGCAATCGACGGCGCCGCGGCGGCGCTGTTCACCACCGGCATCGCCGCGCGCACCAGAGGCAAAGTGCTCTGGTGCGTCACGCGCCAGGATCTGTTCGCGCCGGCGCTCGCCCAGGCGGGGCTGGGTCCTGCTTGGGTGATTTACGTCGAGGCCGGCGACGAGAAATCAGTCCTGGCCTGTTTTGAGGAGGGCCTGCGGCACGGCGGTCTCGGCGCAGTGGTCGCCGAAGTCGCGCGGCTGTCGATGACCGCCTCGCGGCGACTTCAGCTCGCGGCGGAAAGCTCGGGCATGATCGGCATCGCCGTGCGGCGCTGGAGGCGACAGACCGAGGCAGCCGACTTCGGCCAGCCCACCGCCTCTGTCACCCGCTGGCGCGTCTCCGCCCTGCCGTCCGCGCCGCTTCCGGCGCCCGGTGTCGGTCGCGCGCGCTGGCTGCTGGAGCTGATGCGCTGCCGCGCCGGAGAAAGCGCCGGTTTCGAAGTGGAGGCCTGCGATGGCAAGGGTCGTCTCGCTCTACCTGCCGACCTGGCCGACAGACCGAATACGGCGGCGGACGCCGGGCGCCGCCGCGCCGCCTCCTGAGGTTCCACTGGCGCTGATTGGCCGCGAAGGCCGCAGGCGCGTGGTACTGGCAGCCGACCTCTTGGCGCTGCGGACGGGCGTGCGCACGGGCATGCCCGCGACGCAGGCGAAGGCGCTTGTGCGCGAGCTGGTGGTTCTGGACGCCGATCCCGCCGCCGACCGCCAAGCGCTGGAACGCCTCGCCCTGTGGGTGCTGCGGCGTTACGCACCGATCGCCAGCGCCGATCCCCCCGACGGTCTCGTCATCGACACCACCGGGGCGGAACATCTGCACGGCGGCGAAGAGACCATGCTCGGTGAGATGGTCGAGCGAATGGCAGCCTCCGGAATAGCGGCACAGGCGGCGGTGGCCGACAGCTGGGGCGCCGCGCATGCCGTGGCGCGCTGGTTGGCGCAGCCGACACGTGTGGTGCCCGCCGGCGAAAGCGAGGCGGTGCTGCAACCCTTGCCGATCGCCGCGCTGCGCCTGCCCGGCGACATCGTCGATGGCCTGCGAGTGCTCGGCTTCGACCGGATCGGCGAGCTGGCGGCGCAGCCGCGCGCCCCGCTGGCGCTGCGGTTCGGCCCCGAGGTCGGTCGGCGGCTCGACTAGGCGATGGGAAGGCTGGCCGAGCCGATCACGCCGCTGCGGCCGGCCGAGCTCGTCGAGGTACGCCGCGCCTTCGCGGAACCGATCTCCGCGGCCGAGACCATCACGCGCTACATCGGAAAGCTGGTCGTGGACCTCTGCGCGAAGCTCGAACAGCGCGGCCTCGGCGCCCGACGGCTGGACCTGATCTTCACCCTGGTCGATGCCGGGACCGTCGTGATCCGGGTCGGCACGGCGCTGCCGACCCATGATCCCCGACGCCTGGCGCGCCTGCTCTGCGACCGGATCGAGACCGTCGATCCCGGGGTTCGGCATCGAGCTGATGAGCCTGACCGCCACGCTGGCGGAGCCGATGGTGCGCAAGCAGACGGTCTCCGACTTGGTGGAGGACCAGAGACCGGACGTGTCCGACCTGATCGACATTCTGTCCAACCGCGTTGGCGAGCAGCTGCTCTACCGCTTTGCCCCGGTCGCAAGTGATGTGCCGGAACGCTCGGTCCGGCGCGTCAGCCCGCTCTCGCCTGATGAAGCTGGCCCCGGCTGGCCGGAGCACTGACCGCGCCCGACCCGCCTGCTGCGCCACCCCGAGCCGATCGACACCGTGGCGTTGTTGCCGGACCATCCGCCCGAGACCTTCACCTGGCGCGGCACGCGCCGACGGTCCCGAGCGCGTGTTTGGCGAATGGTGGACGCGGGATGCCGAGCTGATCGCCGTCCGCGACTATTTTCAGGTCGAGGATGAAGCCGGCGAGCGATTCTGGATCTACCGCGCCGGCGATGGCGAGGATGCCGCGACCGGCTCGCATCGCTGGTTCCTGCACGGCATCTTTGCATGGGCGCCGCCGCATGACCGCGACTTACGCCGAACTCCAGGTCACCTCGCACTTCTCCTTCCTGCGCGGGGCCAGCTCCTGCGAGGAGCTGTTCGCGCAGGCCGCCGCTCTCGGCATAGCGGCGCTGGCCGTCGTGGACCGCAACAGCCTCGCCGGCATCGTGCGCGCGCATCAGGCGGCCAAGGAAACCGGCGTCCGCCTGATCGTGGGCTGCAGGCTCGATCTGATGGAGGGGGTCTCGCTGCTCGTGTACCCCACCGACCGCCCTGCCTACGCCCGGCTCTGCCGGCTGCTCAGTCTCGGCAAGAAGCGCGGCGGCAAGGCGAAGTGCCGGCTCGACTGGTCCGATCTCGTCGCCTACGGCGACGGGCTGATCGCGGTGTTGGTCCCGGGCGTTGCCGACGACGCCTGCGCGCTGCAGCTGCGCCGCCTGCGCGAGGCCTTCGGCGATCGGGGCTATCTGGCGCTGACCCTGCGTCGGCGGCCGAATGACCAGATGCGGTTGCACGAGCTTGCCGATCTCGCCGCCCAAGCCCGGGTGGCGACCGTCGTCACCAACGACGTGCTCTTCCACGTGCCCGAGCGGCGCATTCTGCAGGACGTCGTCACCTGCGTTCGTCACGGCGTCATCATCGACGACGCCGGCTTCCGCCGCGAGCGGCATGCCGATCGCTACCTGAAGCCGCCCGAGGAGATGGCGCGTCTGTTCCGGAGGTACCCCAAGGCGCTGGCGCGCACGCTCGAGATCGCCGAGCGTTGCCGCTTCTCGCTCGACGCGCTGGCCTACCAATATCCCCGGGAGACGGTGACGCCCGGGCTGACGCCGCAGCAGGCGCTGGAGCGGTTGACCTGGGGGCGCGGCGACGCGCTACCCGGAAGGCCTGCCCGACGAGGTGGCCGGCATCCTGCGGCATGAGCTGCGGTTGATCGAGGCGCTTGAGTACGCGCCATATTTTTTGACGGTTAACTCGATCGTGCGTTTCGCCCGCTCCAAGGGAATCCTGTGCCAGGGGCGCGGCTCGGCGGCCAATTCGGCCGTCTGTTATGTGCTCGGCATCACCTCGATCGATCCCGAGCGCAACGACCTGCTGTTCGAGCGCTTCGTCTCCGAGGAGCGTCGTGAGCCGCCCGACATCGACTTCGAGCACGAGCGCCGCGAGATCGTCATGCAGTGGGTGTTCGAGACCTATGGCCGCGACCACGCCGCGCTCTGCTCGACGGTGATCCGCTATCGCTCCAAGGGGGCACTGCGCGACGTCGGCAAGGCGCTCGGCCTGCCCGAAGACCTGACCAAGCAGCTCTCCTCCTCGGTCTGGGGCTGGGGCGAGGACATCGGCGCAAAACACGCCGCCGAACTGAACCTCAATCTCAGTGACCGACGCCTGCGCCTGGCGCTGGAACTGGCCCAACAGCTGATCGGGGCGCCGCGGCATCTGTCGCAGCACCCCGGCGGCTTCGTGCTGACCGACGACCGGCTCGACGAGCTGGTTCCCATCGAGCCCGCCGCGATGGCCGACCGCCAGGTCATCGAGTGGGACAAGGACGACATCGACATCCTGAGGTTCATGAAGGTCGATTGCTTGGCGCTCGGTATGCTGAGCTGCATGCAGCGCGGCTTCGATCTCCTCCGCGACCACAAGGGCGTCAGCCTCGATCTCGCGACCATCCCGGCCGAGGACCCCCGCACCTACGCGATGATCCGGAAAGCCGACACCCTCGGGACCTTCCAGATCGAGAGCCGGGCGCAGATGGCGATGCTGCCGCGCATCAAGCCGCGGACCTTCTACGACTTGGTCATCGAGGTTGCCATCGTGCGGCCTGGCCCGATCCAGGGCGACATGGTGCATCCCTACCTGCGCCGGCGCGAGGGGCAAGGAGGCAGTGGACTACCCGACGCCCGAACTGGAGAAGGTGCTCGGCAAGACCCTCGGCGTTCCGCTCTTCCAGGAGCAGGCGATGCGGGTCGCCATCGAGTGCGCCGGCTTCACGCCGAGCGAGGCGGACCAGCTGCGCCGTGCCATGGCGACCTTCAAGTTCACCGGCGGGGTCAGCCCGTTCCGGGACAAGCTGATCGGCGGCATGGTTGCGCGCGGCTATGAGCCCGCCTTCGCCGAACGCACCTTCGCGCAGCTGGAGGGCTTCGGCAGCTACGGCTTCCCCGAAAGCCACGCCGCCTCCTTCGCTCTGATCGCCTACGCCAGCAGCTGGCTGAAGTGCTGGCACCCGGACGTGTTCTGCGGCGCGCTGCTCAACGCCCAGCCGATGGGGTTCTACGCGCCGGCGCAGATCGTGCGGGACGCCCGCGACCATGGCGTCGAGGTGCGGGCCATCTGCGTCAATGCCAGCCGCTGGGACTGCACGCTGGAGCCAACCGGCACACCCGAGCGCTTCGCGGTGCGGCTTGGGCTGCGCATGGTCCGGGGACTGGCCAACGCGCATGCCGCCGCGGTGGTCGGAGCCCGTGCCGATCGGCCCTTCGCATCGGTGGATGATCTCTGGCGGCGCGCCGGCGTGCCCGCGGCGGCGCTTGTCCATCTCGCGAAGGCCGATGCGTTCCGGCCCTCACTCGGTCTTGCCCGGCGGGAGGCGCTCTGGGCCATCAAGGCGCTGCGCGACGAGCCGTTGCCGCTTTTCGCTGCCGCCTCAGCGCGCGAAGCCGACACGCTGACCGAGATCGAGGAGCCCAGCGTCTCGCTCAGGCCGATGACCGCCGGCGGCGACGTGGTGCAGGACTATCGCCATTCCGGCCTCTCGCTGCGTGCGCACCCCGTCGCCTTCCTGCGCGCTGACCTCAGCGCCCGGCGCATCGTCTCCTGCGCCGAGGCGTCCCAGAGCCGCGACGGGCGCTGGATCGAGACCGCCGGCATCGTGCTGGTGCGCCAGATGCCGGGCTCGGCCAAGGGGGTGCTGTTCGTCACCCTCGAGGACGAGACCGGCGTCGCCAACCTGATCATCTGGCCGAAGCTCTACGAGCGCCAGAGGCGCGTGGTCCTCGCCGCGCGCATGCTGGGCGTGAAGGGTCGCGTCCAGAGAGAAGGCGCGGTAGTGCATCTGATCGCGAACCGGCTAACTGATCTCTCGCATGAGCTGGCGGGCGTAGGCGAGCGAGAGGCGGCGTTTCCGTTGCCGCATGGGCGGGGGGATGAGTTCCACCATGGCGGCCCGGGGTGCGATCCGCGCGACCTGCCGAAGCCGCGGGACGTCCATGATCCGCACAAGCACATTGATCAGCTGCGGATCAGGCCCCGGGACTTTCAGTAGATCCGATCTTGCACCATCACAACCCACTGTAGAGAAAGCGGCCGCCGAACTGAGCCAAAGCAAAAACACAGTAGGTTCCGCATTGCCCTCAAGCTGCGCGTGCCTGACCAGGTCGAAGTGAACGGCCGAGCCTGTGTGAGAACTCCCTGGCAGGCCCGGGCTGGAAAGCGGGTGATGGCGTCGGTGTGACGCGTGTTCGGTTGGTTGTCCGATTGGAGAAGCAGTCGCGGGCTTCAGCTCGGGATCGCGCCCAGCAAGCGACGGACGCCGACCAAGGAGATCATCCGCTTGATGTTATAGGCGAGGACGTGGAGCGCCATTTCCGTTCGGACATTCTTGAGCCGCCGCATCTGGAAGTGGGTCGCGCCCATCCAGGCCTTGATCGTGCCGAACGGGTGCTCGACCGTGCAGCGCCTCAGTGTCATCGGGTCGGGCTCGCGTCCCAGGCGTTGCCGCATCTCGTCGATCAGGTGCTCGTGCTCCCATCGCGTGATCCGGCGTTCCTTGCCGGAGGTGCAGCGGTGTTGGAGAGGGCAGTACTGGCAATCGTTGATCCAATATCGCCTGACCTGTAGCCCGTCTTCTTCCCGCGTGTACCGGTAGGTCAACGCGTTCCCGGCGGGGCAGCGATAGACATCCCGCTCAGGTTCGTAGTGGAAGTCGGCTTTCACGAACATGCCCTTGCTCCGGTTGCCGGAGGTTTCGGGGCGCGGCACGGTCGCGATGATGCCGGCCCGGTGGCAGGCGAGAATCTCGGTGCCGCTGAAATAGCCCTTGTCGGCGATGACGTGCAGATCGTCGCGGCCGAGCGCGGTCTTGGCTGACGTCGCCACCGGGCCGAGCTGGTGGCGATCGAAGCCTTGGTTCGTGACATCGTGGGTGACGATCAGGTGGGTGTCGGTGTCGACCGCGACCTGGGCGTTGTAGCCGACCAGCCCGCTGCGCCGGGCGCTGGTCGCCATCGCGCGGGCATCCGGATCGGTCAGCGAGATCTGGCCGTCCGGTGCGTCCGCCAAGGCCTCCTCCAGGGCCTTCAGGCGCTGGATCTCCTGCCGGATGCGCCCTTGTCGGCGCGCGAGATGGGCCAGCTTCTCGGTCCGGATCTCGCCCGCCTCCTGCCTGTCGATGCGGACCATCTCGTCGATGTAGCGCGCGACGTCGGCCTCGAGATGGGCGAGGCGGCTGGCGATCTTGCCCTTCGTGAAGTTCCGGTCGCGGTTGTTCACCGCCTTGAACTTGCTGCCGTCGATGGCGACGCAATCGCCCCGCAGCACGCCGATCCGGCGGCAGAGCTCGACGAACTGCGCGCAGGTCCGCCGGATGGCGGGCCCATTGTCGCGCCGGAAATCGGCGATCGTCTTGTGATCCGGCACCAGGCGGCCGGTCAGCCACATCAACTCGACGTTGCGCCCGGCCTCGCGCTCCAGCCGGCGGCTGGAGGGAACCTGGTTCAGGTAGCCGTAGACGAAGAGCTTGAGAAGGACCGCCGGGTGGTAACCAGGACGCCCCGTCCGCGCGGGCGTCGCGCGCTCGAATCCCAGCCCCGACACGTCCAGCTGCTCGACGAACAGGTCGACGACCCGGACCAGATGATCCTCGTCGACCCAGTCCTCCAACCGTTCAGGAAATAGCGTGGACTGCCCCCGGTCGATGCCCTCGATGAACCCTGACATGCCTGCCCCTGCTTTTTCGCAGAGCATACATCAAGCAGGCGTTTTCACACAGGCTCGGCCCTAACCTGCCGTTCAAGTGCTTTTGTGGCGTGTTCCGAACCTGCCGTTCATTCCGTGACAATCAGGGCGCCTTCACGACATCGTCCGGCTTCCAGGTCTGATCGAAGAAGGACGTTCCGGTGCCGTAGAGGCGGATCGTCACCAGGAAGTTCCTGTCCGGTACCGTCTGGATCCAGTTCGCCGCGGGCGCGGCGGCCGGCTTCTCCGGCCCGAACCAGAGGTCGATTGAGCCGTCCGCGTTCTTCTCGACCGGGTTGAAGCCGTTGATCGAGGGCATCCGCTGCGCCGCCGCGACCATGGTGCCGTCGGTGACATTGTAGGCGGTCACGGCCCAGAACAGCGCCGCGGGCGGCTCGGGCGGCATGTGCAGCCTGTAGGCCTTGCCGCCGTCGAGGAAGTCGCCGTCGGCGTCGACCAGGGCGACAGGGTACTTCGAGCCGGCGTCCAGCGTGCGCATCACCATCGCCGGCGCCGAGGAATAGGCGACCTGGAAGTAGGTCGCTCGCTGCAGCGCGTCGAGGTAGCCGTCCTGCAGCCATTCCGAGGTCGCCCCGGCCCACACGTTCAGCCAATGCCGGTCGGAATAGTAGAGGTCGCGGCCGTCGGGGCGGCCGAGCTGGCGCTCGGCCATGATCATCCGCGGCGCGGTCTCGACCGCCTTCTGGAGCAGCGCGCGCTGGGTCTCGTCCGGCTCGAAGGGCTTGCCCTTCTCGATGCCGATCTGCGCCAGCATGCCGCGCAGGTCAGGGTCGATCGCGGCCACGGGCTCGGCGTCGACGAATTCCTTGAGCCTGGTCCAGTAGGTCATGTCGACCGGATACATCATGTCGATGTCCTTCCCCGATCCGTCGGGGAAGGACATCGGCTTCACGTCCTTCTCGGCGGCGAAGAGCGGGTAGATCCGCGTCCGCTCGGCGTTCGCCACCGCCGGCGCCGGGTCGGGGCCGCCGTCGCCCTGCTTCATGATGGTGCGGAAGAACAGGAAGACGTTGTAGGTCGGCGAGCGGAAGGTGAAGTAGCCCTGCGGCACCGCGCCGTCGTAGTCGGGCGGCAGCAGCAGGTAGAGGCCGCCGCGCGCCCGGTCCGGCCCGATGGCGCCGACGTCGGTCAGAGTGCGCTGGAAGAAGTCGGTGAACATGCCGATGACGTTCGGCGGGGCCGCCACCACCAGCGGGCCGGTCTCCTTCAGGTCGAGGTAGCTCATCGAGTAGATGACGTCGGCGTTCGGCGTCGGCACCCAGGTGCGGCTGTCCATCCGCTCCTTCCAGATCGGCAGAACGTTGTAGCCGGCGCCGAACACCGCTTCCGATCCGTCGCGCATGCCGATGACATTGAGCGCCGGCAGGGTGCGGAGGTAGGCTTGGATCGCGGTCTGGTAGTAGAGGTCGGCGCGCTGCCGCTCGGCCTCGGCGGGGTCGAGCCACTTGCCGCCGTTGATCTGCGCCATCAGCGGGCTGAGGGGCGACGGCGCGTCCTGCGCCGTCGCGAGCGCAGGGGCGAGAAGCGCGAGCGCTGCGGCGAGAAGCCGGATCCGGGTCATGGGTGCAGTCATTGTCGCCTCCGTCACTGTATCGCCTCGATCTTCGGCGGCTGCCATGTGCCGTCGAGGATCGGCTCCTTGCCCCAGTAGGCGCGAATGTAGAGCGAGAACGGCCCCTCGGGCGCGGGCAGCCAGTTCGCCTCCTTGTCCGCGCCCGGCGACTTCGCTCCGGCGTAGAGCGTCAGCGAGCCGTCGGCGTTGCGCTGGAGCGTCGTGTTCTTCGTTCCGAGCGAATAGCGGTCGAGGTCGTTCGGGTGGAAGAAATGCTCCTTGTTGTAGAGCGTCATCGACCAGAAGCCGTTGACCGGCGGCTCCTGGCCCGCGGCGAAGGTGATGGCGTAGGTCCTGGACCCGTCGAGCGCGGCGCCGGAGGCGTCGTCGTCGGTGTAGAAATACTGCGTCTCGTTCGGCCGGTTGTCGAACATGTTCGACCGCGCCGTCCCGGTCCGGTCGTAGTAGTCAACGCCCCATTGCGCATTGTTGGTCGAGCGGTTCCAGCCGTTGCCCGCCGGCCTGCCGTTGTGCTTCCACTGCAGGAAGGGGGTGATGATCTCCGCTTCGGCCTTGGTGGCCTCGTCGACGATCGCCGCCTTCAGCGCCGGCTCCTTCGCCGCCACGTCCATCAGCCAGCGGAACTGGGCGTACATCGCCTCCTCGCCGGGCAGAGGCGGCACCATCGCGAGGATCTCCGGGAACTGGTCGAAGAACTTGTCCGGCACCACCCAGCGGGTCTCCTCGCCGCCACCCTGGTCGGGGGTCGGGATGTCCGGCGCGCTCGCCCACTCGATCGTCTTCATCTTCCCGTCGAACTCGGACAGCGGGTAGGCGACGACCTGGTCGATCAGCGGCTGGATCGCGGCGCGGTCCTCGTCCGTGTCGTTCTGGAAGATGCGCGGGATTGCGTTGGCGAGCGTGGTCGGGGAGTGCATGACCCCGGTGATCCCCTCCGGCGCCTCGCCCTTCCAGTTCGGCCCGATGAGCAGGTAGAAGCCCGGCTTCGAGCCGTAGGGCTTGCCGAGCTCGCCGTACTGGTCGGTGCGCTGGTCGTAGAGCGCGTAAACCCAGAAGCGGTCGCCGAAGTCCGGCGCCTGGATGACGACGGGCTGCGTGTCGAGGTCGAAGAAGCCGAGGCCGTAGACCACGTCCTGGTTCGGGCAGGCGATGAAGCGCTGGCTCGGCTCGATATAGTCGTGCAGCATGCCGATCTGGCCGCGCGGCGCCGCCGGCAGCACCCCGCCGAGCAGGCCCGGGTGCGGCGCCTGGGTGATCCGGGCGCGGCGGTTCAGCATGTTCACCATCGGCCAGCCCCAGACATAGGCCTGCCGCGCCACGGCGCGGACGTAGGCCTCCTGTGGCGTCACCTCGGCGGAAGGCAGCGCGAGGTTGGCGAAGGCGGGTGCAGCGGCTTGCTGGGCCAGCGCGGGCAAGGCGCCGAGAAGCGTCGAGGCCAGCAGTACCGGGACGAAGGATCGGACGGGCAGCACGGTTGGTTCCTCCCTGTCGAGCGGAGCACGTCATCCGCGCACACGCCGGCGGCTCCGGCTCTTTGCGCGCATTCTACTCAGCCGCCGGGACGCTTCTATGCGGATCGGGCCAAAGTCAGTTCCGCGGGTTCACCCTTTGGCGATAGGTGGCCCGGGTCTCCGACGGCAGCTCGTCGAAGAGCTCGCGGTACCAGCCGGAAACGCGCCCCGCCTCGCCGGCGCCCCACTTTGCTGCGATGATCGCGATCGACGTCAGCGCCTCCTCCGGCGAGACGAGGTCGTGCCGGATGCGATGAAGCCGGAGCCGGCGCGCGTAGAGGGTCGGGCTCTCCTCGACAAGCGCGCAGAACGCCCGGGTCAGGGTCCGCCGCGAGGTGCGGGCGGCGGCGGCAACCGCGTCGAGCGAGATCGGTTCTTCGAGATGGTCGGCAATGTAGGCGCGGGCGCGACGGACAATGAGGCCATGGTCCGTCCGGCGTCCGGTCCCCACCATCGTCTGCGGCTCGCGGGCGCAATGGGCGACAATGGCGGACAGGATGTCCGGGGCGAGGCACGGGTCGCCGCCCAAGCCCGTGTGAACCGCCATGACCCGCCGGTGCAGCGCCTGCACGACCGCGTCCGGCGCCGGCCGCGCGTGGATTCGCGTCCCGCCGAGGACGCTGCGGTCGAGGACCAGATCGCGCCTTGCGGCTTCCTCCTCCAGACGCTCCTTGGTCAGGGTCGCGGTCGCGTAGCAGGCGCCGGGCGCATAGCGCGCGTCGTGCTCGTCGCCGGCGAGGAAGATGCCGACGCCGCCGGTCGCGACGTCCCGGTGCCAGTGCCGGGCGCCGCCGGGGAAGGCGAGGCCGATGCCAACGGTGATCCGCTTCTCGGAGAGCGACCCGACAAGCGAAACCCGCCCGTCGATACTGCCGCTACCGTAAAGGATGCCGTCCGCCTCCGAGAAGGCCAGCGATCCCGCCATCCGGCCGCGCGACATCTGGACGGCGTCCAGCCCCGCGCCGAGCACCGCATCGCGCAGGCTCTCGATGCCCGAGATCGCGAGCCGCTGCCATGCCCGAGCCGACCCCGGGGATGCGGCAACCACGCCGTCCCGGGAAAAATCGGTCTCGTGTGGTCGAAGACGGCGTCCCATGCCAGGCTCCAGAAGACCTAAGACATTCTATCACGGCCACGACGGCGCAAACCATGCCGCTCCCATCCGCTCCCTGGGAAGGTAGAGGTATTGCTCTGCCGAGCGGTCGGAGGGACAACAGTGCGCTTTTCGCTCCACGAAGATGCACTTGTCACCCGCGGGCCAAAGCGCATTGCCGGGAGGCAGCGACCATAGTCTTCGCGTGTGAAGGGACGACATCGGCGGCGACGACATCGACTGGGACCGCGGCGACATCACCATCGACCACGACGACAGGTCGGGGTGGCGGTGCAGCTTGTAAAATCCGTCGCGGCCGGGGATGCGGCCGAGGAGCGCGCCGCGCGGCCGCATCATCTTGTGGAGCAGGTAGCGAAGGTCGCGCCGACCGCGACGAGGACGCCGAGGGTGATCGGCGCGACGAGCGCGATCATCGCGAAGACGAACTCGATGCGGCTGATCCGCCAGATTTCGCGCAACGCGGGGATGTCGATCATGCTGACCGCCGCGGCGATCAGGATGGCGCCGAGGGCCGGGATCGGCAGGATCGGGAGCGCGGGGCTGAGGAAGAGGATGGCGACGACGAGGGTGGCCGCCGCGACGACCCCGGCGATCTGGGAATGGCCGCCGACGGAGGCGTTGATCGCGGTGCGCGAGTCCGACGCGGTGACCGGGAAGGCCGCGAAGAGGCCCGCGGCGAAGCCCGTCATCTCGCGGTCGGCGTCGACGGGATAGCCGCCGCTCTGGCCGAAGCTGCGGGCGGTGACGATGCCGGCGGCGAAGCTGACGAGAAAGATCGCGAGCGCCCCGAAGAGCAGCCAGTCGAGGCCGGCGCCGCCGGTGGCGGGCAGCGCGAGGTGCGGCAGGCTCGACGGGATATCGCCGACCGTCGCCATGCCGTGGCCGGGAAGGTCGAGGAGCCACGAGAGCGCGACGGCGAGGACGACGACGATGACCGGCCCGGGGATCGGCAGGCGGAGCGCCGGGGCGCTCTGCAGGACGGCGAACATCGCGGCGGCGAGGGCGCTCGAGGGCCAGTGGAACTCCGGTGCCTTGCGCGCGAGGTCGATGAACGGGTGGACGAAGCCGCTCGATTCGACCGGGGCGCCGGTGACGCGCTTCGGCTGCCCGGTGATGATCGAGTGCGAGATGCCGGCGAAGAAGCCGACGAGAATCGGCCGGGAGAGGAAGGTCGAGAGGACGCCCAGTCCGAGCAGGCGGCCGCCGAGGTAGAGGAGGCCGACGATTAGCGCGAGCATCGCGGCGACGCCGGGGCGGTCCGCAGGAGCGAGGTTCGGGATCGCCGCGAGGACGGCGGCCATGACGGTGATGGTGGCGGCGTCGGGGCCGACGATCAGCTGGCGCGAGGGCCCGAGGAGGGCATAGGCGACGAGGGGAGCGATCGACGCGTAGAGGCCGGCCTGCGGCGGCAGGCCGGCGATCGCGGGGTAGGCGATCGCCGTGGGCAGCCCGACGGCGGCGATGGCGAGGCCGGCGGCGACGTCGGCCGTGATCCAGCCCGGCCGGTAGCAGGCGAGGCTCGCCAGCACCGGGCGGGGGGAGGGCGCCGGCCCGTGCATCTCAGTGGCCGCCGGAGAGGACCAGCGCGCGCACCGGCAGGATCAGGGCCTGGAGCCGCAGCAGGGCGGCGTGGACGAGGCCGGTGGCGTCGATGGCGTAGAGCACGAAGGGGTAAGCCGCCGATGTCCGGGTCCTGCAGAGCGTCATGGTTGGAGGTGTAGGCGTTGGCGACGCAGGCCGACCCTGCGGCAGCCGGTCGAGGCCGCCCTTGTAGAGCGGCTCCATGATCGCGGTAATGGTGCGAGGCCGGGCGAAGGCGGCGGCGTCCTGCAACTGGTCGGTCGGACGGATCTGGCCCGAGGCGATCACGTCCTGGACATCGGTGATGACGACGGGGTTGACGCTGAAGGGGACTGCGGCGCAGGCAACCTCGCCGACCATCCCGACCTTGATCACCTGCGACTCGATCTGCCCGAAGCCCGCGATGAGCCCGGTGACATGGCGGTCGGGGACGAGGATTCCGGAGGGGCGAAGCATCGGGTTGACGACGTCGCCGGCGCGGAGGGCGAACTGCTGGACGACGCCATCGGTCCCCGCGACGATGAGGGTCTGGTCGAGGGCGACCTGAGCCTCGGCGAGCGCGCCCTCCGCGGTGGCGCGGGCGACGGGAAGCTGGAAGTCGATCTGCGACTGGACGGCGTCGCGCCCTGCGAGCGCGGCGTCGACCGCGCCCTGTGCGGTGTCGACGGCGACCTGGGCGCGGTCGACGTCGCGCTGGGCGATGGCGCTCGAGTTGCGGCGCATGAGCTCGGCGCGGGTCTCGTACTCGTCCTGCGCCTGCTGGAGCGAGCCGCGGGCCTGTGTGATGCGGCCCTCGGCCTCGCCGAGCTGCGCCGTCGCGGTGCGCATCTCGGCGTCGACCTCGGCGCGCTGCTCGCGGTCGTCGAGGCGGAAGAGCGGCTCGCCGGCGGTGACGTGCTGGTTGATGCCGACATAGGTCTCGGCGACCCGCCCGTTGCGCTCGGGCAGGATGGTGACGGTGCGGAAGACCGAGACGGCGCTCGAGGTCGAGGGGTGGAAGTAGAAGATCGTGGTGATGAGCGAGACCGTCAGGATCACGCAGAAGGTGATCCCCCAGCGCAGCTCGTACCAGACGGTGAAGAGGGTGATCTCCTCACCGAAGCGCTTCCCCTGGCCGTAGCGGCGGAAGAGGAAGTCCGGCAGGACGGTGACGGCGGAGCAGAGCAGGAGCTCGAGCCTCTCAGGCCTCCGGACCGGTCTTCGGCGCCGCCTCGGGCGCGGCCGGGGGCACGGTCCGGGCGGCGGCCTCGACGACGGGCGCGCGCCGCCCCCCCTCGACGTCCGGGTCGTCGGAGAGAAGGTCGTTCCACTCGGACGGCGGCTCGGTCGAGCGGTCGCGGCCGGAGAGTTTTTCAAGGCTGAGGGCGATCGAGTTCATCGGCGTCGAGAAGTTCGGCAGCTCGACGAGCGCGAGGAGCAATGCCGCGATCCAGAAGACGTTGTTGTGGGTGAAGAGCGCGAGGAGCGCGAGCACGGCGACGAACTGATACTGCACCTTGCTGGTGCGGTGCGCCATGTGCTCGGGGAGCGCGTGGAGCTGGAGGTAGACGAGGCCGACCGAGACGACCGAGACGAGCAGGAAGACGGCTATCACCGTCATCAGCCAGTCGGACTGGCCGGGCGCGGTGACGAAGGAAGGCAGGTAGTGCGGCGCCGCCGCGTTCATCGCAGGGTGGTCCATCAGGGGTCTCCGCTCGGGTCGGTCGGCACGCCGAGGCGGATCCAGGCGACGACGAGCTTTAGAAGACCGAGAGCACCACCGGGCCGAGGAACAGGCCGACGAGGCCATACGTCAGGGTGCCGCCGATCACGCCGGTGAGGATCACGAGCATCGGCGTCGAGAGGCCGCGGGCCATCAGGATCGGCTTCAGCACGTTGTCGATCAGCCCGACCGGGACAAGGAGGAGGGTGAGGACGAGGGAGAAGCTCGTCGGGTGGGTCGCCCAGATCCAGACGAGGAGCGGGAGCAGGACCGGGGCGGCGCCGATCTGCACGATGCAGAGGAGCAGGGTGAGGAAGGCGACGAGGCCGGCGCCCGGGATGCCGGCGGCGTAGAGGATGATGCCGGCGAGCAGCGCCTGCAGCAGCGCGACGCCGATGACCCCGCACGAGACGTTGCGAATCGTGGCGCCGGCGAGGTCGACGAAATGTGCGTCGCGCGGCTGGATCAGCCGGTTGGCGAAAGCGCGAGCGCCGGCGGCGAGACGCGGGCCGGGCAGGAAGAGGAAGCCGGCGATGAGGAGGGAGAGGACGAACTTCAGCACGTCGGCGCCGAGGGCCGCGACCTTGGCCAGCACGGTGCCGCCGGCGGGGAGCATCGCCGGGCCGTAGCGGTGCACCGCCTCGTCGAGGTTGCCGGCGGCCAGCGTCCAGGCCTCGTCGAGCGGCTTGCCGACCACGGGCCAGGTCTCGAGGTCGTTGGGCGGCGGCGGCAGCTTCAGGGTGCCGGTATCGACGCCAGCGGCGATGCGCTGGACCGAGTCGGCGAGGCTGGTCGCCAGCACGCTCACCGGCCCGAGAACGTTGGCGAGGGCGACGAGCGTGAGCAGGGGTGGCGGCGAGGCGGCGGGCGAGCCAGTCATAGGCGGGGTAGAGGGCGGTCGCGAGCAGGATCGCCCAGATCACAATCGGCACGAACGGCTGACGAGCTCGAGGGACCACCAGGCGAAGAGCCCGAGGAAGGCGAGGCGGACGACGAAGTCGGTGGCGCCCGCTTCGACCCTCGGCCCGGCGGAGGGTGGAAGGCGCATCGGACGGCCCTACCCGCCGACCGCGAGGCCGGCCTCGGAGAGGGCCCTGACGATCGGGGCGATCAACTCGGGGGCGACGTGTCGGCCTGCGAGGTCGGCGGCGGCGCGGGCGCCGTAGTCGGGGTCGATGCCGCGGATCGCTGCGACGGCGCCGGCGGCCTCGTCGGCGCGGCCGAGCGCGGCGGCGGCGGCGGCGACCGCGACGTGGCCGTAGAGCACCTGCGGGGCGTTGACCCGGCGCGCCTCGGCCAGGGCGTCGTCGAAGCGGCCGTGGGCAAAGTGCCAGAGGAAGAGGCCGATGCGGTAGCTGCCGGGCTGGGCCGGGTTGGTCGCGTAGGATTCCTTGAGGAGCGGCGCCGCCTCGTCCCAGCGGGCAAGCATGGCGTAGCGCTGGCCAAGATCGGCGAGGATCGTCGTGTCGTTGGGGTTGAGAGCGCGGCCGGCTTCCAGTGCGTCGAGCGAGGCGGGGACATCGCCGGCGAACCAGCGGGCGAGGCCGAGGGCGTAGCGCGCCCAGCTCGAGGCGGGCGCGAGTTCGACCGCGCGGGCGGCAAGATCGAGGGCGCGGTCGCGGGGGGCGGGCTCGGGCGCGCCGGTCGGGTGGCGGAAGCGCCAGGCGTTGGAATAGACGAGCGACAGGCAGGCCAGCGCCTCGGCATAATCGGGCTCGCTCGCGACCGCGCGCTCGAGCCCGACGCGGACCGCCTCTATCATCTCGCGGTCGAAGGTGCGCCAATAGGCGTAGAAGAGGAGGACGGCCGCGTAGCTGCCGAGAAGCTCCGGCGGTTGGCCGTCGGCGTCGCGGGCGCAATCGGACTGGATCGCGCCGTAGGGCTGCGCCAGCGCCCGGGCGACCCGGTTCGCCACCTGGTTGCGCAGGCCGATGATCTCGGAGGGCGCGAGCCGGCGCTCGAAAGTCTCGGCCCAGACGGCGCGGCCGGTCTCCGCCTCGACGAGCAGGACGTCGACCTCGAAGCGGTCGGGGCCGAGCGAGGTCTGGCCGGTGACGAGATAGTCGGCGGCGCATTCGCGGCGGACGGCGTCGGGATCGATTTCGGCGGGATGGCGGAGCGCAGTCTCGGCGCCGAAGATGCGGAGCCCGGTGAAGCGGGTGAGGGCGATGATGAGGATTCGGGTGAAGCCGCGGGTGAAGGTCGGGAAGGCGGACTGGTCGCCCTCCGCCTCGAAGGCGGTGACGAGGATGCGCGGCGCGCCGGGGAGCGACCGCGGGAGGCCGACGGGCGCGACGTTGCCGAAGACCGGCGCGTAGCCGCCGCGGGGTATGTCGATCCTGAGGCTGCTCGTGCGGCCGTCGGTCAGGTAGTAGCGCTCCAGCGAGCGGCGGAGCCGGCCGGCCTCGATGCGGACGATGGAGTCGAGTTGGGGGTCGAACTTCGGGTCGCGGCCGAAGACCTCGGTGGCGACGTTGTAGGCCTTGATCCGGTCGGCGCGGCCGGCGAGGGCTTCGTCGACGACGTAGGAGAGGAATTGGCGGTTGCGCTCGCTGGCGTCGAAGGCGGGCGCGGCGAGGATGCGCGCGAGTTCCGCGCGCACGATGTCTGGCGAAACGGCCTGCTTTCCGCTCTCCATGACGTGGCTGCCGCGCTCGTTTCGAAACCGAGGCAGAATGCCACATCAGCCGACGGGCCGGAAGGCGCCGCGGGGCGTTGTAGACAGTAACGTACTTCGGTCTCCGGCGCCGAGCGAAGACGCTGCCGCGAGAGACAGAGGGAGCAGTCCAGACATGGCGGACGAAACCAGGGCGCTGGTGGCGCCGGATTTTCTCGCGCTCACGATCGGGATCGTCGTCTTCTTTATCGGCGTGCTTATCACCCAGCGCGTGGACTTCCTGCGCCGCTACAGCATCCCCGAGCCGGTGACGGGGGGTTTCGTCGCGGCGCTCCTCGTCTGGGCGGTGCACGGGGCCTTCGGGGTCGACATCGGCTTCGACATGACGACCCGCGACAAGCTGCTGGTGATCTTCTTCGCGACCGTCGGCGTGAATGCGCGGCTGAAGGACCTCGCGGCCGGGGGGCGGGTGCTCGGGGTGCTCTGCCTCGTCACCGTCGCCTTCGTGTTCCTGCAGGACACCGTCGGCACCGTGGGCGCCGTGCTCCTCGGGATGCCGAAGGCGGCGGGCGTGGTCGCCGGGTCGATGTCGCTCGTCGGCGGGCATGGCACGGCGATCGCATGGGGGCCGACGATCGCCGCCGAGCACGGCTTTCCGGCAGCGCTCGAGAGCGGCATCGCGGTGGCGACGGTCAGCCTCGTCATCGCGAGCCTGCTCGGCGGGCCGCTCGCCAAGTTCCTGATCGAGCGGCACCGGATCGCGGTGCCGGGGACCGCGGCGGAGGACGGCGCGCTGCCGCCGGAGGCGGACGCCGCGCCGATCGACAAGATGGGGGTGATGCGGGCGATGCTCGCGGTCAACGTCGCGGTGATCCTCGGCTACCTGGCGCACAGCGCGCTGACCGAGGCGACCGGCATCAACCTGCCGCTCTTCGTACCGTGCCTCATCGCGGGGATCCTGCTCTCGAACACCGTGCCCTTCCTGCTGCCGCGGCTGAAATGGCCGGCGCACACCGCGGCGCTGGAGCTCGTGTCGAGCTATGCGCTTTCGATCTTCCTCGCCATGTCGCTGATGAGCATGCAGCTCTGGACGCTGGCCGGCAGCGCCGCGGCGCTGTTCCTCCTCGTCGGGGTGCAGACGGTGGTGGCGGCGGCCTACATCGTCTTCGTGGTGTTCCCGCTGCTCGGGCGGGACTACCAGGCGGCGGTGCTGTCGGGCGGCTTCACCGGGCTGTCGCTCGGCTCCACGCCGACGGCGATCGCCAGCATGTCGGCGATCACCCGGCGCTACGGCCCGTCGCCCACGGCCTTCGTCATCCTGCCGCTGGTGTCGGCCTTCTTCGTCGACATCGTGAACGTCGCGGCGATCAGCCTCTTTCTCCGGCTCTGACCGCAGTTAGTCACCGTTACGTACTTCGCGAGATCGTGAGGCGCCTGCACCCTCGGCACATACCGGACGAGGGTTCGCCAATGGCAAGGACCGACAGCGCGCAAGCTGGAATCGAGCGGATCGCAGCGCGGTTTCCCGAGCAGGCCGGACGATTGCAGGGTCTCGCGGTCGCGGATCCGGGGTTCCGGGAGCTCTGCGAGGAATACGCGCTCGCGCAGGCGAGCCTCGCCGTCTTCGAGGCGATGCCGGATGCGGCCGAGCGGCCCGAGGTGCCGGACTACCGCGTGGTGATCGCCGAGCTCGAGGGCGAGATCGGCCGATTCCTGAGGGGGGCACGACCGGGCCGCTGAGGGCAGCGGGAGCACGACAACAAAAACGGGCGAGCCTGGCGGCCTGGGGAGGGACGCCGAAGACGGGGCCGCCCTGCCGAACACAGGGCAGACGCGCATGAAGAAGTTTCCGACCGCCTTCACCATCCTTTTCGGGCTCATCGTCGTCGTCGCGGCGCTGACCTGGATCATCCCCGCCGGCCAGTACGAGCGGGCGATGAACGAGACGCTGGGGAAGGAGGCCCCGATTCCCGGCACCTACCACCTGGTCGAGCCGGACCCGCAGGGCCTCGGCGCCGTGCTGATGGCGCCGATCGCCGGACTCTACGATCCCGACACCGGCATGGCGAACGCGGTCGACGTCGCGGTCTTCGTGCTGGTCATCGGCGGCTTCCTTGCGGTGGTGACGAAGACGGGGGCGATCGACGCCGGCATCGGCCGGCTGCTGACGTCGCTCCGGGGTCGGGAGATCTGGATGATCCCGATCCTGATGTGCGCCTTCGCTCTCGGCGGCACCAGCTACGGAATGGCGGAGGAGAGCCTCGCCTTCTACGCGATCGTGCTGCCGGTCTTCATCCGCGCGGGTTACGATTCCCTGACCGGGGTCGCCGTCATCATGCTCGGCTGCGGGATCGGGACGCTGGGGTCGACCTTCAACGCCTTCGCGACCGTGGTCGGCTCGAACGCCGCCGGGGTGCCGTTCACCGACGGGCTCTTGCTGCGGGTCTTCATCCTTGTCGCCTGCCTCGCGGCCGGCATCCTCTTCGTCGTGCGCTATGCGCGGGCGGTGAAGGCCGATCCCGCGCGGTCGGTGGTCGCCGCGCAGCGGGAGGCGAACGTCCAGCACTTCCTGAAGGGCGCGGAGGCAGGGGCGCCGCTGCCGGAGTTCAACCGGGTGCGGGAGGCGATCCTCGGGCTCTTCGGCCTCACCTTCGCGCTGATGCTCTACGGGGTGATCGCGAAGGGCTGGTGGATGGGGCAGATGTCGGCGCTGTTCCTCGGGATGGCGATCCTGACCTTCTTCGTCGCCAAATTCTCGGCCGACACGAGGATGGACGAGGCGACCTTCGTCGAGACCTTCGTGAACGGCGCGCGCGACCTGCTGGGGGTGGCGCTCATCATCGGCGTCGCCCGCGGCATCGTCGTCGTGATGGACGCGGGCAAGATCACCGACACCATCCTCCACGCCCGCGAGGCGGCGCTCGGCGGCCTTGCCCCCGTCGCCTTCATCAACCGGATGCTGCTGAACCAGACGATCCTGTCGTTCCTGGTGCCCTCGTCCTCGGGCCTCGCGGTCCTGTCCATGCCGATCCTCGCGCCGCTCGCGGATTTCGCCGGAGTGGCGCGGAGCCTCGTGGTCACCGCCTACCAGTCGGCGAACGGCTGGGTGAACCTTTTCAACCCGACCTTCGCGGTGGTGATGGGGGGTCTCGCGATCGGGCGGGTCGCCTACGACAAGTGGCTGCGCTTCGTCTGGCCGCTCTTGCTGATCCTCGCGGTCATCGTGGCGGGCTCGCTCAGCGTCGCTGCGATGATGGGCGAGGCGCCGGCGGCGGCCCCGGCCGCAACGCCGGCCAACTGAAGGGAGGGAAGAATGCAACTGGGCGTTCATTCGGAGATCGGCAAGCTCCGCAAGGTCATGGTCTCGCGCCCGTCGCTCGCGCATGAGCGGCTGACGCCCGGCAATTGCCACGACCTCCTCTTCGACGACGTCATCTGGGTGCAGAAGGCCCGCTCGGACCACGCCGACTTCGTCCTGAAGATGAAGGATCGCGGCATCGAGGTCTTCGACATCCAGGACCTGCTGACCGACATCCTGCGCGACAGCCCGGAGGCGCGGGCCTTCATCCTCGACCGGCGGATCACCCCGAACCAGGTCGGGCCGGCGCTGGCCCGCGTGCTGCGGCCCTGGCTCGACGAGGCGGAGCCGCATTTCCTCGCCCGGCATCTGCTTGGCGGGGTGGTGCTCGAGGACATGCCGGCGGAGATCATCACGCCGCTCATGCGCGACGCGCTGTCGGAGACCGAGTTCCTCGTGAAGCCGGTGCCGAACGCGCTCTTCCAGCGTGATCCCTCCTGTTGGATCTACGGCGGCGTCACCTGCAACCCGATGTACTGGCCGGCGCGCAAGCCCGAGGCGCTGTTCCAGCGGGCGGTCTACAAGTTCCACCCCGAGTTTACCGGCAACGAGTTCGAGATCTGGTGGGGCGACAGCGACGAGGACTGGGGCAACACCTCGATGGAGGGCGGCGACGTCATGCCGATCGGCAAGGGCGTCGTCCTGATCGGCATGGGCGAGCGGACGACGCGCCAAGCGGTGAACCAGGTCGCCGACCGACTCTTCGAGAAGGGCGCCGCCGAGCGGGTCATCGCCTGCGCCATGCCGAAGAGCCGGGCGGCGATGCACCTCGACACCGTCTTCACCTGCCTCGACCACGACAAGGTGACGGCCTTCCGCGCCGTCGTGGACGAGATCACCTGCTTCTCGCTCCGCCCCGACGGCGCCGGGGGCGTCGAGATCACGCGGGAGAAGGGGCATCTCTTCGACGTCTACAAGGAGGCGCTGGGACTGAAGGATCTGCTGGTGATCGGCACCGGCGGCAACGCCTTCGACGCCGAGCGGGAGCAGTGGGACGACGGCAACAACGTTGTCGCCTTGGAGCCAGGGGTGATCGTCGGCTACGACCGAAACACCCACACCAACACGCTGCTGCGCAAGGCCGGGATCGAGGTCGTCACCATCGGCAGCCAGGAGCTTGGCCGCGGACGCGGCGGCGGGCATTGCATGACCTGCCCGATCCTGCGCGACCCCGCTTACTGAAAAAAGACCACCGGGAGAAACGCCATGTCCTTCAACCTCAAGGGCCGGAGCTACCTCAAGCTCGACGATTTCAGCCAGCGCGAGATGCTCTACCTCCTCGACCTATCGCGCGACCTGAAGCGGGCAAAGTACTCGGGAACCGAGCGGGAACTGCTCAAGGGCAAGGAGATCTGCCTGATCTTCGAGAAGACCTCGACCCGCACCCGCTGCGCCTTCGAGGTCGCCGCCCACGACCAGGGCGCGCATGTGACCTATCTCGATCCCTCCGGCAGCCAGATCGGCCACAAGGAATCCATGAAGGACACCGCCCGCGTGCTGGGCCGGATGTTCGACGCCATCGAGTTCCGCGGCTCCTCCCAGCACGCGGTGGATGACCTGGCGAAATACGCGGGCGTGCCGGTCTACAACGGCCTGACCGACGACTGGCACCCGACCCAGATGCTCGCCGACATGCTGACCATGGTTGAGCATTCCGACAAGCCGCGCACCCAGATCGCCTACGCCTTCCTCGGCGACGCCCGAAACAACATGGGCAATTCGCTGCTGGTGCTCGGGGCGATGATGGGCTGCGACGTGCGGATGGTGGCGCCGAAGGCGAACCAGCCCCACGACGACGTGCAGGAGATCGCGCGGAAATGGGCGGAGCAGACCGGCGCCCGCCTCATGGTAACCGACGACATTGACGAAGGCGTGAAGGGGGTGGACTTCGTCCATACCGACGTCTGGGTGTCGATGGGCGAGCCGAAGGAGGTCTGGGCCGAGCGGATCGAGCTGCTCTCGCCCTATCAGGTGAACATGGCGCTGATGAAGAAGACCGGCAATCCGACGGTCAAGTTCATGCACTGCCTGCCGGCCTTCCACAACACCGAGACCAAGGTCGGCCAGGACATCTTCGAGAAGTTCGGCATCAAGGAGATGGAGGTGACCGAGGAGGTGTTCGAGAGCCCGATGAACGTCGCCTTCGAGCAGGCCGAGAACCGGCTTCACACGATCAAGGCGATCCTCGTCGCGACGCTGGCGAGCTGACGATGGCCCGCATCGTCGTCGCCCTCGGCGGAAACGCCCTGCTGAAGCGGGGCGAGGCGCTGACCGCCTCGAACCAGCGCGCGAACGCCCGCATCGCGGCGCAGGCGCTGGCGCCCCTCTGCGCCGGGAACGAGGTCGTCATCACCCACGGCAACGGCCCGCAGGTCGGGCTTCTCGCCCTGCAGGAACTGGCCTACCCGGGCGAGGACTCTCCCCTCGACGTGCTCGGCGCCGAGACCGAGGGCATGATCGGCTACATGATCGAGCAGGAGCTCGGCAACCTGCTGCCGTTCGAGAAGCCGCTCGCGACGCTGCTGACCATGGTCGAGGTCGACCCCGACGACCCGGCCTTCGCCGACCCGACGAAGTTCGTCGGGCAGGTCTACGACGAGGCGGAGGCCAAGGCCGAGGCCGCGTCGAAGGGCTGGACCGTGAAGCCGGACGGCGACAAGTGGCGCCGCGTCGTCCCCTCGCCGCTGCCGAAGCGCATCTTCCAGATCCGCCCCGTGCAGTGGCTGCTGGAGAAGGGCACCGTCGTCATCGCCGCCGGCGGTGGCGGCATCCCGACGATGTACGAGAAGGGCACGAAGCGCCTCGTCGGCGTCGAGTGCGTCATCGACAAGGACCGCGCCACCGCGCTCCTCGCCCGCGAAATCGGCGCAAGCGTCTTCGTCTGCGCCACCGACGCGGACGCGGTCTATCTCGACTGGGGCAAGCCCGACCAGAGGGCGATCCGCCGGGCGACGCCGGACGCGATGGACGCCTACCGGTTTCCGGCAGGCTCGATGGGACCGAAGATCGAGGCGGCGCAGGTTTTCGCGCGTGCAACGGGCGGCCGATCGGTGATCTGCGCCCTCGCTGACGTGCCCGCCGCGATCCGCGGAGAAAAGGGCACCACGATCGGCGGCGACCCGTCCGGCGAAGCGAAGGACGGCATCGCCTTTCACTGAGGATCCGCCATGCGCCTCCGTCGCTCCCCCACGCCCGCCTCGCTCGGCCTGGCCGCCGCGCTCCTGCCGGTCGTGGCGCTGGTCGCGCTGCTCGGCCTTTCCTTCTACCTCTTCGGCGATGGCGCCGCCTCGGGGCCGAACCAGGTGGCGCTGGTCTTCTGCTCGATCCTCGCCATAACCGTCGCCTGGCGGCACGGCCACTCGATCGAGTCCTTGCGCGATGCAGCCGTCGCCAGCGTCACCGCCGGCCTGCCGGCGATCTTCATCCTGCTCTCGGTCGGCGCGCTGATCGGCGCCTGGGCGCTGAGCGGCACCCTCGTCGCCATGGTCTATTTCGGCCTGAAGCTCCTCAGCCCCGACTACTTCTACCCAACCGCCTGCCTGATCTGCCTCGTCGTCGCCGTCTCGATCGGCAGCTCCTGGACCGTCGCCGGCACCATCGGCATCGGCCTGATGGGCGTCGCCCGCGAGATGGGCCTCGACCCCGCCGTCACCGCTGGCGCGGTCATCTCCGGCGCCTACTTCGGGGACAAGCTCTCGCCGCTCTCGGGCACGGCGAACCTTGCTTGCGCCGCGGCAGGCTCCGATCTCTACCAACATTTCGGCGAGTCTCTCCGCACCTCCGTCCCCGCCCTCGCCGTCGCGCTCGCCATGTTCTGGCTGCTCGGCAAGCCCGTCGCCTTCGACCCGACCGCCGCCGCCGCCGGCATCGAGGCGGCATTTCGGCCGTCCTCGGCGCACTTCATCCCGCTCGCCCTCGTGCTCGCTCTTGCGATCATGCGCTGGCCGCCCTTCGTCGCAATCTTCCTCGGCGCGCTTGCGGGCGTCGCCCTCGCGATCGTCGACGCGCCGGACCGGGTCATCGCCTTCGCGGGCCCCGGCCTCCCCCACGGCCTCGCGCTCCTCAAGGGCGTCTGGTCGACGCTTGCGGGCGGCTACGTCTCGTCGACCGGCGACCCGGCCCTCGACACGCTGCTCAGCCGCGGCGGCATGGCGAGCATGCTGCCGACCGTCTGGCTTATCCTCGTCGCCCTGGCCTTCGGCGGCTTCGTAGAGCGCGCGGGCGTCCTCGAACGGCTGATCGGCTCGCTGATCGCCGCCGCCCGCTCAGGAGGGGCGTTGGTCGCCACCCTCGTCGGCGCCGCCTTCGGCACGAACGTGCTCGCCTCCGACCAGTATATCGCCGTCGTCCTCCCCGGCCGGATGTTCCGCCCGGCCTTCGAGAAGCGCGGCCTTGCGCCCGTCGTCCTGTCGCGCACGCTTGGCGACTCCGCGGCCGTAACCTCGCCGCTCGTCCCCTGGAACAGCTGCGGCGCCTACATGGCGGCGACCCTCGGCGTCGCGACCATGAGCTATCTGCCGTTCGCGTTCTTCAACCTGCTCAACCCCATCGTCTCCGTCGCCTTCGCCTTCCTCGGCCTGAGGATGCTGCGCCAGCCGACCCCTTCCGCCGCCGCGACTCCGGCCGCCATGTCCAATTCCGACCAACCGTGAAGGAGCCCGCCATGTCAGCTGCGCGATCGCCGCGCCTTCTCCCCGCCGCCGCGCTCGCCGCTCTGACAACGGCCGCGCCGGCCGCAGCGCAGCAGGCGACCAGCGCCGACATCGACCGGATGATGGCGGTGATCGCGGCGCAGCAGCAGCAGATCGACGCCATGCGCGCCGAGCTCGATGCTCTGAAATCCCGGCGCGCCGCCGCTGCGCCTGTGGCGGTCGCGCCCACAGCCGTGGCCGCAGCGCCCGCGGCCACAGCGCCCGTCGCGGTCGCCATCCCGGCGCCGCCCCCGGACCAGGACGACCGCACCGCTGCGCAGATGGTCGCCGAAGGCTTCACCTGGGTCGACAAGAGCGGCCGGTCGCTGACCCTGTCGGGCCAGATCAACCCCGCCTTCAACATCGTGGACGACGGCATTTCGACCGACGTCTTCATCGTCGACAACGACACCTCCGGCACCCGCTTCCGCCTCGACGCCGACGCGCCGCTCGGCGCCACCTCCATCGGGGCGACGCTCGAGATCGGGGCGAGCCCGAACAACTCCTACGATGTGAGCCAGCTCACATCGCAGACCGACGCCGATTTCAACGTCCGCCGCGCCGAAGTGACCTTTCGCGACGACCGCTACGGCCGGCTTGCGCTCGGCAAGGGCTCTTCCGCGGCCGACGACACCGCCGAGTACGATCTCTCGCTGGTCGCCGGGCCGATCATGTATGCAGGCGTCGCCGACATCGCGGGCGGCATCATCTTCACGAACGGCGCCGACTACAGCGACGTGACCGTCGGCGACGCCTTCTATGACTTCGACGGTGACCGTCTCGCGCGCCTCCGCTACGACAGCCCGATGTTCGGCCCTGTGCAGGGCTCGGTCTCCTACGGCCAGGACGACCAGTGGGCGGCCGCCGTCACCCTCGGCGGCGACTATGGCGACTGGTCGGGCTGGACGGTGGGCGACTTCACGTTGCTGGCCGCGGCGTCGGTCTACAACACCGAGGACGACGCGGTCGACTACGCCTACGCCGCCTCCGGATCGGTCAAGTACGATCCCGTCGGCATCAGCCTCACCCTCTCGACTGGCGGCTACAAGCTCGACGCGGGCGACGACCCGTCGAACTTCTACGCCAAGGTCGGCTGGGACACGAGCCTGACCCCGCTTGGCGAGACCGGCTTCGGCTTCGACTACACCAAGGGCAAGAACATCTCGTCGGACGGGGTCGACGGAACCTCCTTCGGCCTCGCCGCGGTACAGAAGATCGACCGCTTCGGCATCGACCTCTACGCCCAGCTCCGCTGGTACGAACTCGACCAGCCGGAGGAACCGGACCTGAAGAACATCACCGTCGGCACCTTCGGCACCAAATTCACGTTCTGATCTTACCGACCGAAGTGATCCCAGGCGTCAACGCCGACCTCAATCTCATCCGGCGCTGCAGCTTCTCGCCGCGCCCGCTACCAACGGACTTCCCGTCAAAATCCGCCTGCGACCCGCTGAGGGCCTCCTGCTCCCGCCGGGCCACTTGAGCTCGCACTCCTTGCCGCGGCCGCTGGTAGCGGTGTTCACGTGGAGGCCCTGGCCTTCTCTCGACTCGCCCTGCTCGCAAGAGAACTCAACGGCCGCTTTCGGCGGATTCTTCGATTGGAGAACTTCTCTGCGAATGACCGTTCTCCGCCCTCTTCAACCGATCGGCCATTCTTCCGTGATGGCGAAATTGTCCCATTGCATCAGCCAACGCGACGTTCGCCGTTCGCCCGCAGTCGCCGAGAACCAACCTGCTCTCCGGAGCAACGGTATGTTGCGTCCGCTAACCAAGGCCCTGCCCGCCGGCACCAACCGGGCCGCGCACAACCGCTTCGGTCTTACGTACTGACGTGAGGCGCGTGACCGTAGGATGCGCGGAGTAGCAAGGACCCTCTTTGTGACCTCTCCTGGATTACCGCACCAGCAGTGGCCAGCCGTTCAGGGTCGGCGGTGATCCCGAACACGCAGATTCCTTCCGAGCTTTCTCGAACGAACCGACCTCCTCGTCCAACGAGGAGTCCGTCATGTCGCCAGCCATCACCAGCGCCAGCAGTCGCCAAGGTCCGGGAATCGTCACCCAGGCTGATCTGGCGCGCCATTGGAAGGTCTCATCGACCACCGCCAAGAAGATCTGCCTCGCGCGTGGCGTGCAGGATACCCACCTCCGCCCGCGGCCGACCTACCGATGGCAGGACATCTGGCGGATCGAAGGCGCGCCGAATGTCGCGCCGGCCCTCTGGGAGGCCTACCGCAAACCACTCCTGACGCCGAAAGACCTCGGCGAGACGTTTCCTGAGGTCGCGTCGTGCACGCTCCGCCGAGATCTCGCGGAGAGCCGATGGCCGGTGATCCAGCTCGCCGCGCACGTGCGCCGTGTGCGGCCCGCTGATGTCGCCGACGAGCTCGAAATCAGGGCCGGGAAGCGCCCTGTGAGGCGGTCCCGGGCCTCCGATCCGGAACCACCGGCCAGTCCCTGAAGCACCGGACGTGTGAGGCGAAGGCCTTCGCCTCACTTCCCGCCAAAATCCTGAAACAACGGCCAAAACGCCTCACCACGGCCACTTCTCCACCGTCTCGAAGCAACCCCAACGGAAGCCCCACCATGCACACTTCAAACCCAGTCTGGTCACCCTTCTACCGCGGCGTGACAAGCCGACGGACGGTCAAATTGCGGAACCCGCCGCCGAACTAAACCACCGAACCAAACTGACGAAATCAGATTCGTCTCTCCAGAACAGGCCAATATTTTTGGTGACGATCTTGAGAGACAAGGGGAGTATCCATGTTCATCTCAGACGTCATCACTTCGATCGCCCCAGGCGATCTCGACTACTCCGACGCCAACCGTCGTAAGGTGCTCGGCTCGCTGCGTCGCTGCGCGGCCATCTACGACGTTCCGGCCGAGCACATCCCGGCGGATGTCGCTCTGTTCGAAGCCCGTTGGGGCCGCGGCAAGGTCAAGACCTACCCGCTCACCCACTTCACCAGCGCCGAGCAGTTCCGCGATTGGCGTTCCAACATCCGGGGCGTCATCGCCCAGGCCACCGGCGCACGAGCGGCGGCGGTAAACCGGCGGGCACGGGAGGACGGCTGGACCGAGCTGCTGGCGGCCTTCGGCGCGGTGGCCAGCCCGCGGAAGGGGAAGCCCTTCCATCCCCGGCTGCGGATCGGCCTCGCGAGCATCGCCGACTATGCGCGGCGCGAGGGCCTGGAGCCGTCGCAGATCCCCACGAAGGTCCTCGTGCGTCTGCGCGACACTTACGCCGTCACCCCGAACCAGAAGGTCCTGATCGGGCGCGCCGCCCGAACCCTCGATCGGATGCATGTCCTGGCGGATGTGGCACACCTGCTGCCGGCGGCGCCGGTCAGCCCGCTCCCGCTGCGGAGGCGTGGCCGGGAGCGTCGGGCAGAGTTGTCGGCGTCGGTCCTCGCCGAGTTCACCAATTGGCGGACCGCCTACCAGCGAGGCACGCCGACGCCACTTACAGGAAGCGTCGACCCAAAATCCGACAACTATATGGAACAGTTCGACTGCGCCCTGTTCTGGTACATCGACACGGTCGTGGAGCTCGGTCTCGTCACCCCGTCGATGCTGTCCGGTGTTCGCGATCTCGCCCGGCCCGACTGGATCGTGGCGGCGGCGCGGTCGGTTCTCGAAGCGTACGATGAGGACGGCGAACCCGCGGACATGACTGCGCCGCCGCGTCTGGCGCTTCGGTCGTTGCAGTCCTACCTCCTCCGCCTGCGGACCCTCTTCGATGACCTGGACTGCGCCATCGCGGTGAAAGCCATCACGGAGATGCTGGAGGACAGGATCTTCGCAGCCCTCGTTGGGATGACGCCCGACAATGTCGCCTTCTGCAAGGCCGTGATCGCCTCGCCCTCTCGTCAGGCCACATCCTTTCAGCTGCCGTGGACGCTGAAGGACAAGGCGCAGGCCCTCTTGGACCGCTGGGAGGAACTGACTCCGACAGAGCGCCAGACCGCGATCCGCGCCGGCGCCTGCGCCGTCGCGCTTCTCATCCTGATCCGGATCGCGCCTATCCGGATCAGCAACCTCGCCGCCATTCCGTTCAGGGGGAAGAAGCGGTGGCTCTCCGAACCATCCTCCGGCCGAATGGCCGAGCTGCTGATTCCTGCGCGTCACGTGAAGAACAGGAAGGAGATCAGGGCGCTCCTGCAGAACGCGGGCAGCCGCGACAGCTGGGCGCTCATCGAATGGTATCTCGACGCCGTCCGCCCGCGCATGGTCCAGGGTCCGCGTGGACATCTCAAGCTCATGGAGGGGGACGCGCTCTTCCCGGGAGAGGGCGGCGCGGTCACCACGGCGACGTTGCGGAACTGGATGATGCTCGAGACTGCGGCCGCCGGGTTCCCGATGCGACCGCACCAGGCCCGGCACACGATCGCGTCCATCCTGATCAACCGGCACCCGGAGAGGATCGTCCTGATCGCGGCGCTGCTCGGCGACACGGTGGCGACAGTCGAGAAGACCTACGCCTGGCTCGACCGCGAGAAGCTGATCGCCGATGCCCAGGGCCTGGTGCCGACCGCCGCCACCATTCTGCGGGAGGCGCGCCGTGGGTAAGTCCGTGCCGAAGCTCGCAGACCTTCTACGGCGCGCGCACTGGCGCGCCCTTCGGCTGGCGGCCGAAGACGCCGTCGCCGACGGGCGTGTGACGGGGCACGGTGTGCGCCTGCTCGACCGCTGGCTCCTCGGCACCATGGATCGGACGACGGAGCTGCTTTCGGGCAGCGAGGCTCTGTCTTTCTTTCCGGCGTCCGGGTCGCGCGGACCGATCTCACTCCTCGTCCGGACGGTCCAAGCCATTGCGCCGGAACATCCGGACCTTCCAGCGTTGTCGGCCGCGCTTCTCATGCACCACCGGGCGACCGTGCCCGGCAAGGCTCACCCAGCGCCGGTTCTGCGCCTCTCGATTCCGTCGTCGGCCCTACCGCTGGAGTGGCACGACACGCTGCGCGACATGCGGGCTGGTGTCCGCCGGGGTTGCGCAGCGCCGGCAGCGCCGATCGTCGACGGAATCGAGAAGAACCTCCGGCAACTCGCCTTCTCGGCGCAGGCGAACGGCCTCTCCATGGAGCTGTCCATCCCCGCACTGACCGCCGAGGTGCGAGAAATGATGGCGCGCGGACTCGCGTCCAGCACCATCGGCATCGTGCTTGGAAGACTTCTGAGGTTCGCCACCTATAGCGAGGCACCGGAGGCCATTTGCGACGCTATACGCGCAGAAGCCCGCTTCCATAACCGCCAAGCAGCGCTGGCGGGCAAACGCAAGGAACGCTTCCTGCATCAGTCGGGGCTGATGCTGGAAGACGTCGCACGGACGGCGCTCACGCTCTATCAGGCCGCCCCTCTCGAGGCCGACACGTCGGAGCGGCACCTTAACTGGGTCCGCGCCGCCCTGTTCGCGTTCGTGATTGCCCGTCCGCTTCGTCCTTTCGATGTTCGGCGGCTCATCATCGGGCAGCACCTCCGGCGCGACTCCGAGGGGTGGGCTCTCTATCTTCTGACCCGGAAGAACAACTACAAAATCGCCGGTCGACTTTGGGACATCTGCACTCCCTTTCTCGATGGTGCTGTCCTGCTCGGCGCCGACGAGAGCCGCCTTTGGGGCATGTACAAGAGGGCCGAGGGACGCCCTCTGCTGGCGGAGCGAGACGGATCGCCGATGCACGACGACTGGGCGACGAAGCAATCGCGCCGCTACCTCGGCGCGGGGATCGGGATCATGCGCACCCTGTGGCTCGACCACTGTGCGGCGACCGGGAAGGCGCGGTCGGTCGAGGCGGCCCTAGCGATGTGCGGGCAATACGACCCCCGGACGGCGCTCCACTATCGAACTCAGGCCAGCGCGCGGGATCTGCTCGCTCAGGGCCAGACTTTGCTCTGCGAGGTCGCCGAAAGCGTCGTGGAGCGATAGACCGGCGTCAGCGGCACGCGACGACGGCACCACCAGCACCGACGTCGTCTTCGACCGCACTAACCTGACGCCCGAGCGGCGCTCCGCGGTGGCGGCGCTCTTCCCCGAGCACCGGCGGGTCGTCGTCGTCTGCTCGGCGTGGCTCGCGACCCTTTTCGAACGCGTCGCCGCCCGCGCCGCCCGGACCGGCACGACCGCCGCCGTCGCAGAGGCGCAGTTCGAGGGCTTCGCCACCTCGCCCCCGTCGGAGACGCCGCTCCTGCCCTTCTCCGAGGTGGTCTGCCCCGACCGGGCGCTCGCGCTGGCGGGCGGTCGCTAACGCGCCGGCTGAGCCGCCAGGGCGACCGGAGGCGCGGCGGTCGCTTGCCCGGAAGCGACAGCGTGGTTCCCAGCACCACCAGCCCCACCACGGCGTAGAAGGGGAGGTTGAGCGTCCGCGTCATGCCGCCTCTTGGCAAGCGTCTGTTCGCGCCGTCCTGGGCGGTGATACTGACCTTTGGGGCGTCGTACCAGCCGGCTGGCGTTCCGTCGCGCCGCGCCATCAAGATAAGCGCGTCGAGATCAGTTCCAGCTCCACCAGGGCCTCGATAAGGTTGACGTGCTTCAGCTCGACCACCAGGAACAGCATGGCGATCGCCATCAGCGCGCCGCCCAGCAGTGGTTTGCTCATCGAGACGTTGTCGGTGTAGTAGGCGGCGAGCAAACCGCCGATGATTGCCAGTAGCCAGCTGCGCATGGTCAAGATAAAACCCTCATGACGGGTGATGATGCTCTCCAAGCGATCGAGTTCATGATGTGCTTGCTCCATCTCTTCCATAGAAATACTCCATCGTTCCGGGCGGCGCGTCGCCGCCTTCGGCCTGGCCGAAGGTGCGGAAGATGACGAACTCGACGGGACGCACCGCGGCGACGCCGATCTCGACGATCAGGCGGCCGTTTTCGATGTCATCCTGCGTCATGGTTTCGCCGGCGCCGACCCGCACGTAGAAGGCCTCCTCCGCCGTCGCCCCGGCCAGGGCGCCCTGGCGGAAGGTCTGGAGCAGGAAGTTCTCGACCCAGCGCCGGACCGCCGCCCAGAGCAGCGGGCCGTTCGGCCCGAACACCACGCAGTCCGTGCCGCGATCGATCGATTGCTTGATGTAGATTAACAGCCGGCGGACGTTGACGTACTTCCAGAGGCTGTCCTCCGACAGGGTCCGCGCGCCCCAGATCACGATGCCCTGGTCCGGAAAGCGGCGGATGGTGTTGACCCCGCGGGGGTTCAGCGCATCGACCATGCTCTGGCCGACCTCGAGCTCGAGGCCGACCGCGCCCGGGATCTGGCCATCGCTGCCGGCCGGCGCCCGCCAGACGCCACGCCTGGTGTCGGTGCGAGCGTAGACGCCGCAGACATGGCCGCCGGGCGGCACCAGCCGCCGCGCGCCGCTCGCGGGATTGACCACCTCGAGCCACGGCCAGTAGAAGGCCGCGAAGGATGTGGCGTGCGCGGAGTGCGGATTGATCGCCGCGAGGTCGACGAGGCCGGGAGCGGCGTCGATCACCGCGAAGCAGCTCTCTGAACCGCGCCGGGTTTGCCGGAGGCTGACTTTCGTTAGCTACGCGGCCATGGCTTTGGTTTCCAGAGCTGCGTAGAAGTTCCTCTCAGCCTCTGCGGGCGGGACGTTTCCAATCGGCTCCAGCAGGCGGCGGTTGTTGAACCAGTCGACCCATTCGAGGGTCGCGTATTCCACCGCCTCGAAGCTGCGCCATTGGCCACGCCGATGAATGACTTCGGCCTTGAAGAGGCCATTGATGGTCTCTGCCAGGGCATTGTCGTAGCTGTCCCCGACACTGCCGACGGAGGGCTCGATGCCGGCTTCCGCCAGCCGCTCGCTGTAGCGAATGCTCAGGTATTGCGATCCGCGGTCGCTATGATGGACCAACCCCGCGCCCTTGGCCGGGCGCCGATCGTGGACCGCCTGTTCCAGGGCATCGAGCACGAACCCCGCATGGGCCGAGGTGCTGACGCGCCAGCCGACGATCTTGCGGGCGTAGGCGTCGATGACGAAGGCGACGTAGGCGAAGCCCTTCCAGGTGGCGACATAGGTGAAGTCGCTCACCCACAGCATGTTCGGCGCCGGCACGCGAAACTGGCGGCTCACCTGGTCCTGTGGGCACGGCGACTTCTTGTCAGGGATCGTCGTCCTGTGCGGCTTGCCCCGAATAATGCCTTGAATACCCATGCTCTTCATCAGCCGCGCGACGGTGCAACGGGCAATGTCGAAACCCTCGCGGCCGAGCTGCCTCCAGACCTTGCGCACGCCATAGACCCGCCAGTTCTCCTCGAACACGCGCAGGACCTCGGGCCGCAGCGCCTCATCCCGTCGGGCACGATCCGACAGCCGAGCTGGATCGGCCCGCTTCACAAGACGATCATGATAGGTGGAAGGGGCAATCGGCAGGACCCTGCAGATCGGCTCGACCCCGTGTGCATCCCGATGCGCGTCGATGAACGACACCATCACTTCGACCGGCGGTCGAGCTCCGCCATCGCAAAATACGCGCTTGCCTTGCGCAGGATCTCGTTGGCCTGGCGCAGCTCGCGGTTCTCCCGCTCGAGCGCCTTCATCCTCTCGGCCATCTCGGCCGGAATGCCCGCACGCCTGCCGCTGTCGACCTCGGCCCTCTTCACCCATTCGTTCAGCGTCTGTCCCGAACAGCCGATCTTCGCCGAAATTGACAGGATCGCCTGCCAGCGAGACCCGTGCTGGCCTTCGCTCTCGAGGACCAGCCGAACCGCCCGCTCGCGAACCTCAGGGGAAAACTTGTTCGTCGTCTTGCTCATGATGCTCCATCCTACTCAGGAGTGGGAGCCTCCGGCAAACCCGGCGCGGTTCAAGGAACTCGGGATCGTCCAGCCGGTGCGGCTGGCCGGCGATGGCCTTACGGGCCTCGTCGTCGATCCGGCGCTCCGCCTCGACGCGCTGCGCCGGCGGCATGTCGGGGAGCTGCGCGCCGAGATGGGCTACGACCTTCAGCAGCCCGAGCATGTCCGACTCCGACAGTCCCACCGCCCAGCCCGCCTCCGCGATGACGTTCAACCGCGCTGCCCGGCGCGCCGCCTCCCGGGGATCGCGGGTCCAGAGGGCGACGGTCAGGTGCGGCCGCGTATTGTTCCCGCGATGGGCTAACGAGGGGTGAACCGGCGGCCGGCGCCGGAAGGAGAAGGAGTCGCCGCGCCGGCGAACGTAGGCGGTTTGGGGGTGCACTTGGGCGTCCCTTTTGGGCGACGCTCCGCATCGACTGCCTCAAACTCCAAGATTCTCAACAGAATCAAGGCTTGGCTGGGGCGGGAGGAGCCATAATACTGGCTCGCCCCAGTCCATCGCGTCGCGACTCTCCGATTTTTCCCCATATCTGACAGTTAGATAGTGCGCCACCCCGGCTCTCCGGGCAAAGTACCGTCACGTCCAGTCGCAAGATCTACGGCGGGCTGGTGAGGGGGTGAGTGCATATGCCAAAGCGCGCTGACGTGCTGAAGGAGCTACAAGTCCGGCGGCTGGAGAGGTCAGGCCAGCACTCCGTAGGGGGATGCGCGGGGCTCGTGCTCCAGATCACCCCAACCGGGAGCAAGAGCTGGATTCTACGCTACGTCTCCCCCCAGACTGGGCGGCGGAGAGAGCTGGGCCTTGGGCCATACCCTGAGGTGACCTTGGCGGCGGCGCGCACCCGGGGCTCGGAACTCGTGGCCGCTGTAAAGGCTGGTGGTGATCCGGTGGAAGAGCGCAAAGCCCAACGAGCGGAAATTAGGACGCGGACCGCCCACGCCACAACCTTGGGACAGACCGTGGAGATGTTCCGGGAGGCCGGACGACTGGAGAGTCTGGCGAGCGAGAAGAATCGGCTCCAGTGGTATGCCTCGCTGCGCATCCACGTTCTCCCGACCCTGGGATCGCGGCCGGTATCGGAGATCACGGTCCAGGAGATTCATGATGTCCTCCTCCCGCTCTGGCGCGAGAAACCCGAGACCGGCATGCGGACCAGGGCCAAGCTGGAAAGCATATTCGCCTTTGCCATCGTGAAGGAGCTGCGCACCGCGGCCAACCCAGCGCTCTGGAAGGGTGCCCTCTCGGAGCTGCTGCCGAAGTCGGGCAAGGTGGTCACGAACCAGCCCGCCCTATCGGTCGCCGACGCCCCCCTCTGGTTCGCCGCGCTGCGGCAGGCAGGGGGCGAGGCAGCGCGCGCCCTTGAGCTGACGGCACTGACCGCATGCCGCTCTGGCGAGATTCGGAACCTAGTCTGGGGCGAGGTCGATCTGGACGCCAAGGCCATCACCATCCCGGCCGCCAAAATGAAGATGAAGCGCGATCATCGGGTGCCGCTGACGGAGGCCGCGGTCGCCGTGCTGGAGGGCGCGCGGGCGCGGTGCGAGGAACGCGGGCTGGCTGTGGAGGGGGAGGCACTGGTCTTCCCTTCCCCCCGAGGGCTGGTCATGTCCGACATGACGCTCAGCGCCGCCATGAAGCGGATGCACGAGGCCCGGTTGAAGGAGGACAACCGCGGCTGGATCGACCCAGTGTCGAAGCGGCCCGCGGTCCCACATGGCCTGCGAGCGACGTTCAGGACCTGGGCTCAGGACCACACGGAGTTTCCCAGGGAGGTGGCGGAGGCGGCGCTGGCGCACATCGTTGGAGGGACGGAAGGGGCCTATGCGCGGGGGGCGATGTTTGAGAGACGACTGGAGATGATGGAGGCGTGGGCGGGGTGGCTTACGTGCAAGTACCATCGATAAGCATTGTTCATACAGGGCCCAGGCCGCTTTCCAATAGCGTATTCTCTGACAATGCAGCGCGCCCGAAGCAGCCGCTCGGCCCTACTGCTGCGAAGGCGTTGATTCCAGAAGTTCACAAACATCAAATCTCCTAATAAGATCACACTGCATCCAGTGACACCGGGGGCTTTATGAAGGCTTTCTCTGACCCGACACTTTTCTCAAAGCATTTCGGCATTAACCCAGAAGTTCTATCAGAAGCAGGGTTGATAGACCCGTTTCTTGACGTGGACACGCAGCTTTTCATCGATCCGATCCTGCTAGAGAAGTGTGCCATTCCGCTGATCAAAGTTGAGGCGCACACTGCTTTGCGGGACCATTTTAGCAATGTCTTCCGCTTACTTGCGATCAGCGCGAGGGAGGGGGATGCGCCTTGGAGAGGTGCGCAGCGCCTTCTTGAACTCACCGAAGCGCCGTTCAACGGTTTGGGCTATGGCAAAGGGGATCGTGATGGCACTTCACGACCTGAAGAGCTGCGAGACACGATTTTGCGCACTTCCAAGGAGGTTGTGCAGTTAGGCGAAACTGATCCTGAAATGATCTCACTTATGGGATTCTTTGAGGAAAATGTTGGACCCGACACGATCAGCGATTTGACCTCTCGCATCATCTTCCCTCAGCTAGCTCAGATCACAAGAGATTTTTGCCTAGCCAATGGTATTGCTGTCAAAAAATCAAATGCTTCGCCCAACTTCGAATTACCCCACTTCAAAGCACAAAGCGGACGGATGCGCGCAATGGTTCTTGTGCCAAGAGACATCGTACGTGACCTGCCAATGGCTCAGGATTGGTCAGAGGTGTTTGACGCGGCGCAAGAAAATCGGGCCATTCGTGACCGAGTGAACGTATTCCTGGCTGGCATTGCGAAGCCCACGGTAGCCGAGCGGAAGTCAGCTCTTAGACGTGCGACCATGCAATCAGATGAAACCATGAACGAATTTGTTCAGGCCATGAAGGAGGCCGCAAATTATTATGATCCAGCACAAGACATACTCGGATACTACAAACTAAGATCCATACTAAACTCCGATCTCAAAGCGTTTCTTTCTGTTAATAAATTCGACGCCTCCATAGGGCCAATTGAAGTCAAGCGAATTGTCATGGAGACCATCGAGATGTTCAAGCACCATGTGGAGAAGGGAAATCTCTGGGAAGAACTCTGGGTCGATAGCAAGCCCAAGAAAGAGCGGGCAGCGCAGCTTATCTACTATGCAATTGCCGATTGCTTCTGCCGTGCAAATAATATCGATATATCTCCAGAAGCCCACATGGGCGGCGGGCCGATCGACTTCAAGTTCTCCGTCGGATACAATGCCCGCGTTTTGGTCGAAATGAAACGATCTGGCGGTCAGGTAGTCCATGGATACGAGAGGCAATTGGAAATATATAAAGATGCAGCTCGCACAAACTACGGAATATTTGTTGTGATCGACTACGGAGATCACTTGGCGCCGAAACTGACCGCCATCAGGAAAATCCAGAAGGAGCGTCAGGATGCGGGAGAAGAAGCATCCGAGATCGTAGTTATCGATGCCACGCCGAAGGCATCCGCAAGCAAGCGGAAATAGAGGAGCCATTCCGATGCCAGTCAATTGGGCAGGCATGGTTAACGGCTATCAACACCCTCCGCCAGAACAGGCTGTGAACATCTTCTCTGCAGGCCACACTCCCCCCGGGGTGCGAGGGGGGATGCGATGGGTAGCCTGTGGGCCGCTCTACGTCGGCGCGTGATGTCGCTGGTGGAGGCCGAGCGCCGCCACCAGGAGATGCAGCAAGGGATCAACCGATCGGCGCAACGGGCGCTGGACGCGTTCCATGGCAGAGGAGAGTGGGCCCGCCCTCCAAAGCCCCTGTCCGAGCCCGACGCCGGAGCTCGTCCATCCCGCCTGCGGTAATAAGGTCCGCCTCGAATTTCCGCGCAACCTGCGCCAGGTCGAGCACATGGCGAATATCAGTCACGACGTCACACTTGCCGCCTCCGAGGCGCAGTACTGCGTTGATCGTCGCGACAGCCTCCTCAATCGGCACCTGAGGGCGCTCAAGCACGGCTCGCCATACCGCCCGCCGCCTGGACTGCCCACCATCCCTAAGCTCCAGAACGCGCAGCGCGAGGCGAACCGAGTCCTCGCCTTCCGCCATATCCAGCGTGGGCAGCAGGTCTGCGACTTGGCGAGCCTCAACTACGATGCCCGCGGCGTCGCCTAGAACCCCCGTCTCGCGGGCCAAGGCGACGATCGCCCGCACGGGTAGATCGCGATACAGAAGCGCCCCCCGTGCCGCGATGGCTCGACGACTGCCGGCCCGGGAGGCTGTCCGAAAGAATCTGCGGAGGCCATCCTCCTGTTCTTCGATCGTCACTCGGATTCTCCATCGCAAATCTTGGCGCTCCGGCCGAGCGGGCGCGCCCGCCTGGGCCCCCCGCCCATGGCCCTGGCCCTCTGGCGCCTCCGCGGGGGGCCATAGCCGCGGGAAAGGTGGGTGCTTCCCCGGCCTTCCCGACGCGGCCCATTCGACCCGCCCAAGCGCCCGCCTAAAGACCTACGTCAACAGCACTAGCAGCACCGCGCCCGCGAAAAGCCCGAAGACCAGGACCTCGGCGATATCTCCAACCCGCATGTCAGCGCTCTCCCCCCTCGACCAGCGCCGCGGTTTCGGTCGTGGCTGCAAGGAGCGCCCGCCGGGACGCGTCCGCGTACGGTTCTCTCTGGAGCGTCCTGAGCGCCCGACGCGCATCGCTCATAGCGGTGGGCAGCGCCGGATAGTCGAAGCCGACCATGCGCGCGACCCGCTCGGCATCCTCCGCGGAGGTCAGGTTGAACTCCAACGCGGCTCTCCAAACGGCCCTGTTCTTCGGCATGCCGACCGCTTCGAGGGCCATAGCGCGCTGGACGAGACCGATGGGATCGGCGGGCTCTCGAACCATGACCCGCGTCGCCCGAACCTTGCGCACGACCTCTTCCAGCGCGGGATGTTTGTCGAGCCAAGCGCGGTCGGCCTCGGCGGAGACACGGGGGGCGAACAACTTGCGCATAAAGCTATGCCTCCGGGTTGGCGAAGTGGCTCTGAGCCGAAGAAAGCTCAGACGCGAGAACTTGCCGAGCGACACGGGACATTTTATCTGTCACCAGCTGAGCAACGCGTTCTTCGGACAGGCCGGCAGGGATTGCGCCGCGTTCGATGGTGACGCTCGACGGGGCGTTGATCGTCCCGATGGTGATCCCCCCTGCACCCCTCGACAGCGCAGGGGGAGCCACCTGACCGGCCACGGCGAAGTCCGCCATCTGGCCCATGACGAACGGCGAGACGCCGGCCGCTAAGCCGGCCGCCAGCCCAGGCCCGAAGTCGGCGATCCGGTCAACGAAGTCATTCGCCCGGGCGGCCAGCCGGCCAAGGATGCCCTGCGTCCGGTCAGCGGGCACGACCTCCTCGCCACCACGGAACCGCACCAGTTCCGGCCCCTCCTCGCCGACCAGCGCCACGCCGGTGGCGGCGCTTGGCGTTCCGCGGGCGTACTGAGGGATGACCGGCTGGAGACTCCCATCCGGGCCGATGGGCGACTGCTGACCCGTCGCCGCTCGATGACGCGCAGCCATGGCGTCAGGCGAATACTGCTGACCTTCCGCCGCCGCCCCGGAGAAGGCGTTTCCGATCCGGGTCGCGATGCCGGAGATAGCCGATCCAACACCGCCCCAGAAACCGTCCCACTTCTCTTGCAGGAAGCCGACCGCAGAGTCCCACGCAGCCTCCAGGGGGGCGAAGATTCCCTGGACCCGGTCCCGGACGGTTTGCGGCAGGGCACCCCAAAGCTTTTCCCAGAGCGCCAGGGCGATCGCCACCGGGAAGGCCGCGAGAATGGCCGTCGAAAGCGTCCCCCCTCCGCCGAAGACCGCGTCGATCGCCGCCGTCACCGGATCGAGGATGGGCGAGAGCCAGTCGCCGATCGCGTTGGCGGCGTTGCTGAACGCACCCATCAGGTCGGACCAAGCGTCGCTGATATTGGCGAACCCAGCCTTGACGTTCGTCCAGGCGGCATCCCACTCGGCGCTGATCCGGGCGGCGAACTCCGACCAAGGACCGAGCCACCGGCCGATAACGCTTTCGCCGCCCTTCATCCAGACATAGGCGTCCTGCACGGCGATGCCGACAGCGGCGATCGCAGCGGCGAGCAGCAGCCACGGGTTGGTCAGCGCGGCGGCGATCTGCGCTGTCCGGAGCGCCCGAAGCCATTTGATCATCTTCACCGCGCCCTGAACCACGGTGATGGTCGTCGCGAGAGCCTGTGCAGCCATGGCTGCGAGCCCGAGGGCCAGCGCGCCGATCGCCGCGGAACCCAGGATGGCGGGCCGCTCCGCAAACCACATGATGGCCTTGGCGAAGCGGCTGGACGCCCCCGCGGCCTTGTCGGCATAGAAGATGTAGTCCTCGACGCTGTTGCGCAGGACCGTGAAAGCCCCGGCGATCGTCGTCGGCATCTCCGCGGCCTTCCGGCGAAGCTCAGGTCCGTTCTGCCGGAAATAGTCGACGAGCATCTGGGAGGTGATCTTCCCCCCGCGGCCAAGCTCCTGGAATTCGGCAGTCGTCAGGCCGAGGCTCTTCTGGAGGCCGACGAGCACGTCGTCGGCGCTCTCCATGAGCCCGGTGAAGGCCTCCCCGGACATCTTGCCCGTCGACAGCGAACGATTCAGCCACATGAAGGCGGTCGCGGCCTTCTCGCCTGTGATGCCGCCGACCCGCATCGCATCGGACATCGCCGTGAGCAGGTTGACCTGAGCGTCCAGCTCCACGCCCATCTCGGACAGGGCGGGCTTCATCTGGAGGAAGGCGTCGGTCGTCTGGTCCATCGACGTGCGGGTGTCGTTGGCCGCCTGGAGGAGGCGCTTGCGGAGTTGATCGGCAACGACGCCGGTCCCCTCGACCGCGTTCTCCAACCGTGACTGGAAGTCGGTCATGCGGCTGGTCAGCTCCGCGAAGCCGGCGAAGCCCAAGGCTCCCCCCAGCGCGCCAGCCAGACCGCCGAGGCTGTCGGCGACGCCTTGCACGTGGGACTGCATGACTCCGAGGCCACGATCGGCCCGGTCGAGGCCAACGTCGATCGCCCGGCCGACCCGCGTCCAACCACGCGCCATGGCATTGGTAGTCGTCTCGGCCCGGCGCTGGGTCTCCTTCAGCCGGTCCTCGTATGCCTTGGCCCCGGACGGGTCGGCTTTGAACCCCAAGAGGGTCAGGAGTTCACGGACGATCATGGGGGGCCTCCTGCGGAAGGTTGAGCCGGATGAAGTGGGCGATGGTCGCCGCAAGGGCGTGGGGAACGGCCTCGTCGGAATGGGCGGTGATCCCCTCCGCGATCGGCCACAGGTGGGCCGTAGCGGTCACCCGTTGGGCGTCGGTCATTTCCTGACCGGCGATCCGCTCCAGAGTAGCGGACAGAACCCGGGCGACGTAGAGCGTCGGGAGGGCGTCCGGGTGGTAGCTTCTGGCCTCCGCGGGCGACCGGGTTTCACCAGCGCGGCGCAGGACCTGGAGCATGAACATGTCGGTCAACTGACCGTCGAGCTTGAAGGCGATTGCCTGGAGCCGCGCGAGGTGCGCGGGATCGGGCCGCAGGGTCCCCCCGGACCGCTGAACCGGGGGGACTTTGGTCGCAGGGAAGTGGACGATCGTCGCCGAGGACATCAGATTTTGATCTCCAGCGAACGGGTGAGGAAGGCAGGGGGCCAGGACGGATCGGCGGGGAGGTCGGCAGCAACCGCGGGCTCGACCACCGGCATGGCGACGACCTCATCCTGACGCGCGGCCCGGCGCATCCGCTCGATCAGCGCCCTCTTCTTCGCCGGAAAACCGCACGTAGGGACGGGACGTTTGGCCGTCCTGCGGCGCTCTTCGGCAAGGAAGACCGCAGTGTAGACGTAGAGCCGAGCCATTGGACGCTCCCCCCTGCACCTAGAACGAGGCCATGCCGAGGCTGCGGGCCGTCAAGCCGATCTGCTGCATCTCGGCCTGAACGGCGAAGTGCATGTCCGGCAAAATGTTCCAACGGACCGGAGCCGACCGGGAGACCTGGGTCAGCGCAGCGATCTCTGCGTCGAGAGCCGCCCGGGCTTCTGCCACGCGAGCAAGAGCCGCCGTTCCGTCTGCCAGGGTCTTGGCCTTGTTGGCCGCGAGACGCTTTTCGGCGACGACGGTCTCCAGCCTGTCGACCTCGGCCCGGATGGGCTTCAGGTGTTCGAGAACAACGGTCCGCTCGATGACCAGTTCGTTCCGCTTGGAGGCGGCGACCTTCCGGGCGGCGATCTCATCGTCCAGGAGAACTGAAGCTCCCCCCTCGACGGGCACGGCGGTGGACTGGGAGTCCAGATCGGCGAGAGCGGTATCGACCGTGGCAAGCCGGGTGATCAGCGGCGCAGCCTGAGCGCGAGCGGCATCGAGAAGCGCCTGCGTCTCCCGAGCCTCGACCTCCAGGGGGGTCTCTTCGACCACCGGCTCTTCGGCGACGACTTCGACCACCGGTTCTTCGGCGACGACTTCGGTCGCGGGTTCCACGACTTCTTCGATCTTCGACTTAACGGACATTGAGTTCAACCTTCACGTTCTTGCTGTCTGAGGTTCGGATGGCCTCGCCGTCCTTGGTCCGCACGGTTCGGAACCAGCGGGGCCTGGTGGCTCCTTCGATCTCGACCTCGATTAGGAGATCGAGATCGCCCTTGAGGATCGGCGAACGGGCCATTAGCGGGCGTTCCGCCAGGCGTTCAGGCCATCGACGGACCGCTTGTAGGCGGCTTCTGCGTCGAGGCGCGCGTTGCCGGTCGAGACCGGGACGGGAGCCGGGGCCGGAGCCGCAGCGTCCCCCCGGGTGGCAGGCTCGTTGGGCTCGTTCCGCCAGTCGTTCATGCCGGCGACCGATTTGCGGTACGCGGCCTCTGCAACGGCGGCATCGTTCCGCAGAGCGGCCCCTTCGGACACCCGGATCTCGATCGTCGGAGCATTGGTCTTGGAGACCGTCCCCAGTTCGGCCGCAATTTCCAGCCGGGTCTTCAGATAGATGTCGCTCTTGGTGCGGAGCGCGGCCTTGGCTTCGGGCGTGGTTGCAAGCTGGCCGATGATGGACTCCCGCTCGTCGCGCGAGAGGCCGAGAGAAGTTGCGTCCGGGATCGGAGCGCCGGGGCTGGTTGCGTCCGCGTCCGTGTTCCAGGATACGTCGTTCAGTCGGACTACGTCGTGGCGTATGTCGGTGGTCATCTTTTCAATCTCCTATGGTTGCAGTGGGGCGGCGGGGCTGGCCACCGGCTGGGCGGCCGAGCCGCCGTGCCCAGGGGCCAGGGCGGCGGGCCGAGCCAACGGCTGGCCACCCGGCTGGGCGGCTTGGCCACGCTGCTGGCCCCCCGGGGCCGGGCTCGCGGGCGGGGGGCCAATGGCGACTGCGACCACGGGGACACCGGTTTGCTCGGCTCGGTTCCGAAGCCTCGCTGCGGTGTTCGAGCGTTTGCCCGGGAAGATCAGAAGGAGGTCCGGCTGGCCGTCTTCCATGGCCGTCTTGAACGGAACGACGCAGACTTTGATCTTGTGTCGCAGGGCGTACTCGGCGGCGAAGGCCGCAGGCCCGCCGTCTCCCTCGACGACGATCACCTCCGTGATCTTCGGCTCGTGAACATGAAGGACTTGCGCGACAGCGCGCCGCCCGACCTCGCGGCGTCCGCCCGTGACCATGGCCCGGGTCATGCGGCATCCCTCGGGCGGAAGGTGATCACCGTCGAGCCGAACCGGATGGGCATCGCTGGACGGCTACGGGGACGATCCGTAAGCGAGACCAGCTCGAAGCAGAAGTTGGGGTTGGTAGCGATCCGTTTGAGCGCGACACGAGCGCGATCGAGAAGGTTCTCGTCGGGATCGGGCAGCCAGAGCGGAGACCCCCCGGGGCTCTGCGGGACGGCGGTGTCGCGCGCGGCTCGCTGGGCGGCGAAGGCCGCAGTCTCGAAGCAGGACGACAGCCATTGCGCGGCGGAGTGTGGAATGAGTTTGGCTTCGAGGGCGAGGTGGTACAGGACCTCTGGGCTGTAGCCGTAGCGGAGGTTCGACACGGCGTAGCAGTGCAGCCGTTTCATGCTCCACTGCTTGAACGGCTTTGACAGCGCCTTCTCTGTCCGCTTTGCAGCGGCGGCGAGAGAACGCGGATAGAAATCACGCTTGGTTCTCATAGTTGTTGCTCAGGTGCTCAGTGCTCTTGTCCTCGCGGGCGAGCCCGCGGGGGGAAGAATGGCCTGAATTGGCAGAGAAGGCATCTATTCTTTTGATAATTGGCACTAATGTGGAATTATAATAGAAATATTTGGGCAGAACGTCGATTAAGTGGCGATTAATTGGGAAAAACTTGGCGATAATCGCGTAGAAGTACTTATGTCGCCCCCGCGGTCTGCGCGGAGGGGGGACGGAATGGCCATGGCGCCCGAACCAGGGGCCATAGTTGCCGGGAACCCGCAGGAAGGAATCAGGTATTTGGGCCACTGGCGAGCGACCCGCCCAAGCGCCCTTCGAAAACCTAGGGGACCCCCCCTCTGTGGGCCTCGACGGCGCAGATTGGCGCGCGCTGGTGGCGGTGGGCCCGGCGGCGCGGACGAGGGGGCGCTGGCCCCGGCCAAGCGGGCGGCGGTGTGGGATGGCGCGGCCGACGGATGGGATTTACGCCTCGGCAACCGGCGTGCAGAGATAGCGAGGCGCACCAGCGGCATTATTGGAATCGCAGAATGTCCGAACCTTCTCCGCTCGCCGACAAGACCTATTCTGCCGACCGAATCGAGAGGTCCGAGACAACATTGCTCGGCGCTGCGGGCGAGCACTACGTCATGGCCGAGCTTCTGCGGCGCGGATACATCGCCGCGCTCGCGCCGCAGGGCGTGCCGAACATGGACATTGTCGTCACCGACCTTTCCGGCGCGAATCTATGCGCGATCCAGGTCAAGGCGCGGCTGGAGAAGGGCTCCGACGGCGGATGGCATATGCGCCCGAAGCACGAGCAACTGACCGAGGCGAGGCTGTTCTACTGCTTCGTGGACTTCGGGGCGTCGGCCGAGGCAATCCCCCGGACATACGTCATGCCCGCAGCCAAGGTGGCGGAGGTCATCGCGCGGTCGCACGCGAGCTGGCTTTCGCTCCCGGGGGTCGGGGGCCGTGTTCGTCGCGATAGCACCGTGCGACGGCTCCTGCCTAACTATGACTACGCCTACAGGCCGAATCCGAATCCTTACCCCTCCGGCTGGATGGACGAGTACCTCGGGGCCTGGCACCTGTTGCGCGGGAACGGGTAGCGGAGCGGATCGCCCCCCTCTGCGCGCGGAGTGGCGCGAGGCTGGAGGACGGCGCGGCGGGCCTGGGCCTGGGCGGCGCTGGCAGCGCGCTGGGCGGCGGCTGGGCCGGGCCTGGGCGATGGGCCGAGCGCCCCGGGGAGCGTGGGCGCCAGCGGGTGGCCAGCGGGCTGGGGCAACCGGGCGTCGGGCCGTTGTCGTGGGCGCGCCCGCGCGATCGGGCGGTTGGCTGGGTCGTCGTGGGCGTGCGGGGACCCGGGCGTTGGGGCGATTGGTCTGACATAAGACGCCAAAGTACTCGTTGACATGGCGTGAAGTTACCCGATAGATGCAGGAAAGTACAATCCATGGCCGCCCCCCTAGCCCCCTAGCTTCCCCTAGATTTTCATCCCCGGGTCTGGAAATCGTCTCCTCTTTTTCCATCACGATTTTCTATCCCCGGGCTAGAGCGGAATCCGTCCCGGCAGAGCCGGGCCGTCCGCTCTACATTATTGTTTTGTCGCGATATCTTAACCACCAGACGATCCCATCTGGTTGGATATCGCTCTAAAAGGCTAGGGGAAGCTAGGGGGCTAGGGGGGGTGGCCTTCTTGGGTTAAAAAGCAATATGGGCCACAGAACTTACGCTCTAGGGCCCATATTCCACCTTGAAATTACGGAGAAGAGTCAGAGAACCTGCAACTCTTCTTCCTCGTTGGGTTCTCCGGTGACTCGGTATACTTTGAGAGGGTTGCCGTTCGGTCTTTTCCGCTCTTCCATCCGGAGAGTTAGACCATCCGCGCTGTTGTCCTCGTAGCCGGTCAGCTTCGGACCAAGGCCCGCTGCTGTCCAAGGTTTGCTGCTCCCGTCCTTCTTCGGGAACAGCTCGTGCAGCGCGGCGTTGCAGAGTTCGTCTTTCAGCATATCCGTGACCGTCAGCCATCCCTCTCCCTGCAAGCGATGGATCGCAAGAAGGACCGGGCCTAGATTGGTCGCACCGTGCGCTGCAACCTTGTGGGCCTCGGCCATGTCGCGGATCATGTCCGGCTCGCCCGCGACCGCCATCATCGGACCAGCGACAAGCCGACCCCAATCCGCGAACCGCAGTCCATCCGGCAACGGTGCAGGGGGGACTCTCAAGATCGACAAGTACGCTCCGAGAATGCGCCCACGGTTCGCCATGGTAAAGTCCATCGCGCGGTCCATGTCTGGGTGCTTCTGCTCCGGCATGCGCAACCGACCGGTCACCGAACGAGTCGTCGTGTCCTGTTTTGGCGTGATGTTGTTCCCCGAGAAGATCAGGAGGCTCAACGCGGTCGCAGTCGCGGTTCTAGACTCACCAAGTATACGGTCTTGATACTCGTCAGACGTGCCATAACCATCGAGCGGTCCGCCACCTACCTGCCAACGGTTGGTGACGTTATCATAGAAGATCACAGGCGGAGATTCGAGAGCCGCCGCCAGCAACTGCTTCTTGAGCTCCTCCGGCTGTTCGGGCCAAGGCGCGACCGGCGGCGGAGACCCGAGGACCGCTGCGCAGAGGCACCGCGCCGCCCAGGATTTGCCGATCTGCGCGGACCCTGACACGAAGAAGTAGAACGGCGCTCCGCCCCGGATATCGGCCGGGCGGAGCATGAGGGTCGGCGGCAGGGTAAGCATGCGGAGGCGGTCGTTCCTCGTGGCGAACGGAAACCTGCCCATCCAGTCGTGCTCCAGGAAGTGCAGCGCCGCTTCCGGGTCACTCCACTCTTCGACTTCGATCTTGGGGCTATTGATGAAGAGCAAGGAGTCGGGATCGTAGCCGATGTTCCCGGCCAGAAGTCGACCTTTCGAGATGATCGGAAAGTCTACAGCCCCGGCGAGGGGGGCGAGATGGTGCTGTTGACGAACAAGCTGCTGCAGGAGCTTGTCTGGGACCATCGCGGGGACAAGCCTGTCACCTTCCCTGCGCCGTTCGTCGTACTTCCGCCATACAGAGACCTCTTCGACGTAGGGGCGAAGCATTTCTGGGTCGGCCGCCACGGTCCGGACCCGCATCGCGGGCCTGTTGCGATCAGGGTCGTTTGGGTCCTTTAGAATGGCGGATGCCTGACGAACGATGACAGTCGCCTGCTGCGCGTGGGAGAAAACCGAGCTGTGCTCGCCAAGCCTCTTGCTGACCTCCAGGGTCAACGGACCGAGGACGGTTGCCTTCGCATCCCCAACATACCTCCGCCGCTTCAGCATCCCCTCCAGCGGCGGTACGCTCCCCACAGGCCACGGGTCCGCAAGGTCGAACCCGCGCTTCAGGCCCAGCCCATCCGGCCATTTCAGCCAGCGAACGTCCCGATCGATCGACCCCGGGACATACTCCTCCGCGATCGCCGCCGCCGCTTCGATACCGACCCCGTCATGGTCGGAGACCACCACCACCGGCAGGTTCTTCAGCTTGGCGTGCTGGAGGGGGGACCAATCGACCTTGCGATAGCGATTGCCACCCCCCGGCCAGCCGAGGTGGATGCTGGTGGACAGGAACTCGGCCCAGGGATGATCGAGCCTGTTGTCCTCGCGGGACGGGTCGAGGTACCGCTTCACCATCTCCGCGGCCTTGGGCCCCTCATGGATGACGACGCGCTCGGGCCGGCCTTCAGCGGCCTCTGCCATCTTGCCGATCTGGTCCAGCCCATAGAGCGGGAGGTCGTTCGGCTGACCAGAGATCCACTCCTGCGTGTCGATGTGGACCCAGGAACGGTACTTGCCGCGCCCGGCCACTCCAGGGTGGTAGGTCTGGACGTAGCAGTTGCGCGGGTCGCGTTCGGCATCGTGGAAGATGTAGATGTTGCCGGTGCGGAGCGCCTCCGCCATGTCGTCCGGGAGGTCGTGACCGAGACCATAGCGGAGGAACGGCCGAGGCCAGAGGACGCGCTTCGCCGCTTCCAGGATCGCCTTGCGCTCGTCCTTGGTCGGCGCAAGATCGGGGTCCTCGCCCCAGAACTTGACCTCGGTGATCGAGGCCGTGCGACCGTGGACCTCGTACTCCAGCTTCACCGACGACCAGTCGAACTCGTAACCGTCGCATTCGGTATGGATGGCGGCAGACCAAGGACCGGTCGCGCGTGCCCCGATACGGTCGAGGTATGCCTTGGCCTCTGCCAACTCGTCCATCCGACGGATGGTGACATGGCCCCCCGCCGGGGGGACGCCGTCTTCGGAACCGGCTCCGGAGCCGGAAGTATTGTCGTAGGGAGGCATCGATACGTCCTCAGTATTCACGAACGAATTGGCAGAAGACACGCATTTTTAGCGTGCCTTCCTTGGCTGGAGCGACGATACTGAGGATGCTCACTGGCTCGGTAACGTCCTTAGGCCCTCGGCGTCTGTCCCCGCCGGGGGCCTCTTCATGTCTGGGGAGGGTCATTCCGCGGACCTCCGCTTCGAGGCCTTGCGATCCTGCTTGGCTTTAATCCGGCGGAACTTCCGGTTCGGCAGCCCATCGGCGATTATGTAGGAGCCCCTCCATCCGCCGTGCGGCCTGCCGAGATTCTCCAAGCGCTCTGCGCCCGGAGGGACCTCCAGGGGGGCTTGGCAAATGTCGATGTTCGCAGCCATCACTCCGCCCCCCGCCGGAGCTTGGCCAGTTCGGCCTCCGCCGCCGCCGCTTCCGCCTTCGCGGCGGCCAGCCGCTCTTCGGCCAGCGCAGCGAGGCGCTGCTCCTCGGCCTCGATCAGCTTCGCCTTGCGGATCAGCGCGGCATTGCGCTGCTGAATCCGGCTCATCTTGTCCCGGGTCGCCTGATCGTGCTTACGACCTGCTGGCCATCCCGGCTTCTTCTTCACGGTTTCGACTTCCATAACGGTGATCCTCAAGTAATGATGCGGCAATTTTCGCTCACAAGGAGCATCTTCGCCTGGATTGCATCGCAGAGCACCAGAATAATGGCCGGATTCTGCTAGAATACTATTATTATTCATAGGCTTGCGACAATGGCGATCGGCCAGCGCGCTCAATCATGCGACGACGATGAGAGGCGCAGGGCGCAGAGGCTCCAAGGCGCGACTGGTAGCCCCCCCTCTGGCTGGAGGGGGGACAACGGACTCTAGCCTTCAGGCTTCAGCCCGCTGTCAGATCACCAGGGACCATGGCCCCCTGGCCTCCACGCCGAGGTCTACTCCCGCGCCGCCGTCATCTCTCGGCGGGCGATCTCGGCCGTGAGCCATCGGGCCAACCTATCGTTCCTCCGGCCGGTGGCCTTCTCGATCTCGCCCGAGAGGTAGTTCCTCAACTCCCGGACGGCATCATCCCGGAGTTTCTGGGCCTCGCGCTGCGCCTCGGCGGCTTTGGCAATGCTGCTCATCGCGCGGCCTCCATCGCTTCGAGGTCCGCGACGCGCCACCGGGTGGTATTCGGCCCGAGCTTTACCGGCGCGGGCAAGGTGCCGTTGGCGGACCAACGCCAGCACGTGGCCTTGGACACGCCGAGACGGGCGGCGACTTGGTGAACTGATAGGTATTGAGGCTTCATGTGCATAGCCGACTTCTCCTCGAAACCGGAGCTGCCGCGCCAACTCGGTAGGTTTGCGATTTGAAGGCGACTTCACCATTCCATTCGCCGAGGCGCTTGGTCTGGTCTATCGGGGCTTCCCGAAGGAAGGTCTCAACCCCCGGCACGATCGGTTCGGGACGGATTACGTGCGCAGCTCCCACAGAATGACGGCTCGGTTCGCGGCGAGCGGCGTCATCCCAATCGGACTATGCCCGCCTCTGCCCGCCTCCGTCAACCGCCCCCCTGAGCGCCTGATCCGCCCTGCGCCAGGATGAGACAACCTCATCGCGCAACCGTGATCACCATCCCATAACGAGCCTCCTGCCGGCGCTTGGCCCCGGCCCTGGGACCGTTGCCCGTGGCCATCAGCCGGAGGGGCACAATCTGCGTCGATGGCTGGGTGGCTCATCGAGCGGGCGGCGGGGGGCGATTCAATAACCACCCAGAATAATTGGGCGATTGTTTCACGCAGTTTGACAAATAACATATGCCTTCTCTCGCAAGCGGAGAAAGAAGTCTTCTATTGTGTCGGTTGGGTCGTCCCAATATAAAAGGAGACGAGACAATGAACACCACCCCCGAGACTGCCCTGACCGCCAAGGAAGCCGCTGTCCTGCGGGCCTGGCCGACGAACTACACCACCGCCGAGGATGAGAAGGCCGATAACGCCACATGGAGCGACGTAGCCGACATCGCCAAGGCCACCGGGATGTCGGTCAAGACCACCCGGGCCGTTGTGGGCAGCCTCGCGAAGAAGGGCCTGGTCGAGGGGGGCCACGAGCGGGCCAACGGAGAGCAGGGCGAATTGCAGGTGCTGACGGGTGCCGGAATCGACGCGGTCTTCGCTCTGCGGGTCGAGGGGGCGGAGAAGGCCCTGGCGCAGGAGAAGCCCAACACCCCCCTCCCGGCCGCCGATCCCGCTGAGCTACTGGCGGCCTACGCCGAGGAGCGGGGCGTCGAGATCGAGATCGTGGACCACATGGCCATAGTTCAAGGCTTCGGGACCGGGGCTCACAGCCGTCTCAAGAAATTCTCGCTGGGCCACTTCAAGAGGTTTCCGAAGTGGACGCCGCAGCAGGGGAGGTTCGTCGCGGTGACCGAGAAGTACGGGCTGGTGGAATTCCTGGACGGGAAGATGCTGCGCGAGGAACTGGTCGGGAAGCAGGTGCCGGTTACGGCGCTGGCTCGGGTTGTGGAGGGAGAGGAAGGAGAGGGCTGACAGGCGTCCGCTGGCGATCGACGATCGAGCGCCCGGGAAGACCCCCAGGTGCTCGGCCCAACGGAACCTGCGGACCCAGGCAGCCCTACGTCTCTTGCCAGCCAAGCGTCAGCATGATGTTTTCGAAATCTGGCGCTTTGATTTCGGGTAGGTCGATATGGCACCACTCGTGTCGCCGGGTAACAATGAGGCGCTTCTTAGCTAGACGTATTTCCGCAACGTCGTGTATCTCTTTGTTCGCAAGCATCCACTCACAGAAACGCGCTAGGTTGGCGCGCTCGAAAAATGCAACCGCCTCTTGCAGGTAATGAGTACCGTGCTTGATTCGCTCAATCACTGCTGCGCGCTTCGCCAAAAGCTGCTCCGCCTCGCGGTCTGTTAATTGATCAACCTTTTGGAGAATACATGCGATCCCACCCCGCGCATCTCCAAATGCTCTGCATGGTTGCCCGAGGAAGGCAACGCCGACTACATTGCTCTCCTTGATCAGCGCCCGGACGGCAGGACTGAGATGCCTGCCGAGTTCGAGCATGGCCGCTTCAGCTTCCCATTCGTTGGGAGCAATCTCCTTATCTATGATGGGTAGTAGCTTCTCGGCCGTCCCAACAATCGCGTCGGACATCTGCTGGCGCCGCCGAGCTGACGCAAGGCGCTCTCGCTTTCGGTCTAAGGTGCTGACTGTCTGCTTGTCGAAGAATTCCTCCGCGCAGATATTTCCACACAGCGCCCGCCGGCCATCAGGAAGGAGGGCGAGGTAGCCGTGCCTGTGCCGCTGGCGCTGAGAGCAAAAGGCACAGTGAACATCTATTGCCGCACTGTACGGTTCCAGTAGCTGCAAGGGACGAACACCCGGCTCGACTTCGAGGACGACATCGGGTTGCGACTCTGGGTCGGTAATCAGAAACTCTTCAGTCGGGGAGAGCTTGGCCACTCTGATCTCCAAGTCTAATTCCATAGCACTACGCTGGAACGAGTCGAGAACAGAGTCAAGCATGTTGTGGATCGGCCCACATATCACCCCAGCCCTAGCGTGCGTAAGCGCTCAGGTCAATAGTCCGCGTTACCAGATCGGCCCGTGAAGGGGCCCAAATTCGCCGCGCCCAACCAATGGGTGAAACAAGACGTTGGGATTCTGGCTGGGCAGTCGATGCACTCCGTCCAGTCTCACCTCGGACCCCGCCGCCGCACTTCATCGCGAGATCTTGAGGGGGCTGAAGAGAGGGCTACCGGACGCCATGTGTGCAAGTCACTGAATTTAGGCCAACTTTCAGAGAGTCTGGCTGGGGCGGGAGGATTCGAACCTCCGAATGACGGTACCAAAAACCGTTGCCTTACCGCTTGGCGACGCCCCAAGCTGGATCTACCTACTGCCCGCGCCGAGGAAGCTCAAGGCAAGAAGTGCCCCGTCCCTGATCCTCCCGACCTCTGATGCGGGCATTGGCCTACATGAAGGATCGGGCCACGAAGCGATCGAAGTTCATGGGAAGCGGATTGCGCGGCGCGGGTCAGATTCCGCAAGCCGCCTGCGCTCGCCCGAAACGAAGGCATTGCTTTCTGGAATGGATCCAACACACGACCCCCCGGCCCATGGCCCGGGAGTTCTTAAGGGTCAAAGCGCCACGAAAAAGGGTGTGAAAGCCGCATTCGGCGTTTGGTGGAAGGATGATCGGAGGCGGCGAGAATGTCATCCTTGACCTCGCAGTGGGGAACGTCGGGTTGCTGGCGCTTGGCGTCCCTGGCAGCATTTTTACGCCACCGTAGCGCTCTCCCCTGCGTCGGCTTCGTCTTCGGCGAGATGGCGGAACTGCTGCTGCCAAGAAGGGAGGTCATGCTTTGAACAGAAACGCGACCGGAGCAGATGAGGCCAACATGCGGTCCGCCAGATCGCCAACCCGAACCAAATGCGAAAGCGGATGGCCTACTCAGCGGACTTCTTCGCGGTCGGTTGAGCTCGGACATGCCCGAACCCGGCGCTCGGTCTGGCTGTCGGCAGGATCTGCGACCTGGCAAAGATGTTCCAGAGCCTGGTCCGCTTTTCCTTCGGGACCAGCTCGGGTTCCGCGACCCGAGCGCGCATGATGACCGAGCAGCGGTAGTGACGTGACCCCTTGTTTCTCCTCCACGGACAGCTGGAATCCGGACCACAGGAGAGGAACCGGAGATGAAGCGAAGCAGGTTCACGGAAGAGCAGATCATCGGGGTTCTGCGGGAGGGCGAGGCCGGCGCGACGGTCGCCGAGTTCTGCCGCAAGTATGGCATGTCGGCCGCGACGTTCTATGCCTGGAAGGCGAAGTTCGGCGGGATGGATGTGTCCGAGGCGAAGCGGCTCAGGGCGCTCGAGGAGGAGAACGCGAAGCTGAAGCGGCTCTATGCGGACGCGATGCTCGACAACGCCGGGTTGAAGGAACTCGTGGCAAAAAAATGGTGACGCCCGCCGCGAAGCGGGAGGCGGTCGCGCATCTGAGGGAGAGCCTCGAGGTGAGCGAGCGGCGGGCGTGCAGCATCATCGCCGCGGACAGGAGTTCGGCGCGCTATCGAGCCCGACGCCCTGACGACGCCGCCCTGCGGGCACGGCTGCGGGAGCTGGCGGATCAGCGGCGGCGGTTCGGCTACCGCCGCCTGCATGTCCTGCTGCGCGGCGAGGGCTGGACCGTGAACCGCAAGAAAACCCAGCGGCTCTACGGCGAAGAAGGCCTGACGGTGCGACGGCGCAGGTCGCGGCGTCGGATCGCGGTCGCACGCACGCCAATCCCGAAGCCGGATGGACCCAACAGCCGCTGGTCGACCGACTTCGTGCACGACCAGCTCGCGAACGGCCGGCGTTTCCGGGTGCTGACGATCATCGACGACGTCACCAAGGAGTGCCTGGCCGCGGTCCCCGACACCTCCCTCTCGGGCAGGAGGGTGGTGCGCGAGATGACCGCGCTGATCGCCCGGCGCGGCCGGTCCGGCGCGATCGTCAGCGACAACGGCACCGAGTTCACCTCCTCGGCGATCCTGGCCTTCACCCAGGCGGCGGGGCTCGACTGGCGCTACACCGCGCCGGGCAAGCCCACCCAGAACGCCTTCGCCGAGAGCTTCCTGGGGCGGATGCGTGACGAATGCCTCAACGAGCATCTGTTCTTCTCGATTAACCACGTCCGCGCCATCGTCGCCGGCTGGGTCGATGACTTCAATACAGCGCGGCCCCACTCGGCGATCGGCTACATGACGCCAGCCGCCTACGCCGCGACCCTGAAACCGCAACGGGCGCCGGCGCTGCGCCACCTCAAAAGCTCCGCACCGCCGCCCGTTGCTACCGTTGCGCCAAGGCGCAATTCTCAACCCACGATTCCAGTCGCAGGTGGATGAGCGACGGGGGTCACGTCACATCGAACCACCCGCAGACCCAGGGCAAGATCGAGCGCCGGCGCCAGACCCTGAAGAACCGGGTTCTGCTCGAGACCTCCTGCCTGCCGGGCCAGCTCGAGGCCGCCGTCGGGGGCTTCGTCGAGCGCTACAACCATCGCCGCCACCACGAGAGCCTCGGCAACCTGGCCCCGGCCGACGTCGACTTCGGCCGCGCTGCAGCCATCCTTGAGGCCAGAGAGACGATCAAGAAACGGACCGTCCGAAGCCGCCGCTTGAGCCATCACGGCCGAGCGCCGTAACCTGAACCAGATGAGCCACAGCCCTCCGATGCTCGCTCAGCTCAGATGTCCCAAAAACCCGGACGACGGACACGCTGGTCGGCGGGATCGAGGGTGCCGACCAGCGAGGTGATCTCGAAATGCCCCTGGTAGAGGGGCGTCTCCGGCCGGTTCGCATGCCGGATGGCGGCCCGGGTCAGACTGCCGACGCAGGTGAGGACGGCCCCGGCGGGGACGCCGCCCGCGTCGAAGGCGGCTCGCAGGCAGTCGATCGGAGCCTCCCCCGGTTTCAGCCTGAGGCTCTGAAGACCCCGCGCGATCCCTGGATTCCGCCGCTCATCGCCTCGGCTTCGTCCTGCCCCGTTTCCGCCACCATCGTCCGAAACGCTGCGGTTCGTCGAGAGCGGAGGCGAGGCTTGCCGCGCGGCGCCCCAGAGGCTACAGGCGGGCGGGGGCGATTAGCTCAGTTGGTAGAGCGCCTCGTTTACACCGAGGATGTCGGCGGTTCGAGTCCGTCATCGCCCACCATGCATCGCCTGCGGGCCGATCCGGACAGAAGGCGCGCATCTTGGGGGCGTCCGGAAAGCATGGCGTTTCCGCGGCGGGATCCGGCTGAATTTTCCACAGTTCCGGCGCAGGTGCGTCGGCTCCTGGCGACGTCTGCAAAAGTCTCTTTCCCCGGTCCGCAGCGCTTCGGGAGAGGCTGAGTTTCACGCGTGAAAATCAAATCAAGATATTGAAATATATAGATATATTTTCCAGCGTGAACCTGGCCTTCATGAGTGTGAACGGGTCGAGAGCGCCCGCGCCGGAGGTTTCGCAGAGGCTTCTTAGACGCCGAGAGGGGTCTTTGAGACTTGCGAAAGAGCGGATCCATGGCCAATCAAGGGTTGAGCCAGCCAGGGTCGCCGATGCAGGTCCAGACGTTTCAGGGTGTTCCGACAGTCCGGGCGACGACGCAGGTCCGGCTGTTCGGCGAGTTCGGCGTCTTTTCCGGCGAAAGGGACCTGACCCCGCGCAGCAAGCGCGGCCGCGCCCTGCTGGCCTATCTTGCGGTGACGAAGAGCCATTCCGCCAGCCGGGAGCGGCTCGCCGGGTTGCTGTGGAGCGACCGCAGCGAGGAGCAGGCGCGGGCCAGCCTGCGGCAGTGCCTTCACCGAATCCTGCGGGAGGCCTCCGTCGAGGGCGTGAAGCTGCCGATCGAGTCGGACCGCGATCGCATCTGGCTGGAATGGAGCGACGCGGATAGCGACCTCGACATCATCCGCGCCCAGATCGCGCGGGCCGAGCCCGCCAGCCTGGCGGATGCGCTGGAATATGTCGGCGGCAATTCCCTGCTGCCCTCGATGGAGGTCGGGGATCTGTTCGACGACTGGCTGGCGTCGGAACGGGCGGACTTCGCCAACCTGATCAGCGCCGCCGTGCGGGCCCGCAACAAGACGCTGCGCGAGCAGCAGGACTGGTCCAATGTCCGGCGGCTGTCGGACCTCTACCTGCGGCGCGATCCCGCCGCCGAGGACGTGGTCGCCGACGCCCTGCGCGCCGATGTCGCCATGGGGGCGATCACCTCGGCGCACCGCCGGATGCAGGGGCTGACGCGGCATCTGGAAGAGGAATACGGGGTCGAGCCCTCGGCCCACATCCAGGATCTGTTCCAGGACCTGACCAATGCGGCGCCGGTTTCGGAAGGGGCGGCCGCCGCGGTCGGGGCCGATGTGCTGCACCCGCCCACGGTCGCGGTCGCGCCCCTGAACGGCTTCGGGCGCGATCCGGCGCTGGAGGCCATGGCGCAGGTCATCGCCGACGACCTGCGCGTGGGCCTCACCCATTTCCGCGATCTGCGCGTTATCCGAATAAATCACATCGAGGACTATGCCGCCAGCGCAAGCGGCGCCCGATCCTATATGCTCTCCTACAATATCATCGAGAGATCGGGAAACATAAAGCTGATCTTTTCGCTCAATCGCGGCGATCGAGAGGTGATCTGGGGCAGTTCGTTCAACGTCAATGTCGACGAGATCATGATCGCCCTCGACGAGGTGATCAAGCGGACCCTTGCGGCCATAGAGCCGTCGATCGAGCGCGACATCGAGAAGTGGCTGCCCAATGCCGAGAGCCGCAACGGCGTGGACCTCTACTGGCGCAGCCGCATCCTGGCGCGGCACGCCAAGACCTTTCGCGAGGCGTCGCAATCCGCCGCGTTGCTGGAACAGGCGATCAAGCAGAACGACCGGCTGGCGAACGCCCTGCTGCATCTGGCGCGGCTCTACAACACCGACTTCCTGCACACGCTCGCCGGACACGACACCGAGCCGTTGCGGGCGCGGGCGCTGACGCTGAGCCGCCGCGCCAACGAACTCGACCCGAACAACGCCCATGTCCACACCCTGCTGGGGTGGTGCCACCTGCGGCGCAGCGCCTGGGATCTGTCGCGGAAGTACTTCGATCGCGCGGTCGACCTGAACCCCTTCAACGCCGACAGGTTCGTCGAGGCGGGGGTGGGCTATGGCTTCCTCGGGGATCTCGGGCGGGGGCGGGAGCTGGTGAAGCTCGCGCTGGAGCTCAATCCCTATCCCCATCGGGAATATCTCGCCGATCTGGCGGTGATCGAGACCTTCGACCAGAACTTCGCGCGGGCGGCCAGTCTGTTCGAGGAGACCTGCGATGACGCGCCGGTCTATCGCGCGCCCAAGATCGTGAACATGGTCGGCGCGAAGATGCCCCGGGCCCGGATCGAGGAGGAGGTCGAGGCCCTGCGCGCGGACCTGAAATCCATCTGGCGGCCGGTCGAGCCCGAGCCCAGCGACCGGCAGCTGATGGACTGGCTCGATTCGCATATGCCCTTCCGGCGCGAGGACGACCGGCAGCGCTGGCATCGGGGCCTAGCCGCGGCCGGCATGCGGATCTGACCCGGGTTCCGGTCTTTCGGCGGCGACGGACTCGAGCAGATCCCGCAGGTAGGAGGTCCTGGGAACCTCGAGATCGCGGGGGGACGGCTGCTTGCCTTGGGCGGCTAACATCCCGACCAGAACCCCGACCAGTTCCTCCACATCCTGCCGCTTCAGGCTGACGCGGAACCGGGCGAGGCGTTCGCCGAGGTTCAGCCCCGCATCGGCGCCCAGCCGTTCGGCCGCGAGCGCGACCAGGCGATCCCAGGTCCGGTCCTTGAAGAACAGCGCCTCGGCAATCGCCCCGAGACAGCGATGCTCCGCCGGCGAAAGAGCCGGGCGGGCGGCGTCGATTGTGGCGACCATGTCGACCAGGCTGACGGTCGTGGTGACATAGGACAGTTCCGCCGGGCCGTGGCGGATCATCACCGCGTCGTCCCGCGTCATCGCGCCGCTGCGGTAGAGGTCGAAGATCTTGCCGACGCCGCGCATGCCGAAAGAATGCAGTTCGGCCGCCCGGATCGCCCCGAGGCTCGCGGCGCCGAAAACCGGAACGCCGGCCTCGAGGGCGAGCAGCAATTCCTTGTGCCAGACGCTGGGCGCGGTCTCGAAGACGCCGTCGACCAGCGCGATGGCCGCCGGTCGGCGGGGCAGGAGCGCGGCGACGTCCCCCCGTTTCGCCGGGGGACAGGCCACGAGGCCATGGGCGGCGGCGTCGAAGCCGGGCAGGCTCGGGCCGATGAAGACGTAGACCTGGCCAGCCCCGGGCGCCTGCATCAGCGGATCGTCTCGCCGTTGAGGAGGCCGGGCGCGAGAATCTTCACCACCACAAGATCGCCGTCGCGCAGGGTCGCCCGGACGATGGCGCGGGCCCCGGCCGCGGCGGCGCGGGCGATCAGCCAGTCGAGCGCATCCGATGCGGCGGGCTCCATCTCCGGAATGTCGCCCCAGGCGCGCCGCTTGGCCGTCCAGTGGGGCAGGGCGTCGAGCATCGCCCGGCCGCCCCGTCCCCGCGCGCCGGCGTACCAGTCGGGGTCGATGTCCTCTCGGGAGCCGACGATGAACGCGCTGCGCGTCTGGGCGGCCTCGCTGATCGCCCGGAACAGGGCGACGGCCTTGCGGGGATGGCAGCCGGTTCCGGTCGACGGCGGAACGCCCTTCTCGAAGGGCGCGGCCGCCTCGAGGATCGTGCAGCAGAAGGTCGGAACCCCGTGCCATTCGCTCAGATCCCAGAGCAGGACGGTGAAGCCCGCCGCCCCGAGGCCTTGCAGGAAATCGCGCAGGAAGGCGTCGTCGATGGTCCCGGCCTCGACCACCATCCGGTTGCGCGCCATCATTCCGGCGGAAAGCCAGCGGGCCAGCGCGTCCCGTTCCAGCACCTCGCAGAGGCCCGCGATCGTCGCCTCGGCGCCGTCGTTGCCGGAGGCGAGCCCGTTGGAGTTGGCGGGTCCCCCGTGCCGCACGCGCCGGGCGTCCATCGAGACGAAGCGGAAGGGAACCGGCGTCGGCGCCCCGGTCGTCAGGTCGAGTCCCGCGATCCAGTCTTGGGTCTCGTCGAGGTCGAAGGGGGTGGAATCGTCGCGCCAGCTGGGAAGGGTTCGCCAGATCCGAAGGGCCTCGTCCCCCAGGCGCCGCGCGCTGGCCCGGATCGGGCCCGGCTCCAGCCATTCGACGGTATGGAGCTCCAGGCATTCCATCAGGGCGGAGATCTGCGCGTCGGTCGCGGTCAGCCCCTTGCCCTGGGAGACCGAGAGCGAACGGCTGAGGGGCCGCACCGCCTGACAGACCGGCAGGCCGATCCGGTCGACCCCGGTCAGGTCGGCGACGCGGGTGACGCCGATGGCCGCACCCGCCTTGCGGGCCCGGGCCAAGGTGACTTCCGGCGGGGTGGCCCGGGGCAGGGCGTAATCCGCGTCCTTGCGGAAGGACGCCATGCTCCGGGGAAAGGGCTGCACCCGATTACGAGTGGCCGGCGAGGAAAAGCTCGCGGCCGCGGCCGTCCTTGATTTCGATCGCCTCCAGCTTGGGTTGAGTTTCCGAGAAGAACTGGTCGACTTGCTCGAACAGCGCCGAGTTTTCGCCGGCTTCGCTTTTCGCCGTGACGACGCCTGAGGATTCGGCCATGACGTAACCCGTCACGTTTCCATCGGCATCGAGAACCTTTACGGCAAATTTGGTGGGAAAGTTTTCGGTCACTGTTTTCGCTCCCGCTTTCAGTTTGATTTAAAGAACAGGTTTCCAGTGCGACGACTGTCGCTGGGGTTGAGCCTCTGTGGGGGCGTAATCCTCCCCCTTCAAGCCGACCGAAGCCAGTCTGGAGCGCGCCGGCCTTGAAGGCAAGCCTTTGCGGAGGCACGGCGAGCCACCCCGAATCGTTGCTCGGCGGGACCTGCGCCAAGCCGATGGAGGGACGGGCCGATGTCGGGAGAAGCCTTGGCGCCGAATCGGCGCGCATCACCGCCCTGTCACTGGACAAGCCATGGGCGTGCCACGACATTCGGGCCACTACATCGCCTTCGGAGGCCGTCATGCGCTTCGCCCCGCTCGCCCTCAGCTTGGTGCTGGCGCTCGCCGCCTGCGGTCCGACCTATGAGGTGAGGCAACCGGCCCCGGCGAGCCGGACGCCCGTCGCCGGGGGGCCGGTCGCCATGGGTCCGGTTCCCGCCCGCAGCGCGGCGACGGTCGCGGCGGATTTCCGGGCGGCGGCGCCCCGGATCGAGCAGACGGCCGAGGCCATGTGCCGCGAGACCCACCCCTACGCCCCGCCGCAATCCTGCAATTTCGTGCTGCGGCTGGTGGACGACCCGCGGATCGGGCCGAACGCCTTCCAGACCCTCGGCGAGGACGGCCGTCCGCAGGTGGTGATGACGCTCCAGCTGGCGATGCTCAGCCAGAACATCGACGAGATCGCCTTCGTGCTCGGCCACGAGACCGGCCATCATATCGCCGACCACATCGCCAAGGGCCAGAGCCAGGCCATGACCGGGGCTCTGGTGCTCGGGACGCTCGCGACGCTCGGCAACGCCTCCGAGCAGACCGTGAGCGACATGATGCGGATCGGCGCCTCTCTCGGGGGGAGGGCGTACAGCCAGAGCTACGAGCTCGAGGCGGACACGCTCGGCGCCTACATCGCCGCCCGGGCCGGGTTCGATCCGGAGCGGGGCTCCCGGATCTTCGCCCGGCCGGCCCTGGCGAGCGAGGGCGGGCTGCTGTCGACCCATCCGGCCTCGGCCCAGCGTCAGGCCACCGTGGCGGCCACCAATGCGGAGATCCGTCGCCAGCAGGCGGCGGGACTGCGGCCGACCCCCGGACAGGCGGAAAGCCGGCTGCCCTTCTGAATTTCCGGGCCTCAC
>CBDEVG010000044.1:347500-411785 GCA_965243535.1 Amaricoccus sp.
CAGCCTGGTGATCCGACCCGTCCGATCGCAAGACGGACCTATGACGCGTCAGCGTCATTCACATCGTTCAGAGAGCAATACACGAGACGCTGTCGGGCGTTCGCCAAGTGGGGCGGGCGCCGGCACGGGGTCCTTCGGGACATCCGTGCGACGACAGCAGTCTTTCCAAGTCAAAGACACTGACTGCGACTCCTGATCGGCCCCTAGCCGGTCGGGATCGCTCCCGGGACACGTCCTGCCGAGGGCGGTCCCTGGGTCAAAGACTTCCGACCAGAAAACCAAGGTTGACGGGTTGCAGCTTGCAGGCTGCACGCAAAAGGGCCCGTCTTCTTCTGGATCGGATCAAGCGCGATAAGGGCGTTTGGTGGATGCCTTGGCAGCAAGAGGCGATGAAGGACGTGGCACTCTGCGATAAGCCCGGGGGAGGCGAGAGCACCCTTTGATCCCGGGATGTCCGAATGGGGAAACCCACCTGACACTCATCGATTACGAGAAGCTGGATCGGACCTGCGCACAGCGGGAAAGACCCATGACGGCTTCTGTTGATCGACGGGTGAACCAGGTACTTTTGACCTGAACACATAGGGTTAAAAGAGCGAACCCGGGGAACTGAAACATCTCAGTACCCGGAGGAAAGGAAATCAACCGATACTCCGTCAGTAGCGGCGAGCGAACGCGGACCAGCCGAGCCTTGAGAGTTAGCAGAACCAGTTGGGAAGCTGGGCGATATGGGTGACAGCCCCGTATGCGACAACTCGATGGGACATATTAAGTAGGGCGGGACACGTGCAATCCTGTCTGAAGATCGGGGGACCACCCTCGAAGGCTAAGTACTCCTTGCTGACCGATAGCGAACCAGTACCGTGAGGGAAAGGTGAAAAGCACCCCGACAAGGGGAGTGAAACAGTCCCTGAAACCGGACGCCTACAAACAGTCGGAGCCTGCGGCGATCCTTCGGGATCATTGATGGGTGACGGCGTACCTTTTGTATAATGGGTCAACGACTTGGTCTCACATGCGAGCTTAAGCCGCTAGGCGTAGGCGCAGCGAAAGCGAGTCTGAATAGGGCGAATGAGTATGTGGGATCAGACCCGAAACCGAGTGATCTAGGCATGACCAGGATGAAGGTTCGGTAATACGAACTGGAGGTCCGAACCCACACCTGTTGAAAAAGGTCGGGATGAGTTGTGCCTAGGGGTGAAAGGCCAATCAAACTCGGAGATAGCTGGTTCTCCGCGAAATCTATTTAGGTAGAGCGTCGGACGAATGTTCCTGGGGGTAGAGCACTGGATGGGTAATGGGGACCCACAGTCTTACTGATCCTAACCAAACTCCGAATACCAGGAAACACTATCCGGCAGACACACGGCGGGTGCTAAGGTCCGTCGTGAAAAGGGAAACAGCCCTGACCTGCAGCTAAGGCCCCCAATTCGTGGCTAAGTGGGAAAGCATGTGGGACGACCAAAACAACCAGGATGTTGGCTTAGAAGCAGCCATCATTTAAAGAAAGCGTAACAGCTCACTGGTCTAGATAAGTTGTCCTGCGGCGAAGATGTAACGGGGCTCAAGCCACGAGCCGAAGCTCAGGATGCATCGCAAGATGCGTGGTAGCGGAGCGTTCTGTCTATGTAGACCCTGCCTCTTGAGTTCCTTCGGGAACTGCGGAGGTAAGGGTCTCGGCGATGAAGCCGGCCTGTGAGGGACCGGTGGAGCATTCAGAAGTGAGAATGTTGACATGAGTAGCGACAAAGAGTGTGAGAGACACTCTCGCCGAAAGTCCAAGGGTTCCTGCTTAAAGCTAATCTGAGCAGGGTGAGCCGACCCCTAAGGCGAGGCCGAAAGGCGTAGTCGATGGGAACCAGGTTAATATTCCTGGGCCAGGAGGAAGTGACGGATCGCAAAGCTTGTTCGACCTTATCGGATTGGTCGGGCCTGTCAGCGGTTCCTGGAAATAGCCCTCCATCAGATCGTACCCTAAACCGACACAGGTGGACTGGTAGAGCATACCAAGGCGCTTGAGAGAACTGCGTTGAAGGAACTCGGCAAAATGCCTCCGTAACTTCGGGAGAAGGAGGCCCCGTCCGTGGGCAACCATGGGCGGGGGGCACAAACTAGGGGGTGGCGACTGTTTACTAAAAACACAGGACTCTGCGAAGCCCAAAGGCGACGTATAGGGTCTGACGCCTGCCCGGTGCTGGAAGGTTAAAGGGAGGGGTGCAAGCTCCGAACTGAAGCCCCAGTAAACGGCGGCCGTAACTATAACGGTCCTAAGGTAGCGAAATTCCTTGTCGGGTAAGTTCCGACCTGCACGAATGGCGTAACGACTTCCCCGCTGTCTCCAACGCAGACTCAGCGAAATTGAACTCCCCGTGAAGATGCGGGGTTCCCGCGGTCAGACGGAAAGACCCCGTGCACCTTTACTACAGCTTCACACTGGCATCAGGCCAGGCATGTGCAGGATAGGTGGCAGGCTTTGAAGCGGGGACGCCAGTTCCCGTGGAGCCGTCCTTGAGATATCACCCTTGCCTTGCCTGATGTCTAACCGCGGACCGTCATCCGGTTCCGGGACCCTGTGTGGCGGGTAGTTTGACTGGGGCGGTCGCCTCCCAAATAGTAACGGAGGCGCGCGATGGTGGGCTCAGGTTGGTCGGAAATCAACCGTCGAGTGCAATGGCATAAGCCCGCCTGACTGCGAGACTGACAAGTCGAGCAGAGACGAAAGTCGGCCATAGTGATCCGGTGGTCCCGCGTGGAAGGGCCATCGCTCAACGGATAAAAGGTACGCCGGGGATAACAGGCTGATACTGCCCAAGAGTCCATATCGACGGCAGTGTTTGGCACCTCGATGTCGGCTCATCACATCCTGGGGCTGGAGAAGGTCCCAAGGGTACGGCTGTTCGCCGTTTAAAGTGGTACGTGAGCTGGGTTTAGAACGTCGTGAGACAGTTCGGTCCCTATCTGCCGTGGGTGTCGGAGACTTGAGAGGAGTTGCCCCTAGTACGAGAGGACCGGGGTGAACGTTCCACTGGTGGACCTGTTGTCGTGCCAACGGCAGTGCAGGGTAGCTATGAACGGACAGGATAACCGCTGAAGGCATCTAAGCGGGAAGCCCCCCTCAAAACCAGGTCTCCCTTGAGGGCCGTGGAAGACCACCACGTCGATAGGCCGGAGGTGTAAGCGCAGCAATGCGTTCAGCTGACCGGTACTAATCGCCCGATAGGCTTGATCCGAACCAGAAGAAGACGGACCAGGAAGCCTTTGACCCAAAACAAGTCAGTACGGAAAGACAGTCTCGTGACATGCGGCAGGCCTCAAAACCCGCCCCGTGTGCTTCCCAGGTCTGGCGGCTCTAGCGCGAGCGAAACACCCGATCCCATCCCGAACTCGGCCGTTAAGCGCCGCTGCGCCGATGGTACTGCGTCCCAAGACGCGGGAGAGTAGGTCACCGCCAGACCTGAAAAGCACACACGCTCTCTGAACAAAATTGCCGCGGGGTGGAGCAGCCCGGTAGCTCGTCAGGCTCATAACCTGAAGGTCGTAGGTTCAAATCCTACCCCCGCAACCAAAATCCTGATACATATCAATGCCCTGCGGCCTTCCGGCCGTGGGGTATTTTTGTGCCCCACGGCCGGGTCAACAATAGGTCAACAAATCGGGGCAAACTGAACCGCGCCGGGTTTGCCGGAGGCTCCCACTCCTGAGTAGGATGGAGCATCATGAGCAAGACGACGAACAAGTTTTCCCCTGAGGTTCGCGAGCGGGCGGTTCGGCTGGTCCTCGAGAGCGAAGGCCAGCACGGGTCTCGCTGGCAGGCGATCCTGTCAATTTCGGCGAAGATCGGCTGTTCGGGACAGACGCTGAACGAATGGGTGAAGAGGGCCGAGGTCGACAGCGGCAGGCGTGCGGGCATTCCGGCCGAGATGGCCGAGAGGATGAAGGCGCTCGAGCGGGAGAACCGCGAGCTGCGCCAGGCCAACGAGATCCTGCGCAAGGCAAGCGCGTATTTTGCGATGGCGGAGCTCGACCGCCGGTCGAAGTGATGGTGTCGTTCATCGACGCGCATCGGGATGCACACGGGGTCGAGCCGATCTGCAGGGTCCTGCCGATTGCCCCTTCCACCTATCATGATCGTCTTGTGAAGCGGGCCGATCCAGCTCGGCTGTCGGATCGTGCCCGACGGGATGAGGCGCTGCGGCCCGAGGTCCTGCGCGTGTTCGAGGAGAACTGGCGGGTCTATGGCGTGCGCAAGGTCTGGAGGCAGCTCGGCCGCGAGGGTTTCGACATTGCCCGTTGCACCGTCGCGCGGCTGATGAAGAGCATGGGTATTCAAGGCATTATTCGGGGCAAGCCGCACAGGACGACGATCCCTGACAAGAAGTCGCCGTGCCCACAGGACCAGGTGAGCCGCCAGTTTCGCGTGCCGGCGCCGAACATGCTGTGGGTGAGCGACTTCACCTATGTCGCCACCTGGAAGGGCTTCGCCTACGTCGCCTTCGTCATCGACGCCTACGCCCGCAAGATCGTCGGCTGGCGCGTCAGCACCTCGGCCCATGCGGGGTTCGTGCTCGATGCCCTGGAACAGGCGGTCCACGATCGGCGCCCGGCCAAGGGCGCGGGGTTGGTCCATCATAGCGACCGCGGATCGCAATACCTGAGCATTCGCTACAGCGAGCGGCTGGCGGAAGCCGGCATCGAGCCCTCCGTCGGCAGTGTCGGGGACAGCTACGACAATGCCCTGGCAGAGACCATCAATGGCCTCTTCAAGGCCGAAGTCATTCATCGGCGTGGCCAATGGCGCAGCTTCGAGGCGGTGGAATACGCGACCCTCGAATGGGTCGACTGGTTCAACAACCGCCGCCTGCTGGAGCCGATTGGAAACGTCCCGCCCGCAGAGGCTGAGAGGAACTTCTACGCAGCTCTGGAAACCAAAGCCATGGCCGCGTAGCTAGAGCGGAAGCCGAGCTGATTGAATCTCGGGGATTCCCCTGTCTGCAGCGTTCTGATTCAAGGTGTCTGCCGGAGGGAGGACGGCAGGCATGTCGAAAGCGCTCTCCGTCGACCTTCGGACCCGGGTTCTCGCGGCTGTCGCGTTGGGAGCGACGCATCGGGAGGCGGCAGTTCGGTTTGGAGTGAGTGCCGCGAGCGTGAGCCGGTGGCGGCGGCGGGAGCGTGAGAAGGGCGACGTGGCTCCTGGCCCGCTCGGCGGGGACCGCCGCTCGGGTCGGATCGAGGCCCAGGCCGATCTGGTGCTCGGGCTCCTGGCGGAAACGCCGGACCTCACGGTGGAGGAACTGCGTGCGGCGCTGGCGGCCCGGGGTCACGCCTTCGGCTACGGCACGCTGCAGCGGTTCTTCGCCCGGCGCCGGATCACGCGCAAAAAAAGACGGCGCACGCCAGCGAGCAGGACCGCCCGGACGTCCTGAAGCGGCGCGAGGCCTGGTTCGAGAGCCAACCCGACCTCGAGCCTTCCCGGCTCGTCTTCATCGATGAGACCTGGGCCAAGACCAACATGGCCCGCACCCATGGCCGTGCGCCGCGCGGTGAGCGCCTGCGTGTCGGCGTCCCGCACGGTCACTGGAAGACCACCACCGTTGTCGCCGCCCTCACGCTGCGCGGCATGATCGCGCCTTTCGTCCTCTCCGGGCCGATCAACCGCGACGCATTCGAGGCCTATGTCGCCCGGGTGCTCGTGCCCGAACTCCGGCCCGGCGACATTGTCGTCATGGACAATCTCTCCAGCCACAAGGGGCCGAAGGTGCGCTCGCTCATCGAGGCCGCTGGCGCAGAGCTCCTCTTCCTCCCGCCCTACAGCCCCGACTTCAATCCGATCGAAAACGCCTTCGCCAAGCTCAAGGCCCTGCTTCGCAAAGCCGCAGAGCGCACCGTCGCAGGCCTCTGGAGCGCCGTCGGACGCATTGTCGACACATTCAGCCCCGCCGAGTGCGCCAACTACTTCGCCACCGCAGGGTACGATGCAGACTGATCGGATTCCGCTCTAACGAAAGTCAGCCTCCGGCAAACCCGGCGCGGTTCAATCTGACACCACATCTGTCACTGGACAAGGAAGAGCCGCCTTGAGGGCGGCTCAGCCGACGGCTCCCTTGGGGAGCGTTCACTTCGGGCGAGGCGGCTCGTGGAGCAGGTATTGATCCACTGGGCGAAGCGTTTCGCGCTGGGTGATGAGCCGGGCGCTGTGGCCGCCGCTGAGAAAGGACCAGAGCCAGCTGATCGCCACCGCGAGCCGGCTGCGGGCGCCGATCAGGAAGTAGATATGAGCGATCCCCCAGATCCACCAGGCGAGCCAACCGGTCATGCGGATGCGCCCGAAATCGATCACCGCTGCGCTGCGGCCGACGGTGGCCAGATTGCCGAGGTGGCGATAGTCGAAGGGGCCGGGCGCAGGCTTGCCGGCGATGCGGGCGCGGATCACCTCCGCCACATAGGCGCCCTGCTGCTTGGCGGCGGGGGCGACGCCAGGCACCGGCTTGCCGTCCACCACCACATGGGCGGTGTCGCCGATCACGAAGACGTCGGGCATTCCCGGCGCGGTGAGGTCGGGCTCGACCATCACCCGGCCGGCCCGGTCCGCCGGCGCGTCGAGCCAGCGCGCCGCCTCCGAGGCCTGCACGCCCGCCGCCCAGATCACCGTGCGGGCGGGAACCGGCGTGTCGCCGATCATGATGCCGGAATCGTCGCAGGCGGTGACCGGCGCGCCGCAGCGGACTTCGGCGCCGAGCTTGGTCAAGGCCTTCGCGGCGTAGGCGGAAAGCTCTTCCGGGAAGGTGGGGAGCACGCGGGGACCGGCCTCGACCAGGATCACTTTGGCCTGCCGGGTGTCGATGTTGCGGAACTCGCGCGGCAAGGTCTTCTGGGCGAGCTCGGCGATGATGCCGGTCAGCTCGACGCCGGTCGGACCGCCGCCGATGACGCAGAAGGTCATCAGCGCCTGCCGACGCCCCAGGTCCGTTTCGCGCTCGGCCTGCTCGAAGGCGAGGAGCAGGCGGCGGCGGATCGTCGTCGCATCCTCGAGCGTCTTAAGGCCAGGGGCCGAGGGCTCCCATTCATCATGGCCGAAGTAGGCGTGACGGGCGCCGGTGGCGAGGACGAGGGTGTCCCAGGAAATCTCGCCGCCATCGGTCAGCACGACCACCCGCCGTTCGCGATCGACGCTCACGACGCGACCGAGCAGCGTCGTCACCTCGGGGCGGTTGCGGAACAGCCGCCGGATCGGCCAGGCGATTTCCGACGTGGCAAGGAGCGTGGTCGCCACCTGATAGAGCAGCGGCTGGAACAGATGATGGTTGCGCTGGTCGATCACGGTGATGCGGACCGGCGCGCCCCGGAGATCATGGGCGAGCTTCAGACCGGCGAAACCTGCGCCGACGATGACGATGTGAGGTTCTGGCATTCGGGGGGGTCCTCTGGCCGTTGCGGATTGCGGCAACGTCGCGCGCCCGCTTTTAGGGGCGAAAGCGCCAAATTCCAACACAGACGAACAGGTCCGCGCGTATTTGAAGCATCGCCCCTTCGTTGTGAATCGCGTGGGGGATTTCCGGGTGGGGGGCAGACTTTTCTCCCAAGGCCGGCCTCGAGAGCAGCGAGATGTCGCTCACGCCCTCGGCGGACTTCTGTATCGAAGCGCTGGAGGAGGCGCGCCCGCCACGGCCGACCGGAGATCCGCAACAGCGGCCCGGGATCGCAATTTATCAGCTCACCAGCGCCGAATTTCTCAAGGCGCTGGTGGGCCACGAAGACCGCCACAGGTCTAGAGCGGAATCCGTCCCGGCAGAGCCGGGCCGTCCGCTCTACATTATTGTTTTGTCGCGATATCTTAACCACCAGACGATCCTGTCTGGTTGGATATCGCTCTAGGGCCTGTAGCGGATGGGATCGCCATCACGCATGGACGACAAGGGCGCTTGGCGCGATGACGTCTTCGTCAAGCGGGTCTGGCGAACGGTGAAACACGAGAAGGTCTGGCTCCGCGCCCATGCGAGCGTCTCCTGAGCGCGGGTCTCGATCGGCCGGTCTCTGAGCTTCTACAATGGCGCGAGGCCGCACTCGTCGCAGGGCGGCGGGAAGTCCGACCAAGCCTCGTTCAACCAGCCGACGTCAATCCTGGCGGCGGCGTGCCCAAGGCGGCTATCCACTTAACGGCAGCCGGAAACTGTTCAGACAAACCGAGCCACTTCTGTTTCACCCGAAGCTTTGATGATGCATGGTTTTTGTGGAAGTATAAGGAGGCGCCTTGGGCCAGGTTGAACCGCGCCGGGTTTGCCGGAGGCTCCCACTCCTGAGTAGGATGGAGCATCATGAGCAAGACGACGAACAAGTTTTCCCCTGAGGTTCGCGAGCGGGCGGTTCGGCTGGTCCTCGAGAGCGAAGGCCAGCACGGGTCTCGCTGGCAGGCGATCCTGTCAATTTCGGCGAAGATCGGCTGTTCGGGACAGACGCTGAACGAATGGGTGAAGAGGGCCGAGGTCGACAGCGGCAGGCGTGCGGGCATTCCGGCCGAGATGGCCGAGAGGATGAAGGCGCTCGAGCGGGAGAACCGCGAGCTGCGCCAGGCCAACGAGATCCTGCGCAAGGCAAGCGCGTATTTTGCGATGGCGGAGCTCGACCGCCGGTCGAAGTGATGGTGTCGTTCATCGACGCGCATCGGGATGCACACGGGGTCGAGCCGATCTGCAGGGTCCTGCCGATTGCCCCTTCCACCTATCATGATCGTCTTGTGAAGCGGGCCGATCCAGCTCGGCTGTCGGATCGTGCCCGACGGGATGAGGCGCTGCGGCCCGAGGTCCTGCGCGTGTTCGAGGAGAACTGGCGGGTCTATGGCGTGCGCAAGGTCTGGAGGCAGCTCGGCCGCGAGGGTTTCGACATTGCCCGTTGCACCGTCGCGCGGCTGATGAAGAGCATGGGTATTCAAGGCATTATTCGGGGCAAGCCGCACAGGACGACGATCCCTGACAAGAAGTCGCCGTGCCCACAGGACCAGGTGAGCCGCCAGTTTCGCGTGCCGGCGCCGAACATGCTGTGGGTGAGCGACTTCACCTATGTCGCCACCTGGAAGGGCTTCGCCTACGTCGCCTTCGTCATCGACGCCTACGCCCGCAAGATCGTCGGCTGGCGCGTCAGCACCTCGGCCCATGCGGGGTTCGTGCTCGATGCCCTGGAACAGGCGGTCCACGATCGGCGCCCGGCCAAGGGCGCGGGGTTGGTCCATCATAGCGACCGCGGATCGCAATACCTGAGCATTCGCTACAGCGAGCGGCTGGCGGAAGCCGGCATCGAGCCCTCCGTCGGCAGTGTCGGGGACAGCTACGACAATGCCCTGGCAGAGACCATCAATGGCCTCTTCAAGGCCGAAGTCATTCATCGGCGTGGCCAATGGCGCAGCTTCGAGGCGGTGGAATACGCGACCCTCGAATGGGTCGACTGGTTCAACAACCGCCGCCTGCTGGAGCCGATTGGAAACGTCCCGCCCGCAGAGGCTGAGAGGAACTTCTACGCAGCTCTGGAAACCAAAGCCATGGCCGCGTAGCTAACGAAAGTCAGCCTCCGGCAAACCCGGCGCGGTTCAGGTTCATCAAGGCTGCGCCACGAGGGCTGCGGCAGTCCCTCAAGCGATATAGCCGGGTCAAGAGAGCCTGTTCGTCGCCGCCTATGACTTCGCTCGGCGATTGAAAGCCCTCAAAGACCTCACGCCCTGTAAGCATATCTGCAAACGCTGGACATCAGAGCCCGAACGGTTCAGCCTCGATCCATCAAATGCCGGAGACAAGCATCTAGCCTTGTAATTCAAGGCGTTAGCGCGGGTTGAGACCCCAGAAGGAAAAATGGTGCGGTTGAGAAGACTCGAACTTCCACGGGGGTTAGCCCACAGCGACCTCAACGCTGCGCGTCTACCAATTCCGCCACAACCGCACTGTGCGGGTGACTATCAAAGCCCTCCGGGATTGTGAAGGGCCAAAACGCGCAAATTTGCTGAAGGGACGCGGACTCCGGGGCGGCGGGAGTCTGCGCCCCGGAGCCTCGGTCAGTTCGACGACGCTGGAGCCGCCGGCATCTGGAAGCTCGGCAGGGTCGCGACCGGCGCCGCGGCGTCGGTCAGGGCATCGGCGGGCTTGCCTGTGGCCATGTCGAGGGAGCGCCGGAGCAGGGCCACCCGCTCGGGCGCGCCGGGGGCCACGACCTGGGTCGCGCCGCCCTGCATGGCCGCCACCGCCTCGTCCATCCAGTCCGCGCCGCGATCGGCGCGACGGGGCGCGCCGAAGCCCTGCATCAGGTGATGGCCCACATGTTCGCCGTAGGCCGCCTCGCCCGCGGCGTCGAGCAGGAGCGCCGAGCCCAGCGCAAGCTCGGCGTTGTCGGTGCGATAACCGACCCCGAGGCAGATCCGCGCATTGCCGATGATCGCCGTCGGCGCGGCTCCGCTCTTGATGATGAAGCCGCGCACCGCGTCGAGCACCTCTGGCGCGGGCTCGCTGCTCAGCATGGCGACATAGGGGCGCATCGCGGGGGCGAAGGCCTCGCACTTGCTCTGGATCTCGGCGGCCGACACGCCCTGGACCTTGGCGGCGAGATCGTCGCCGTCCTCGATCGCGTAGGTCCGGGCGAGGCAGAACTGCTCCTGCAAGGCGACGCCCGGATCCTTGAGCGAGGCCAGGGTGACGAAGCCGCCGTTGGTGGAGGTGACGAGGCTGACCCGGTTGCAGGCGCCCGCCATCGAGGCCTCCGGCGCGGCGGCGAGGAAGCTCGGCAGGCCGGCGGCCGCGGGTTCGTCCGCGACGGCGATCGTGATCGGGTCGAGCTGCGGCACAGGCGCAGGAACCGGAGCCGGAGCCGCGGCGATCGCCGCCGCCGCGACCGTGGCGGCCGGCGCCATGGGGACCGCCGCCATCATGGGCGGCGCCCCGGCCCCGGGCATCGGCACGCCCATCTGCTCGTCGCGATAGCCGAGCAGCAGGCCGCGCATCCCCTGGCCGTAAGCCGCCATGATCTGCTGGTTCTGCGGCCCGCCCACCAGCGCGCGGTTGTAGGCGGCGATCAGCTGGGACCGCTCGTAATCCGACAGATATCCGGTGGCGGGCGCCCCCATGAAGGCTTGGTACTGGGCCGCCGCGGCGCGCGAATTGCGGCCCATCACCCCGTCGGGCGAGCCGGCGGGAAAGCCGAAATGGTTGAGCGCGACCTGGGCCTGCCGGTTCTGCTCGCGCTCGTAGGTGTTGACGACCGGCGCGGGCCGGGGCTCGCGCACGGTGCGCACGACGGTGCGCGGCTGTTCGCGGATGATCACCCGCTCGGTCTGCCGCGGCTGGGTGACCGCATTGCCGAGGACGCTGCCGATGAAGGCGCCCGCGGCGGCGGCGGCGGCGTCGCCCGCCCGGGCGACAGGGGCATGGGTAAGGGCTATTCCCAGGGCCGCGAGACTTGTAATGACATTGACACGAAATTTCATGGTCCACCTCAGGCCGGCTTTTCCGAATGCCCGGCAGGATGTCACGGAATCGCGAGCGGTCAAAGCAAAGAAATGAATGAAGGTTTAGAGAAGCCTGCCGGGACCGCGGAACATCCGCTCGAATGGCGCATAAGCGAAGGCTTGGTTCCATACCCGGACGCCTTGCGGATCATGGAAGAGCGGGTTGAGCGAATGCTCGCGGGGGACGCAGGAGAACTGGTCTGGCTGCTGGAGCACCCGCCGCTCTATACTTCAGGAACTTCGGCCAAGCCCTCGGATTTGCTGGAGCCCGAGCGGTTTCCGGTCTATCCGGCGCGCCGGGGCGGCGAATACACCTATCACGGTCCCGGCCAGCGGGTGGTCTATGCGATGCTCGACCTCAACCGCCGAGGGCGCGACGTGCGCGGCTATGTCTGGCGGCTGGAGGACTGGGTGATCCGCACCCTGGCGGAGTTCAACGTCGCCGGCGGCCGCAGGCCCGGGCGCGTCGGCGTCTGGGTGGAGCGCCCCGACAAGCCGCCGCTGCCCGACGGCTCGCCCGCCGAGGACAAGATCGCCGCCATCGGCGTGCGGGTCCGGCGCTGGATCGCTTACCACGGGATCGCCATCAACGTGGAGCCCGACCTCGGCCATTTCGGCGGGATCGTGCCCTGCGGCATCCGCGGCTATGGCGTCACCAGCCTGGTCGACCTCGGCCTGCCGGTCACGATGACCGACCTCGACGTGGCGCTGGCGCGGACCTTCCCGCAGGCCTTCGCCTGAGGGCGCGGCTCAGACCGCGGGCCGCACCTCGACGTTGTCGATCAGCCGCACCTCCCCGAGCCAGGCCGCGACGAGCAGCCGGCCCGGGCGGTCGGCCGCCGTCAGGGGCGCCAGATCCTCCTCCGCGCGCAGCTCCAGGTATTCCACCTCGCGGTAGCCCCCGGCGAGGATCGCGGCCCTGGCCTCGGCCAGCACGGGATCGAGCGGCGCGCCCTCGGAGAGCCGCGCGGCGGCGGCGCGCAGCGCCTCGGCCAGGCGCGGGGCGACGGCGCGGTCCGCGGGACTGAGACGCTGGTTGCGCGAGGACAGCGCCAGCCCGTCGGCCTCGCGCACCGTCGGCCGGCCGAGGATGGTCGTCGGCAGGTCCAGGTCCCGGGCCAGCCGCCGCACCACATGCAGCTGCTGGAAGTCCTTTTCCCCGAACAGCGCCAGATCCGCCTGGGTCTGGAGCAGGAGCTTCGCGACCACCGTCGCCACCCCGTCGAAATGCCCGGGCCGGTGCGCCCCGCAGAGACCCTCGCTTACCCCCGCGACCGAGATCGTGGTGGCGAAGCCGGTCGGATACACCTCCTCCACCCCGGGCGCGTAGAGGACCAGATGGCCCCCGATCGTCGCCAGCCGGGCCGCGTCCGCGGTCTCGGTGCGGGGATAGGCGGCCAGGTCGGCGGCGCTGTTGAACTGGCGCGGATTCACGAACAGCGTGACGATGACCCGCTCCGCCCGCTCCAGCGCGGCGCGGACCAGGCTGAGGTGGCCTTCGTGCAGCGCCCCCATCGTGGGCACGACGGCGATCCGGTCGCCCTCGGCGCGCCAGGCCTGGACCCGGGCGCGCAGCTCGTCCCGGGTGCGGATGATGGGCGCGCTCACGACGCTGCGCCCCGCACCGGCGCGGGCTTGTCGCCGAAGACATGCTCGGGCCCGGGGAAGCGTCGCGCCCGCACCTCCTCGGCATAGGCGGCGACCGCCCGGTCGGCGGCCGCGCCCAGCTCGGCGTAGCGTTTCACGAACTTCGGCCGGAAATCGGTGAAGAGGCCCAGCATGTCGTCCACCACCAGCACCTGGCCGTCGCAGGCGGCGCTGGCGCCGATGCCGATGGTGGGGACGGCGATCTCGGCTGTGATCCGGGCGGCGAGCGGCTCGGTCACCTTTTCCAGCACCACCGCGAAGGCGCCCGCCTCGGCGACCGCGCGGGCGTCCTCGGCCACCCGTTCGGCGTCCGCGCCGCGGCCCTGGACGGTATAGCCGCCGAAGGCGTTCACCGCCTGGGGGGTCAGCCCCACATGCCCCATGACCGGCACGCCGCGCGCGGTCAGGAAGCGCACCGTCTCGGCCATGGAGCGCCCGCCCTCCAGCTTGACCGCCGCGCAGCTGGTCTCGGCCATCAGCCGGGCGGCGTTGCGAAAGGCCTGGGCGGGGCCTTCCTCATAGGCGCCGAAGGGCATGTCGACCACCATCAGCGCCTGGCGCAGCCCCCGCCGCACCGCCTGGCCGTGGAGGATCATCATCTCCATCGTCACCTGCAGGGTCGAGGGCAGTCCGTGCAGCACCATGCCGACGCTGTCGCCCACCAGCACCACATCGCAATGCGGATCGACGAGCCGCGCGCCGGGGGTGGTGTAGGCGGTCAGGCAGACGATCGGCGCGCCGCCCTTGCGCGCCGCGATCTGCGGCGGCGTGATGGCTCTGGTATCCCCCGTGGCGCTCATGGCTCCCCCCGTGGCCTTGCTGGCGCGCCCCCTTGCCACAAATCTCGGGCTTTGCGAAGCGGGATGCGCGACGGAGGGACTTTCGCCGTGTCCTGGGGGGCGATAGTCATGTCCCCGGACGGCCGCTTGGTGGAACGGTAGACACTGGGGTCTTAAAAACCCTTGCCTCCGGGCGTGCGGGTTCGAGTCCCGCAGCGGCCACCACATGACAGAAATCCCATGGCTTGAGCGGCGGCGTCGTCCCGCGCCGGCCTCTCGGGCGACATCCCGCCGGACGGGATCGCCTGGCGGTCAAGATATCGCGACAAGACGATGGAGCGGTCGGCCCGCCTCTGGCGGCATGGGCTCCGCCCTAGGCCTTGCGTCGGCGCAGCGTCTCCTCCAGCGCGCCCTGCAGCCCGTCGCGCAGGCGCGTCCGCACCGCCTCGCTGCGGATGGGAAAGCAGCCCATGAACCAGTCGATCGCATCCTGGGGGGTCGGATCCGGCGCGCCCACCCAGCCGGCGCGGGTCAGGCGCAGGAAGGTCTCCATCGAGCGCGCCGCCGCCTCCCGCTCGCCCAGGTGCATGTAGGAGGCCGCCGCCCAGCCCGGCAGGTTGGTGATCGCGTCGCCCGCGACCTCGGCCGCCGCCGCCGCCCCCGCATAGTCGCCGCAGAGATAGAGCGCCGTCGCCACATAGCCCTGGGCCGCCCGGGAATAGCGCATCCCGAAGGCGCGGGACTGCTCGACCAGCTCCCGCGCCCGGGGCGTGTCGTCGGCGAAGGCGTAGCCGAGCGCGGCCGAGATGATCGTCCAGGGGTCGTTCTCGTTGAGATCGAGCGCCAGGTCGAGATGCGCGAGCCCCGCCTGGTGCTGGCCCGCCATGGCGTAGGACCAGCAGCGGCAGAGATGCGCCCGGCAGTCGAGCGGATCGATCGCCACCGCCCGGGCGCTCAGCGCCAGCGCCTCCTCCAGCGCCTCGGGGCGGCGGGACTCGCCCGGATAGATGATCGCCCGCACGTTCAGGCTCTGGGCGAGGGCGATCATCGCCGGGGCGAAGTCGGGATGGGCGGCGATCAGGTCGCGCAGGATGGCGGCCGCCCGGTCTTCGGCCTCGGCCCGCCACTCGGCCATCATGGCCTGGGCCTGCATCCAGAGTTCGTACATCCGCCCCATCGGGCTCGCCGTCTCGTGCACCGTCTGGAGCCGCGGGGCGGAGAGGTGCACGTTCAGCGCCACGGCGAGATTGCGCAGCGCCCCCCGCTGCACCCGCACCAGGTCGTCGAGCGCCGCCGTCTGGCGCTCGGACCAGATGATCCGGCCGTTCTGCCGGTCGGTGAGGGTCATCGCCACGGCGATCGTCCCATGGACCAGGTGCAGCCCGATCCGCAGCCCATAGGCGCGATAGGTGGGGGGCGGGGCGCCCGTCACCGCGCCATCCACGATCATCCAGTCGCGAAAGCGCGACAGGGCCCCGATCATCTCGTGACGGAAAGTCTCGGGGATGTAGCGGAAGGCCTCGGGCATGTCGCCGCCCGGCGCCTGCTCCACCACGATCGCGATCGGCGCCAGCAGGTCCTGCGCCGGCGGCGCCGCGCCGGCGGGCGTCGTCCGCTCGGCGGCGGGGACGGGGGCCTGCCCGGTCTTGATCGCGACGTAGAGATCCTGGGTCTTGGTCGAGGGTTCGACGTCGAACTCCTCGTCCAGCACCTTCCACAGCCGCTCATAGACGCGCATGGCCTGAACGGTGTCGCCCAGGGCGAGATGCGCCTGCATGGCCGAGCGCGCCGCCCCCTCGTGGGTGGGGTCGGCCCGGGACAGCGCCTCGGCCAGGGCGAGGCGCTTGCGCTCGTCCTCGACGAAGGCGAGGGCGCCTTCCAGCCAGGCGACCAGCTGCGAGGTCAGCCGCTCGCGCTGGACGGCGATCCAGAGGTTGAAGTCGGGGTCGAGATCCTCGAGGTCGGCGAAGAGCCTGCCCAGGTCCACGTCGTCGCGGCGCAGCAGCGCCGGCGGCTCGCCGAGCCGGGCCTCTTCCCCCGCCTCGACGATGTCGACGAGGATCGGCGCGAGAAGCCGCAGCATCGAGCGGTCGGCTTCGATCAGCTCTCCCACCTCGACCAGATCGGCCTTCAGCCGCCGCAGGGTCTGGCGCAGGGCGGCGCGGGCGTGCTCGTCGCCGCTTTCGCTCCAGAGCAGGGTGGCGATGCGCTCGCGGCTTTCGGACCGCTGGGGCTGAAGCGCCAGATAGAGCAGGATCGCCAGCGCCTTGCGGCTGGACAGCGGCGTCTCCTGACCGTTGACGGTCAGGCGCATCGCCCCGATGGTGCTGATGGCCGCCGATACGCCCAGCGCGGCCGCCATCACATCAGCGGGGCGAAGGCGCCGGGCGCGCCGGGCTCAGCCGGTCCGAGCGGTCCGGGCAGGGGCCTCAACCCGGGAACGAACGCCTTCGCCACCGCAAGCCCGTCGCGCAGCCCCGGCAGGTCGGCCACCGTCACCGCGAGCCCGAGCGCGGCCAGATGCGCCACCAGGTCGGCGAGCCCCGCGACCGGCGGCGCCGGACAGGCGCGCGGCGGCGTCGGGGCGAAGGCCGCCATCTCCTCCGGATCGATCTCGGCGCGGGCGAGGGGACCGCGGTCCGCCTCCGGGGCGTCGCCCTGGGCCGCGCGCATCCGGGCGATCTCCAGGCCGATCTCCATCTGGAGCAGCTCGATCAGGGCGCCCCGGGCGGCCGAGCCGGGGTCGAGCGCCGCCTTCAGCCCGATGGCGAGGCCGCGGCCCTCGGCGTCGCGGGAAAAGGCCGCCACGACCGGCAGGCTCGTGGGCGAGGGCAGCATCAGGAAGCCCGTCGGCCGCGGGCGGGGCCGCGTCCCGGCCGCCCCGGTCCGCAGGCGGGCGAGCTCCATGGCCACCGGGGCGAGGAGGCTGGCGCAAAGGGCTTGGGGGCGGGTCTCGCCCTGCCACCAGGCGGCGGCGGCGTCGCGCTCGATCAGCTCCAGCGTCGCGGCGAGCCGGGCGGCGGCGAAATCCGCGCCGGCGGCGAGGCCGAGGCTGCGGGGGGGCGCGCCGGGCGCGGCGGGCAGGGCGGGAAAGATCGAGGCCATGGGCGCGCCCACCTTGCGCCCGCGCGTCAGGCTCAGCGCCGCCATCTGCGGGCCCGCGCCCCAGATGGCGAGGATGTCGGGCTCCGCATGGAGGGCCTGGGCCGCCGGGACCGGCTCCGCCTGGGCCAGCGCCTCGCTCGCCTCGCCGGCGAGCCGCGTCGCCGCCTCGCGCAGATCCGCGCCCCCGCCGCCGACCGCGACGCCCCCGACCGCGCCGGCCAGATAGACGAAGCCGGGGGCCGCGGCGTTGGGCAGGGCGGCGACCCAGGCCAGGCGCGACAGCGCCGGCCAGAGCGACGCCCGTCCGGGGCGATCGGGCCCGAGCGCCTCGCGCAGCCGCGCCACGCTTTCGGGGTAGGTTCCGGCCGCAGAAGCCTCGAGGCTCATCCCCGTTCCGCCCTCATGGTCAATGACGCAACCTGGGCAATCACGTACAGGCTCCCGCCGCAATGCGACAGATCAATACGATGCGGCCGCGATAGTTACACGCTAAGGCAGAGATACTTCATCTCCAGATAGTCCTCAATGCCGTGGCGCGATCCTTCGCGACCCAGGCCCGATTGCTTCACCCCGCCGAAGGGCGCGACTTCGGTCGAGATCAGGCCGGTGTTGATTCCCACCATGCCGTATTCCAGCGCCTCCGCCACCCGCCAGACGCGGGAGAGGTCGCGGGCGTAGAAGTACGACGCCAGCCCGAAGATCGTGTCGTTGGCCTGGGCGATCACGTCCGCCTCGGTTTCGAAGCGGAACAGCGGCGCGACGGGGCCGAAGGTCTCGTCGGTGGCCACCGCCATGTCGCGGGTCACGCCGGTCAGGATCGTCGGCTCGAAGAAGGTCCCGCCGAGCGGGCTGCGCCGGCCCCCCAACGCGACCTTCGCCCCCTTGGAGACCGCGTCGGCGATATGGGCCTCGACCTTCTCCACCGCCTTCTCGGTGATCAGCGGCCCGGCCTGGACCCCGGCCTCGAAGCCGTCGCCGACCTTCAACGCCGCGGCCTTCTCGGCCAGTTTCTCTGCGAAGGCGTCGTAGACCCCGGCCTGGACGTAGATTCGGTTGGCGCAGACGCAGGTCTGGCCGTTGTTGCGGTACTTCGAGATCATCGCCCCCTCCGCCGCCGCGTCGAGGTCGGCGTCGTCGAAGACGATGAAGGGCGCGTTGCCGCCGAGCTCCATCGAGCATTTCAGCACCTGCTCGGCCGCCTGGGCGAGCAGGATCCGTCCCACCTCGGTCGACCCGGTGAAGGTCAGCTTGCGCACCAAGGGGTGGGCGCAGAACACCTTGCCGATCGCGGAGGAGCGCGAGGAGGTCACCACGCTGAACAGCCCCGCCGGCAGGCCCGCCCGTTCCGCCAGCACCGCCATGGCGAGGGCGGAGAGCGGCGTCTCGCCCGCCGGCTTCGCCACGAAGCCGCAGCCGGCGGCGAGCGCCGGGGCGACCTTGCGGGCGATCATGGCGTTGGGGAAGTTCCAGGGGGTGATCGAGACCGCCACGCCGATCGGCTGCTTCAGCACCATTATGCGCTTGTCGGGCTGGTGGCCGGGGATGGTCTCGCCATAGACCCGCTTCGCCTCCTCGGCGAACCATTCGACGAAAGAGGCGCCGTAGAGGATCTCGCCCTTCGCCTCGGCCAGGGGCTTGCCCATCTCGGCGGTCAGGATGGCGGCGAGGTCGTCGGCGGAGGCGATCATCAGGTCGTGCCACTTGCGCAGCACCGCCGCCCGCTCCTTGCCGGTCCGCGCCGCCCAGCCACGCCGCGCCGCGTCCGCCGCCTCGATGGCCCGGGCGGTCTCGGCCTCGCCCATGTCGGGGACCCGCGCCAGCACGTCGCCGCGCGCCGGGTTGGTCACCGGAAAGGTCGCGCCGTCGTCCGCCCCGACCCAGTCCCCGGCGACGTAGGCCCGGTCGCGCAGCAGGTCCGGGTCGGCGAGCATGGCGCGCAGATCGGTGTGGTCGAGCATGTCGGCTTCCCCCTTTGGGTCCCGGGCCACGGAACCATAACGTCCCGGGGGCCGCAAGCGGTCCTCAGTCCGCCAGCGCCGCCGCGGGCATGCGCCGCCAGACCAGGTCCGCTTCGGCGTCCCCGGCGAATTCCGCGGCCAGAGCCTCCAGCCGGCCATGCAGCGGCGACTTCACGCAGACCGGATCGGTCGCCGCCGGATCCCCGGCCAGCGCCATGGCTTGGCAGCGGCAGCCGCCGAAATCCACCTCCCGCCGCTCGCAGCTCCGGCAGGGCTCCTGCATCCAGTCCGTGCCGCGAAAGGCGGCGAAGGCCGGGCCGTCGGCCCAGATCGCCGCGAGCGGCCGTGTCCCCGCCCGCTCGAAGACGAGGCCGGGGATCGTCTCCGCCGCATGGCAGGGCAGGACCCGCCCCTCGGGGTTGACGTTGATCCCTGTCGAGCCCCAGCCGCCCATGCAGGGCTTGGGAAAGCGCGCGTGGTAATCCGCCGGCACATAGTCGATGACCAGCCGGCCCTTCAGCCGCTCCCGCGCCGCCCGCACGGTTTCCCCCGCCTCGCGCGCCTGCTCCCGCGTCGGCATCAGCGCCCCGCGGTTCGGCAGGGCCCAGCCGTGGAACTGCACCGTCGCCACCTCGATCCGCCGCGCGCCCAGCCGCTCGGCCAGGGCGATCGCCTCGGGCAATTGGTGCATGTTGCGCCGGTGCATGACGAAGTTCAGCGTCAGCGGCAGGCCCGCGGCGGCGATCCAGCCCGCAGCCTCCATCTTGCGGGCGAAGCCGCCGCGATAGCCGCCGATATGATCGGCCATCTCGGCGTCGGTCCCCTGCAGCGACAGCTGCACATGGTCGAGCCCCGCCGCGGCCAGCGCGGCCAGCCGCCGCTCGGTCAGGCCGACGCCAGAGGTGATGAGGTTGGTGTAGAGCCCCGCGTCCCGCGCGCCCTGGACCAGCGGCTCCAGATCCCGGCGCGACAGGGGCTCGCCCCCGCTGAGGTGCAGGTGCAGCACCCCCAGATCCGCCGCCTCCCGGAACACGCCGAGCCAGTCCTCGGTCGACAGCTCCCGCGCCTTCTGCGTCAGCTCCATCGGGTTCGAGCAATAGGGACAGGCGAGCGGACAGCGGTGCGTCAGCTCGGCCAGCATGGCGATGGGCGGCTGGGGGGTCATGCCAGATCCACCAGCCGCCGCTCGGCCAGGCCGCCGAGGAACTCCCGCACGTCCCCCGCCACCTCCTCCGGCGGCGCCTCGAAGCGCGCGGCGAGGCGGGCGGCGATCTCGGCCACGCTGCGGGCGCCGTCGACCTCCGAGAGGATCGCATGGCCGATGTCGTCGAGCCGGATCGCCCGTTCCGGCGCCAGCAGCGCCCAGGTCCCGCGCGCCCGGTCCCAGTGCAGCCGCACGCCCCGGGGCAGGACCGGCCGGTCCCCCGCGCCGATCATTCCGCCGCCGCCAGCAGGCCCTCGCCCGGGGTCCAGGCGCCGGGGGGGATGCGGCCGGGGGTCACATAGGCGGCGTCCAGCGCGTCGAGCTGCGCCCAGAGCACGTCGGTCTTGAAGGTCAGCGCCGCCGCCGCCGCGTCCTGCTTCTCGGCGGTGTCCGCATGGTTGAGCACGAAGGCGAGGCCGAAGGCCACGTCCTTGGGCGCCTCCTTCAGCCGGGTGCGGAAATAGGCGAGGCTCGAGTCGTCGGCGAAGGGGTAATGCGCCAGCAGCCCCTCGATCCGCGCCGCATGGATCGCCGGGGCGAAGAGCTCGGTCAGCGAGGCCGCCACCGCCTCCAGCAGGCTCCGGTCCCGGACGAAGCGCACATAGGCGTCCACGGCGAAGCGCGTCGCCGGCAGGACGCCCTCCGCGCTCGCCACATAGTCGGGGTCGAGCCCCACGGCCTTCGACAGGCGCAGCCAGCGGCGGATGCCGCCCTCGTTCGCCTCGGTCCCGTCGTGGTCCTCGATCCGGCTGCGCCAGCGGCGGCGCAGCTCGGGATCCTCCACCCGGCTCATGAAGGCCGCGTCCTTCATGGGGATGCGCGACTGGTAGTAATAGCGGTTGATCACCCAGGCCCGCACCTGGTCCGGCGTGCAGCCGCCGGAATGCAGCCGGTGGTGGAAGGGATGGCGGTCGTGGTACCGCTCCGCCCCGATCCGGCGCAGGCGGGCCTCGAACATCTCGCGCCCCAGGGCCAGGTCTCGGGTCCTGGCGTCTCGGGTCCTGACGTCTAGGCTCATGGCGTGACCTCCATCCCGTCGAAGGCGATCTCCCAGCCGGCCGCCTCGGCGGCCGCGCGCTCGGGGCCGGGACGCCAGACCGGGTTGCTGTTGTTCATGTGGACGAAGATCCTGCGCCGGACGTCGAGGTCGGCGAAGGCCGCGATCGACCCCTCCGGCCCGCTCATCGACACATGGCCCATGCGCCGGCCGGTCTTGGCGCCCAGCCCGGCGCGGATCATCTCGTCATCCTCCCAGAGCGTGCCGTCGAAGAACACCGCCGCCGCGCCCCGGAGCCGCGCCGCCAGCGCCGGCGTCACCGCCGCGCAGCCGGGCACGTAATGGACCGCGCCCCGGCCGCTCTCCAGCCGGACGCCCACGGTCTGCTCGCCCTCCAGGTCGGTCACGACCGTCTCCCCTTCCAGATAGAGCGGGACCTTGCCCGGCACGGGGAACAGCTCCGCCCGCAGGCCGGGAGCGAGGTCGAAGGGCGCGCCGAGCGCCACCGCCCGCCGCTCCACCAGCGCGCCGTCGAGCGCCGCGAAGACCGGGTTCGCCGCCAGCACGGCGAGGATCTCCGCCGTGGCGAAGAGCGTGAAGGGCTGCTTCTCCCGCAGCCCCAGCAGCCCCGCCACATGGTCGATGTCGCCGTTGGTCAGCAGGACCGACCGCACCGGCGTGTCCCGCGGGCCCCTCGGCCAGAGCGCCGGCGCGGCGGCGAGCTGGGACCGGATGTCGGGCGAGGCGTTCAGGATCGCCCAGGCGGCGCCGTCGCCGCTCGCCGCTAGGGAGGACTGGCTCGCGGCCGGGATCTCCCCCGACCGGGCTAGCGCGCAGTTCCCGCAGCCGCAGTTCCACTGCGGCAACCCGCCCCCCGCGGCGGCGCCGAGCACGATCGCGCGCATCGGCCCCGCCGCGGGGCGTTCGGTCAGAACAGCTCGCCTTCGTCCTCCGCCGGACCGTACATGTTGATTTCCATGCCGCAGGCGATCTCGCGCAGGATGGGCTTCTTCCAGGCCATTCGCAGTCCTCCTCAGGATGGTTGCGGCCCGGACGGTGCGCCCTGGGCCCCCTGGGAGTCAATCGAGCCTCGGGTCGTATCGACCAAAGTATGACGCCCGTTCACGCCCGCGCGAAGATCGCCTTGGCGGCCGGCCCGCCTTCTCCCGCCGCCGCGCCGCGCTTCGGGAAGTCGATCCGAGAGACCTCTGCAAAACCTCCGGCGCCGTCGCTCTCGACCTGTCCACACCCAGGAAGATCAGGTTGACGCCGTATGATATGCTGAATGACATCAATATATTGAACCCATGCTCACGGGTGAGGCTCCGGCCCTTCCCAAAATGCCGCGGCTTGCGGAACAGACTTTTGCCGAGGTCTCGCAGAGCCTGACCTGAAAGTCCGGGGCGCCGGTTTGCGGCGGAGCTTCACGGGGACTTATCGCCGCGATTGGTCCAGGAATTGGGCTTTCGATGGGGTCGGAGCCGCTGGAAAATCGCGAATCCGCCCAAGGCGGGACGGACCCGGGGACTTTTGGGTCAGGCTCTCAGAGCCGCGAACGCCTTCGTTCCCCGCAGGGCGGGGACGGGCCCGGATTCCTCTACGTCCAGACCCGGCAGGCGCAGCGCCCGCCCGCCCCGGCGCCAGTCCATCCCCCCGGCCCATCCCCCCGCGCCCCGCCGCGCCTCCCCTCAGGCGAAGAGCGCATCCGCCGCCACGATCTGCCGGCCCGGGTCGTCGACCAGGTCGGCGAAGCTGTCCGTGGCGCCGGTTCCCTGCCCCGGCAGGCGCAGCGTCAGCGCGCCCAGCGTGACGGTCAGGAGACCCCCCGGCCCTGCATCCGTGAACACGGCCGCGGCGTCGAGGTCGTCGAGCAGCCCCGGCGCGCCCCGGTCGACGAGGCCGACGATCTCCAGCCGGTCCCGGTCCGCCTCGAAATCGGCGAGGGTCAGCGTTCCGCTGCGCCCCGGCCGCAGGTCGAGCACGAAGCTGTCCGCCCCGGCTCCGCCCTCCAGCAGGTCCGAGCCCCCGCCGCCGATCAGCCGGTCGTCGCCCCCGAGGCCGACCAGCCGGTTGTCGCCGCCGTTGCCGGTCAGCCCGTTCGCCGCCTCGTTCCCCACCCCGCGGACGGCGGCGCGCAGGACCAGGTTCTCGATCCCCTCCCCGAGCCGGTGGTTGACGAAGGAGATGACCGTATCGATCCCGCCTCCGGCGTTCCCCGCCGCCTCGCGCGCCTGGTCGCGGCCGGTGTCGACCCGGTAGGTGTCGTTCCCCGTCCCCCCGATCATCACGTCGGCGCCCGCCCCGCCGTCGAGCGTGTTCTCCTGGCCGCCGACCGCCTCCAGCCGGTCGTTCCCGGTCCCGCCGAGCAGCACGCTGCCGGAGGCGATGTGGCTGTAATTATCCGGGGGATCATTGATCACCCGGATCTCCGCCCGCAGGATGTCGTCGCCGCTGCCCCCCTCCACGCGGTTGCGCAGATCCAGCCTGCCCTCGCTGCCGTCCACCTCGATCCGCGCCCGGAGCAGATCGTCGCCCACGCCGCCCCGGACGTCGTTGAGGGCCGACATCTCATATTGCTCCCAATTGGGTTTCTGCTCGATCCAGGCGCGGATCCGGTCGTCGCCCGAACCGCCGTCCAGCACGTTGTCGACCCGCCCGGAGCCGTTCGAGCCGAAGGTATGGCCGGCGTCGATGTCGTCATCGCCGCGGCCGCCCAGGATCGAGTTGCGCTGGGTGTTGCGGCCGATATTGGTGACGGCGTCGGTCAGCGCGCGGATCCAGTCGTGGCCGGACCCGCCGTCGATCTCGTTGAGGGAGAAGCCGCTGCTGTTCCCGTCGGAATCGGCGAAGGCGCGGATCTCGTCGTCGCCCGCGTCGCCGCGGATGCGGTTCGTCGCCCGGCCGTCGTCCAGCCCGCTGGAAAAGGTGTCGGCCTCGATCCGGTCGACGCCCGCGCCGCCATAGAGACGCGCCTCCGCGACGACGCCGCCCCCAGGCAAGGGGGTGGTGATGTCGCTCGTCAGCCGGTCGTCGCCGTCGCCGCCGGACAAGACCGCGGTGAAGGCGCCATAGCCCATGCCGCCGTCGCGGATGCTGGCTGTGATGATGTCGTCGCCCGCCCCGCCGGACTGACGCAACTCCGCATCCACATAGTAGAAGGGGTCCGCGGGCACGATCGGGCCTATCGCTATGTCCGCTTCGAGGCGGTCGTTTCCGGCGCCCCCTACCTGCTGGCCGAAAGCGCTCCGCCGGCCCTCGCCAGGCATCATTAGACTCAAGAAGGTTTGCAGCCGGTCGTTCCCCTCGCCGCCGTCCAGCAGCACGGAGTTGAAGCCGCTGTAGAGCCGGTCGTTCCCCCCGAGGCCGAAGACGCTGTCGCCGTCCGCCCGGGCGAACAGCTCGTCCGGGCCGGGCGTGCCCGGGATGACCGCGAAGGGCGAGATCGCGTTCGGCGCCCTGTATCGTGTCGCCATGAAACTCTCCTGTCCACGAACCCACCCCTGGGCGCGTTCAAGAAAAGTACACGATTTTTCCGGTCAGTTTCATTTGAAACGATCATGGTTCCAACGAAATCGCGCCTCTCCCCTTAACCAAGATGACCATCAGGTTGATAAAATTCTGATATCATAACGTTTTCATGGGCTTGGCCCCGATAACACGCGTGTTGCGCACGCGCCCTCCCAGGTCCCGGGGAAGGCTTTCCCACTGGGCACGGCCGCCATTCCGGCCGGCAAGCGCCCTCCCGCCTCCCGGACAGGGCTTTCGCAGACGCCTCTCAGAGCCTGATCCGAAAATCCGGGGCCCTGGCTCGCAGCGGAGCTTCCCCGGGACTCCTCGCCGCGATCGGCCCCGGAGCTTTCAAGGGCGTCGGAGCCGCTGGAAAATCGCGTAACCGCCCAAGGCGGGCGGGCCAGGGCTTTTGGGCCAACCTCTCAGAGCAGGTGATAGGTCGCCCCCGCCGCCACGCCCCCCTCCGCCCCGACCGCGCCCCGCTCGACAAGGTCGATCAGGTGGGCCAGCACGTTGCGCCCCGCCGCCCCCCGCAGGGCCGGGTCGAGGCCGGGATAGACCTGCGCCACCAGGCTTGGCGGGTCCGCCGGCCCCCGGGCGAGCGCCGCGCGGATCTGCGCCTCCCGTCCCGCCCGGTGGGCCATCTGCCAGTCGATCATGGCATGGGCGTCCTCGACCGGCTTGCCGTGGCCGGGAAAGTACCGCCGCTCCCCCCGCGCCCGCAGCCGCCGCAGGCTGGCGAGGAAGGCGCCGAGGTCGCCGTCGGGCGGCGAGATCAGCGTCGTCGCCCAGCCCATCACCGTGTCGCCGGAAAAGAGCCCCCCCTCCCAGGCAAAGCTCAGGTGGTCGCCGAGATGCCCGGGCGTGTGGACCGCCGACAGCCGCCAGCCCGCGCCTCCCACCTCCTCCCCGTCCGCAAGCCGCCGGTCGGGGACGAAGCCCGCGTCCACCCCCTCGCCGCCGCCGATCGCGCCGGAGACCGCCAGCGTCGCCATGGCCGGGCTCCGCTCCGCCGGACCGAAGCCGAGGATCGGGACCTGCAGGATCTCCTGCAACGCCCTCGCTCCCTCGGAATGGTCGCGGTGGCCGTGGGTGACGAGGATCGCCGTCGCCCGCCCGCCCGCCGCAGCCGCCACCGCCGCCTGATGGGCCGGGTCGAGCGGACCCGGATCGATCACCGCCACCTCCCGGTCGCCGAGCAGGTAGGTCCGCGTCCCGGTGAAGGTCATCGGCCCGGGATTGGCGGCGGTCACCGCCACGAGCCCGGGGGCGAGCGGCTCCGGCCGGCCCGGGACGGGGGCGTGGTCGCGGTCGAACGGATCCTCGGCCATCGGCCCTCCTTGCGCGTCGGGCAGGGGCGGCGTAACGCTGGCCGCGATGCAGCCCCTGAGCGCCAAGTCGATCCTGCCGCGCAGCCTCTTCGGCCGCGCGCTGCTGATCCTACTGATCCCCATGGTGGTGCTGCAACTGGTCGTGGGGCTGGTGTTCTTCCAGCGCCACTACCTGCGCGTCACCGACCAGATGACCCGCAGCTTGGCGCTGGAGCTGCGCTACGCCCTCGACGTGATCGAGGCGGCGCCGGACGCCCAGGCGGCCAGCGTCGCGCTCCAGTCGGTCGCGCGACCGCTGCGCCTGTCGCTCCAGCTCGAGCCCGGGGCGCGGGTCGAGGGCGAGGTGCGGCGCGAGGTCTTCGACCTGACCGGCCAGGCGCTGGTCGCGGCCCTGGAGGAGGACCTGCCCGGGCCGCTGGCCATCGATCTGGTGCGCAACCCCCGCGCGGTGCACGTGGCGCTGCCCTCCGCCCGCGGCGCGCTGCGGGTCATCGCGCCGCGCAGCCGGGTCACGGTGTCGAACCCGCACCAGCTGCTGGTTCTGATGCTGACCGCCTCGCTGGTGCTGGGCGCGGTCGCGGTGCTGTTCCTGCGCAACCAGGTGCGGCCCATCCGCCAGCTGGCCGAGGCGGCGGAGGATTTCGGCAAGGGCCGGTCCTCGCCCTTCCGCCCCGCCGGGGCGGAGGAGGTGCGGCGCGCCGGGGCGGCCTTCCTCAACATGCGCGCCCGGATCGAGCGGCAGATCGAGCAGCGCACCCAGATGCTGTCGGGGGTCAGCCACGACCTGCGCACGCCGCTCACCCGGATGAAGCTCACCCTCGCGCTCCTCGACGAAGATCCCGAGATCGAGGGCCTCGCCCAAGACATCGACCAGATGGAGCGGATGCTGGGCGAGTTCCTGGCCTTCGCCCGCGGCGACGTGCTGGAGGAAAGCGCCGCGACCGATCCGATCCAGCTCGCCCGGCGCATCGTCGAGGACGCCGAGCGGGGCGGCAAGGAGGTCGGCCTGATCGTGACGGACGAGACGCCGCGGGGCCATCTGGTGGTGATGCGGCCCATGGCGGTGCGCCGGGCGGTGGAGAACCTGACCGGCAACGCCGCCCGCCATGGGGACCGGGTGACGCTTGAGGTGCGGCTCCTGCCCAAGACGGTGGAGTTCGTGGTGGAGGACGACGGCCCAGGCATCCCGGCCGAGGACCGGGCGCGGGCCATGGCGCCCTTCGCCCGGCTCGACGCCGCGCGCAACCAGGACCTGGGCGGGGGGGTCGGGCTCGGCCTCGCCATCGCGCTCGACGTCGCGCGCAGCCATGGGGGCGCGCTGGAGCTCGGGGACAGCGCCGCCTTGGGCGGCCTGCGCGCCGTCCTCCGCCTGCCGCGCTGACCTTGAGGCGCGGAGAGGCCTCTGCGAACCCCTCGGGCGCGGTCGCTCTCGACCCGTTCACACTGATGAAGGTCAGGTTAAGGCCGCGAAATATACATAATTATTTCAATGGTTTGATATGATTTTCACGTGTGAAAACCAGCCCCTCCCGTAGCTTCGGAGAGAGGCGCTCGCAGGGGTCTCCCGGAGGTCCCGGGTCAGGGACGCCGGATCACCGCATACTGGGCGTAGTCGCGGTAGAGGCTTTCCCAGCGGCAGGTCGCGCCGTGCGCCTCCGCCAGCCGCGCGGCCTCCGCGGCGAGGTCGTCCCGGGGCGAGACGTGGAACCGGGCGAGCCAGGCGCGCAGGCCCCGGCGGAACCAGCGGGGCAGGCGACGTTGAGAGCCGAAATCCACCAGATGCAGCTCGCCTCCCGGGGCCGTCGCGGCCCAGGCGGCGGCCAGGGCCGCGCGCCAGTCGGGGATCATCGACAGGGAATAGGAGAGGACCACCCGGTCGAAGCCCGGCTCGTCGAAGAGCGCCCGGGCGTCGAAGGCGCAGGCGTCGGCCCGGGCGAGCCAGGCGCGATGGCGCAGCTTGGCGCCGGCGGAGGCCAGCATCTCCTGAGAGATGTCGAGCCCGTGCAGCCGGACGGTCGGATGCCGCCGGCCGATCAGGTCGAGGTTGCGCCCGGTCCCGCAGGCGATCTCCAACACCGCGCCGCCGCCGGGCGGATCCAGCCGCGCGACCAGATGGTCGCGGCCCAGCAGGTACCAGGCGCGGGTCAGGTCGTAGAACCGCCGTTGCCGCCGATAGGTGCGGTCCATCAGCGCCGCATGGGCGCGGTCGATCTCGGTCGCGGTCATGCGGCGAGCCGGTAGAGATGGACGCCGCCGTAGATCGCCGAACGGTCCTCGGCGAAGCCCTGGGCCGAGGCCTCGGGGTCGTAGCTCCAGCGGCCGAGCACATGGGGCGCGACCCGGCCGGGCAGGATGTCCGCCGCGCCGCCGGTGCGGAACAGCACCCGGGCGCCGGGGGCGGCGGTGCGGGTGATCTGCCGCCACAGGGCGTTGAGCTGGTCGTCGTTCATCCAATCCTGGGCGTCGAGCAGGACGTAGCAGTCCCGGCTGGCCTCGGGCGTGTCGATCAGCAGGTCGGTCAGGCTGCGCCGGGCGATGCTGGCCCGGGGGGCGAGGGCGCGCAGGGTCTCCCAGTTGCGCCGCTCCAGATAGGGCGGGAGGGAGGCGTCCGGCCGGTCGTCGTAGCGCCGGGCGAAGGCCTGCCAGGCGAAATAGTTCTCGGCGATGGGAAAGTCGCAACAGAGCCGCCGCACCCGCTCCCGCAGCACCGCCAGCACGTCGCCATCGCCGTCCGCGGCCAGCTTGTCCCGCTGGGCCGGGGGGATGCCGAGGCCGAACAGCGCCGCCGGACGGCGGGCCAGCCAGCGCACGATCGGCGCGTCGAGCGCCGGCGCCACCTCGGCCTCGAAGACGGCGCGCTGTTCGGCCAGGCTGCGGGCCGCGAGCAGCGGGCGGAAGTCCACCCCGCCCAGCCGCGCGATCGCATGGGCGGCGCCGATGAAGCGGCCGAGCGCGCCCCGGCGATAGAAGTCGTGGGCGAAGAGGCCGATGCGCCGGCGTCCCAGCGGGCCGCTCTCCCACCAGAGCCGGCTTTCCGGGTCGAGGGCGGGGGCGATCAGCTCGTCGTAGCGGCGCAGGTTCTCGGCCCGGTCGGCCCGGGCGAAGAAATCCAGCAGCGCCTCGTGGTGGGGCAGCCGCTGGGCCGCGGCGATCTTGAGCCGGCCGAGCGCCACATGGGCGGGCGACAGGTCCACCGCCGTCACCGCCGCGGGACAGGCGGTCAGGTAGGACATCATGTTGCAGCCGCCCGAGGCGATGCAGACCACATGGTCCCCGGGGCCGAGCGCTAGGGCCCGCATGTCGGCCACCGGATCCTCCCAAATCTGGGGATAGACCAGCCCGCGGAACATCCGGGCGAAGAGGCCCTCCAGCAGGCCCTCCGCCGAGAGGGGGGCGGCCTGGCGGACGGCTTCGGCGATCGGGGCGTGGGCGGCGTCGACGAGGGTCATGCGGCTTCCTTCCTGCGGCGGGCCCGGCGGCGGGCCCAGGCGGCGTCGGCCCGGACGGCCCGGGCCAGCTGGCCGCGGCGCTTGGCGGCGGCCCAGTCGATCAGTTGCAGGCGGCCGTCCGCATGCTCCACCACCGCGGTGCAGCTCTCGACCCAGTCGCCGGTGTTGACGTATTCGAGCCCGTCCAGGCGGGTCATCGCGGCCTTGTGGATATGGCCGCAGACCACCCCGTCATAGCCGTGGCTGCGGGCCTCCTCCGCCAGGACGGATTCGTAGGCGGAGATGTGGTTGACCGCCTGCTTGACCTGCTGCTTGGCCCAGTTGGACAGGGACCAGTACTGCCCGCCCCAGAGCCGGCGGGCGCGGTTGAACCAGGTGTTGAGCCAGAGCGCGGCGTCATAGGCCCGGTCCCCCACATGGGCGAGCCATTTGGCGTTGACCACCACCGCGTCGAACTGGTCGCCATGGGTGACGAGGAAGCGGCGGCCGTCGGCGGTGACGAGCTCGGCCCGCTCCACCACCTCGACCCCGCCGAAATGGGCGCCGAGGTAGCGGCGCATCACCTCGTCGTGGTTGCCGGGGATGAAGACGACCCGGGCGCCCGCATGGGCCCGGCCGAGCAGGTGCTGGACCACGTCGTTGTGGCTCTGCGGCCAGTGCCAGCCGCGGCGCAGGCGCCAGCCGTCGAAGATGTCGCCGACCAGGTAATAGGCGTCGGCCTCGTGCCGGGAGAGGAAGTCGAGCAGCAGCCCCGCCTGGCATCCCCGGGTCCCGAGGTGGATGTCGGAGAGCAGTATCGTGCGGTATTTCACCCTGTCCCCCCTGCGTCCGGTTCGGGGACCGTCTAGCGCGGGGCTGCGACAGTCCGGCGACAGGGGCGTGACGTTTCCGGGGAGACGATCGCGCCCCTGGAACGGGGCGCGGAAGGGTCGGTTTCGGCGGGTTCAGGCGCGGCGGGGACGATCGGCGCGGAAGAGTTTGAAGGCGCCGTCCTCGGCGATCTTCTCCCAGCGGCCGAAGGCGGCATCCACGGCGGCCTCGTAGGGCAGCTGGCGATTCGCCACCATGTAGAAGCGCCCCTGCGGCTTCAGGATCCGCGCGGCGGCGGCGATGAAGCCGGCGCCCAGCTCCGGCTCCGCCGCCCGGCCCTGGTGGAACGGCGGGTTGGAGACGGCCGCGTCGAAGCCCGTCCCCTCCCGGCGCAGGGCGCGGACGTCCGCCCAGTGGAAGGCGGCCCGGGGATCCGCGACGTTGACGCGGGCGGCGTCGAGCGCCCGGCCCTCGGCCTCGTAGAGGTCGAGCGCGGCGATCCCGGGATTGTCGGCCAGCGCCTGCGCCGCCAGCCAGCCCCAGCCGGCGCCCAGGTCCGCGACCCGGCCGGAAAGCCGGCCGGCCACCGCGGCGGCGAGCCGCAGGCTGCCCGGATCGGGCGCGTCGGGCGAGAACATCCCCGGCGCGGTCAGGAAGCCCGCGGCGTTGCGCGCGGGCGCGGCGGCGGCGGCCCAGACCGCGGCCTCGGGCGGGAGCGATTCGGGCCGGCGGGTCCAGACCACCCGGCCGTGGGCCTTGGCGAAGCTCCCCTCCAGCGGCAGGACGGCGGCGAGCGTCCGCGCGGCGCTGTCGATCCCGTCGGTCTTGGCCCCGTCGAGCGCGAGCACGCCCCCGGGCGGCAGCAGCGCCAAGGCCCGGGCGATGTCGCCGAGCGTCTCGGCCCGGGCCCGGCCCATGGTCACCGCCACGAAGGCGGCGGGCGCTTCGGCGCGCGCCGTCGTCCGCAGTCCCGCGGCGACGAGGGCGTCATGGACCGGCTTGAAGCTCGATTCGAAGAGCAGCCGCTCCCGCGGCAGCACCTCCGCCAATCTCGGCGCGGCGGCGCGCAGGACCACCACGTCGCCCGAGGGCGGCAGGGTCAGCGCCCCCGTCTCGAAGGCGAGGGCCAGGCGATCGGCGCGGGCCATGGCGGGGGAGCGGCGCGCGGCCGCTATTCCCGCTCCATGGTGCATTGCAGGGGATGCTGGTTGCGCCGGGCGTAGTCCATGACCTGGGTCACCTTGGTCTCGGCGATCTCGAAGGAAAAGACGCCGACGACGGCGAGGCCCTTGCGATGGACGGTCAGCATGATTTCCACCGCCTGGGCATGGTTGGTGCCGAAGAATCGCTCCAGCACATGCACCACGAATTCCATGGGGGTGTAGTCGTCGTTGAGCAGCATGACCTTGTACAGCGGCGGCCGCTGCGTCTTGGCCCGGGTCTTCGTCAGAAGGCCGGCATCGCCGCCTGGTGTCCTGGTGTCCGACATGCGCATCGATAAGCTGGAACGGTCCTTGGCCCCGTGAGGGGCGCTCTTCCGCGGAATATAGCGGCGGGGAGCGACGAGAAAAAGGGGGGGGCGAGGTCGCGCAAGTCACGCGAAAGCCCCGTCGGCGCAGGCCGGCGGGGCGATGTCTCAGATCCGGCGCTTCCGCGCCATGGGGATCAGACGGAGAAGCTCTTCAGCTTCTCGGTGGCCGCGGTCACGCGCTCGCCGAGCGGGGCGGCGATGTCCTTGGAGGCGGCGACCACGATCTCGTTCATCTTGGTCGACTGGGCCACGAAGCCCTCGAAGGAGCTCTGGGCGAAGGCGGTCTGCTTCTCGAAGAGCTCGGTCAGGGTCTTCGCGCCGGCGAAGTCCTGGGCGGCGGCGACGCCGTCCTCGAAGGCCTTCTTGGAGTAGGCGGAGATCTCGGAGCCGATGCCCTCAGCGGCCTTGGCGGCGATCTCGGAGGACTTCACGAAGGCGTCGATGTTCTCCTGCGAGAAGGCGGTCAGGCCCTCGATGCCCTTGGTGAACTTCTCGAACTGCTCGGAGAAGGTCTTCTGCGCGTCGGCGACCAGGGTCTCGACCTTGGAAGTGGTCTCCTTGAAGGCGGTGGTGGCGGCGTCGGCGGCGCCTTCGACGGCGGGAAGAGCTTTGGCGCGGGTGGCCATGACGTTTCACTCCTTGGTGTAGTGCGATCCTGATGACAGGAAAGATAAGACTCATGCTGCAGCGCGTCAACACCTTATGCTGCACTGCATCATTAATTTTCGGCAGCGTCCCTGTCCCGCAGGGCCTTCGTCGCCCGGGGCACAAAGGTGTTTTCCCGTTCGCCGGCCCGTGCTAGCTTAACCCAAAATTAAGCAGGCGCTTGCAAGCGTCTGTAAAACCTGAGGCGGTGGCGCGCGCAGAGCGCTCCGGAGGCAGTGAGATGATCCGACATCTGACTCGCGGGCTCGCGCTCGCGGTATCCTTGACGTTTGTGGCGATCGCAGCGCAGGCACAGCAATACGCCGCCTATGTGATGGACGCCCGCAACGGCAAGCCCCTGCATGCGGTCAACGCGGACACGCGGCTCGCGCCCGCGTCGCTGACCAAGATGATGACGCTCTACATTGTCTTCGACCAGGTGAAGCGCGGCCGTCTCTCCCTCGACCAGAAGGTGGTCATCTCGGAGAACGCCGCCTCCGAGCCGCCCTCCCGGCTCGGCCTGCGCCCCGGGCAGAAGATCGAGCTGCGCTACCTGATTCGCGCCGCCGCCATCAAGTCCGCGAACGACGCCGCGACGGCGCTTGGCGAGGCGGTGGCGGGATCGGAGCCCGCCTTCGCCGAGCGGATGAACCAGTACGCCCGGGCCATGGGCCTCCAGAACACCCAGTTCAAGAACGCCAACGGACTTACCGCCCCGGGCCACTATTCCTCGGCCCATGACATGGCCGAGATCGGCCGGCGGCTCTTCTATGATTTCCCCCAATACTACAATATCTTCGGCCGAACCTCCACCTCGGCCGGGACGGCAACTGTCCAGAACACCAACCGTCGCCTGCTCGACGCCTATCCGGGCGCGGACGGGATCAAGACCGGCTACACCAAGGCGGCGGGCTTCAACCTCGTCTCCTCCGCCGCCCACGGGGACGAGCGGGTGATCGTCGCGGTCTTCGGCGGCAGGTCTTCCGCCGCCCGCAACGCCGAGGTGATGCGGCTGATGGACCTCGGCTTCGACAAGATGCCTTCCCGTGTCCGGGTCGCCATGCCAGCGCCGCTGCGCGTCGGCCCGGGCGCCCCGCCGCCGGTCGCCCTGGCTTCCGCTTCGGCCGCCGCGGTCGCGGCGCCGGCTCCCGCCCGTTCGGCCGGATCCGCCGCCGGAACGGCCGCCGCCGTTGCGGCCCCCCAGGCGCTCGTCGCCGCGGCGCCGATGGAAACCAGCCGGCCGATGCCGCGCTGGATGGGCCAGAACGAGCAGATCGCCCGCACCAACGCCTCCATCGCCTCCGCCATCGCCGAGGTGAACGCTGACCTGGTGGGCAGCCAGAGGGTGATCGCCGCCGACGACGGCTCGGTTCTGCGCCCCGCGCCGCGGCCGACCGCGAATCGCCCGGTCGCCATGGCCTCCGCCGGCTCGCCCTCGACCTTCGCCGTCGCGCCGCCCCGCCCCTCGACCTCCACCGCCAACCCCTCCCAGACCGTCAATGTCGCCGACGCCGCCGGCCGCGGCACGGGCGGGGCCGCCTGGGGGGTGCAACTCGGCGCCTTCCGCAGCAAAGGCGATGCTGAGCGGCACCTGCTCACCATGGCGCTGCGCGACATGCCGGAGCTGAACGGCGGGCTGCGCCGAATCGAGGCGGGCAAGGTCCAGGGCGTGACCTTCTACCGGGCCCAGTTCGTCGGCCTCAGCCAGGCCGCCGCCGAGCAGGCCTGTGCGAGTCTCGCCCGCGAGCGCTCGGACTGCCAGACCCTCGCCCCCGGCATCTGACCCTGGTTCGCACGGCCAAGCCCATGGCACGGCTCGCGCAAGCGGGCCGTGTCCTGTTTCAGGGGGGATGCGGAACGGCCTTATTCGCGGGCGCTGCGACGCTTCTGCGAAAGCCGCAGCGCCAGGCGGCGGCGCTTAGGGGAGGGCTGATTTTCACGCGTGAAAATCGAGTCAAGACGCTGAAATTGTTCAATATATTCTGCGGCTTTAACCGCGCCTTCATGGGTGTGAAGGGGTCGTTAGCGACCGCGCCGGGGGGGCGCAGAGGTCTTTCTGACGCCACGGGCCAGACAAGGGCTCCGTTCCAACCCGCGCCGGCGGCTCAGCGCGACGCGCGCGCGGGCCACTCCGCGCGACGGAGACGCGCCGCTTCAGGCGGCGGCCGCGAGGGGCAGGGACAGCGACCGCATCAGCTCGCGCACCTCCTGACGGGCGGCGATGTTGGACATGGTCATCGCCTGGCCGTCGGTTTCCTTCAGGTCGAGCAGGGTCAGCCCCGACAGGAACAGCTCGCGGAACACCACCCGTTCCGTGAACCCGGGCGCGAGCCGGAAGCCGATTCGGTTGGCGAGATCGGTCAGCGCCCCGCCCACCCGCCGCTTGTTCCGCGCGTCGAGCGCCGCCACCCGGTTGCGCAGCACCAGCCAGTCGAGGGCGGGCCGCCCCATCGAGGCCCGGGCCTGCCGCGCCTTCCACACCATCTCGGCATAGACCGAGGGGCCCTTGATCCGGCCGGTCTCCGGATCCAGCCGGGCCAGCATGTCGAAATCCACCAGGCTGTCGTTGAGCGGCGTCACCAGGGTGTCGGCCCGGGCATGGGCGAGCCGCGACAGGCTCGTATGCGACCCGGGGCAGTCGATCAGCACATAATCGCAATCCGACAGGCCCGCCATGGCGGCGCCGAAGCGGGCCTCGTCCTCGGCCTCCGCCTCGGCCCGGCTGTCGCGTTCGCTGGGAACGACGTTGGCGCAGCGCGGCATGGGCAGGTCGATCCCGTGCCGGCGCATGTAGTCCGTCCGGTTCTCCAGGTAGCGGAACAGGCTCTGCTGCCGCAGGTCGAGGTCCATCGCCCCCACCCGATGGCCGTCGCGGACCAGGGCGGTGATGACATGCATCGCGGTGGTGGACTTGCCCGATCCGCCCTTTTCGTTGCCGACGACGATCACATGGGGCATGAGCGGCTTCCGCTGAATCAATGTGCTGCATCCGGGGGGAGTGTCTTCCCCCATATCTAGGCGAAACCCGTGATTCGCGGCAAGGGCTTGCCATCCCCCCCGACCTTCCTTACCATCCCCTTTCGATCCGTTGGGGCGCCCGCAAGGGCTGAGAGGCGCAAGCCGACCCATCGAACCTGATCCGGGCAATGCCGGCGTAGGGAACGGAGACGTGGCGACCGAACGCCCCGCCCCCCTTCGCCATATCGGGAGAAGACGACGTGGCGGGCGTGCCGAAGGCCTTGACGATCGCGGGCTCCGACAGCGGGGGCGGGGCGGGGATCCAGGCCGATCTCAAGACCTTTTCCGCGCTCGGCGTCTATGGCGCCTCGGTGATCGCCGCAGTGACCGCCCAGAACACCCGCGCCGTCACCGCTGTCGCGCCCCTGTCGCCCGAGCTGGTGATCGCCCAGCTCGACGCGGTGCTGGCGGACATTCCCCCCGACGCGATCAAGATCGGCGTGCTGGTGACGCCCGGAAACGTCGCCGCGGTGGCGCGAAGGCTGCGCGACGTGGCGGCGCCCATCGTGCTCGATCCGGTGATGATCGCGAAATCCGGCGACGCGCTGCTGGCGCCCGAAGCGGCCGCGGCGCTCGACGCCCTGCTGCCCCTCGCGGCCGTCGTCACCCCGAACATTCCCGAGGCGGCGCGGCTGCTTGGCGTCGATCCCGCCCGCGATCCCGCCGAGATGGAGGCGCAGGGGCGGATGCTGCTGGCGCGCGGTCCCGCGGCCGCGCTGATGAAGGGCGGCCACGGCGCGGGCGAGGTCTGCGTCGATTTGCTGGTGACCGCCGAGGCCGTGCTGCGGCTGGAGGCGCCGCGGGCGGCGACGCGCAACACCCATGGCACCGGCTGCTCGCTGTCCTCCGCCGTGGCCGCCGGCCTCGCCCGGGGCCTGGCGCTGCCCGAGGCGGTGCGCGCGGCCCATGTCTGGCTTCAGGGCGCGATCCGGGCGGCGGACGCGTTGCAGGTCGGCGCCGGTCACGGGCCGGTGCACCATTTCCACGGGATCTGGGCTGATGGCTGAGGCGGTCGTCCTCGGCGCCGGGGTCTGCGGCCTCGCCGTCGCGGCGGAGCTCGCGGATCGCGGCGTCGCCGTCACGGTGGCGGACCGCGCCGGCGGGCCGGGGCCCCAGTCCTGTTCCTGGTGGGCCGGGGGGATGCTCGCCCCCTTTTGCGAGGGCGAAAGCGCCGAGCCGGCGGTGGTCCGCCTCGGCCAGGAGGCCGCCGCCTGGTGGCAGGTCCATGCGGGCGGCGTGACCCGCCGCGGCACGCTGGTGGTCGCGCCCTCCCGCGACCGGGGCGAGCTCGACCGTTTCGCCCGCCGCACCCGGGGCCATGAGCGCCTGGAGGGCGACGGAATCGCGGCGCTGGAGCCCGATCTCGCCGGCCGCTTCGCCGCCGGCCTGCACTATCCGGACGAGGCGCATCTCTCGCCCCGCGACGCGCTCGTCGCCTTGCGCGACCGGCTGGCGGCGGCCGGGACCCGGTTCGAGGCCCGGGAGATCAGGGACGGAGAGTTCACGGCGGGGGAGGGGGCCGAGGGCCCGCTGGTCTTCGACTGCCGGGGCCTCGCCGCCCGGGACGCCGCCCCCGACCTGCGCGGGGTCAAGGGCGAGATGCTGGTGCTGCGCTGTCCCGACGTGGCGCTGAGCCGGCCCGTGCGGCTGCTGCATCCGCGCATCCCGCTCTACGTCGTGCCCCGGGGCGACGGGGTCTACATGCTGGGCGCCACGATGATCGAGGCGACCGAGCGGGGCCGGATCACCGCCCGCGCGCTCCTCGAGATGCTCTCGGCCGCCTATGCCCTGCACCCGGCCTTCGCCGAGGCCGAGGTGCTGGAGATCGGCGTCGACGCGCGCCCGGCCTTTCCCGACAACCTGCCCCGGATCCGGGCGCGGGGCCGGCGCGTCCTGGTGAACGGGCTCTACCGCCACGGTTTCCTGCTCTCCCCCGCGGTGGCGCGGATGGCGGCCGACTGGGCATTGAACGGCGTCAGGCCGGAGGTGATGGATGAAGATCACGCTGAACGGTGAGCCGCGGGACATCCGCGCCGGCGCGCTGGACGAGGCGCTGGCGGAACTGGGCTATGCGGGCGTCTTCGCCACGGCGGTGAACGGGGATTTCGTCCCCGTCGCCCTGCGCGCCGACCGGGCGCTGGCGGAGGGCGACCGGATCGAGGTCCTCGCCCCGCGGCAGGGGGGCTGAGGGATGCCGGTCTTCTATGGGGTCGAGGTCGCCTCGCGGCTCATGCTCGGCACGGCGCAGTATCCGTCCCCGGCGATCCTGGCCGAGGCCTTCCGCGCCTCGGGCGCCGGGATCGCGACCGTCTCGCTGCGGCGCGAGGCGGGCGGCGGCCGGGCGGGGGCGGATTTCTGGGGGCTGGTGCAATCCTTGGGCGTGCGCATCCTGCCCAACACCGCCGGCTGCCACACGGTCAAGGAGGCGGTGACCACCGCCCGGATGGCGCGCGAGGTCTTCGGCACGCCCTGGATCAAGCTCGAGGTCATCGGCCATGCCGAGACGCTTCAGCCCGATCCCTTCGCGCTGGTCGAGGCCGCGCGGATCCTGACGGCCGAGGGCTTCCAGGTGTTCCCCTACACGACCGAGGACCTGATCGTGGCCGAGCGCCTGCTGGAGGCGGGATGCGAGGTGCTGATGCCCTGGGGCGCGCCGATCGGCACCGGCCTCGGGCTGGTGAACCCCTATGGGTTGCGCACGATGCGCGCGCGCTTTCCCGACGTGCCCCTGGTGATCGACGCGGGCCTCGGCCTGCCGAGCCAGGCGGCGGCGGCGATGGAGATGGGCTTCGACGCCGTGCTGCTCAACACCGCGGTGGCGAAGGCGGGCGACCCGGCCGGGATGGCGCGGGCCTTCGCCCTGGCGCTGGAGGCGGGGGCGGCGGCGCGGGCCGCCGATCCGATGGAGCCCCGGGACATGGCCGCGCCCTCCACCCCCGTGATCGGAAAGGCCTGGCTGGAATGACTGTCGCCGCGCGCGTGAAACTCGACCGGTTCTACCCCATCTTCGACAGCGCCGACTGGATCGCCCGGATGCTCCCCCTGGGCGTCCGGCTGGTCCAGGTGCGGGTGAAGGACCGCAGCCCGGCCGAGACCCGCGCCGAGATCCGCCGCGCGCGCGACCTCTGCCGGGCGGCCGGCGCCCAGCTGGTGGTGAACGACCACTGGCGGCTGGCGATCGAGGAGGGCTGCGACTTCGTCCATCTCGGCCAGGAGGATCTGGACGCGGCCGATGTCCCCGCCATCCGCGCGGCGGGGCTGCGGCTGGGGCTGAGCACCCACGACGGGCCGGAACTCGACCGGGCGCTGGCGCTTGCCCCCGACTACGTCGCCCTTGGTCCGGTCTATCCGACCATCCTCAAGGCGATGCGCTTCGGCCCCCAGGGTCTCGACCGGATCGGCGAGTGGAAGGCCCGCGTCGGCGCGACGCCCCTGGTCGCCATCGGCGGCTTCACGGTGGAGCGCGCCGCGGGCGCCTTCGCCGCCGGGGCCGACGTGGTGTCCGCCGTCACCGACATCACCCTCAACCCGGATCCCGAGGCCCGGGTCCGGGCCTGGGTCGCGGCGACAAGATGACCCGCTACGCCCGCCAGGCCATCCTGCCCGAGGTCGGCGCCGCCGGCCAGTCCCGCCTGGCCGCCGCCCGGGTGCTGGTGGCGGGGGCGGGGGGGCTCGGCGCGCCGGCGCTGACGTATCTCGCGGGCGCCGGCGTCGGGCGGCTGGTCGTGGTCGATCCGGACGTGGTGGAGCGGGGCAATCTCCACCGCCAGCCGCTCTATGGCGAAACCGTGCTCGGCCGGCCCAAGGCCGAGGCCGCCGCCGCCCGGCTCGCGGACCTGAACCCGGAGGTTGCGGCGACGCCCCTCGTCGCCGCGCTCGACCCGGCGAACGCCCCCGCCCTGGTCGCCGAGGCCGACGTGGTCCTCGACTGCGCCGACAGCTTCGCGGTCAGCTACATCCTGTCGGACGCCTGCCGCGCCGCCGGACGGCCGCTGATCTCCGCCTCCGCCCTCGGCCTCGGGGGCTATGCGGGCGGGTTCTGCGGCGGGGCGCCGTCGCTGCGCGCGGTCTTTCCCGACCTGCCGGAACAGGCCGCCACCTGTGCGACCGCCGGGGTGCTCGGCCCGGTGGTGGGGATGCTCGGCGCGCTTCAGGCCCAGATGGCGCTCGCCGTGCTGCTCGGGCTCTCGCCCTCGCCCCTCGGCCAGGTCGTCGCCTATGACGCCGGCCGCTTCAGCGGCTTCCGCTTCGACGGGGCGCCGGAGCCCGAAACCGCGCTCGCCTTCCTCGCCCCCGGCGCCATCGCCCCCGGCGATTTCGTCGTGGACCTGCGCGCGCCCGAAGAAGGCCCGCTCGCCGCCCCCCAGGCCCTGCGCCTGCCGGTGGAGGCGCTCGGCCCCGGCGGCCCGACGCCCGCCCCGGGCCAGCGCGCCGTCCTCGTCTGCCGCACCGGCCTGCGTTCCTGGCGCGCCGCGCGGCGGCTGGAGCAGGTCTGGGCCGGCGACATCCTTCTCGTCGCCCTGGGCGATCGATCCGACGCCGCCGCCGGCCAAGCCGATCAGTCCACCCCCGGCGGCGAAGCCGACCAGACCGCCCCCGGCGGCCAAACCAGAAGGACGACCCCTTGCGCCTGCTGACGCTCGCCGCCGCTCTCGCCCTCGCGACCCCCGCCCTGGTCGCGCCCGCCTTCGTCTCGCCGGCCCTGGCGGCCGACAAGATGACCCTGGTGCTCGACTGGTTCGTGAACCCCGACCATGGGCCCATCGTCATCGCCGAGGAAAAGGGCTTCTTCACCGAGCAGGGGCTGGAGGTGGAGGTGATCGCCCCCGCAGATCCCTCCGATCCGCCCAAGATGGCCGCCGCCGGCCGGGCCGACCTCGCCGTGTCCTACCAGCCCCAGCTCCACCTCCAGGTCCAGGAGGGCCTGCCGCTGAAGCGCGTGGGCACCCTCGTCGCCACCCCGCTCAACTGCCTGCTGGTCCTCGAGGACGGGCCGATTAAGTCGGCAGCCGACCTCAAGGGCCGCAGGATCGGCTTTTCCGTCGCGGGGGTGGAGGAGGCGCTGCTGACCGCCATTCTCGGCAAGCACGGGCTGACCCTCGACGACGTGGAGCTCGTCAACGTCAACTGGTCGCTCTCGCCCGCGCTGATGGCGGGGCAGGTGGATGCGGTGATCGGCGCCTACCGCAACTTCGAGCTCAACCAGATGGAGATCGAGGGCCGGCCTGGCCGGTGCTTCTACGTCGAGGAGGAGGGCGTGCCTCCCTATGACGAGCTGATCTATGTGGCGAACCCCGAGACGATGGACGCGGGCAAGATCCGCCGCTTCCTCGCCGCGACGGAGGAGGCGACCCAGTACATCGTCAACCATCCGGAGGAAAGCTGGCAGGTCTTCTCCGCCACCGCGCCGGAGCTGCAGGACGAGCTGAACGCGCGGGCCTGGGTCGACACGCTGCCCCGCTTCGCCCTGAGGCCGGCGGCGCTCGACCAGGGCCGCTACGCCCGGTTCGAGGCCTTCCTGCACGAGGCCGGGCTGGTGACGCAGGTCCGTCCGGTCTCCGACCTCGCCGTGGATCTGGGCGCGCAATGACCCCGGACTATGGCCGCGCCTTCGGCCTCTGGCGCGGGGCCTGCGCCCCCGACTGGGACGCCTATGTCCGGCATCCCTTCGTCGCGGGGCTCGGGGACGGGACTCTGCCGCGGGGGGCCTTCCTGCGCTACCTGGCGCAGGATTACGTCTTCCTGATCCATTTCGCCCGGGCCTGGGCGCTGGCGGCGGTCAAGTCCGAGACGCTCGACGAGATGCGCGCCGCCTCCGCCACGGTCGAGGCGCTGGTGACCCACGAGATGGCGCTGCATGTCCGCATCTGCGCCGAGGCGGGCCTCCACGACCTGGAGGCGACGGTGGAGGCGCCGCAGAACCTCGCCTACACCCGCTATGTGCTGGAGGCGGGGTATTCCGGCGACCTGCTCGACCTGCTGGCGGCGCTCGCCCCTTGCGTGCTGGGCTATGGCGAGATCGGGGCCCGGCTGCGCGCCGAAGGGCCGGCCGCGCCCTATCGCGACTGGATCGAAACCTATGGCGGCCCGGACTACCAGCAGCTTTGCCGGGACGTGGGCGCCCTGATCGACGGCGCCATCGCCCGACGCTTGGGCGCGGCCCCGGAGCGCCTCCCCCGCTGGACCGGCCTCGAGGCGCGCTTCGCTGTCGCCGCCCGGCTGGAGGCGGGCTTCTGGGACATGGGCCTCACTCCGGCTCTCGCCTTATGACATTGCATCCTCGCCCGACGGGCCGAATCCTTGGCGCGCTTGCTCCGCCGGACCATCGCGCAAATCCACCTCGCCCTGCCGATCCGGCGAACATCGGTTCGCGGAAACACGCACATCCTTCCCGCCCAACACCTGCGCGACGCTGCCGGAAGGGCGAAGGCCCCGGAGCCTGTCAAGGCTCGCGCCTTCTGGCGCGACCGCGGCTCGGCCGCGGCTTGGCCTTGACAGGTTCCGGGGTCTTCCCACCCTGGGGAAGGCGCTTGAAGACGCATTCCGCGGCTTCAAGCGCCTCTCAGCAGAATCCCTCCGCGAGCGACCCGCTCCCCGGCCAGCGGGCTTCTACCGCCGCATGCCCGGCCAGCCGTCTATTCCGCCGGCGGAACGCCGGCCGGCGCGCCGGGGGCTCGATGCCCCCGGCGCGCCGCGCCCCCGCCTTGAACCCCAACGCGCGCACCAGGGGATGAGCCCCGGCGCCCGCCTCGCCGGCTCCGCCCGGATCGCCGGCCGGCCCCTTTTCGGCCCGCTGACGCTCGACCTCGCCCCGGGCTGCTGGACCTGCCTGCTGGGCGCCTCCGGGGCGGGCAAGTCCACCCTCCTGCGCCTCCTCGCCGACCTTCCCACCGGGGTCGCCTTCGACGGCGAGATCGCGGCGACCGATCGGCGTCCGCTGCACGGCCGCGTCGCCTACATGGCCCAGACCGACCTGCTGCTTCCCTGGCTCGACCTGACCGGCAACGTCACGCTCGGCGCCCGGCTCCGGGGGGACGCGCCCGACCCGGCCCGGGCCCGGGCGCTGCTCGACCGGGTGGGCCTCGGCCCCCGCGCCGCCGCCCGGCCCCGGACCCTCTCGGGGGGCGAACGCCAGCGCGCCGCCCTCGCCCGCACGCTGATGGAGGACCGTCCCATCGTGCTGCTGGACGAGCCCTTCTCCGCCCTCGACGCCCGCACCCGGGCCGAGATGCAGGAGCTGGCGGCGGAGCTCCTCGCCGGCCGCACCGTGCTGCTCGTCACCCACGATCCGGCCGAGGCCGCCCGCCTCGGCCAGCGCCTGCTGCTGCTCATCTCCGGCGGCCTGACGGAAATCCCCGCCCCGGACACGCCTCCCGCCCGGGCCTGGGACGCGCCGGAAACCCTCGCCGCGCAGGCGCGGCTCCTGTCGCTGCTGCGCGGCGCATGAGGGCTCCTTCATGAGGGCCCGCCCATGATCGCGCGTCTCGGACCCGTCGCCTCGATCCTGCTCGCGCTCGTCCTCTGGCAGGCGGCGGTGACCTTCGGCGACCTGCCCGCCTTCATCCTGCCGGGCCCCGGCCGGGTTGCGACCGCCCTCTGGACCAATCGCGCCCTGATCGCCTCGAACGCCCTCGTCACCATCGCCGAGGTGCTGCTCGCGCTCGTCCTCGGGGCCGCGCTCGGCGCCGCGACCGCCATCGGCCTCGCCGCCTCCCGCACCGCGCGGCAACTCGCCCAGCCGATCCTGGTCTTCTCCCAGGCGGTGCCGGTCTTCGCGCTCGCCCCGCTCTTGACCCTCTGGTTCGGCTACGGCATCGCGTCGAAGGTGCTGATGGCGGTGCTCATCATCTATTTCCCCGTCACCTCCGCCTTTCTCGACGGGTTGAACGGCACGCCCCAGGGCTGGATCGACCTGGCGCGCACCATGGGCGCCACCCCGCGCGGGCTGATGTGGCGCATCCGCGTCCCCGCCGCGCTGCCCGCGCTCGCCTCCGGCCTGCGGCTTGCGGCGGTCTACGCCCCGATCGGGGCGGTGATCGGGGAATGGGTGGGAGCGTCCAAAGGCCTCGGCTACCTGATGCTGCTGGCGAACGGCCGGGCCAAGGTGGACCTGATGTTCGCGGCGCTCTTCGTGCTCGCCGCCTTCACGGTCGCGCTCCACGCCGCGGTGGATGCCGCCGCCCGCAGGCTGGACCGCGCCACGGCGGGGTGAGCGCCCGCCGGCGCCTCGTAAACCCCGTAAAAACGAGAACGGCGCGGCAGGTCCCCTTTCCGGGAGCCGCCGCGCCGTCGCCGCGAAAGCGGGGGGCCTTCGCCCGGGTTCAGGCGTTCGCCGCGCGGATCTTCTCCGCGGCGTCGCGGTCGAAGGCGACGCCCTTTTCCTCGAAGAGCTTGTCGAGCTCGCCCGACAGGGTCATCTCGGTGACGATGTCGCAGCCGCCGACGAACTCGCCCTTGACGTAGAGCTGGGGGATCGTCGGCCAGTTGGAGAAGGACTTGATCCCGTCGCGCAGGCCCTCGTCGGCCAGCACGTTCACGTCGCGGTACTGGACGCCCATGTAGTTCAGCACCCCCGCCACGCGGCTGGAGAAGCCGCACTGGGGCATGGAGGAGGTGCCCTTCATGAACAGCACCACGTCGTTGCTGTTCACGGTGTCCTGGATCGCGTCGTGGACGGGATTGGCGGTGGCGGTCATCGTCTTACTCCGGTGCTCGGGTGGTCAGGGCGAGCGCGTGCAGCTCGCCCCGCGACCCATCCATCTTGCCCTGCAGCGCGGCGTAGACGAGCTGGTGCTGCTTGACCCGGTTCAGGCCGCGGAATTCCTCGGCCACGACGGTCGCCGCGTAGTGGTTGCCGTCGCCGGCGAGGTCGGTGATCGCGACCTCGGCGGTGGGAAAGGCGTCCCGGATGAGACGCTCGATCTCGACAGCTTCCATGGCCATGCGATGATCCCCCCGGCGGCGATTGCTGTCCGAGTATCTAGCCATGGCCCGGAGGGGTCGCAAGGGTCAGCCGAGCAGTTTCGGCAGCGCCCCCTCGTGGATCTCCCGCAGCTCGGCCAGGGGGACCGAGGCGCCGCCCAGCCGCACCGCCGCGCCGAAGGCCCGGCCGATGGAGCGGATCGGCACGCCATGCGCCCCCGCCAGCGCCGAGAGCGCCGCGGCGTCCCCCTGGGCGCAGGCGAGGATGTAGCGCCCCTGGTCCTCTCCGAAGAACCATTCCGCCGGGGTCATCTCGGCCTCGGAGACCACCTCGACCCCGACATCTGCCGCCAGCGCCATCTCGGCCGCCGCGAGGGCGAGGCCGCCGTCGCCGAGGTCGTGGGCGGCGGAGACCAGCCCCGCCGCCTTGGCCGCCCGCACGAACTCGCCCGCCGCGCGCTCGGCCGCGAGGTCGACCTGGGGCGCGTCGCCGTCCTCCCGGCCGAAGAGCTCGGCCAGAAGGGCGGACTGGCCGAGGTGGCCGCGGGTCTCGCCCACCAGCATCAGCCGGTCGCCCTCGCGGGGCGCCATGCGGATCAGGCCGTCGAGGGACTCGAGCAGGCCGACGCCGCCGATGGTGGGCGTGGGCAGGATCGGCGCGCCGTCGGTCTCGTTGTAGAGGCTGACGTTGCCCGAGACGATCGGCATGTCGAGCGCCTTGCAGGCCTCGCCGATGCCCATGACGCAGCCGACGAACTGGCCCATGATCTCGGGCTTCCTCGGGTTGCCGAAGTTGAGGTTGTCGGTCGCCGCCAGCGGGCGCGCGCCGGTGGCCGAGAGGTTGCGATAGGCCTCGGCCACCGCCTGCATCCCCCCCCGCCGGGGGTTGGCGCGGCAGTAGCGCGGGGTCACGTCCGAGGTGAAGGCCACCGCCTTGTCGGTCCCATGCACCCGCACCACGCCCGCGTCGGAGCCCGGCGGCACGGCGGTGTCGGCCATGACCATGTGGTCGTACTGCCGCCAGACCCAGGCGCGCCCGCCGTAGTTGGGGCTCCCCACGAGAGCCTTAAGCGCCTCGCCGGCGTCGATTTCGGGGATCTCGCCCACCGGCTCGGCCGGGGGGGTGTCGAACCACGGCCGGTCGTATTCCGGCGCGGTCCCTGACAGGGCCTTGAGCGGCAGGTCGGCCTTCACCTCGCCGTGGAGCAGGATCAGGAACCGGTCCTCGGGGATCGTCTCGCCGACGATGGCGAAGTCGAGGTCCCACTTGTCGAAGACTGCCTTGGCCTCCGCCTCCTTCTCCGGGCGCAGGACCATGAGCATCCGCTCCTGGCTTTCCGAGAGCATCATCTCGTAGGCGGTCATGCGCTCCTCGCGCACGGGGACCTTGTCGAGGTCGAGGCGGATGCCGAGGCCCCCCTTGTCGCCCATTTCGACCGCGGAACAGGTGAGGCCCGCCGCGCCCATGTCCTGGATCGAGATGACCGCGCCGGTCGCCATCAGCTCGAGGCAGGCCTCCATCAGCCGCTTTTCGGTGAAGGGGTCGCCCACCTGCACGGTCGGGCGCTTTTCCTCGATCGATTCGTCGAATTCGGCTGAGGCCATGGTCGCGCCGCCGACCCCGTCGCGGCCGGTCTTGGCGCCGAGGTAGACGACCGGCATCCCCACGCCGGAGGCCGCCGAGTAGAAGATGGCGTCCGCCTGGGCGAGGCCGGCGGCGAAGGCGTTCACCAGGCAGTTGCCGTTGTAGGCCTTGTGGAAGCGCAGCTCGCCGCCGATGGTGGGCACGCCGAAGGCGTTGCCGTAGCCGCCGATGCCCTCGACCACCCCATGGACGAGGCTGCGGGTCTTGGGATGGGAGGGCTCGCCGAAGGAGAGCGCGTTCATCGCGGCGATGGGGCGCGCGCCCATGGTGAAGACGTCGCGCAGGATGCCGCCCACCCCCGTCGCCGCGCCCTGGTAGGGCTCGATGTAGGAGGGGTGGTTGTGGCTCTCCATCTTGAAGACCAGCGCCAGCCTTTTTCCATCGGGCCCGTCGCCGATGTCGACCACGCCTGCGTTCTCGCCGGGGCCGCAGATCACCTGCGGGCCCTCGGTGGGCAGGGTGCGCAGCCATTTCTTCGAGGACTTGTAGGAGCAGTGCTCGTTCCACATGGCCGAGAAGATGCCGAGCTCGGTCAGCGTCGGCGTCCGGCCGATCAGGTCGAGGATGCGCTGGTATTCGTCGGGCTCGAGCCCGTGGGCGGCGACCAGCTCGGGGGTGATCTCGGGCTCGGCGGCGGGCTCGGCGGTCTGGGCGGCGGCGGTCATCGACAAGCTCCGGGCGGTTCGGGGTCGCGCCGGTTATAGGCGCCCGGGGCCCGGGGTTAAAGAGGCGCCGGGAGAGGGCTGGGGGGCGCCGGCGGCGACCCGGGCGGGGGCCCTCCGGCGGTGGCGCAGGGGCCGCGTAACACACGTGTTATTGGGGTCAAATCATTGTAAAAAATGAGATATCAGATTTTCGTTAACCCGATGGTCATCCGGGTCAAGAGGCGCTCGCGCGGCGCGGGAGCGCCCCCGGGGCGCCGGTCAGACCCGCGCCAGGAAGAAGAGCCGCGGGAAGGGCAGCAGGAGCACGCCGTCCGGCAGGACCGGATAGGCCGCCGCGATGGCCGCGCGATAGGCGTCGAGGAAGGCCTCCTGCTCGGGCGGCGAGAGCGGCGCGAGATAGGGGCGCAGGCCGGTGGAGCGGAACCACTCCGCCACCGCCGCCGGACCGGCGAGAGGGTGGTGGTAGGTGGTGCGCCAGATCTCGGGCGCGGCGCCCGCCGCGCGCAGGGTCTCGAAATACCAGTCCGCGCCGTGGCGGGGGGCGCGCCCCTCGGCCGTCCCCGCCAGCCGGTCGGCCCAGGGGCCGGCGGCGGCCGTCTCGCGCATGGCGCGGTGGCTGGGCTCGTCGAGGTTGTCGGGGATCTGCACGGCGAGCGTGCCGCCGGGGGCGAGCTGGCCGAGCAGGCGCGGCAGCAGCGCCCCGTGGTCGGGGACCCATTGCAGCGCGGCGTTGGCGAAGATGAGATCGACCGGCCCGCCCCGCCAGTCCGCGAGGTCGCCGAGCTCGAAGGTCGCGCCGGGCAGGCGCGTCCGGGCGGCGGCGATCATCTCGGGGGCGTTGTCCACCCCGACCACCGCCGCCTCGGGGAAACGGCGCATCAGCAGCTCGGTGGAGTTTCCCGGCCCGCAGCCCAGGTCCACGGCCCGGGCCGGCGTCCCGGTCAGGCGGGCGAGCAGGTCGCGCGCCGGGCGGTCGCGCTCGGCCTGGAAGGCGAGGTAGCGGTCTGGCTCCCAGGTCATTCGGCCGGCGCGGCGATGAGCGCGGCGATGAGGGCGCGGGCCTCCGCGCTCGCCCAGTCGGCGCCCCCGGTCAGCCGCGCCACCTCGCGCCCCTGCCGGTCGAGCGCCACGGTCACGGGCAGGCCCGGCACCCCCATGGCGCGGGCGAGCGCCGCCTTGGGGTCGAGGGCGGTGGCGAGGTCGAGCTTCTCCTCCGCGAAGAACTTGGCGATGGCCTCGGGCGGGTTGCGGCCCGTCGCCATCAGGATCACCTCGAACTCCGCGCCGCCCAGGTCGCGCTGGAGCGCGGCGAGAGCCGGCATCTCCTCGCGGCAGGGGGCGCACCAGGTGGCCCAGAAGTTCACCAGCCGCACCTTGCCGTTGGAGGCGGCGAGAGTGGTCTCGGCCCCGTCCGCCCCGGCGAAGGCGACGTCGGGCGCCGCGACGGGGGGATCGGCCAGCACCAGCTTGCGCATCTCGCCGGTGCGCAGATCGTCCAGATCCGCGGCGCCTGCAGGGTTTGCGAGCACGAGGGCCGCGGTGTAGACGAGGGCGGAGATCGTCAGGGCGCGCAGGGTCAAGGGGCGTGGCCTTTCCGGCAATTCATCAGGGACGCTCATGAGCGACAGGAACGCGAACACCATGTGGGGCGGCCGCTTCGCCGCGGGACCGGACGCCGTCATGGAGGCGATCAACGCCTCCATCGACTTCGACAAGCGCCTGGCCGCCCAGGACATCGAGGCGAGCCGCGCCCATGCCGCCATGCTCGCGGCGACGGGCGTCATAACCGATAGCGACGCCGCCGCCATCAGGGAAGGCCTCCTCACCGTCTTGTCAGAGATCGAGGCGGGGGACTTTCCCTTTTCCCGCGCGCTCGAGGACATCCACATGAACGTGGAGAGCCGGCTGAAGGCGCTGATCGGCGAGCCCGCCGGGCGGCTGCACACCGCCCGGTCGCGCAACGACCAGGTGGCGACCGACTTCCGCCTGTGGGTGCGGGGCCAGGCCGACGCGGCGATCGAGGCGCTGGGGGCGCTGATCGGCGCGCTCCTCGACCAGGCGGAGGCGGGGGCGGATCTGGTGATGCCGGGCTTCACCCATCTCCAGGTCGCGCAGCCGGTGACCTGGGGGCACCACATGCTCGCCTATGTCGAGATGCTCGACCGCGACCGGGGCCGCTTCCGCGACGCGCGCGCCCGCATGAACGAGAGCCCGCTCGGCGCGGCGGCGCTGGCGGGCACGTCCTTTCCCATCGACCGGCACATGACGGCGGAAGCCCTGGGCTTCGACCGGCCGATGGCGAATTCGCTCGACGCGGTGTCGGACCGGGACTTCGCGCTGGAGTTCCTCGGAGCCTCCAGCCTCTGCGCCACCCATCTCAGCCGGCTCGCGGAGGAGCTGGTGATCTGGTCCACCGCCCAGTTCCGCTTCGTCACGCTGTCGGATCGGTTCTCCACTGGCTCCTCGATCATGCCGCAGAAGAAGAACCCGGACGCGGCCGAGCTGATCCGGGCCAAGGTCGGGCGGATCAACGGCGCGCTCGTCGGGCTGCTGACGGTGATGAAGGGCCTGCCGCTCGCCTATTCCAAGGACATGCAGGAGGACAAGGAGCAGGTCTTCGACGCCGCCGACAGCCTGATGCTGGCGCTCGCCGCCATGACCGGCATGGTCCGCGACATGACGCCGCGCGCCGATGAGCTGCGTCGGGCCGCGGCGAGCGGGTTCTCCACCGCCACGGATCTGGCCGACTGGCTGGTGCGCCGCCTGGGCCTGCCCTTCCGCGAGGCCCATCACGTCACCGGCGCGCTGGTCCGGCGGGCGGAGGAGCGGGGCGTGGACCTGCCCGAGCTGACCCTGGAGGAGATGCGCGCCGTCCACGACGGAATAACCGCGGAGGTTTACGAAGTCTTAGGAGTAGACAACTCCGTGGCGAGCCGTGCAAGCTATGGCGGCACGGCGCCCGCCCAGGTCCGCGCGCAGATCCGCCGCTGGCGCGAGGCGTCGTGACGGGGCGGGGGTTGCGGGCGGCGGGCTTCTGCCTCGCCCTGGCCGCGCTGGCCGCCTGTGGGCTGAAGGGGGATCCGGTCCCCCCGAAGCCCGAGACGGCGCAGCGCCCCAAGACCGAGCCGGCGGGCGCCGCGTCCTAGGGCGGTTTTGCGCGCCCTGGGCGTCCCGTTCGGCCGCGCCGTCCCGTATTTTTCGCGGGGGCGCTCAAGGAGGCTTCATGATCCTGCCCGCCCGCCTCATCCCGCCCGCCCGTCTCGTTTCGCTTGCCCGCCTCGCCTTCGCCGTCGCCCTTGCCCTCGGCAGCCCCGCCTTCGCCGCGGGCCCGGTGATGCTGACCGTCACCGGCGCGGTGGACAAGGCCAACCGAGGTCCCTCGGATCCGGATTTCGACGTGCTCTTCACCTTCAACGAGGTGAGGTTCGACAAGGCCCACGCCTTCGACCTCGACGCGCTGGCGGCGCTGCCCCAGGCGAGCGTCCGGGCGGATTTCCCCAAGGGCGGCCCCGAGGCGCATTTCACCGGGCCGCTGCTCGCCGACGTGCTGGCGGCGACGGGGGCGGAGGGCGACACCGTGACGGTCCAGGCCATGGACGGCTATGCGGTCGAGGCGCCCCGGGCCGAGCTCGAGGCCAAGGGCGCGGTCATCGCCCTGACGCGCGACGGCCAGCCGCTCGGAATCGGCTCCTTCGGGCCGGCGCAACTGGTCTTTCCCCGGAGCGAGCGGGCGGATCTCGCCTCCATGCCCGACGACTGGTGGATCTGGCAGATCTTCCACATCAAGGTGAACTGACCGGCCCGCGGGGGCGGGCGCTTGACGGCGGCGGGCGGGGCGACTAGCTCGCGGCCATGGCCCAGCCCCCCATCCTCACCCTCGCCGACCTCAAGCTCGGTTTCGGCGGGAACCCCCTCTTCGAGGGCGTCTCCCTCGCCGTCCATCCCGGCGAGCGCATCGCGCTGGTCGGGCGGAACGGCTCCGGCAAGTCCACGCTGATGAAGGTCATGGCGGGGATGGTCGCCGCGGACGAGGGGACACGCTTCCTCCGCCCCGGGCTGAGCGTGGGCTACATGGCCCAGGACCCGGATTTCTCCGGCTTCGCCGCCCTGGGGGATTTCGTGGCCGAGGGCCTCGATCCGGCGGAGCTGTGGCGGGCGGACATGGCCATGGAGGGGGTGAAGCTGCGCGGCGACGCGGCCCCGGCGGCGGCCTCGGGGGGCGAGCGGCGGCGCGCGGCGCTGGCGCGGCTCCTCGCCGAAGCGCCCGACCTGATGCTCCTCGACGAGCCGACCAACCACCTCGACGTCACCGCCATCGCCTGGCTGGAGGATTACCTGCGCGAGTCGCGGGCGGCGGTGGTGGTGATCAGCCACGACCGGGCCTTCCTGCGGGCGCTGACCGACCGGATCCTCTGGGTGGACCGGGGCGAGGTGCGTCGGCTCGACCAAGGCTTCGGCGCCTTCGAGGAATGGCGCGACAAGGTCTTCGAGGAGGAGGACCTGGCGCGGCACAAGCTCGACCGGCTGATCAAGGCCGAGGGGCGCTGGGCGGTGGAGGGCATCTCGGCCCGGCGCAAGCGCAACCAGGGGCGGGTGCGGCGGCTCGCCGACATGCGGGCGGAGCGGCGGGACCAGATCATCCGCCCCGGCCAGGCGCGGATGGAGTTCGAGAGCGCCAGCCGCTCCGGCAAGCTGGTGATCGAGGCGGAGGGCGTCGGCAAGGCTTTCGGCGACCGGGAGATCCTGCGGGACTTCGGGCTGAAGGTGCAGCGGGGCGAGCGGATCGCGCTGGTGGGGCCGAACGGGGTGGGCAAGACCACGCTCCTGAAGATGCTGACCGGCGAGATCGCCCCGGATACGGGCAAGGTGCGGCTGGGGGTGAACCTCAACATGGCCGTCTTCGACCAGAACCGGGCGGCGCTCGACCCCGAGGCCTCGCTCTGGGACACCCTGACCGGGGACGCCGAGCTCGGAGTCTCCGGGCGGAACGACCAGGTGATGGTCCGGGGCAAGCCGCGGCACGTGGTGGGCTACCTGAAGGACTTCCTCTTCGCCGAGGGCCAGGCGCGCGGGCCGGTCTCGGCGCTCTCGGGCGGCGAGAAGGCGCGGCTGCTGCTCGCCCGGCTGATGGCGCGGGATTCGAACCTGCTGGTTCTGGACGAGCCGACGAACGATCTCGACGTGGAGACGCTCGACCTGCTGCAGGAACTGGTGGACGACTACGAGGGCACGGTGCTGCTGGTCAGCCACGACCGCGACTTCGTCGACCGGGTGGCGACCACGACCATCGCCATGGAGGGGGACGGAACGGCCCAGATCTATGCGGGCGGCTGGAGCGACTACCGCAGCCAGCGCCCGGCGGATGCGGAGCCCGCGGCCGCCGCGCCGGCGGCGAAAGCCCAGGCCCCGGCGCGGCCCGCGGCGCCCAAGGGCCCGAAGCTGAGCTTTTCCCAGAGCCACCGGCTGGAGAAGCTGCCCGCCGAGATGGACCGGCTGAGCGCCGAGATCGGCAAGCTCGAAGGGCTGCTCGCGGACCCGGACCTTTATTCCCGCGACCCGGGCCGCTTCGCCAAGGCGACCGCGGCCATGGCCGAGCGGCAGGCGGCGCTGGCCGCGGCCGAGGAGGAATGGCTGGAGCTCGAGGCCCTGCGCGAGGCGGCGGAGGGCTGAGCCGGCTCCCGTTTTCACGCGTGAAAATGAGGTCAAGTCCTTGGGAACGCATGGTTTTCATTTTTCCGTCAATGGATTGGAAACCTTTCGTCGAGGCTTCGTGACGCGGGTGTTCGCGCGCGAGGCTTGCGTCGGGACGCGGGGCGCGTCATGGATCGGGGCGTGAATTCCCGAGGGAGACGCTCATGTATGTCGCCATGAACCGATTCCGCATCGCCCCCGGCGCCGAGGCCGACTTCGAGGAGATGTGGCGCACGCGGGACAGCCAGCTCGACAAGGTCGACGGCTTCGTCTCCTTCAAGCTCCTGAAGGGGGAGCCGGCGGAGGACCACGTGCCTTACGTCTCCCACTCCATGTGGCGCGACAAGGACGCCTTCGTCGCCTGGACCAAGGGCGAGCACTTCCGCCGCGCCCACGCCCAGGCGGGCGCGTCGAAGCCGCTGTACCTCGGCCCGCCCCGCTTCGAGGGCTTCGAGGCGGTGCTGGAGAGCTGAGGGGCGGGGGCGTCCTCCGTCGACGGATCCTGCGAGGACGCGCCAAGCTTATCAGGGCAAAGAAATGCGCCGGAGATCCTCCAAGGCTGGTTCCGGCGCCATTGATCTTTCAGTCCGCTTTCGCGGCGACGGGTTCGCCCGCCAAAACCTCTCACCTGGGAACAGGTTACAAAGATTTCAGCAACTCGCCGCTAGTCATACCCGGCCATCCACCGCCGGATCGTCCGCGCGGGATCTTCAGAAGGCGGGCGACATCTTTGACCGAGTAGAGCCCGACGCCGACCAGCTCATAGGGGTTCGGCCGAATGTTCATTGCATCATTTTCGTCCATCGGGTTCTGACAGGCAACCGAGAAACCGGCCTGGAATTGCGCAGAGAGGCGCCAGACCGAAGGGGGATGACCGTGACAGCATGCCCGATAACGAGCAGGCTGCGGGAAGACCGCGCCATCGCATCCGAGTCCGAGGACCTTCCATGACCAACTCCTTCGCGCAGCCGGCGGCCTCGGTCGGCTATCTGCTGCTGGGCGGGATTTTCGTCTTCGCCGGCGTCGACCACTTCCGCAACTTCCAGAAGGTGAAGGGCCTGGTCGCCCACCGCGGCCTGCCTTTGCCCGGCGCGGTGCTCGGGGCTGTGTCGGTCTTCCAGCTCGTCGCCGGGCTCTGCCTCGCGCTCGGGCCGCTGCGGCCCTGGGCGGCGCTGGGCCTCGCGGCCTTCACCGTGGCGGCGAGCCTGCTGTTCCTCGACTTCTGGCGGGCCGAGGGGTCTGACCGGATGTGGATGCGCTCGCAGTTCCTGGTGAACGTCGGCCTGCTGGGCGGGCTGGTCCTCGCCTTCGCTGCGAGCCTGTGACGGCGGCCAGCCGGCGGGGCCGGGCGGAAGGGTCCCGGACCGCGCGGGGCGCGGCGCGGTCCGGGGGAGGGATCAGAGGGCCTCGAGCGCGAGGGCGATGCCCTGGCCGCCGCCGATGCACATGGTGACGAGGGCGTGCTTGCCGCCGATGCGCTCCAGCTCGTAGATCGCCTTGACCGTCAGGATCGCCCCGGTCGCGCCGAGCGGGTGGCCGAGGGCGATGGCGCCGCCGTTGGGGTTCACCTTGGCCGGGTCGAGCCCGAGGCCGCGGTTGACGGCGATGGCCTGGGCCGCGAAGGCCTCGTTCGATTCGATCACGTCGAACTGGTCGGCGGTCATGCCGATCTTCTTCAGCAGGTCGCCCACCGCGGCGATGGGGCCGACGCCCATGGTGCGGGCCGGCACGCCCGAGACCGCATAGCCGAGGATGCGGACCTTGGGCTTCAGCCCCGCCTTCTCGGCGGCGTCGGCGCGCGCGACCACCACCGCCGCCGCGCCGTCGTTGAGGCCCGAGGCGTTGCCCGCGGTCACGGTGCCGTCCTTCTTGAAGGCGGGCTTGAGCTTGGCGAGGCTCTCGCTCGAGGTGGCCTTGGGGTGTTCGTCGGTGGCGAAGGCGACCATGTCGCGCTTCACCTTGACCTCGATCGGGACGATCTGGCTGGCGAAGCGGCCCTCCTGGATCGCCGTCGCGGCGCGGGTCTGCGATTCGAGCGCGAAGGCGTCCTGGTCCTCGCGGCTGATCTGGGTCTCGGCGGCGACGTTCTCCGCCGTGACGCCCATGTGGCCGGTGCCCATGGGGCAGGTGAGCGCGCCCACCATCATGTCGAGGGCGGCGGTGTCGCCCATCTTCTGGCCCCAGCGGGCGGAGGTGAGCGCATAGGGCGAGCGCGACATGCTCTCGACCCCGCCCGCGAGCGCGAAGTCGGCGTCGCCGAGGGCGAGGACCTGGAAGGCCGAGGCGATGGCCTGGGCCCCCGAGCCGCAGAGCCGGTTGACGTTCATCGCGCCGGCCGAGTCGGGGATGCCGGCGTCCAGCGCGGCGACGCGGCTGACGTACATGTCCCGCGGCTCGGTGTTGATGACGTGGCCGAAGAAGACCTGGCCGATCCGGCCGCCGTCGACGCCCGAGCGCTCCAGCGCGGCCTTGGCCACATGGGCCCCGAGCTTGGTCGGCGGCACCGCCGCCAAGCTGCCGCCGAAGCCGCCGATGGCCGTGCGGGCCCCGTCGAGGATGACGATGTCGGTCATGTGCGCGTTCCCTCCCGTTGCGCTGTCTCGGCGTACCGTTGCGCACCGAAGCCGTCGGCGCAAGGGCCCGCTCCGCTGGCCTTTGAAACCGGCGGCGTTCGTGTATAGTTCAGGCGCAGCCGCGGCGCGCCGCCGCGGGCGTCAGGCAGGAAGCGGGCGTGCAGGTCCTCATCGTGGAGCATAACGGGGACCTCGCCCGCATCTGGTCGGGGTTCCTGGCGCGACAGGGCATGACCTGCGTCGTGGCGGGCGCGGGGGCTGAGGCCTATGCCGCGCTCCGCTCGCGCGAGTTCGACGCGCTGGTGCTCGACATGGAGCTGCCGGAGGGGGAGGCGTTGCGGGTGGCCGACTTCGCCACCTATCGCAACCCCGACATCCCGATCATCGCGGTGACGGCCAGGGGGTTCTTCTCCGACGGGGCGATCTTTCAGCTGATCCCCAACGCTCGGGGCCTGTTGCGCGCGCCGCTGCGCCCCGAGGACATGGCGGCGCTGGTGGAGCATTACGGCGAGCGTTCGGCCGCGGCGGCTGCCGCCCGGCGGCAGGCGGCGGCTGGGGGCGGAAGCTGAAGGCGAGGCCCTAGCGCCGGGTCGGGGCGCGCCAGTCCATCGCGGGGCCGATCGGGACGATGCCCGTCGGATTGATGGTGCGGTGGCTGCCGTAGTAGTGGCGGGTGATGTGGTCGAAATCGACCGTCTCCGCCACGCCCGGCCATTGGAAGAGCGCCCGGGCGTAGTCCCAGACCTCGGGGTAGTCGACGATCCGCCGCCGGTTGCACTTGAAATGCCCGTGGTAGACGGCGTCGAAGCGCAGGAGCGTGGTCCAGAGTCGCCAGTCCGCCTCGGTGATCCGGTCGCCGAGCAGCCAGCGGCGGTCGGCGAGCCGGTCCTCCAGCCAGTCGAGGGTGGCGAAGACCTCCTCGGCCGCCTCGCGGTAGGCGGTCTCGGCGGTGGCGAAGCCCGCCCGGTAGACGCCGTTGTTGAGGCCGGGATAGATCCGGGCGTTGAGCGCCTCGATCTCGGCGCGCAGATCCGCGGGCCAGAGGGGCGCGCCCGGGTCCGCGACGGCGGCGAAGGCGGTGTCGAACATCCGGATGATCTCGGAGGATTCGTTGGAGACGATGGTCTGCGTCTCGCGGTCCCAGAGCACCGGGACGGTGACCTTGCCCGTCGCCCGGGGGTCGGCGCGCAGGTAGATGTCGCGCAGGAAGGCCGAGCCGTAGAGCCGGTCCCCCGTCGCGCCGGGATAGTCCGTGGCGAAGGTCCAGCCGTCGTCGAGCATCAACGGATGCACCACGTCGACCGAGACATGGGGCGCGAGGCCCTTGAGCGCCCGGAAGACCAGCGTGCGGTGGGCCCAGGGGCAGGCGAGCGAGACGTAGAGGTGGTAGCGCCCGCTTTCCGCCCGGAAGCCGCCGCGGCCCGAGGGGCCGGGGGCGCCGTCGGGGGTGATCCAGTTGCGGAACCGCGATTCGGTCCGGGCGAAGCGCCCGTCGCCGCCGGCGAAGCCCAGGCCGCTCACCCAGGCGCCGTTTTCGAGTTGTCCCATCTTGCGTCCTCCTCGGATCGGATCTGGCCCGGAAAACGCGACGGGGGAAGGTCTTGATCCGTGGCCGGACCGTTTCCCGGGCGGCGGGGTCCCGCGGACGTTAACCCCAAGGGGGCAAGACCGTTGTGGCGGCGGCGAAGATGAGGCCTGCTGGCGACGCGGCCTCGGGGTTGGGCGGAGTTCCAGGTTACTGTTGCGTAAAGTCGGGTTGCGTGACCCTTTCGCGGGGCCGCACGCGCAAGCCGTTCCTCGCGCCGGGTCATCGCGATCTCCGTCGGCCGGGCGGGCCTTGGCGCCGTCCGGCCGACGGAGGGGCTCAGGCCGACGGAGGGGCTCAGGCCGACGGAGGGGCTCAGGCCGACGGAGGGGCTCAGGCCGACGGAGGGGCTCAGGCCGACGGAGGGGCTCAGGCCGACGGAGGGGCTCAGGCCGACGGAGGGGCTCAGGCCGACGGAGGGGCTCAGGCCGACGGAGGGGCTCAGGCCGACGGAGGGGCTCAGGCCGACGGAGGGGCTCAGGCCGACGGAGGGGCTCAGGCCGACGGAGGGGCTCAGGCCGACGGAGGGGCTCAGGCCGACGGAGGGGCTCAGGCCGACGGAGGGGCTCAGGCCGACGGAGGGGCTCAGGCCGACGGAGGGGCTCAGGCCGACGGAGGGGCTCAGGCCGACGGAGGGGCTCAGGCCGACGGAGGGGCTCAGGCCGACGGAGGGGCTCAGGCGGGCGGGGGAGGGGCGTCTTCGTGCCGGATGTCCGGCTCCGTCGTCACCGGGAAGGCGACGGAGCGGGCGATGAAGCACATCTCGTGGGCCCGATGGTGGAGGTCCCGCGCCGTCCTTGCGTCCGATCCGGGGGCGAGGGTGACGCGCGGGCGCAGGGTGACCGAGACGAACTGGCCGGCGCCGTCCGCGGCCTCGGCCATCACGCCTTCGGCCGCGTCCTCGTAGCCGGTGACGATCACGCCGGCCGTGGCGCAGAGATGCAGGTACCAGAGCTTGTGGCAGGCCGAGAGCGCAGCCACCAGCAGCTCCTCGGGGTTCCAGCGGCCGGGATCGCCGAGGAAGGCCGGATCGGCGGAGCCGGGGATCGGCGGCTTGCCCGGCGCGCCGATCTCATGGTCGCGCCGATAGGCGCGATACGACGCCGTGCCGGCGCCGGCGTTGCCGGTCCAGGCCACATCGACCCGGTAGCGGTGCTGTTTCTCGCCCATGCGCGCCTCCGCCGCGGGGCGTCGACGCCCCTGGCCGGTTGACGCAGGGTGGGCGAAGCCTCACCCTGCGTCAACCGGCCTGCGTCAACCGGCCTGCGTCAACCGGCCTGCGTCAACCGGCCTGCGTCAACCGGCCTGCGTCAACCGGCCTGCGTCAACCGGCCTGCGTCAACCGGCCTGCGTCAACCGGCCTGCGTCAACCGGCCTGCGTCAACCGGCCTGCGTCAACCGGCCTGCGTCAACCGGCCTGCGTCAACCGGCCTGCGTCAACCGGCCTGCGTCAACCGGCCTGCGTCAACCGGCCTGCGTCAACCGGCCTGCGTCAACCGGCCTGCGTCAACCGGCCTGCGTCAACCGGCCTGCGTCAACCGGCCTGCGTCAACCGGCCTGCGTCAACCGGCCTGCGTCAACCGGCCTGCGTCAACCGGCCTGCGTCAACCGGCCTGCGTCAACCGGCCTGCGTCAACCGGCCTGCGTCAACCGGCCTGCGTCAACCGGCCTGCGTCAACCGGCCTGCGTCAACCGGCCTGCGTCAACCGGCCTGCGTCAACCGGCCTGCGTCAACCGGCCTGCGTCAACCGGCCTGCGTCAACCGGCGCGGGGCGGCGTTTCGCGCCGACGGGCGGATTTGCGCAGGCGGCAGGCCGTCCTGGCGAAAGGGATGGAACGCCGCCTTCGCCGCTTCGGGACCGGCGCGTCGGCCCTGTAGGCGCAGGGATCGCCGGCCTGCGTCGCAGCGGGGTCGCGCGGAAGAGCGCGGCCTTTATGGTTTCTCCTCGCCATCCAGGCGTTCGATCCGCCCCCGGAGCCGATACGCGAAGCCCGTCGGCTCGAACGCCAGTTGCGCGGCGCCGCGAAAATCCATGGGCACGATCGTCTGGAGCAGGGTCATGCCGAAGCTGACCCTTTGGGGAACGGCCACGGAGGGACCGCCGCGTTCGGTCCAGGCGAAGACGAACTCTCCCTCCTCGGACGTCGCCCAGGCGATGTCGACGAGACCTTCGGGCGTCGACAGCGCCCCATGCTTGAGCGCGTTCGTGGCGAGCTCGTTCACCGCCAGCGCGAGCGCGAGCGCCTGCCGCTCGGGCAGCAGGATCTTCGGCCCGACGAGCCCGACGCGGCGGCCCTCGCCGAGATGGGGAAAGAGCGTCTCGCGGACGAGGTGGCCCACCTGCGCCTCGACCGCGCCGCCGGTCGTCAGGAGGTTGTGGGTCCCGGCCAGGGCGCGCAGGCGCGCCGAAAAGGCCTCGGCGGCCGCGGCGGTGGAGGACTGCGTCTTCAGGGTCTGGCTGGCGATCGACCCGACGATGGCGAGCGTGTTGCGGATCCGGTGCGCGAGCTCGGAGTTGAGCGCCTCCATCCGGCGCTGGCTCTCCACCCGCGCGGTGGTCTCGATCACCGTGTCCATGACCCCGGCGATCGCGCCCGTCTCGTCCCGGATCGGGCTGTAGCAGAAGGTGAAGAAGGCCTCCTCCGGATAGCCGAAGCGGTTGATCTCCATGGGGAAGTCCTCAATGAAGACCGCGTCGCCCGCGAAGGCGCGGTTCATGATGGGCGCGATCTCGGCCCAGGATTCCGCCCAGACCGCATCGAAGGGCCGGCCCTGCGCATCCGGCTTGTCCCCCAGGATCGGGCGGAAGGCGTCGTTGTGGAGGGTGATCCGGTCCGGGCCCCAGACGATCGCCTTGGGGAAGCGCGACGCCAGCATCATCCCGACGGCGGTCCGGAGCCCGGGACCCCAGCCCGTGAGCGCGCCGAGCGAGGTGGTCGACCAGTCGATCTCGGCGATGCGCGCCGCGGCCGCGCCTCCGCCGCGGAGGAAGTAGAATTCTGAAGGGGTCATGCGCCGCGTCTTCCTTGTTGTCGCCACGACCCACCGGGCCCCAGCATCCCAGATTGGGGCCGGAAGTCCAGGGCGGCAAGAGCCAAGCACAGCGCCGGGGCAAAGGCCGCGCCCTTGCGGCGGGAGCCTCCGCGCCCGGGCCCCGAGGGGGGGTGAAGCCGGGCGGCCGCCCGGCCGGAGGCGGGCGGTCTCCGGCGGGGGTCGTCGGCGGGGGTCGTCGGCCGGGGCCGCCGGCTGGGGTCAGGCCAGCGCGCCCTGGGGCGTCAGCCGGGTCGCGCCGCGCAGGTAGGGCGAGAGGGCGGGGGGCAGGTCCACCGAGCCGTCCGCCTGCTGGCCGTTCTCCAGCACCGCGATCAGGCAGCGGCCGACGGCGAGGCCCGAGCCGTTCAGAGTGGCGACGAACTCGGGCTTGTCGCCCTCGGCGCGGCGGAAGCGGGCGTTCATCCGCCGCGCCTGGAACGCGCCGCAGAGCGAGACCGAGCTGATCTCGCGGTAGGTCTCCTGGCCGGGCAGCCAGACCTCGAGGTCGTGGGTCTTGACCGCGCCGAAGCCCATGTCGCCCGCGCAGAGCACGACGGTGCGATAGGGCAGGCCGAGCGCCTCCAGCACGCCTTCGGCGCAGCGGGTCATGCGGTCGTGCTCGGCGAGGCCGTCCTCGGGGCGGACGATCGACACCATCTCGACCTTCTCGAACTGGTGCTGGCGCAGCATCCCGCGGGTGTCCTTGCCGGCCGAGCCTGCCTCCGAGCGGAAGCACTGGGTCCAGGCGACCATGCGCCGGGGCAGATCGGCGGGTCCGAGGATCTCGCCCGCGACGGTGTTGGTCAGCGTCACCTCGGCGGTGGGGATGAGCCACCAGCCGTTCTCGGTGCGGTAGCTGTCCTCGGCGAACTTCGGGAGCTGGTTGGTGCCATACATGCACTCGTCCTTGACGAGGACCGGGGTCCACATCTCGGTCAGGCCGTTCTCGTCGACGTGGGCGTCGATCATGAACTGGGCGAGCGCCCGGTGCAGCCGCGCCATCGCCCCTTTCAGCGTCACGAAGCGGGCGCCCGACAGCTTGGCGGCGAGGTCGAAGTCCATCAGCCCCATGGCCTCGGCGATCTCGAAGTGCTGGCGGGGGGCGAAGTCGAGGGCGCGCGGCGTCCCCCAGCGGCGGATCTCGACGTTCCCCGTCTCGTCCGCGCCGTCTGGGATTTCGGCGAGCGGCAGGTTGGGCAGGCCCAGGAGCAGGTCGCGCAGGCCGGCGTCGGCCTCGGCGGCGCCGGCCTCGAGCGCGGCGATCTCGTCCTTCTTGGTCCCGACCAGGGCGCGCAGCCGCTCGAACTCGGCCGCGTCGCCCCTGGCCTTGGCGGCGCCTACCGCCTTGGAGGCGGCGTTGCGTTCGGCGAGGGCGGTCTCGGCGGCGTGGATCAGGCCGCGGCGCCGCTCGTCGAGGGCGAGGATGGCGGGCGAGACCGGCCCGAGCCCCCGGCGGGCGAGGGCGGCGTCGAAGGCCTCGGGGGCCTCCCGGATCATCCTGATGTCGTGCATGGCGGGCCTCGTCGTTGCGGCCCGGCTTATGGCCGAAAACGCCGCCCCGCGGAAGGGGCCCTTACCGGTAGGGCGTGTAGGAGGCGGGATCGTCGAAGAAATCCCCCTGGGCCGGCGGGGTGAGGGGGTAATGCTCCTTGAGCGCATCCCAGAGGTCGATCTCGTGGCAGAGGCTGTCGCTCGTCCGGGAGAAGACGAAGGCGAGGGCGAAGCGGCGCACCAGGAGCGGCTGGTCGACGATCCAGAGCGCCGCCTCGGACATGGCCCAGTCCTGCCAGTCGCGCAGGAGGGGCGCGAGGGCGCAGGGCCCCCCGGGCGGGGCGAGCAGGTGGCCCCGGATCAGCCGCCAGTGCCCGGCGAGGTGGTCATGGGCCCCGTAGACCGCCCGCAGGTCGCAGTCCTGGTCGTTGCGCAAGGCGATGGCGACCGGGTCGGTCTCGCGCCCCGCGACCACGGCGGCGCGCAGGTAGACGTCGCGGACCCGGCCCGCAAGCCGCGCGGCGAGGTCGGCGCGGCCGGCGGCCTGGGCGTCGCGGAGCTCCGGCCAGTCGTCCCCGAAGAAGACCTGGCGGGCATGGGGCCCGGCGAGCATGGCTCACATGTCCTGGCGGGCGATCTCGGTGATGAGCACGTCCGAGACCTGGTCGCCCATGACCCCGCGCCCGGCCTTGAGCAGGGCGGCGCGCAGGTCCTCCATCTTGCGGCCCTCGGTGAAGGCCCCGTCGAAGCCGCCGGAGTTGGCGTGGGCGAACATCACCTTGAGGAAGGCGTCGCGCAGCCGGGGGGCGGCGGCCTCGACCTCTGCCGCCTCCGCCTCCGGAAGGGCGACGGCGAGCGAGGCGACGACCATCGCCTTGACCCGATCCCCGGCGAAGACCGGCGCCACCAGGGGCTTGTCGAGGGGCACGACGGCGGCCTTGGCGTGGCCGTCCGCCTCGGCCTTGGCCCCGTGGCCTTCGGCGGCGGCCTCGGCCGGGGCCTCGCAGGGCGCGGCGGCGTCGGACTCGTGATCGCCGGGTTCGGGGGCGCCAGATTCGTGGGCGGCAAGTTCCTGGGCGGCGGGCGTGGGGGCGCCGGGCCCGCAGGCGGCGGGCGCCTCGGGGGGGGCGGGCTTGAGCGCCACGCCGGCGGCGACGCCGGCCCCGAGGCCGGCGAGCGCGAGGGCGAGGGGGGCGATGAGCTTCATCCCCGCGGGCCTCAGAACGGCAGGATGCGGTCGGCCACCTGCTGCCCCCAGCGCGGCTGCTGGGCGCTGGTGATCTGGCCGCGGCCGCCGTAGGAGATGCGCGCCCCGGCGATCCGGTCGTAGGGGATCTCGTTGCGCCGGGAGATGTCCTCGGGCTGGACGATGCCCACCACCTGCAGGTCGCGCAGCTCGCTGTTGACCCGCACCTCCTGGTCGCCCTGGATGACGAGGTGGCCGTTCGGCAGCACGTCGACCACCGTGGCGGCCACCCGCAGCTCGAGCTTCTCGTTGCGCTTGACCGAGCCGTTGCCCCGGTAGGAGGAATTCGTCCCGGCGGAGAAATCCGCGTTCAGCGCCGCGAGGTCGCCCGAGATCAGCCCGCTGGCGCCGAGGCCGAAGAACTCGCCGATCTCGACGCCCTCCTTGCCGTCGCGGGCGCGCTGGGTGGTGTTCTTCATCTCGGCCTTCTCGTCGATCTCGATGACGACGGTGAGCAGGTCGCCGAGGTTGCGGGCGCGCCGGTCGGCGAGCAGGTTCTCGGGTCCGGTGTTCCAGAGCGAGGCCTGCTGGTAGGCGTAGCGCGCCGGCTGGGGGGGCGGCACCGCGATCGCCGCCCGGTCGGCGGTGACGATGGGGCCGGCGCCGGGGACGGCCTGGCCGATCGAGGTCATCGGCGGCGTCCCCCCGATGGGGTTGTCGGCGCAAGCGGCGAGCGCGAGCAGGGCGGCGAGCGCCAGGGCGGTTTTCATCGCGTCGTCTCCATCTGGATCTGGCGCGCCGTCAGGGCCTCGGCGGCCGCGCGTCCCAGCGGCGCGCCGAGGCTCGCCGCCAGGCCCGCCGTCACGCCGAACAGGATCGCAAGCTTCAGCATGGTCAGTTCCCCACTTCGATCCGGCCGTCTTCCGCGACGGCTCCCGTTACGATCTGCTTGGAGGCGAGGTTCATCACCCGCACCCGGTCGCCCGCGCCGCCCCGGTCCAGCGCCCGGCCCTCGGCCCCGATGGCGAGCGCGCCGCGCTCGTAGACCATCTGCACGAGCTGGTTGCGCTCGACGATCGCGGGCGGGCCGATCTGCGACAGAAGGATCGGCCGGCCGGGATAGAGCGTCACCCGCGCCTCCTTGCCGGCGGCGTCCTCGATGCGCTCGACCGCCCCCGGCACCTCGGCCTCGGCGAGCGTGAGGTCGGCGGCCGAGATCACCGTCTGCGCCCGGATCGCCCGGGCGGCCGAGACGTTGGCCGCCGCGGCGGGGCCGGCGGCCAGAACGAGGGCGGCGAGCGCGAGGAGGGCGAGCGGCGGCGGGGCCATCAGCGCACCTGCGTGGTCGCCGCGAGCATCTGGTCGGCGGCGGTGATGACCTTGGCGTTGAGCTCGTAGCCGCGCTGGGCCTCGATCAGCCCGGTGATCTCGGCCACGGCGTCGACGCTGGAGTTCTCCAGGTAGCCCTGGCGGAAGGTGCCCCTTCCGTCCTCGCCCGCGTCGCCGACGTTGGGCGCGCCGGAGGCCTCGGTCTCGCGGTAGAGGTTGGAGCCGACCGCCTCCAGCCCCTTTTCGTTGACGAAGGTGGTGAGCTGGAGCTGGCCGAGCAGCTGCGCCTCCACCTGGGTCTCGAAATAGGCGTAGACCTCGCCGTCGGCGTTGATGGTGATCTGCTTGGCGTCCTCGGGGATGGTGATCTCGGGCGCCACGGCGAAGCCGTCGGAGGTGACGATGAGCCCGTCGCCGTTGCGCTTGAGCGCGCCGTCGCGGGTATAGGCGGCCTCGCCCGAGGGCAGGGTGATCTCGAGATAGCCCTGGCCCTCGATCGCGAGGTCGAGGGAGCCGCCGGTCTCGGCCACGGTGCCCTGCTCGATCTGCACGGAGACCGCCGAGGCGCGCACCCCGAGGCCGAGCTGCACGCCCGCGGGCAGGATCGAGCCGTCCGCCGAGTTGACCGTGCCGGGCCGGTCCACCTGCTGGTAGTGCAAGTCGGCGAATTCCGCCCGGCGGGCGCTGTAGGCGGTGGTGTT
>CBDEVG010000045.1:0-376386 GCA_965243535.1 Amaricoccus sp.
GACACCGACCCATTCCGCCGCCCGCCCCCCGCCGCTCCCGTGGCGGCGGCGCCCCCCCGCGTCTCTGCGCCGACGCCCGCCGCCCGCCCCTCGCCGGCCGCCTCACTCTCGCCCGCCGCCTCCCTTTCCTCGGAGCGCGCCGCGCCGCGCAGCACGCCGTCTTTCCCTTCGGGGCCCGCGCCGCGCCCTGCGCCGCATTTCCCCCCAACCCTTGCGCCCGCGCCGTCCCTCGCCCCAACGCTGGAGGGTCCCTCGCCGCGGGCCGCCGCCCCCCGTGCGCCCGCGCCCACCTCTACGCTGGCCCCCGATGCCGACCTCGCGGCCGCCTCCGCCTCCGGGCGCGAAGTTCTTCCTCCAGGCCCGCGCGCGCCATTCCTCCCGCCCAAGCCGCACGCCGCCTCCGCCCCTTGGCCGGACGACGCGACCTCCGCCCCCTGGCCGGACGACGCGACCTCCGCCCCTTCCACGCCTCCGGCCTCAGCGTCAAAGGCGGGCCCCGTCCCTGGGCCGGCTTCCTGGCCGCAGGAGGCCACGGCCGCCCTTGCGCCGGCGCCCGTCCGCACGCCCATCGGCACGCACGCCCCTGCACGCCCCGCCCCCGCGCCGCAGCCGCCGGCCCCCGCCGCTCCTGCGCCCCGCGCCGCGCTCCAGCCGGCTTCCGCCATTCCTGCGCCCCACGCTCCCCCGCCTGCGTCCACGGAACCTCGGCAAGCGCGACCGCCCCTGCAGGCGACGCGAGCCGCCCGCCCGGCCCGTCGCGCCCGGGCGTGGCCCCTGATCCTCGCCTTCGTCGCCGGCGCAGGGGCGGCGGGGGGCGGTCGTCGTCGCCCTGCTTCCCCAGGCTCCGGCCCGGACCGCGCTCGCCATCCCCCCCGATCCTGCTCCCGCGCGCGCGCCCGCGTCCGATCCTGCCCCCGCCGCCCCGCGCGCCCCCACGCCCGAGCCCGCCGTCGCTCCCGCCGACGTCCCGGCCCCAGCCCGGACCGCCGTCCCGACGCCCGCCCCCGCCGACCGGCCTGCGACCGCCGGGACCACCGCTCCGGCGCCCGCCGATGCGCCGACGACCCCCCTAGCCGCCGCCCCCACGCCCATCCCCGCCCGACCGACGCCCGCCGACCCGGACCCCGCGCCCGCCCCTGCCGCAGGCCCCCGGCTCCAGGCCCCCGAGCCCGCCCTCGCCCTGCCCGCCGCGCCGCCGGCGCTGCCCGCCCTGACGCCCGCCGGCCCCCGCCCCGAACGGGTGACCCTCCACGCCCCGAGCGCCCTGCCCGAGGCCGAGGTCGAGACCGCCGCCGCCGCCCTCGCCGACGCGGGCTTCGTCTCGCTCGACCGGGCGCGGGCGGGCTTCCCCATCGCGCGGACCCATGTGCGCTACTACCACGCCCAGGACGCCGCCGCCGCCGCCGCCCTCGCCGCCGCCCTGCCCGGCGGCCAGGCCGAGGCGCGCGACTTCACCAACGCCCCCCGGGCCGCCGCGCCCGGCCGGCTCGAGGTCTGGCTCGCCGGCGAGCCCCGCCCCGCCGCCCCCCGCCGCCAGACCCCCCGCGCGGAACCCTCGAACCTGCCCCCCGACGCCGTCCTGCGCGGCGTCATGCGCCAGGTGGAGGGGACGGTGCGCACCATCGAGCAGGGCCTCGGCGACGCCCTCGACCGGGCCGCCGGCGCGCCCTGACCGCGACCCCCGCGACGCCCTTGACGACCGCCCGCGGCGCGCACATACCGCCCGGATGACCGAGCTCAGCCGCATCCGCAACTTCTCCATCGTCGCCCATATCGACCACGGGAAATCCACCCTGGCCGACCGGCTCATCCAGTCGACCGGCACCGTCGCCGACCGCGAGATGAAGGAGCAGATCCTCGACTCGATGGACATCGAGCGCGAACGTGGCATCACCATCAAGGCCAACACCGTCCGCATCGACTACCGCGCCTCGGACGGCGAAACCTACGTCCTCAACCTCATCGACACGCCCGGCCACGTCGACTTCGCCTACGAGGTCTCCCGCTCCATGCGCGCGGTCGAGGGCTCGCTCCTCGTGGTGGACGCCTCCCAGGGCGTCGAGGCCCAGACGCTCGCCAACGTCTACCAGGCGATCGACGCCGGCCACGAGATCGTCCCGGTCCTCAACAAGATCGACCTTCCGGCCGCCGAACCCGACCGCGTCATCGAGCAGATCGAGGACGTCATCGGCATCGAGGCCCACGACGCCATCCGCATCTCCGCCAAGACCGGCCTCGGCATCCCCGACGTGCTGGAGGCCATCGTCGCCCGCCTCCCCGCGCCCAAGGGAAACCCCGACGCCCCGCTCAAGGCCATGCTGGTCGACAGCTGGTACGACGCCTACCTCGGCGTCGTCGTGCTCGTGCGCATCATCGACGGCAAGCTCCGCAAGGGCGACCGCATCCGCATGATGTCCACGAACGCCCTCTACCCGGTCGACCGCATCGGCGTCTTCCGCCCCGGCATGACGCCCGTCGACGAACTCGGCCCCGGCGAGATCGGCTTTCTCACCGCCTCGATCAAGCAGGTCCGCGACACCCGCGTCGGCGACACCGTCACCACCGAGCGCAAGGGCTGCACGGACCCCCTGCCCGGCTTCAAGCCCGCCCAGCCGGTGGTGTTCTGCGGCCTCTTCCCGGTGGACGCCTCCGACTTCGAGGCGCTCCGCGACGCCATCGAAAAGCTCCAGCTCAACGACGCCTCCTTCTCCTCGGAGATGGAGACCTCCGCCGCCCTCGGCTTCGGCTTCCGCTGCGGCTTCCTCGGCCTGCTGCACCTCGAGGTCATCCGCGACCGGCTGGAGCGGGAATACGACCTCGACCTCATCACCACCGCGCCCTCCGTCGTCTACCACGTCTTCAAGACCGACGGGACGATGCTCGAACTCCACAACCCCGCCGACATGCCCGACCCGGTGCGCATCGACCATATCGAGGAGCCGCGGATCAAGGCGACGATCCTCGTCCCCGACGAATACCTCGGCGACGTGCTCAAGCTCTGCCAGGACCGCCGCGGCGTCCAGCTCGACCTCACCTACGCCGGCACGCGCGCCATGGTGGTCTACGACCTCCCCCTCAACGAGGTGGTCTTCGACTTCTACGACCGGCTGAAGTCGGTGACCAAGGGCTACGCCAGCTTCGACTACACCGTGACCGGCTACCAGGAGGACCACCTGGTCAAGATGCAGGTCCTGGTGAACGACGAACCCGTGGACGCCCTCTCCACCATGGTCCACCGCGACCGGGCGGAGGCGCGGGGCCGCGCCATGGTGGAGAAGCTCAAGGAGCTGATCCCCCAGCACCTCTTCAAGATCCCGATCCAGGCGGCGATCGGCGGCCGCATCATCGCCCGCGAGACGATTTCGGCGCTGCGCAAGGACGTCACCGCCAAGTGCTACGGCGGCGACATCACCCGCAAGCGGAAGTTGCTTGAGAAGCAGAAGGCCGGCAAGAAGAAGATGCGCCAGTTCGGGCGGGTGGACATCCCGCAGGAGGCGTTCATCAATGCGCTGAAGATGGATGGTTAGACTAATTTAGGGATTCAACATGAAATGTTTTGTTATTTGCCCTATCGGTGAAGAAAATTCCGATACTAGAAGAAATTCTGATAATGTATTTGAATTTATAATTAAAGAAGGATTAGATCCTTTAGGATATTCTGTAGAGCGAGCGGATATGATTGCAAAGAGCGGCCTCATAACGACGCAAATTATTGAGCAAATAGTCTCATGCGATCTCGTCGTAGCAGATCTTACAGATCACAATGCAAATGTATTTTATGAGCTAGCAATTCGCCATTTATTGGGAAAGCCCTTCATTCATATAATAAGGTCTGATCAAAAAATTCCTTTTGATGTGGCCGCCTCTCGCACTATTACTTATTCTCTTGATCTAGCTGGTGCCAGAAAAGCAAGCCTGGAGGTTCGAGAGCAAGCAAAATCGATTGTTAATGGTTCCGCGAAAACTGAGAGTCCAATCTCAATCGCCATAGATTTAAAGGCTTTAACAGAAAGCGGTAGTCCAGTCGAGACTGCGTTAGCTCATATCCAAACTGAGTTAACCAAAACGCGCACGCTAATGATTGAAAATTTTGCATTGATTCAGGGATTTTTATTAGGTAAAGAAGAAAAAATATCTAATTTAAATAATTCTTTTTGGAATGATTCCAAAATAAATCTTCTTAAATCAATGTGGGAATCCGGCTCCAGTGCATTAGAAATATCTCAGGCTTTAGGAGGCGTAAGCAGAAATGCGGTAATCGGAAAAATTCACTCTCTTGGATTAGGAATTACTCGTAATCCTATCGAAGAATATGAATCAAAATAATAGACATACGATGACTCTAATGCCCAGAGTTTTCTCAACTTATTTAGCATCACTAAAATGCGGCAACTTAGGCATTCGAGAATTTCCCCATCTGACTCCAGTTTTTCTAACATCATATCGTGCAGACTTGTTCAGCACCGGCGCAATTAACTGCTTGGAAAAAATTATATATAGGATCAAATGGAATTTAGGCATCACATTAGAACTTTTTTGCCAAATCTAGCCTTGCATTTAGCTTGGCCACCCCATTACCCATAAACCTTTCTTCAAGGCTTAATTCGCGCGACCAGCACCATCGCCATTTGCTCCCGCACTTATAGAGGATCCGCAAGCCCCCCACTCAGATCCGCATTAGGCCGCCCTGCCCGACCAGCCGCTTCGCGCCCGCCGGGCGCGGCTCCTCGCATTAGGCAAGCAGCACGACCTCGATCGCCGCTTGAGCTTCACGTCCCGGATTGCGCGGATTGCGCGGATCGCCTTGCGCGCGGCTGGGGCATAGTCGAGTTGGTACACAGCGAGTCAGGCCCGCAAGTCGGGATCGTCCTCGTCCAGCTCTGCAAAGACCTCCTCATGGGAATAGGTCTTGCCCCCCAGCCGCTCCATGTCCGCCTTGGCCTCGCGCGCCAGCTCGATGTCGATCTTGTCTTCCATCGCCTCCAGCCATGCGGCGTCCGCCACGGTCACAACCACGGCCACCGGCTTGCCCCGGCGGGAAATCGTCACCCGCGCGCCGCCGTACTGGACCTGACCGATCACCTCGGCCAGCCTGTCGCGCGCCTCGCTCACCGACAGCGGCTTGGTCATGGATCACCCGTTTCGTACAATTCGGACGAACGGAACGTAGCCGCAAAGGGCTGATTCTTCAGCCCGCAAAGGCCGCGCAACACTTTCTAAAGAACAGTTTCCATCTGCCTTATAAATTTTGAAAATCTGAATTATATCAAATGCTTGACCGCATTTTCACGCGTGAAAGCCCCGGGCTGCGAACCGGGCATGGGGCCCCTCGGCCCCTCACTTCTTCTTCCGCGACGCCTTCTTCTTCGGCCCCAGCCCAACCGACCGCATCGCTTCCTTGGCCATGGCGCTCTGCTGGCGGCGCATCTCGGCCGTCATCAGGCCCCGGCCGGTCCCGATCGCCTTGTTCGCGGCGCTCATCCACATGCTCATGAGGGGGTTCTTCATGGCTCTCTCCTCGGCGGCATAGGTCCGCCCTCCCCTCTCATCTGGGGCGGCCAGGGGGCGGGGGCAAGCCGGGATCAGCCGGCGAAGCCCATCAGAACCCCCACCCGCTCCCGGCCGAGGTCGATCCGGCACGCCCGGATCGCCGCCCCGGTCCCCGATCCGCCGCCGAAGCTCGCCCCCACGAAGGCGCAGTGGGCGTCCCGGAACGCCGTCCAGGCCGCCTGCCCCGCCTCCAGCGCCGGAACCGCCCCGGGCCGCCCCGTCTCCGCGTCGAGCGCCTTCGCCCCCTCCATCGCGAACCCCAGCGCCTGGGCCACCGTCTCGTCCACCCGCGCCTCCGTGGCCGCCAGGCAGTCGCCGATCTCCACCTGGCTGCCCAGGCCGATCCCGCATTCCAGGGTCGGATCCGCCCGGCCCCCGGCGGGCGCGGCCAACGCCAGCGCCAGAACGCCCCATCGGATCATCGTGAGCCCTCCTCTGTCCGGCCGGAGCCTAGCCCCGCCCCGCCTCCCGCGCCAGAGGCGGGGCGCGCGGGCTTGCCTCCCCCGCCCGGCGGAGGGAAAAGGGCCGAGCCCCGACCGGACCCCGCCATGACCTTCGACCGCACGGCCCTGCTTGAGCGCAACCTCGACCGCCAGATCGCCTGGACCCGGGCCAGCGACGCCAAGCTCGCCCTGGTCCTGCCGATCAATTCCGCCATGCTCGGCGTCCTCGCCGCCCAGCTCGCCCAGGCCCAGGCGACGGCCGGACCGCATCACTGGGCGCTCGCCCTCGCCGCCTCGGCTCCCGCGCTGGTCTCGTTCTTCTCCGCCGTCATGGCCGCCCTGCCCCGGACGCGGACCCGCACCGAATCCTGCATCCACTTCACCGGAGTGGCCGAGCACGCCCCCGAGCGGTTCCACGACCGGATGCGCGACCTGACAGAGGAGGAGCATTTCGAGCACCTCGCCGCCGAGGTCCACACGAGCGCCCGCATCGCCCGGGAAAAGATGATCCACGCCCGCCGCGCCTACTACGCGCTCTTCATCGCCCTGCCCTTCTGGGTGGCGGCGATCTACCTGCTGAACAGCGGGCCGGCCTGAGAGGGGTCGCGCCGCCCACGCCCCAGCAGGCGGCCTCGGCCGGCCGGCGGGGGTCAGTCCCGCGGCGGGGCGGCGAAATAGTCGCGCAGGACCCGGGCGTAGACCCGCTTCAGGGTCTCGATCTCCTCGACGGGGACGTTCTCGTTCACCTGATGGATGGTCTTGCCCACCAGCCCGAACTCCACCACCGGGCAGTGCCCGACCACGAACCGCGCGTCCGAGGTGCCACCGGTGGTCGAATGCGCCGGCCGCCGGCCGGTCTCCGCCTCCACCGCCCCCGCGACCAGCGCCACGAAGGCCCCGGGTTCGGTCACGAAGCTCTCGCCCGAGATCTGGAACCGCGCCGAGAAGCCCACCCCGAAGGAGGCCGCGGCCTTGTCCGTCTCGTCGTCGATCCAGTCGCAGAGCGACTTCGAGGTATGGGCGTCGTTGAAGCGGATGTTGACCACCGCCGTCGCCTCGGCCGGGATCACGTTCGACGCCGGATTGCCCACGTCGATCGTAGTGATCGCGAGCGTGGAGGGGGCGAAATGCGCCGTCCCGGAATCGAGCTTGCGGGTCGCCAGCCGGTCGAGAAGCCGCACCAGCCCCGGCAGCGGGTTCTTCGCCAGGTCGGGATAGGCAGCATGCCCCTGCTTGCCGTAGGCCGAGATCCGGGCGGTCATCGAGCCGCGCCGGCCGATCTTGAGCATGTCGCCCATGGCCTCGGCCGAGGTGGGCTCGCCCACCAGGCAATGGTCGAGCCGCTCGCCCGCCGCCGCCATCCAGTCGAGGATCGCGACGGTGCCATCGGTCGCCTCGTCCTCCTCGTCGCCGGTGATGAGCAGCGCGACCGAGCCCTCGGGCGGGGTCTCGGTCACGAACTCCACCGCCGCGGCGACGAAGGCCGCCACCCCCGACTTCATGTCCGCCGCGCCCCGGCCGTAGATACGGCCCTTGTCAATGACCGGAGTGAAGGGGTCGTGCCGCCAGGCTTGCGGCTCGCCTGCGGGCACCACGTCCGTGTGGCCGTTGAAGCCCAACACGGGACCCCGGTCCCCCCAGCGGGCGTAGAGATTGGCGATGCCGTTGCGGTCGCAGCGGGTGACGCGGAACCCCGCGGCCGACAGGCGCGCCTCGAGAAGCGGGATCGCCCCCCCGTCCTCGGGCGCGACGGAGCGGCAGCGGATCAGCTCGGCGGTGAGCGCGACGGGATCGGTCATGACAGTCTCCGCAAGGGCGGGGCGGCCCTCAGATAGACTTCTGCGAAAGCCTCTCTCCTCAGCCGCATCGCTTCGGAGAGGCTGGATTTCACGCGTGAAAATCGGATCAATATATTGAAATCACTCAATATATTCCGAGACATCAACCTGGCCTTCATGAATGTGAACAGGTCGAGAGCGACCGCGCCACGGGTTTGCGGAGATCGCTCAGGCGACCCCCTGCTCGGCGCGGGCGGCCAGCGCCTCGACCTCCTCGGTGAGATCGATGACGAGGGCGTAGGCGGCGTCACGATCCTCGCGCAGCGCCTGGATTTCGGCCGGATCGACCCGGTGCGAGGCCTCGGTCTCGAGCTTGAGCGCGTTGGCCGCCAGCATCGCCGACTTCGCCTCGGCGATGCGCGCCCGCTCCTCGGCGGCGCGCAGCCGGTCCTCAAGTTGGGCGTAGCGCCCCTCGAGCAAGGTCATGGTGTCGGCGAGCATCAGCCCGGCGAGGAGCAGCATCCGCTTCTCGGTGGACCGGCCGAGTTCGCCCACCCGGTTCGCCTCGGCGTCGAGGAGCTGGGCGGCCCGGGCGAGCGAGGACTCCTGCCCGGGTTCGCAGGCGACCTCGAACACCCGGCCGCCGATCTGGATGGTCAGTTCGGGCATAGTCTCAGACCTCCTCGATCAGCGGCTTGAGCTGGGCGATGAGCTCGTCGAGCGCCGCCACGTCCTTGTCCCGCTTGACCCGCAGCCGCTCAAGCTCGTCCTGGAGCGCGGCCTTGTCCTGCTCGAGCTCGCGGATGCGGGCATGGAGCGCCTCGAGATCCGGATCGGGCGCCGCGGCCGCGTCCCGGGCGTCGAGCGCCGCCCTCAGCCGACCGACCGCCGCTGCGATGCGCTCCTCGATTCCGCCGCTCTGCGCCATCGCGCGCTCCCTGTTCTCTGACCCGACCCGTTTTAGGCAGGCGGCCCGGACAATGCAATCGGCCCCGCGCCCCGGGAAGGCCCGAGGCGGCCGGACCCTCGTTCCCGACCGTCCCCCGCCCCGCTGCAGGGCGGCCTGCGCCGTTCCGGGCGGATTTCCGTCGAATCCCGCCCCTTGCGCCGCCGATCGCCCCTGTTGCGGACCCAAGGCGTCTTGACCGACCGGGTCGGGCTGCTAATGGTGCCCGCGGGTTTCGGCGCGGGCGCTCCCCTGCCGGGCAAAGCGGCAGAGAGGTGTTTCCGGTGCAGATTTCCGAACTTCGCGCGCGTCACCCGGACCACTGGCGGCGCGCTGCGGCGCTGCGCGTCCTGGCCATGGATGCGGTCGAGGCCGCGAATTCCGGCCATCCCGGTATGCCCATGGGCATGGCGGACGTCGCGACCGTCCTCTTCGACAAGCACCTGAAGTTCGACGCCGCCGATCCGACCTGGCCCGACCGCGACCGCTTCGTGCTCTCGGCCGGCCACGGCTCGATGCTGCTCTACGGCCTGCTGCACCTCACCGGCCATCCCGGCATGACCATGGACGAGATCCGGCGCTTCCGCCAGCTCGGCTCCAAGACCGAGGGCCACCCCGAATACCACCCCGGCAACGGCATCGAGACCACCACCGGCCCGCTCGGCCAGGGCCTCGCCACCGCCGTCGGCATGGCGATCGCGGAGGAGCATCTCGCCGCCCGCTGGGGCCGCAAGATCGTCGACCACCGCACCTGGGTGATCGCCGGCGACGGCTGCCTGATGGAGGGGATCAGCCAGGAGGCGATCGGCCTCGCCGGCAAGCAGGAGCTCTCCCGCCTGATCGTGCTCTGGGACGACAACGGCATCTCCATCGACGGCAAGGTGATCCTGTCGGACAAGACCGACCAGCTCGCCCGCTTCGCCGCTTCGGGCTGGTCCGTGCATTCCTGCGACGGCCACGACCCGGAGGACATCGACCGGGCGCTGACCGAGGCGGCCGCCTCGCCCCTGCCGGCTTTCGTCGCCTGTAAGACCCATATCGGCTTCGGCGCCCCCACCAAGCAGGACACCAAGGGCGCCCACGGCTCGCCGCTGGGCGCGGAGGAGATCGCCAAGGTCCGCGAGATCTACGGCTGGTCGGACGCCCCCTTCGTGATCCCCGAGGACGTGCGCAAGGCCTGGACCGCCATCGGCCGCCGCGGCGCCGCCGAGCGCGCCGCCTGGACCGAACGGCTGGGCAAGCTCTCCGGCGCGAAACAGGCGGAATTCGCCCGCATCATCGCCGGCGAGACGCCGAAGAAGCTCGTCTCCGCCCTGACCGCCTATCGCAAGGCCCAGTCCGAGGCCGCCCCCAAGGTCGCCACCCGCAAGGCCTCCGAGATGGCGCTCGAGGTGGTGAACGAGGTGATGACCGAGACCATCGGCGGCTCCGCCGACCTCACCGGCTCGAACAACACCCTGACCAAGGGCCTCGGCGTCTTCTCGCCCGAGAACCGCGCCGGCCGCTACGTCCACTACGGCATCCGCGAGCACGGCATGGCGGCGGCCATGAACGGCATCGCGCTGCACGGGGGCGCGGTCCCCTACGGCGGCACCTTCCTCGTCTTCTCCGACTACGCCCGCGGCGCGCTCCGACTCTCGGCGCTGATGGGGACGCGGGTGGGCTATGTCTTCACCCACGATTCCATCGGCCTCGGCGAGGACGGCCCCACCCACCAGCCGGTGGAGCACCTGGCGGCGCTGCGCGCCATGCCGAACCTCAATGTCTTCCGCCCGGCGGACATCGTCGAGACGGTCGAGGCCTGGGAGGTGACGCTCACCTCGCCGAAGAACCCCTCCGTCCTGGCGCTCACCCGGCAGAACCTGCCGACGCTGCGCACCGAGCACAGCCGCCAGAACCTCACCGCCCGCGGCGCCTATGTGCTGGCCGAGGCCGAGGGCCGGCGCCAGGTCATCCTGCTCGCCACCGGCTCCGAGGTCGAGATCGCCATGAAGGCGCGCGACCTGCTCCAGCGCGACGGCTTCGGGACGCGGGTCGTCTCCATGCCCTGCTGGGAGCTCTTCGACGCCCAGGACGACAAGTACCGCCGCAGCGTCCTGCCCCAGGGCCCGGCGCGCGTCGCCGTCGAGGCGGCCGTGCGCTTCGGCTGGGACCGCTGGCTCGACGGCGAGCGCGGCGACCGGCGCAAGTCGGGCTTCGTCGGGATGGAGGGCTTCGGCGCCTCCGGGCCGATCGAGGCGCTCTACCCCCATTTCGGCATCACAGCCGAGGCGGTCGCCGCCAAGGCGCGTTCGCTTCTCTGACCGGACGAGGAATTCACATGGCCTGGAAGACGCTCGACGACCTCGACCTGAACGGCAAGGTCGTGCTGACCCGTGTGGACATCAACGTGCCGGTGGAGGCGGGCCGGGTCACGGACGCCACCCGGATCGAGCGGATCGTCCCGACCGTTCGGGACATCCTCGCCAAGGGCGGCAAGCCCGTGCTGCTCGCCCATTTCGACCGGCCCAAGGGCAAGGTCGTGCCGGAGATGAGCCTGCGTCAGCTCGTCCCCGCGCTCTCCGAACATCTGGGGGTCGAGGTCGCCTTCGCCGAGGATTGCGTCGGCGACCAGGCGGCCGCGGCGATCAAGGCCCTGCCCGCCGGCGGCGTGCTCCTGCTGGAAAACACCCGCTTCCACAAGGAAGAGGAAAAGAACGACCCCGCCTTCGCCGCCGAGATGGCGAAGCTTGGCGATGTCTACTGCAACGACGCCTTCTCCGCCGCCCACCGGGCGCACGCCTCGACCGAAGGGGTCGCGCGCCTGCTCCCCGCCTGCGCCGGACGGCTGATGCAGGAAGAACTCTCGGCGCTGGAAAAGGCCCTCGCGAGCCCCGAGCGCCCCGTGGTCGCGGTGGTGGGCGGGGCCAAGGTCTCGACCAAGCTCGACCTGCTCGGCAACCTGCTGGAAAAGGTCGACATGATCGTCATCGGCGGCGGCATGGCCAACACCTTCCTCGCCGCCCAGGGGATCAATGTCGGCAAGTCGCTCTGCGAACATGACCTGGCCGACACCGCCCGCGAGATCCTGGCGAACGCCAAGGCCAAGGACTGCGAGATCATCCTGCCCGTCGACGTGGTGGTGGCGCGCGAGTTCAAGGCGAACGCCGCGAACGAGACCGTGCCGGCCGACGCCTGTCCCGCCGACGCCATGATCCTCGACGCCGGCGCCGCCTCGGTCGAGCGGGTGGTCGACGCCTTCTCCCGCGCCAGGACGCTGGTCTGGAACGGCCCCTTGGGCGCCTTCGAGATCGCGCCCTTCAACGCCGCGACCGACGCGGCGGCGCTGGCCGCGGCCCGGCTCACCCGCGAGGGCAAGCTCCTCTCCGTCGCCGGCGGCGGCGACACGGTGGCGGCGCTCAACGCCTCCGGCGCGGCGGCGGATTTCTCCTACGTCTCGACCGCCGGCGGCGCGTTCCTCGAATGGCTCGAAGGCAAGACCCTGCCCGGGGTCGCGGCCCTCGAAGGCTGACCCTCTCCCCCTTCCCCAGTGACCCGTTTTACCAGTCGAAAGGACAGACGATGAGAGCCTCGCGCACCGTGCAGAAGATCCTCGCCAACTACGAGGGCGAGACCCCCGGCGTGAAGGCCGCGCTCTGCCGGATGCTGATGGAAGGCAAGCTCGGCGGCACCGGCAAGATGATCATCCTGCCGGTGGACCAGGGCTTCGAGCACGGGCCCGCCCGCAGCTTCGCGCCGAATCCCGCCGGCTACGACCCCCACTATCACTACCAGCTCGCGATCGACGCGGGCCTGAACGCCTATGCCGCGCCGCTGGGCATGATCGAGGCGGGCGCCGACACCTTCGCCGGCCAGATTCCGACGATCCTCAAGGTGAACTCGGCCAACTCGCTGATGTCGAACACCGCCGGCAAGAACCAGGCGGTCACGGCTTCGGTGGACGACGCCGCCCGCCTCGGCTGCTCGGCGATCGGCTTCACCATCTACCCGGGCTCCGACAGCCAGCTCGACATGTACGAAGAGATCGTCGAGATGCGGAAGGAAGCCGCGTCGAAGGGCATCGCGACCGTCATCTGGTCCTATCCCCGCGGCGAGGCGATCTCCAAGGACGGCGAGACCGCGATCGACGTGGCGGCCTATGCGGCGCAGATCGCGGCGCTGATCGGCGCGCATATCATCAAGATCAAGCTCTCGACCGACCACCTGATGCTGCCCGAAGCCAAGAAGGTCTACGAGGACAAGGGCATCGACGTCTCGACCCAGGCGAAGCGCGTCGCGCATTGCATGGACGCGGCCTTCGCCGGCCGGCGCATCGTGATCTTCTCCGGCGGCGCGGCCAAGGGCGAGGATTCGGTCTATGACGACGCCCGCGCCATCCGCGACGGCGGCGGCAACGGCTCGATCATCGGCCGCAACAGCTTCCAGCGCTCCCGCCCGGACGCGCTGGCGCTGCTCGCGAAGCTCGTCGACATCTACAAGGGCCGCGCCTGATCCTTCGGCCGGACTGATGCGGCCCCGCCGGCCTCGCGCCGGCGGGGCCTTTTCTTTTCCGGGGCCCGGCGCGCGGGCCCTGGCCAGGGATTCCCAAGGTCCAAAAACTGCGCCATAATCTCCCCACCCAGGCGAGGACTCACGCGCAGATGGCTGGATTCGCGAACCTTAACGAAACCCGGGGCGGCTTCGGCGGCGCGGTCTTCGCCGTGGTCGTCATCGCCCTGATGGGCTATCTGACCTTCGCCGCCCTCCAGGGCGAGCACGGCCTCTTCCGCCTCTTCCAGATCGAGGCCCAGGAAAAGCGCCTGCAGGCCGAACTCGCCAGGCTCACCGCCGAACGCGAGGCCATCGCCAACAAGACCCACCGCCTGTCGAGCGCCACGCTCGACCTCGAACTCCTCGACGAGCAGGCCCGGCGGGTGCTCGGCCTTGGGCGGCCTGACGAAATGCTGATCCGCTAGGCGCCCCGGCGGGGGTTTCCTCGTCCCGCCCCTCGGCTATAGTCGCGGGCGGAACGATGGGGAGGCCGAGCCATGGCGACCGCGCGAAGGGCCAAGACCGCCGCAAGGGACACGCCCCCCGAGGCGAGCCGCGAGGACCTGCTCCGCTACTACCGCGAAATGCTGCTGATCCGCCGTTTCGAGGAAAAGGCCGGCCAGCTCTACGGCATGGGGGCGATCGGCGGCTTCTGCCATCTCTACATCGGCCAGGAGGCGGTGGTGGTGGGGCTGGAGGCCGCGGCGAAACCCGGCGACCAGCGCGTCACCTCCTACCGCGACCATGGCCACATGCTCGCCTGCGGCATGGACCCCAAGGGGGTGATGGCCGAACTGACCGGCCGCGAGGGCGGCTATTCCCGCGGCAAGGGCGGGTCCATGCACATGTTCTCGCGCGAGAAGGACTTCTACGGCGGCCACGGCATCGTCGGCGCCCAGGTTCCGATCGGGGCGGGCCTCGCCTTCGCCAACAAGTACCGCGGCAACGACAACGTCTGCTTCATCTATTTCGGCGACGGCGCGGCCAACCAGGGCCAGGTCTACGAAACCTTCAACATGGCCTCGCTCTGGCGTCTGCCGGTGGTCTTCGTCATCGAGAACAACCAGTACGCCATGGGCACCTCGCTCAAGCGCGCCTCCTCCACCCCCGCGCTCTGGACCCGGGGCCAGGCCTTCGGCATCCCCGGCGAGGCGGTGGACGGCATGGACGTGCTCGCGGTCAAGGCTGCCGGCGACAAGGCCGTCGCCCACGCCCGGTCGGGCGAAGGCCCCTACATCCTGGAGATGAACACCTACCGCTACCGCGGGCATTCCATGTCCGACCCGGCCAAGTACCGGACCCGGGAGGAGGTGCAGAAGATGCGCGAGGAGCACGACCCCATCGACCAGGTCCGCGCCCGGCTGATCGCCGGCGGCCTGCCGGAGGACGACCTCAAGGAGATCGACCGCGAGATCAAGGCGGTCGTGGCCGAGGCCGCGCGCTTCGCCCAGGACAGCCCCGAGCCCGCCGAGGCCGAGCTCTGGACCGACGTGACCGCCTGAGGGGGACGCCATGCCGACGGAAATCCTGATGCCCGCCCTCTCTCCCACCATGGAGGAAGGCACGCTCGCGAAATGGCTGGTCAAGGAGGGGGATGCGGTCACCTCCGGCCAGATCCTCGCGGAAATCGAGACCGACAAGGCCACGATGGAGTTCGAGGCGGTGGACGAGGGCGTGATCGGCCGCCTGCTGATCCCCGAGGGGGCGGAGGGGGTGAAGGTCAACACCCCCATCGCCGTTCTGCTGGCCGAGGACGAGGATCCGGCGGATGCGCGCCCGGCCGAGGCGCGCGAGGCCCCCGCCGCGGCGACGGTCGCCGAGCCCGCCGTCGCCCCCGCCGTCGCCCCCGAGGGCCAGCCGCCGGCGGCGGCGGAGCCCGCGCCGGCGCCGGAGGTCCCGGCCGGGACGAAGTTCGTCAAGCAGACCGTGCGCGAGGCCCTGCGCGACGCCATGTCCGAGGAGATGCGCGCCGACGGCGACGTCTTCCTGATGGGCGAGGAGGTGGGCGAGTACCAGGGCGCCTACAAGATCAGCCAGGGCCTGCTCGACGAATTCGGGCCGCGCCGGGTGATCGACACGCCCATCACCGAGCACGGCTTCACCGGCCTCGCGGTCGGCGCGGCCTTCGCCGGCCTGCGCCCGATCGTGGAGTTCATGACCTTCAACTTCGCCCTCCAGGCGATCGACCACATCATCAACTCGGCCGCCAAGACGCTCTACATGTCCGGCGGACAGATGGGCTGCCCCATCGTCTTCCGGGGCCCGAACGGCGCGGCGGCCCGCGTCGCCGCCCAGCACAGCCACGACTTCGCCGCGCTCTATGCGGCGATCCCCGGGCTCAAGGTCTGCATGCCCTATACGGCGGCGGATGCGAAGGGCCTGCTGAAATCGGCGATCCGCGACCCGAACCCGGTGATCTTCCTCGAGAACGAAATCCTCTACGGACGCAGCTTCGAGGTGCCCCAGGTCGCCGACTTCACCGTGCCGATCGGCAAGGCGCGCATCGCCCGGGCGGGCGGCGACGTGACCCTCGTGAGCTTCGGCATCGGCATGAGCCATGCGCTCGCCGCCGCCGAGGAACTCGCCAAGGACGGAATCGAGGCCGAGGTGATCGACCTGCGCTCCCTGCGGCCGCTCGATCTCGCGACCATCATAGCCTCGGTCAAGCGGACCAACCGCTGCGTGACGGTGGAGGAAGGCTTTCCCGTGGGCGCCATCGGCAACCACATCGCCGCGGCGCTGATGGCCGAGGCCTTCGACTGGCTCGACGCGCCGGTGCTGAACGTCACCGGCAAGGACGTGCCCATGCCCTATGCGGCCAACCTGGAGCGGCTGGCCCTCGTCGCCGTGCCGGAGGTGATCGCCGCCGTCCGCGCCGTCACCTATCGCTGAGGGGCCGGCCATGCCCATCAACATCCTCATGCCCGCCCTGTCGCCCACCATGGAGGAGGGCACGCTGGCGAAATGGCTGGTCAAGGAAGGCGACAAGGTCGTCTCGGGCGACGTCATGGCCGAGATCGAGACCGACAAGGCCACGATGGAGTTCGAGGCCGTGGACGAAGGGGTGATCGGCCGGATCCTCGTTCCCGAAGGCTCGGCGGGGGTCAGGGTCAACGACGTCATCGCCGTCCTGCTTGGCGAGGGCGAAACGCCCGCGGATCTCTCCGCCGCCCCCGCGGCCGAAGCCCCTGCTAGCGCCCCCCCGCCGGCCGCAGCCCCCGCAGCCTCAACCCCGACCGAGGCGGCCGCGCCGCCCGACGCCTCGGCGACCGCGCCGAACGCACGGTCCGCCGGGGGCGCGCGGATCTTCGCCTCGCCGCTGGCGCGGCGGATCGCCCAGGAAAAGGGGATCGACCTCGCCGCCCTGAAAGGCTCCGGCCCCCATGGCCGGATCGTCCTGGCGGATGTGGCGGCGGCGGCTCAGCCCGGCGCGCCCGCGGCCTCTGGCCCGCCCCCCGTCCCGGCTCCTGCCTCCGCCCCCGCCGAAGCTCCGCGGCGGGACGCACCGGCGGTGGCTCCTGTCCCCCCCGCCTCGCCTGCCCCCGGTCCGGCGGCCGAAGCCGAGGCGGTGATGAAGCTCTACGCCGGAACGGATTTCGAGGAGGTCAGGCTCGACGGGATGCGCCGGACCATCGCCGCCCGGCTGACGGAGGCGAAATCCACCATCCCGCATTTCTACCTGCGCCGGGACATCGAGCTCGACGCCCTGCTCGAGCTCCGCGGCCGGCTGAACGCCGAGCTGGCGGACCGGGGGGTGAAGTTCTCGGTCAACGACTTCATCATCAAGGCCTGCGCCCTCGCCCTGCGCGAGACGCCGGAGTGCAACGCGGTCTGGGCGGGGGACCGGGTGCTCCGCTTCAGGTCCGCGGACGTGGCGGTGGCCGTGGCGGTCGAGGGCGGGCTCTTCACCCCTGTCCTGCGGAACGCCGACGCGAAAAGCCTCTCGACCCTCTCCGCCGAGATGAAGGACCTCGCCGCCCGCGCCCGCGACCGCAAGCTCGTCCCGCGGGACTACCAGGGCGGCAGCTTCGCGCTCTCCAACCTCGGGATGATGGGGGTCGACAGCTTCGACGCGGTGATCAACCCGCCCCAGGCCTCGATCCTCGCGGTGGGGGCCGGGCTGCGCAAGCCGGTGGTCCGGGGCGACGCGATCATCCCCGCCACCGTGATGACCGCGACCCTCTCGGTCGATCACCGGGTGATCGACGGGGCGCTTGGCGCGCAGTTCCTCGCAGCGATCACGCGGCTGATCGAGCGCCCCCTCGCCATGCTCGCCTGACCGGCGCCGGGCGGGGCGCGCATTCCTGCCCCGACCCGAGGCGAAAGCCGGATTTCGCGCCGCTGCGGCGGTGGGGCCCTTGCGGGCCCCGCCCGGCCCGTCTAGCACTGCGCCTCGGCGCCAGTTGAGGAGGGCCGGATGATCTACCAGACCCCCCAAGACTGGCGCGACGCGCCGCACAAGCGCGTGTCGCTGTTCGGCATGTCGGGCCTCGGCAAGACCCATATCTCGACCATGCTGCGGGACGAGGCGGAGTGGTTCCATTACTCGGTCGATTTCCGCATCGGCACCCGCTACATGGGCGAGCACATCGTCGACAACTTCAAGCGCGAGGCGATGCGCAACCCCTTCCTCCGGGAGCTGCTCCGGTCGGATTCGATCTTCATCGCCTCCAACATCAGCTTCCACAACCTCGCGCCGCTTTCGACCTACCTCGGCAAGCCGGGCGACCCGGCCCGCGGCGGCATCCCCTTCGCCGAGTTCCTGCGCCGCCAGCGCCAGCACCGGATCGCCGAGATCGCCGCCACCCGCGACGCCCTCGTCTTCATGGACAAGGCCGAGGACATCTACGGCTATCGCGACTTCGTCTGCGACACCTCGGGCTCGCTCTGCGAGGTGACCGACCCCTTCGACCCGGCCGATCCGGTCCTGTCGGACCTGAGCGCCAAGTCGCTTCTGGTCTGGATCCGCGGGTCGGAGGCCCATGTCCGCGCGCTCTGCGAGCGTTTCGACAAGGCGCCGAAGCCCATGTACTACCCCGAGGACTTCCTGGTCCGCCTCTGGGACAGCTACCGCGCCGAGCGGGGGCTCGCCGATGACGCAGTCGACCCCGACGACTTCGTCCGCCACGGCTTCGAGGCGCTGATCGCGCACCGCCTGCCCCGCTACGCCGCCATCGCCGACCGCTGGGGCGTGGTGGTCGAGGCCGACGAAGTGGCCGAGATCCGCGACCCCCAGGACTTCGACGCCCTGATGGAGACGGCGATCGCCCGCAAGGCCTGAGAGACTGCCCGGAAATCACAAGCCGAGGGATTTTCGGGCGCCGTCAGGAAATTGCGCGCACCGCTAGAGCGGAAGCCGAGCTGATTGAATCTCGGGGATTCCCCTGTCTGCAGCGTTCTGATTCAAGGTGTCTGCCGGAGGGAGGACGGCAGGCATGTCGAAAGCGCTCTCCGTCGACCTTCGGACCCGGGTTCTCGCGGCTGTCGCGTCGGGAGCGACGCATCGGGAGGCGGCAGTTCGGTTTGGAGTGAGTGCCGCGAGCGTGAGCCGGTGGCGGCGGCGGGAGCGTGAGAAGGGCGACGTGGCTCCTGGCCCGCTCGGCGGGGACCGCCGCTCGGGTCGGATCGAGGCCCAGGCCGATCTGGTGCTCGGGCTCCTGGCGGAAACGCCGGACCTCACGGTGGAGGAACTGCGTGCGGCGCTGGCGGCCCGGGGTCACGCCTTCGGCTACGGCACGCTGCAGCGGTTCTTCGCCCGGCGCCGGATCACGCGCAAAAAAAGACGGCGCACGCCAGCGAGCAGGACCGCCCGGACGTCCTGAAGCGGCGCGAGGCCTGGTTCGAGAGCCAACCCGACCTCGAGCCTTCCCGGCTCGTCTTCATCGATGAGACCTGGGCCAAGACCAACATGGCCCGCACCCATGGCCGTGCGCCGCGCGGTGAGCGCCTGCGTGTCGGCGTCCCGCACGGTCACTGGAAGACCACCACCGTTGTCGCCGCCCTCACGCTGCGCGGCATGATCGCGCCTTTCGTCCTCTCCGGGCCGATCAACCGCGACGCATTCGAGGCCTATGTCGCCCGGGTGCTCGTGCCCGAACTCCGGCCCGGCGACATTGTCGTCATGGACAATCTCTCCAGCCACAAGGGGCCGAAGGTGCGCTCGCTCATCGAGGCCGCTGGCGCAGAGCTCCTCTTCCTCCCGCCCTACAGCCCCGACTTCAATCCGATCGAAAACGCCTTCGCCAAGCTCAAGGCCCTGCTTCGCAAAGCCGCAGAGCGCACCGTCGCAGGCCTCTGGAGCGCCGTCGGACGCATTGTCGACACATTCAGCCCCGCCGAGTGCGCCAACTACTTCGCCACCGCAGGGTACGATGCAGACTGATCGGATTCCGCTCTATCGGAGAGGATGCGCCTGGTTTTCCGGGCGGCCGGCGCGCGGACCGATCCGGCGGGCCTGTCCGTCCGGGGTGTCAGACAGGCTCTGACGCCTCAGCCTTCAGGCCTCGATCCGGCCGCCGCGCCGTCGCCAGCGCCAGCCCGTCGACCACCGCGGTGAAGGCCTCGGAACGGTGCTGGGTCGCGCCCGGGCAGAGGTCGCGCGCCATGTCGGAGACCAGCCGCATCAGGCTCGACCCGCCCACCAGGATAATGCTGCCGATCTCGTCGGGCCGCAGCCCCGCCCGGGCGATGGTTTCCCCCGCCGCCCGGCGCAGCTCCGCCCCGAACCCCCGCAGCGCGGCGTCGAGCCCGGCGGGCGAGACCGCCGCCGCCAGGCCCCGTTCGATGAAGCCCATGGCGATCTCGCCCGGGCCGCCGCCGTCGTTCGCCGCGACCTTGCCCCGCTCCACCGCGAAGGCCAACTCGTGGCCGAGCTCCTCCTCCAGAACCGTGACCAGCCGGCCCATGCGCGCGGGCTCGACCGCCAGCCGGGCCATCTGCGCCGCCTCCCGCCGGGGCTGTGGCGCATAGAGGAAGGGGATCTTCGCCCAGGTCGCCAGATCCGCATAGATCGCCTTGGAGGCCGGCAATAGCCCCGGCCCCATCTCGCGCCGCAGCTCGCTCCCGAGGCCCAGCAGCGGCATGGCATGGACCATCGACAGCTCGTGGTCGAAATCCGTGCCCCCCAGCCGCACCCCGTGGCTCGCGAGGATGCGGACCTCGCCCGCCTCGACCCGGAAGGCGGAGAAGTCCGAGGTGCCGCCGCCGATGTCCACCACGAGCCCCGGCGCCTCCGCCCCGCCCAGACCGTGGCAGGCGAGCGCCGCGGCCTCGGGCTCGGCCAGGAAGGCAACCTCGTCGAACCCCGCCGCCAGGTAGCAGGCGCGCAGGTCAGCCTCCGCCTGGGCGTCCCGGGCGGGATCGTCGCTGTGGAAATGCACCGGCCGACCCGACAGCGCCCGGCGCTGCGGCCGGCCGGTCGCCGCCTCGGCCCGCAGGCGCAGCTCGGCGAGGAAGGCCGCGACGATCTCGGCGAGCGTTTGCCGCCGTCCGCCCACCAGCCGCGGCTCGTGCAGCAGCGGCGCGCCCAGGACGCTCTTCAGCGCCCGCATGTAGCGGCCCGGCTCGCCCGCGATCAGTGCCTCGGCGGCGGCGTCGCCGATCCGCATGGCGCCGCGGTCGGCGGGAAAGAACACGGCCGTGGGTAGGGTGTCCGACCCGGCCTGGATCGCCAGGCGGCGCGGCGCGCCGTCCTCCAGCACCGCCACGGCGGAATTCGATGTGCCGAAGTCGATGGCGAGGATGTCTGGGGCCACGGCCGGCCGTCTCCTTTGCAAAAGGCGACCGCCGGCCCTGTCGTCAGGAAATGCGCTGCGCCCTCGGTGGGACGCAGATCAGGCGAGCCAGGGATCGCTCACGATCTGCGACGCGCTGAGAAAATCGTCGAGGCTGTTGATCGTCCCGTCGCCGAGGCCCTCGAAGACGATCGGGGCGCCGTTGTCAAGGCGCACCCGGACGTCGACGCCGGTGTCCTTGACCCAGGTGACCTCAGCGAGGTCATCCATCAGCCCGGGCGCGCCGTGGTCCTCCAGGCCGATGAAATGGAGCCGGTCATTGCTCTGGAAATCGCGGATGATGTCGGTCCCGGTCACCGAGAGGTCGAAGACGAAGGTGTCGGCCCCGCCGCCGCCGGTCATCGTGTCCTCGCCCGTGCCGCCCGACAGCACGTCGGCGCCCGCGCCGCCGACCAGCGCGTCGCGGCCGCCGTCGCCGCCCAGGTAGTTGCCCTCGCCGCCGATGACGGTCAGCAGGTCGTTCCCCAGGCCCCCTTCCAGCCAGTTCCGGCCCGGATAGGTTCCGGCCAGCTCGCCGGTCAGCGTGTCGTTGTGGTTGCCGCCGTAAAGCTCGTTCCGGGCGAGGCCGCCGCCGGCGTAGTCCTCCGCCTGGCCCGAGATGACCGCATGGATGACGTCGGTCCCGTCGTCGCCATGCACGATGTTGGTGAGCCGGGTCGCCCCCGAATCGGCGACGCCGGTCGCGGCGATCAGGATCTCGGCCCGCACCTGGTCGTTGCCGCTGCCGGCGGTGACGTCGTTCGTCAGGGTCCCGGCGACCCCATGGGCGACCGCGGTCGCCTTGACGATGTCGTTGTGCTCGCCGGAATCGATGGTGTTCGTTCCCGCGGTCACCGCGGTGATGATGTCGCCGCCCTTGGCCGTGGTGATCAGGTTCGTCCCGGTCGCGCCGGAGGCGGTCCCGCCGTAGGCGTCGGCGAAGATGGTGTCGTTGCCGTCGCTGCTGTCGATCGTGATGATCCCGTAGCCGCGATGGCCATGGGCGATGGCGCTGATGACGTCGTTGTTGATGCCGCCCTTGATGGTCAGCGAGGCGTTGTCGAAGGCGTCCCAGATCCCGTCGCTGCCGGAATAGGCGGTGACGGAATTGGCGCTGTCGCCGACGTCGATGAAGATGTCGAAGGAATTGCCGTGCGAGTCGCCGTTCGGCGTGGCGCGGACGTCGACCCAGTCGTCGTAGAGCCCGCCGACCAGCGTGGCGGAATAGTTGCGCCAGGTTCCGGCGACGGCGGTGATGCGGTCGTTGTGCTCCTGGCCGTCGGCGTAGACATGGGCGTCGGCCGCATAGCTTCCCGAAACGTTGCTGTAGAGCGTGTCGGCGCCCTCGCCGCCGAACTGGCTCCAGGTCAGCGTCGAGCCGGCGGTCAGGTACGGATTGTCATAGGTGGTGACGATGAGATCGTTGCCGGCGTCGCCGTAAAGCTCGGTTCCGACGAGCCCGTCGCTTCCGACCCAGTCGTTTCCCGTAAGAGCGCGCACGATGTCATAATCAAGACGCGCGCTGATGATGTCGGGGCCGGTTTTGCCGATGAGTGCCATATCGCCCTGCAGATGATCTCCCCTCGGGCAATACTATGCTTTCTGCGAGTATCAAAAAACGGTTGATGGTGCACTGCGACACTAGGCGCCGATCCGCTCACCACGCCCGCGCCAGGGCGGTGGCGATCGCCCAGATCCCGAACAGGATCAAGAGCGCCCCCGAGGCGCGGGCGGTCCAGCGGGCGAACCCCTCGGGCAGGCGGGCGCGGGCCAGCGCCACGCCTCCGGCGAGGATCGCCCACCACAGGAGCGAGCCCAGGAACACGCCCGCGACCACCACCGCCTCGGCCCCCGGCGCGGCGGCGAGGCCCATCCCGGCGAAGAGCGCGGCGAAGGTCAGGGCGGTCATCGGGTTGGCGAGCGTCAGCAGGAAGGTCGCGGCGGCGGTGGCCGCGACGCCGCCCTCCGGCGCGGCCGCCCGGGGGCCCGGGTTCGGCGCGAGGCTGCGCCAGCCCAGCCACAGCATGAAGGCGCCGCCTCCGATCCGCAGCATCGGGTCGACCCGGGCGAGGGCGGCGGCGAAGACGGCGAAGCCCAGGGCGGCCAGCGTCGCATAGACCGCATCCGCCAGCGCCGTGCCAAGGCCCCCCGCCATGCCGGCGCGAAAGCCCCGCTCCAGAGTCCGGCTGACGCAGAGCGCCCCGATCGGGCCCAGCGGCGCGGCGACGGCGAGGCCCATCACGAGGCTCTTGGCGAAGAGCGCGAGGGTCATGGCGCGCAGGCCCCCGGAACGGGCGAGGACAGCGCGATCACCGTCTCGCTGCGGGCGAGGAAGCCGCCGGCCTTGAGCTCGGCCAGGAAGGCCTCGACCCCCGCCAGCGAGGCGGCGCGGATCTTGACCAGATAGGACCAGGGGCCGGTGACATGGTGGCATTCGCCGATGGCGGGGTGGCCGGCGGCGAAGGCGCGGAAGGCGGCCTCGTCCGCGCCGGGGGCGAGGCCGACCCAGACGAAGGCCAGCACCGGCAGGCCGAGCGCCTCGGGCTCCACGTCCACCGTGAAGCGGCGCAGCGCGCCGGAGCCGGCCAGCCGCCGGATGCGCTCGTTGACGGCCGAGGGGGACAGGCCCGCCGCCCCGCCGATATCGGCAAGAGACCGGCGGGCGTCCGCAGCCAGAAGTTCGATGATCTTGCGGTCCATCTCATCCATGACCGCATGATTTGCAGATCATGTGCGATTCTGCAATAAACTATCCGGCAATCGTGTCGCTCGGCCGCAGGATCACCCCCGCCCCCGGTCCTCCGCCAATCCGGGCCCCGGCACGGGGCACAGCGCCTGACCGAAGGCGACGCGATTGCCGTCGGGGTCGACCAGGTCGAAGTCGCGGCAGCCGTAGTGCTCCGGCCTGCGGATCGGACCGGGCGCCAGGCCCTCGGCGGCGAATTCCGCATGGAGCGCCTCGACGTCCTCCACATACACATAGGCCGCCCACCAGCCGTTGCGCGGCGGGACCTCCGCCGCCATCCGGCTCAGCGCCAGCGTCGCCGCGCCGCGCTGGACGATGGCGAAGGCCGGCGGCTCGCCCCAGGTCCCGTGCGAGGCGAAGCCCGCCCGCGTCCAAAAGGCCTCGGCGGCCTTCACATCGCTCACGTCAATGACCGGCATCGCCCGGATCGTCGCCATCGCAGCCTCCCTTTGCCCCGAGCCTGCCGCATTTTGCCCGTGGCCTCCAGCGCGGCCCGTGCTACCTGCGCGACATGGACCGCATCCCCTCCACCGACCAGATCCTCGCCTTTCTGCGCGAGCATCCCGACCAGAGCGCCAAGCGCGACATCGCCCGGGCCTTCGGCCTCAAGGGCAAGGCCAAGGTCGAGCTGAAGCAGCGCCTGGCCGAGATGTCCCGCGAGGGCCTGATCGAGCGCCGCCGCCGCAAGTCCCGGCCGGCGGGCGAACTGCCCCAGGTGCTGGTGCTGCGCGTGACGGGCCCCGACAGCCAGGGCGACCTCTGGGCCGAGCCGGTGGAATGGGAGGCCGAGGATCCCGCCCCCCGCATCCTGGTGCTCGCCCGCCGCGACGACCCCGCGCTTGGCGCCGGCGACCGGCTGCTGGCGCGTCTGACCCCGCTCGAGGGGGAGGACGCGCCCCTCGCCGCCCGGGTGATCCGGCGGATCGGGCTGGGGCCGAAGCGCGTGCTCGGCATCTTCCACGAGACCGAGGACGGCGGCCGCATCGCCCCGATCGATCGCAAGGCCGACCGCGATTGGCTGGTGGCCCGCGGCGACGCCGCCGGCGCCCGCGAGGGCGAGTTGGTCGAGGCGGAACAGGTCGGCCTCGCCCGCGCCCATGGCCTGCCCCGGGCCCGGGTGCTCGACCGGCTGGGGGATCCCCATGCGCCGAAGTCGATCTCGCTGATCGCCATCCACGAGCACGGCATCCCCGACGCCTTCCCCGAGGACGCCCTGCGCGAGGCCCGCGACGCCCGTCCGGTGGAGCTCGGCGCGCGCGAGGACCTGCGCGACCTGCCCTTCGTCACCATCGACCCGGCCGACGCCCGCGACCATGACGACGCGGTGGCGGCGGCGCCCGACGACGACCCCGCCAATCCCGGCGGACATGTGGTCTGGGTCGGCATCGCCGACGTCGCCCATTACGTCACCCCCGGATCGGCCCTCGACCGCGAGGCGCTGCGGCGGGGGAACTCCACCTATTTCCCCGACCGGGTGGTGCCGATGCTGCCCGAGGATCTGTCCGGGGACCTCTGCTCGCTGCACGAGGGCGTGGACCGGCCCGTCCTTGCCGTCCGCCTGGTCCTGGACCCCGCCGGCAATGTCCGCTCCAGCCGCTTCGCCCGCGGCCTCATCCGCTCCCGCGCCTCGCTCACCTACCAGCAGGCCCAGGCGGCCGCCGACGGCGCCCCCGACGCCGCGGCCGAGCCCCTGATGGAGACGGTGATCCGCCCGCTCTGGGCCGCCTTCGCCGCCTCCGACAAGGCCCGCGCCCTGCGCGCGCCCCTGGACCTAGAGCTGCCGGAACGCCGGATCGTGCTGTCGGACGAGGGCAAGGTGCTGTCGGTCGCCTTCCGCGACCGGCTCGCCGCGCATCGGCTGATCGAGAACTTCATGATCCTCGCCAACGTCGCCGCCGCCGAAACCCTGGAGGCGAAGCGCCTGCGCCTGCTCTACCGGGTGCACGAGGAGCCCAACCCGGAAAAGCTCGACGCCCTGCGCGAGGTGGTCGAGGCGGTGGGGCTGAGCCTGCCCCGCGGCCAAGTCCTCAAGACCAGCCAGCTCAACCGACTGCTCGACGGGGTGGCGGGGACGGAACACGCCGAGATGGTCAACCTCTCGGTCCTGCGCGCCATGACCCAGGCCTACTACGCCCCGGAGAACTTCGGCCATTTCGGCCTCAACCTGCGCAGCTACGGCCACTTCACCTCGCCGATCCGCCGCTACGCCGACCTGGTGGTGCACCGCGCCCTGATCCGCGCCCACGGCTGGGGCCCCGACGGGCTCACCCCGGCGGAGGAGGCCGCCCTGGTCGAGACCGGCGAGCACATCTCCATGACCGAGCGCCGCTCGATGATGGCGGAGCGCGACACCACCGACCGCTACCTCGCCGCCTTCCTCGCCGACCGGGTGGGGACGGAGTTCGAGGGCCGCATCTCCGGCGTCGCCCGCTTCGGCCTCTTCGTGAAGCTCGACGAGACCGGCGCGGACGGCCTCGTGCCGATCTCGGCCCTGGGGCGGGAGTTCTTCCACTACGACCCCGACAGCCAGACCCTGACGGGCGAGCGGTCGCGCCGGGTGATCGGTCTCGGCCAGCGGGCGACGGTGCGCCTCGCCGAGGCCGCGCCGATCACCGGGGGCCTGCTTTTCGAACTCCTGGCGGTGGAGGGCCGCAACCTGCCCACGCCGCCGCGCGGAAGCTCCAAGGGCGGCCCGCGGCGCAAGCTCGACCAGAGCCGCAGCCGCTCGCGCAGCTTCAAGCGCAACCGGGGCTGAGAGACTGCCCGAACATCCGGACGGGTCGACCCGCCGGATCCTCTCGCGCCCCGGGGCGTCGCGCCGTTCCGCCGCGCCCCCGATCGTGACGGACGGGAACTCCGCCTTGGGATCCCGAAGATCCCGCGCCGGCGCCGCAAGCCCGGAGCGTCCCCGAGGCCGGGCGCACCTGCGGGGTCCTCCCAGATCCCGGGGCGATCTTCGCCCTCGCCCCTCCGTCGCGCTTGACCGCGGCCGCGGGGCCCGGGACATTGGCGCCATGCAGATCGCTCCCTGGTCCGAGACCGCCGCCGAACTGATCGCCGTCGCCGCCCGCCGGGCGCCCGCCGATCTCGTCATCCGCAACTGCGCCTGGGTGAACGTCCACAGCCGCGAGGTCATCCCCGGCGCGGACATCGCCGTCAAGGCCGGCCGCTTCGCCTCCTGCGGCCCCGACGCCACGCCGATGATCGGGCCCGACACCCGGGTGATCGACGCGGGCGGGCGCTTCCTCATCCCCGGGCTCTGCGACGGCCACATGCATGTGGAAAGCGGCATGCTGACCGTCACCCAGTTCGCCCGGGCGGTCATGCCCCACGGCACGACCACCATGTTCGTCGATCCGCACGAGGTGGCGAACGTGCTCGGCCTCAAGGGCGTGCGGCTGATGCACGACGAGGCGCTGGCCCAGCCGATCAACGTCTTCACCCAGATGCCGTCCTGCGCCCCCTCCGCCCCGGGGCTGGAAACGCCGGGGGCGGAGCTGGGCCCCGAGGACGTGGCCGAGGCCATGGGCTGGCCCGGAATCATCGGCCTCGGCGAAATGATGAACTATCCGGGCGTCATCCAGGCCGACCCCAAGATGCTCGGCGAGATGGCCGCGACCCAGGTCGCCGGCAAGACCATCGGCGGCCACTACGCCAGCCCCGACGTGACCGACTTCCCCGCCTATGCGGCGGGCGGCCCCGCGGACGACCACGAGGGCACGCAGGAGGAGGACGCGATCCTGCGGGTGCGGAACGGGATGCGCGCCATGCTGCGCCTCGGCTCCGCCTGGTACGACGTCAAGGCGCAGATCACCGCGGTGACGGAAAAGGGCCTCGACCCGCGCAACTTCATCCTTTGCACCGACGACTGCCATTCCGGCACCCTGGTCCACGAGGGCCACATGAACCGGGTGGTGCGCCACGCCATCGACTGCGGCCTCGACCCGCTGGTCGCGCTCCAGATGGCCACCATCAACACCGCGACCCATTTCGGGCTGGAGCGGGAACTGGGCTCCATCGCGCCGGGCCGCCGCGCCGACTGCATCCTGACATCGGACCTCGCGACCCTGCCGATCGAGACGGTCATCGCCCGGGGCGAGATCGTGGCCGAAGACGGCGTCTGCGTCGCCCCCCTGCCCGATTTCGTCTGGCCCGAGGACGCCCGGCGCACGGTCCACATGAAGCGCGACCTGACCGCGGCGGATTTCGACATCGCCGCGCCCGGCGCCGCGAACCAGGTCCGGGCCCGGGTCATCGGCGTGGTCGAGAACCAAGCTCCCACCCAGGCGCTGACCGCCGACCTCCCCGTGCGCGACGGCCTCGTCGACGCCTCGGGCGCGGTCTGCCAGATCGCCCTCGTCGAGCGTCACCGCGCCACGGGGGGCGTGACCAACGCCTTCGTCTCGGGCTTCGGCTACGACGTCCCCTGCGCGGTGGCCTCGACGGTCGCCCACGACAGCCACCACATGATCGTCGTGGGCACCTCGAAACCCGACATGGCGCTGGCGGCCAACCGCCTGCGCGCGCTTGGCGGCGGGGTCACCGTCTGGCGCGAGGGACGCGAGCTCGCCCATGTGGCCCTTCCCATCGCGGGCCTCATGTCCGACGCCCCCGCCGAGGAGGTGGCCGAGGCGGCCCAGGGGGTGGTCGCGGCGATGCAGGCCTGCGGCTGCAAGCTCAACAACGCCTACATGCAGCACTCCCTGCTGGCGCTGGTGGTGATCCCCGAGCTGCGCATCTCCGACAAGGGCCTGATCGACGTGACCCGGTTCGAGAGGACCGACCTCTTCCTGCCCGTCTGACCCTCCCGCGTCCGGGGCCGCCCGTCCGAGCCCCGTCCCTGCGCCTCCCGTCCATCCGACTCTCGCCCATCCGCTTCTCGCCCGCCTGCCCCCGGGGGATCCCATGCTTCACCGCAAGCCGCTCGCCGAACTGCCCGTCATCTCGCCCGAGGCCGAGCCCGCCCGGCTCTTCACCGACGCGGCCGAGGCGGTCGCCGAGATCCGCCGCCGCTACGACCGGGCCACCCGGTTCCTGCGCGACCGCTTCGCCGCGGTCATGGCGGGCGAGCCGCCCCAGGGCCGCTACCGCGCCTGGTACCCCGAGGCGAGCGTGACGACCGGCAGCTTCGCCAAGGTCGATTCGCGCCTCTCCTTCGGCCATGTGACCGAGCCCGGAACCTACGCCACCACCCTCACCCGGCCCGACCTGTTCGAGGGCTACCTCACCCAGCAGATCAGCCTCCTGATCCAGAACCACGGAATGCCGGTCCGCATCGGCGAGTCCGACACGCCGATCCCGCTGCATTTCGCGATGGAGGAAGGCGCCCATGTGGAAGGGTCGATCGCCGACACCCTCCACCGGCCCCTGCGCGACGTCTTCGACGTCCCGAACCTCGAGACCACCGACGATCACATCGTCAACGGCGTCGCCCGCCTCGGCCCCGAGGGCGCCCGGCCGCTCGCCCCCTTCACCGCCCAGCGGATCGACTACTCCCTCGCCCGCCTCGCCCACTACACCGCGACGAGCCCCACCCATTTCCAGAACCACGTCCTGTTCACGAACTACCAGTTCTACATGGACGAATTCGTGGAATTCGCCCACCGGGCGCTGCTCGACGAAAGCTCCGGCTACGAGGCGCTGGTCTCCCCGGGCAACGTCATGCGCACCCGCGACGAAGTGACGGGCGAGCCCAAGGCCCCGCAGATGCCGGCCTATCACCTGGTCCGTCCCAACAACTCGGGCATCACCCTCGTCAACATCGGCGTCGGCCCCTCCAACGCCAAGACCATCACCGACCACATCGCCGTCCTGCGCCCCCACGCCTGGCTGATGCTCGGCCACTGCGCCGGCCTGCGCAACTCCCAGAGCCTCGGGGACTACGTCCTCGCCCACGCCTACATGCGCGAGGACCACGTGCTCGACGACGACCTGCCGATCTGGGTTCCCATCCCCGCGCTCGCCGAGATCCAGGTCGCGCTGGAGGAGGCGGTGGAGGAGATCACCGGCCTAGAGGGCTACGAGCTGAAGAAGATCATGCGCACCGGCACGGTCGCCACCATCGACAACCGCAACTGGGAGCTGCGCGACCAGTCCGGCCCCGTCGCCCGCCTCTCCCAGGCCCGGGCCATCGCCCTCGACATGGAAAGCGCCACGATCGCCGCCAACGGCTTCCGCTTCCGCGTGCCCTACGGCACCCTGCTCTGCGTCTCGGACAAGCCCCTGCACGGCGAGCTCAAGCTCCCCGGCATGGCCACCGCCTTCTACAAGCGCCAGGTCGCCCAGCACCTGCTCATCGGCATCCGCGCCATGGAGGCCCTGCGTGAAATGCCCCTCGAAAAGCTCCATTCCCGCAAGCTGCGCAGCTTCGACGAAACCGCCTTCCTCTGATCCGGCCTCCGACCGGCTCGCTGCGGGCGTCTTGCGCCCGCAGATTTCTCCAAAAAGTTGTGGAAAACCGCAGCGGAACGCTTGAATGTTCCTCAATGACATTGAGTTGCGGGCCCGGCGGCGCTTTAGTGCCGGGGAAACCCGGCGCGGAACCTCCTCCGCCGGGGGACGATATAACAACGGGAGCGACACATGACCCAGAAACCCATGACCAAGACGCAGCTCGTCGCCGCGATCGCCGAATCCGCCGGCCTCGAAAAGGCGGCCGCGAACCGCGCGCTGGAAGCTCTCACCGACATCGTCACCCGCGAGGTCGCCGCCGGCGGCGCCGTCAGCCTGCCCGGCCTCGGCAAGTTCGCCTGCCGCGACCGGCCCGAGCGCGAGGTGCGCAATCCCTCCACCGGCGAAAAGATGACCAAGCCCGCCGACCGCATCGCCAAGGTCACCATCGCCAAGCAGCTCAAGGACGTCATCAACGCCTGACCTGCGCGCCGCCGACGCGCGGTTGCGTCGGCCGCCCCCTTCCGGCAAGAGAGCGCCATCCGCCTGCAACCTTCCGAAAGGACGCACATGGACTGGCGCGCCATCGGCCTCGGCGTCCTTTTCGCGGCGATGTGGAGCTCCGCCTTCACCTCGGCGCGGGTGATCGTCGCGGACGCCCCCCCCTTCCTCGCCCTCAGCCTGCGGTTTCTCTTCTCCGGGGCGATCGCGCTCGGCATCGGCTGGCTGCTGCGCCAGCGCCTGCCCCGGTCGCCGGCCCAGTGGCGGGCGATCGTCATCTTCGGCCTCTGCCAGAACGCCCTCTACCTCGGGCTGAACTTCCTCGCCATGCGCACGATCGAGGCGAGCCTCGCCGCGGTCATCGCCAGCGCCCTGCCGCTCATCGTCGCCGCCCTCGCCTGGGCCTTCCTGGGCGAGCGCCTGACGCCCCTCGCCGGCGCGGGCCTCGCCGCGGGCTTCGGCGGCGTGCTCGTCATCATGGCCGCGCGCATCGGCGCGGGCGCGAACCCGCTCGCCATGGGCCTCTGCCTCCTCGGCGCGCTCGCCCTCGCCATCGCGACGCTGACCGTGCGCGGCGCCTCCGCCTCCGGCGACCTCTGGATGGCGGTGGGGCTGCAGATGCTGGTGGGGGCGGCGGCGCTCTTTCCCGTCTCGCTCTTCGCCGAGACCTGGACGGTCCACTGGACCCCCGGCCTCTTCGTCGCCTTCGCCTACACGGTGCTCTTCCCCGGCATCGCCGCCACCATGATCTGGTTCGTGCTGGTCCGGCGGATCGGCGCCACCCGGGCGGCGACCTTCCACTTCCTCAACCCCTTCCTCGGGGTGGCCACCGCCGCGCTGATCCTCGGCGAGCACGTGACCGCCCGCGACCTCATCGGCGTCGCGATCATCATGGCCGGCATCCTCGCCGTCCAGATCAGCCGGCGCCCCGCACCGGCGGCCGCTCCATGACCCTGCCCCTCGACTTCGAAACCCGGCTCGCCGCCGCCATCGACGGCAAGACCAAGCCCATCGGCGCCCTCGGCCGGCTGGAGGGCCTCGCCGCCGACCTCGCCCGGCTGCGCGGCGACCTCGCGCCCCGGCTGACCGGCTGCCGGCTGACGATCTTCGCCGCCGACCACGGGATCGCCGCCGACGGCGTCTCGGCCTATCCCGCCGCGGTCACCCGCCAGATGGTGCTGAACTTCCTCGCCGGGGGGGCGGCGGCCACGGTCTTCGCCCGGGGCCTCGGCGTCCCGGTGGCGGTGGTCGACGCGGGCGTCGCGGGCGAGCCCATCGCCGACCCCGCCCTTGTCAGCCGCCGCATCGCCCCCGGCACAACGAGCTTTCGCGCGGGTCCCGCGATGACGGCGGACCAGGCCCGGGCCGCGCTCCTCGCCGGCCGCCTTCTGGGCGCGGGCCCGGTGGAGGAGGCCGCCGCCTTCGGCGAGATGGGGATCGGCAACACCGCCTCCGCCGCCCTGCTCGCCCACAAGCTGACCGGCCTGCCGCTCGCGCCCCTGGTCGGCCGCGGGACCGGCCTCGACGACGAGGGGCTCGCCCGCAAGCGCATGATCCTCGCCGAGGCCGCCGCGCGCACCCCCGACCGGCTCGACCCGGAGGAGGCGCTCCGCCAGTACGGCGGCTTCGAGATCGCCATGATGGCGGGCGCGATGATCGGCGCCGCCGAGGCGCGCCGCGCCGTGCTGGTCGACGGCTTCATCGCCACGGCCGCGGCCCTCGTCGCCTGCGGGATCGCGCCGGCGATCCGGCCCGCGCTCGTCTTCGCCCATTGCTCGGCCGAGGCGGGCCACCGTCCGCTCCTGCGCCACATGCAGGCCGAGCCGCTGCTCGACCTTGACATGCGGCTCGGCGAGGGGGTGGGGGCGCTGATGGCCTGGCCCCTGCTCCGGGCCGCCGCCGACATGCTCTGCGACATGGCGAGCTTCGAGAGCGCCGGCGTCTCGCGTCGATGATCGCCCGCCTTCGGCACGCCCGATGACCGCCCGCCTTCGGCGCGCCCGATGATCGCTCGACAGCGGGAAGTCCGATGATCGCCCGGCTGCGGGACGAAGGCGCGACCTTCGTCCTCGCCCTCCAGTTCCTGACGCGGCTGCCCCTGCCCGACGTCTATGCCCCCGCCCGCATGGCCGCCCTGCCGCGCTGGTTTCCCGCCGCAGGGGCGCTGATCGGCGGGCTGGTCGCCCTCGCCTGGCTGGCGGCCGCCGCGGCCTTCCCGCCCGCGCTCGCGGCGCTCCTCTCCACCGCCTTCGGCCTGCTGCTCACGGGTTGCTTCCACGAGGACGGCTTCGCCGACGCCTGCGACGGGCTCGGCGGCGGCGCGACCCGGGAACGGGCGCTCGAGATCATGCGCGACAGCCGCCTCGGGACCTATGGCGCCGCCGGGCTCGGGATGATGCTGGCGGTGAAGGTGGCGGCCCTCGCCGCCCTCGCCCCCGGGCTCGTCCCCTTCGCGCTCGTCGCCGGCCATGCGGCCAGCCGCGCCTCGGCGGTCGCGGCCCTCGCCACTTCCGCCTATGTCCGCGACCACGGCACGGGCAAGCCGGTGGCCGAGGGGCTGTCCCCCGGCGGCCTCGCCTTCGCCTTCGCCCTCGCCTGCGGCGTCGCCCCCCTGGCGCTGCTCCCCCCCGCCGGCGCCCTGGCGGGCGCGCTCGGCCTCGCGGCGGGGCACCTCGCCATGCGCCGGGCCTATGAGCGCAAGCTCGGCGGCTATACCGGCGACTGCCTCGGCGCGGTGCAGCAGGTGAGCGAGGCCGGGTTCCTGCTCGGCCTGCTCGCATGGTCCTGATCCTGCGCCACACCCGGCCCGACGCCCCCCCGGGCCTCTGCTACGGCCGCGCCGATCTCCCCCTCGCCCCGGGGTGGGAGGCCGAGGCCGCGGCCCTCGCCGCCGCCCTGCCGCCCCTGTCGCATGTGGTCTCGAGCCCGCTCTCCCGCTGCCGCCTGCTGGCCGGGCGCATCGCCGCGGCCCGCGGCCTGCCCCTCGCGATCGACCCGCGGCTGGCGGAGATGGATTTCGGCGCCTGGGAGAACCGTCCCTGGGACGCGCTGCCCCGGGCCGAGATCGACGCCTGGGCGGCCGACCTGCTCCACGCTCGCCCCCATGGCGGCGAGACGGTCGCCGAGCTCGCCGCCCGGGTCGCCGCCGCCCGGGCCGAGACGGCGCCGGGCGCGCTCTGGGTCGCTCACGCCGGGGTGGCCAAGGCCGCCGCCGCCGCGGCCGGCCGCCCCGCGCCCTGGGACCTGCGCCTCGATTTCGGCGCCTGGATCGACCTTCCCTGATCCGCTCCGCCGGACCGGCCTTCACGCCTCGTCAACGAAGATGTCCATTCGGTTGACGTTTTCAGTAATACATAAAAATATCAAATAGATAACCTCATTATCACGCGTGATACGCAGGCCCCCGGCCCGCCTTGCAAACCCCTTGCGGCGCGGATTTTCCCCGACCTCACCGGGACAGGATCAGGTTGAAAAGCCCCGAGGCCCCGCCCGAGGCCCCCTGCAACAGGGTCAGCGCCGGGGAGCTCATGGTCGATCCCCCGCCCCCCTCCATCTGCGAGCGGGCGAGGAAGCGGTTGATCAGCTTCTCCACGTTCTCGGGCTTGGCGAAGGCGGTCAGGTTCTCGGTCCCGAACATCTTCGCTGTCTTGTCCCGCAGGATGTCCCGCTGCCGGTCCACGTCGACCTTGCCGAAGGCCGAGCCCAGGCCATAGGCCGTCTCGAAGACCTCGCGCAGGGGGTTCGAGCCGATGACCTTGTACCAGCTCCCCCCGGTCTCGCCCTTGGACAGGTCGGCGATCGTCCGGCGAAAGTTCAGGGCGAGGCGCATGTCGTCGTTCACCGCCCCCACCGCCGCCTCGAAGGCGCGCGTCTTGTAGGCCGCGACGATCTTGTCGGCGAAGCCGGGGGTGGCCGTCGATCCCTTGCCCCCGCCGTTGAACCCGAAGGCCTCCGCCATCTGCTTGTATTCCGGCGCGGACAGCCGGTTCGCGAGCGCCTTGGGCTCGAGCAGGTCGTCCTCCAGCACCTTGCGCAGGAAAGCCTTCTTGTCGACGTCCTTCTCCAGCCCGAAGGCGGTCAGGGCGAAGGTCAGCAGCCGCCGGTCCCCGAGCAGGTCCGCCGGGCTCGTGACCGAGCCGATCTTTTCCTTGAAATAGGCGACCTGCCGCCCGACCTCCGCGCTCTTCTCGAAGGCCGCCTGCTGCCGCTCGGAGGTCCGCTCCAGAAAGCGCCAGCCGGCGAGGCCGGACATCGGGATCAGCGGCGTATAGGCCATGGGTCGCCTCCTTGGGAGGGTTCAGTCCGGCCGGACCGAGAGAAGCCGCGTTTCCCGCGGCAGAAGGTTCCGCAGCGCCTTCATCGCCTGGTAGAAGCGCCGCGCATCGGCGGCCTCGGTGGCGGCGGTCAGGTGGGCGCGGCTTTCCGGGTCGGTGAAGACCTGGGAGAGCTGCTCGATCCCGCGCAGCGCCTGACGGCGCGCCTCCTCCGGGTCCGCCTCGCCGGCCAGCGCCATCTGGGCGATGTAGCAGATCCGGCGGACCGGGGTGTTCGCCTCGTGCGGATGGATGGCGTCGCGCAGGCGCAGGACGTTGGCGTCGGGGGTCAGGATGTTGATCCGGGCGCGGCGGTCGCCGTTCTCCATGACGACGCCGTTGACCATGATCCGCTCGTGAGGCCCGAGCTTGAGGACGAGGCCGCTCATGCGAGCGCCGCCCCGCCGCCTCTGAGGCCGCGCATGATGGAGGTGTTGATGTCGATCAGCGGCTCGATCGAGGCCTTGCCGGCCAGAACCCGCAGGGTGTGGCGGCGGACGAACTCGGACAGGCCGATGAGCTGGCCGCGCAGCGCGAGCGGCAGGCCGTTGCCGTCGCCCATCAGGTCCTCGGCGAGCGCGGCCCAGAGCCGCTGGTTCTCGGTCGCGGCGTCGGCCAGCGCGGGAAAGGCCGCCCGGTCGTCCTCGTCGACGGCGCTCAGCCGGTGGGTGATGCGGGCGAAGATCTCGTATTCGGCGGCGCGGGGGGTGCGCAGCGGCGCCGCGGAGGAATAGGCGGAACGGGCCTGGGCGTGGGCGTTCATGGTCAAGACCTCTGGGGGACCCGGACCGAAGACCGGGAGGCTTGCAGGACGGAGGAGGGGGAACCCGGGGCGGACGCGCGTCCGCCCCGGGGAGAAGGCGTCAGCCGAACAGCTTCATCAGGCTCTGCGGCGCCTGGTTGGCGATCGACAGCGACTGGATGCCGAGCTGCTGCTGGGTCTGGAGCGCGGTCAGCCGGGCCGAGGCTTCCTCCATATCGGCGTCGACCATGGCGCCGGCGGCGGACTTGATCGAGTCCATCTGCTTGGAGAGGAAGTCGTTCTGCGCCTCGATGCGGGTCTGGGCCGCGCCGAAGGCCGCCGCCGCGGTGATCGCCGCCTGAAGCTGGGTCTCGACCGCGTCGACGTCGGTCTCATCCGTGGCGTCGGCCACCAGGGTCACGTCCGCGGCCGCGTCGGTCACCAGATCGACGCCGTCCACGCCCAGGACCTCGAGACCCACGTCGCCCGAGCCCACCCGGGTCAGCGACACCGCGAAGCTCTGGGTGTCGGTGTTGTTGACCATGTTGATGCCGTTGACTTGGGCGGAGTTGCCGATCGACTGCATCGTGGCCGTCATCGCGTCCACGTCCGCCTGGAGCGCGACGAGATCGGCGCCGGGCTTCTTGGCCTCGACGACCTTGGCCTGCACGTCCTTCAGGATGGTGACCATCTGCTCGGCGGCCTCGCGGGCGGTGCCGACCAGCTTCGAGGCCGCGGTGAGCGACTCCGACATCTTCTTGTAAGTGCCCACGTCCGATTCCATGGTCGAGGCGATCGCCCAGGTGGAGGCGTTATCCTTCGCCGAGGAGACCTTCAGGCCCGTGGAAACCTCGTTCTGGACGCCCGCCAGATCGCGGTTCAGGGACTTCAGGGTCTGCAGGGCGACCATGGAGGAGGTGTTGGTGAGGATCGAGGACATCGGTGCATTCCTTCGAGAGGGGGCGTTCGACCCCGCTTGGATCAGGTGGCCCGCGGAGTCCGCGGACCGGCGACCGTCTTCTGACGTCTGCGGCGTCCGGACTGTTTCCTTCCCCGCCGCGCCGGCTTTTCAGCCGCCTGAGAGCACATTCCGCGAACTCGCCTAAGCAATGGCTAACAGCCCCCGAGAAACATGCCTAACATCCTGTTAAAGCTCGTGAAGCGTGCGGCGCCCGTTGCGCTGGCGCTGGTCGCCGGGGCTGCGCTGGCCGATCCGCCCGCCGCCTATGGGGCGCGGCGGGCCGAGGCGATCACCTTTCGGGACTGGCGGCTGCACTGTCGTGGCGAGGACTGCGCCCTGCGCAGCCTGGTGCGGGCGGGCGACGGCACCCTGCTGCTGGTGGCGGAGATCGGGCCCGACGCCCTGCGATTCGCGACGCCGCTGCCACTGTTCTTGCCCGACGGGATCACCTTGGCGCTGGGGACCGATCCGCTGCGCACCCTCCCTTGGCGGACCTGCGACGCCCAGGGCTGCGACGCGGTGGTCGACCTAGAGCCCGCCTTGCGTGAAAGCCTGAAGCGCGAGCGTCAGGCGGAGATCACCTTCACCCTGCTTGAAGGGCTACGGGTGAGGCTGCCGGTGTCGCTCGCCGGGGTGACGGCGGGGCTGCGGGCGCAGGAAACCGTCACTTCGCCTTGATGCGGCGCCCGTAGAGCTCCAGGCGGTGGTGGACGATCTCGTACCCGAGGCGGGCCGCGATCTCCTGCTGAATCGCCTCGATGCGGGCCGAGATGAACTCGATCACCTCGCCGGTGTCCACGTCGATCAGGTGATCGTGGTGGTCCCGCGGCGCCTGCTCGAACCGGGCGGGCCCGTGGCCGAAGGCGTGGCGCTGGATCGCGCCCGAATCCTCCAGCGCGCGCATGGTGCGATAGACGGTGGCGAGCGAGATGCGGCTGTCCATCGCGGCCGCCTTCTCGAATATCTCGGCTGCGTCGGGATGGCCCTCGCTGCGGTGCAGGATCTCCAGGATGATGCGGCGGGGCTTCGTGATCCGAAGCCCGGCGTCGCGCAGCACCGCCTCGTAATTCGCCACCTTGCCAGACATCCCCATGGCCGCACCATAGCCGCGCCGCGCCCGCCGCGCCATCATCGTTTTTTTGAGAACGATTATCAATTGCAAAAACTTGGGGATGCCCTATGGTCGCGTCATGTCCCGTCGCGAATCGTTCCATGCGCCCGCCCTCGCCGCCCTCGCCCTCGGGCTTTTCGCCTCGCCCCTGGCGGCGGCGGAAAAGCTGAAGGTCGCGACGACCTTCACCATCATCGCCGACATGGCCGCCCATGTGGCGGGCGACGCGGCGGAGGTGAGCTCGCTGATCCCCGCGGGGGCCGAGGTGCACAACTTCCAGCCCACCCCTTCGGACATCCGCGCGGCGATGGAGGCCGACCTGATCCTGTGGAACGGGCTGGGGCTCGAGGCCTGGTTCGACCGCTTCTTCCGCAACCTGCCCGACACCCCCGCCGCCGTGGTGTCGGAGGGGGTGGAGCCCATCCTGATCGCCGACGGACCCTACGCCGGCAAGCCGAACCCGCACGCCTGGATGTCCGCTTCGGACGCCGCGGTCTATGTGGAGAACATCCGCAAGGCCATGGCCGCGGCCGATCCCGCCAACGCCGAGGCCTATGCCGCCAACGCCGCCGCCTACACGGCCGAGATCGAGGCCCTGGCCGGGCCGATCCGCGCCGAGATCGCGGCGATTCCCGAGCGGCGGCGCTGGCTCGCGACATCCGAAGGGGCGTTCTCCTACCTCACCCGCGACCTCGGCCTGGGGGAGATCTACATCTGGCCGATCAACGAGGCCAACACCGGCACCCCCCAGCAGATCCGCCGGGCCATCGACGCCATCCGCGCCCATGACGTGCGGGCGGTGTTCTCCGAATCCACCGTCGATCCGCGCTCGGCCCAGCAGGTGGCGCGGGAGACAGGCGTCGCCTATGGCGGCGTGCTCTACGTCGACAGCATCACCGGCCCGGACGGCCCGGCGCCGAGCTATCTCGACCTGATGCGCGTAACCACCGGCCGCATCGTCGAGGCGCTGGCGAAATGAGCGGCGAGCGGCCCGGGCTGTCCGTGCGCGACGTCTCCGTCACCTATCGCAACGGCCATCGGGCGCTGACCGGGGCGACCTTCGACCTGCCCGAGGGCTCGATCACCGCGCTGGTCGGGGTGAACGGCTCGGGCAAGTCGACGCTGTTCAAGGCGATCATGGGGTTCCTGCCCCTGCGCTCGGGCCATGTGGAGGTGATGGGGCTCGACCGCGACGAGGCCCTGCGGCGCAACCTCGTCGCCTATGTCCCCCAGTCCGAGGAGGTCGACTGGACCTTTCCTATCCTGGTCGAGGACGTGGTGATGATGGGCCGCTACGGCCACATGGGCTGGCTGCGCCGCGCTGCGCCGCGCGACCGCGCCCTGGTCGCCGAGGCGCTCGATCGGGTGGGCATGGCGCCTTTCGCGCATCGCCAGATCGGAGAGCTGTCGGGGGGCCAGAAGAAACGGGTGTTCCTCGCCCGGGCGCTGGCCCAGGAGGGCCAGGTGATCCTGCTCGACGAGCCCTTCACCGGAGTGGACGTGACCACCGAGGAGGCGATCATCGCCCTGCTGCGCGACCTGCGCGACGAGGGGCGGGTGATGCTGATTTCGACCCACAACCTCGGCTCGGTGCCGGATTTCTGCGACCGGGCGGTGCTGATCGACGGCCGGGTGCTGGCGGCGGGGCCGACGGATCAGGTCTTCACCCAGGCCAATCTGGAGCAGGCCTTCGGCGGCAAGCTGCGGCATTTCGTGCTCGGCGGCCAAGATCTGCACGAGGATGCGGACGACCGCCGCGTCACGGTGCTGACCGACGACGAGCGGCCCTTCGTCATCTATGACAAGGGCCCCGGAGAAGAGGCAGGCGAGGCCCGATGACCCCTCCCGACCGACCCCGTCCGCCCCTGCCCCGACCCGCCGTCCTGACGCCCGAACGCGCGGAGCCTGCGGTCGCCGCCTCGCATCCGCTGCCCAAGGCCAGCGTCTTGTCCACGAATGGGACCGGAGCGCAGCGCCCGCCGGCGGCGAAGGCCTCCCCGCTGGAACGCCCGACATCCGAGCGATTGACTGTTGATCAATCGATCCGCGACCGGACGCGGCCGACGGTCGCGCTCTCCGGGTCATCGGCCGTCGATCGGCCGACCGGGGTCGGAGGCGGGCCGGCCGCCAAGTCGCCTGCCCGACCGGCGCCCGCTCCGGCGCCCCGGGTCGGTCCCGCGCTCGGCGCCGCACCACGGCCCCTCTTGCCCGAGGCGCCCGACGGGACGTCGAAGCCCCCAGCCCCCAAGGCCGCTCCGCGCGCGCCGCGGCCCCCGCTGCCGGGGGCCGGCTGCGGGGTTCCGACACGACCGGGGGGACGGCGGTGAGCTGGCTCGAACCTTTCGCCTACAGTTACATGGTCAACGCCATCTGGGTCTCCGCGCTGGTCGGCGGGCTCTGCGCCTTCCTCTCCGCTTTCCTGATGCTCAAGGGCTGGAGCCTGATCGGCGACGCCCTGTCGCACGCCATCGTGCCGGGGGTGGCCGGGGCCTACATGCTGGGTCTGCCCTTCGCCCTCGGCGCCTTCCTCTCCGGGGGCCTCGCCGCCGCCGCCATGCTGGCGCTCGGCGCCTCGACCCGGCTGCGGCAGGATGCGGTGATCGGGGTGGTCTTCACCGGCTTCTTCTCGCTCGGGCTGTTCATGGTCTCGATCCGGCCCACGGCGCTCGACATCCAGACCATCATGCTCGGCAACGTGCTGGCCATCACGCCCTCCGACACGTTGCAGCTCGCCCTGATCGGCGGAGGAGCGCTGGCCGTCCTCGCGCTGAAGTGGCGGGACTTCCTGGCGATCTTCTTCGACGAGATCCACGCCGCCACCGTCGGCCTCAACCCGCGTCGGCTGAAGACCCTGTTCTTCGCCCTGCTCGCCCTCGCCACCGTCGCCGCGCTCCAGACCGTCGGCGCCTTTCTCGTGGTGGCCATGATCATCACCCCGGGCGCCACCGCCTACCTGCTGACCGACCGCTTCCCGAGGCTGGTCGCCATCGCCGTCGCCATCGGCGTGAGCTGTTCGGCGGTCGGGGCCTATCTGTCCTTCTTTCTCGACGGGGCGACCGGCGGGATCATCATCACCTTGATGACCACGCTCTTCGTCGCGGCCTTCGTCCTCGCGCCCAAGCACGGGTTGCTCGCCGCAAGGGCGCGCGGCCGTGGCTGAGGTCCTGCTCCCCTTCCAGCTGCCCTTCATGCAGGTGGCCTTCGCCATCGCGCTCGCGGCCGCGGTTCCGATGGCGCTGCTCTCCTGCTTCCTCGTGCTGCGGGGCTGGGCGCTGATGGGCGACGCCATCAGCCATGCGGTCCTGCCCGGGGTTGTGCTGAGCTACGTGGCAGGCCTTCCCATCGCGCTCGGCGCCTTCGTCGCCGGCTTCGCCTGCGCCGCCGGCACCGGATGGTTGCGCGAAAACAGCCGGGTGAAGGAGGACACCGCCATGGGCGTGGTCTTTTCCGGCCTCTTCGGCCTCGGGCTGGTGCTCTACGCCTCCATCCCTACCACGTTGCACCTGAGCCACCTGCTCTTCGGCGATATGCTCGGCGCGACCTGGGCCGAGGTCGGCTGGTCCGCCGCGGCGGGCCTCGTGGTGACGGCGGCGCTCCTCGCCTTCCGCGCCGACTTCGCCGCGCAGATCTTCGACCCCACCCATGCCCGCGCCATCGGCCTGCCGGTGCGGGCGCTGCACTACGGGCTGCTCGCCATGGTCGCGCTCGCCGTCGTCTCGGCGCTTCAGGCGGTGGGGATCATCCTGTCGGTGGCGCTGCTCATCACCCCCGGGGCCACCGCCTTCCTCTGGGCGCGGCGGCTCGACGCCATGCTCGCGATCTCGGCGGCGGTCGGGGCGATCGGGGCGATCGGGGGGGTCTATGCGAGCTTCTGGCTCGACAGCGCGCCGGCTCCGACGATCGTCCTCGCCTACAGCCTCGCCTTCGCGTTCAGCTACCTGTGGCGCGGCCTCCAGGAACGGGCGCGGCGCGGCTGAACCGGCCTTGCCCGCGGGCGCCGCGGCCGGTATTCCCACGGGAGCCGCGGAAAGGGGAGGAGACGCCATGGCCACGAGCGACACGCAGCTTCTTGTCTCCACCGACTGGCTCGCCGCCCATCTCGGCGCGCCGGATCTGCGGATCCTCGACGCGTCCTGGCACATGCCCGACGCCGGCCGCGACGCCCGGGCGGAATACGAGGCAGGCCATATCCCCGGCGCGCGCTTCTTCGACATCGATGCGATCTCGGACGACCAGTCCGACCTGCCGCACATGGCCCCGCCGGTGGAGAAGTTCGTCTCGCGGATGCGCGCCATGGGGGTGGGAGACGGTCACCGGGTGGTGATCTACGACAGCGTCGGCCTGTTCAGCGCCGCCAGGGTCTGGTGGTTGTTCCGCCTGTTCGGCAAGACCGACGTCGCGGTGCTCGACGGCGGCCTGCGCAAGTGGAAGGCCGAGGGCCGGCCGGTCGAGGACGTCGCCCCCACCCTGCGCGACCGGCACTTCACCGCCCGCCGCGACGCGGGCCTGGTGCGCGACGTCACCCAGGTCGCAGCCTCCGCCAAGCTCGGCGACGCCCAGATCGTCGACGCCCGCTCCCCCGCCCGGTTTCGCGGCGAAGAGCCGGAGCCGCGGCCCGGCCTGCGCGCCGGCCATATCCCTGGCTCGCGCAACGTGCATTACGCCACCCTTCTGAATCCCGACGGCACGATGAAGGACCCGGAGGCCTTGCGCGCCGTCTTCGAGGCGGCGGGGGTGGACGTGGCCCAGCCGGTCATCACCACCTGCGGGTCGGGGATCACCGCCGCGGTGGTCTTCCTCGCCCTCGCCCGGCTCGGCGCCCCGCGCACGGCGCTCTACGACGGGTCCTGGGCGGAATGGGGCGCCTATCCCGATCTCAAGGTCGAGCAGGGCTGACATGCGCCACAAGGCCGGCGAGCGGGTGGACTACGTCGTCACCTATCTGGAGATGGAGGCCCGGCCCGCCTATCCGCGGCCACACTTGCCCGCCGGCGCCCCCTCGGCGCTGATCGCCGCCGAGCGGCCGCCGCTCTGGTGGTTCCTCACGCTCTACGACACGGTCGGGGCGGCCTATGAATGGACCGACCAGCGCGCCCTGCCCCCGGCCGAGGTCGAGGCTTTTCTGGCCGATCCGGACGTCGCGCTCTATACCCTGATGCGCGCCGGCTGGCCGCATGGGTTCTTCGTGCTCGACGGCCGCGTCCGGGGCGTGGCGGATCTCACCTATTTCGGCCTCGTCCCCCAGGTCATCGGCCAGGGGCTGGGGCGGTTCCTGATCCAGACCGCCGTGCACATGGCCTGGGACCGGCCGGGGACGGCCCGGGTCACCGTCAACACCAATTCGCTCGACCACCCGCGCGCCCTGCCGCTCTACCAGAAGGCAGGCTTCGCGCCGGTGCGTCGCGAGACCCGCACCCGCGTGCTGACGCGGGACCGCAACACCATCGGGGACTGACCCCAGGAGACCAGGATGCTCGAGACCCTCAAGGACCAGCCCGCGGACAAGATCATCGAGCTGATGGGGATCTACGCCGCCGATCCCCGCACGGACAAGCTCGACCTCGGGGTCGGCGTCTACAAGGACGCCGCCGGCAAGACCCCGGTCATGCGCGCCGTCAAGGCCGCGGAAAAGCGCCTGCTGGAGACGCAGGCCTCCAAGTCCTACGTGGGCCTCCTCGGCGATCTCGCCTTCGTCGACGCCATGGCCGAGCTGATCTTTGGCGCAGACCGGCCCAAGGAAAGGCTGGTCGGCGGCCAGGCCCCCGGCGGGACCGGCGCGATCCGCCAGCTGTTCGAGCTGATCCGCCGCGCCGCCCCCGAGGCGACGATCTGGATGTCCGACCCCACCTGGCCGAACCATCCGGCCATGCAGAAGTACCTGGGCCTGAAGGGCGAGACCTATCGCTATTTCGACCGGGCCACCTGCGAGGTGGATTTCGAGGGGATGAAGGCCGATCTCGCCCGCATGGCTCCCGGCGACGTGCTGCTGCTGCACGGCTGCTGCCACAACCCCACTGGCGCGAACCTGACCCTCGATCAGTGGCGCGAGGTCATCGCCCTCGTCCTCGACAAGGGCGTCGTGCCCATGGTCGACCTTGCCTACCAGGGCTTCGGCGACGGGCTGGACGAGGACGTGGCGGGCCTGCGGCTGATGCTGGCCTCGGTCCCGGAGATGCTGGTGGCGGCCAGCTGTTCCAAGAACTTCGGCCTCTACCGCGACCGGGTCGGCGTCGCCTTCGCCCTGAGCCGGACGGCGGAGGAATCGAGCCGGACGAAGCAGAACCTGATGAACCTCAACCGCCTGAACTTCTCCTTCCCCCCCGATCACGGCGCCAAGGTGGTGGAGATCATCCTCAACGACCCGGCGCTCAAGGCCGACTGGATGGCCGAGCTCTCCGCGATGCGGGAGAACATGCTGACCCTGCGCTCCGGCCTCGCGGAGGAGCTGCGCCGCGCGACCAACTCCGACCGGTTCGACTTCATCGCCGGGCACCGGGGCATGTTCTCGCTGATCGGGGCGAACCCGGACCAGGTGGCGGCGCTGCGCAAGGACTACGGCGTCTACACGATCGGCGACAGCCGGATCAACGTCGCGGGCCTGCCGGAAAAGGGCCTCGACAAGCTCGCCGCCGCCATCGCCGCGGTGGTCGCCTGATCCGCGCCGCGCCCCCGGCCTGACCTTCGGGGGCGCGGACCTCGGGGCGCCCTCCCTCCGTAGCGCCCGCGAAGCGACGGGCCAGCTTTCGCGCCCCTCCCCCGCAACCCGGCCCTCCCCCTCTGCACGCTCCACCAATTCCTTGTCCCGCGGCCGGATATGCCGCAGGCTCGGCGTTATGTGATTCCCCTGCATAAGGATTGGAGCCGCCGCAATGCCCCTGCACGCCACCGTCTCGCTCACGGCGCCGAACGCCTCGTCCATGGGCGAGCAGCGGATTGCGCTCCTCGAGGCGATCGGGCGGGAGGGCAGCATCTCGGCCGCCGCCCGCTCGCTCGGGATGAGCTATCGCGGCGCCTGGGATGCGATCGGCGCCATGAACGCCCTGGTCGGCCGGCCGCTGGTGTCCGGCCAGACCGGCGGCCGGCGCGGCGGGGGGGCGCAGGTCACCCGGGACGGCCTTCGGCTGATCGCGGGGTTTCGCCGCCTCCAGGAACAGACCGCCCGGGCCTTCAACGCGCTCGCGCCGGACATCGCCGCGGGAGACGGCGGCGCGGCGGATCTCATGGTCATCGGCTTTCGCCGGACCAGCGCCCGCAACGCCCTGCGCGGCGAGGTGACGGCGCTTTCCGAGGGGTACGTCAACGCCGAGGTCACCCTGGCGGTCGCCGGGGGCCAGACCCTGGCCGTGACCCTGACCAGCCGCAGCCTGCGCGCGCTCGGCCTCTTTCCCGGACGCGCCGCCACCGCCCTCGTCAAGGCGCCGATGGTGCGCCTGGAGCCCCCCGCGATCCCGGGCGCCCAGCATGCGAACCGGATCGCGGGCGTGGTGGCGGCGGTGGAGCAGGACGCCGCCGGCGTCGAGGTCCTCCTCGACATCGGCGGGGACGAGACGCTCTGCGCCGTTCTCGCCCCCGGAACGGCCTTCGCGCCGGGCGATCGGGCCACGGCCGTGATCGACCCGGCCCATGTCATCCTCGCCGTGGAATGAAAGTCCCTGCCATGAAAAGATATGTCGCCGGATTCCTGCTGCTCTGGAGCGCAGCGGCCGCCCAGGCCGCCGAAACCCAGGTCGCCGTCGCCGCGAATTTCACCGAGCCCGCGACCGAGATCGCCCGGCTTTTCGCGGAGAAGACCGGCCACACCGCCCGGCTCAGCTTCGGCGCAAGCGGCCAGTTCCTGACCCAGATCGCCCAGGGCGCGCCCTTCGAGGTGTTCCTCTCGGCCGACGCCGCCCGCCCGGCCAAGGCGCTGGAGGACGGGCTCGCGGTTCCCGGTAGCCTCTTCACCTACGCCATCGGCACGCTGGCGCTGTGGAGCGCCGACCCCGACTTGGTGCGGGGCAAGGACACCCTGACCGAGGGGCGTTTCGACCATCTCGCCATCGCCGACCCCAAGTCCGCGCCCTATGGCGCCGCGGCTGTCGAGGCCATGACCCGGCTCGGCGTCTATGACGCGCTCGCGCCGAAGATCGTCCGGGGCACGAACATCGCCCAGGCCCAGCAGTTCGTCGAGACCGGCAACGCCGAGCTCGGCTTCGTCGCCCTCGCCCAGGTGATCAAGACCGAGGGCGGATCGCGCTGGGAGGTGCCGGGCGACCTGCATTCCCCCATCCTCCAGGACGCGGTGCTGCTCAAGACCGGCGCGGGCAACGAGGCGGCCCGAGCCTTCCTCGAATTCCTTCGGGGGCCGGAGGCGCTCGCGGTGATCAAGGCCTATGGCTACGCGGTCGCGCCCGAGCTGGAAGGCGTCTCGGGCTGACATGTCGATCGACTGGGAGTCGGTCCGGCTGACGCTGGAGCTCGCCACCGTCACCACGGCGATCCTGCTCGTGCTCGGCACGCCGCTGGCCTGGTGGCTCGCCCGGTCGAAGGCGCGGTGGAAGGAGGCGGTGGCGGCGCTGGTGGCGCTGCCCCTCGTCCTGCCGCCCACGGTGCTCGGCTTCTATCTGCTGATCGCGCTCGGGCCCCAGGGCCCGGGAGGCTGGATCGCCGGCCTTCTCGGGCGGCGGACGCTGGCCTTCACCTTCAGCGCTCTGGTGATCGCTTCGGTCTTCGCCTCGCTGCCCTTCGTGGTCCAGCCCATCCGCAACGCCTTCGAGGCCATCGGCGAGCGGCCCTTCGAGGTGACGGCCACCCTGCGCGCCTCGCCCCTCGACAGCTTCCTGACCGTCGCCCTGCCCCTGGCCCGGCCGGGGTTCCTGACCGCCGCCGTGCTCGGCTTCGCCCATACGGTCGGCGAATTCGGGGTGGTGCTGATGATCGGCGGCGCCATTCCGGGCCAGACCAAGGTCATGTCCATCGCCATCTACGAACTGGTCGAGACCATGCAGTGGCGCGCCGCCCATCTGATGTCGGCGCTGATGCTCGGCTTTTCCTTCGTGGTCATCCTCGCGATGATGGTGCTGGAAAAGCGTATGGGCCGGATCGGCCGGTGAGGGACGCAAGCCCCCCGTCCCCGGGCCTCGTCGCCCGCTTCCGCGGGGCGCTCGGCGCCTTTCGCCTCGATGTCGCCTTCGAGGCGCCCCCGCGGGGGGTGACGGCGCTCTTCGGACCCTCCGGCTGCGGAAAGACGACGATCCTGCGGGCGGTCGCGGGGCTGCAGCGGTTTCCCGACGGTCATTTCGCGCTCGACGGCGACGTCTGGCAGGACGGGTCCGCCTTCCGGCCGGTCCACCGCCGCCCGCTCGGCTATGTCTTTCAGGAGGCGAGCCTGTTCCCGCACCTGACCGTGCGGCGCAACCTCGACTATGGCCGCCGTCGCGCCCTGAAGGCCGGCGCGGCCGAGGCGATCCGCTTCGACGAGGTGGTCGACCTGCTCGGCCTCGCCCGGCTGCTCGATCGCGCGCCGCTGGCGCTGTCGGGGGGCGAGCGCCAGCGGGTCTCCCTCGGCCGGGCGCTGCTCAGCCAGCCGCGCCTTTTGCTGATGGACGAGCCTCTCTCGGCGCTCGACCGCTTCGCCAAGGAAGACATCCTGCCCTATTTCGAGCGGCTTCAGGACAGCCTCGGCCTGCCCACTCTCTACGTCAGCCACGACATCGCCGAGGTGGAGCGGCTGGCCGACCACGCGGTGCTGCTGGAGGCGGGCCGGGTGACGGCGGCCGGGTCCTTGGCAGAGCTCCAGACGCGCCCGGACCTGCCGCTGGCCCGGATGCCCGAGGCGGCGGTGGCCCTTGCGGCCGAGGTCGTCGCCTATGACGCCGCCGACGACCTGACGACCCTCGCGGTGCGGGGGGCGCGGCTGCTGGCGCCGGGTGGGTTCGGTCCCCCGGGCGGTCTGCGCCGCGTCCGGATCGCCGGCGCCGACGTGGCGGTGGTGCGCGATCCGCCGCGCGCGAGCAGCATCCTCAACTTCCCCCCCGCCAGGATCGTCGAGGCTTCGCCCTACGGCGCCGGGATGATGACCGTCGTCCTCGCCCTCGGCCCCGACGGCGGCGGCGCCCGCATCCTCGCCCGCATCACCCGCCGCTCCTGGCGGCAGCTCGACCTCGCCCCCGGCGCGCCGGTCTTCGCCCAGATCAAGGGCGTCGCCTTGGTCGCCCCCGCCCCCTGGCGGGAGGCGCCCTGACCGCGCCGGCTCAGCTGCGCAGCACCCGGTAGATCGCCGGGATCGCCAGCACGGTCAGCAGCGTCGAGGAGGCGAGCCCGAAGAGCAGCGAGAGGGCGAGCCCCTGGAAGATCGGGTCGGTCAGGATCACCGCCGCGCCGATCATCGCCGCGAGCGCCGTCAGCAGGATCGGCTTGAACCGGATCGCCCCCGCCGCGATCAGCGTCTCGGTCAGCGGCTGGCCCGGGGTCCTGCCGTGGCGGATGAAATCGACGAGCAGGATCGAGTTCCGCACGATGATCCCGGCGAGCGCGATGAAGCCGATCATCGAGGTGGCGGTGAAGGGCGCGTGGAACAGCCAGTGCCCGCCCAGGATGCCGATGAAGGTGAGCGGGATCGGCGTCAGGATCACCAGCGGGACCTTGAACGACCGGAACTGCGCCACCACCAGGATGTAGATCCCGAGGAGCGCCGCGAGGAAGGCCGCGCCCATGTCGCGGAAGGTCACCCAGGTCACCTCCCATTCTCCGTCCCAGAGCAGGGTCGGGCGGCTCTCGTCCTCCGGCTGGCCGTGGAGCCGCAGCACGGGCTTGGTCAGGCCCGTCCAGTCCTGCGCGTCGAGCGCCCGCTGGACCGCGAGCATCCCGTAGAGCGGCGCCTCGAAATCCCCGGCAAGCTCTGCCTGGACCATCTCGGCGGGCCGGCTGTTGTGGCGAAAGACAGGAAAGGAGGCGCGCTCCTGCGTCACCGTGAGCACGTCGCCGAGCTCCACCACCCCCCGGTCGCCAGGCAGGGCGTTCGCCGGGATGGGGGTGGTCAGCGCGCGCTCATCCAGCACCTTCTCGCCCGCCGGGCGCTCGATGCGGATCGGAATCGGCTCGCGGCCGCCGCCGCGATGGGAATAGCCCACGGTCCGGCCGCCGCCGAGGATCGCCAGCGTGTCGAAGACGTCGCCCTCCTGCACGCGAAAGAAATCCGCGTCGTCGGTCGAGATCGTCGCCCGCAGCCGCCGCGGCGGCGCGCCGTAGGAATTGTCCACGTCGACGACGAAGGGAACCGAGCGGAACGCCGCCTCCACCCGCTCCGCCACCGCGCGCCGGGTCTCCGGGTCGGGGCCGTAGATCTCGGCGAGGAGCGTCGCCATGACCGGCGGCCCCGGGGGCGGCTCGACCACCTTCATCGCCGTGCCGGGGGGCGCATCGACCGCCGCCAGCCGCGCGCGGAGATCGAGCGCGACGGCGTGGCTCGTCCGGTCGCGCTCGGCCTTGGGCGCGAGGTTGATCGCCACATCCCCCATCTCGGGCCCCGCCCGCAGATAGGAATGCCGCACCAGCCCGTTGAAGTCGAAGGGCGCGGCGGTCCCCGCATGGACCTGGACCGAGCGGACCTCGGGCAGGTCGAGCGCGATCCGGGCCGCCGCCTGGGCGACCGCGTCCGTCGCCTCGACCGAGGATCCCTCGGGCAGGTCGATCATCACCTGGAGCTCGGACTTGTTGTCGAAGGGCAACAGCTTCACCGCGACATGGCCCGTGTAGAAGAGCGAGAGCGATCCGAGCGTGAGCGCCCCCACTGCGGCTAGGAACAGCCAGGATCGCGCCCGGGTGGCGAGGATCGGCCGCGCCGCCGCCGCATAGGTCCGGCCGAGGGCCCCGCCGTCGGGGACGCCCGCGCCATGGTCCGCCGCCGGCGCCCGGCCCGCCGCCCGCATCATCAGCCAGGGCGTGACCGTCACCGCGACAAAGAACGAGAACACCATGGCGGCCGAGGCGTTCGCCGGGATCGGGCTCATGTAGGGGCCCATCATCCCCGAGACGAACAGCATGGGCAGCAGCGCCGCGACCACGGTCAGGGTGGCGACGATGGTGGGGTTTCCGACTTCGGCCACCGCCTCGATCGCCGCCTGCCGCCGCGGCCGGCCGTCGCCCATGGCCCAGTGGCGGGCGATGTTCTCGATCATCACGATGGCGTCGTCCACCAGGATGCCGATCGAAAAGATCAGCGCGAAGAGCGACACCCGGTTGAGCGTGTAGCCCATGAGCCAGGCGGCGAAGAGCGTGAGCAGGATGGTGACCGGGATCACCACCGCCACCACCACCCCCTCGCGCCAGCCGATGGCGATCACCACCAGCCCGATGATCGAGAGGGTGGCGAGGCCGAGGTGGTACAAAAGCTCGTTCGCCTTTTCCGTTGCGGTCCCCCCATAGTTGCGGGTGACCTCGACCCGCACCTCAGCGGGGATCAGCGAGCCCTTGAGCGCCTCGACCCGGTTCAGGATCGCCTGCGTCACCGTCGCCGCATTCGCCCCCGCGCGCTTGGCGACGGCGAGGGTCACCGCCGGAACCCGGCCCTCGCCGGGGGAAAGGGTCGAGACCAGACGCACGCCCCCCTCGACGGCGAATCCCACCTCGGCCATGTCGCGCACATAGACCGGACGGCCGTCCCGGGTGGCGATGAGCAGGGCGCCGATCTCCTCGGGGGTCCGCAGGGTCTCGCCGGCCATCACGGTGATCTGCTCGCCCGCGTCGCGCGCCTGGCCTGCGGGAAAGGCGCGGTTCGCCCCCTCGACCTTGGCCGCCAGCTGCTGCAAGGTCACCCCGTAGAGCGCCAGCCGGTCGGGGTCGGGCGCGATCCGCAGCATTTCGCCGGTCTCGCCCACCAGATAGCTCAGGCCCGCATCCTCGACCTTGGCGACCTCGGCGCGGAGGGCCCGGGCGATGCGGGTGAGGTCGTTCGCGCTGACCCGGTCCTCCGCGCCCGGCGCGGGCGAGAGGGTCAGCGACAGGATCGCCACGTCGTCGATCCCCCGGCCGACGATCAGCGGCTCGGGGATCCCCAAGGGGATGCGGTCGATGTTGGCGCGCACCTTTTCATGCACCCGCAGGATCGCAGCGTCCGAGGGGGTGCCCACCCTGAACCGGGCGGTGACCATGGCCTGGTCGTCGGCGGTGCGGGAATAGACGTGCTCGACCCCGTCGATCCCCTTGACGATGGTCTCGAGCGGCTCGGTCACCAGCTTGACCGCATCCTCGGCCTTCAGCCCGTCGGCCCGGACGAGGATGTCGACCATGGGGACGGAGATCTGCGGCTCCTCCTCGCGGGGCAGCGAGACGAGGGCGATCATGCCGAAGACGAAGGCCGCGATCAGGAACAGCGGCGTCAGCGGCGAGTCGATGGCGGCGCGGGTCAGCGCCCCGGCGAGGCCGAGGCGGACCGGCGGCTCTGGGCGCTCGGTCATGGGACGACCACTGCATCCCCGGCCCGCAGGCCGCTCAGCGCCTCGACCCGGTCGCCGAAGCTCTCGCCCAGCGTCACCGCGCGCGCGATCGGGACGCCGTTCTCCATCACCGCGACGAAGTCGATCCCCGACCGGGTCGTCACCGCCGCGGCGGGCGCGAGCAGGGCCTGGCGCGACCCCACCGGCAGTTCGACCGGAACCCGAGCCCCCACATAGGCGCCCGGCAGGTCGGCGACCTCGACGTCCGCCGTCACCCGGCCGCCCTCGATTCGCGGATAGAGCTTGGCGAGCCGTCCCTCCACAGGACCCTGCGCGGTGGCGATGCGGATCGTCGCGCCCTCCCGCAGGTCGGCCGCATGGCGCTCGGGCACCGCAAGCCGCAGGAAGAGCCCGCCCGAGCCGATGATCGCCACCGGCTCTCCCGCCAGGACGACCGCGCCCTGGGTGACGGGCACGGTCAGCGCCCGGCCGTCCTGGGGGGCGAGCACCGCGCCCTCCGCCCCTTGCGCGACCACCACCTCGCGCCCCGCCTCGGCGGCGGCGATCTGGTTGCGGGTCACATCCACCGTCATGCGCAGCTGGTCGAGCTGTTGGGGCGTGGCCACCCCCCGCTCCACCAGGGTCCGCCCGCGCGTCAGGTCGGTCTCGGCGGTGGCGAGCTGGGCCTTCAGCGCCGCGATCTGGGCGTCGTAGGCGGCGACCTGGAAGCCGATCTTCTCGTCCCGGATCAGGGCGATGCGCTGGCCCGCGACGACCTGGTCGCCCTCGGTCACCAAGAGCTCCTCGACGATGCCGCCGATCCGGGCGCGAGCCGCGGCCTCGTTGCGCGGCGCCACCGTCCCGTAGACCGGCTTCCACTCGACCACCGTCTCCGGGGCGAGGACCACGGTTCCGGCCGAGGCGGGACCGGCCGCCAAGGCAGCGGCGAGCAAAAGCCGGCGCATCTCAGAAAGCCGCCCCGGGCCGGACCCCGAGCTTGCGGAGGACGACCGCCGCAGGGCAGAATCCGGTGAAGGCGGACTGGATCAGGTTGAGCCCGACCAGCAGGGTCAGCCAGACGAACTGCGGCGAGACCCAGACGGTCAGCGCGACCGACAGCAAGGTCAAGAAACCGGCGAAGAGAAGGATCGAACGGTCGAGGGTCATGGAAGTCTCCTGTTCCAAAAGCGGCGCGCGGGCCCCTGGTTGCGAAAACAGGCGCTGGAGCGGGCCTTGCAGATTGGGACATCACAGGGTCGGGCCTTGCCGACGGGCGACGCCGCAAAGGCCTTTTCCGGCGCCAGCTTGACACAATATATAAGCTAATACTAAATTAGCAATATCTAAAATTAAGGATCCGAATGCTCGACCCCATGGATATCGCCCTCCTGCAACGCAAGGCGCCGGAGGTGGCCGCCATCCTGCGGCTGCTGGCGAACGAGAAACGTCTGATGGCGCTCTGCATCCTCGCCCAATCGGGCGAAATGTCGGCGGGGGCGCTCGGCGAGGCCGTGGGGCTCGGCCAGTCGGCCTTGTCCCAGCATCTGGCGCTGCTCCGGGCCGAAAACCTGGTGACGGCCCGGCGCGAGGCGCAGACGTTGCACTACCGCATCAGCGACCCGCGGGTGGAGGTGCTGCTCTCCGCCCTGCACGCCATTTATTGTCCGCCGGAAATCTGACCCGCGCGTTAATCCGGGCGCGACGACGTTTTCAGGCCGCCTCCAGCGCCTCGTCGAAGGCGGCGAGGGTGGCGTCGAGCGCCAGCAGGATCGAGGCATGGCGGTTCTTATAGGTCCGGGCGGGCAGCAACACCTCGAGCCCGTCAAAGGGCGGCGCGGGCGGCGGGCCGTCGGCCTTCAGCATCGCCGAGAGCTGCTCGCGCGCCCGGGCGACCTCCTCCCGGGTCCGGCCGATCGCGTTCGCCCCTACCACCGAAGCCGCCGCCTGGCCGAGGGCGCAGGCGCGCACCTCCTGGCCGAAGGCAGCGATCCGTCCCCCTTCCAGCACCAGATCCACCGTCACGGTGGACCCGCACAAGGGCGAACGCTTGCGCGCACTGACCTGCGGATGCGTCAGGCGCTCCGCATGGGGAATGTCCGCCGCCAGCGCCAGGATGCGCTGGGAATAAAGCTTGATCAGGTCGTCTTCGCCGCTCATCCCGCCGGCCCTGTGCATTTCCCCCGAGGCGGCATAGATAGCCCTGATTCCGCTGATCGCAAAGGCCCGCCATGATTTTCGATCCCGACACCCTTGCATGGACCGCCGACGGCCTGATCCCCGCCATCGCCCAAGGAGAGGACGGCGAGGTGCTGATGATGGCCTGGATGAACCGCGAAAGCCTCGCCGAGACGCTGGCGACCGGGCAGGTCACCTACTGGTCGCGTTCCCGCAGGGCGCTGTGGCGCAAGGGCGAGACATCGGGGCATGTGCAGCGGCTGGTCGAGCTGCGGGTGGATTGCGACCGGGATTGCCTGCTGCTGATCGTCGACCAGATCGGGCCCGCCTGCCACACCAACCGGCGCAGTTGCTTCTACACCGCCGTGCGGGACGGCGGCGAGGTCACGCTGTCCGACCCGATCGCCTGAACGAAACCAAGGGCTTCGCGCAGCATGCCCGGAGTCTGGCTCGCGGCGCGAAGCGTGGCGAGCGATCGGGCGTCGTCGCGCTTGGCCAGCCGCCGGCCCGCTTCGTCCCGGATCAGCCGGTGGTGCAGCCAGACCGGCGCCGGCAACCCGAGCAGCGCCTGGAGCAGGCGGTGGAGCGGCGCGGCCTCGGCGAGGTCGGCGCCGCGCACCACATGGGTGATCCCCTGGGCCGCGTCGTCGACCACGACCGCGAGGTGATAGGCAACGCCGATGTCGCGGCGCGCCAGCACAACGTCGCCAATCTGGTGGAGGAGCGCGGCGGGATCCACCATGCGTAGGCCCGGGTCCTCGCCGATTTCCCGCCAGTCGAGGCCGGGCGCCCGCGCCAGCGCGGCGGCGAGGTCGAGGCGCAGGGCGTCGCCGGGGCTTGCCTCGGCGAGGGGCCGGCCGCGGCAGGTTCCGGGATAGGGCGCAGGGCCCGGCGCGCCTTCCTGCGGGGCTGAGAGGGCGGCGCGGATTTCGGCGCGGGTGCAGCGGCAGGGGTAGAGGAGGCCTAGCGCGCCGAGGCGGTCGAGGGCGGCGCGGTAGGCTTCGGCCCGGTTTGACTGGCGCATCACCGGCTCGGGCCAGGCGAGGCCGAGCCAAGCGAGGTCCTCATAGATGCCCGCCTCGAACTCGGGCCGGCAGCGGGTCGCGTCCAGATCCTCCATGCGCAACAGGCACTTGCCACCCAGGCGGTCGGCCAGATCCCAGGCGGTGAGGGCCGAGAAGGCGTGGCCGAGGTGGAGGCGGCCGGTGGGGGACGGGGCGAAGCGGGTGCGGATCGGTCAGTCCCTGCGCTCGGTCAGGCGGCGGATGCGCCGCTCCTCCCCGCCCTGGTAGATGAGGATCCAGGCGAGGAGGATGAACATCGGATGGGTGAGGCCGCCGGAGAAGATAACCGCCGGAATCCAAATGAGAAACGTCGCGATGGCTACGAAGGGCCGGCCCGCGAGGAGGATCGAGAGGGGGGGCAGGAAGAGGGCGAGGACGTAGTTCATGGGGGGGAGGTAGGGGGCCCTGGGCGCGGCCGCAAGGGGGGCGGAATTCGGTCGGCGGGGCAAGGGGTTGGCCGGGCTGGAAGCGGGCTGGAAAGCGGCTGGAAACCGGCTTGCCGATTTCGGCGGATTTTAAGGGGTTCCGGGCAGGATGGGGGCTATTCCAAACCAGGACAGGAGACGACGCCCGTGGAAGACCGGCTGCGCACGAACGCCCAGGAACGGGCCCATCTGGAGCTGATGCTGGAGCTGGAGAAACAGGCGGCGGACTGGGCCGACCTGCGCCTGCGCCGCTCGCTGATCCCCGCCGACTGGGGGAAGATGGACAGCATCGCCCCGGTGCGCCCGCGCAAGAAGAAGGTGACGGTGGCGCTGGACGAGGATGTGGCGCGGTGGTTCCGGGGCCTGGGCGCGGGCTATCACGGGCGGATCAACGCGGTGCTGCGGACCTATATGCTGGCGCTGGTGTCGAAGGAGGTGCTGAGCCTGGGGGACCGGAACCGGCATGGAGATGAGGTTTGGGGGAAGGCGGGGGCGAAGGCGCGGAAGGAGCTATGAGCAACGACTCCAAGCGTGGGAATACAGTGAAAAAATCTAAAAGTCCAATTCAGCGGCGCGTTTGGGATCGCACTACGCGCTCCACCGTATGGAAGGTTGATCCCTGCTGCCTAACAAGCTCAGAGAAATCAAAATATGATGTTGCGATACCAGAGGAGTTCCACTGAGCTTCAAGGTAGTCCCTAAAGAGTTTGGTTTTCTTAAGTCTATCAGAAATATTAAAAGATCCAGCCAGCTCGTGCACTCTCTGCCTAACCTCCTCATCGAATATTGGCGTATCTATAGCAACCGCATCAAGAAAAGAAAACGAAGATATCCACTTCCTAACGTGGTACAAACCTATAGACGTTGCCCTATAGTAAAAAACTTCTGGCAAAACACCCTCATCTACCCCAATCTCGCGATAATGCGAAAATGGGGTCTCTATTAGTCGATTTCTGGCCAGCCTTCTAAGCGCATGACGGATCTGGTCATTATCGAAACCAAAAACGGCCATTTGGGAAAGAATCAAATCTCCAGAAATAAATCCGTCACGATTTGCTAAACCTGAATTCGAGTACAGGAACGCCAATAGAACGGGATTAAGAAAATGCTCCCTCGGATCAGAGGCCGAAACATCAAAGACATTACATGCATAGAGCGATGATTGTGGATTATAATAAGCATACTCACCCAAAAGGGCGTGCTTTGAAAATTCGTGCAGTGGAACAAGATAGCGGCCAGTTTCCTCCTCAATACCTATAATTTTCTCGGATTCCACATTAGGACTCCCAAAGAAGCTAGTTACCAATTCTATGACCGAACGCGTATTTCCGCCAGAAATATTTCCGAGAAATGTCTTAATATCATCACTAGATCTAATTGACCTAAGAGTGGCCCGCAGGAATAGGACGATACCTCCAAATCGAAAGCGTATGCTCTCAAGATCTGCAAGCTTCTGATCACCTTCAGCAACACGAAGAGCAAATTGCAATCTACGCTGCACAACCTCGTCTGCCGGCGGGGGTGCAATCGAAAATATTTTATTCTGATATCCAGAAAGTGCGCCCCGGGTCTTTGACTCATAAAAAGTACTCGGACGCAACGCAACAAAAACTAAACTTGAGCCACCAGCTGCCAACTCTTGAGCCATCAAAAAAGCCGTTTGCTGCGTGTCAAAATTACGTTGATCTGCATTATCAAGAATTAAAATAATCTGTTTTTTTCTACCGTGGCACAGATGCCCCAATGATGCCTGTAAATGATTCGCCTTATCTCGGATCAAATCATTCAGGAAGTCTATTTTCCTGAGCTCATACTGATGCGCATCCAAATCACGAAGCCGCCCGTTGGGACCTTGATCAAAGCGCATCAAGGCGTCGTGATGTACTGAACGAGCAAAAACCTCCTCATCAATATCTACCGAAGACGTTACCCTGAGTTGCTCCTTAATCTCTGTAATTACAAATCCACGCAGATCGCTTGAGAGCGCAGCTTGTGTTCCCAGATTAATATGCAAAAATATCGTATTTGCCTTCTGACTGCGCTCTAGCTTAAAATAAAGATTTTGAAAAAAGGAAGTTTTTCCAACACCGACATCCCCAATGACTACTATCGGCCTGCTGGAAAATCCTCTCTCAAGCGATGTATCTTGAAATACTGAGCCGGTAAAAGCCTGGACGCCTCCAAGAACGATGTTTTCGGTTCTGTGGTGAAGCGTCGCGTCGTCTTGGAGACGCGGAGCGTAGGACATCGGCCCACTGGCGCGGGAAGCCCGGCGGCCCTCAGCCCGCCCATGGCGCTCATGCGGGGGTGACTTCGGCCAGCCAGACCATGCGGCGCATGTTGTAGACGAGATTGGCGAGGCCGATCTTCACCCTGGCCCGCGCGAGGCCGATGGTGCGCACGACTAGGGCCATCGGCCCCTTCTGCCGAGCGAAGACATGCTCGACCCGGGAACGCACCTCGGACTTGGCCGCATTGGCGCGGGCGGTCCGCTGCGGCATCGCCTGGCCCTTGGGCTTGCGCCGATGGATGCGGCTGACGAAGCCCGCCTCGGCGAGATGCGCCTCGTTCTTCGCCGAGCGGTAGGCAGTGTCCGCCCAGACCCCGCTCGCGGTGTTGCTCCGGTCGAGCAGGGCCGGCAGCTCGGCGCCGTCGTGGCGGGCCGCATCGGTGGCCGTCCAGGTGCGGATCAGCCCGTGCCGGCGGTCGATCCCCACATGGTTCTTGTAGCCGTAGACCGGGATGGCGATGGCGAGCCGCGGCGCCCCGTCAGGCCCGGGTTTCGCCTTGCCCTGCTTCACCGTCCAGCGGGCGTCCCGGTCTTTCTGAGCGAGCTTCGCCGGCTTCCGCGCCCAGTCCTCGGGGATGCGTCCTTCGCGCAGGGCCTGTTTCTCGTCCTCGGTGTTGCGCTGCTTCGGCGCGGACACGACGGTCGCATCGACGATCTGCCCGCCCATGGCGATGAAGCCGGCGGCGCGAAGCTGCGCGTCGAAACGCCGGAACAGCGCCTCGACCGCCGGGACGCCGTCGAGGGTCGCCCGGGTCAGCGCCTCGCGGAAGTTCCAGATCGAGTTCGCGTCCGGCACCCGGTCGGCCAGCGTCAGCCCCAGGAAGCGCATGAAGGAGAGCCGATCCTTGACCAGGTATTCCGTCCGCTCGTCCGACAGCGAATGGCTCGCCTGGAGGATCAGGAGGCGGAACATCAGCACGTGATCATACGGCGGTCGGCCGCCTCGGGCCCGGTCGGAGCGCGGCACGGCGCGCTCGAGTTCGGGTCGGAACGCCTCGAAGTCGACCAGCGCGTTGATCCGCTCGAGGTCGTCACCCTTCGCCGAGAGATCCCGCAACCGCTCCTCGATGTCGAACAGTCCAGCCTGTCGCCCCATGATACGCCCCGCCTCGTCCCAAGGCCGAGTGAATCATCGATCCGACGAAAGCGCACCGGTTTTTGGAGGCGTCCGCCTTACCTCCAACAGCCGAACTGAGCGCCTTGGGTGGAGAGCTATCACCAGAAACGCGCTTGTAGCGCTGTGAAATAATTTGCTTACTTAGGAGCGTATGCCGATTATTTTCCTCAACAGAAACTTAACAATCTGAATAAAATTTTTGACGGACATCTGAATTTTCTTCTACTTCTTCCAGAAGAAGCGTGGATAAAACCCTAATATTTTCTTGAAAATCACTTCTATACCTATGGCGCCGAGGGTCTGGAATTGATTCCAGCGCCTTCGGCGGAATTCGTGGAGAACGATACAATGAAATATCTCTATAGGCTCTGTTTTCTTCGATGCCTTCTGGCGAAAGCAACTTCCAAAGTAGAGGAAAATCATCCAAATAAGCCTGAAAGCCATCAAAAAAATAACATTCGCCATCCATAGGGCTTCCATGCTGACTGAATGCTTGAAAAATAAGAAGCTGATGGCCATTGCATACAATTCCAACGCGCGCCCCTTTCAAAGCACAGTACTGCAAGCATTGAGTGAATGCATCGCATAGATCGGAAGATGCTTCGAGTAGTGGCGCAATTTTTCTAACACGAGATTTCTTGCCGGTAGGCAGGTCTCCGAAGCTCTCACTTTGCCGTTTAGCCTCCAAGACAGCTCTGGCAGGATTTCCCATTTCGTAGTCAATCCTTCCACCGGCACCATCGCGCTCCTCAACGCGAATATCTGGCTTTTGCCAGCCAAGACACTCCATCAGGAGACGGTCGATGAACTGAAATCGATTCTGGGCTTCGTTCCACTCTGCGCTGTCTGGTGGCCGACGCTCCAAAATCTCTCGAAGCGCCCGACTACCGTCCGTCATCTCATGTTTGGATTGCAAATCTGTCGCTCACAAGTTTATGAAACCAGCAAAATGGAACAATATCAGCGGCGCGCAGTCAAGATTGTGAGATAGCTAAACTGAGAATGCAGGAAATGCGCAGCAAACCTAGCTTTGCGGTCTTGTCAGAATCCAATTCAAGTGCTGCGGCTCATCGGCACCAGCCAAGCGGCGAAATCCGCCTTCGCCCGGTCCGTGTACCCCTTGTACCGTTCGCGCCGCCCTCTGCGCCCTCCCCGCGCTGCTTCCAGCGGCGGGAACAACCCGAAGTTGACGTTCATGGGCTGGAAGACTGACGCCTCGGCGCCGCCGGTGATGTGGTTCACCAAGGCCCCCATGGCAGTGGTGGGCGGCGGGGGGGCGAGGGGGCGGCCCTGCGCCTCGGCGGCGGCCATGCGGCCGGCGAGGAGGCCCATGGCGGCGCTTTCCACATAGCCCTCCACCCCCGTGATCTGGCCGGCGAAGCGCAGGCGGGGATCGGCGCGCAGGCGCATCGCGGCGTCGAGGAGGCGGGGCGAGTTCAGGAAGGTGTTGCGGTGGATGCCGCCGAGGCGGGCGAAGACGGCGTTCTCCAGGCCCGGGATGGTGCGGAAGACCTCCGTCTGGGCCGCGTATTTCATCTTGGTCTGGAAGCCGACCAGGTTGTAGAGCGTGCCCAGAGCGTTGTCGCGGCGGAGCTGGACGACGGCGTAGGGCTTCTTGGTCGGCGCGTGCGGGTTGGTGAGGCCCACGGGCTTCAGCGGGCCGAAGCGCAGGGTCTCGCGGCCGCGCTCGGCCATGACCTCGATGGGGAGGCAGCCCTCGAAATAGGGGGTGTCGCGCTCCCAGTCCTTGAACTCGGTCTTGTCGGCCGCGAGCAGCGCGTCGATGAAGGCCTCGTACTGGGGACGGTCCATCGGGCAGTTGAGGTAGGCGGTGCGCTCCTCCTCCGTCTCGCCCTTGTCGTAGCGCGACTGGAACCAGGCCTTGGACAGATCCACCGTGTCGAAGTGCACGATGGGGGCGATGGCGTCGAAGAAGGCGAGCGCGGACTGGTCGGTCAGCGCCCGGATGGCCTCGGCGAGCGCGGGCGAGGTCAGCGGGCCGGTAGCGACGATGACCGATGCCCAGTCGGCGGGGGGCAGGCCCGTCACCTCGGCGCGGTCGATGCGGATCAGGGGGTGGGCTTCGAGCCGGGCGGTGATCTCGGCCGAGAAGGGCTCCCGGTCGACGGCGAGGGCGCCGCCGGCGGGGAGCGCGTGGCGGTCGGCGCTCGCCATGATCAGGCCGCCGGCCGCGCGCATCTCCCAGTGGAGGAGGCCGACGGCGTTGTTCTCGTCGTCGTCCGAGCGGAAGGAGTTGGAGCAGACCAGCTCCGCGAGGCCCGCGGTCTGGTGGGCGAAGGTGCCGGTCCCGGGCCGCATCTCGTGGAGGACGACGGGGACGCCCGCCTCCGCCGCCTGCCAGGCCGCTTCCGATCCGGCGAGGCCGCCGCCGATGACATGGATTTCCGCGCTCATGGCCGCGCGGTTTACCCTTCCGCGGGGCGGAAGGGAACCCGGCGCGAGGGGGGTCAGACGCCCGAGGTGAGGTTCGCGAGGTCGCGGACGACCGCCCGGGGGGCCGTCAGCTCCTTCCAGGCGGAGAGGGCGCGAGAGACGGGGGCGAAGGGCTTGCGGGTGATGAACTTGCCCCGGCCGGGGGCGGGGTCGGCGTTCGCGCCGGCGGACCAGATGACCTCGCCGCGCGACAGGGTGTAGCGGGCGGAGGCGCTGACCTTGACGCCCTCGAAGACATTGTAGTCGATGGCGGATTTCTGGGAGGCGGCGGTGATGGTCTTGCCGGCCTTGGGGTCCCAGACGGTGATGTCGGCGTCCGCGCCCTCGACCAGCGCGCCCTTGCGGGGGTGCATGTTGAGGATGCGGGCGCTGTTGGTGGAGGTGACGGCGACGAATTCCTCGGGCGTCAGGCGGCCGGTCTCCACCCCGTAGGTCCAGAGCACCGAGAGCCGGTCCTCGAGGCCGCCGGTGCCGTTGGGGATGCGGGTGAAGTCGCCGAGGCCGAACTTCTTCTGGTCGGTGGTGAAGGCGCAGTGGTCGGTGGCGACCACCTGGAGGGAGCCGGAGGCGAGGCCGGCCCAGAGGCTCGCCTGGTGCGCCTTGTCGCGGAAGGGGGGCGACATGACCCGGCGGGCGGCGTGGACCCAGTCCTTCGACTGGTATTCGCTCTCGTCGAGGATCAGGTGCTGGGCGAGGGGCTCGCCGTAGACCCGCATCCCCTTCTGCCGGGCGCGGCGGATCGCCTCGTGCGCCTGCTCGCAGCTCACATGGACGATGTAGAGCGGACAGCCGGCGGCGTCGGCGATCATGATGGCGCGGTTCGCGGCCTCGCCCTCCACCTCTGGCGGGCGGGAATAGCCGTGACCCTCGGGGCCGGTGATCCCCTCGGCGAGGAGCTTCTGCTGGAGCGCGGCCACCACGTCGCCGTTCTCCGCATGGACGAGCGGCAGGGCGCCCAGCGCGGCGCAGCGGCTGAAGGAGGCGAACATCTCGTCGTCGTTCACCATCAGCGCGCCCTTGTAGGCCATGAAGTGCTTGAAGGTGTTGACGCCGCGGGCGACCACTTCGGCCATCTCGTCGAAGATGCGCTCGTTCCACCCGGTCACGCACATGTGCCAGGCGTAATCGCCCACCGCCTTGGGCTTCGACTTCGCCTCCCAGTCCGCCCAGGCGTCGAGCATGGAGCCGTCGGGCGCGGGGATGCAGAAATCCACCACGGTGGTGGTGCCCCCCGCGGCCGCGGCGACCGTGCCGGTGTAGAAGTCGTCCGTGGAGGAAGTGCCCATGAAGGGCATCTCCAGATGCACATGGGGGTCGATGCCGCCGGGGATGACATAGGCGCCCGAGGCGTCGATCTCCTCGTCGCCCTTCAGCCCCTGCCCGATCGCGGCGATGACCTCGCCCTCGACCAGCACGTCCGCCTCGAACCGGCGCTCGGCGGTGAGGATCGTGCCGCCGCGGATGACCTTGCTCATCTTGTTAGCTCTCCAGAGTTTTCCCGCGGGATTGGAATGCGAAGCCCGGATCGAGCGCCGCGTAGCTTTGGACGATGGCGCGATGCCTCGCCTCGATGGTGCGCAGGGCCGCAGTCGTCAGGCGGCGCAACGCCATCGGGTCGTCGAGCGTCGCGATGTCCTCCCAGAACGCCCGGCTGAGGCTGGGGAAGGCGGACGAGAGGTCGCGGCTCGCCGAAACATAGTCGCCGACCGCCTCGAGATAGGCCTGTTCCTCGGGATCGGACACGAGGTCGCGGAGCGCGCGCGCGTCGAGGACGGTCAGGACCCGTTCCGTCGCCAGGGCGCGGCGGCGGTCCAGGAAGCGGCTCCGCGCCGCCTCGACCGCCGCCGGGTCCGCCCCCATCGGCAGGTCGTTCTCGAAATCGACGAACATCCCGACATAGTCTTCGTGAATGCGCTGGATGGCGAGCATCAACGTCCCATACCGGCGTTTCTTTCCCTCCCGCGCCGCGAGGTTCACGCCCCGGAGGTCCGCGACGATCCGGCGGACGAGATCGTACCATCCGGCGACGTCCTCGGACCTGGGAAAGATCACCGCGCCCTCCTGCCGCCGCCCGGGACTAGGCGACGATCCCCGCCGTCTCCAGCACCGCATGGAACAGCACGTTCGCGCCCTTCTCCGCCCAGTCCGGGGTGATCTCCTCGGCCTCGTTGTGGCTGAGGCCGTCGACGCAGGGGCACATGACCATGGTGGCGGGCGCGACCCGGGCCATCCAGCAGGCGTCGTGCCCCGCGCCCGAGACGATGTCCCGGTGCGAATAGCCCAGCCGCTCCGCCGCCCCCCGGACCCGCGCCACCAGCTCCGGCGCGAAGGTCACCGGGTCGAAATGCCCCACCGCCTCGACCGCGCACCCTACCCCGAGCTCCGCGCAGATCGCCGCCGCCTCCGCCTCGATGCGCGCCCGCATCCGGTCGAGCTTGGCGAGCTCCGGCGTGCGGATGTCCACGGTGAAGACCACCCGGCCCGGCAGCACGTTGCGGGAATTCGGCGCGAAGGTCACCTGCCCGACGCCCCCCACCGCGTTCGGCTGCTCGGACATGGCGACGTCCTGGACCATCTCGAACACCCGCGCCATGGCGAGCCCTGCGTTCACCCGCAGGTCCATGGGGGTGGAGCCGGTGTGCGCCTCCTTGCCGGTGAGGGTGAACTCCAGCCACCAGAGCCCCTGGCAATGGGTGACGACGCCGATCTCGCGGCCTTCCGCCTCCAGGATCGGGCCCTGCTCGATGTGGAGCTCGAAATAGGCGTGCATCTTGCGCGCGCCCACCGCCTCCGCGCCCTTCCAGCCGATGCGCTCCAGCTCGGCGCCGAAGGTCCTGCCCTCCAGATCCGTGCGCGCGTAAGCGTAGTCGAGGCTGTGGACCCCGGCGAAGACCCCGCTCGCCAGCATCGCGGGGGCGAAGCGCGCCCCTTCCTCGTTGGTCCAGTTCACCACCACGATGGGATGCCTGGTGCGGATCCCGAGGTCGTTCATCGACCGCACCGCCTCCAGCGCGCCGAGCACGCCGAGCACCCCGTCGTACTTGCCCCCCGTGGGCTGGGTGTCGAGATGGCTGCCCATATAGACCGGCAGGGCGTCCGGGTCCTCGCCCGCCCGCGTCGCGAACATCGTGCCCATGGCGTCGACGCCCAGCGTCAGGCCCGCGTCCTCGCACCAGCGCTGGAACAGCGCCCGGCCTTCGGCGTCGGCGTCGGTCAGGGTCTGGCGGTTGTTGCCCCCTGCAACCCCCGGGCCGATCTTCGCCATCTCCATGAGCGAGTCCCAGAGCCGTCCGCCGTCGATGCGCAGGTTCTCGCCGGGCGCCGTCATGGGGATGTCCTCGCGTCAAATGGCCTCGACATTGATAGGTTCGCGGATCGCCGGAACGCAAGCCCGCGCCGGGGCGCCCCTACCCCGCCCGCGCCTGCCCCGCCCGCTCTTGGTTGAGCGCGAACAGCCGCGCGAGGATCTCCGCCTCGCCGAGCCGCCCGGCCCGCCAGTCCTCGCCCCAGCCATAGGCCTCGGCCACGACGGCGTCGAGCCGGGCATGGGCGTGGTCGAGCCAGGCCGGGCGCTGGTTGTAGAGGTTGGTCAGCGTCCGCTTCTTCAGGACCGCCGCGGCCGCCTCGTCCTTCGGCAGGATGCGGTCGGGATAGCCCGGAACCACCTCCGGGACCCGCATCACCAGATCCTCCGGGTTCAGCCAGGTCTCCCGCAGCCGGTTCAGCTCCGCCGCCGCCGCGGCGATCGCCTGCGCCCGGAGATCGGAGGCATAGTCGGCGGCGGGAATGTCGGGGGTGAGGCCTTCTGGGAAGGGGAAGGTCTCGAAGCCCAACGAAGGCGTATACTGGGGGTCATTGCCGACACCGTGCCATCCGCCCAGACGAACCGTCCAGACTTCGTGAAATTGGGAGTGCAGCAGGCCGAATGTGCAATCGTCACCCTTGGCGATCGCGACAAGTCTACTGTCAGGAACGGTCCGCGAATGCGCCCAAACGAAAATTCGATGCTTCGCGACACGCGGCGTGACGATAAACCGATTCAGATCAGCAACCGCTCGCCGCAGCCCCGGTACGGTCTCGCCGTGGTGCCAGAAAAATATGCGCCTTCGATCCCTGCGATTCGTGTCTCGCAGAGGCTTCACGTAATTAACTACGTGGCTAAAAGGCTGCTCGAACAGAGAGGCGTCTTTTTGTGAAAGATCGCCAAAATCAACTATCCACCTTCCCCTTCTTCTTCGGGTTACATCTATCCCATTCAGCCAAGGCCGCAGAACTGTAGCGTTGCTGAGACCATTCGGATTGAACGGCGCCGTGAGCATGGCTTCCGCTTCTTCGGGCTCCAGCTCGAACTGGCCGACCTTCACGGGCCCCTGAAATGCCACGCCACGGTTCTGCGCCAGCGGGCGTGCCTCCCCAAGGTCGAGCCCGGCGGTAAGGTCGCTGTTGATGGACAGGACCGGCTCGCCGTTCAGAACCGCCGCCCCCTGATTCTCGCGCGCGAAGCAGAACAGCGAGACGCGAACGTCCGCGCCGTCGACGCTCCACTCCTCATTGCTCCAGGCATCAAAGATGCGCCCGTCCCGCGCGATCGGGACAAGAACCTCGTGGTTGGCGCCCCGTCGTATGGCTTGGGTCGAAACCAGACCCGCCCGCTTCACTCTGTTAGCGGCGATCATCTCCCACGTCTTCACGACCCAAAAAACGACGAGATCCGCTCCTCCGGGCGCTTCAGGCGTCCAGGCTCGCCGAATGGCTTCGGTTTGCTCTTCGCCCAACTCCGCGATCATCTTCTTGTTGCCGACGAACGGCGGGTTCCCCACCACCACGTCCGCGTCCGGCCATTCGGCCCGGGTCCCGTCCGCATTCAGGATCGCGTCCCGGCACTCGATGGTCTTGAGCGGGCGCAGGATCGGGTTGCGGGAGGCGTCGAAGCCGTTCGCCCGCATCCACTGGATCTCGCCGATCCAGACCGACACGCGGGCCAGCTCCGCCGCATAGGGGTTGAGCTCGATGCCGCGCACCGCCTCCGGCCCCACCTCGGGAAAGCCGCGGGGCAGGCCCAGCGCCTCGGCCTCGAGATTGACCCGGTGTTCGATGTCCTTGAGCGCCCGCAAGGCGAGGTACAGGAAATTGCCCGAGCCGCAGGCCGGGTCGAGCACGCGGAAGGCCTTCAGCCGCTCGATGAAGCCGCGGTGCAGCGCCTCGGCGGCCTTGAGCGCCCGGGTCCTTGCCGCAAGGTCCGACCCGCGCAAGAGCTTCTGCGCCGTCGCCTTCGGCGCCGCGGCCAGCAGCGTCTCGATCCGGCCCCGCGTCTGCGCCCATTCGGCGAGCAGCGGCGCGACGATCACCGGGTCGACGATCTTCATGATCTTGTCCCGGTCGGTGTAATGCGCCCCGAGCTGGCTGCGCTTGCCGGGGTCGAGCCCGCGCTCGAACAGCGTCCCGAGGATCGCGGGGTCGATCTGGCTCCAGTCGAGCCGCGCGGCCGCCATCAGGTCGTCGAGGTCGGCGCGCTCCAGCGGCAGCGCGGTCGCGTCGTCGAACAGCCCGCCGTTGAACCAGTCGACGGCCGTGAACCCGACCCGGCCGCCGTCCTTCATCGCCGCGAACAGCGTCGCCGCGTGCCCGGCGAACTCCGCCGGCGCCGGGCGGCTCGCCTCCAGCATCTTCTGGAACAGCCGGTCGGGCAGCAGGCCCACGTCCTCGGCGAACATGCAGAAGACCAGCCGGTTCACGAAATGCGCCACGGCCTCCGGCGCCTGTCCCGCCGCGCGCAGCCGCTGCGCGAGCTGCGAGAATTTCGACGCCGCCTCCGCCGTCAGCGCGTCGCGCGTCCGCTTCGGCCGCAGCCGCTCGGGCTCGGTGAAGGCCGCCCGCAACAGGTCGCGCTTCGCCCCGTCCAGCAGGTCGTCAAGCGCCAGCGTGTGGGTCTCCTGCACCGTATTGGTGAAATTGGTGCGGATGACGATGCGGTCGGTGTCGCAGGTGATCAAGAGCGGCGGGTTCTCCAGCGCCACCGCATAGGTCAGGAGCTGGCGATACGCCGCCTCCAGGTCCTTGTGCCGCCCCTTGTACTCCCAGCCGAAGCAGCCCTTGCGCCAGACGTCGGCCCAGCCTTCGCCGCCCCCGGTCCGGGTCGCGCCCTTCTCGAAGGTGAACCACGCGCCCTTCGGGTCGGCCGCGACCGGGTCGTCGAGCCCGAGCAGGGCGCAGAGGTCGTTGAAATGCGTCTGCGCGGTCGAGCGTTCCTTGAGCTCGACAGGGCGCCATTTCGCGATGAAGGCGGCCGGCGTCACGCCGCGCCCCCGGCCGCCGCTCCCGTCGCCCCTCCCGTCGCGCCCACGTTAACGAACGCCGCCCGCCGCGGAAACGGCAAGCCGGTTTCCAGCCGTGTTCCAGCCAATTCCCAACCCCAACGTCGTCGTGTTAACCCTTGACTCTACAGAGAATCAGTCGAGCCTCTCCAGCACCGCGCCGAGCTTGCCGATCAGCTCGTCGATCTCGGCCTCGGTGATGATGAGCGGCGGCGACATGGCGATGATGTCGCCCGTGGTGCGGATCAGGATGCCGGCGTCATAGGCGTCGAGGAAGGCCTGGAAGGCCCGGCGGGTCGGCGCGCCCGGGATCGGCTCCAGCTCCACCGCTCCGATCAGGCCCTCGTTGCGGATGTCGATGACGTGGGGCTTGCCCTTCAGCGAATGCAGCGCCTGCTCCCAGTAGGGCGCGAGCGCCGCCGCCCGCTCGAAGAGCCCCTCCTCGCGGTAGACGTCGAGGGTGGCGATGCCGGCCGCCGCCGCGATCGGGTTGCCGGAATAGGTGTAGCCGTGGAAGAGCTCGATCATGTGCTCGGGCCCGGTCATGAAGGCGTCGTGGATCGCCGCCGTGGTCAGCACCGCCCCCATGGGAATGACGCCGTTGGTCAAGCCCTTGGCGCAGGTGATCATGTCGGGCTGGACGCCATACTTATCCGCCGCGAAGGCCGCGCCGGTGCGCCCGAACCCGGTGATGACCTCGTCGAAGATCAGCAGGATGCCGTGCTTCGCCGTGATCTCGCGCAGGCGCTGGAGATAGCCCTTGGGCGGGATCAGCACGCCGGTCGAGCCCGCCACCGGCTCGACGATCACCGCGGCGATGGTGGAGGGGTCGTGGAGCGTCACGATCCGCTCCAGCTCGTCCGCGAGCTCCGCCCCATGCTCCGGCTGGCCCTTGGAGAAGGCGTTCCGCGCCGGCAGGTGGGTGTGGGGCATGTGGTCGACCCCGGCCAGCAGCGTGCCGAAATGCTTGCGGTTGGTGACGATGCCCCCCACCGAGATGCCGCCGAAGTTCACCCCGTGGTAGCCGCGCTCCCGCCCAATCAGGCGGGTGCGGGTCCCCTGCCCGATCGCCCGCTGGTAGGCGATGGCGATCTTGAGCGCCGTCTCGACGCTCTCGGAGCCCGAGTTGGTGAAGAAGGCGTGCTCCATCCCTGCGGGCGCGATGTCGACGAGGCGGTTGGCGAGTTCGAAGGCCTTGGGGTGGCCCATCTGGAAGGCGGGGGCGTAGTCGAGCTCCCCCGCCTGGGCGCGGATCGCCTCGGTGATCTTCGGGCGGCAGTGGCCGGCGTTGCAGCACCAGAGGCCGGCGGTGCCGTCGAGCACCTTGCGGCCGTCCGAGGTGGTGTAGCGCATCCCCTCGGCCGCCACGAACATCCGCGGCGCGGCCTTGAACTGGCGGTTGGCGGTGAAGGGCATCCAGAACGCCCGGAGATCGTTCGGAGCGATGCGGTTCGACATCAATGGGTCCCCCGATGGCCCGGGGATTTGGGCTCGACCCGCCGGGTGGAAGCGTGTTTTATGACCGAGCGGTCAAAACCGGACGCTACCACCCCGCAACCGGAAATCAAGCCCATGCCCCGCGCCGCCTCCCGCCCCAATCCCACCCGGAACCAGCGGGCGAAGGCAGAGGCGATCCTGGACGCGGCGCTCGGGGTCTTCGCGGCCCAGGGGTTCCGGGGGGCGACCCTCGACCAGATCGCCGAGGCGGCGGGGCTCTCCAAGCCGAACCTGCTCTACTACTACGCCTCCAAGGAAGCGGTGCACCGGGCGCTGATGGAGCGGCTGCTGGACACCTGGCTCGCGCCCTTGCGCGCCATCGACCCCGCCGGCGACCCCCAGGCGGAGATCCGCGCCTATGTCCGGCGCAAGATCGAGATGGCCCGCGACCTGCCCCGGGAAAGCCGGCTCTTCGCCGACGAGGTGCTCCAGGGCGCGCCGCGGCTCGGGGGCGTGCTCTCCGGGCCGCTCAAGGCGCTGGTGGACGAGAAGGCCGAGGCGATCCGGGCCTGGGCCGCGACGGGGCGGATCGCGCCGGTCGATCCGCACCACCTGATCTTCTCGATCTGGGCGGTCACCCAGCACTACGCCGACTTCGACGCCCAGGTCCGCGCCGTGCTGGGACGCGGGGACGCGGGCCGGTTCGAGGACGCCGCGCGCTTCCTCGACCACCTCTTCGCCCGGGCGCTGGCGCCGGAGCGGCCGGGCCGGTCGGACGGCTGAAGCCGATATGGCGGGGGTGTTTCGGTCGGAAAGGTGGATTTGCGCCAAGAGCGGCCGTTCGTGCCGCCGATTCCTATTACAGCAGCTGTTCCTCGATAGCGGTCTTGTCGAGCACTGACCAAGCCGTTTTGATCTTCCGGCCTTCAAACTCGTAGAAAATGTTTTCAGAAAATGAGACTGTCCGACCGTTGAGAGGCAATCCGAGGAACTCACCTTTGGGCGAGCAGCGGAAGTTGAGGCGGGCCGCGATGACGGGCGGTTCGCACACCAACAACTCCACGTGGAATTGAAGATCAGGGATTTGCTGGAAGTCATTTTCCAGCATGGACCGATAGCCGGCAAGGCCGAACGCTCTGCCGTTATGACTTACCTTCTCATGCACGAACTCCCCCAAGCGCGACCAATCCTGCGCGTTGAGGCAATCGAGGTAGCGCTGGTAGAGTGAGCGCAGCTCGTGGGCGGTCGTCACGCCGCCGGTTTCAGCATCATTGACCGTCATTCCTGGCACAACCTCGAATATGCGGCGCCGCAATCAGGATGGTTGTACCCCACTGACCTCCTCATACAAATAGGGCCCCTTCCCAGCGCATCGCATACGATCGAATGGCTGCTCCGGGCCGCCAAGCAGACGGTTTCACACCCGCAATCCCGCCCATTCAGCCTATCCCTTCACCAGCGGATCCGTCAGCTTGCGGTGCTCCTGCAACGCGAAGCGGTCGGTCATGCCGGCGATGTAGTCCGACACGGCGCGGGCGCGGCCGGTCTCCTCCAGGCGGGCGCAGTCGCTCCAGCCCTGGGGCATCAGCTCGGGCGCCTCCAGGAAGGTCTCGAACAGCTCGCGGACCACGCGCTTGGCCTTGCGGCGCATCCGTTGCACCGTCCAGTGCCGGTACATGCGGTGGTAGAGGAACTCCCGGATCACCTTGAGCTCCGTGAACATCTCGTCGGAGAAGCGGATCATCGGCCGGTCGAGCATCCGCACCGCCTCGGCCGAGCGGGGCGCGGCCTCGGCGAGGCGGGCGCGGCTGGTCGCCAGCACGTCCTCGACCAGGAGGCCGAAGAAGCGGCGCAGCGCCTCGTGCTCGCGCCGTCCGGGGGCGAGGCCGGGCCAGCGGCGGTCGACCGCATGGACGCAAGGCCCCACCAGCGGCAGCTCGGCCAGGTCGTCGAGGGTGAAGAGCCCCGCCCGCAGACCGTCCGCCAGGTCGTGGTTGTTGTAGGCGATGTCGTCGGACACCGCCGCCACCTGGGCCTCGCAGCTGGCGTTGGTGCCGAGCTCCAGGTCGTGGATCGCGTTATAGTCGGCGAGCGCGTAGTGGATCGGCGCGCGCACCGGGCCGTTGTGCTTGGCGATGCCCTCCAGCGTCTCCCAGGTCAGGTTCAGCCCGTCGAACTCGGCGTAATGGGCCTCGAGCCGCGTGACGATGGTCAGCGCCTGGGCGTTGTGGTCGAAGCCGCCGTAGGGCGCCATCATCCGCTCGAGCTCGTCCTCGCCGGTATGGCCGAAGGGCGGGTGGCCGAGGTCATGGGCGAGCGCCACCGCCTCGGCCAGCTCCTCGTTCAGCCCCAGGGTGCGGGCGAGGGTGCGGGCGACCTGGGCCACCTCGATCGAATGGGTGAGCCGGGTGCGGTAGTAATCCCCCTCGTGCTCGACGAAGACCTGGGTCTTGTGCTTCAGCCGGCGGAAGGCGGAGGCGTGGATGATCCGGTCCCGGTCGCGCTGGAACGGGGAGCGGTGGGCGGAGCCTTCCTCGGCGAAGAGTCGGCCGCGGCTGTCCTCGGGCTTGGTGGCGTAGGCTGCGGTCACGGGCAGGTCCTTGTCGCAGGGCTCGGGCGCGCTTATTTCCGAGACTTAGCCGATCGTCTCATGGGTCGAAAGATGCAGCTCACCCTCCCTCCCCGCGTAACCGACCGCGCCTTCGCCCGGCTGGCCGAGATCGACGCCGCGCCGCGCGCCCTGCGCATCGCCGTCGAGGGCGGCGGCTGCTCGGGCTTCCAATACGAGATCACCCTCGACGCGGCGGCGGCCGAGGACGACCTGGTGCTGGAGAAGGACGGCCAGCGGGTGCTGATCGACCCGGTCTCCCTGCCCTTCCTCGCCGACGCCGAGATCGACTTCTCCGACGAGCTGATCGGCGCGAAGTTCGTGGTGAAGAACCCCAACGCCACCTCCTCCTGCGGCTGCGGCACCAGCTTCTCCATGTGATCCCGGCGGTCGGGGTCGAGCAGGCCGCGTGCCGGGTCCGCCCTCTCGGCGCGCCATCGAGATCCCGGGCCGCGGCGAGGGGCGGAGCGAGGCCCCGGGCATGACGGCTTGCGACGCCCCGCAGGGCCTTTCCGCAGAGATCGGCGCAGGGGGCCACAACACGCGTGTTATGCGGGCCATCCCTTTGGCCTGAAATGACTTTCCGAAAACTATTCAGGCGATCTCAACCAGGGTTGACGATTTCCGGCGGCCTTTCCCGAAGCCCTCTCAGAAGGCGAAGACCCGCGGCGGATGGCCGAGCGCGGTGACGGCGGCGAAGAGGATCGCCAAGACGGCGATGCTCTGGTTCAGCATCCGGCGGCGCGCCAGCCGCTTGCGCAGCGCCTCGCCCGCGAGGTTTTGGGCGATCACGTCGCGGGCGAGCTCGAACCCCCCGAGGGCGGCGGCGGACAGGGGGGCGAGCAGCACGAAGGCCGCCTTGGCGGGCTCGTTTCCCCAGACGTAGCCGAGCCCCGCGAGCGTCGCGAGGCCGAAGCCCGCGGCGGCGGCGAGGGGCGCGCCGAAGGACTCGGCGACGCCGGTCAGCCGCTCCGCCCCGATGCGGGCGAGAAGGTCCACCCGCCGGGCGGCCCCGGGCAGGCGCGCGGCGCGCAGCACCATGTCGTGGGGCACCCCGAGCGTCCGGTGGCAGACCGCGGTCCAGACCGTGACGGTGAGGATCCAGTACCAGATGTTGAAGAAACTCTCGGTGCGGAACAACGCGAACAAGGGGGACGCTCCTCTGGGCCACGCCCCCTTGGTAGCCGGTCGGGCGCGGCGATCCAAGCGGGGTCGGGCCGATCGGCGGTCGGGCTAAGCGGGGATCGGGCCAAGCGGGGATCGGGACACGCAGGGTTTGGGACGGGCGGGGAAGCCGGGTCAGGCGGAGGCCGGAAGGCCAAGGCGCGGGCCGAGTGGGGGCTAGGCCGAGCAGGGGGCGGCCCCGATGAGGAACCAGGCTGAGGTCGGGAAACGCAAGCGCCGGGCTGGGTCAGCGGAGGTTGGGTCAGGCGAAGCGAAGGCTAAGCCAGCGGAGGTCGGGCGAAGCGGAGGTCGGGCCACGCGGGGGCTTGGGCCACGCGGGACCTTGGGCCCAAGCGGGGGGTTGAGGCGCGGCGCCCCGGGGTGCAAAAGGCTCCGGCAAGCCCGGAGGAGCCTCGACATGACCCCGCTCGCCGCCCCCTTTCCGCTCGGCCGTCCGCGCCGGCTGCGCCGCACCCCCTGGATCCGCGACCTGGTGGCGGAGAGCCGGCTTTCGTCCGCCGACCTGATCTGGCCGATCTTCGTGCGCGAGGGGACCGACCTCGTGGAGCCCGTCGCCTCCCTGCCCGGGGTCGAGCGGCTGAGCATCGACCGGGCGGTGCGGGCGGCGGAGGAGGCGGCGGAGCTCGGCATCCCCTGCGTGGCGCTCTTTCCCTACACCGAGGCCGCCGACAAGGATCCGGAGGCGACCGAGGCCTGGAACCCGGAGAACCTGGTGAACCGCGCCACCCGGGCGATCAAGGCGGCGGTGCCCGACATCGGGGTGATGCTCGACGTGGCGCTCGATCCCTACAACTCCGACGGCCACGACGGGCTGGTGCGCGACGGCCATATCCTCAACGACGAGACGCTGGCGGCGCTGGAGAAGATGGCGCTGGCCCAGGCCGAGGCGGGGGCGGACATCCTCGGTCCCTCGGACATGATGGACGGCCGGATCGGGGTGCTGCGCCGGGCGCTGCATGACAACGACTTTCCCGACGTGGCGATCCTCTCCTACGCCGCCAAGTACGCCTCGTGCTTCTACGGCCCCTTCCGGGACGCGGTCGGGTCGGGGGGCGCGCTGCGGGGCGACAAGAAGACCTACCAGATGGATCCGGCCAACCGGGCCGAGGCGCTGCGGGAAACCGCGCTCGACCTCGCCGAGGGGGCGGACATGGTGATGGTCAAGCCGGGGATGCCCTATCTCGACATCTGCGCGGCGGTGAAGGCGGAGTTCGGGGTCCCGACCTTCGCCTATCAGGTCTCGGGCGAATACGCGATGATCCAGGCCGCGGCGGCGAACGGCTGGATCGACGGCGAGCGGGCGATGTGGGAGAGCCTGCTCGCCTTCAAGCGGGCGGGCTGCGACGGGGTGCTCACCTATTTCGCCCCCCGCGTCGCCCGGGCGCTGGCGGGCTGAGGCGGCCGCCGGGAGCCCGGGCCGGCGTCTTCGCCCGGAGGCTGTGCGGACCCGCGGCGGCGGCCTTGGCGCGGAGGTTCCGGGATCCTCGCGGGAGATCCTGTCCGTCCCGATCGGGGCGGCGGACAGGCGCGCCGCCCCGGGACGCGAGGACCCGTCGGATCGACCCGGATTTCCAGAGAGCCTCTCGAATGGGACCGCCCGGCGGGCGGGTTGGGCTCTCAGGTCGGACCGCCCGGCGGGCGGTCGGGGGCGGGCAGCGGCGCGGGGACATGGGCGGGCGTCGACCAGGTCTCGCGCCCGAAGGGCTGCAGGCGCACGCCCTCGGCCCTGAGGCGGTCGAGGATCTCGAAGTTCAGGTCCGACTTGGCCGAGAGCGAGAAGTTCACGTCCCGCAGCCAGCAGCGGATCTCGAAGAGATAGGCGTCCGGCCCGATCTCGAGCAGGAGCACCCGGGGCGAGGGGTCGGAGAGGGCCAGCGGATAGTTCTCGGCGATGTCGAGCAGCAGCCGCTCGACCTTGCGCGGATCGGCGTCGAGGGCCACCGCGACCGGCACCTGGAGCCGGCCGGAGAGGCCCATGTGGGTGCGGTTGAGCACCGTGCCGGCGATCAGGTTGGTGTTCGGCACGATCACCGAGGCCCGGTCGAAGGTCTCGACCACCGTCGAGCGCACCGAGATGCGGCGGACGTAGCCGGAAAAGCCGCCGACCTCGATCCAGTCCCCTTCCTTGATCGGCCGCTCCACCAGCAGGATGACGCCGGAGACGAAGTTCGACACCACGTTCTGCATGCCGAAGCCGATGCCGACCGAGAGCGCGCCGGCGACGAAGGCGAGGCTGGAGAGGTCGAGGCCGGTGGAGGAGACCGCCGCCACCGTCGCGACGATGAAGCCGATGTAGCCCACCCCCGTGACGAGGGCGTTGCGCCCGCCCGCGTCCATGCGCGTGCGCGGCAGCACCGTGTTGCGCAGCGCCGATTGCAGCACCCGGGTCAGGCCGTAGAGCAGGCCGAAGACCAGGACGAAGGTCACGACCATCCCGAGCGAGATGCGCATCCCGCCATAGGTCACGCCGTCGCGCAGCAGGTAGAGGACATTGGCGAGGTCGGCGTAGCGCGCGCCCCAGATCAGGGCGAGGAACGGCACCCCGAGCAGGAACAGCACGAGGCCCACCGCCACGGGCATCAGGCCCTCGCGGTGGAAGTTGCGCGTCCCGCGCTCGCCGGTCGGCCCCGAGGCGAGGCCGCCGAGCAGCGTCGTCAGCAGGTCGAAGAGCACCATCCCCGTCGCCGCGATGGCGAGGGTGAAGATGGTCGAGAACATCAGGTAGCTCGCCGCCGCAAGATACCCCCCCGCCGCCAGGCCCGGCGCCGCGACCGCCACCGCGAGCGTCCCGACGCGGATGATCTCGAGGAGGCCGAGGCCGACCGAGCCGACCTTCTGTTCCGGCGGGACGCCGCCCTCGTTCCAGGCGAGGAGGCCGGACCGGATCGCGCCGATGACCCGCGATATCCGCCAGAGCAGGAGCGCGCCCACCAGGAACAGGGGGAAGACCGCGAGGGTCAGCGCCTCGGCGTTGAGGTCCCATTCCAGGACGTAGCGCTTGACCAGCAGGTAGACCGCCAGCACCAGCCCGAGCCCCAGGGTCAGCCGCGCCCCCCGCGCCGCCATCTCGTCCGAGAGCGGCGTCAGCCGGTAGGCCGGCAGCTTGGGGGCGAAGATGCTCTGGGCGAGCCAGGGCGCGGCGATCGCCACCACCACGAAGGCGGGCAGCCGGAAGAACGAGGATTGCATCCCCGGATCCGTCAGGCGCGCCGGGTCGAGCGCGGCGAAGATCAGCCCCGCCCCCACGCTCGGCACGATCAGCCGGCTGAAGTTGCGCAGCGCCACCAGGCCCGCGACCGCCCGCGGCCCGTGCGCATGGGCGAGGCTGTTCTCCACCCAGCCCACCAGCCGGCGCCGGGCGAAGAAGGCGATGCCGATGCCGATCGCCGCCATCAGCAGGTCGAAGGGCACCCGCCCGATCAGGAGCCGCCGCGCCGCCGGATCGGCGAAGCTCGCCGCGACGTCGGCGTTGAAGCGCGTGACGGCCTGCAGGGCGGAATCCGCCGCGTCGGGCCAGGTGCGGGGGTCGAGGGGCGAGGGCCCGCGGCTGCGCAGCTCGGCGGTGAAGCGGGCGCGCACCACCCGGTCGATGTCGCGGATGAGCAGGTCCGCCTGGCGGGCCGCGTCCTGGGCCGAGACCACCGGCGCCTGCGCGTCGGAGAGCTGGGCGCCCAGCGAGCGGCGCAACTCCGCCACCTCCGGCGCCTCGGTCGCGCCCTCGGCGGGGACGGGCCCGAGCTCGGTGATGCGGCCGTTGATCTCGGTGACCTTGCCGGTCGCCTGGGACTCGAGGTCGATCGCCGCCGAGCGCAGCCGCAGCAGCCGCTCGCGCAGGGCCTCCAGGTCCTCGGTCGAGGCGTCCGCGTCGCCGAGCATCTCCTGGCCTTGGGCGAGGGTCGCCTGCCAGTCCGGCGGCTTCTTCAGCGCCTCTTCCTGGGCGAACCCGGGCCGCGCCAGGGCGAGGGCCAGGAGGAGGGCCAGGGCCAGCCAGCGCCCCAGCCCGCGCGCGCCCGCGCGCAGCGTCCAACCGCGCCCGCCCGCGTGCGCCCCTTCCCGACCGCGCCCGTCCGCGCGCGATCCTCCAGGGCCGCGCATCGCCCCGCGCATTCCGGTCATGTCCCGCGCGCCGCGTTCAGCCGGCGAAGACATCCGGCAGCGCCCGTCCCGGCCCGTCGAGCCAGGCGGGAACGGGCAGGCCCTTCTCGCGCAGGAAGGCGGGGTTGAACAGCTTGGACTGGTACCGGGTGCCATAGTCGCAGAGGATCGTCACGATGGTGTGGCCCGGCCCGAGGTCCCGGGCCATGCGGATGGCGCCCGCCACGTTCACGCCGGTGGAGGCGCCCATGCAGAGCCCCTCCTCGGCGAGCAGGTCGAAGACGATCTCCACCGCCTCCGCGTCGGGGACGTTGTAGGGCATGTCGACGGCCAGCCCCTCTAAATTCGCCGTGATCCGCCCCTGGCCGATGCCCTCGGTGATCGAGGACCCCTCGGCCTTCAGCGCGCCGTGGGCGTACCAGTTGTAGAGCGCCGCCCCGTCCGGGTCGGCGAGGCCGATGCGCACGTCCGGCCGGAAGCGCCGCAGCCCCTCGGCCACGCCGGCGAGGGTGCCCCCCGAGCCGACCGCACAGATGAACCCGTCCACCCGGCCGCCGGTCTGCTCCCAGATCTCGGGGGCGGTGCTCTCCACATGGGCCTGGCGGTTGGCGACGTTGTCGAACTGGTTCGCCCAGAAGGCCCCGCCGGGGGCGTCCTTCAGCGCCTCGGCCAGGCGCCCGGAATACTTCACGTAGTTGTTCGGGTCGCGGTAGGGCACGGCCGGCACCTCGACCAGCTCCGCCCCCATCAGGCGCAGGGCGTCCTTCTTCTCCTGGGCCTGGGTGTCGGGGATGACGATCACCGAGCGCAGGCCCAGCGACTGGCCGATCAGGGTGAGGCCGATGCCGGTGTTGCCGGCGGTGCCCTCGACCACCGCGCCGCCCGGGGCGATCAGCCCGCGGTCGAGCGCGTCGCGCAGGATCCAGAGCGCGGCGCGGTCCTTGACCGACTGGCCGGGGTTCATGAACTCGGCCTTGCCGAGGATCTCGCAGCCCGTCAGCTCGGAGGCCTTGCGCAGGCGGATGAGGGGGGTGTTCCCCACGGCCGCGGCGAGATCCGAGGCGATGTGCATGTCCGTCTCCCGAGGCCTGGGGCGCATTCGCGCCGAGACTTAGCCGGTCCCTCGGCCGTCATCAACCCGAGGCCCGCGGGCGGCGGCGCGGCCCCGGCCCGGATCCGGCCCCCAACGGCCGCCAGGGGCGCTCCGCGCGCCCGGATCTGCGGCATTGCCGCACTTGCGAAACCAAAACGACACGAACGTCCGACGGCAACTTTGACCCGGCCTGCCCGCGCTGATAGGAGGCGGGCGTATCGAATCATCAGTGGGTGTGTGCCATGTCCGTTTCCCGCAAGGAGTCCTCTGCGGATCCGTCGTCCGTCGTGGACGAAATTTCTCCCTCGAAAGGCGATTTCATGGCGGCCGCGAACCTCGCCCCCATCCCTGAGCTCTTCGTTTCCTTCGACAGCGCCGCGAAGCTCAAGCACCAGGCCGGCGAGCTCCTGTCCTGGGACCTGACCGCGCGCCAGGTCTGCGACCTCGAACTGCTGATGAACGGCGGTTTCAACCCGCTCAAGGGCTTCATGACCGAGGCCGACTACAACGGCGTCGTCACCGAGATGCGCCTCGCCGACGGCTCCCTCTGGCCGATCCCGATCACGCTCGACGTGTCGGAAGCCTTCGCCGGCAAGGTCGAGCCGGGCCAGGACATCGCGCTGCGCGACCCGGAGGGCGTGATCCTCGCCATCCTGTCGATCACCGACAAGTGGGTCCCGAACAAGGCGCGCGAGGCGGAATTCGTCTTCGGCGCCGACGACATCGCCCATCCGGCGGTGAACTACCTGCACCACAAGGCGGGCCCGGTCTATCTCGGCGGCCCGATCATTGGCATCCAGTCGCCGGTGCATTACGATTTCCGCGCCCGGCGCAACACCCCGAACGAGCTGCGCGCCTATTTCCGCAAGCTCGGCTGGCGCAAGGTCGTGGCGTTCCAGACCCGGAACCCGCTGCACCGCGCCCACCAGGAGCTGACCTTCCGCGCCGCGCGCGAGGCCCAGGCGAACCTGCTCATCCATCCGGTCGTGGGCCTCACCAAGCCGGGCGACATCGACCATTTCACCCGGGTGCGCTGCTACGAGGCGGTGCTCGACCAGTATCCGGCGCAGACCACCACGCTGTCGCTCCTGAACCTCGCCATGCGCATGGGCGGCCCGCGCGAAGCCGTCTGGCACGGCCTGATCCGGCGCAACCACGGCTGCACCCATCTCATCGTCGGCCGCGACCATGCGGGCCCGGGCAAGAACAGCGCGGGCAAGGACTTCTACGACCCCTACGGCGCGCAGGAGCTGTTCGGCAAGCACGAGGCCGAGATCGGCGTCGAGATGGTCGACTTCAAGCAGATGGTCTACGTCCAGGAAAAGGCCCAGTACGAGCCGCGCGATGAGGTGGCCGAGGGCCAGACCATCCTCGACATCTCGGGCACCGAGCTGCGCCGCCGCCTGCGCGAGGGGCTGGAGATCCCGGACTGGTTCTCCTTCCCCACGGTCGTGCAGGAGCTGCGCCGCACCTCGCCGCCGCGCTCCAAGCAGGGCTTCACGGTGTTCTTCACCGGCTTCTCCGGCTCGGGCAAGTCGACGATCGCCAACGCCCTGATGGTCAAGCTGATGGAGATGGGCGGCCGCCCGGTGACGCTGCTCGACGGCGACCTGGTGCGCAAGCACCTCAGCTCCGAGCTCGGCTTCTCCAAGGAGCATCGCGACATCAACATCCGCCGCATCGGCTACGTCGCGTCCGAGATCACCAAGAACGGCGGCGTCGCCATCTGCGCCCCGATCGCGCCCTATGCGACCACCCGGCGGGCGGTGCGCGAGGAGATCGAGGCCTTCGGCGCCTTCGTCGAGGTCCATGTCGCGACCACGATCGAGGAATGCGAGAAGCGCGACCGCAAGGGGCTCTACAAGCTTGCCCGCGAAGGCAAGATCAAGGAGTTCACCGGCATCTCCGACCCCTATGACGTGCCCGAGACCCCCGAGCTGCGGCTCGAGACCGAGGGCATGGACGTGGACTACTGCGCCCAGCAGGTCATCCTGAAGCTGGAGCAGATGGGCCTGATCGCGGCCTGATCCGCGCCCCTGGCGAAAATCGGACAGGGCGGGTCCTCGGACCCGCCCTGTTGCGTTCCGGGGCGCCTCTTCCCCCCGGCCGCCGCCTTAACCAAGGTTGCCATCGGGTTGACGAAATTTCATTTCCTAAATTATTTCAGCAACTTGACCCCATTTTCACACGTGAAATCACGCGGCGGCGGGACCCCTGGAGCGGAGTCCCACCCGGCTGCACCGGGTGGCCCGCTCTAGCTGTTCGATTTGAAGCAATATCTTGATCACCGGACGAGTCCGTCCGGTTGGATATCGCTCTAGAGCCGGTCCCGCAGGGCGTACCAGCTCATGGCGAGGACCAGCAGCGGCCAGCGCAGGAGCGGGCCGCCCGGGAACTCCCGCTGGGGCAGGCCCGCGAAAAGGTCGAAGCGTTCCGCCGACCCTTGCAGGGCCTCGGCGATGAGCTTGCCCGCGAGCGTCGCCGTCGCCACCCCCTGCCCCGAATAGCCCGCCGCCGCCACCGCATGGGCGTCGAGCCGCTGGAAGGCCGGCATCCGGTTGGTGGTGATGGCGAGGGTCCCCCCCCAGGCATGGGTCACGCGCAGGTCGGCGAGGCCGGGATAGACCCCGAGCATCCGCGGCCGCACCAGCCCGGCGATGTCCCGGGGAAAGCGGTAGCCGTAGCTCTCCCCGCCGCCGAAGAGCATCCGGTTGTCCGCGGTCAGCCGCCAGTAGTTCACCACGAAGCGGGTGTCCGCCGCCGCCGCCCGGCCCGGCGTCAGCGCCGCCGCCCGGGCCGGGTCCATCGGCTCGGTCACCAGGATGAAGTTGTTGATCGGCATGATCCGGGCCGCCGCCGCCGGCTCCAGCCCGCCGAGATAGCCGTTGCAGGCCACCACCACATGCCGCGCCCGGACGGCGCCCGCCGCGGTCTCCACCCGTCCCCCCTGCCGGCGCAGGACGCGGGACCCCTCGTGGAGGCGCGCCCCCGCCGCCGCCGCCGCCCGCCCGAGCCCGAGCGCATAGGCGAGCGGGTGGAGATGCGCCGCCTCGGGAAAGAACAGCCCGCCGGGATAGGCCTCGGTCCCGAGCAGCGCCGCCACGCCCCCCCGGTCGAGGACGCGGGTCTGGTCATAGCCGTAGACGCGGGCCAGGTGCGCCCCGTAGTCCGCCAGCTCGGCCGCGTCCGCCGGCCGGTGGGCGGCCTCGACGATGCCGTCGGTCAGGTCGCAGTCGATGCCGTGCCGGGCGACAAGCCCGCGGACCAGCGCCTGCGCCTCCAGCGCCAGCTCCCAGAAGACCCGCGCCCGGTCGCGGCCCGCGGCCGCCTCCAGCCAGATCTGGTCGCGCCGCTGGCCCGGGCTCACCTGCCCGCCGTTCCGTCCCGAGGCGCCCCAGCCGAGCCGGTTCGCCTCCAGCAGGATCACGTCGTACCCGGCCTCCGCCAGGTGCAGCGCCGCGGAAAGGCCGGTGTAGCCGCCGCCGATGACGCAGACGTCGGCCGCGGTCTCGCCCGTCAGGGCCGGGAAGGGCCCAAAGGCCGGCGCGGTCTCGGCGTACCAGGAAGGCGCATGGACTCCCGGCCGATCGTTGGCCGTCAGGAGGTCGAGGCCCATCAGGACGCCGCCGGCCGCCCGGCCGCGCGCGGCCGGACGCGAAGGGTCTGGCGGCGCGCCCCCAGGAGCCCGCGCAGGCGGCGGGCGGCGAAGGGCCCGGCCTTTTGGGAAAGCGTCCGGGGCCCCCAGGCTGGCCGCGCGCGCGGGGAAGAGCGCCGGGGGGCCTGGCAAGCCATCCACTTTGTCCCGGGCGGACGCGCGTGCGCGGGGGAGCGGCTGCCCGGAACCGCGGCCCGAGGTCCATCGTCTGGCACGAGGGCGGCCGCGCCCGCCCGCCGGAGCGGCTCGACGCCGCCGTCCCTTTCCTGGGCGACGGGGGCGCACGTCGCCCCGCGCGCGCCGGAACGCCCGGGGAGGACGGCCCGTCCCCGACCCTCCGCCGCGCAGATCGCCCCTCTCCTGGTCATTCCGGCCTCCCTGAAGCCTCGACCCGGGTCAGACGTTCAGCAGCAGGTGGTCGCGCTCCCAGGGCGATATCACCCGCAGGAAGGTTTCCACCTCGTCGCGTTTGATCGCCTTGTAGAGCCCGCAGAATTCGTCCCCGAGGGTCGCGGTGATCTCGGGGCAGTTGTCGAAGAGGTCGAGCGCGGCGAGCAGATCGCGCGGCAGGGCCCGGGGCCGGTGATAGGCCTCCCCCGCCACCGCCTCGCGCGGGGTGAGCCGCGCCTTCATCCCGAGATAGCCGCAGGCGAGCGAGGCGGCGAGCGCGAGGTAGGGGTTGCAGTCCATACCCACCACACGGTTCTCCACCCGCCGGGCCTCGGGCCCCGAGATCGGCACCCGGATGCCGGTGGTGCGGTTGTCCGGGCCCCATTCGAGGTTGATGGGCGCGGCCCCTCCGGGCACGAAGCGGCGGTAGCTGTTCACGTAGGGCGCGAGCATGCAGACCACCGTCGGCAGGTGGCGCTGGAGCCCGGCGATGAAGGCGCGGAAGAGGTCGGTCGCCCCCCCGTCCTCGCCGGTGAAGACGTTGCGCCCGGTGGCGACGTCGAGCACCGACTGGTGGATGTGCATGGCCGAGCCCGGCTCGTCCTGCATCGGCTTCGCCATGAAGGTGGCGAAGCAGTTGTTGCGCAGCGCCGCCTCCCGGATGGTGCGCTTGAAGAAGAACACCTGGTCGGCGAGCTTGACCGGATCGCCGTGCAGGAAGTTGATCTCGACTTGGCCGGCGCCGCCCTCCTGGATGATCGTGTCGATCTCGAAGCCCTGAGCCTCGGAGAATTCGTAGATGTCGTCGATCACCTTGCCGTATTCGTCGACGGCGGACATGGAATAGGCCTGCCGGCTGACCATCTGCCGCCCGGTGCGGCCGACCGGCGGCTCGATCGGCTCGTTCGGGTTCAGGTTCGGCTTGATGAGGTAGAATTCCATCTCGGGCGCCACCACGGGCGCCCATCCCGCCTCGGCGTAGAGCGCCACCACCCGCTTCAGCACGTTGCGCGGGCTGACCGGCACCGGATCGCCGTTCAGGTTCATCACGTTGTGGATGACCTGGAGCGTCACGTCGTCCGCCCAGGGCGCGGCGGTGCCGGTGGAATAGTCCGGCGTCAGGACCATGTCGGATTCGGTCCACTGGTTCACGTCGTGCATGTCGACGTAGTCGCCGGAGATCGTCTGGTGGAAGATCGAGGTCGGCAGGTACATCCGATCCTCGCGGGCGAACTTGGCGAAGGGCATCGCCTTGCCGCGGGAGATGCCGGCGATGTCGGGGACGATGCACTCGACCTCCTCGACCCGCCGCTCGCCGAGCCAGTCGCGAAAGGTCTCCGGCAGGCGCTTCAGAATATCAGACCGACTCACCGACCGCCCTCATGACCCTGCGCCGCGGGGGGCGCCGTGCGAAAGCGTAGCGCGCCGACAGGCGCTGCGCCAGCGGGTCCTCGGGCGATCGGGGGCGGCTATTCCGCCGCCTGGACCTGGGCTTCCTCGATGTCGGCGGCGCGCTTCTCCACCAGCTCGACGATGTGGTCGATCATCTGGGCGTTGCTCATCTTGTGGGACTGCTTGCCGGCCATGTAGACCATGCCCGAACCCGCGCCGCCTCCGGTGAAGCCGAGGTCGGTCATCAGCGCCTCGCCCGGGCCGTTGACCACGCAGCCGATGATCGACAGCGACAGCGGCGTCTTGACGTGCTCCAGCCGCTTTTCCAGCTCCGCCACCGTCTTGATGACGTCGAATCCCTGTCGCGCGCAGGAGGGGCAGGAGATGATGTTCACGCCGCGGTGGCGCAGGCCCAGCCCCTTGAGGATCTCGAAGCCGACCTTGACCTCCTCCACCGGATCGGCGGAGAGGCTGACGCGCAGGGTGTCGCCGATCCCCATCCAGAGCAGGTTGCCGAGGCCGATGGCGGATTTCACCGTGCCCGACATCAGCCCGCCGGCTTCGGTGATGCCGAGATGGATCGGCGCGTCGGTCGCCTCCGCCAGGCCCTGGTAGGCGGCCGCGGCGAGGAACACGTCCGAGGCCTTCACGCTGATCTTGAACTCGTGGAAGTCGTTGTCCTCGAGGATGCGGATGTGGTCCATGCCGCTCTCGATCATCGCCTCCGGGCAGGGCTCGCCGTATTTCTCCAGCAGGTGGCGCTCCAGCGACCCGGCGTTGACCCCGATGCGGATCGAGCAGCCGTGGTCGCGGGCGGCCTTGATCACCTCGCGCACCCGCTCGGGCGAGCCGATGTTGCCGGGGTTGATCCGCAGGCAGGCGGCCCCCGCCTCGGCCGCCTCGATGGCGCGCTTGTAGTGGAAATGGATGTCCGCGACGATCGGCACGGCGCTCTGGCGCACGATCTCCTTGAGCGCCGCGGTGGATTCCACGTCCGGGCAGGAGACGCGCACGATGTCGGCGCCCGCCTCGACGCAGCGGCGGATCTGCTCGACCGTGGCCTTCACGTCATGGGTGAGCGTGTTGGTCATGGTCTGGACGCTGATCGGCGCGTCGCCGCCCACCGGCACCGAACCCACATGGATGCGGCGCGACCGGCGGCGGTCGATGTTGCGCCAGGGGCGGACGGGATTGTGCGACATGGGGGCTTCCGCTCAGGCTCGGTCGCCGCGGACCATAGGCCAGCCGGGCCCGAGAGTCACGCGCCCGCGGCTATTGCACCGCAACATGCGTGGGGTCGAAGGCGCGCGACACCACCTCGGGCGCGGCCGCCGCCTCGGGCAGGCTCGTGGCGAGCGCGGCGGGGTCGAGCGAGACGTCCTTCACCGCCCGGGTGCCGTTGCCCAGGGGCCCGCGCAGGGTCTCGCCGATACGCACGTAGACCGAGCCGGAATTGCCCGCCCAGATCAGCGGCGGCGCCGCCTCGGGAGGGGGCGCGTAGGTCTCGCCGGTCTCGAGGATCTTCTCGAAGATCACCGACTTGTCGGCGCGGTAGACCCGGATCCAGGCGGCGCGCTCGGCCACCAGGGTCACCGGACCGGCGGCGGCGGGGACAAGCGCGGCCGGGGCCTCGGGGCCGAAGGCGGCGCCCGCCGCCTCGGCCAGGGCCGCCGGGGCTGCGGGGGCGGCCGGCGCGACGGGGGTCGCGGCCGCCTGGGCGAGCAGGCCGACCTTGGCCGGGTCGATGGCGGCGATGGGCCCGTCGCGGGGCGCGAGGATCGGCACCTCCAGCTCCTGCTTGCGGTAGAGCTCCGCCAGCTGGGCGGCGGCCACGGGCCGCGCGAGGTCGCCGAGCTCCGCCGCCTCGACGGCCGGGGTCTCGGGCGCCGGCAGGGTCTCGATCGTGGCGAGCGCCGCCGGCGCCTCCTCCACGGGGGCGAACTGCACCCGCTGGACGTTCTGGAGCACCGCCCAGCCGCCGTAGCCGAGCCCGCCCGCCAGCGCCGCCAGCGCGAGGACGGAGCCGAGCGCCGACAGGGGCGGCAGGGGCAGGCCCCGGCGGCGCCGCTCGGCGAGGGGGAAGTCGGGACGGAAAACCCCGGGCCCGGCCGGAGCGGCGCGGCGGCGCCCGCTCTGCGCAATCCCGCTCTGCGCAAGCCTGGCCTGCGCAAGTCCGGTCTCCGCAAGCCCGGTTTCGGCCCGGAACACCATCAGCACCGCCTCGGGGTCGAGCCCAAGATACCGGGCGTAGGACCGCACGTAGCCGGCGATGAAGCTCTTGTTGGGAAAGACCGTGACGTCGGCGTTCTCGATGGCGTCGATGTAGATCGCCCGGATCTTCAGCTCTCGCTGCACGTCGAGCAGCGATCGCCCCAGGGTTGCGCGCTCGCCGCGCAGGATATCGCCGATGCGCGCGTCCACGGACGCGTGTCCATGCGACGGAACCATGTCCTTCGGTGTGCCCATCACGCCGCCTGAAGCCTCAACCGCGGTTGCTCGACCTTTATCGGGTCAATGCGAATCGCAATCCGCGGAAAACCCTCTTTGCAGGCAATTTAGCACCTTTCCCAAGCCGTTGTCATGCCGGCTGCGCCGCGCCGCGGCAAAGTTCCGCAGACAAGCAGAAAGGCAACAGTCGGGCGGCGACCGCCCGGCCCGATCAGTAGATGTAGCGGATCTGGTCGGTCCAGTAGTGCTCCATCCGCCGCAGGCTGGCGTTGATGTCGGCGAGCCGCATGTCCCCCAGGACCTCGCGGCTGAGGATGCCTTCCGCGTGGCGATGGAAGAGGTCCGCGATCACCCCGCGGATGTGCCGGCCCCGGTCGGTCAGCCGCACCCGGACCGCCCGGCGGTCCACCTCGCAGCGCTGGTGGTGCATGTAGCCGCACTCCACCAGCTTCTTGAGGTTGTAGCTGACGTTGGAGCCCTGGTAGTAGCCGCGGGTCTTGAGCTCGCCCGCGGTCACCTCGTTTTCGCCGACGTTGAACAGCAGCAACGCCTGGACCGAATTGATGTCGATGATCCCCAGCCGCTCGAACTCGTCCTTGACCACGTCGAGCAACAGCCGGTGCAGGCGCTCGACCATGGCGAGGGTCTCGAGGTAGGAGCCGAGGAAATCCTCGTCCACGGAGGGACCGGAAATATTCGCGACCGCAGCGTGCACGCTCATCACTCTCTCCGCCTGAACAACGGTCGCACCCTCGCCCATAAAACTGTACGGCGCGTTAACAGGCGCAGTCAGGCGCCCCAGGCGATCCGATGGAAGGCGGCGATGCGACGCAGGACCGGGACGTGCGCCTCCGGGGCGCCTGTCCCCTTGGTGAGCCAGAGGTACAGGTCCTGATCGTTTTCCGACAACATCCTTTCGTAGTCGTCAAGAACCTCGGCGGAGAGTGCGGCGAGCTCGGCGTCCGAATAGGGCCCGAGCAACAGGTCCATCTCGCGCATCCCCCGCCGCCAGCTGCGCATCCTCAACCGGCGCAGGCGGATGTCGTGAGGCTCGGCGGGGCTGGCGGCGACGGGTTCGGTCATGGTCTGGCTCCCCTCTGGCCCTTGGGACCGCCCGCTGTTGCGCGGCGGCGCGGCGGACCCTAAGACGGGCCGCCCCCCATTGCAAACCGGAGCCCCCATGGCCTTCCTGTCCGACGCGCTCGCCCGGATCAAGCCATCCCCCACGGTGGCCATCACCTCGCTCGCCCGAGAGTTGCGCGCCGAGGGCCGCGACGTGGTGTCGCTCTCGGCCGGAGAGCCCGACTTCGACACCCCCGACCATATCCGCGCGGCGGCCAAGGCGGCGATCGACCGGGGCGAGACCCGCTACACCAGCCCCGAGGGCATCCCCGAGCTGCGCCAGGCCGTCGCCGCGAAATTCGCCCGGGAGAACGGCCTCGACTACGCCCCCGACCAAGTGATCGTCACCACCGGGGGCAAGCAGGCGCTCTACAACGCCCTGATGGCCACCCTGAACCCCGGCGACGAGGTCGTCATCCCCGCGCCCTACTGGGTCAGCTATCCCGACATGGTGACGCTCGCCGGGGGGACGCCGGTCATCGTGCCGGCCGGGATCGAGACCGGGTTCCGCATCACGCCCGAGGCGCTGGCGGCGGCGATCACCCCCCGGACGAAGTGGTTCATCTTCAACTCGCCCTCGAACCCGACCGGCGCGGGCTACGACGCCGATCGCCTGCGCGCGCTGACCGACGTGCTTCTCGCCCATCCCCATGTCTGGGTGATGAGCGACGACATGTACGAGCACATCGCCTATCCGCCCTTCGTCTTCCGCACCCCGGCGGAGATCGAGCCGCGGCTGCTGCCCCGGACGCTGACGGTCAACGGCGTCTCCAAGGCCTATGCGATGACCGGCTGGCGCATCGGCTACGCCGCCGGCCCCCGCGACCTGATCCGGGCGATGGTGACGATCCAGGGCCAGTCCACCTCCAACGCCTGCTCGGTCAGCCAGTGGGCGGCCGAGGCGGCGCTGACCGGCCCGCAGGACTACATCCCCGAGGCCCGCGCCGCCTTCCTGCGCCGGCGCGACCTGGTGGTGAAGATGCTCAACGACGCCCCGGGCATCGACTGCCCCACGCCGGAGGGGGCGTTCTACGTCTATCCCTCCATCGCCGGGCTGATCGGCAAGCGCACGCCCAAGGGCGCGCTCATATCTTCCGACGAGGAGTTCTGCCGGGAGCTGCTGGAGGCCGAGGGGGTCGCGGCGGTCTTCGGCGCAGCCTTCGGCCTCAGCCCGTACTTCCGCCTCAGCTATGCGGCGGCGGACGACACGCTGATCGACGCCTGCCTGCGCATCGAGCGTTTCGCGCGAAGCCTCTCCTGAGGAGAAGGACGCAGGCCGCGGTCCGGCCTGCGTCGGCCCGGCCCTTGCGGGCGCGGGCCAGTTCCGGGTCGTCAGCGCCGGGGCGTCAGTTCTGGGGCGGATTGGGCGGGGTGGGCGCCTCGGGCGTGTCGCTCGGGGTCACGGGGGTGGGCGCCTGGGGGGTCACGCCCGGCGCGACGGGCGTCGGCGCGGTCGGCTCGGTGGGCAGGGTCGGGGTCGGGGCCGGAGTCGAAGCCGGGGCCGGAGTCGGAGCCTGAGTCGGGGCCGGCGTGACCTGGACCGGCTCGCGCGCCGCCTCCTCCGCCTTCTCGGCGGCGCCGTCGACGGTCGCGTCGACCTTGGCCGCGCCCTCTTCCAGCGCCTTGCCGGCGGCGTCCACCGCGTCGCCCGCGGCGTCCTTGACCGCTTCGGCGGCCTCCTTCACGGCCGCGCCCGCGGCGCCCGCGGCCTCGCCGACCGCTTCGCCCGCCGCCTTGGCCGCATCCTGCGCGCCCTGGGCCGCCTGTTCGGCCTTGGTTTCGGCCGGCGTCTCGACCGGGGGCATGCCCACCGTCGGGGCCGGCTCCTCCTTGCGGCCGAAGCCCCAGTAGAGGCCGAAGGCGACGACGACCGCCGCCACGGCGATGATCAAGATGCGCGGCATGTGGAATCTCCTGCACGTCTCACATGGGTCGCGGACGGAGGCCCGCGCGCCTAGATGCGGGGCGCGCGAGCGGAATTGCAACCCGCAACCGACGCCTGCGCCCGCCGTTCGGGACCCTGCGATGGATCGCCCCGGCGCCCTCGCCGGCCCTTCCCTTCGGGCGACTTCTCCACTATCTTCTTGCGGCCCGGGGCCAAGGTCCCGGTTTTTTTCGTCGGATCAACGATCGAAGGACCTGAAGGCCATAGCCCGCAGACCCCACAACGCCCCGCCCACGCGCGACACCGGACCCCGCGTCAACGAGCGCGTGCGCGCGCCCGAAATCCGTCTCATCGGCGCGGAGGGCGAGAACATCGGCGTCATCACGCCGGAAAAGGCCATGGCCCTGGCCGTCCAGGCCGGGCTGGATCTGGTGGAAATCTCGCCGAACGCCGTGCCGCCCGTCTGCAAGATCATGGATTTCGGAAAGTACAAGTACGAAACCCAGAAAAAAGAATCCGAGGCGCGGAAGAAGCAGAAGATCATCGAGATCAAGGAGATCAAGTTCCGCCCCAACACCGACACCCATGACTACGACGTCAAGATGCGGTCGGTGATCAAGTTCCTCGAGGGCGGGGACAAGGTCAAGATCACGCTGCGCTTCCGCGGCCGCGAGATGGCCCATGCGGATCTCGGCCGCAAGCTGCTCGAACGGGTGGCCGGGGACGTGACGGAATTCGGCAAGATCGAGGCCATCCCGCGGCTGGAAGGCCGGCAGATGGTCATGATGATCAACCCGATCAAGCACTAGAATCAGGCCGCGCCCGACGGCCGCAGGGGGAGGAGACCGGCGCCGCGCGCCCGTGCGGCCCGGACCGGACATGACGACATCGACCGCAGCCGAGCGGCGGGGATTCGCCCCGCGGCGCGTGGCCGGCCTTTGGGCCGGGCTGCTCGCGCTCGCCTGGCCGGTCATGCTCGCCCGCGCCGGGACCCTCGCCATGGCGCTGACCGCGGTGGTCCTCGTCGGCCGGCGCGACACCCTCGCCCTCGCCCAGTTCGCCCTCGGGGCGGGCATCTTCATGCCGATGATGGTGGCCGGCATCGGGGCGATGACCGGCATCCTGTCGGTCGCCTCGCGGGCCTCGGGCGCGGGCGAGCCCGGCCTGCCCGACATCGCCCTGCGCGGCCTCTGGTGGGCGGGGCTGGTGGGCGCGCTCGGCGCCCTGCCCGTCTTCGCCGGAGAGGCGATCCTGACCGCCATCGGCCAGGCGCCCGAGCTCGCCGCCGGCGGCGGCGCGGTGGCGCGCTGGCTCGCCCCCGGGGCGTTCTTCCAGATCCTCTTCGTCGGCGCCTCCATGTGGCTGGAAGGCGGCGGCCGGACCCGTCCCGGCCTCGTCGCCACCGCCGCCGCGACCCTCGCCAACCTCGGGCTCTGCCTCCTCCTGGTGGACGGCGGCCTCGGCCTGCCGGCGATGGGCGCGACCGGCGCGGCCCTCGCCGGGACCCTGTCGCGGGTGGTCATGGCCGCGGGCCTGATCTTCTGGATGCTGCGCCTGCCGGAGTTCCGCGGCCGGATCGGCGGGCTCTTCCGCCCCTGGGGCCCGGGCGGCTGGCGCGCGGGCGGCGAGATGCGCCGGATCGGCCTCGCCGCCGGCGCCGCCTTCTTCTTCGAGACCGTCGCCTTCGCGGCGCTGAACCAGGCGGCGGGGATCCTCGGCCCCACCGCCCTCGCCGCCTACGCGATCCTGCACAACGTCGAATCCGCGGTTTTCATGGTCGCCCTCGGCCTGTCGGTGGCGGCCGGCGTCCGGGTGGGCCAGGCGGCGGGGCGGCGCGACCCGGACGGCGCCCGGGACTTCGCCCTCGCGGGCCTCTCCCTCGCCATGGGGCTCGCGCTGCTGCTCGGCCTCGTCCTGCTCGCCCTCGCGCCCCAGACCGTGGCGCTCTTCACCCGCGACGAAGGCCTGATCCTGCGCGCGGCGCCGCTGATCGTGATCCTGTCGGTCACCATGATCTTCGACGCGGCCCAGGTGGTGCTCGGCCAGACCGCCCGCACGCTCGGCGACGCCTGGGCGACGACCGCGGCCTACATGGCGGCCTTCTGGGCGATCATGATCCCGACGGCCCTCTTCCTCGCCTTCCGCACCCCCCTGCAGGAGGCGGGGCTCTTCCTGGGCACCGGCCTCGGCTGCGCCGCCGCGGCCGGGCTGCTCGGCTACCGCGTGCGACAACGCCTGGCGCGGCTCCGCTGATGGGCCGCCGCTCGGTCTGGCGCCAGCGCGCCGCCTGGGTTCCCGCCGCGGCGGCGCTCGGCATCGCCCGCGCCCTGCCCTGGCGCGCCCGCGTCGCCTTCGGCGGCTGGCTCGGCCGGCGGATCGTGACCGGCGTGCCAAAGTTCCGCCGCCGGGTCGAGGCGAACCTCGCCTACGTCCTGCCCGAGCTCGACGCCCCGGCCCGCGCCCGGATCGCGGCCGAGACGGGCGAGACCTTCGGCCGGACCTTCGTCGAGATCTTCTCCATGGCGGAGTTCAAGGCCCGCCGCCCCTGGGGCGAGGCCCAGGGCCCGGGCCTCCAGGCCGCCCGGGAGGCCCGGGCCGCAGGGCGGCCGGTGCTGCTCGTCACCGGCCATTTCGGCCAGTGGGAGGCAGGCCGCGCCGCCGCGGCCGAGGCGCTGGGGCGCGAGGTCGCGGGCGTCTATCGCCCCCTCAACAACCCCTATCTCGACGCGCCCTACGTGCGCGAGCTGGAGCTCGGCGGCCGGCCGATGTTCCCCAAGGGCCCGGCCGGCCTGCGCGGCCTGCTCGGGCATCTCGCCAAGGGCGGCGCGGTGGCGATGCTGGTCGACCAGTACGACCGGCGCGCGCCCCAGCTCGACTTCCTCGGCCGCCCGGCGCCGAGCCTCACCCTCGCCGCCGACCTCGCGCTGCGGACCGGGGCTCTGCTCATCCCCGGCTACGGCCTGCGGGCGGCGGACGGGCTCACCATGCAGGTGACGCTCGAGGCGCCGATCCCCCACACCACCGCCTCCGAGATGACCCAGGCGCTCAACGACAGCCTCGCCGCCCAGGTCCGCGCCCATCCCGGCCAGTATTTCTGGCTGCACCGGCGCTGGCGCAAGGATCTCTGAGAGACCTCAGCGAAAACCCCTCCCCCCAGGCTGCGACCCTTCGGGACGGGCCCGATTTTCACGCGTGAAAATCGGGTCAGAATATTGAAATCCCTCAATATATTCTGCGGCCTCAACCTGGCGTTCAGGAGTGTGAACGGGTCGAAACCCACCACGCCCCAGGGTTTCGCAGAGATCTCCCCGAGGCCGCGCGCCCCGTGGGACGGCCTCAGGGCAGGGTCGCGGCGGCGAGCATGGGGCCGAGCCGCTCGCGCTGGACCAGCACGGCCACCGGCTCGCTCCCCGGCGCCTCGAAGGTCAGCTCGGCCGGGGTGGCGCCGTCCCAGCGCCCCACGGTCAGCCAGTCGGTGACGATGTTGGAATAGGCGATGCGCTGGCCGGCGTTCTCGCCCGCCTCGATCGAGACCACCGCCTCGGGCACGTAGCGCACCACATGGATGTCCGCCGCCCCGGCGCCGTTCACGTCCGAGGGCGCCACCCGCAGCCGCACGGTGTCGCCGTCCCGGGTCAGGTCGATCATGGCCCGCCGCGGCAGGGGGGCCTGGGCGTCCACCCGCGCCTCCACCTCGGCCAGATCGGAGCCGATCACCCGGTCGACCCCGCCGATGATCATCTGCGGCGTGTAGATCGACCGCTTGCCGTCGGCGGCGGCATAGGCCCGCTGCCGGCGGCTGTTGGCGGGCTGGCCGAAGATGTCCTGCCAGCCGAGATAGTCCCAGTAGTCCACGTGCAGCGCGAGGGCGAGCACGTCGGGCCGCTGGGCGAGGGTGCGGAACACCGCGTCCGCCGGCGGACAGGAGACGCAGCCCTGGCTGGTGAAAAGCTCCACCACCACCGGGGGCACGCGCTGCGCCGCGGCGGCGCCAGGCGCGGCGAGCGTGACAACCACAAGCAGGGATTGGAGAAATCGCATCTCGACCTCGGGCGGGGACCCGTTAAAGCACTACCGCCCGAGCCCTGCGACGGAAAGTCAAGCCTTCGCGAGCGCCTGGCCCCCGGCGTTCAGCGGGCCCCGCCCGCGCGCTCCGGCGCCTTGCGCGCGGCAGGCGCGCTTTCCGCCGCCTTGCGCGCGGCGGGCGCGCTTTCCAACGCCTTGTCCGCGGCGGGGCCGTCCATCTCGACGACCACCTCGCCCGAGACCGGATCGGTGACGCCGAGCCCCAGCCCCAGGTCCTCCAGCATGTCGCGCATCCCGTCGAGGGTGCGGATCATCGCCGGACGCCCGGCGGCGAGCTTGTCGAGGCTCTCCCATTCGCCGACCACGCAGAACGCGTCGGGCCCGGTCCGCACCAGGCTGAAGCGGCGAAAGCCCTCGAAGGTGTCGCGGGCGACCTTTTCGTGGTGGGCGATGAAATCCGCGGCCCGGCCTGGCTTGACGCGGAAACGGACGATGTTCATCGCGGTCATGGCTCATCCTCGGAGACCTCGCGCCGGCTCCGCGATCCGAACCGGTCCCCAAAGTCCGGCCGCCTCACAACGCGACGCGGCGCACCCCACAGGATACGCCGCGCGCGCCCGGGCGTCTCGGGCGATCGCCGGCGCGTCGCGCCGACGTGATCCCGAGGACCGGTCAGACGGCCTTGGCGAGGTTGCGCAGCACGTAGTGCAGCACGCCGCCATTCTCGACGTATTCGATCTCGACCGCCGTATCGATCCGGCACTTCACCGGGATCTCCTTCACCGTCCCGTCCGCATAGGCGATGGTCGCGGTGAGGATCGAGAGCGGCTTCAGGTCGCCCGCCAGCCCCTTGATGGTGACGACCTCGTCGCCGGTCAGGCCGAGGGTCTTGCGGTTCATGCCTTCGGTGAACTCGAAGGGCACCACGCCCATGCCCACGAGGTTCGAGCGGTGGATGCGCTCGAAGCTCTCGGCGATGACGCCCTTCACCCCCAGCAGCGCCGTGCCCTTGGCCGCCCAGTCGCGGCTGGAGCCCGCGCCGTACTCGACGCCGCCGATGATGACGAGGGGCACGCCGGCCGCCTGATAGGCCATGGAGGCGTCGAAGATCGAGGTCTGCTGGCCGTCCGGCCCCTTGGTGTAGCCGCCCTCGACCCCGTCGAGCATCTCGTTCTTGATGCGGATGTTGGCGAAGGTGCCGCGCATCATGATCTCGTGGTTGCCGCGGCGGGCGCCGTAGCTGTTGAAGTCCCGCACCGCCACCTGGCGCTCGGTCAGGTACTTGCCCGCCGGGGTGGTCGCCTTGAACGAGCCCGCGGGGCTGATGTGGTCGGTGGTGATCATGTCGCCCAGCACCGCGAGGATGCGCGCGTCGACGATGTCCTGGATGGCGCCCGCCTCGGGCTTCATGCCCTGGAAATAGGGCGGGTTCTGGACATAGGTCGAGGACGCCGGCCAGTCGTAGGTCTCGCTGTCGGTGGTCTCGACCGCCTGCCAGCGCGCGTCGCCCTTGAAGACGTCGGCGTATTTCCGCAGGAAGGCCTCGCGGGTCACGGTCTTCTCGACCAGGTCGGCGACTTCCTGGGCGGTCGGCCAGATGTCCTTGAGATAGACCTCCTTGCCGTCCTTCGAGACGCCGAGGGGCTCGGTGGTGAGGTTGACGTTGACGTCGCCCGCGATCGCATAGGCCACCACCAGCGGCGGCGAGGCGAGGTAGTTCGCCCGCACGTCGGGACTGATGCGCCCCTCGAAGTTGCGGTTGCCCGACAGCACCGCCGTCGCCACCAGGTCGTTGTCGCTGATCGCCCTGGAGATCGCCGGATCGCCGAGCGGCCCGGAATTGCCGATGCAGGTGGTGCAGCCGAAGCCCGCGAGGTTGAAGCCGAGGGCGTCGAGATCCTCCTGGAGCCCGGCGGCGTTGAGGTATTCCGCCACCACCTGGGAGCCCGGGGCGAGCGAGGTCTTGACCCAGGGCTTGCGCGTGAGGCCGAGCGCGCGCGCCTTGCGCGCCACCAGCCCCGCCCCGATCATGACGTAGGGGTTGGAGGTGTTGGTGCAGGAGGTGATCGCCGCGATCACCACCGAGCCGTCGCGGATGGAATAGTCCTGGCCCTCGACCTGGACGGTCTTGCGCGGGTCCTTCATGGCGACGGCGACGCCGCCCTCCTCGGCCATCTCCTCGGCCGCGGCGGACATGTCGACGCCGCGGTATTCGCAGAGCGTCTTGAAGAAGCCCTGGTCGGCGACGGAGAGCGGCGTGTAGTCCTGCGGCCGCTTCGGCCCCGAGATGGCGGGGACGATCTCGCCCATGTCGAGATGCAGGGTGTCGGTGTAGATCGGCGCGTAGTCCGCGCCGCGCCACATGCCGTTTTCCTTGGCGTAGGCCTCGACCAAGGCGATGCGGTCCTCGTCGCGGCCGGTGTTGCGCAGGTAGCGCAGGGTCTCGTCGTCGATGGGGAAGAAGCCGCAGGTGGCGCCGTATTCGGGGGCCATGTTGGCGATGGTCGCCCGGTCGGCGAGCGGCAGGTGGTCGAGACCCTCGCCGTAGAATTCGACGAACTTGTTCACCACGCCCTTCTTGCGCAGCATCTGCACGACCTTGAGCACCAGGTCGGTCGCCGTGGTGCCCTCGACCATGCGCCCGGTCAGCTTGAAGCCGACGACCTCGGGGATCAGCATGGAGACGGGCTGGCCGAGCATGGCCGCCTCCGCCTCGATGCCGCCCACGCCCCAGCCGAGCACGGCGAGGCCGTTGACCATGGTGGTGTGGCTGTCGGTGCCCACCAGCGTGTCGGGATAGGCGACCAGCTCGCCCGAGGGATCGGTGTCGGTCCACACCGTCTGGGCGAGGTATTCGAGGTTCACCTGGTGGCAGATGCCGGTGCCCGGCGGCACCACCCGGAAGTTGTTGAACGCGCTCTGGCCCCATTTCAGGAACTGGTAGCGCTCGATGTTGCGCTCGTATTCCAGGTCGACGTTCATCTGGAAGGCGCGGGGGTTGCCGAATTCGTCGATCATCACCGAATGGTCGATGACGAGGTCGACCGGGTTCAGCGGGTTGATCTTCTGGGGATCGCCGCCCAGCGCCTTGATCCCGTCCCGCATGGCCGCGAGGTCGACCACCGCCGGAACGCCGGTGAAGTCCTGCATCAGGACCCGCGCCGGGCGATAGGCGATCTCGATCGGGTTCTTGCCCCCCTGCTTCGCCCAGTCGGAAAAGGCCTTGATGTCGGCGACGTGGACGGTCTTGCCGTCCTCGAAGCGCAGCATGTTCTCCAGCACGACCTTCAGCGAGGCCGGCAGCCGGCTGAAGTCGCCCAGGCCCGCCTCCTCCGCCGCCGCGATGCTGTAATAGGCGTAGGAGGCGCCGCCGACGGTCAGCGTGCGGCGCGTTTTGGCGGAATCGGTTCCGACATAGACGGTCATGAAGGCCTCCGGGCGGCTGGCTGGGGTGCGCTAGAACAGAGTCGGTATGACGCAATTCCCGAACCCTCGCAAGGCGGCAAGGCCAATTGGCATACCAAGGAATACCAGAAATGACATCGGACAGCCGCCTCCCTGAGGCGCGCCGCCCGTATCCGCCCCCGTCAGACAGGGGACGCAGGCGGGATGGCCAGCGCCGTGTCGGAGCGGTCGGCGGGGCGCGACCTGCGCCGGCCTCGACCTGCGCAGAGGACCTCTTCCCTGGCCCTTTTCCGCAGCGACGACCCTCTGACAAAAACCCTGTCCGCCCTGCGGACGAAGCGGGCCTGGCCGGACAGTCCCGCAGCCTTCAGGGCGCGGCCTCTTTTCACGGGGGCCCTCACTCCGGACCGACGGGGCTCTCCCGGGCGCGCCGCCTGATCGGCGCAGGGTTCCGCGCCGCGGTCGTGGCGGCCTCCCGGCTCCCCCGCATCTGCGCGGGGACGGCCGCTTCGAGGCGCCTGTCCTCCGCCCCCCTCGCGCTTGGTTGACATCCCGCAGGGACGGGGCGAAGCTGAAGGCTCACCAGGGGAGTCCCGACAAGGGGCTGAGAGTCTGCTGGGCCGCAAGGCAGCGCAGTGACCCATCGAACCTGATCCAGTTCATGCTGGCGTAGGGACGGTGCGAGCGCTCGGGCGGATCCCTGGTCCGCCAGGACGGGCGACGTCCTTCCCCGCGTCCTGGGCCGGATCTCCAAGGCCAACCGCGCGAGGAGCCCGCACGTGACATCCCACCCCAGCGCCGATCCCGAAGCCGTCGCGCCGCGTCCGGCCATAAGCCCGGTCATAAGCCCAGACACGAGCCCGGTCATAAACCCGGTCACGCGCCCGGTCACGACGGGCCCCCTGCCGGCCTCCACCAAGGTCTTCGCGGCGGGCGAGCGCCACCCGGACCTGCGCGTGCCCCTGCGCGAGATCGCCCTGCACCCCACGGCCGGCGAGCCGCCGCTGCGGGTCTACGATTCCTCCGGCCCCTATACCGACCCGGACCAGACGATCGACCTCGACCGGGGGCTGGCGCGGCCGCGCGCGGCCTGGATCGCGGCGCGGGGCGACACGGAGGCCTACGAGGGCCGCCGGGTGAGGCCCGAGGACAACGGCTTCGCCGCGGGCGCGCGGCTGACGCCGGAATTCCCCCTGCGCCACGCCCCGGTCCGGGCCAGGGCCGGCCGCGCCGTCACCCAGCTCGCCTATGCCCGCGCCGGGATCGTCACCCCGGAGATGGAGTTCATCGCCATCCGCGAGAACCTCGGCCGGGCGGCCCGGAGCGCCGCGCCGGCGCGGGACGGGGAAGCCTTCGGGGCCGCGATCCCCGACCACGTCACCCCGGAATTCGTCCGCGACGAGGTGGCCCGCGGCCGCGCCGTCATCCCCGCCAACGTCAACCATCCCGAACTGGAGCCGATGATCATCGGGCGGAACTTCCTCGTGAAGATCAACGCCAACATCGGCAACTCCGCCGTGACCTCCTCCATGGCCGAGGAGGTGGAGAAGATGGTCTGGGCCATCCGCTGGGGCGCGGACACGGTGATGGACCTCTCCACCGGGCGCAACATCCACAACATCCGCGACTGGATCCTGCGCAACAGCCCGGTCTTCATCGGCACGGTGCCGCTCTACCAGGCGCTGGAGAAGGTGGGCGGCGTCGCCGAGGACCTGACCTGGGAGGTGTTTCGCGACACGCTGGTCGAACAGGCCGAACAGGGGGTGGACTATTTCACCATCCACGCCGGGCTGCGGCTCGCCCATGTGCCGCTGACCGTGGGCCGGGTGACGGGCATCGTCAGCCGCGGCGGCTCGATCATGGCGAAATGGTGCCTCCACCACCACCGCGAGAGCTTCCTCTACGAACATTTCGAGGAGATCTGCGACATCGCCCGGGCCTATGACGTGTCCTTCTCGCTGGGCGACGGCCTGCGCCCCGGCTCGATCGCCGACGCCAACGACGCGGCCCAGTTCGCCGAGCTCGACACCCTGGGCGAGCTGACGCGGATCGCCTGGGCCAGGGACTGCCAGGTGATGGTCGAGGGCCCGGGCCACGTGCCGATGCACAAGATCAAGGAGAACATGGACCGCCAGCTCGCGGTCTGCGGCGAGGCGCCCTTCTACACCCTCGGGCCGCTGACCACCGACATCGCCCCGGGCTACGACCACATCACCAGCGGCATCGGCGCGGCGATGATCGGCTGGTTCGGCACGGCGATGCTCTGCTACGTCACGCCCAAGGAGCACCTGGGCCTGCCGGACCGGAACGACGTCAAGACGGGCGTGATCGCCTACAGGATCGCGGCCCATGCGGCGGATCTCGCCAAGGGCCATCCGGCCGCGCGGCTGCGCGACGACGCCCTCAGCCGCGCCCGGTTCGAATTCCGCTGGGAGGACCAGTTCAACCTCTCCCTCGACCCCGAGACGGCGCGGGCGCTCCATGACGAGACCCTGCCCAAGGAGGCGCACAAGCTCGCGCATTTCTGCTCGATGTGCGGGCCGAAGTTCTGCTCCATGAGCATCTCCCACGACATCCGCGCCGAGGCCCAGAAGGAAGGCCTGGCGGCCATGGCGGCGAAGTACCGCGCGGACGGCGATCTCTACATGCCCGCAAGCGCGTCGGAGCCGGAAGCCTGAAACGGAAGGCGGAGCCGTGATCCCGAGGCGGAAGCCGGAGCCATAGGGCTGAGGCGGAAGCCTGAAAGTCCGACCCGGAAATCCGGGGCGCAGGCTCGCTGCAGGACTTCGCCGTGATCCCTGACCGCGAATCGCTCCCGGAACGAGGCGTTTCGGGGGCGTCAGAGCCATTGACAGCACGGGCCAGACCCCTGCAACCGCGCCTGGCGACTTTCGGCTCTGGGCCGGAAAGCTCCCGCCCGAACCGACGGCGGGGCCGGCTTTCGCGGGGCGGAGTCCCTCAAGGCCCCGCCCCGCGCAGGGGTGCCTTGCCGCGGCGCCGGCCTGCGCCTAAAGCGGAAGGATGGGGCTCGACGTCGCCGATCTTTCCCTGCGCCGCGGCGGCCGCCTGGTCGTCTCGGGCCTCAGCTTCTCGGTCGCGCCGGGGGGCGCGCTGCTGCTGCGCGGGCCGAACGGCGTGGGGAAATCCACCCTCCTGCGCGCCCTCGCCGGGCTCCTGCCCCTGGCCGGCGGAGGCGCCCGGCTCGACGGCGTCGACCGGCGCGCGGATCCCGAAGGCTTCGGCGAGCGGCTCGCCTATGCGGGCCACCTCGACGCGGCCAAGGCCCAGCTCACCCTGGCGGAGAACCTCGGCTTCTGGGCGGGGATGTTCGGCGCCGCCCCCGGGGCGGTCGCCCCGGCGCTCGCGGCCTTCGGGCTCTCGGCCATCGCCGACCGGCCGGCGGGCGCCTGTTCCGCAGGGCAGAAGCGCCGGCTCGGCCTCGCCCGGCTGCTGCTGGCGCCCCGGCGGCTGTGGCTGCTCGACGAGCCCACCGTCTCGCTCGACGCGGAGACCACCGCGACCTTCGCCGGGCTCGTCGCCGCCCATTGCGCCGGAGGCGGCATGGCGCTCATCGCCACCCACGTCGACCTCGGCCTGCCCGCCGCCGAGGCCCTGCGCCTCCAGCCGCTGCGCGCAGGCCATGCCGCGGCCGCCTCCGACGACCCGTTCCTCGCGGGGCGGATGTGAGGCCCGCCCCCCGCTTCCCCGCCCCCCGCCTCCCCGCCCCCGTCCGGGGGGGCCGGCCATGAGGGCGGCGCTCGCGCTCCTGGCGCGGGACCTGCGCCTCGCGCTCCGCAGCGGGGGCGGCGCGGGCCTCGGGATCGCCTTCTTCCTGATCGTGGTGCTGCTCGTCCCCTTCGGCGTCGGGCCCGAGGGGGCGGCGCTGGCGCCGCTCGCGCCCGGGATGCTCTGGATCGCGGCGCTGCTCGCCTGCCTGCTCTCCCTCGACCGGATGTTCCAGGCCGACGCCGAGGACGGGACCCTCGACATCCTCGCCCTCGCCCCCCTGCCGCTGGAAGCGGCGGCGGCGGTCAAGGCGCTCGCCCACTGGCTCACCACCGGCCTGCCGCTGGCCCTGGCCGCGCCCCTCCTCGGGCTCACCCTCAGCCTCCCGGCCCCCGCCTGGCCCTGGCTCGCGGCGAGCCTCGCGATCGGCACCCCCGGCCTCAGCTTCCTCGGCGCGATCGGGGCGGCGGTGACGGTGGGGATGCGGCGCGGCGGGCTCCTGCTCTCGATCCTCGTGCTGCCGCTCTACATCCCGACGCTGATCTTCGGGGCGCGGGCGGTGGGCGAGGCGGCCGGGGGGGGCGACCCCTGGCCGGCCTTCCTGCTGCTCGCGGGGCTCTCCTGCGGCATCCTCGCCCTCGCCCCCTTCGCGGCGGCCGCGGCGCTGCGGGTGAACCTGCGCTGACGCCCGCCGCCCGCGCCGCGCCGCCGCCGCGCCGGGGCCGTCAGATCTTCGCCGCGACCACGATGAACTCGACCAGATAGTCGGGGGTGGCGAGCTTGGCCTCGCCGGTGGCGCGGGTCGGCTGGTTCTCCTTGTCCACCCAGGCGTCGTAGACGGCGTTCATGGCGGCGAAGTCCTTCATGTCGGCGAGCCAGATGGTGACCGACAGGATCGAGGACTTGGCCCCTCCGGCGAGGGCGAGCAGCCGCTCGACCTCCGCCAAGGCCGACCTGGCCTGCGCGGCGACGTCGGCGCCCTCGCCGACCTGGCCGGCAAGGTAGATGGTGTCGCCGTGGACGACGGCCTGGCTCATGCGGCCGCTGGATTCGAAGCGTCTGATCTCGGGCATTCCTGGCTTTCCTTGAGGCGTTTCGCCGCCTCCCCTATCGCCGATTCCGGGCCTGCGTGAAAAGGCCCCCATCGCGACGGCCGGATCGGCGATAAGGAAGGCGCTCCGGCGGAGAGGCGAGCGACCCGCCGGGAGCGCCCTGTCCGCCGAGGCGGAGGGCGGATGGCCAGAGACCGACGGAGGAGGGCGGGATGCGCGCGGTGGTGATCGGGGCGAGCGGGGGGATCGGGGCCGCGCTGGCGAGCGCGCTGCAGGCGCGGGGCGCGGAGGTCATCGGCCTGTCGCGGTCCCGGGACGGGCTCGAGCTCACCGACCCGGAGAGCGTCGCGCGGGCCGCGGCCCGGACCCGCGAGCGTCTCGGGCCCGGCGGGTCGGCGGACATGATCCTCGTCGCGACCGGCGCGCTGGAGATCTCGGGCCGGGGACCGGAGAAGACCCTCGCGGCCCTGGAGGCGGAGGCGATGGCGGCGCAGTTCGCGGTGAACGCGATCGGCCCCGCGCTTCTGCTGAGGCACTTCTCCCCCCTGCTCCCGCCGCGCGGGCGGAGCGTCTTCGCGCTCCTCTCCGCGCGGGTGGGCTCGATCGGGGACAACCGTCTGGGCGGGTGGATCTCCTACCGCGCGGCGAAGGCGGCGCTGAACCAGATCGTGCGCACCGCCGCCATCGAGATCGCCCGCAAGCGCCCGGAGGCGGTGGTCGTGGCCCTGCATCCCGGCACTGTCGAAAGCGCGCTCACGGCGAAATACCTCGGGACGCGCCCCGCGGTGACGCCCGAGACCGCGGCGCAGAACCTGCTCGGCGTGATCGACGGCCTGGGCGCGGCGGACAGCGGCGGCTTCTTCGACTGGCGGGGCGACCGGGTGGCCTGGTAGCCCCCCACGCGCTCGCGCCCGGCCTGCCGGCCGCGCGCCCGGCCCTCCGCCCGCGGTCAGCTCGAATCCGCCGTCCTCTCCCCCCCTTTCACCCCGCGAGCCGCCCGGCGCGCCCGCGCCTGCGCCGCAGGAGCCGGACGATTTGAGGGACCTCCCTCAAAGCCTCTCTCCCGAAGCCCCAGGTCTTCGAGACGGGCCGCCCCCGCGCGCGAAAGCGCGCGCCCTGTCGTCTGCGCCCTCGCCCTGGCCTTCCTGACCAGGAACGGGTCGGATGCGACCGCGCTGGAGCGTTTCGCCGAGGTCTCCCCGAAGGCATGCTTCCTGCGCCGATCCGTCCCGCCCGCAGGACGGCCGCGCCGAAACGCCGCGACCGCCGCGCCCCGTGCAGCCGTCCTCGAGCCTGCCTGCGCCGCCAGATACCCGAAGAAGGGGTCGTCCGCCGCCGAAGCAGGCTGTCCGCAAGCGGCGAACGAATCGTCAACCAAGATTGCCATTCGGTTGACGCTTTTCTGATTTCAGAATAATATCAGTTACTTGATCCTGATTTCACGCGTGAAAATCGGGGCCGGACTCCGGCTCAGACCCCGGCGTAGATCGCCTTCAGCCGCTCCACTGCGGCCTCGGGGGACAGTTCCTCGCTCGCGCCGGTGCGGCGGCTCGTCAGCTCCACCTTGCCCGCCGCCAGGCCCCGCGGCCCCACCGTGATCCGCCAGGGCAGGCCGATCAGGTCCATGGTCGCGAACTTCGCCCCCGCGCTCTCGTCCCGGTCGTCGTAGAGCGGATCGAGCCCCGCGGCCCGCAGCGCGGCGTAGATCGACAGGCAGGCCGCCCCGCAGGCCTCGTCCTTCTGCCTCAGGTTGACGACGCCCGCATGGAAGGGCGTCACCCCTTCGGGCCAGATGATGCCCCGCTCGTCGTGGTTGGCCTCGATCAGCGCTCCCACCAGCCGGCTGACGCCGATGCCGTGGCTGCCCATCTGGACCGGAACCCGCTCGCCCGCCTCGTTCGTCACCAGCGCCTTCATCGCCTCGGAATATTTCGTGCCGAAGAAGAAGATCTGCCCGACCTCGATGCCGCGCCCCTCGACCCGCCGGTCTTCGGGGATCGCCGCGAAGGCCTCCGCGTCGTGCCGCTCGTCGGTGCGGGCATAGGGCGCGGTCCAGGTCGCCACGATCTCCGCCACCTGGCCGCGGTCGTGGAAGTCGATCTCGCGGTCGCCCAGGGTCAGGTCGGTCACCGCCTTGTCGTAGAAGACCGCGCTCTCGCCCGTGGGGGCCAGCACCAGGAACTCGTGGGTGTGGTCGCCGCCGATCGGCCCGCCGTCGGCGCGCATCGGGATCGCCTTCAGCCCCATCCGCTCGTAGGTGCGGATATAGCTCACCATGTGGCGGTTGTAGGCGTGCAGCGCGTCCTCGACGGTCAGGTCGAAGTTGTAGCCGTCCTTCATCAGGAACTCGCGCCCCCGCATCACCCCGAAGCGCGGCCGCACCTCGTCGCGGAACTTCCACTGGATGTGGTAGAGCGTCAGGGGCAGGTCTTTGTAGGACCCGACCGCCGAGCGGAAGATGTCGGTGATGAGCTCCTCGTTCGTCGGCCCGTAGAGCATGTCCCGCTGGTGGCGGTCCTTGATGCGCAGCATCTCGGCGCCGTAGTCGTCGTAGCGCCCGCTCTCGCGCCAGAGATCCGCCGATTGCAGAGTGGGCATCAGCAGCGGGATGTGGCCCGCGCGCTGCTGCTCCTCGTGGACGATCTGCTCCAGCCGGCGCAGCACCTTGTAGCCGAGCGGCAACCAGGAATAGATCCCCGCGGAAGCCTGCCGGATCATGCCCGCGCGCAGCATCAGCCGGTGGCTCGCGATCTGCGCCTCGGCCGGATTCTCCTTCAGGACGGGAAGGAAGTACTGGGTGAGACGCATGGGCTCCAACTCCGGTCCGGATCGCGAACAGCCGTTTAGGCGAAGGGGCGGCTCGGCGCAATCCCGCCCAAGACGCGCCATTCGGCCTCTGCATCGGCGCATTCGCGATTTGCGGGGCGAAATTTGGTTTGCGTCGCCCCATCGGACCCGCGTATCCTGTGGCCGCGGAAGAGGAATGAAAGCGGGTGGGGCGGCCTGAGGGCCTGACGACAACCTGCGCTTCTTCGCGGCGCTGGCCCAAGTCTTTGGGGGGGAAGTCGGGAGCGGCTTGAAGATAAGGCCGCTCCCCAATCGTCCCTGCGCCGCTACGCCGGTTCGTCCTCCAGCGCCATCTCCGGCTCCAGGCCCAGACGCGACGCAAGCCCCGCCAGCCGCCGGTCCACCGCCTCCCCGGCGAAATCCTTGGCCTCGCCGCGCAGCGCCAGCCGCAGCTTGCGCCCCTCGACGGCGAGCGAGGCATGTTCCAGCACGCCGACCGCCGCGCCCGAGATCATCGCCCCGAGCCGCATCGCCCGGCCGAGCACCACCGCGTCCGTCGCCAGATCCTTCGGGATCAGCTCGGCGTAGCGGCCGATCTCCTCCTCCGCCGCCGAGCCCTTGTAGCGGTTGAGCAGCGCGATCCCGAGATAGACCCGCTCGGCGTGGTTCACTCCGCCGATGTTCGCCCGCATGATCGTCTCGAAGGCGAGTTCGCCCCTGTGGTCGGGATGGGCGCGCCAGTTCACGTCGTGGAGCAGGCAGGCGGCGTGGGCGAGCCGCAGCTCCTCCGGCCGCCGGTCGGCCAGGAGCGGCCCGAGCCAGGCGAAGAGCGCGTCGCCGAAACCCGGCGCCCGGGCCATGAGCTGCTCCATGTGCCGGGTGGCCTCGACCAGCGGGTCGAGGCGGCGCATCTCCTCGGGCATGTGGCGATAGAGCAGCCCCTCGCGCAGGCCATAGGCCGAGATGGTGATCCGCCCGGGTTCGATCCGCCGCAGCAGCTCCGCCAGGACCTGGGCGGCGAGGGGCACCAGAGACAGCCGCTGCGCCGAGGAGCCGCCCGAGACGGACGAGAGCCGCGCCTGGTCCTGCTCCCGGATCCAGGCGAGCGTCTCCATCAGCGCCGGCGCCGGGGGGGCGTAGCCGTGCAGCACCTTCAGCGGATAATCGATCCGCTCCATGTGGATCCGCGCGATCGCCCGCCAGGAGCCGCCGACCAGGAACAGCCGCGGCGCCGGCCCCGGCACGGCCTTCCGGAGGGCCTTCACCCCCTTGCGGATCGCCTTGTCCACCGCCTCCTGCTCGGTGAGGTCCGCGAGCTTGAGGGGACCGAGGGGCGAGGTGGCGCATTCGCCGATCTCGCCATGCCGGAGCTCGGCGAGCTCCATCGAGGCGCCGCCCATGTCGCAGACCAGGCCCTCCGCCCGGGGCCAGCCCAGCAGCACCCCCTTGGCCGCCAGCCGCGCCTCCTCGCCGCCGCTCGCCACGTCGATGCGCAGGCCGGTCTCGCGCTCCGCCGCCTCGCAGAAGGCGGGACCGTCCTCGGCCTCGCGCACCGCCGCGGTGGCCACGACGATCATGCCAGAGACGTTCATGCGCCGGCCGAGCGCGGCGAAGCGCCGCAGCGCCGCCATGGCCCGCTCCCAGCCCTGGGGAGAAAGCCGCCCGGTTTCGGCGAGGCCCTTGCCGAGGCCCGCCAGCACCTTCTCGTTGTAGACATAGGCCGGGCTGCGGGCGACCCCGTCGAAGACCACCAGCCGGACCGAGTTCGAGCCGATATCGATGACGCCGATGCGCTTCAGCCGCGCCTTGGCGTCGTCCAGATGCAGGCGGGGCACCTTGCCCGCGCGCTTGACCTCTCCCACGTGCCGGGCTCCGCATGTCTTTTCGTCAGCCTGAGAATGGCCCTCCCGGCGCGCCCGCGTCAACCGCCCCTCGGCCGGGGCCGGCCGCCCGGACGTCGCGCCTCCCCGGGGAGCGCCCGCACGCAAGGCTGGCGTTCGGGACGGCCCTTCTCCATGATCGTCGCAAACGATACGAAAAACGGAGGAAGGCCATGACCCGCGTGATCGCCGTTCTGGGCGCGTCGAACGTCGGCAAGTCGACGCTGGTCGACCGGTTTGCGGCGCTGCAAGGCGCGGCCCCGCCTCCCGCGCCTCCGGGCGAATCGCGGGTGGTGGGTTTCTCCCATCTCGACGAGGCCTGGCAGGCGATCGACACGCCGGGCTCGGTCGAGTTCCTGCCGGTCGCCCTCGGGGCGCTGCTCGCCGCCGACGTGGCGGTGATCTGCGTCGCGCCCGATCCGGACGCGGCCCCCCTCGCCGCGCCCTACCTGCGAGCGGTGGAGGCGGCGGGCACGCCGGCGCTGATCCTCGTCAACCGCGTGGACGAGGCCCGCGGCCGGATGCGCGACCTGGTCGCGGCGCTTCAGGATTACGCCGCCCATCCCATCCTGCTGCGCCAGATCCCGATCCGCGAGGGGGACCGGGTGACGGGAACGGTCGACCTAGTGTCGGAGCGCGCCTGGTCCTGGCGCGAGAACGCCCCCTCGCAGATGATCGCGCTGCCGCCCGGCCTCGCCTCGCGGGAGCACGAGGCGCGCGACGAGATGCTGGAGCATCTGTCGGAATTCGACGACCACCTGCTGGAGGAGCTGGTGGAGGGCCACGAGCCCCCGACCGAGGAGGTCTACGGCCTCTGCGCGAAGGCCCTGGCCGAGAACAGGATGATCGAGGCGCTGCTGGGCTCGGCGCTGCACGGCAACGGCGTGCTGCGGCTGCTGAAAGCGCTGCGGCACGAGGCGCCGCAGCCGGAGGTCCTGCGCGCCCGGCTCCAGGCCCAGGCCGGGCTTTCCGAGCCGCCGCTCGCGGCGATCTTCGCCGGCGGCTACCGCAAGCATGTGGGCCGCACCGCCTGGATCCGGGCTTTCGAGGCGCTGACCGCGGCGCGGCCGGTCGCGGGCAAGGCCCCCGGCCAGCTCCTGCCCGCCGATCCGCGGGACCAGCGGCACCTGGAGGGGCTCGGCGCGGGCGAGATCGCCTGCGCGGTCAAGGCGGACCACCTGGCGCCCGGCCGGCTCGCCGACGGCGCGGCGGCGCATCCCGCGCCGGCCTGGCTCGCCGCGCCCGCGCCGATGTTCGAGCGCCTGCTGCTGCCGGCGGTCGAGCGCGAGGGGATCAAGCTCTCCGGCGCGCTCGCCACCCTCGCCGAGCTCGACCCAGGCCTCGCCCTCGCCCAGGATCCGGTCACCGGGGGCGCCCGGGTCGGAGTGCAGGGGCCGCTGCACCTGCGGCTGCTGAAGGCGCGGCTGAAGGACGGCTTCGGCCTCGACGTGACGGAACAGGACCCGGCGCCCGCCTATCGCGAGACGATCTCGGGCGCGCGGGAGACCGCCTATCGCCACAAGAAGCAGACCGGCGGCGCGGGCCAGTTCGCCGACGTGCGGCTGACCGTCGCCCCCGCCCCGCGCGGCGCGGGCTTTTCCTTTTCAGAGACGGTGAAGGGCGGGGCGGTGCCCAGGAACTACATCCCCGCGGTGGAGGCGGGGGCGGCCGAGGCCATGGAGAAGGGCCCACTCGGCTTTCCGGTGGCGGACGTGGCGGTGACGCTGACCGACGGCCAGGCTCATTCGGTGGACAGCTCCGACATGGCATTCCGCATCGCCGGCAAGCGGGGGGTGGCCGAGGCGCTGGCGGCGGCGGGTCCGGTGCTGCTCCAGCCGATCCACAAGGTGCGCATCCACGCGCCCGCCGCCTTCACCGGCGCCTTCGGGCCCATCGTCGCGGCGCTCAAGGGCCAGGTGCTGGGCTTCGGCCCCGACCCGGAGGCCCGCGGCTGGGAGGTGTTCGAGGCGCTGGTCCCCGCCGCCGCCCTGGCCGGCCTGGCGGGGGACGTCCGCGCGGCGACCCAAGGGGTCGGCGCCTTCGACGCCGCCTTCGACCGCTACGAGGAGGTGCATGGCAAGGCCGCCGATCGCATCGTCGAGACGAGCGCGCGCGAGCCGGCCTGACATCGAGGCCCCCGCCGGGCCGCGATGGCCTCGGCCCGGCGGGCGGCGCGGCGTGAAGGAGATCGAAAGGGGAAAGTGGTGCCGGCGGAGGGGATCGAACCCCCGACCTTCGGTTTACAAAACCGCTGCACTACCGCTGTGCTACGCCGGCGCGCGAAAGCGCCGCACAGGCGCCCAGCTGGACCGCAGGCGTCCAAACGCCTGATCCGATTCGCCTTCTAACCCTGCCGCCCTTCGATTACAAATCCTACGCACCGCCGCCGGGATCCGGGCTGGACCCAAGGGGCCGGGAGGGAGGCCGGCGCGCCTTTCGGCCGCCTTGCAAATCCTGCGAGCGGCAGACGCCACGGCGGGCGCCTTCCCCGGTGGTCTGGTTCGTGGAAGCGTTCGGCCGTAGATTTTCTCCCATCCTCCCTTCGTGACAGGGCGGAAGAAAGGACGCATGCGGCAGGGCTGGTCGATGAGGCGTTTCGCGGAGGCCTGGCGGACACATCCCATGCTGGCCGCGGCGCTCTGCCTGTCGCTGCTGGTGACGCTGCTCTTCGGGCTGCGCCTCGGGGCGCGCGCGCTCCACTGGCAGGCGGAGGCATCCCTCCAGGGCTGGATGACCATCGGGCAGGTGGCGCACAACTACGACGTCCCGCGCGAGGACCTTATGCGCGCGGTCGGGCTGGATCCGGGCCTGCGCCAGCGGCTGACCCTCGACGCGGTGGCGCAGCGCACCGGCAGGAGCGTGGCCGAGGTCGAAGCCGCGCTCGCCGCCGAGATCGCGCGAGCGCGCGCCGCGGAGGGGCGAGAGCCGGATCCCCGGCCGTGAGCGAGGCCCTGCTTTCCTGGGTCAGCCTTTACGGCGCGCCGGCGCTCTTCCTGGTGACGGCGCTCGGCTGCTTCGGCGTGCCGCTGCCCTCGTCCCTCGCCCTGCTCGTCGCGGGGGCGCTGGTGGCGGGCGGGGACCTGGACGCGACCTCGGCCCTCGTCGCGGCGCTGGCGGGGGCAGTGTTCGGCGACCAGGCGGGATACGGACTGGGGCGGCTCGGCGGCCCGCGGCTGATCGCACGCCGGTCCTCCGAGGCGCTGCGCCGGGCGGAAGCGTTCTTTCGGCTGCGAGGCGGCGTGGGAATCTTCCTCAGCCGCTGGCTGGTCTCGCCGCTCGGCCCGCCGCTAAACCTGATCGCCGGGGTCTTCGGAATGGACTGGCGGCGGTTCACGGCGACGGCCGTCCTCGGCGAGGCGGTCTGGGTCGCCGGCTATGTCGCGATCGGCTGGGCCTTCCGCGGCAGCCTCCTGGCGCTGGCCGATTTCCTCGACGACCTCGGCTGGTTCCTCGCCGGCCTGGCCGCAAGCCTGGTCATCGCCCTGCTGCTCGGCAGGCTGCTGCGCCGCAGGCTGTCCCGGCGGGACGCGCGGGCGGATCGGGACGCCGCCTAGCCCGGGCAGCCGATCGGGCGGGCAGGAGCCGCTTCAGGTCGTCGTCAGCTTGGGCGCGCATCCAGACGCCGGAAGAGAACCGGACCAGGGGAAAGTATTCGTGAAGAATCTCGGCCGGGGCGCCATATCCTGTCCTGCCGCGCGGAAGACGGCGGCCGTCCTGCCGGACGCGAGGCTCGACGTCTCGGACCCATTGCGCGATGGTATTTCGGCGTTCCGGGCGATGGGGGTCTTCGCCAGAGGCCCCGCCGCCTCGGGCGACGGGGGGTGATCGGTTTGGAAGGCGCCAATGCGGACCGCATCAAGCGCGCGCTGCTCGGAATCGCGCTGCTCGGGCTTGTCGGGGGCGCAGGGCTTCGCCTGGCCGGCCATGCGGACGCCGCCCGCCTCGCCTGGACCGCCGGGGTCGCGCCGGGGCTGGCCGCCCTTCTCGTCGAGATCGTGCGCAGCCTCCGGCGCGGCGAGGTCGGCCTCGACATCGTCGCCGCCCTGTCGATGTCGGCGGCGCTCGTCTTCGGAGAGACGCTGGCGGCGGCGGTCGTCGCGCTCATGTATTCGGGCGGGACCTTCCTCGAGAGCTTCGCCGAGGGGCGGGCCCGGCGCGAGATGACCGGCCTGCTGTCCCGGGCGCCGCGCACGGCGACCCGGCTTCGCGACGGCGCGATCGAAGAAACGCCGCTCGAGACGATCGTCCCCGGCGACCGGCTCCTGATCCGGCAGGGCGACGTTGCGCCGGTGGACGGGGTGATCGCCTCGCCGACCGCATTCCTCGACGCCTCCGCCCTGACCGGCGAATCGCTTCCCGTCCGGCTGGTCGCGGGGGACGAGGCGATGAGCGGCGCGACGAACGCGGGCGAGGCCTTCGAGCTCGTGGCGACGCGGCGCGCCCGGGAAAGCACCTATGCCGGGATCGTCCGGCTCGTCGCCCAGGCGCAGCGCTCCAAGGCCCCGATGTCGCGGCTCGCCGACCGCTGGTCGCTCGGCTTCCTCGCCGTCACCCTCGCGCTTGCGAGCGCGGCCTGGCAGGGGACGGGCGATCCGATCCGCGCCGTCGCGGTGCTCGTCGTCGCCACCCCCTGCCCGCTCATCCTCGCCGTCCCGGTGGCCCTCGTCGCCGGCCTGTCGCGGGCGGCGCATTTCGGCGTGCTGATCAAGGGCGCGAAGCCGATGGAGGCGATGGCGCGGATCCGCACCCTCATCCTCGACAAGACCGGCACCCTCACCGACGGCCGGCCGCAGATCGTCGCCATCGAGCGCTTCGACGACATCCCCGAGGCGGAGATCCTGCGGCTCGCCGCCGCGCTCGACCAGGCGTCGAAACATCCGGTCGCCCAGGCGATCGTCGCGGCCGCGCGGGCCCGCGGACTCTCCCTGCCCCTGCCGGCGCAGGTGACGGAACGGCCGGGCGAGGGGGTCGGCGGAACCGTCGAGGGCCGGGCCGTCGTCGTGGGCGGCGCGGATTTCGTGCTCGGCCGGCTCGGCCGCGCGCCGGAGCCTCTGCCGGCGCTCGCGGCGGGATCGGTGCTCGTCGCCGTGGCCGTCGACGGGCGTCTGGCCGGCCGGATCGTCATGGCCGATGCCCTGCGGGAGGGGACGCCGACGCTCCTCGACGGACTGCGCCGGCAGGGGATCGCGCGCATCCTGCTCGCGACGGGCGACCGGGCGGAGGTCGCGGAACGGGTGACCGAGGGGCTTGGCCTCGACGCCCTGCGCGCCGGCCTGACTCCGGACCAGAAGGTCCTCCTCGTCCTCAGCGAACGCAAGAACGGCCCGGTGATGATGGTGGGCGACGGGGTGAACGACGCCCCCGCCCTCGCCGCCGCCGACGTCGGCGTCGCCATGGGCGCCCGCGGCGCGGCGGCCTCGGCGGAGGCGGCGGACGTCGTGCTCCTCGTCGACCGGATCGACCGTCTCGGCCCCGGCATCGAGATCGCCCGGCGCGCCCGGCGCATCGCGGTGGAGAGCGTCGTCGCCGGCATCGGCCTTTCGGTCGCGGGCATGGTCGCGGCGGCCTTCGGCCATCTCTCCCCGGTGCAGGGGGCGCTCCTTCAGGAGCTGATCGACGTCGCGGTGATCCTCAACGCGCTGCGCGCCCTGCGCATCCAGCCGCAGGGTCTTGGCGACCGCGACCCTCCGCCAGCCGCGCATCTTCAGGGCGGGGAGCCGGAAACGTAGGAGTGTCCGCAAGCGCCCCCTACAGGCGTCGGACAGCGGCGCGGATCGCTTCGCGGAAGACGCGATTCTCTCCGGGAGCGATCCGCCCGATCACGGCAGGGACCCGTCGATCGCCCGCCGCCCTATTTGAAGATCGCGGCGAAATCCGGCTCCTCGTCTTCCTCGATGTCGAGGCGCAGGGTGTCTTCGAGATGCGTCAGGTGCCGGTTCATCAGATCGACGGCTTCCGCCGCGTCGCCCCGTTCGAGGGCGTCGATGATCCGATGATGCTCTTCCACGGAGCAGCTCGTCATCAGCCCCCCGCCATAGAGGCTGAGGATCAGCGAGCTTTGCAGCAGCACCGGCTCCAGCGTGTCGAGGAACACGCGGCTGCCCGACAGATGCGCGAGCGTCGTGTGGAACTCGCCGGACATGCGGATGGCTTCGCGCCGCTGGCCCCTCTCCCGCGCCAGGGCCTCGCCGTCCACATGCGCGCGCAGCCGGCCGATGGTCGCGGGGTCGGGATGCGCCGCGACGCGCTGCACCACGAGCTCCTCGAGGCGCCGGCGCGTGCGGAAGATGTCGCGCGCGTCATCCTCGGTCGGCTTGATGACGAAGGCTCCGCGGTTAGGAATGAGCTCGACGAGCCGCTGGTGGGACAGCGCCAGCAGGACCCGCCGGATGCGCGCCCGGCTGACCGAGAAGGCCGCCGCCAGCGCCTCCTCGCCGAGCTTGGCCCCCGGTCGCAGCCGCTGCTCGTAGATCGCCTTCACCACATCGTTGAAGACGCGCTGCTCCACGGGCGGAAGGCTGCCGCCCCGCTCCCTCGACTCGCCCGATGCTTCGCGCGCCCTCACAGGTTCAGCCACCTTTTCCACCGACGGTTCCGACTCCGATCCATGAGTCGATTTCATCCTGACAGCCCCCAGTCCGCACAGGGGCTGTCGACAATAGCAGCCCCCGAGGCATGGTCAACCATTTGAGAATAAAATATTTTCGCTCAGGAGGAAGCCGAGGGGGCCGTAATGTCCGGAATATTGTCTTCAAAATAATTTGACATTGTACACAATCTTTCTCAGGGTGAAGCCTACGAAGGACGTGAGGCCTCGGCCGACAGAAACCGCGAACGTCACGCGAAACCCGACAGGACCGCCGATGCAAGACGATTCCAGACCCGATTCCGCCCGCGCCCCGACCACGACGCTCCTGCTGTCGCGCTCGGACATCCAGGGCCTGGTGACGATGGCCGAGGTCGTCGCCGCGGTGGAGGCGGCCCATGCCGACGTCTCCGCCGGCACGGCCGCGCAGCCGGCGGCGGTCGCGCTCTCGCTCCCGTCCAGCTCGGCGGCCTTCCTCGCGATGCCGGCGCTGGCCGACCGCCAGGGCCTCGCCGTGATCAAGCTGCTCGCCGACGTTCCGGACAACGCCGCCCGCTCCCTTCCGACCCAGCGCTCGGTGATCGTGCTCGTGTCGCAGGAGACCGGGGCGCCGGCGGCGATCCTGCACGGACAGATCCCCACCCGGATCCGCACGGCCGCGGCCAGCGCCGTCGCGTCGCGGCACCTGTCGCGCCCCGACAGCCGCGTGCTCGGCCTCGTCGGCGCGGGCGCCCTCGCCGTCGAACACGTCCGCTCGCATCTCGAGGTCCGGCCGATCGAACGGGTGGTCGTCTGGTCGCGGACCGCGGCCACGGTCTACCGCTTCATGGAGCAGATCGCCGCGGACTTCCCGACCCTCATCGTGGACCACGCCGCCTCGCCCGCCGCGGTCTTCGCCGAGGCCGACATCGTCTGCACGCTCACCCCGTCGCGCGAGCCCCTGGTCGAGGGCGCCTGGTTCAGGCCCGGCCAGCACGTCAACGCCGTCGGCGCGCCGCCGCGGCCGGATCACCGCGAGATCGATTCGGCGGGGATGGCGCGGGCCCGGATCTTTCTCGACAGCGTCGACATGGCGATGCACGACTCCGGCGACCTGCTCCTGGCCATCGCCGACGGCGCGATCACCCGGGAAGAGGCCGCGACCGAGCTCGGCGACGTCATCACCGGCGCGGCGACCGGCCGGACCTCTCCGGACGAGATCACCCTCTTCAACTCGGTCGGGCTCGCCATCCAGGACCTCGCGATCTGCGGCCTCCTGATCGAGCGGGCGCGCCAGAAGGGCGTCGGCCAGGAAATCGATCTCGCAGGCTGAGGCCGCGCGTCGGCCTGAGCGTCGATCCCAAGGTCGTCCGAGAGATCGACCGAACGAACCGACCCCTCCGCGACGCTCGGCGTTAGAGCGATATCCAACCAGATGGGATCGTCTGGTGGTTAAGATATCGCGACAAAACAATAATGTAGAGCGGACGGCCCGGCTCTGCCGGGACGGATTCCGCTCTAGTTTCGGCGCTCCCGTCCCGGTGACCATACAAATCGGCCACGCCGGCCGGAAGGCCATTGGCGCCGGGGCCGACCAAACCTTCTTCACCGGCCCTCCGTGTTCCTCGTCTCCCTCTTCGGCCCCGGCGCCTTCCTCTTGGCGCTGAGGCCGATGGTCCCGGCGGCGGCGATCCTCGTCTGCATCGGCGTCGTCGCCAGCCGGCGCGCGAGGCGCCGCGCAACGAGGGACGACGATCCTGCTCCCCATGCTCTCGGGGATCGTGAACTGGGCGCTGACCCTCAACTGTCGGCGGCCGGGACCGCGGCCAAGACGCTCGGGGCGCCTCCCCCTCGTCCGCAAGGGCGTCACCTACCAGGGGCTCTCGAACCTCGGCGACGGCGCGTCGCTCCGCAGCCTGACCTGGCGACGCATCGCGATCTTCGCCATCAACGACCCGCCGATCAGGGGCGTGATCGCGGCGCTGGGCGCATGCTGCGGGCGATCCTCGGCGTCATACACGCGCCTTCGGTCGGCTTCATCCAGCTTCACTTCACGCCGATCCTCCACGGCGACTGCATGATCTCAAGGCCTTTTCGCCCTCAGGCGCTGCCTCAACCAGCGCAAGAGGAAGCACGCCCCCTCCGACAGAGCCGAGGCCGCCCGAGCAGCCGACGGATGCGGCACGCTCTCGAACGCGCGCCGCGCCTTTCCACCCAGGCGATGCGGCGGCCGCGGTCGCGGCGATCGACCTGCGCCACCGGGCGACGCCCCGGTGGCGGGGCGTTCTCGAATCCTGACGGCGTCCTTGCGGGGCGCAGGGACGCAGCCAAGGCCTACGCCCCTCCCCCCGTCGTTCAGGCCCGCTTTCAGGCCATCTCGCCCTGCCGCTGCGCGGCCTTGGCCTCGCGCCGGCGGGCGTGGAGGATCGGCTCGGTGTAGCCCGAGGGCTGGGCGCGGCCCTCGAAGACGAGGTCCGAGGCCGCCTGGAAGGCGATGCCGTCGAAGCCCGGCGCCATCGGCCGGTAGGCCGGGTCGCCGGCGTTCTGCCGGTCGACCACCTCCGCCATCTGCCGGAAGATCGCCCGGACCTCCTCCTCCGAGACCACCCCGTGGTGCAGCCAGTTGGCGATGTGCTGGGCCGAGATCCGGCAGGTCGCCCGGTCCTCCATTAGCCCGACGTCGTTGATGTCAGGCACCTTGGAGCAGCCCACCCCCTGGTCGATCCAGCGCACCACGTAGCCGAGGATGCCTTGCGCGTTGTTCTCCACCTCGCGCCGGATCTGCTCCGGGGCCCACTTGCGAAAGGCCGCGACGGGGATTTCCAGCAGCGCCTCGACATGGGCCCGCCGCCCGCCCTTCGCGATCTGCGCCTGCACGGCGAAGACGTCGACCTTGTGGTAGTGGAGCGCGTGCAGCGTCGCCGCCGTCGGGCTCGGCACCCAGGCGCAGTTCGCCCCCGCCTTCGGATGCTCGATCTTGCTCTCGAGCATCGCCGCCATCCGGTCGGGAATAGCCCACATGCCCTTGCCGATCTGGGCCTTGCCCGACAGGCCGCATTCGAGGCCGATGTCGACGTTCTGGTTCTCGTAGGCGGTGATCCAGCCCTTGCGCTTGATGAAGTCTTTGCGGCTGAAGGGCCCCGCCTCCATCGAGGTGTGGATCTCGTCCCCCGTGCGGTCGAGGAAGCCGGTGTTGATGAAGACGAGCCGCCGCTTCGCCGCCCGGATGCATTCCTTGAGGTTGACGCTCGTGCGCCGCTCCTCGTCCATCACCCCGAGCTTGACCGTGTCCTGCGGCAGGCCGAGCGCCGCCTCGACCCGGGTGAAGGTCTCGTCGGCGAAGGCGACCTCGTCGGGCCCATGCATCTTGGGCTTCACCACATAGACCGAGCCGGTCATGGAGTTGCGCGGGCCCTCGGTCCTCTTCAGGTCGTGCTTCGCGATGAGCGCGGTGATCATCGCGTCCATAAGCCCCTCGGGGACCTCGGCGCCGTCGCGGTCGAGGATGGCGGGGTTCGTCATCAGGTGGCCGACGTTGCGCACCAGCAGGAGCGCCCGGCCCTTGACCGCCAGATCGCCGCCGTCCGGCGCGGTAAAGGCGAGGTCGGGGGCGAGGCTGCGGGTGATCCGCCGGCCTCCCTTCTCGAAGCTGTCGGCAAGGTCGCCCTTCATCAGGCCGAGCCAGTTGCGGTAGGCGGTCACCTTGTCGGCGGCGTCGACGCAGGCGACTGAATCCTCGCAATCCATGATCGCCGAAATCGCGCTTTCCAGCCGCACGTCGGCGAGGCCGGCCTGGTCGCGGGCGCCGATGGCATGGGTCCGGTCGAAGACCAGCTCGACGTGGAGCCCGTGGTTCTTCAGCAGCACCGCCTGGGGCGCGCGCGGGTCGCCGCGCCAGCCGACGAACTTCTCCGGCTCGACGAGCGGCAGGTCGTCGACCAGGAGCGCGCCGTCCCTGACGTGGTAGCGCCGGGCGTCGGCGTGGCTCGTGCCCGCGATCGGAAAGGCCTCGTCGAGAAAGACCCGCGCCCGCGCCACCACGCGCGCGCCGCGGCCGCGGTCGTAGCCGCCGGCGGGCGGGGGCGAGCCCATGGCGTCGGTGCCGTAGAGGCAGTCGTAGAGGCTGCCCCAGCGGGCGTTTGCGGCGTTGAGGGCGAAGCGGGCGTTGGTAATGGGCACGACGAGCTGGGGCCCGGGGATCGAGGCGATCTCGGGATCGACGTTGGCGGTCTCGATCTTGAAGGCGGGGCCTTCGGGCAGGAGATAGCCGATCTCGCGCAGGAACGCCTTGTAGGCCTCGTCGTCGAAGGCTCCGTCGCCGCGGCGGAGGTGCCAGTCGTCGATCTTCTGCTGCAACTCCGCCCGCCGCTGCAGCAAGGCCGCGTTGCGGGGCCCGAACTCGTGGATCAGCGCCGAGAATTCCGCCCAGAAGACCGAAGCCTCGACCCCAGTCCCCGGAAGCGCCTCGGCCTCCAGGAACGAGACCAGCTCGGGCGCGACGAGCAGGTCGGCGCGGGCGACGCGGGGGAACTGTTCAGCGGGGTCGTTCATGGTGGCTCCTTCTCGGTCAGCGATCCGATACAGATTCGAATGCGCAGGCGGGTTCAAGCGGCCCGCACCGACAGACGTCATAGGCCCATTCGAAGCGTCCAGGCGAGGAATCGCCATTCCATCTACAAGAGATGCCAGGATTGCGTCTACAAAATAGAATGAAATTGTTGACAATACATCATGGCCATGGCGCAACCTCCGCAAAAGCGGATCTGTCGTCAACGGGCCTTGGGAGCCTCGGGAAAGGGGGCCCCGGCTTCACCCCGCGCAGGACGACCTGCGCCGGCAGAACGATATCGCCGTACGTCCTCCGGCGGATAGCGCAAAATAAGGAGGAAAACCTTGGCGATCCGCGAGCGCGTGGCCCGCGCCTTCGAGGGCGGGGGCGAGATGCGCGCCGACGCCGCGCTCGACCCGCATCCGCGCGACCGCCTGTTCCCCACCGGCCGCCTCACCGGCCGGGCTAATGTAGATCCTCTACGCCAACCCCGACGCCGCCGGCGCCGCGCGCACCCTGCCGAAGTCGGCGGCCGACGGCCTGGAGGTCGGGCCAATCCTGAGGGGGATAGGCGACCGGGCCCATATCGACCCCGGCGCCACGGTGCGGGGCCTGCTCGACGCCGCCCTTCTGGCCGGCGCGCCGGTCTCCGGCGATGGCTGACGGGCCGCTCCGGCCCGGAAAGGCCGGCGGCCGCATCCCACGCGCGCCGGCCGAACGACTCCTCCATCGCCTTCGCCAGCAGACGCGATGTCGACAGGATATCGCGCACGATCCCTCGGACCTTCGTGGAGGAAAGACACATGTGGGGCTCACGATCAAGCTTGTCCCGGCGCGGCTTCATGGGAAGCGTCGGAGTCGGCGGCCTCGCCCTGGGCGCCGCCCTGGCGCGCAGCGCCGGCGCGCAAGGAGCCGCTCCGATGATCGACGTCGACCTGGTCACCACCCCTGTCACCGACGTCCAGACGCTGCCCGACGCCTACCACCTGACCAACGTGCGTCTCGAAACCGGCTTCGTCGAGGAACGGAAATCCTGGCTCGATGCGCCGGTGGTCGCCCACACCCGCACCGTGCTGAAGACCCTGCGCATCGCCGACGGCAGGATCGCCGAGATCCTCGAGGCGAAGGCGGCCGTTCCCCCGGGCGCGGCGGCCTTCGACGCCCAGGGCCAGCTGATGCTGCCGACCTTCCGCGACATGCACATCCACCTGGACAAGACCTTTTACGGGGGCCCCTGGCAGGCGACCCTGCCGACCGAGCACGGCCACGCGGACCGCGTCGCCCAGGAGCGCGAGCTTCTGCCCCAGCTCCTGCCCCTGGCGCAGGACCGCACCGCCGCGATGATCCGGCTGATGCATTCGCAGGGCACGACCGTCTGCCGCAGCCATTGCAACGTCGATCCCGTCAGCAAGCTCGGCAACCTCGAGAACCTCAAGGCCTCGCTCGCCCGCTCCAGGGACACGCTCGACGCCCAGATCGTCCTCTTTCCGCAGCACGGCCTCCTGGCTTCCGACAGCGTCGGCCTGATGCGCGAGGCGCTTCAGTCCGGCGGGATCAGCCATGTCGGCGGCGTCGACCCCTCCTCCTTCGACGGCGCGATGGAGAAGTCGGTCGACACGACGGTCGAGCTCGCCGTCGACTTCAACGTGGGCATCGACATCCACCTCCACGAGGCGCGCGAGACGGCCATCCCGGCCTTCAACCGCATCATGGACCACATGGAGCAGAACAGGCAGCTCCAGGGGAACGTGACCTTCAGCCACGCCTATGGGGTCGCGGAACTCTCCAGCGCGGAGCTCGCCGACATCGCCGCCCGCATGAAGGCGCTCGGGGTTTCCTTCGCCACCGCCGTGCCGCTCGGCAAGGACGCGATGCGGATCCGCGAACTGCACGAGGCCGGCGTCGAAGTGATCTGCGGTGCCGACAGCGTGATGGACTGGTGGGATTCCTTCGGCAACTGCGACATCCTCCAGAAGGCCAGCGAGATCGCCCGCATCCAGTACCGCAGCACCGAGTTCGAGCTCAGCCGCGCGCTCGGCTACGCGACGGGCTTCGTCACGCCGCTCGACGACGCGGGCGAGCAGGTCTGGCCGAAGGCCGGCGACGCGGCGAGCTTCAACCTCCTGCCCGTCGGCTCCTCGGCGGAAGCGGTCGCGCGCCTGCCGGCCCGCAGCGCCGTCTTCCACAAGGGCAGGCTCGCCTACGGCGGCGTTCCCAAGGCCGGGTGACAGCGGCGCCGGTCGCATCTCGCGCGACGCCCCGTGACCCGTGACCGCGACCTGCGACCTGCGACCTGCGACCTGCGCGGCGTCGCCCGCGCCGCCTCGCTTCCACAAGCCGCCTTCGCCCAGATCGACGCCGCTGAAAGCGATCCGCTTCCCAGCATCGCACCGCAGGCGGCCTGAACCGCGCCGGGTTTGCCGGAGGCTCCCACTCCTGAGTAGGATGGAGCATCATGAGCAAGACGACGAACAAGTTTTCCCCTGAGGTTCGCGAGCGGGCGGTTCGGCTGGTCCTCGAGAGCGAAGGCCAGCACGGGTCTCGCTGGCAGGCGATCCTGTCAATTTCGGCGAAGATCGGCTGTTCGGGACAGACGCTGAACGAATGGGTGAAGAGGGCCGAGGTCGACAGCGGCAGGCGTGCGGGCATTCCGGCCGAGATGGCCGAGAGGATGAAGGCGCTCGAGCGGGAGAACCGCGAGCTGCGCCAGGCCAACGAGATCCTGCGCAAGGCAAGCGCGTATTTTGCGATGGCGGAGCTCGACCGCCGGTCGAAGTGATGGTGTCGTTCATCGACGCGCATCGGGATGCACACGGGGTCGAGCCGATCTGCAGGGTCCTGCCGATTGCCCCTTCCACCTATCATGATCGTCTTGTGAAGCGGGCCGATCCAGCTCGGCTGTCGGATCGTGCCCGACGGGATGAGGCGCTGCGGCCCGAGGTCCTGCGCGTGTTCGAGGAGAACTGGCGGGTCTATGGCGTGCGCAAGGTCTGGAGGCAGCTCGGCCGCGAGGGTTTCGACATTGCCCGTTGCACCGTCGCGCGGCTGATGAAGAGCATGGGTATTCAAGGCATTATTCGGGGCAAGCCGCACAGGACGACGATCCCTGACAAGAAGTCGCCGTGCCCACAGGACCAGGTGAGCCGCCAGTTTCGCGTGCCGGCGCCGAACATGCTGTGGGTGAGCGACTTCACCTATGTCGCCACCTGGAAGGGCTTCGCCTACGTCGCCTTCGTCATCGACGCCTACGCCCGCAAGATCGTCGGCTGGCGCGTCAGCACCTCGGCCCATGCGGGGTTCGTGCTCGATGCCCTGGAACAGGCGGTCCACGATCGGCGCCCGGCCAAGGGCGCGGGGTTGGTCCATCATAGCGACCGCGGATCGCAATACCTGAGCATTCGCTACAGCGAGCGGCTGGCGGAAGCCGGCATCGAGCCCTCCGTCGGCAGTGTCGGGGACAGCTACGACAATGCCCTGGCAGAGACCATCAATGGCCTCTTCAAGGCCGAAGTCATTCATCGGCGTGGCCAATGGCGCAGCTTCGAGGCGGTGGAATACGCGACCCTCGAATGGGTCGACTGGTTCAACAACCGCCGCCTGCTGGAGCCGATTGGAAACGTCCCGCCCGCAGAGGCTGAGAGGAACTTCTACGCAGCTCTGGAAACCAAAGCCATGGCCGCGTAGCTAACGAAAGTCAGCCTCCGGCAAACCCGGCGCGGTTCAGCCCCCCCGATGCTCTCGGAGCCGGACTCCAAACTCTGCGGGCCGCGCCAATGCCTTGCGAGGCGCCTGGTCAGGAGGCGGATATGGGCGATGAAGATGCGCGCCTCGGCGGGAGCGAGGGATTTCTCCCGGTCCTTCGCCAGTCGGCGGCGTCGTCCGCGCCCTGCGAAGGTGCGTTCGGCGACCCGGCGCATTGGCGGAACCTCGAAGCCGCTGGCGGGATCGGACCGCTTGACGATCCGGATCGTCCAGTCGCCGAGGCGGCGCAGGGCTCCCTCGAGTTCCGGCCCGCCATAGCCGCCGTCCGCCAAGACGCGGCGCAGCCAGGGCCAGCGGGCGCGGAGGGAGCCCAGGACCGCTGGCGCTCCGTCGCGATCCTGGATGCCGGCCGCGCGAACCCCGAGCCCGACCGGCAGGCCGAAGGTGTCGGCGACGATGCGCCGCTTGCCACCCTTGACCCGCTTGCCGGCGTCCAAGCCGCAAATCCCGCCGCTCTCGGTGGTTCTTGCGTTCTGACCAGAGCGACATCCAACCAGACGGGATCGTCTGGTGGTCAGGATATCGCGACAAAACAATAATGTAGAGCGGACGGCCCGGCTCCGCCGGGGCGGAGTCCGCTCTAGCGATGAGGCCGGCGCTCGGGCTCGCCCCGCCTGCAGCGCGCGCGCCGCCAGGACCCGGCGATCGCCGATCGTCCGCCACAAGCCGCTGTCGCGCCATTCGCGGAAATAACGCTGCGCCCTCGAGGCGGGCGGAAGGTCCTTCGGGAGCATGCGCCGCTGGCGGCCGGTCGTCGCGATGGAGAGCATCGCGCTCATCACCTCCCCCAGGCCCGTCGTCAGGCCCGTCGTCCGGGGGCGGCCGACCCGACGCGGCCGACGGCAGGAGCGGCGCCATCAGCGCCCATTCCCGATCCCTCAGATCGCTTGCAGGGCGCGGCCTCCGGCGAACATAGGCCCGCCAAGCGGCATCCGTCCAAAGCAGCCGATCTCCGTCCGTCTTCGCAAACCGACGTGAAGCACAACCCCATGATATCGCCCAACTCATTTCAGAGCCCCCTCTGAGGCCGAGCGCATCCGCGGCCGCAATGGTCCCGGGACGAGGCTCGCGCCGGCGGGTTCGACTACATCAAGCGCTTCTATAATCCGAAGCGCCGCCCTTCGACACTATCTGAGCCCAGTGGACTTCGTGAAACTGAACATGCAGGCTTAATTGACCATCCACGGAACCGGCAGCAGCGCATGGTTCGCAATTCGGTGGTTTGGGAGTTGCCTTCGACACGAAGACTGCTTAACGGTAAACCTAGTGGAGAGATGCCGGAGCGGTCGAACGGGGCGGTCTCGAAAACCGTTGTGGGGGTGACCCCACCCAGGGTTCGAATCCCTGTCTCTCCGCCACTTGCCATCGCGAAAGCGTTCTCCCTATCCGGCTGCGGCCGGATTTTTCCGTTGTTTTCGGGGGTTATCCGGGTGGGGCTGTTAACCGGCCCACGCCCCGAAGGGCGCACACGCGTTCTCTCCGGGCCGATATTCTCCGGACCTGTTAACCGCCGCGTTTCCGGTGAACAGCCTCAAGTCTTTGCTTTCAAGCGATCTTTTGAACTCTGTGATGCACGCGATTTGGAAAATCCATCTGGATGGCGGACGGAACAGAGATCGAACGCCGCCCGTTGCGCCGCGGTTCTGCTGCAGCTCGCGACCAATCTCGCCACAACGGTTGTTCGTGCTTTGTGCTGAGTCAACCGCGTGTTAGCATCGCGAAAAAGCGTGAGGCGAGCAGTTGGCCCAGAAGTCAGACATCGAATGGACGGACGCGACGTGGAACCCGGTGACGGGCTGCACCAAGGTCGGTCCCGGTTGTGACAACTGCTATGCCGAGCGGTTCGCAGAGCGCTGGCGTGGAATCCCTGGACACCCCTACGAGCAGGGCTTTGACCTCACACTCTGGCCGTCGAGGCTGAAGCAGCCCGTGCTCTGGAAGAAGCCGCGGATGATCTTCGTCAACTCTATGAGCGACCTCTTCCACAAGGACATCGACCGTACATTCATCGACGCGGTGTTCGACGCAATGGAGCAGGCGGACTGGCACGTCTACCAGGTGCTGACCAAGCGCAGCTCGCTCATGCGCAACTACGTTCGGAAGCGGTATGATGGAGGGCCGGTCCCTCGCCATATCTGGCTCGGAGTTTCGGTCGAGGACGCCGCACACACAAGCCGGATCGAGCACCTTAAGCAGATCAATTCCGACGCACGCTTCATCTCGTTCGAGCCGCTGCTCGGACCGATCGGGGATGTTGATCTGCAGGGCGTCGCGTGGGCCATCGTCGGGGGGGAGAGCGGGCCTCGGGCACGACCCATGGACGAAAGCTGGGCCCGTCAGCTTCGTGACATTTGCGACCGTGACGATGTGGCGTTCTTCTTCAAGCAATGGGGCGGTGCGCGACCGAAGTCCGGCGGGCGTCTTCTCGATGGTGAAGAGTGGAACGGCTTTCCGTGGAAGATCGTCCCGAAGCCAATCCTCAATGCTTTGCAGCCTGAGCACGCCTGATGCAGCCAAATGTCGAATATTATCAGGGTCGCGAGCAATCCTACATCAAGCACTTATTTCTTCAGAAGTACCTCGAAACTGCTGCTTACAAGCTGTTTCAGGGCAGATCGCCCGTTTTCAATTTTGTGGACGCCTTCGCAGGTCCTTGGCGAAATACTGATACGGCGAAGCAAACGGACACGTCGTTCGGACTTGCCCTCGCTACTCTTGAAAACGTTCGCAGCATTCTCGAAGGGATCGGGCTTCGCGGCCTGAAGGTTCGTTTTCGTTTCTGCGAACGCGATCCCGATTCTTTTGCAAGGCTCCAAGCCTTTGCTTCCGAAAACTCGAAGTTCGACATCAAGGTTTTTCCGGGGGCATTCGAAGACAATCTCGGCGCCATTGAAGCTGCTTGTCGGGACATCAGCGGCAGTTTCACTTTCACCTTCGTCGATCCGACCGGATGGGACGTCGACTCGCGCCCGATATTCACATTCCTGAAGGCCCTGCGTGGTGAAGTCCTATTCAACTTCATGTCGGAACACGTAAACCGGCACGCCGGCTGGGATGGTGTAGCCGCCTCAGTTGGACGCTTCCTTGCCGATCCTGACTGGAAATCGACTTTCGAGGCGCTGCCCGACGACTCGAACGAGTCGAAGATCCTGAAGCTTCTCAAGGCAAGGATGGAGGCTGCCGGAGCTGCGACATGGCTGCCTGACTTCGCGATCCGCAAGCCGCGCGAGAACCGCATCAAGATGCGCCTCATTCTTGGAACGCACAGCGCCCATGGGGTCGAGGTCTTCCGAACTGTGCAGCAGAAGGTTGAGAAGGAAGGGTTCAGGGTTCGCCAAAACATCCGGACGGCCGAGACAGGGCAGTTATCGTTGTCGGACGATCTTTTCCTCGAGCTGGACGCGAGCCGTGAGGGCGTTGGCTGCCCTGCAATGGTTGGCTGGGCCAGTGAAACAGTCCTCAAGGCCGTGTCCGGTCGGCCTGGTATCGCCTTTGAGAAGCTCGCACCGGACGTGATGGGACAAGTCCCTGTACGGACCACTCATCTGAACAAGATCGTAATGGACCAGCGGAAGGCCGGGTTGCTGCAGTTCGATCTCCCATCGGGCAAACGCACACCTCTTCCTGGCACAGTGATTTTTCCCGGTGCCGAAGAGTAAACTAGTAGCGGGTCACGCGGCCACCGACCTTCCGTTGAAGATCTCGTGCTGCATTGCGGGGATCAGGGCCTCTACATCCTGCGCAGTGCTGGCACGAATGGTGCGGGCTTCGCGGGCCTTTGCTTGGAGGCGGTCAAACCATTGCTGGTGACCAATCGGTGGGGTCGGAACAGTGATTGCCTCCAACGCTCCTTGGCCCAGAGTGCGGTTCCTGTCGGCACTCCCGGGCGATGCGGATTGGACCTTTCCGAGACCCTCAGAGGTCTGGAGGTAAAACCAGATGAAATCGGCGGTCGCGAGCCCTTCGGTGGGAACGCATGTCAGGTAGCGGTGCGAGCCAACTCGCCCATGGTCATCGGGGCCAGCTACCGCGAATGCCCCCTCCCAAGCCTTAATATTGCTGAACACTAGGTCGCCTTGCTGAACGAGGAACAGCTTTTGCCAGCTCAGCTCCGCCCCCAGCAGATCAGGCTTGTGAAAGGTTCCCCGGCCGAATGACCGGACGCCGAGTTCGGGATAGGCAGCATCAAGATCGATCTCGACTGGCCTGCGCACCAGCGGCGCGACCTCGGACATCGGGCGCAAGGGGGCGCCGTCGATGGCGCGCTGGAAGGCTTTCAGCAGCAGCGCCTGCGTCTCGCGCTCGGCCGCCTCGATGGCGCTCCGGCGTTCGTCCACCAGCGCCGCGACCCGGTCGAGCCTTTCGACGATGCGGCGCTGGTCGTCGAGGGATGGAAGGTCGATCCGATAGCTCAACACCTTGTCGGGGTGAACACGTTGCCTGCGGTCGCCCATTCCCTTGGCGCCGACTGCTACCTGCCGCCACACGTCACGGCGTTGGAACAACCAGTAGAGGTATCGAGGCAGCAGATGGTCCTGATCGACATCGAAGGTGGGATATTCGTTCGAGACAAAGACGCCATCCATTCCCTCGGGAACGATGGCGTAGGCTCCCTCAAACGCAAAAAGCCGACTGTAAATGAACTGGCCGCTCCGCACGCGGTAGAGCGTGGTAGCGCTTGTCTGGGCACCGTCGATCGGTGGCTTGCCGAAGACGCCGCGTGCAAAGCTGTATATCCCGAGGTTTGGGTAGCTGCCGCGTGGATCGACGCGGCAAGGATCAGAAACCAGGGACATCAGGTCTGAGAGCGGAACTTTTGCGGTGGCCATCACACCCGCTCCGCTAGCACGGCCTTGATCTCGTCCATGATGCCGATGATCCGCTGTTCCTGTTCGATGATCGCGTCCGCGATTTCGGCCGGCGCACGGTGATCCGCGACCTCGCCGGAATGCGGGTTCTTGATGTCCAGGTTGCAGGCGACAACGCGATCCTGCGCGTCGCGCTGGATCAGATCACCGGCGGAGACCTTCCACGTGCGCTCGTTTGGCTCGCGCTTCTTCCACCAAGCGAGGCAGTCCGCAAACTCCTCATAGGCCATGGGCGCGGTTTTCGAGTACTTCTTGCGGCCCTCCGGCAGCGGCATCTCGTAGTACCAGATGTCTTTCGTCGGTCCGGTCGTGTCGAAGAAGATCAGGTTTGCCGGGATGTTCGTGTAGGGCGCGAACACCCCTTCACGCAGCCGGACCACCGTGTGCAGGTTGAACTTCTCGAGCAGGTCCGCCTTGATCCGCGCCGAGATGCCATCCCCGAACAGCGTGCCGTGCGGAACGACGACCGCGGCCCGCCCGCGCCCGGCGCGCTTAAGGCGCCGCATGATCAGTTGGAGGAACAGCAGCGCCGTCTCGGCCGTGCGCCGGTCCTCGGGAAAGTTGTTGAGGATGCCCGCCTCCTCCTCGCCGCCGAAAGGCGGATTGGTCAGGATGACATTGACCCGCTGATCCTCCCCGATCTCGGCAAGGCGGAAGCGAAGGGCATTGCCCGGGTCTATGCGCGGGGCATGCAGGCCGTGCAGCAGGAGGTTGAGCTGGGACAGCAGGAACGGCAGCGACTTGGCCTCACCGCCGAAGAAGCTGTCTTCCTGCAGGATGCGCCGCTTCTCGACTGTATCGGCCTCGCGCTCAAGATGGAGGAACGCCTCGGTCAGAAATCCTCCGGTGCCGCATGCCGGGTCGAGGATGGTTTCGCCCAGCTTGGGGTCGGTCACTTCGACCATGAACCGCACGACCGGCCGGGGCGTGTAGAACTCGCCCGAGTCTCCCGCAGCGTCGCGCATCTCGCGCAGCAGCGTCTCGTACAGGCGGCCCAGGGTGTGAACTTCTTCCGAAGAATCGAAATGGATGCCGTCGATCAGGTTGACTACGTCGCGCAGCAGGTAGCCGCTCTCCATCCGGTTGGCGAAGCCCTGGAAGACGGTTGCGATCACGTCGCGCCGCTCGCGTCGCCCATTGTCGCCGCGCAAGCCTCGGAGATAGGCGAAGAGCCCCGGGCCGCGTGTCCCGTCCGGACGCTCCGTCATCTCGGAAACGAGGAACGACAGGAGGTCGGGGCCGGTGATGCCATCGGCATCCGCCGCCCAATCGCGCCAGCGATAAGGGGCTTCGATGATCGAGCGATAATCCTTGCCCGCGAGTTCTGCGCGTCCCTCCTCGATCCGCTCCATGTCGTCGAGGAACTTCAGGAACATGATCCAGGTGAGCATCGGCAACCGATCAAGGTCGCCGTTCAGCCCCTTGTCCTTCCGCATGATCTTGCGGGCGGACTTGATGATGCTGTCGAGACGCTGGGCAGTGGTCAGTTGCTTCGGCGCAGCCTTCTTTCGGGCGGTTGTAGCCAAGATAGAGCTCCTTCAATTCAAGCGGTGTAGAGCAGACGCTGCAGCTCGGTGACGGCGCTGCGCAGCTCCTTGCCCCCGCCGAAGCGGGCGGCGATTTCTATGACGTTGCCCCACTCGTTGAACGGGGGCACTTCCAGGATGTCGGGCAGCTTGAACTGGGCACTGCCATGTTCGGCATACTTTTCAAGCACGGCATCCAGAACTTCGCGGGCATCCGGCCCGAAGCGGTCCAGAAACTCGTCTTGCTCCCTCACCAGACGGTCAGCGCGCTCGCGCCGGGTGCGCAGCGGCGCGTTATAGGCGAGATGGCAAAGGAGATCGAACGGGTCGGCCTCCGGCTTTCCGACTGCATCAGCCAGGGAATCGAGGTCGATGCCCTTTTCCTCGAGCCGCTCGACGATTTCCGCCCGGCGTTCGGGATCGAGCCAGTCCGTGCGCAGTTCCGACGCATTGGGGTAGAGTGTGCGGACCTTGTCGCCAGTGTAATCGGTGAGCTGGCGGCAGGCGAGTTGCCGGCCGTCAGAATCGAGTTCGTACACGAGGTGCCGGACGATCGCGACCTCGCCGCCGTCGACATAGAACTTGCGGGGCCCGTTCTCGCCCTCGTCCCCCAGCTCGACCGGTCCATCCGGGATATCGGGCCCTTCAGGAAAATCGTCCGGATCCGGCGCCACTTCTTCGATCTCGCGCTCTTCCACGATGTCGCCGTCCGCATTGATCACTGCTTCGTCCTCGCGGACGGGATCGCCGTCAAAGGCGGGATCGGCGAACATGCGCGTCGCGGTTCCGGTGTAGTCGATGATGTTGAAGGCGAGCTTGCCGTAGTCGGGCCGGAGACGGGTGCCCCGTCCGATAATCTGCTTGAACTCCGGCATGGAGCCGACGACCCGCGCGAGCACCACGTTCTTGCAGGTCGGGGCGTCCACGCCGGTCGTGAGAAGCTGCGACGTGGTGAGGATGACCGGCGTCTGGGTCTCGACATCCTGAAACTTCGCCCTGTGCGCGCTTCCCACATCGCCTTCGTCGGACGTCACACGGCAAACGTAGTCGGGATGGTCCTTCACGAGATCGGTGTTCAGGGCGGCGAGCGCCTGCCGCATTTCGAGCGCGTGTTCCTGGTCGACGCAGAAGACGATGGTCTTCGCGAAGCGGTCGGTCTCGGCCATGAAGCCCGCGAGATGTTTCGCAATAGCCTGAGTTCGAGCCCGCAGCGCCACGACCCGCTCGAAGTCCCGCGTCGAGTATTCGGCGTCGGGGATCTCGCGACCATAGCGATCAAGTTCACCCCGCGTTGGTCGCCAGCCGGCAGCGTCGTAGTCCGATATGACGCGATGGACGCGATACGGGGCCAGGAAGCCGTCAGCGATGCCCTGCGCCAGGCTGTATTCATAAAGCGGATCGCCGAAATAGTTGTAGGTGTCGACGTTATCCTCTCGCCGCGGCGTCGCTGTCATCCCGATCTGGGTCGCAGGCTCGAACCACTCGAGGATTTCTCGCCAGTTGCTGTCGTCGCGCGCACTGCCACGATGGCATTCGTCAATGATGATGAGATCGAAGAAGTCGCGCGCATACTCTCGGTAGAGGCCGGGACGGTTCTCGTCACGCGCGATGGACTGGTAGATCGCGAAATACATGTCGCGGCTCTTGACCGCCACGCCGCCAGCTATCTTGTGACGGGCGTCGCCAAACGGACTGAAGTCTTTTGCCATCGGATCGTCGACCAGGACGTTGCGATCAGCGAGAAACAGGATCTTCGGGTTTCGGTTGACCCCTTTGGAATTCCAGCGTGCTGACCATAGCTTCCAGCAGATCTGGAAGGCGACGGCAGTCTTGCCCGCTCCGGTGCACAGTGTGAGGAGGGCCCGCTTCCTGCCCTGAAGGGCCGCTTGGACCGCGCGGTTCACCGCGATTTCCTGATAGTAGCGAAGGGGTTTGGCTCGGTCTGGAAAGGTGGGCGTCAGCAGCCGTTCGGCCACTTGGTCGTCGACAATGCCCTCGGCGCGGCGGAGCCGAGCCCAAAGGTCATCAGGCGCCGGGAAATCCGAAATCGTTCGCTCGATGCCGGTCGTGTAGTCGAACTCGACAATCTCGATCCCGTTGGTCGAATACGCGAACCGAAGTCCAAGGATTTCTGCATATTCCTTGGCTTGTTGCAGGCCCTCCGCGGCGTGCCGGTAGCGGGATTTGGCCTCAACGACGGCGATCGGGAAATCCGGATTATAGCGGAGAAGATAGTCTGAGCGCTTCTGCTTGCCACGGCGAGCTTTGCCGCCGACAAATACAACTCGGCCGTCAGTAAAAGTTCTCTGCTCGTTTATCGCGTGCGGGCGATCATCCCAGCCTGCTTCCTGCAGCTTTGGGACGACGAACTTCCTGCAGGTGTCGGCTTCGTTCATGCGCAATCTACTTCGCCCGGTTTCGACATGCCATCGCGCAGCAAACGGCTTGTCAAAGAACTCGGCTCAGATCAACGCGCAATTCTTTGGTTTGGCAGCTCTTTCGCCTGACAACGGCTCGGAGAAGCTACAGCGTGGCCGACTGATGCCGCAAGCCTTATTCCGTCCCTGGTAGCAAGGACTCGCGCTGCCTCGACCATTCATCGGGGATCTGCACTCGCAGCGACTGAAGCGTCAGGCCCGGGGGATGCCGTGCGTCGAGTATCGCCTCGATGAGATCGGGCGCAAGCTGCGTCAGCCGAAGCACACGCGTGAGGTAGGAGACAGCGATGCCTTCCTGTGCGGCGAGGTCGGCTACCGTGGCAAAGTCACCGTTGTCGAGCATCCTCTTCCAGCGGAACGCGCGCGCAAGCGCCTTGATGAGCGTATCGTCCGGCTTCCCGCGCGCTTGGTTGCCTGATGGCCGCTGCATCTCTTTCCGCCCGCCGCGCTTCACGATGCGGAATGGCACGTGGATTGTGACCGTCTCGGGGACCGCCGTCGCGCGGGTCATGCCGCTGCTCCGATGCTGCCAGACAGCATCTCGCGCGCGAGCCCTCCGAGGCCGTCCATCCGGAGCCGGAAGTTGAGCCCGTTCGTGCCGATATCGACGCGCTCGACCAGCAGCGTGACTATGCGCGCCTGCTCGGCAGGGAAGAGTTCGTCCCACAGCGGGTCGAGCTGCTGCAAGGCCGCGCGTGCGTCGGCCTCGGAGATGTCTTCGGCGTAGGCACGCGCCGCCTTCCACGTCCCCGCCACGATCTCCGGCTGGCGGAACACGGCGCGGAGCTGGTCTATGACGGCGCCCTCGATCTCCCCCGCAGGCACGCGGCCGACCGGACACGAACCAGCACCATGCTTCAGCACGGTCTGACTGACATAGTAGCGGTAGAGACGATCCCCCTTCCGAGTATGCGTCGGTGAGAACGCGGCGCCATCGGGCCCGAACAGCAGCCCCTTCAGCAGCGCGGGCGTGTCGGCGCGGGTGCGGGCCGCGCGCTTGCGCGGGCTATCCTGCAGGATGGCGTGGACGCGGTCCCAAATCTCGGGATCGATGATGGCGTCGTGCTCGCCGGGATAGCTGTCGCCCTTGTGGACCGCCTCGCCGATGTAGGCGCGGTTGCTAAGCATGCGGTAGATGTACTTCTTGTCGATCCGGTTGCCACGCGGCGTCCGGAGGCCGCGCGTGCCGACTTCCCGCGCTAGTTCCGTGCAGGACCCGATCTCGAGAAAGCGGGCGAAGATCCAGCGCACATGCGCAGCGTGCTCTTCGTCGACCACCAGCTTCCGGTTCTCGACGCGGTAACCGTATGGTGGCACCCCGCCCATCCACATGCCCTTCTTGCGGCTGGCGGCGACCTTGTCGCGGATCCGCTCGGCCGTCACCTCGCGCTCGAACTGGGCGAAGCTGAGCAGGATGTTCAGCGTCAGCCGGCCCATGGAGGTGGTGGTGTTGAAGGATTGCGTCACCGAGACGAAGGTAACTCCGTTCCTGTCGAACACCTCGACCAGCTTCGCGAAGTCGGCGAGTGAGCGGCTGAGCCGGTCGATCTTGTAGACCACGACCACATCGACCAGCCCGTCCTCGATGTCCTCCAGCAGCCGCTTAAGGCCAGGGCGATCCAGCGTGCCGCCGGAGATGCCGCCGTCGTCATATTGATCGCGGACCAGCACCCAGCCCTCAGACCGCTGGCTGGCGATGTAAGCCTCGCAGGCCTCGCGTTGGGCGTGGAGCGAGTTGAACTCCTGCTCCAGTCCTTCCTCGGAGGATTTCCGGGTGTAGACGGCACACCGCAGCTTGCGGACGACCTTCGATTTATCCGGCGGCTTCGTCACTTCCGCCCCCTGTGGTTTTTGAGCCCGAAGAAGACCCAGCCGTTCCAGCGCGTGCCGGTGATCGCGCGGGCGATCGCGGACAGCGACTTGTACGGCCGCCCCTGCCATTCGAAGCCGTCGGCAGTTACGGTGACTATCTGCTCGACGCCCTGCCACTCGCGCAGCAGCCGCGTGCCGGTGATCGGGCGGTCGCGATCGGCGCGGATGCTCCGCTTCGCCCGGTCGCCGCCGTCAAGTTCCTCGCCCAGCCGCTCAAGGCGCCGGATCGTCTCCGGCTTCAGCCCGCCATAGGCCAGTTCCTGGATGCGATAGGCGATACGGCTTTCAAGGTAGCGGCGGTTGAACGGCGGCGGCTCGCTGTCGAACAGGTCGCGCCACTGTTTCTTCAGGTCGGGCGTCGGCGTGGTCTTGAGCGCGGCCAGGCGCGCTGGGATGGGATCGGGCTTGTTCATGCATTTCTCCGGCGAGTTGGAGTTGCATGACGGCATTGGTCGGGCGGATAGTGTAGGCAACGTTCTCCAGTATCGTCAGATACTTCGCCCGTCTCCCGCATCCGCAACCGAACCAGCCCGAGCGCCAGCAGGCCGCACAGCTCGGTGCGGCGCTCTGCGGGCGTCATCTGGACGGGCGTGAGCGGATTGGGGCGCTTCATGTCTTGGTACCCGTGATCGGTGGTGCTGTTACCGATCAAAAGCCACCTGACGGCTGCCGATGGGACAGCCCCATGTCGGAGCGAAAGAAAATCTATTGATGGGCGAGTGCCCCTGCGGGATGCTGCGCTTATAGTTGCCTAGGCGTCTTTAGCGAGAGGAAGTGATGGCCCCTTCATCGAAACGTAGCTTGCGGTCCCTTCAGACTGTAATTGAGAACGCATCACCCGAATCTCTTCGGGGCTTCTTTTTTCAGGACGATGAGAATTTCGTTGCGATTGCCTCGGAGATCGCTGAACCTTTTCAGCCCCTCGAAGAAGAAGACAACGAAGAGAACCGAAATGCGGTGATCGCAGCGATCAACGACATGAAACCGGAGGTCACGATTCCTGTCGAAATCGAGGCGCAACGCGTATTGCTTCTGACAAACGGAAAAGGCCCGTCCGCGCTCAAGGTGATTGCCGAAGAGGAACTCTCCAACGAGGAGTACGAGGCTGCGTTCGCTCAGCTTGGCGAGTTGGCCGTCGCACTACACATTCACGCTCATCATCGTCGTGCATTCGATGACGCCGTGAGCTTCCGCAATGCCCGGCTGTGGCGAGATGGAAAGCTGTACAGCGCATTCGATGTGGATCTCGAGCACCCCAAGCCGGTGGACGCAAACGCGATACCGAAGGAGAAACTCCTTGCTGCTGTGCGGTTGCGCCTCAAGCTTTCCGTAGATTGCGGAATGAGCGTCGTCGACCTCCCTGCGACGGAAGCGTACAAGGCATCGGTTCTGGTGATAATCCGGATTCCAAAGGACATCACCGGTATTCCCGAACATCTCGACAATGGAGGCAGACGCCTTCGCTTTCTGCGACCGCAAAAGGAAGTTCTGCTGATCTACACTCCAGTGGAACAAAGGATCGAGATTTGTGCTGATACAGCCCCAGAGCGCGCGTTGGTTTCTGAGTGTTTTGCAACCGAGGTCCTGGGGCACGATGTTTCGACGAAGCCGCTGACGTGGGTGAACTACGACCTTTCGCAGTTCTTCAGGACGCTCACGCTTGACCCACCTGCCGTGCCCGGGTTCCTCGTGGACAAGACTGCGCTCGTCGAGATCGAGGTGCGCCTTGCCAGATGGAAGCAAAGGCTTCGTCTTTCTGTCCCGTTTGGCGACGAGATCGAGAAGACAGCGCAAAGCTACCTGGCGCCCGCCCGCGTACTGCAGCGCGCGTCGGGGATCTCCCGAGCCGTCATCGCGGTGCGCTACCGGCGCCAGGAATCCGACCCTCCGTCCCTCCTGGAGATCACGATCTCGGACCGTAACCGTTGCAGCCTGCTCAGCGATCCCGATCCCGAGCTTCGCAGGCTGGGGCGGACGCTTCTCACCGAGTGGAAGATCCAGCACCCCTTCCGAGACCTCAGCTCCGGCGAGCTCGGCGACTTCCTCCCCTTGCTGCTGGAACTGCATGACCGAGGGGAAGACACAGTCCCCGCAACATTCTTCTCGGAGAGAAAAAGCGACCCAGATCGCCTCGTCGAGGCCAAGCTGATCGTGCGCAAGGACGTCGATGACAGCGTGATCGACGACTTCGACGACGAAGACGTACCACCAGCGAAGGACCGGATGCTCTATGCCATCAGCACGGAATGGCTTGAGCAGCGGATCATCGAGGCTCTGCAGAGCGTGCTGTCAACTCAGGGGAAGCAGGAGATCACAACGAGGCTCTTCTTTATCGGCAGCATGTCCGTCGATGGAACAGATGTTCCCTGCTACCTCGCGCGAGGGCTAGGCGAACAAAAATGGTTCGTGGATGCCGAGGTCCAATTGCGCATGCGATCCGGAGCGGGCCCCGGCATCGTGTTCTGCGGGAAGGATCCCGGCTGGAAGTGCGTCGCCGCGAACGTCATCATGACTCTTCCACGGGCTTCCGATGGCTCGGCCGGGTTTGCCAGCCTCGATAGAAGTTTCGTCGACACTTTCTTCCGTTCGAACCTCGGGCTTGCGCTCGGCGGCACCGCCCTGGCTCTCGTTGAAAGCGCGGATGGGGAGTCAGGAACACTTCACGTGCCCGGAAAGCCAGAGTTGCCTTTGTTCAGCGAGCAGCAGGTCCACTGTTTCCGGCTGCTGGTGGACGCGAAGAAGAAAGGTCTACCCGGGGTGAAGACCCGCGACCTAATCGACGGGTCGAAGTCCACGGGCATCCAGCAGATGCTCGGAAAAAAGCGGTGGCCGGTCTTCCAAGGCTATATCGAGGATCTCGGTCAGTCTTGGTGGGGGTTGAAGACTAGCTGATCTCTCCTCGGCCCATCCCGAACGTCCAACCGCGCCGTCGATGAACCGTCGATGATTGGGGGGTTAGACGGTCGATGATTCTGTCGGCCAATCGGGGTGCTCACTCAATTAGAGGAGCACCCCGATGCCGACTCCCTTCCCCTCGCGCCAGGCAACCCCGACGAGCTGGTCCGGCGCCGCGAAGACCAAGCCCACCACCCTCAACTCGGAATGGCGCTGCACGCGCTGTGACAAGCTGCTCGGCGTCTGCCGGGACGGCCGCATGCACCTGCGCTTCGCGCGGGGGCACGAGTATCTCGTGGGCTTTCCGGTTCAGGCCACCTGCCGCGGCTGCGGCACGCTTAACCACGCAACCGCGCCCGCGCGCTGACGCGCGCATTCACCCGACCCCCTGAAATCGCAGAGACGCGCGACGTCCTGACCTGGCCACGAGAAGGCGCCGGACGCCTGGCCGCAAGGCAGGCGTCCGATGTCCTTCGCGTGGCACGAGATCCGTGATCACCTCATGCAATCTTCCTCCAACCTTCACTTCCAGCGCAGTTTCGACGCCGTCCGGCGTGAACAGGCCGCCCTTACGGCGTTCCGGGATCCGGCGGCCCTGCTGGACGGGCTGCACCGCAGCACCGGCGATCAGGGCCAGAAGAACCTGATCCTCTCTGTGCTCGTCAGCGCGGCGCAGGGCGAAGGACCCGCGTCCGACTGCGCGCTGACAATGCTGTTGCTGGCGCTCTGGCCCGGACTCGACGCCATCCGCCGCCGGTCGATCTGGCGCAGGCTCGGCACCGCCGACGAGGTCGCGTCCGATGTTCTGGCGCGCACCACCGAGGCGGTCCGCGGGCTCGACCTCGGGCGCGTCAACTGGATCGCGGCCACGGTGTTGCGGAACGTCGAGCGCGACATGATCCGCGTGCGCCAGCGCGACCAGGCACGCGACCATCTCGCCAGCGGCGCCGACCCCGACGAGGTGGCGGACAGCGGCGACAGCGGAATCGGCGCTGCCGGGTACGCGCAACTGAACGGCGCCGTGCGGAAGCTGCTCGGCGATGACGCGCTGCTGGTGATCCGCGTGGCGATCGAGGGCTTCTCGCAGGCCGAGGTCGCCGTGGAACTGGGCCTGACTGAGGCCGCCGCCCGCAAGCGGTACCAGCGCGCCATGCGCCGGCTGCACGACGCCCTCGAGGAAATCCCCTGAACCGATGTCCCGATCCGGTCCCGCCGGTGGCTTTTCCCATTCGAGCGCCCCGAGCGCCTTCCCTCCAACCGAAAGCAGACACGCATGAACCGCACTGTCGATCTGTCGCTCGAGGATTTCAAGCGTCTCCCGGGGCTCTATCGCCGCTGGGAGCTGACCGAGGTCTGCGAGCCCAACCGCAACTATCAGATCGAGGACGCCGGCGCCCATGCCGACGGGACGCCGCTCCTGGCGATCTACGTCGCCGAGCCCGCGCCCGACGTCCGCGAGGCCGCCTGATGCGCCTCCTCGATCACATCATCCCACGGAGAAAAGCCATGCCGGATCAGCCGGACGACATCACCCGTCTTCGCAAGGCGAGCTACGCGCTCGAAGACCTCCCCGAAACCATCGCCCTCCCGCAGCGCGCCGGTGACGAGCCGCGCGAGCCGTTGCCGGTCGTCGAGGCGACCGTCGACGAGATCGCCTTCGCGATCGTGGAGGCTGAGCGCGAGAGCACGGCCGCCTACCGCCGCGCCGACGCGCTGAAGCGGCTCTACAAGCTCGCCCGCGAGGCGGGATGCATCGGCGCAGATCGCGCCGCCGCGGCGGCGATGAAGAAGGAGGGCCAGTGATGGCCCTTCCCATCATCGGCGCCGACGAACGGCTTGCGCAGCGCAAGGGCATCAAGGGCGTCATCTTCGGCCGGTCCGGCATCGGCAAGACCAGCCTGCTCTGGACGCTGAACGCCTCGACCACGCTCTTCCTCGACCTCGAGGCCGGGGATCTGGCGGTCGAGGGGCTGGAGATCGACACGCTCCGGCCCCGCACCTGGAAGGAGTGCCGCGATTTCGCGGTGTTCATCGGCGGGACGAACCCGGCGCTGCGCGAGGACCAGCCCTACAGCCAGGCGCATTTCGACGAGGTCTGCGGGCGCTACGGCGATCCGGCGGTGATCGGGAAATACGAGACCGTCTTCATCGACTCGATCACCGTGGCCGGGCGGCTCTGCTTCCAGTGGTGTCGCGGCCAGCCCGAGGCGTTCTCGGAGAAAACCGGCAAGCCCGACATCCGCGGCGCCTACGGGCTGCACGGCCGCGAGATGATCGGCTGGCTGACCCACCTGCAGCACACGCGCGGAAAGCATGTCTGGTTCGTGGGCATCCTCGACGAGCGGCTCGACGACTTCAACCGCAAGGTCTTCCAGCCGCAGATCGACGGCTCGAAGACCGGGCTCGAACTGCCCGGGATCGTGGATCAGGTCATCACCATGGCCGACATCCCGGACCCCGGCGGCCAGCCGCAGCGCGCCTTCGTCTGTCAGACGCTGAACCCCTGGGGTTATCCGGCCAAGGACCGCTCCGGCCGTCTCGACATGGTCGAGGCCCCGCATCTCGGACGGCTGATGGAGAAGATCCAGCGCCCCGCGGCGCCAGCCTCCGAACGCCTGACCTGGCCGCCAGTGACGCCCGCCGATCATCCCGCCCCCGCGCAGGAGCCCGGCCATGGCTGAGCGCCTTTCGCCACGCCCGGTGTCCCGATCCGGTCGCCGGGGTGGCTTTTCCCCACTGACGCCGCTGCGCGTCCCATCCTCCAACTGAAAGGAGCCGCGCAATGTCCGGACCCTGGAACGACTTCAACTCCGCCCAATCCAACACCAACGTCATCCCGAAAGGCACGCTCGCCAAGGTGCGCCTGACGCTCCGCCCCGGCGGCTTCGACGACCCCTCGCAGGGCTGGACCGGCGGCTGGGCGCGCCGCGCCGCCACCGGCGCCGTCTATCTCGACGCCGAATACACGGTGCTCGAAGGGCCCTATGCCCGGCGCAAGGTCTGGTCGCTGATCGGCCTCTACAGCCCCAAGGGCCCGGACTGGGCCAACATGGGGCGTGGCCTGATCCGCGGCATCCTCAACTCGGCGCGCGGCGTTTCCGACAAGGATAACTCGCCGGAGGCGCAGGCGCGCCGCCGCATCAACGGGTTCGGTGATCTCGACGGTGTCGAGTTCATCGCCCGCATCGACATCGGCACCGACACCAACGGCGAGGACAAGAACGAGATCCGCGCTGCCGTCACCCCCGACCATCGCGACTACGCCGCGCTGATGGGCACGGTCGCGCCGCAGTTCACCTCCGCCCCGGCGCAGGGCCACGCCGCGCAGCAGCCCACCACCGCCACCCAGCCCAGCCAGCCCGCGTCCGCACCCGGCAACGCCGGTCGGCCGAGCTGGGCGCAGTAGGGGGAGAACTGCCATGCGCCTGCGCCCCCGCCAGAAGACCTTCGTCGAGCGCAGCGTGGCTGCGCTCGCTTCCCGCGGCAACACGCTGGGCGTGGCGCCCACCGGCGCGGGCAAGACCATCATGCTCTCGGCGGTCACCGGCGAGATGATCGGCGACGGCGCCAAGGCTTGCGTGCTCGCCCATCGCGACGAGCTGACGGCGCAGAACCGCGCAAAGTTCCAGCGCGTGGTTCCGGGCGTCGCCACATCGGTGATCGACGCCACGGAGAAGTCCTGGGGCGGCCAGGTCGCCTTCGCCATGGTGCCGACGCTGGCGCGGGCATCGAATCTGGCCGACATGCCGCGCCTCGACCTGCTGGTCGTCGACGAGGCGCACCACGCGGTCGCCGACAGCTATCGTCGCATCATCGACCGGGTGCGCGAGGCCAATCCCGACGCCCGGATCTTCGGGGTCACGGCGACGCCGAACCGGGGCGACAAGAAGGGTCTGCGCGAGGTCTTCGACAATGTCGCCGATCAGGTGCGGCTGGGCGAGTTGATCGCCTCCGGCCACCTCGTGCCGCCGCGCACCTTCGTCATCGACGTGGGCGTGCAGGACGAGCTGCGCTCGGTCCGCAAGACCATGTCGGATTTCGACATGGCGGAGGTGGCGGGCATCATGGACCGCGCCCCCGTCACCGACGAGGTGATCCGCCACTGGAAGGAAAAGGCGGGCGACCGGCAGACCGTGGTGTTCTGCTCCACCGTCGCGCATGCCGAACACGTCACCGACGCCTTCAGCGCGGCGGGCGTTCCCGCCGCGCTGATCCACGGCGATCTGGCGGCCGAGACCCGCAAGTCGATCCTTGCCGACTACGCCGCGGGCAGCATCCGCGTGGTCGTCAACGTGGCGGTCCTGACAGAGGGCTGGGACCATCCGCCCACCTCCTGTGTCGTGCTGCTGCGCCCGAGCTCCTACAAGTCCACAATGATCCAGATGGTCGGGCGTGGCCTGCGCACCGTCGATCCCGAGGAACACCCGGGCATCGTGAAGACCGACTGCGTCGTGCTGGATTTCGGCACCTCCAGCCTGATCCACGGCACGCTGGAACAGGACGTCGATCTCGACGGCAAGACCGGAACCGGCGAGGCGCCGACCAAGACCTGTCCGGCTTGCGAAGCGGAGATCCCGCTGGCCGCCACCGAATGCCCGCTCTGCGGCGAGGTTTTCCCGCGGGAGGACGAAGAGGCCGGTGAAGGCGGCGGTGCCGCGCCGCTCTCGGGCTTCATGATGACCGAGATCGACCTGCTGAAGCGGTCCAGCTTCGCGTGGGTCGACCTCTACGGCACGGACGACGCGCTGATGGCCACGGGCTTCGCAGCCTGGGGCGGCATCTTCTGGCTGGACGGGGTCTGGTACGCCATCGGCGGCGCGAAGGGCGAACGCCCCCACCTGTTGGGCGTCGGCGAGCGCACCGTCTGCCTCGCGCAGGCGGACGACTGGCTGAACACCCACGAGACGGACGAAAGCGCCTTCAAGACCCGCTCCTGGCTGCGCCAGCCGCCGACCGAAAAGCAGCTCCAGTACCTGCCGCCCGAGTGCCGCCATGACTTCGGCCTGACGCGCTACCGCGCCTCGGCGCTGATGACCTTCGGCTTCAACAAGCGCGCCATCCGGCAGCTGATCGACACGGCGGCCTCTCCCGAACGGAGGGCGGCATGATCCATGGCCTCCATCACCCCCATCACGGCCGAGGACCGGCGGCGGCTCTGGCATCCGCGTGGAACGCTCTGTGCTGTCTGCCGGCAACCCACCCGTGGTTTTGGCTGGTTCGATCCGCACCGGTCGAAGCGGCCCCGGCCATCGGTCTGGTTCTGCTCGATGCCCTGCCAGTCCTTCTGGACGCGCTTGGCGCGGGAGCGTTTCGCCATGGTTGATCTGACCGAGGAAGAGCGCGCCGCGATCACCGCCACCATGAAGCGCGTGGCGCTGCTGATGGACGAGATCGGCTGGGCCACCCCGCTTTCCGATCTGACCGAGGCGCAGGTGCGCGCGCTGATCGAGGAAGCCGTCGAGGGCTTCCGCGAGGCCATGTCCGACATCGCCAAGGCCAATGCGCCGGAGGTGCCGTTTTGACGCTGGACTTCAATCACCGCCCCAGTTTCGCCGACCAGGTCAATGCCGCCGTCGATCAGGCCCTGACCGCCGATCAGGCGACACGCACGCCCCGCGATTATCTCGGCGGATCGCGTCTCGGCCATGCCTGCGAGCGCGCCCTGCAGTTCGAGTTCACGGCGACGCCGAAGGACGAAAGCCAGGATTTCAGCGGCCAGTCGCTCCGCATCTTCGCCATCGGCCACGCGCTCGAGGATCTGGCCGTCGCCTGGCTGCGCGGCGCGGGCTTCGACCTCTACACGCGCAAGGGCAACCGGCCAGATGGCGGCCAGTTCGGCTTCTCCGTCGCAGGCGGACGCATCCGCGGTCATGTCGACGGCATCATCGCGGCCGGGCCCGAAGGCTTCGGCCTGGCCGTTCCCGCCCTCTGGGAATGCAAGACGATGAATGCCAAGAACTGGCGCGCCTGCGTCAAGGACGGCGTGACCAAGTCGAAGCCGGTCTACGCCGCCCAGATCGCGCTCTATCAGGCCTACATGGAAGGGACGGTCCCCGGCATCTCGGCCGCGCCCGCCGTGTTCACCGCGATCAACAAGGACACGGCCGAGATGCACCACGAACTGGTGCCCTTCGACGCCGAGCTCGCGCAGCGCATGTCCGACCGGGGCGTGCGGATCCTGCAGGCGACCGATGCGGGCGAGCTTCTGCCGCGCGTCGCCACCACGCCCGACTTCTTCGAATGCCGCTTCTGCCCTTGGTCCGAGCGCTGCTGGAGGCTTCCCGCATGAGCGACGACGGCATCCTGCACTTCAACCCGTGGATGGACTTCAACGACGGGCCACCGTCCGAGAACCCCTTCGGCTGCGACCCCGACCCCGAGCAGATCGCCCTCTTCCTCGACACCGTGTTCAGCTGGTGCGAGGGGCTGATCCCGCTCCGCGGCTTCGTCGACAAGGGTCAGGGCCGGGACGGCAAGCCGCACAACATCTGGATCCCGGCCGATGACACCGCGCCGGGGAAACTCGCAACCTTCGCCGGATGGGCGAACCGCGAGGGCGCCGCCGTCTATGTCATTCCCGGCACGGTCGAGGAACAGGGCCAGGCCCGCGCCGCCGACGTGCTGCAGATGCAGGCCATCGTCGTCGATCTCGACGCAGGCGACATCCCGGCCAAGCTGGACCATGTCACCCGCCACCTCGGCGCGCCCACGCTCATCATCGAAAGCGGCGGGCGCACGCCCGAGGGCGCGGCCAAGCTCCATGTCTGGTGGAAACTGACCGAACCCGCCGAGAGCGAAGAGCTGGCCACCCTCTGCCGCCTGCGGGGCGAGATCGCCGTGAAGGTCGGCGGCGACACGCATTTCCGCTCGGCACACCAGCCGATCCGGGTGCCGGGCACCGTCTATCACAAGCATGGCCATCAACGCCTCGTGCAGATCCGCGAACATCGCGACGTCGAGGTGGACCTTGTGGATTTCGCCGAACGGGTCGCCGAGATGCCGCCGCTGCCCGGCGTGGGCTTCGCCAGCGACGTCTCGGCCCCGCAGGCCAAGCCCGGCATCGACGCGGTGCTCACCACGCCGGTGCGCGAAGGCGCGGTGGACGACTGGTCCCGCTTCCAGGGGGCCAGTGCCGCCATCGGCCATTACGTGCGCCTGGTGCACGAGGGCCGCCTCGACCCGTTCGCGGGCTGGGAGGCGATCTGCGGTTACAACGCCGCCATGCTGCGCCCGTCCTGGCCGCTCGATCGGCTGATGGTCGAGTCCGAACGCCTCTGGGAGCTGCATGTGAAGCGCAACGGCCCGCCGCTCCTGCGCGCGGCCCGCGTCGACGCCCCGGCAAGCCCGCTGCCGACCTTCAGTCTCGGCGCTCTGCTCGACGACACGAGTCCCATGCCCGAGGACGTCATCGGGCCGCGCGTGCTGACCCCGGGCGGGCTCCTGGTGCTGGGCGGCGCGCCCAAGGTCGGCAAGAGCGACTTCCTGATCTCCTGGCTCGTGCACATGGCGGCGGGTGTGCCGTTCCTCGGCTTCACGCCGCCCCGGCCGCTGCGCGTGTTCTATCTGCAAGCCGAGATCCAGTATCACTACCTGCGCGAGCGCATGCAGCAGATCGCGCTGCCCGCCGCCGTGATGGCCGCCGCGCGCGACACTTTCGTCGCCACACCGAAGCTGAAGCTGCTGCTCGACGCGGAGGGCGTCGCCCGCGTGGCCGAGGCGATCCGGGCCGCTTTCCCCGACGCTCTGCCCGACATCCTCGTCGTCGACCCGATCCGCAACCTCTTCGACGGTGGCCCCGAGGGCGGCGGCGAAAACGACAACACCGCCATGATGTTCTTCCTGAAGGACCGGGTGGAGCACTTGCGCGAGGCGGTCAATCCGGACGCGGGCGTCATCCTCGCCCACCACACCCGCAAGGCCAGCAAGCACCAGGTCAAGGACGATCCCTTCCTCGCCCTCTCCGGCGCCAGCGCGCTGCGCGGCTTCTACACCTCGGGGCTGCTCATGCACCGGCCCGACGAAGACAGCAGTGTCCGCAGGCTGGAGATCGAGCTTCGGAACGGCCCCGCGCTGCCCGGCAAGCTGATCGACAAGGTGAAGGGCGAGTGGGTCGAGCTGAACCCGATGAACGAGCGCCTGGTGCGCAAGGAGGTCGGCGCCAGGCTCGATGCCGAACGGCTGCGCAAGCACGATGTCATCCTTGGCATGCTGCTGGATGAGGCGGCGAGTGAGCGCCTGTACACCGCGATGCAGTTCGCCGAGACCTTCGAGAACCGGGGCGGTCTGGGCAGCAAGCACACCATCCGCGAGCGGCTCAGCGTGCTGGCGACCAAGGGCTTCGTGAAGTTCCTGCGTGACCCCTCGGGGTTCGGTTTCCCCATCACCCGGTCGCGGTTCGGCTATCTCTGCGTCGAGGGCATGCAGTTCGGCGCGCCCGTCGAGCATGTCGATCCGGACGCCGGCGAGGTCACCACCCAGGCCCGTCCGGTCCTGCCCAGCCACTTCAAATGCCCCCAGTCCGGGCTCTGCCTGCAGGTCGAAAACCCCGCCGTCTGGGTCTACCCGGAGGGGCTCGAGGACGACCTAACTCATATGAGTGAGGCCTGACTCATATGACAGCGCCAACTGTGCACTCAACGAAATCAACGGGTTACGGGCAAATAAGAGTTAGGTCCCTAACTCATGCCCGAAGACTTCATGAAGTCTTATTCCGCAATGATTTCAGCCACTTGAACGCCCCGGAACAGTTAGGTGTCAAACCCCCATACTACGTATGGGAGGGCCACCCCACAGGGTTGGCCACTCCTCCCATACGTCCGGGTCAGCCGCGCGCGCCGCCGTGACGCTCCCTTGTGCTCTCCGATCCGACGACGGCGGCCCCGTACCGCCAAGCACCAGACCGCCGTCGTCTTCCACCACCACAGGCCACCGGCAAAGGAGACCCATCATGGCTCAGCCGACTCTGATCTCGAATTGCGACGGCGCAAGGTTTGAATCGCTGCCGCTCGACATCCCCCGCAACCGCTGCATCCTCGCGCTCGACCTCGGCACCTCGACCGGCTGGGCGATCCGCGGCCATGACGGCCTGATCACCAGCGGCACCGTCTCGCTGCGCCCGGGCCGCTTCGATGGCGGCGGCATGCGCTACCTGCGCTTCACCAACTGGCTGACCGAGATCGACCGGCTGTCGGGGCCCGTCGCCGCCATCTGGTTCGAGGAAGTCCGCCGCCACGCAGGCACCGACGCGAGCCACATCTACGGCGGGCTCATGGCCACGCTGACGGCATGGGCGGAACTGCGCGGCGTGCCCTACGAGGGCGTTCCGGTCGGCACGATCAAGCGTCACGCCTCGGGCAAGGGCAACGCCGACAAGGCCGCCATGGTCGCCGCCGTCCGCGCCCGCGGCTTCAGCCCGGTCGACGACAACGAGGCCGACGCCATCGCCATCCTGCTCTGGGCGGTCGAGACGAAGGGAGGTGTCGCATGAGGTGGCACCCCCAGAGCTACGGCGGCCGGCGTCGGGATCCCGAGCAGGTCAAGCGCGAGGGCTGGCAGGAACAGGGCGTCCTCGCGGTCTCCGCCGATGACGACCGCCTCACCTGGCCGGAGCGTGAACTCGTCCGCCAACTCGGCGAGAAGCTCTACGGCCCGCGCCCTTCCGACACGGAGGCGCGCCATGGCTGATCGCGAATGGACCGCTGACTGTGTCGCCGACCATTTCGAGGAGGCGTTCCGCACCCTGCGCAAGCTGCCGCCCGTGAAGGCCAAGGGCTATTTCAACGTCTGGCCCGAGATCGCCCGAACCCGGCGAGAGATCGCGGCGATGGAACCTCAGCCGATGCGGGTCTGGCCCTCGGCCGCCGCGATCACCCGGCTCGAGCAGACCTCGGACTGGGTGCTCTGGATCAGCGTGGAGGAACGCAAGCTGGTCTGGTCGCGCGCCGCCCGCGTGCCGTGGAAGCAGATCAGCGGGGAACTCGGCTGCGACCGCACCACCGCATGGCGGCGCTGGCAGCTCGCGCTGACCAAGATCGCTGCGCGCCTGAATGCGCAGTGACTCCAATGTGTTGCAACACTTTTCCCTTCGACATCTGCAACATGATCGTGCTATTCCGAAGGCAAGATGGGGAGAGTGCGCTGGAAGGCTCGCTCTCCCCTTTGCGTTGACGGGGGCCTTCTGGACCCCGGTATCCAGCAAGGGTCCGGCCGGGGTCCAGCCCGAGGCAGTTTCCGGTTCCTTCCTGGCGATATTCGTATGCTGGCGGGCGAAGCGCGGGACATCGCCAGCGACAGGGCCGGATTTTTGGGAGGCCACCCGGAAGCCGGATCCACCTGACCCCGCGCAAACACCAATGAACGCTGGCCTTTCGACCGGACACCGCTGGTGGCCGGTGGACCCCGTGTGGAGTCCAGCGCGGCATCCGGAGTCCGGAAGCCACCGGCATCCACCCGACCGAGGAACCTTGCCCACCATGACGCTGAGCTTCGCCCCGGACGCGATCGAGACCTGGCCGCTGTCGCGCCTCCAGCCCTACGCGAAGAACGCGAAGGCGCATGGCGCGGACCAGATCGCGAAGATCGCCGCCAGCATGGCCGAGTTCGGCTGGACCGTGCCCTGCCTCGTTGGCGAGGACGGGGAGTTGATCGCGGGCCACGGGCGCGTGCTAGCGGCAACCCAGCTGGGACTGAACGAAGCGCCGGTCATCGTGCTCGGGCACCTGACCGAGGCGCAGCGCCGGGCCTATCGGATCGCGGACAACAAGCTGACCGAACTCGGCACCTGGGACGAGGCGCTGTTGTCGGCCGAACTGAACGACCTGCTGGCCGAGGACTACAACCTGTCGCTGGTCGGCTTCTCCGACGGGGAGTTGGACAAGCTGCTGGCCTACGTGCCGGAGGGGGACGGTGAAGAAAGTGGCGCCGGGGGCTCCGTGCCGCCGGTGACCATCCCGGAGCCGCCGCGCAACCCGGGCTCGCGGACGGGCGATCTGTGGATCCTCGGTGAGCATCGGCTGCTGTGCGGCGACAGCACCAGCGCCTCGGACGTGCGCCGTCTGATGAACGGCGAGCGGGCGATCCTGTTCGCGACCGACCCGCCGTATCTGGTGGACTACGACGGCTCCAACCACCCGACCCGGAACAAGGACTGGTCGCAGTCCTACGGCGTCACCTGGGACGACAGCAGCCAGGGCGCGGAACTCTACGACGGCTTCATCGCTGCCGCCGTTGCCGAGGCGATCGCCGAGGACGCGGCCTGGTATTGCTGGCACGCCTCGCGGCGCCAGGCGATGCTGGAGGCCTGCTGGGAAAAGGCGGGCGCCTTCGTCCACCAGCAGATCATCTGGGTGAAGGATCGGGGCGTGCTGACCCGGTCGCACTATCTCTGGAAGCACGAACCCTGCCTCATGGGCTGGCGCCGCCCGAACCGCCCGCCGAAAGTCGCCGAGGAAACCCTCGCATCGACATGGGCGCTGCCCAGCTTCGCCAAGGACGACCGGCCCGACCATCCGACGCCGAAGCCGCTCGACGCCTTCGGGATCCCGATGCGCCAGCATGTGGCGCGCGGCGGTCTTTGCTACGAGCCGTTCTGTGGCTCCGGGTCGCAGATCATGGCGGGCGAGGCCAATGGCCGTCGCGTCTTCGCGATGGAGATCAGCCCGGCCTATGTGGATGTCGCCGTGGAACGCTGGCAGGCCGAGACAGGGCGCGACGCAATCCTCGACGGCGATGGTCGCAGCTTCGCGGCGGTCAAGACCGAGCGGCTGGGCGACGACGCCACCGCGCCCACGGAAACGTCCGACAGCGACGCCACCGCCGAACCCGCCCGCAAACGCAAATCCGCCGCCTGAGGCCATGCATGACATGGCTCTACATCCCGCCGGACGCGCTTCCGGAGCCGGAGACGCATGCCTGTTCGGCCTCTCTCTCTGCTCCGGCGCGGGCGGGCTCGACCTCGGGCTCGCCATCGCCATCCCCGGATATCGTGCTGTGGGTTACGTCGAGCGGGACGCCTTCGCCGCAGCCACTCTCGTGGCGCGGATGGAAGACGCGGCCCTGGATCAGGCTGTTGTCTGGGACGACGTTGGAACCTTCGATGGCAGACCGTGGCGCGGCAGAGTGGATTGTCTCTCGGCCGGCTATCCGTGTCAGCCATTTTCGGTTGCGGGCCGAAGGCTTGGCGCGGACGACCCGCGTCACCTCTGGCCGCATGTCGCGCGCATCATCTCCGAGGTCGAGCCGCCCTTCGTCTTCCTCGAGAATGTCGCCCATCATCTCCGCCTCGGCTTCCCCGAAGTCGCCAGCGGACTGGTCGGCATGGGCTACAAACTTGCGGCAGGCCTCTTCACGGCGGCGGAAGTCGGTGCGCCCCACAAGCGCGAGTGTCTGTTCATCCTCGCCATCCGCGAGGGCGATGAGCTGGCCGACCCCGCGCGCCTGCTCCGGGACCCGGTCGAGTGGCGGGAACCGGACCGAGATGTTGCGGATGTGGCCGACCGTCACGGCGACGGACAGCAAGGGAGGACGGAACCGGACCAGTGGACGGACAGACCTCCGGAACCGGCATCACGACGGGGTGACGCTCTGCGATGCGATCCGTCTCTGGCCGACGCCGCAGACCGACAGTTTCCGCAGCCGGGGTGGCGAGCGGCGCGACGAGAAGGGTCTGGACCGGATGGCGCGGGACTGGCCTACGCCGATGGCGAACGACGGCTGCAAGCCGAGCGCGGGCAACCGGCGGACAGCCGATCTGACCCATGCGGCGGGGATGTGGATGACGCCGACGGCGCGCGATCACAAGGACGGGGCGACGAGCCTTGCGAACACGCCGGTGAACGGCCTCCTTGGCCGCCAGGTCCTGGCGACGCTCATGGCTGGGAGCGATACCTGCGATGCGCGCCGGACATTGAACCCGCTGTTCGTCGAGGCGTTGATGGGCTGGCCCACCGGGTGGACCGGCTTCGCCTCTGTGGCAACGGCGTGGTCCCCCTGGTTGCGGCGCATGCGCTGCGAAGTCTCGCATCTGAACTGCTGGCCGATGGATGAGGTGGCGGCTTGAAGCAGTCGCGCGTCATGTCGCTGGTCGAGTCCGTCGCCAACGTGATCGTCGGCTACGGCGTCGCCGTCGTCACGCAGATCCTGATCTTCCCGATGTTCGGGCTGCGCACGACGCTGGCGCAGAACCTGCTCATGGGCCTCGCCTTCAGCCTGATCAGCGTCGCCCGGTCTTTCGCGCTTCGGCGGGCGTTCGAGGCGATCCGAATCCGCCGCGCCAAATGACGGACCGCCGCCCCCGAGGGGACGGCGACCATCTCCGGTCGAGGGCATGCCGCGTCAGGCGGGCGGCAACCTGTAGACCCGCTCGTCTCCGATCTTCTCGGAGGTGACGGCGAGCCCGAGCTTCCTCTTCAGCGCCCCGGCGAAGGCGCCCCTCACCGTGTGTGATCTCCAGCCCGTCGCCTCGACGATCTGGGCGATGGTGGCGCCCTGTTTGCGCCGGAGCATGGCGATCAGTTGCGCCTGCTTGGTGCCGTCGCGGGTCTTGCGCGGAGCGGCCGTGTCTGCGGCCGTGGGCGCCGCCTTGCTCGGCCGGCCCCGACGCTTCCGAGCAGCCTCGACCGGGGCCACGTCGGCGCCCGTGGGCGCGCCCGCGGCCGGCTCGCCCGCCGAGTTCGTGCCAGCGTTGAAGGCGTAGGGCACCGCCGCGGGTTCGATGCCGATGGCGTCCGCGCCGGAGGCGGTGATGAAGAGCAGCACCCCGCGGCCGTCCGGCTCCGGGAGATTGCGCCAGATCGTGTTCATCGCCGCGTCCGCCTTGCGCGGGCTGTCGGTGATCTGCTCGCGGATCAGGCCGCGGGTCAGCAGCGCGCCTACCACCTTGGTCGCGGCGCCGCCGCGCAGCGAGCCGGGGAGCGGCAGGAGATTGCCGTCGGCGCGCTGGGCCGCGGCCGAGAGAATGATCGACTGAGTATCGGAGAGCTTGGTCATCGGGTCGTCCCTTCGGTTCGGGAGCCGGACCATCCGGCTCTTCCACGACCCCGAGCCGCGCAGGGCGCGGCCGGAGTTCGGAAGAGCGTCCCGGGGTTCAGATCAGCCCGAGATCCCGAAGAAGCGCTGCGGCATCGACAAGCCGGTCGGTGGCGACGTCGATGGCGATGGTCATGCTGTCGGCGGTGACGCGCGCGGGAGTGTCCGCCTCCTCGCGTAGGGATGCTTCGATCTCGTCGAGGACCGCCGGGATGCGGCTCGCGTCCCATGGCTCGTTGAGGCCCCGTATGGCGATGCGGATGGTCGAGGTTTCCATGGCGTTGGCTCCGGTCATTCCGCGTGCTCGCCTTCCTTGAAGGCGCTGTCGGTGATCGCGCGGAGGTTGGCGCGGTAGTGCTCGAGGGTGCCGACATGGCCCCAGTCGATCTCGTCGGGGTCTGTCTCGAAATGGTCCGCGCTGAGGGCGGCAAGCCGCTCCAGCATCGCGTCGATCTCGAACTTGGCGGCGAGGAAGGCGTCGAGGGCTTTCGTGTTGTCGGTCTCGCGGCGGGTCATCTTGTTGGCTCCATGGTCGAGTTGCATCGCGTCGTTGGAGTGACGTTCCCTCTGTCTGCAATGCTTATCAACTCAATAAGCGACTGACTTTGAATGATAATCGGAGCGTGCGATGGAGGGCTTGAGCGAGCGCCAGTACGCCGCCCGCGTCGGCCTTTCGCGTGGCGCGATCCAGAAAGCGAAGGCCGCCGAGCGGCTGGCTCTCTATCCAGATGGCAGCATCAACGCAGAGGCCAGCGACGTCCGTCGCGCGGAGACGACGGACCCGTCCAAGACCAGGACGCCGCCCGAACCGAAGCTGAAACCCGTCCCCGAGGCGGCGGTGGCCGCTGTCGGCGACACGCTGCGCGAACAGGGTCTGGCGGTTCCGCCCGTCGGCGGCGGCACCACGTTCCTGCAAGCCAAGACGGCCAACGAGGTGCTGAAGGCGCAGGAGCGGCGCATCCGGCTCCAGAAGCTGAAGGGGGAGCTGATCGAGCGGGCGCGGGCGCTGGCGCTTGTGTTCCGGCTGGCGCGGGAGGTGCGGGACGCATGGGTGAACTGGCCTGCGCGGTCGTCAGCACTTTTGGCGGCGGAACTGGGCGTGGAACCGGCCGCGATGCAGAAGGCCTTGGAAAAACATGTACGCGCCCACCTCGACGAGCTTGCCGAGGTCCGGCCCGATTTCCGGTGATGACAGCGGTGATTTCGGTGGCCTGACCGACTTCGACGGCGCGGCGGAGATCCTGCGCACCTGGGGCGCCGGACTGACGCCCGACCCGGACCTGACGGTTTCACAATGGGCCGACAAACACCGGATGCTGTCGGGCCGGGCCTCGGCCGAACCGGGGCGGTACCGGACGGCGCGCACGCCCTACATGCGCGAGATCATGGACCGGCTGTCGCCCGGCGACGCGATGCAGCGGATCGTCTTCATGAAGGCCGCACAAGTCGGCGCGACGGAAGCGGGCAATAACTGGATCGGGTTCGCGATCCACCAGGCGCCGGGGCCGATGCTGGCGGTCCAGCCGACGGTGGAACTGGCCAAGCGCAACTCGCGACAGCGAATCGATCCGCTGATTGATGAGAGCCCCGAACTGCGGGAGCGTGTCAAACCGGCGCGCTCGCGCGATGCGGGCAATACGATGCTGTCGAAAGAATTCGCGGGCGGCATCCTGATCATGACGGGCGCGAACTCGGCGGTCGGGCTGCGCTCGACCCCGGCGCGGTACATCTTTCTGGACGAGGTCGACGCCTATCCGGCCTCGGCCGACGAGGAAGGCGATCCCGTCACGCTGGCGGAAGCGCGGTCGCTGACCTTCGCCCACCGGCGCAAGGTCTTCCTGGTCTCGACGCCGACGATCCGAAGCTTGAGCCGGATCGAGCGGGAGTACGATGCGAGCGACCAGCGCCGCTACTTCGTGCCGTGCCCGCATTGCGGCCACGCGCAGTGGCTGAAGTTCGACCGGCTGCGCTGGCAGAAGGGCCGCCCGGAGACGGCCGAGTATCACTGCGATGGCTGCGATGCGGCAATCGCGGAGCACCACAAGACGGCGATGCTGGAGGGCGGCGAATGGCGGGCGACCGCTACCGCCGCCGATCCGACCACGGTCGGGTATCACCTCTCCGCGCTCTATTCGCCGATCGGCTGGCTGAGCTGGGAGCGGATCGTGCGGGCATGGGACGCAGCGCAGGGGTCGGACGAGGCGATCAAGGCGTTTCGCAACACGATCCTCGGCGAGACTTGGGTCGAGACCGGGGAAGCGCCCGACTGGCAGCGGCTCTACGACCGCCGCGAGCGCTGGACGTCCGGCACCGTGCCAGTGGGCGGGCTGTTCCTCACGGCCGGAGCCGACGTCCAGAAGGACAGGATCGAGGTCGATGTCTGGGCCTGGGGCCGCGGGCTGGAAAGCTGGCTCGTCGATCACGTCGTCATCGAGGGCGGGCCGGGCGATCCAGAATGCTGGCAGAAGCTCACGAACCTTCTTGGCAAGGTCTGGCAACATGCCTCCGGCCAGCATCTGACCATCGCGCGGTTCGCGATCGATACAGGCTTCGAGACCTCCGCCGTCTATGGCTGGGCCCGCCAGGTCGGCTTTGCACAGGTGGCGCCGGTCAAGGGGCTCGAAGGCTTCAACCGGTCCAGCCCGGTGACCGGGCCGACCTATGTGGATGCGACCATCGGTGGCAAACGGCTCCGGCGCGGCGCGCGGCTCTGGACCGTGGCGACCTCGACCTTCAAGGCCGAGACCTATCGCTTCCTGCGGCAGGACCGGCCGACGGTGGAAGACGTCGCCGCTGGTGCGTCGTTCCCGCCCGGCACCGTGCATCTGCCGGACTGGGCCGACGGCGAGTGGCTGAAGCAGCTGACTGCCGAGCAACTGGTGACGGTCAAGAGCCGGCGCGGGTTCTCGAAGCTCGAATGGCAAAAGCTGCGCGAGCGCAACGAGGCGCTGGACTGCCGGGTCTATGCGCGGGCTGCGGCCTGGATCGCAGGCGCGGATCGCTGGCCGGAAACCCGCTGGGCCGATCTGGAAGACCATCTTGGCGTGGCCAGCGCGGCGGACGCCGGTGCCGGAACCACAGGCGAGCCGCGCGCCGAGCGGCGAATGGCGGCGCGCCGACGCACGGTGCGGTCGCGTTACATGGGGTGATCACGATGGCCACGGTGTTGGATCTGCGCGCCCGACGCGAGGCGCTGGCCGCGCAGAGATCCTCTGGCGTGGCCCGCGTCAGCTATGACGGCAAGACCGTGGATTATCGCAGCGTGGCCGAGATCGACCGGGCCATCGAAGCGCTGGATCGCGAGATCGCGGCGGCGGAGGGGCGACGGATCGTGCGCCAGATCCGCGTGACGACAGCGAAGGGGCTGTGATCGATGGCGCTCTTTGACAGGTTTCGGCGCCCGGCCTCGGGCGGCCCTGCGTCCTCCGGGCTTACGCGGCTCCCCCAGAGCCACGGTCCCTCCGGACTGCGCGCCCGCCTTGAAGGGGCGATGTCCAGACGCCGGTTGCGGGGCTGGAACCCGCCGCTGGAAAACATCAACTCGCTGGTCGCCTCCGGCGGTCCGCGCCTGCTGGCTCGCGCGCGGGAACTGGTGGTCACCAACGGGTATGCGGCGAATGCCTGCGAGGCCTTTGCGTCCAACATGGTGGGGGATGGCATCAAGCCGTCCTCGCTGATCGAAGACGCAAGCCTGCGGGACCGCGTCCAGCGGCTCTGGCTGGCCTGGACTGACGAGGCGGACGCGGACGGGCTCACCGATTTCTACGGCCTGCAGGCGATGGTGGCGCGCGAGATGTTCGTCGCGGGCGAGTGTTTCGTGCGGATGCGGCCGCGGCGGGCCGAGGACGGATTGCTGGTGCCGCTGCAGATGCAGCTGCTGCAATCGGAAATGCTGCCGTTCGAGAAGACGGGCACAGCCTTGAGCGGCAATCGCATCCGCTGCGGCATCGAGTTCGACCTGATCGGCCGGCGCGTGGCCTATCACTTCCGTCGCCGCCATCCCGGTGACAGCACCGACCAGCGGGTCGCGATGCCAGAGACGGTGCGCGTGCCTGCCGAGGACGTGCTGCACATCTACCGGCCCATCGACGCGGGGCAAATCCGGGGGCTGCCGCATGTGGCGCCGGCCATGGTGCGGCTGTTTCTGCTCGATCAGTACGACGACGCCGAACTGGACCGGAAGAAGACGGCGGCGATGTTCGCGGGCTTCATCACCAAGACCGCGCCGGAAGATCCGATGCTGGGCGAAGGCGCCGCCGATCTCGACGGGGCGGCAATCGCCAGCCTCGAGCCCGGCACGATGCAGGTGCTGTTGCCCGGTGAGGACGTGAAGTTCTCGTCGCCTGCCGATGTCGGTGGCGGCTATGAGGCATTCCAGTACCGCACGCTGCTTGCGGTCTCGGCATCGCTGGGACTGCCGTATCACCTGGTCACCGGCGATGTGCGGCAGGCCAACTACTCGTCCTTGCGCGCCGAACTGGTCGAGTTCCGTCGCCGCGTGCAGCAGTTGCAGCACGGCGTGATCGCGCATCAGCTCTGCCGTCCCATCTGGGCGCGCTGGCTGGAAACCGCGCAACTGGCGGGCCGCCTCGACCTGCCCGACCCGGCGGCTGCGCGGATGGTGCAGTGGATCCCGCCGCGCTGGGACTGGGTCGATCCGCTGAAGGACATCCAGGCGCAGGTGCTGGCCATGGAGGCCGGCATCACCTCGCGGCGCAAGGTGGTCGAAGCCACCGGCTACGACGTCGAGGAGGTCGACCGCGAGAATGCGGTGGATGCCGCGCGCGCCAAGGCGCTCGGGCTGCGCTACCGCACCAGCCCCGGCGAGACACAGGGTGCGCGGGCAACACCGACCCAGACGCCGAAACCAGACGACGATGGCGACGGGTCCGCCGCTCAATCCGAACAGGAGTAAGACCATGAACACTTGGTACACGATCCGCGCCCGGGCTTCGGGAGCGGAAGTGCTGATCTATGACGAGATCGGCGCTTACGGCGTCAGCGCCAAGGGGTTTCTGGCCGAGCTGGGTGCGCTGCCGGACGACGCCCCCATCGATCTGCGCCTCAACAGCCCCGGCGGCTCGGTCTTCGATGCGGTCGCGATCCACAATGCGCTGAGCCGCCATGCGGGCATGGTCACCATCTGGATCGACGGCATCGCGGCTTCGGCGGCCTCCTACATCGCCATGGCGGGCGACGAGATCGTCATGCCCGAGAATGCCTTCCTGATGATCCACGATCCCTCCGGCATGGTCATCGGCACCGCCGCTGACATGCGCGACATGGCCGGAACGCTGGACAAGATCGCGGCCGGCATGCTGCGCGGCTATGCCGCCCGATCCGGCAAGCCCGAGGACGAGATCGCCGCACTGATGGCGGCCGAGACCTGGCTCACAGCCGCTGAGGCGCTGGAGGCGGGCCTTGCCACGCGCATGGCGGAGCCGGTGCGGATCGCGGCCAGCTTCGATATCGCGCGCTTCCGCAACGCGCCGCGCGAGCTGGTCGAAGCGGTCGTGGAAATCGACGATGACACGGACGAACTTCGGGACGGCGACGGTCAGCCGCCCGAGACGGCACCGGCGCACGACGCTGATCCCTTTGCAACCGGCGCGGATCCCGAAACCCCTTCGACGGGTGTTGCAGACGACAACACCCAGGTTTCGCCGCGCGATCCCGACAGCACTGTTGCCGCCGCCAACACTGCGCCCGACGCCACCGCGATCCGCGCCGAGGCCATCGCGCATGCCCGCACGGTCATCGATCTCTGCCGCCTTGCGGGCCAGCCGCAGATGGCGGGCCGGTTTCTCGAAGAGAACGCAAGCATCGAGGCGGTGCGCGCCAGCCTGCTGGCCACGCGCGCCGAGGCCGCGCCGCAGATCGCCGGACATCACCCGCAACCCGGGCCGGGTCCGGCGACGCGCCCCTGGGGCGACGTCATCGCCCGCACGTTCAAACTGAAAGGATGATCTCCCATGACCACGCTCACCGAAGGCACGCACCCCGGCGGCTTTCTCACCTGGGAAGCCCACCGCGACTATACCCGCGAGACGATCACCGTCGCCGCCGGAGTGCTCGGGCCAGGCACGGTGCTCGGCAGGATCACCGCCTCCGGCAAATACGCCCCCCACGACCCCGCCGCCGTCGACGGCACCGAGACCGCCGTCGCCGTGCTCTGGGGCAACGCGGACGCAAGCGCGGGCGATGTCCCCGCCGTGGCCCTGATCCGCGGACCCGCCATCGTCAACCGCCACGATCTTCTCTTCGCAGGCACGCCCAGCGAGGGCGAGATCGCGGCGGCCCACGCGGCGCTGCTGGCGGCCGGCATCCTTGTGCGCTGACGGCGCGCCTTCCCACCCCCCATTCCTGAACAGGAGGCATCCTCATGGCCACCATGGACATCTTCGAAGGCGATGCCTTCACTATCGTCGAGCTGACCCGTGCACTCGAGAACATCCCGTTCAAGCCTGCGATCCTGTCGGGCGCGGGGCTCTTCGGTGCCCGCGGCGTGCGCGCCCGCACCGTGATGATCGAGAGCCGCGACGGCACGCTGTCGCTGATCCCGTTCTCCGAACGCGGCTCGGCCTTCGAGAGCCAGATCCCCGAACGCCGCGAGATGCGGGCCTTCGTGTGCCGCCAGTTCAAGAAGCAGGACGTGCTCTGGGCGTCCGAGATCCAGGCGATCCGCGACTTCGGTTCGGAAACCGCCGTGCAACAGGTGCAGACAGAGGTTGCGCGCAAACTGGGCCGGCTCCGGAACGACGCCGAGGCCACCTTCGAGTTCCACCTGTTCAACGGCATCCAGGGCGTGGTGAAGGACCCGCGCGATGGGGCGACGGTGATCAACTACTACACCGAGTTCAACATCACCCCGGCCACGGAGGTCGATTTCGATCTGGACAACACCTCGCCGGCATCGGGCGCGCTGCGCAAGCGCTGCCAGGCGCTGATCGAGAGCGTCGAGGATACGCTGGGCGGTCTGGCCGCCGGTCAGGTGCAGCTGCGCGCCGAATGCGGCTCGGCCTTCTTCGCCGATCTGGTGGCCCACAAGGAGGTGCGCGAGACCTATCTCAACACCGCCGCCGCTGCCGATCTGCGCGGGCGCGTGGGCGAAGAGGTCAGCTTTGGTGGCATCACCTTCCGCAGGTATCGCGGCGGGCTGGGCTTCGGCGTGCCGACGGACAAGGCGTACTTCTACCCCGAGGGCGTCGAGGGGTTGTTCGAGATCTACTACGCCCCGGCCGACACCTTCGAGACGGTGAACACGGTGGGCCTGCCGCTCTATGCGCGCATGATCCCCGACCGCGACCGCGACGAATGGGTGCGGCTCGAGATCGAGAGCAACCCGCTGCCGATCTGCACACGGCCGCAGGTATTGCGCAGCGCACGGCGGACGTGATGTCTGCCGTCGCCGTGGCACTCGACGCCCTCTTCGCGGACGGCAATATCGCCCGCGACGCGGTCTACATCGCCGACGGCGGCGCGCCCGTGCTGGTGCGCGTCGTCGCTCGGCGTTCTGACGCGATCAGCGATTTCGGTGACGCGCGGCTCTGGTCGGAGACCACCCGTATCGACCTGCGCGTCGCCGAGGTGGCGAACCCGCGCCCCGGCGACCGTATCGAGATCGATGCCGACGCCTTCCTCATCCAGGGAGAGCCCGTCCGCGACCGCGAGCGGCTGGTCTGGACCGTGGATCTGAAGCCCGCGTGAAACTGAAGCTCGACATCGATCCCGACATCGTTGCGATGATGGAGGCCGAGGTCGCGGCGGGCGAACGCGCCGTGACGGCCGCCATGCGCGAGGCCGGGACTGGGCTGAAGTCGGCCTGGCGGTTGCAGATCACCGGCGCGGGGCTCGGCACGCGGCTGGCCAATTCGATCCGGAGCCAGAACTTCCCGAGATCGGGCGAGAGCCTGGACGCGGCGGCGCTGGTCTGGTCGAAGGCCCCGGTCATCGTTGGCGCGCATGACACCGGGCCGCTGATCCGCTCGAAAAACGGGTTCTGGCTGGCGATCCCGCTGCCCGCCGCAGGCAAGTCCCTGCGCGGCGGCCGCATCACCCCCGGCGAATGGGAGCGCCGCCGTGGCCTCCGCCTGCGCTTCGTCTATCGCCGCACCGGGCCGAGCCTGCTGGTGGCCGAGGGGCGGCTGAACACCAAGGGTCAGGCGGTGGTGTCGCGCTCGAAGACAGGGCGCGGCAAGGTAACAGCGCCGATCTTCCTGCTGGTGCCGCAGGTCAAGCTGCCGAAGCGGCTGGATCTGGCGCGGGACGCGGACCGGGCGCTGGACAGCGTGCCGGGGCTGATCGTGGCGAACTGGGTGGAAGGAAAGATTTAGGGCTGTCTTTTCATGATGTCAGACGTGTAGCCGCGCTTGAGTTTTTTCGATTTCGAGAAGTAACCAATCTCCGTGTCGAATAAATCAGAAACTCGGGATAGGTTTTCCTTTAACGTTTTATGGCTTATGGCGGTGTCCTTAAAGTTGAAAATCAGATGGTATAGAGCAGGCCAGAATACAGCAGCTGTGGTGAATGGGATATCATCTCTTGGCCCCACGACGGAATAACATCCAGTTTTCGGGATAATTTCCTTCGCCATGTCCTCATGGACCATTGAGCATGCGGAGAGGAACAATCTTCTGCCCTTCAAGTGTGGCGTGAGAAGCTCTGCGAGTTCGTCATAGTCAATCTCATCCTGATTTGTCGTACACATTCCTTCAGGTTCGGCGTGAGCAGAAATATGCAAGTACCGGTAGTTTGATTTGCCAAACTCTAGAACTGCTTCCTCGAACTGCTCTCTCGTCCTCACGTACGAATAGATAGGCTTTTTGCCGTGAAGACGCAGGACGTGGGAAACAACGCTACCCTCAAATCGTCCATTACCTTCATCGTCAGGGTCTAAAGACTCAATAATGAACACGTCTGGAAATGTAGGCAATGGGCGCTCCCTCCACTTACCTTGACTATCGTTGTGGAAACGACTGATGGCAAGCACCCGCGAAACCATCCTCGTCGCGCTGCACGCTCGGCTCTCGGCGCTGCCCGCAACCGCGCTGCGCGGTGAGGTGCTGCCCGAGCGTGTCCCCACCGAGGGGCTACTGATCCTGCGGGATGGCGAACCGGGCGAGCCCGATGTGACGCTGTCACCCCTCGCCTACCACTATCAGCACCGCGCCGAGATCGAGGCGATCGTTCAGGGCGCTGCCCGTGACGCCGCCTTCGACACACTGATCACGAGCATCGGCACGGCGCTCGCCGCCGACCGCACATTGGGCGGGCTGTGCGATTGGGTCGAAGCCGAAGCGCCGCGGCCGGTCGATCTGCCGGTCGAGGGCGCGGCAAGCCTGAAGGCCGCCGTGATCGCGGTGATGCTGCACTATTCCACGGCCGACCCGCTCGGCTGATCCCGACAACCCGAGGAGAACACCATGGCACGAGCCCAGGGTGCGCGGGCGCTGATGGCGCTTGCGTTCGAGACGACCTATGGGACGCCGCCCGCCAGCGGCTTCACCCGCATGCCCTTCGCCAGCACCTCGCTCGGCGCGGAGCAGCCGCTACTGAACTCGGAGCTTCTCGGCTACGGCCGGGATCCGCTGGCGCCGATCAAGGATGCGGTAACGGCCGATGGCGATGTCGTCGTGCCGCTCGACGCGGAGGCCTTCGGGTTCTGGCTGAAGGCAGCGTTCGGCGCACCTACAACCACGGGCGTCGAGGCCCCGTACAGCCACGAGTTCCAGTCGGGGTCCTGGACGCTCCCCAGCATGTCGATCGAAACCGGCATGCCGGAGGTGCCGCGCTATGCGATGTATTCGGGTTGCGTGCTCGACCAGATCACCTGGCAGATGCAGCGCTCCGGCCTGCTGACCGCCACGGCGAGGCTGGTGGCGCAGGGCGAGGCAGTGGGCACCACCACCAGCGCGGGGACACCCGCCGCGCTGGAGCTGAAACGCTTCGGCCATTTCAACGGGTCGATCACGCGCAACGGCACCGCACTGGGCAACGTGGTCTCGGCCGAGATCACCTATGCCAACAACCTCGACCGGATCGAGACCATCCGCTCGGACGGCCGCATCGACGGGGCGGACCCGTCTATCGCGGCGCTGACCGGCCGGATCGAGGTGCGCTTCGCCGACCAGACGCTGGTGACGCAGGCGATCAATGGCGAGGCCTGCGAGATGGAATTCGCCTATGTCCTGCCCTCGGGCGAGAGCTTCACCTTCACCGTGCACGCCGTCTACCTGCCGCGCCCGCGCATCGAGATCTCCGGTCCGCAGGGCGTGCAGGCGACGTTCGACTGGCAGGCCGCGCGCGACAGCGTGGTCGGCCGGATGTGCACCGCAACCCTCGTGAACGACGTGGAGACCTACTGATGCTCACGCTCGACCTGACCAACGCGCCGCGCTGGCATGACCTCTCGCCCGGCGTGCGGGCGCAGCTGCGCCCGCTGACCACCGCGCTGATGGTGGCGACACGCAGCGATCCGGCCGTCGAGGCGGTACCGGAGGACGCCTCCGACGAGGAGCGCGCGGTCGCCTTCGCCAAGGCGCTGGCGCGGCGGGCGGTGATCGCCTGGGAGGGCGTGGGCGATGCGAACGGCAATTCCATCGAACCCAGCCCCGAGGCCATCGACGCGCTTCTCGATGTCTGGCCGATCTTCGAGGCCTTCCAGCTGACCTACGTCTCGAAGGGCCTGCTGCTGGAACAGGAAAAAAACGCCTCCGCGCTCTCGCCGAATGGTCCTTCGGCGGGGGCGAGCGATACTGCCAAGCCTGCCCACCCTACGAGGGCCGCGAGCAAGCCTGCCCGGACTGCCCGGCGCGGCTGAACCGTCCGGAAACGCCGGAGGGGTGGCAGGTCTGGGATCTCGTCGGCCGCCTCGGCGGCCAGCTGCGCGTCCTGCCCGGCGCTGTCGTCGGCTGGGACATGTCGGCGGCGCTGGCGCTCGGTGACGCGCTCGCCGTGCCGCAGCTCGCCATGGCCGAACTGCTGCCCGTCATCGAGGCGGTGATGGTGGCCAAGCTCAACGAACAGATGGATCAATCCCATGGCTGAGAAAAGGGTCAGCGTCCGCCTCGCGGCCGTGGGCGGACGGCAGGTGCGCGCCGAACTGGAAGGCGTGGGCGAAGCCGGATCACGCGGCTTCGGACGGCTGAGCCGCGAGATGGAGGCGGCGAACGCGCGGCTCGCGGCCTTCTCGCGGCGGGTCCGGGTCGCGGCGGCAGCCGCCGTGGCAGCTGCCGCCGCTGCGGGCGTGGCGATGATCCGGTCGGGCCTGCAGACAGTCGATGCGCAGGCCAAGCTCGCGCAGTCGCTCGGCACCACCGTCGCGTCGATCCAGACTTTGGAGCGCGCGGGCGAGCTGGCGGGCGTCTCGATGTCCGGCATCGAGCAGGCCACCAAGGATCTGACGCGCCGTCTCAGCCAGGCGGCCGCCGGGACCGGTCCCGCCGCGGGCGCGCTCGACCGGCTGGGGCTCTCGGCCAACGAGCTGATCGCCCTGCCGCTGGACCAGCGTGTGGGTGCGATCAACGCCGCCATCGAGAGCTTCGTGCCTGCCGCCGAACGCGCGGCCGTCGCAGGCCAGCTCTTCGGCGAGGAAGGCTCCATCGCCATGTCGCGTATCGACACGGCGACGCTGCGCCAGGCGACCGAAGACGTTCTTGCCTTCGGCGTCGTCGTGTCGGAGCAGGACGCGGATCAGATCGAGCGGACGAACGATGCGATCTCCCGGCTCGGACTGATCTGGCGTGGACTGTCGAACCAGCTGGCGGTTGCCGCCGCACCGGCGCTGGAAGCGGTGGCCAACGCCATGGCGGCGATTGCCAGCCGGACCGGGCCACTCGGCATCGCGATCCGGGGTCTCTTCGACAACATCGGCCGCCTGACCACCTACGCCGCCACCTTTGCGGCCTTCCTCGCCGGGCGCTGGGTTGCCGGGCTGGCGGCTGCGGCCCTGTCGGTGCGCGGGCTCGCCACGGCGCTGGTCCTGCTGCGCGGCGCGCTGATCCGCACCGGTATCGGCGCGCTGATCGTCGGCGCGGGCGAACTCGTCTACCAGTTCACCCGCCTGGTCGAACGGGTCGGCGGCGTGGGCGAGGCGTTTCGCCTGCTGTCCGATCTCGCCTCCGAAGTCTGGGGCCGCGTCGGCCTCGCCCTCGACGCGGCTATGGCGCGGATGGCGGCAGGCTGGGAGGGGTTGAAGGCCACCGCGCTGACCGCGCTCGATGGCGCCGTCACCGGAGTGGTCAGCTTCGGCGACCGGTCCGTGGCGGTCTTTAAGGGCGCGTTCGACGCGATGAAGGCGATCTGGGGGCGTCTCCCCGCTGCCATCGGCGATTTTGCATTTCAGGCAGCGAACGGGCTGATCAGCGGCGTCGAGGCGATGCTGAACGGCGTCGTCACCCGGATCAACAGCTTCATCTCGGCGTTGAACGCGGCGCTTGATCTGCTCCCGGACTGGGCGACAGGCGAAGGCGGCGTGCGGATCGGCACGCTCGATCCGGTCGCACTCGGTCGCGTCGACAACCCGTTCGCCGGCGCGGCCGAGGCGACGGGCGCCGCAGCGGCCGATGCGTTTTCCGCTGCACTGGCGGGCAGCTATGTCGATGCGCCTGACCTTGGTCTTGGTGCGGCGGCCGAGGACGCCCGCGCCCGGGCAGATGGTTACCGCGAGGCGACTAGCATGTTGAGCAATGCCGCGACTCGGCCGTTGGCGGCCTGGGATGCGCTGAAAGCCGCTGTCGCGGGCAGCGGGTCGGAATCGGAAGCGACCCTACAGGATGCCGCGACTGCGGCGACCGATCTGGGCACCGCGCTGGGCGATGCAGGGCGCGCTGCAACGGTCGCCGGTGCGGCGGCTGGTGCTGCCGCTGCCGCAGCAGAGCCCGACACCGAGGCCGCCGTCACTGGTTGGCAGGCGGTCACGACGGCTCTGTCGGACTACGCCAGCAAGGCCCACGAGATCGGCGGCGATATCGGCCAGAGCCTCGTCGGCGCCTTCCAGTCGGCCGAGAACGCCGTGGGCGAGTTCGTGAAGACCGGCAAGCTGAACTTCCGCGACCTGGTGACGTCGCTGCTGGCCGATCTGGCGAAGCTGGCGGCGCGGCGGTTCATCCTCGGGCCGATCGCCAACGCGCTCGGTGGCGCTCTCGGGAGCGCGGGAGGTCTGTTCGCGAACATCCTGCACGCGGGCGGCATGGTCGGATCGGCCGGCCCCTCGCGGGTGGTCCCAGCGATGGCCTTCGCGGCGGCGCCCCGGATGCATGCTGGTGGCATGGCCGGGCTCCGTCACGACGAGGTGCCCGCGATCCTCCAACGCGGCGAGCGCGTGCTCTCCCGCCGGGAGACTGCCGGATACGGCCAGGCCAGCGCGCCGAACGTCAACGTCACCATCATGGCCCGCGATGCCGAAAGCTTCCGGCAATCCCGGACGCAGGTCGCGGCCGACATCGCCCGGGCGGTCTCTCTAGGACGGAGGGGCATGTGATGGCATTCCACGAAGTCCGGTTTCCGGACAATATCAGCCGGGGCGCGCGCGGCGGGCCGGAACGGCGCACGCAGATCGTCGAACTGGCCTCCGGCGACGAGGAGCGCAACGCCAGCTGGGCCAACTCGCGCCGTCGCTACGATGTGGCCTACGGCATCCGCCGCGCCGACGATCTGGCGGCGGTGGTCGCCTTCTTCGAGGCGCGCAACGGTCGCCTGCACGGCTTCCGCTTCAAGGACTGGGGCGACCACAAGTCCTGCCTGCCATCCGGCACGCCATCGCCCCCGGATCAGTCGATCGGCGCCGGCGACGGCACGACGACGGCCTTCCAGCTGGTGAAGCGCTACGCCTCCGGCGCGCAATCCTGGACCCGCGCCATCGCCAAACCGATGGCAGGCACGGTGCGCATCGCGCTCGACGGTGTGGAGCAGCCCTCCGGCTGGTCGGTCAACACAACGACCGGTGTCGTAACCTTCAGCGCCGCGCCGGGCTCTGGTGTCGCGATTACCGCAGGCTTCGAGTTCGACGTGCCCGTCCGCTTCGACACCGACGTGCTCGACGTGACGCTCGACCTCGAGCGGCTCGGCTCGATCACCTCCATACCGCTTCTGGAATTGCGCCGATGAATGAAGAACACGGATTCATTGCGTGTGCCCTGCGCGATCTCCTGGCCTCGACGGCGGTGATCCTCGCCGCCTGGGGCGCGCTGGGCGGCGCCACCAACGCGCTGACCACGAAGATGCGGCTGCGCGACGCGATCCGCCACATCCTGCTCGGGGGGCTGATCGCGGCCGGGATGGGCAGCCTCTCGATGGCCGTCGTAGCGCGCTGGCTCGACCTGCCGCCCGAGACGGTGGCGGTGGGCGGGGCCGCGGGCTCAGCCGCCTACCTTGTCGGCGTCTTCGGACCCGCATTCATCGAGGTGGCGCTCGCCCGCCTGCGCAGCGGCAAGGGGGGCGACAGAGATGCATGAACTGCTCCGTCTCGCCCGGCAGCTGCGCTGCGATCCCGCAAGCCCATCGGAGGCCTTCGATCACCGGCTGCGCATCGGATTCGCGATCGCCGTCCTGATCCTGCTCGTCTCGCTCTGAGGTAATCCCATGCGCACCACCGACCGGGGCCTGTTGGCCCTCGTCCGGCACGAAGGACTCGTGCCCGGACCCTATCTCGACGTCCGAGGGGTATGGACCTTCGGCATTGGCCATACGGCGGCGGCCGGACCGCCCGATCCTCCTCGCATGGCGCGCGGCATGCCCGCCGATCCGGACGCGGGCATCCGCGAGGCGTTCCGGCTCTTTCGCGCCGATCTCGTGGCTTACGAGGCCGAGGTGCTGCGCGCAGTGAAGGAGCCGCTGGAACCGCACGAGTTCGATGCGCTGGTCTCCTTCCACTACAACACCGGCGGGATCGCCCGAGCGTCGCTGACCCGCCATATTAACGCAGGCAACCGCGCTGCCGCCGCGCAGGGGTTCTTGGGCTGGCTCAAGCCCGCTGCGATCCGGTCGCGCCGGGAGGCCGAACGGGACCTGTTCCGCGATGGCCGCTATCCGACCGGGACCATCCCGGTCTGGGCGGTTGACGGCAACGGCCTGGTCGATTTCTCGCGGCCGATCCGTCGGCTGACCGAGACGCAAGCGCTGGCGCTGCTGCGCCCGGCGAGCGTGCCGCTGCCTCCGACGATGCCGACCAGACCGGCAACGCCATCTGGGCCCAATCCGCCAAATGGCTGGCTCGCGCGTGCGGCCACCATCTTCTCCAACCTCACTCGGAGAGCCTGACCCATGCGGTATTTTCAACCGACCTCGCTCACCTGGTGGGCGGGACTTCTTGCCGTGCTGACCGGAAGCGCCGCGCTGTTGCTGCCCGACCAAGGCCAGCTTGCCGAACTGGCACGCCTCGTCGCCATCCTCGCCGGGGCCGGAGATGCCGCGCCCATGACGCTGATCACCCTCGGCCTTGGCCTGATCGGTCTGCGCGACCGGATCGAACGCGGATTCCGGGGCGATGCTTGAGTTCCTGGCGGGCATGGTCGTCGGCGGAGCCATGGGCGTGCTGGTTGCCGCCCTCTGCGCAGCGGCGTCAAATGGAGATCGGCCATGAAATCCCTCTCGGCCGGCCTGCAGGCCCATCTCGACGAGGGCACGACCACGCTCGCGTGGTGCTGGCGGATCATGCGCGCCGACGGCGTTACCTTCGGCTTCACCGATCACGACCGGACGCTCAGCTTCGGCGGTACGGAATTCGAGCCGGAGAGCGGGCTGACCGCCTCCGAGGTCCGCTCCGGCTCGGACCTCTCGGTCGATGCGCAGGACGCCGAGGGGGTTCTCACCTCCGACCGGATCACCGAGACCGATATCCTCGACGGTTGCTGGGACAACGCGGAAGTCGAGGTCTGGCGGGTGAACTGGCAGGCGACCTCCCAGCGCGTGCTGATGCGGCGCGGCGCCATCGGCCAGATCCGGCGCGGGCGACTGGCGTTCGTGGCCGAGGTCCGTTCGCTGGCTCATGTGCTGGGCCAGACGGTTGGCCGGACCTTCCAGGCCACCTGTGACGCCGCGCTGGGCGATGCGCGCTGCGGGGTCGATCTCGAGGATCCGGCCTTCAAGGGCGCCGGCGCTGTCATCGATCCACTACGCGACCGGGCCTTCACCGCCTCGGGGCTTGGCGGTTTTTCCACTGGCTGGTTCACTTTCGGCACGCTGGAATGGACGAGCGGCGCTAATGCCGGGCGGCGCACCGAGGTGCTGGGCTTTGAGGCCACGGACGGCATCGCGGTGCTCACACTGCTGGAAGCGCCGGTGCGGTTCATCGCCGAGAGCGACGCCTTCACCATCCGCGCGGGCTGCGACAAGCGGATGGAGACCTGCGGGACGAAGTTCGCCAACATCGCCAACTTTCGCGGCTTCCCGCACATACCGGGACAGGACGCGGTGCTCCGCTACGCCACCAAGGACGGTGGGCACGAGGGGGCGGTGCTGTGATCTCCGATCCTCAGCGCGTCATTGGCATCGCGCGGTCATGGCTCGGCACGCCGTATCACGACCAGGCCAGTCTCCGGGGGGTCGGCTGCGATTGTCTCGGGCTGGCGCGCGGGATCTGGCGCGAGGTCGTTGGCCCCGAGCCGTTCCCGATCCCGCCCTATAGCCGCGACTGGGGCGAGACCGGACCCCGCGAGGTTCTGGCCGAGGGCGCGCGGCGCATGATGCCGGAGTGCTCACCTTCCGAGGCCGCTCCCGGCGCGCTGGTTCTCTTCCGCATGAAGCCCCGCGCCATCGCCAAGCATGTCGGGATTCTCACCGGCCCCGGCACTTTCCTCCACGCCTATGAGCGGCTCGGCGTGATCGAGGAACACCTCACTCCGTCCTGGCGGCGGCATATCGCCTTCGCCTTCCTGTTCCCGCAACGCTGAGACCCACACATGGCCACCCTCGTTCTCGGCGCGGCCGGCGCCGCCATTGGCGGCAGCATCGGCGGCGCGATCCTCGGCGTCAGCGCCGCCACCATCGGCGGCTTCATCGGCTCCACCATCGGCTCGGTGGTCGACAGCTGGATCGTGTCGTCGCTGGCGCCTACTCAGCGGATCGAGGGCGCGCGCCTCGACACGCTGCGCATCACCTCGGCCACCGAAGGCGCGGTCATCCCTCGGCTCTATGGCCGCACGCGGATGGGCGGCAACATCATCTGGGCGACAGACTTCCGCGAGGAGACGAAGACCAGCACGCAGGGCGGCGGCAAGGGCGGCGGGGGCGGCAAGGTCAAGACCACCGAGTATCTCTACTACGCCAGCTTCGCCGTGGCGCTCTGCGAAGGCCCGATCACCGGCATCGGCCGCATCTGGGCAGATGGCAATCCGATGGACCTCTCGGGCGTCATCTGGCGCTGGTATCCCGGCGACGAGGCGCAGGGGGCGGACCCGTTCATCGCCGCGAAGATGGGCGCGGCCAGCACGCCCGCCTATCGCGGCACCGCCTATGTCGTCTTCGAGGAACTGGCGCTTTCCAGCTATGGCAACCGGCTGCCGCAGCTTTCCTTCGAGGTGTTCCGCCCGCTGGCGGACCCCGACACCGCCGAGGGGCTGACCCGCGCCGTCACCATGATCCCGGCTTCGGGCGAGTTCACCTATGCGACCCAGGCCATCCGCAAATCTGATGGCGGGGCGACGCAGGCGGAGAACCTGAACGCGCTGCCGGACGCCACGGATATGGTGGTGGCGCTCGACCGGCTGCAGGCCATGGCCCCGAAGGTCGAGAGCGTGTCGCTGGTGGTGGCATGGTTCGGCGACGATCTGCGTGCAGGATCCTGCCAGGTGCGGCCCGGGGTCGAGGTTTCGGCCAAATCGACCACGCCGCGCAGCTGGTCGGTGAACGGCGTCAGCCGCGCCAATGCCTTCCTCGTCAGCCGGGACGATCAGGATCGCCCCGTCTATGGCGGCACGCCGTCCGACTTTGCCGTGGTGCAGGCGATCCAGGAAATGAAGGCGCGTGGCCTGCGCGTCACCTTCTATCCGTTCATCCTGATGGACGTCCCGTCCGGCAACAGCTTGCCGAACCCGTATTCCGACAACGCCGCCGCAACCGGCCAGCCCGCTTTCCCCTGGCGAGGGCGGATCACCTGCTCGCCTGCTGCGGGTTTCGCCGGGACCGTGGACAAGTCCGCCACGGCCGCATCGCAGGTCGCAGCGCTGTTTGGCGGGGCGACGCCCGCGAGCTTCAACGTGTCGGGCGAGAGCGTCAGCTGGACCGGCGCAGCCGGCGACTGGGGCTTGCGCCGAATGGTGCTGCACTACGCGCATCTCTGCGCGGCGGCGGGCGGGGTCGATGCCTTCCTGATCGGCACCGAGATGCCCGGCCTGACCACCATCCGCTCGGGCGCATCCACCTATCCGGCGGTGCAGGCGTATCGGGACCTGCTCGCGGATGTCCGCTCGATCCTCGGGTCCGGGACAAAGATCGGCTATGCGGCCGACTGGTCGGAATATTTTGGGCACCAGCCGGGCGACGGCAGCGGCGACGTGTTCTTCCATCTCGATCCGCTCTGGGCCGATCCGGAGATCGATTTCGTCGGCATCGACAATTACATGCCGCTCTCCGACTGGCGCGACGGGTTCGAGCATGCCGACGCGGCCGAGGGCTGGCCCGCGATCTACGACCGGGCCTACCTGCAGGCGAACATCGCGGGCGGCGAAGGCTTCGACTGGTTCTATGCCTCCGCCGACGATCGTGCCGCACAGGTTAGAACACCTATCACCGACGGCGCGGCGGCCAAGCCGTGGGTCTTCCGCTACAAGGACCTGCGCGCCTGGTGGTCGAACCCACATTACGACCGGCTAGGCGGCGTGGAGAGCGGGACGCCGACGGCTTGGGCGCCGCAGTCAAAGCCCATCCGCTTCACCGAGCTTGGCTGCCCGGCGATCGACCGGGGCACCAACCAGCCCAACGTCTTCTTCGACCCGAAGTCGTCCGAAAGCTTCACACCGCATTTCTCGCGGGGCTGGCGCGATGACGCGATCCAGCGGGCGTATCTGGAGGCGACATATCTCTGGTGGGGCGAGGCCGCGAACAACCCGATCTCCGGCGTCTACGGCGGCCGGATGGTGCACATCCCCGAATGCGCCGCCTGGACCTGGGACGCGCGGCCCTATCCGTTCTTCCCGGCGCTGACCGACGTCTGGACCGACGGGGCGAACTGGCGGCTGGGGCACTGGCTCACCGGACGGCTCGGCGCGGTGTCGCTGGCAGCGCTCGTGCGGCATCTCTGCCTGCGCGCGGGGATGCCGGAATCCCGCATCGACGTCACCGGCCTCTGGGGCGCGGTCGAGGGCTACGCCATCACCGCGCTGGAAAGTCCGCGCGCCTCGATCACCACGCTGTCGCGGCATTTCGGCTTCGATGCCGTGGAGACCGAAGGCGTGATCCGTTTCGTCATGCGCGGGCGAGCGACGGTCGCGACCATCGCACCCGACGATCTGGTCGCCGGGCGCGAGGGCGACGTTCTTGAACTCACCCGCGCGCAGGAAACCGAACTGCCGCAGGCGCTGAAGTGGCAGCTGGCCCGCGCCGACGAGGATTACGACGCCGCCCTCGTCGAGGCGCGGCGCATCACCGTGGACACCACGCGCATCGCCTCGGAGAGCTTCCCGATGGCTGTCCCGCCGGAGGAAGCCGAACGGCGCTGCCGCCGCGCGCTGATGGAGGCGTGGGTGGGGCGCGAGACGGCGGCGTTCCGTCTGCCACCCTCGCGGCTGGCGCTCGATCCGGCCGACGTGATCCGGCTCGCGCATGACGGACGGCTGGTCGATCTGCGGCTCGTCTCCATCGCCGACTCTGATGCCCGCGGCATCGAGGCGGTCCGCCAGGACCGGGATGCCCACGATCTGCCGCCCGGACCACCACGACCGTCGTCGATCCCGAAAGCCGTAGTGTTCGGCGCGCCGGATGCGGTGCTGATGGACCTGCCGCAGGTCTCGGAAGATCAGCCGGCGCATCGACCGCTCATCGCAGCCCATGCCGCACCATGGCCAGGCGAGATGGCGGTGTTCCGCAGCCCTTCTACCGATGGCTTCGCTCTGCTGACCACATTCGGCAGCCGGTCGCGGATCGGGGTGCTGAACTCGGACTTCCACGCGGGCCCCACCTCGCGCTTCGATTTCGGCAATACGCTGGTGGTCGATCTGCTCAGAGGCACGCTGGAGAGCGTCACCGACCTGACGCTGTTCGGCGGCGCCAACGCGATGGCGGTGGAATCCGCGCCGCGTGTCTGGGAGATCGTGCAGGCGGGCGCGGCCGAACTGCTGGCGCCCGGTCGCTATCGTCTGACGCGCCTGCTGCGCGGCCAGCGCGGGACGGAAGGCGCGATGGGCAATCCGGCTCCCGCAGGCGCGCGGGTGGTCGTGCTTGACGACAGCCTCGCGGCGCTGCCGATCGCCGAAGCCGATCTCGGGCTGCCATGGAATTGGCGCATCGGCCCCGCGAGCCGTCCGGTCGGCGACGAGACATATGTCGCCACGAGCTTCACGCCCGAGGGCGCGGGTCTGCGGCCGTTCTCCGTCGCCCATGTCGAGCAGCCATGGCGCACGCCACGCACGACCGGCGACCTCCCCATCCGCTGGACGAGGCGGTCCCGCGCGCTCTCGGCCGACAGCTGGGGCGCGGTCGAGGCGCCGCTTGCCGAGGAAGTCGAAGCCTACGAGGTCGAGATCCTCGACGGCGCAACCGTCAAGCGCGTCCTGTCCGCCGCCAGCACCAGTGCGCTCTACACCGCCGCCTGGCAGACCTCCGACTGGGGCGCACCGCTCGGTCCGGGCGACACGTTGACCATCCGCATCTTCCAGCTCTCCGCCCTGATCGGGCGGGGTGCGCCAAAGACCGTCACGCTCACCTTCTGAAGGTCGCTCCATGTCCGACAGCACCACCCATCTTCTGCTGCCCTACCTCCTGGCGAGCCAGGCCCAGAAGCACGTCACCCACAACGAGGCGCTGCGACTGCTCGACGCCATGGTGCAGCTCGCCGTGCTGGACCGTACGCGCACCGCGCCGCCGGGATCACCCCTTGATGGCGACCGGCACATCGTAGCGTCCGGCGCGACGGGGCCCTGGGCAGGGTGGGATCTCAACATCGCCTACTGGGTCGACGGGGCCTGGACCCGGCTCGTTCCGCGCCCGGGCTGGCTGGCCTGGATCGTGGCCGAGGCGACCTTCGTCAGCTGGAACGGATCGACCTGGCAGGCGCTCGGCGCGCCGGTCGATGTCTCCGACGCGGTGTTCAGTCTCGTCCACGACGCCGATCCGACCAGGAAGGCGCTGTTTAGCCTCTCGGGCCTCAGCACCGCCACGACCCGGACCTACAGCTTGCCGAACACGTCGAGCGAACTCGCGATCCTCGCCGGCACGCAGACTTTCACCGGGGCGAAGACCTTCTCCGGTACGCTGACCGCATCGGGAGCCACCGCTACCATCGGCACCGCAACCGGGACGGCAACCTATGGCGTCGGGACCGGCGCGACCGCGGGCGGGTCCACCAAGACGCTGAACCTCGGCACCGGCGGCGCGTCGGGCTCGGATACCATCGTCAACATCGGCTCAGCGACTGCGGGCGCCGATGGCACGACCGTGATCAACACGCCGACGGTGACGTGTGCCAACGCGGTGACCGAGGTCGGCATGCCCCAGGCCAACCTCACGGCACAGTTGCTCGGCCTCGGCGGCGCGACAGCCGACAGCTTCAACCGACTCTCGCTCAACGCGCCGGCGGTGCTGCTGAACAACGCAGGGGCCGGCATTGAGGCGACCGTGAACAAGGCCGCGGCCGCCAACGACGCCGCCTTCGCCTTCAAGACCGGGTTCTCGGCGCGGGCGCTCTTCGGCCTGCTCGGCGACGACGACTTCCGGGTGAAGGTCAGCCCCGACGGCTCGACCTTCCACGACGCGATCCAGGTTGACCGGAGCTCCGGCCAGGTGGAGTTGCCGAAGCCGATCGTGCTGCCCGGGCTGGCCGCCGCACCATCGCCGCCCGCCTCCGGCAAGCTCGCGGTCTATGCCCGCACCCGTGCCGGTGCGCCCTGGCTCGACGTGATGCGGCCCTCTGGCCGCGACTTCCCGCTGCAGGCGCATCTCGGCGTCAATCGCGTGGCGACCTGGTCGCCATCGAGCAGCACGACGGTCAACACCGAAGGCCTGCCGATCACCTCGGTCGGCACCGTCTCGACGCCAACGCTCGCGGCGACCAACCTCGCCACCAGCATGCGCCGCTGGCGGCTGACTTCCGCGGCGACCGCCGACTCGGCGGCCGAGCAGCGCAGCGCCGGCTGGGCGTGCTGGCGTGGCAACGCCGCCGGGCTCGGCGGCTGGACCTTCGTCACGCGGCTCTCGCTCGCCACGCTGCAGGCGACCGGCATGGGGTTCTTCGGGCTCTATGGCTCGACCTCGGCGCTGGCGACCACCCTGACGCTTGCTACGGTCGTGAACTGCTTCGGGATCGGCTTTCAGCGCGGGACGCACACCCGCTGGCAGATCGTGCACAACGACGCCTCCGGCGCGCCGACGTTGATCAACGCGAGCGCCACCTTCGCGCTCGCCACCGACGCGGTGGTCACGCTGATCGTCGCCGCGTCGCCGAACGCCGGATCGGTCTGGGTGCGGATCGTCGACGAACCGTCGGGCACGGTCTTCGAACGCGAGCTGACCACCGACCTGCCGGCGAACACGCAGTTCCTCTCGCCGAGGCTCTACATGAACAACGGCGCGACGGCAGCGGCGGTCGCGTTCGACTGCTCAGGGGTTTACGTCGAGACGGATTACTGACGCTGCGATATTGTCGTCAGGCAATCGGCAAGTTGTCCGCGCCTTGCGCTTCGCATGCCGACTCCACAGGCTCCCGCTCTCTCACGCGCTTGGCTCGGACAGCTTCCGGCTCGCGTTCTCTGCCGACGGCAGCACCTTCTACGAGGGCCGATCGTCGACAACGCCAACGGTTTCGTCGACCGGCCGCAGCCGACAATACGATCGACGTTACACCCGAGCTCCAGTCGGCGCTTTTTCGTGGCCCTCCTCGCGCGCGGGAGCGGCTCCGACGAGTTCCCCGGATCAGCCGATTCCGGACTTCGCGGCCAATCTTCCGTGTAATCCTTGAGGGCTCCCGCACACGGAAGATTGAACCGTCGCGTATCGATCGCACCAAGGTCGCCCTTGACCTTCCACCAACTGGAATCCCCATCTCCAAAGACTAACCAGATGCTCGGGGAGATATCTCATGCAATTCCAGATCGACAACATGGCGTGTGGCGGCTGCGCCAGAAGCGTCACCAAGGCGATCCACTCGGTGGATCCGCAGGCGAAGGTCGACATCGATCTGAACCTGAAGCGCGTGACCGTGGAGTCAGGTGTCGCACAATCCGCCGTTACGGCCGGGCTTGAGGTAGCCGGGTTTCCGCCCCGCCGTGCGGCGTGACGCCCGGCCGGTTCTCGAAGACAGTACCAAAAGGACCGCAATGACGTTAGGCGGGTTGTGATTGTTGGGTCGCCGTTTTCCCGGATGGACAAGTATTGATGAAAAAGTCGGCGCGGAAATGGTGGATGAGTTTGGCAGCGTTGCTGACGCTGGCCTTCATCTTCATCTGGCCGCCTGTCGACTATGGGTCCGCGTCACCCCACAGACACGTTGCGCAAGCTGGATCGCATGACCACCAGGTGCACACCGACCGGAACGGCCAGCACAGCATTCTCAACGTCAAGATGGATGTCTATTGTGATGCAACGGCTCTAGGCTGTTGCATGATGGCCCATTGCTGTCTGGGCATTTCGGTCGGGCCGCAAGACCTGCTCGGGTTTGTCCGCGATGGCGGGACGACAGTGGCATCGGCGGTCCGTGGGACAGGCAGGGACCCGGCGATGGTGCTGCCGCCGCCCCGACGTTTGCTCGTCTGAGCGCCAATGAATTTCACACAATCAGGAACACTCAAGATGAACATCGCAAAGACGATCCTCGCAGCGGCTGTCGCCGCAACCGCATTCTCGGCGCCTGCTTTGGCCCAGGACGCGGAATTCCAGCTGCCCGAGCAGTGCACAACAGCGGTTGCCGCTGACGGAATGGACCATTCGGCCATGGGCCATGGTGGTGGCATGCAAGGCAACCAGGCTGGCGGCATGATGGACATGATGGGAATGGGGAGCGTGGACCTCGACGCCATGCCCGAGCATGTGCAGGAAAACATGCGCCGGATGATGATCACCATGCCGGCCATGCATGAGGGCATGATGAATGAGGACGCCGATGTAGCCTTCGCCTGCGGGATGATCGCCCACCATCAGGGGGCAATCGACATGGCGCAGGTGCTGCTCGAGTATGGAGACGATCCGACGATGATCGAGCTTGCGGGAGAGATTATTGCCGCACAGGTCGGCGAGATCGAAAAGATGACCACATGGCTGGCTGAAAAGGCCAACTGACATGGCGCAGGCCGCGCGGTCCACACTGCGCGGCCACTTCCTTGCTGGGCACTCCGAAACATCTTGAGCTTCCAGCGACTAGAACGTCTATATGAGCTGAAACAGCTTCGGAGACGCTGCCATGAACATCGGAACCGCCGCCCAGAAATCGGGTCTGCCGCCCAAGACGATCCGCTACTACGAGGACATCGGCCTCCTCACCGCGGATCGGGCAGCGAACGGCTACCGGGACTATTCCATTGAAGACGTTCACCGTTTGAGCTTCGTCCAGAGATCACGCAGCCTCGGTTTCACGGTCGAGGAATGCCGGCAGCTGCTGTCCCTATACACCGACCGCGACCGCTCCAGCGCGGATGTGAAGGCGATCGCCACCGAGAAGCTTGGCGAGATCGACCGCAAGATCCTGGAACTGACGGGGCTGCGAAAGATGCTTGGTCATCTGGTCGAGAACTGCCACGGCGACTCCCGGCCCGAATGTCCGATCATCGACGGGCTCTCGGGAAAGTCGCGCGACCATTAAATTATGGGGGATCGAGCGATGATGGCTACGGAATAATGTGGGGGAATGGGTCTGTGGGGAATCGTGCTTGCGGTCCTTGTCCTGCTCGTCATCGCCGCCCTCGTGAAATACGTCTTCTTCAGTTGAACGCCGCGAATTGGCTCACACAGGCGCACCGATGCCCCTCGTAGGAAAGTGCCGCGCAACGCTTCTTTTCCCGGCATTGTTCATATTGATCGGACTGATGCCGCTCCCGGCCGCAGCGTTCCTGCACGCCTCGACGGACTCCGAATCTGGCCGCGCGCTTTACGTCGAGCACTGCTCCGCATGCCACGGTGTGGATCTGGAGGGGCAGCCGGATTGGCGCAGCCCTGATGCAAACGGGCTCTACCCGGCGCCCCCTCATGACGAAACCGGGCACACTTGGCACCATGATGATGCGATGCTGATCGACTATATCACCCGGGGCGGTCAGGCAGTTCTGGACGATATGGGCGTGACCTTCTCGTCGGGCATGCCAAGCTTCGGTTCGGTGCTGGATGAACGTGAGATCGAAGCCGTCTTGGACTACATAAAGTCGACTTGGCCCGAAAAGATTCGCGAGCTTCAAGCGGAGAGATCGAACGCAGCCGCGGCCAACTGACAACACCTGTCACCCGTCAGGCCATCTGAAATAGCCCGAAATGGAGCCGCCGCTGGCTCATCCAAGGCGTGCGGTGCTCGAGGTTCACCTTTCTGACCAGCCGAGAACCACTCCAACCGCTCCGAAATCAGGGCCGCGTCATTGCGGGCAGCTGGAAGGCCGCTGTTCGAGCATGCAGTCCACCAGCCGCGATGAGCCCGCGCCGACATCGACGATGGCCGCGTCCTTCGTTCCGCCCGTCTCGGCGATGAGGCCGAGCGAGACCTGCGGGCGGTCCTCGTACCAGCTAGTCTCGGACTCCTCCTTGCTCCGGTAGACGCCTTCCCAGCGGTTCGCTTCCTCGGCTATGCCGCTACTCCTTCACAGATCGACCCGCCGCAGTCGCAGGGCGTTGGTGATGACGGACACCGACGACAGGCTCATCGCCGCCGCTGCGATCATGGGCGAGAGCAGAAGGCCGGTGACGGGGTAGAGCACCCCTGCCGCGATAGGCACGCCAAGCGCGTTGTAGGCGAAGGCGAAGAACAGGTTCTGCTTGATGTTGCGCAGCGTGGCGCGGGCCAGTTTGCGTGCCCGCACGATACCCATCAGGTCACCGCCCAAGAGCGTGATCCCGGCGCTTTCCATTGCCACGTCAGCCCCGGTGCCCATGGCGATGCCGACATCGGCGGCAGCCAGCGCGGGGGCGTCGTTCACCCCGTCGCCCGCCATGGCGATCTTGTGGCCCTCGCGTCGCAACTGGTCGATCAGGTCCTTCTTTGCCTCAGGCAGGATGCCTGCGCGGACCTCGTCGATTCCGAGCTTGCCGGCCACTGCCTGCGCCGTGCGTTCGTTGTCGCCTGTCGCCATGATGACGCGCAGCCCCTGGGCATGAAGTTCCTTGATCGCCTGCGCGGTGCTGTCCTTGATCGGGTCTGCCACCGCCACGATTCCAGCAAGCGCGGCATCGACCGCAATGAACATCGCCGTCTTGCCCTCGGCGCGCAGGGCATCTGCCTGTGTCTCGGCCGCGCCGGTGTCCAGCCCCATCTCCTGCATCATCGCCGTGTTGCCGAGCGCGACGGCGCGTCCGCCAACGTTGCCGCGCACACCCTTGCCGGTGACAGCCTCGAAATCCGCAGCCTTACGACGCGGGGCACCCTGCGCTTCGGCGCCCTCGACGATCGCTTCGGCAAGGGGGTGTTCCGATCCGCGTTCGAGAGCCGCGGCGAGTGACAAAAGGTCGGCTTCGGTCACGTCCGCCAGCGCGACAGTATCCGTCAGCTTCGGCTTGCCCAGAGTCAGGGTGCCGGTCTTGTCGACGATCAGCGTATCGACAGCCGCCATGCGTTCCAGCGCCTCGGCGTCCTTGATCAGAACGCCAGCCTGCGCCCCGCGCCCCGCCGCCGTGGTGATCGAGATCGGCGTGGCGAGGCCCAGAGCGCAGGGACAGGCGATAATCAGGACGGAGACGGCCGAGGCGATGGCGAAGACCAGAGCGGGTTCGGGCCCGAAGATCATCCAGACGACGAAGGCGAGGATCGCCACGCCGACCACGGTGGGCACGAAGACCGCCGACACCCGGTCCGCAAGGCCCTGAATCGGGGCCCGCGACCGCCGCGCGTGCGACACCATGGCGACAATCTGCGCCAGCACCGTGTCGGAGCCGACCTTGCCCGCCTCGATCACGAGGCTGCCGTTCTTGTTGATGGTGGCTCCGGTCACGACGTCGCCCGGACCCTTTTCGACCGGCATGGATTCACCCGTCAGCATGCTTTCGTCCAAGCTGGATCGCCCCTCGATCACCGCGCCGTCCACCGGCACCGCATCGCCGGGGCGGACGCGCAGCCGGTCGCCCTCCATGATGTTCTCCAGCGGCGCATCATATTCCGACCCGTCCGGCAGAATGCGCCGAGCGGTTTTGGGCGCCAGATCCAGGAGCGCGCGGATCGCGTCGCCGGTGCGCTCGCGCGCGCGCAATTCGAGCACCTGGCCTACGAAGACCAGTGTCACGATCACCACCGCCGCCTCGTAATAGGTGCCGACGCCCATGCCCATCCGGTAAGCATCAGGGAATACCCCCGGCAGGAAGGTCGCGACCAGCGAATAGAGATAGGCCGCCGCCACGCCGAGGCTGATCAGCGTCCACATGTTGGGGCTGCGGTTCACCACCGAGTCCCAGCCGCGCTTGAAGAACGGCAGCGCTGCCCAGAGAATGATCGGCGTCGCCAGCAGGAACTCCAGATAGCTGGCTGTCTGGTGCCCGATCCAGTCGCGCACCGGCAGCGCCACCAGTTCGCCCATCGTCAGGATGATCAGCGGCACCGCGGCCGCCGCCGAGATCCACATCCGGCGGGTAAAGTCGGTCAGCTCCTCGCTGGGCTCGTCCGACGGCAGCATCGGCTCCAGCGCCATGCCGCAGATCGGGCAGGGCCCCGGCGCGTCGCGGACGATCTCGGGATGCATCGGGCAGGTGTACTGGACGTTGGCGGGAACGGCCTTCTTCTGCCCTGCAGCCTGGCCCGAGGCGTAGAACCAGGGATCTGCCTTGAACTTCGTCTGGCATTTCTCGGAGCAGAAATGGAAGGTCTCGCCTCCGAACTCCGCGTGACGTCCATCGGGCGTGACTGCGACCGTCATCCCGCAGACCGGGTCCTTCGCCGTCTCAGTTCCCGCCGGAATGTCGGGCGCTGCGTGATGATGATCGTGATCCATGTCCTGCCAACCTTCTGCTTTCTCGTTTCAGCCTAGGGCTTCCAGCGACTGGAAGCTCAAGCCATTTCTTAATGGTCATCGTGATCGCCTTTTCTGACCGGATTGCGCGCGAGGAAAACCCGCACGAAGAGGAACACGAGCGCCATGCCGACGATGCCGATCACGACGATCAGCGGGTCGGACTGCCACTTCATCGCGGCGAAGGCGGCCAGCACCACGGCATCGAGCGCGATGGCCGTCAGCAGCACCCAGCCCTTCGCGCCGATCTCCTCGCGCAGATGCCGGAACACGCCCAGATGGATGATCATGTCCATCACCAGGTAGAAGAAGGCGCCAAGCGAGGCGATCCGGCTGAGGTCGAAGAAGACCGTCAGGAAGCCTGCGATCACGACTGTGTAGACGAGCGTATGATCCTTGATCGTGCCCGGCATTCCGAAATGGCTGTGGGGGATCATCTTCATGTCAGTCAGCATCGCCAGCATCCGTGAAACCGCGAACACGCTGGCGATCAGACCGGATGCCGTGGCCACAAGCGCCAGCGCCACCGTCAGGTAGAAACCGGTCAGCCCGAGGGCGGGCTGGGCGGCTTCGGCCAGCGCATAATCCTTGGCCGCCACGATGCGGTCGAGCGGAAGGCTGGAGCCAACGGCGAAGGCGACAAGCAGATAGACCACGACGCAGATCGCGATGGACAGAATGATGGCCCGGCCGACGTTGCGGTGCGGGTCGGTGACCTCTGCGCCGCTGTTCGTGATTGTCGTGAAGCCCTTGAAGGCCAGGATTGACAGCGCGACCGATGCCACGAAGCCGGTGGCGCCCGCGGCTCCGCCCGTTGCCTCGAACGACAGACCGCTGGCCCAAAGCGCGGAAACTCCGAACAGCGCGATGCCGCCCACCTTCAGCACGGCCATGACGATGGAAACCAGCCCGACCGAGCGGTTTCCGGAGACATTTACCAGATAGGCGATGATGATGAGTGCGACTCCAAGAACCGGCACGAGGAAGCCCTCCGGATCGCCGCCAAATGCCCGGAGCGTATAGGTTCCGAAAGTGCGAGCGACGAGGCTTTCGCTGATGACCATCGACAGCGCCATAAGGAGCGAGGCGCCTGCCGCCACTGTCGTCGGCCCGTAGGCCATTTCCAGGATCATCGCGATGCCGCCCGCCGACGGATAGGCGTTCGACATCTTGATATAGGAGTAGGCGCTGAAAGCGGTCACGACCGCGCCCACGACGAAGGAGAGCGGGAAGAGCGGCCCTGCAAGCTCGGCGATCTGGCCGGTCAACGCGAAGATGCCCGCGCCGATCATGACGCCGGTCCCCATGGCGATAGCGCCCTGGAGCGTGATGCTGTTTTTCTTGTAGGCGTCCGCCATCAGAGTTCCTTTTGGGTTTTGCGTCGGGTCGCTATCCAGAGCAGCGGCAATCCGGTGACCAGGCCGAGGCCGAGGATCGCCCATGTCGCCCGCCCGAGTTCTCCGCCGACGCAACAGGCGTTTTAACTATCGATGCTTCATACATCTGCCTCGCGTATGGCCTGCGCCCCCAGAAGATGGCGACGGGTCAGCCAGACCACGAGCAACGGAATGACCATACGGGGTGGGCCGGATGATCGACGACCCGGACTATGCTCCCAACATGCCGGTCTATGAAGACACGCTGACGGACGACGAGATCATCGCCGTCCTCAGCTACATAAAGTCGACTTGGCCGCAGGATATGCGCGATCGGCACGACGCTATGGAGAACCGACAATGATGCGAACCAACGGCAAAACGGCCTGACAGGATGATCTGGGACCGTTCCCCTGCCGGTCCGGTTCCGGGCAGAGTGACGCTCACCCTTGCGTCTTTTGAAGCAATGCAATCAGTTCATTGAACTTCTTGCGTTGTTCCTCCGGATCGCCGCTGCCGATGGCGTCCTCGACGCAGTGATGGGCGTGGTTCTCCAGAACCATCCGCTCCACCCCCTTTAGAGCAGACCGGACAGCGGCGGTTTGCGCCAGGATATCGACGCAGTAGCGATCCTCCTCGACCATGCGGGCGATCCCCCGGACCTGCCCCTCCAGCCGGGAGAGCCGATCAAGGGTACGCTGCTTGTCCTGCTTCATGTCGTCTCCTTGGAACTCGATTGTGTCCTCGGGGGTTTACCATACCTATAGGGGGTATATATGTTCTTGAAAGCAAAGGGTCACTCATCATGGCAAAAAACATGAACAAGCACGAGGGTGGCGGCGGCATGGGCTATGGCCGGTTCGCCGCGATGATCGCAACCTCTACGGTTGTGATGTTCGGTCTGATGTATCTGAACACCTACGCACTCGATCACATCTTCTTTTCGCAGACCCGGATGTGGATGGCACTCTACATGGGAGGGGCCATGGCGATCATCATGCTCGCCTTCATGCTGGGCATGTATACCAACCGCAGGACGAACATCGCGATCTTCGTCGGTGCGGCCCTGGCATTCGCTGCGGGCGTCGGGCTGGTGCGCACCCAGGCCACCGTGGGCGATCTGGCCTGGATGAAGGCGATGATCCCGCACCATTCCATTGCGATCCTGACCAGCGAACGGGCCGACAACTCGGACCCGCGCGTGCGGGCGCTGGCCGATGCCATCATCGACGCGCAACGCGCCGAGATTGCGGAGATGAAAATCTACATCGCGGATATCGAAGCCAATGGCGATGCGCCCGCGGGCACGCCCCGCGACGAGCAATACAAGTGACAGGGACCTGACAAAGGAAGAAACCGTCATGACGGCAACCGACACGATCGACGGCCCGGGCACCGCCCGCGCCAAGAGCCAAGGGGCGGCAAAGACCGCCTCGCTCTACCGCATGGCCATGCCGGGGCATCTGTGCCCCTTCGGCCTCAAGTCGAAGTCTCTGCTGGAGCGCAAGGGTTTTACGGTCGACGACAACCTGCTGACCACGGGCGATGAAGTGGATGCTTTCAAGAAGGCGCATGATGTCCAGACCACGCCAATCGCGTTCATCGGCGGAGAAAGAGTCGGCGGCTATACCGACCTAAAAAGCATTTCGGCTACCGCGTTCTCGGCAAGGACGACACGACCTACACGCCGATCATCGCGATCTTCGGGTCGACCGCGCTGATGGCGCTGGCGGTGATCCTGAACTTCTACGACGGGTTCCCGATCCTGACGTTCCTCAAATGGTTCTTCGCGATCTCGATGGTGGCGCTGGCGATCCAGAAGCTTCAGGACGTCGAAAGTTTCGTGAACGGCTTTCTGGGATATGACCTGCTGGCGCGGCGCCATGTGCCCTACGGTTACGCATATCCGTTCCTCGAACTCTATGCGGGCGTCGGCATGATGGCGCTCATCGGCACCGGCAGCCCGCTGATCTGGCTGGTCGCTCCCGTCGGCATCTTCATCGGCACCATCGGCGCGGTCAGCGTGATCAAGGCCGTCTATATCGACAAGCGCGACCTGAAATGCGCCTGCGTCGGCGGCGGATCAAACGTACCGCTGGGGGCGATCTCGCTGTCCGAAAACCTCATCATGGCAGGCATGGGCCTGTGGATGCTTGGGATCTGGTTCGCGGCCTGACGGTCGCTTTCCAATCAGAAGCGGGCCTCACCGAACGTCTCGAAACATTGGAGGGAACCAATGATTGTCCAACGCCGGATGCTCGATGCGGCGGCTCGCCGTCCTCGCAACCGCGACGAGCTGGTTGACCGGCTGGTCAGGCAGCTGAATAGCTGGCATAGACTTCGGTCGAGCCGTCGCGCCGGATGAGGAACACCTCATATGCCTCGCGTTCGTCTTCCGGTCCCATGCCGGGGGAACCGTAGGGCATGCCGGGCACGGCCAGTCCGACTGCGTCCGGGCGTTCGGAAAGCAGGCGGCGGATTTCGGCCTTGGGAACATGGCCCTCAAGCACGTAGCCCTCTGCCATCCCGGTGTGGCAGGAGATCATCCGCTGCGGGACACCGACCTCGATCTTGTAAGTCATCAGCAGCGTACCGTAGCGCTCCTCCTCGGTCACCGCAAAGCCTTCGCCCTGAAGATAGGCGACCCAGGCGTTGCAGCATTCGCAGCCGGTTCCCTTCACCACGTGGATGGCGGCCTGCTGGGCGAGTGCGGGCCGGAGCGCCAATGTTGCGAGCGCGAGCCCGGAGACCATCGCCGTGCGGCGCGTGATGTTGGGTGGATGAACCATTTCCCTTTTCCTTCTCATCAGATGATTTCTGCTGCCGGCGTTGCAGTGGCCATCAGTCCAGCACCCTGCGGATCTTCGGCAGGGCAAGACGGCGATCCTCGTGGTAGTCGATGATCCCGCCGAAACTTCCGTCGGCGCGGAACAGGAATACGCCAGCAGTATGGTCCATCGTATAGCCGCCGTCCCGGGGCGCCTTCTCGAACCGCGCGCGGAACCCCGCGGCGGCGCGTTCGATCTCGGCCAACGGGCCGGTCAGGCCAATGATGCGGGAATCGAAGTTCGACAGGTAGTCGGCCAGCACCTCGGGCGTGTCGCGTTCGGGATCGACGCTGATCAGTACTGTGTTCAGCCGGTCGGCGGCGGGGCCAAGTTCATCCAGCCAGACGGAGATGTCGCTCAGCGTCGTCGGGCAAACGTCGGGGCACCAGGTGAAGCCAAAAAAGGCCATGGTCGGGCGACCGATCCAATCGCCAGGTTGCACGGTGTTGCCGCGATGGTCGCTCAGGGTGAATTCCATCTCGTCGATGGGCATCGGCAGGTGCGCCGCGCCGGATTGAGCGCGGCCGCCGCTCCTCCACCAGCCAAGGGCAAGCGTGAAGGCCAGCGCTCCGGCGCCCCAGCCAAGGCCAAGGATCACTGCCCGGCGTGTTCGCAATCCGGCCCCTCCGCGCGCATCGACAGGACATCGACATCGACCGTGACCTCGCCTGCAGTCTCGAATGTCAGCGTCACGGGGAAGCTGTCGCCTTCCTTCAGCGCGGCGGTCAGACCCATCAGCATTCCGTGATAGCCGCCGGGGGACAGATCCACAGTCTGCCCGGCCGGAACGGGAATGGACATCGCATGCGGCATCGAGGCGACACCGTCGGTCACCACACTTTCGTGCAGCATCGGCATGCCCGCGGCTGGCGTGGCGATGCCGATCAGCGCGTCATCCGCAGCCCCGGCATTCGTGATCTCGACGTAGAAGACGCCCGGCCGGTTGGCGCCGATGGTGGGGCGGGACCAGGCGTGCTCAACGGTCAGATCGCCGACGGTGACGGTTTCGCATGCCAGCGCCGGGTACGCGGAGAGGGCGAGAACGGCAGAAAGGATCAGAGTTTTCATCGGTTTCACAATCTCGATTGCAGGTCGGCGAGGATGTCGGCGGCAGGCGTCCCGTAGGTGAATTGGCGCAGCCAGTCCCCCTCGGGTCCTATGAGGTAAAGCGCGGGGCTGTGCGACATGGAGTAACCATCGGGCGCGGCGGCATCGTCCTCGCGTGCGTAATGAATACGAAAACTGTCCGCTGCGGCCCGCGTCTGCTCCGCATCCCCGGCAAGCCCGAGGATTGAGGAATGAAAGGCAGCGGTGAATTCGGCCAGACCCAGCCTGCGGTCGCGCTCCGGGTCGATGGAGATGAACAGGGGCTGCACCTGCGCGGCATCGTCGCCGAGTTCGTCCACTACCTGCGCAACGTCGGCCAGCGTCGTGGGGCAGACATCGGGGCAATTGGTGAAACCGAAGAAAACCAGAAGGTGTTTGCCCGCGAATTCCGCTGGAGTTCGCAGACGCCCCTCGGCATCGGGGAGTGCGAAGGTCGGGCGGAAGGGAGACTCGGCCACCGGCGCAGGCGAACGATCCAGAAGAAGCAGAGTCGCATAGGCCAGCACGGCAATGCCGGCGGCCGCCCAGAGAATTCTTCGCAGCGCTGTCAATCGCATCCGACCGTTCACTCCCCTTCGTGCGCCCTTCGTAAAGCCTCCAGTGACTTGAGCTTCAAGAGCGAACTCCTGTCGTCACACAAGGGTGAGCGGTCGGCGGAGAAGGACGTTGCGCCATGTTCACGGCGCCGACCTGGTCAGCGACAAGCGCGGGTATTGCTTGCGGGAAAAGCCGGTTTGCCTGATCTCGCCGTGACCCGACGCCGAGGGATGGTCCGGGTCACACCTTGATCAGAGCCGCCGTCGCGTACATGAAAGCGAGCCCCCCAAGAAAGCCGCCAAGAACGGCGGGCGAAAACAGCACTGCCTGGCGGTCGCTGTTCTGGCGCATCAGATACGCGCTGACCTCGACCATGACTTGCAGGATCGCTCCGGCCCCCACCGCGAGCGCCAATGCCGACCACTGCGGCGCGTAGGCAAGACTGCCAGTCCACATTCCCAGCACGGCCGGTCCGCCGGCCAGAAGCGTCAAGGCTGCGAATGTCCAAAGCGGCGGTCGGACCCGCAGCATCGGCGCCGCGATACCGATCCCTTCGGTCACGTTGTGCAGGGCAAAGCCAAGGACGAGGAACGTGCCAAGGCCCGCCGACCCGGCGGCGAACGCGCCGCCGATCGCCAGCCCCTCGCCGAAATTGTGCAGCCCGATCCCGAGGGCGATGTAGAAGGCGAGCGCCAACCCCTCCGGTTGGCCACGCCAGCGTCCGATCGCCATCAGCAGCAGGAAACTGGCGAGCGCCGCCAGCCAAACCATGGCGGAGCCCTGGAACATCGCGGCGGCTCCGGCCGAAAGCTCCAGCGCCTCCAACGTCATGTCGATGAGCAGGAAGGCCAGCAACCCCACGGTCAGTGCGAGCAGGAAGTTCATGCCGGACCGCCCGACGCCGCGCATCGCCGGGTAGAACATCAGGCCGAGCGCCACCGGCAACAGACCGACAATCGCCCCGACCAGCGCCTGAATGCGCAGCTGGCCCGCCGTAGCCTCCGGCGTCGACACGGCCACGGCGATCTCATGTTCGAACGCCGTGCCCGTGTTGGACAGCATATTCACAAGATGCGCCTCACCCAGCACCCAAGGATAGGGAATCCGCACCCAGACGGCATCCCCGCGCGCGATCGGTCCGGGCGGGTCTTGCGTGAAGGTCCAGAACGCATCGTCCACCGCCACCTGGGCGATCACCATGGCTTCTGATCCGCCAGCGCGCACCAATAGCCCGATCCCGGACTGGTCCAGGATCGTACGTTCCACGGTCAGCGCCTCGACCGGAGGAGCGCCATTGTTGAAGCTGCGCAGGGGGTCGAGCGACGCGATCCAGACGAAGGCGCCCAGCATGGTCGCCAGCGGCACAAAGAGGAGCAGCAGCCGGGTCATCGCGGAGCGGGTTGATTGGGTATGGTCGCTCATGCCGCAGGGTCCTGCACGTCGAACACGCCGACCCAGCCGAGTTCGGTGAACTCGGACTGGTGCGCATGAAACATGTACATTCCGGACTCGTGCTCGGCGAAGCTGAACTCGAGAATCCCGCGCTGCGCCTGACACTGCATGATCAGATCGACGGTGCGCAGCGTCGGCGTCAGTGTGGTGCCGGTATCGTAGTAGTCAAAGAAATTTGCGTGCAGGTGGAACGAGTTGATCGGATCGAACTCGGTCACGTTCACCAGATAAATGCGCACGGGCCGCGACTTGTCGATGCGGATCGGCACGTTCATGTAGGCCTGGCCCACGGTATTGGCGGCATAGACCTCATTGCCGCCGTCGAAATTGGTGTCGAAGGCGTTCATCACCATCGCCAGCTCCTGCCAGCGGGCATTCTCGGGGCTGCGGAGAACACGCGAGGCTGCGACGGCGGCAAGGGCCGGATCGGTCTGACGCGCGGGGTCGGGGTCGATCACGAACAGGCCATACATGCCCTTGTGCATGTGCCGCTTCAGCGGCAGGGCGTGGCAGTGATAGAGGTGGCAGCCGAAGGGCTTGGCGTCGAACTCGTAGATGAACTCCTCGCCGGGAGCGATCAGGCCGGCGCCGGGAACGCCGTCCATCCGCGCCGCATGGATACCGTGGAAGTGCATGGAATGCGGGTGCGAGCCCAGGTTGCGGAAGATGATCCGCAGCCGCTCGCCCTCCTTTGCCCTCAGGGCCGGACCAGGAACGCGGCCATTGAAGGTCCAGGCGGGGAAGAAGATGCCGGGCGCGATCTCGATTTCCCTGTCGATGGCATCAACTTCGAAAGTGCGCAGCGTTCGTCCATCGGGCAGGATCTCGGTTCGGCCCGTCTCCCAATCCGTCAGCATGGCGGTCGGGTCGAAACCGTTCCGATCATGATCGACCAGACCAACCGTGGTCATGTTGCCATGCGCCATGCCCGGCATCGGCGCGGCATAGGGGTCGGTTGGCATGGCGGACATGTCGTGGCCCGCCATCGGATCGGGCGCAGTCTGCGACCGCGCGACACCTGCCATGATGGCGGCGCCGCTCGCGGCGGCCAGTCCACCGACCAGCAACGCGCGCCGCGACGTGTCGACCGACCCTGTGTTGCCGTCAGGCAGAGCGATGGACCGGGAGGCTTCCAGTTCGAGCGGCGCATCGCGCGCTTGCTTCCGGACATCGGCAGGCATGGGCGAGGACTTCCTTGCAAGCGGCACGCCATAGTCCCGGCGCAAAAAGTTAGACAAGGCTAACAATCCTCTCTGCGGCTTTACGTGTCAATCCGGTTCGTGCGAGAGTGGGCCGATGATGGATGACGACCGACCCGAAGCTGAAGCTTTCGAGCCCTTGCCGCGCCCGGCCGATAGCCGTGCAGAGGCATTCCACGGGGTGCGTGAGGCGCGGCGCAATGAATTGGCCGAAGATTACGTCGAACTGATCGCCGAACTGATCCACGAACACGGCGAGGCGCGGCCGGTCGATATCGCGACCAGGATGGGCGTCACCGCGCCCACCGTCGCCAAGACGCTCGTTCGTTTGGCTCGGGAAGGCCTGATCAGTCGCGCCAAGTATCGCTCGGTCTTTCTGACCGAAGAAGGTCGGGCGCTGGCCAAGGAATGCCGGCACCGGCATGAGATCGTGTTGCGGTTCCTGCTCAGTCTCGGTCTTGACGCCGAGACGGCCGAACGGGATGCCGAAGGGATCGAGCATCACGTCAGCGAGCGAACGCTCGTCTTGTTCGCGGCTTTTGCCGACCGTTCCTGAGCTTCCGCTCAGGCACTCTCCACGGCAGATCGCACATCGGCGACAAGGCTCTCCGCGCTCAAGGTTTCCAGTCGCGCGCCGTTCAGGAAGAATGTCGGCGTCTGGCGGACGCCGAGGGCCTCCACATCGGCCATGTCCTGATTGAGGATGCCGGTGATCCCCGGAAACAGCCTGTCGCTTTCGGCTCGCTTGAGGTCGAGTCCGGCGGCTCCAGCGATCTGCCAGGCCACGTCGAGGCGCGGCATGCCATGCACTGCCCACAGGGGTTGCCGCTCCAGCAGCGCATCAAGCACCGGTTCGAACTTGTCCTGCATCCGCGCGGTCTCGAGGATGCGCACCGCCTCGTCCGAGCCTTCGTGGAAAACCGTGTAGCGCAGGACGACGCGGACCTGATCCGGGAATTGCCGCCGGATGTCCTGCACCACGGGATGAAAAGCCCGGCAGGCTTCGCAGGAGGGGTCGAAGAATTCGACCAGGGTGACCGGAGCATCTTCGGGGCCGAAGCTGGGGGAGTGAGGGCGGATCAGAAGCGCCTGGTCCGCTGCGGGCGTGGCAGCGGCGATCGCTTCGGCTTCGGCCGCGCGGCGGCGGTTCAGGACAATGGCGCCGCCAGCAAAGGCAGCAAGGCCAAGCGCGGAGGCCCCAATCAAAACTGTGCGACGATTCATGCGCGTTTTCCTTGCGACAGGAGGAGACAGATGAGGATCGCGGCAAAGGCCACGAGCGACAGATACGGGATCGGTAAGCCGAGGATCGTTTGCGCCCGATCGGTGCAGGACGGGCCGTTCCGGGTGCAGGGCGCGATCGCCTGCGGGATCCATCCAGCATAAAGACCGGAGTGCCAGCCGGCCAGCGCGAGCCCTGCGATTGACAGCGGCAGTCCGTAAATGCGCGCCACGCCGTCTCCGCGCCAGAGCGAAATGCCGAGGATCGGCACCAGCGGGAACATGGCGATGCGCTGATACCAGCAGAGTGTGCACGGCATCTGGCCCAGCACCTCGCCGATGAAGAGCGCGCCAAGTGTTGCCGCAAGTGCTGACAGGAATGCGGCCATGAGGGGCAGGTCGTCGCGGGAAAGGCCTTGTGGGTCAGTGTTAGTCAAGGACGGCCTCCTTGCGGCGGCGGGACGAGAGAGAGGCAGCAAGGATGCAGAGTGCCCCGAGGGTGATGGAGATATCCGCGACGTTGAACGTGGGCCAGTGCCAGTCGCGCCAGTAGAGGTCGAGAAAATCGGTCACCGCACCCAGCCGCAGCCGGTCGATGATGTTGCCAAGCGCCCCACCGACCACAAGGGCAAAGCCCGCGCGTTCAAGGGGATGGCGCGCCCGGAACGCCATCACGGCAAACACCAGGGTCAGTATACCGGTCAGGGCGGCCATCAGCAGGGGCTTGCCTGCCATCACGCCCGACAGCATGCCGAAGCTCGATCCTTCGTTGAAACCGAGCGTCAGGTTGAACCCGGGCACGACGGCGACCGGCTCGCCAAGCGCGAGCTTTGACAGTGCCGCCGCCTTGCTCAGTTGATCGGCCAGCGCAGTGGCTGCGGTCAGGACGATAACCATCCGCGCGTTCATGGAGTTTCCCTGCGGCGAAAGCCGATCCAGCGCGGGACGGAGGCGGCATAGCAGTCATAGTCCGATCCCAAAGTCTGACGAAGGGCGGCCTCTTCCGAGCGAACCTGTGTGGCGGCCGACCAGAGGAACAGGATCGGCGCAAGGATCGTCGGAACGGCAGGAACTGCGAGGGCGACCCCGGCCAGCAGGGCGAACTGTCCGACAAAGGTCGGATTCCGGCTGAACCGGTAGAGCCCGCCCGTGACCAGATCGCCGGTCTCGCCATCCACCACGCCAACGCGCCAGGATGCGCCCATCGACATCTGCGCGGCAAAGGCCACCATCGCGCCAAGGCCCGCGATGAAGATGCCGACCACGCCGAGTGTCAAAGCCTTGCCCTCGGTCCAGAACGGATCGAGCTTGTGCAGCATGGGCAGGGCCAGCCAGAGGAGCGGCCCGAAGAACGCGAGAAGGAAGGCCGCGCGAAACCCGAAGGCTGCCAGGCGGTCGCGCCCCGTGGCGCGCGCGAACAGCCAGACAGGTTTGCCCGCGGCCTGTGCAGCAACGGCGCTGCCCCAGAAAAACAGCGCGAGATAGCCGAAGAGAAGGGCCAGCGCGGCCCAACTGAGGCCTGACATCATCGGATCAACTCTCGCGTTCGGGGTTGAACCGCAGCAGCCGCAGCGCGTTCAGGGTGACCATTACAGTTGCCCCGGTGTCGGCCAGGATCGCGATCCAGAGGCCGGTCAGTCCCAGAACCGAGGTCACGAGAAAGACTGCCTTGAGCCCAAGCGCGATGGTGACGTTCTGGCGGATGTTGGCCATCGCCGCGCGCGACAGGCGGATCGTGGCTGGGATGTCGGTGACCCGGTCACGCAGAATCGCCGCATCGGCGGTTTCCAGCGCCACATCGGTACCCGACCCCATCGCCACGCCCACACTCGCCTGCTTCAGCGCGGGCGCATCATTGATGCCATCGCCGATCATCATCACGCCGCCCCGTTCGCTCATGGCCTTGATGGCCTTGAGTTTGTCTTCGGGCATCATGTCTGCCTGAAACTCCATACCGAGCCCGCCCGCAATCGCGGCCGCCGTGCGGGGGTTGTCGCCCGTCAGGATGACCGAGGTCACCCCCATCGCGGTCAGCTGGCGCACGGCGTCCTTGGAATCCGTGCGCGGCTCGTCCCGCATTGCGATCAGGCCGAGTGGGGCCTTCTCGCGGAACACCGCGACGGCGGTCTTTCCGTCATCCTCAAGCACAGTGGCCTGGCGCAGGCCAAGGCCATCGAGCCCGCCATTCTCAATCGCGTAGCGCGGCGAGGCGACCCATGCCGCTGCTTCGCCAACAGTCGCGACCACACCCTTGCCCATCAGGGCCTTTGCATCGCGCGACGGCAGCGCCTGGATGCCCGCTTCCTTGGCCTTGGTCAGGATGGCGATGGCCAGAGGGTGGCTCGACCCGGTCTCAACCCCTGCCGCAACGGCCAGCAGTTCGGCTTCGGTGGTGGTTCCAAAAGTCACCACATCGGTAACCTTCGGCCGCCCGTGCGTGAGTGTCCCGGTCTTGTCGAAGGCAACCCGGTTCACTTTGGCCGCAGCTTCGATCACGGCGCCGCCCTTCATCAACAGCCCACGTTTCGCGCCTGTGGACATGGCAGAGGCGATGGATGCCGGGACCGAGATTACCAGCGCGCAGGGGCAACCGATCAAGAGCAGCGCCAGCCCGCGATACACCCACGTATCCCACGGCTGGCCAAAGGCCAGCGGCGGCATCAGCACGACCAGTGCCGCCACGGCGACGATGGCGGGCATGTACCAACGGCTGAACCGGTCGATGAACCGCTCGGTGGGCGCGCGGGCCTCCTCGGCCTCTTCCACGAGACGGATGATGCGGGCGATGGTGTTGTCTTCGGGCCCCTTGGTCACTTTGATCCGCAGCGCGGCTTCGGTGTTGATCGAGCCCGCAAACACGGAATCCCCCGGCCCGCGGGTCTTGGGAACGCTTTCGCCGGTGACCGGGCTTTCATCCACGCCTGAGGTGCCTTCGGAAATCTCACCATCCGCGGGAATCCGGTCACCCGGGCGAACAAGGATCATCTGACCCACGGACAGGCTGGCAGCAGGCACCTCTTTCGTGGCGCCATTCACCTCCAGCATCGCTGTCTTGGGGACCAGATTGGCCAGCGCACGGATCCCATCCCGCGCCTTGCCCGCGGCGACACCTTCCAGCACCTCGCCCACGGCGAACAGAAAGACGACCAGCGCCGCTTCTTCCGCCGCATTGATGAACAGAGCACCGATGGCCGCAATGGTCATCAGGCTTTCGATGGTGAAGGGCTGCCCCATCCGCAATGCCGCGAAGGCGCGGCGTGCCACCGGGGCAACCCCGATCAGACACGCCGCCACAAATGCCCATTTGCCGATCTCGGGCGCCAGATACTCGATGATCCAGGCGGCCCCCAGCAGGAGGGCGGTGAAAACGACCAGCTTGCCCTTACCCGTCTGATACCATCGTTTACCGCGATCAGCGGGGTCGTCGTGCACATGGCCGGGGCTGCCGTGGCCGGAATCATCGCGCTCTATGGCGGCGGCTGCCTGTGGGTCGTCGCCAAGCTCTTTTGCGGGATTGTCGCCGGGCAGCACGAACTCCTTCTTCGCAGCGGCCGCGCGCGGCGCGATCTCATAGCCGAGCGCGCGGACGGTCTTCTCGATCTTTCCCCGCCCGGTCTGCGCTTCGTCCAGCGTCAGGCGCAGACGCTCCGACACGATGCCCACCTCGACGCCGCTGACCCCCGGCAAACGCGCCACCGCATCCTTGATCTTGGTCGCACAAGAGCCGCAATCCATGCCTGATACGGTCCAATCGCAGGCGGTTTCGCTATTTGCTTCCGTCATGGCTTTCCCTCGGCCCCGAGGGGCAGTTGTGTTCATCGAATCGGGAACCTAATGTCTCTAGCAACTATAGCTTCAAGGGGAATCTGATGCTGACCATCGGAAAGCTCGGGGCGCAGGCCAGAGTGAAGGTGCCGACGATCCGCTACTACGAGCAGATCGGCCTGTTGCCGGTGGCCGAACGCAGCGCGGGCAATCAGCGTCTATACAGCCGCAAGGCGCTGGAGCGGCTGGCCTTCATCCGGCACGCGCGCGACCTCGGTTTTTCGCTCGAGGCGATCCGCGACCTGCTCAGCCTGTCGGACAATCCCGACCAGTCCTGCGCCGCCGCCGATGCCATCGCGAAGGCGCAACTGGCGGAGGTCGAAAGCCGCCTCGCACGGCTGACGGCGCTGAAGGCTGAGCTGGAACGCATGGTCGTGCAATGCGCGGGCGGAAAAATCGCCGATTGCCGCGTCATCGAGGTGCTGGGCGACCATTCCCTCTGCGCAACCGATCACCGCCATCCCGAGAACGAGACCAACCCATGACCGCGCCTGGTACCCTCGCTATCTACGCCGGCGCTGCTCTGGCCGAGATCGCGGGCTGCTTTGCGGTCTGGGCCTGGATGCGGCAGGGGGCGAGTGTCTTCTGGCTTGTCCCCGGCCTCGTGAGCCTTGCCGCCTTCGCCTGGCTCCTGACCCTCGCCCCATCCGAGTTTGCAGGGCGGGCCTATGCCGCCTATGGCGGCGTCTACATCGCCGCCTCGCTCCTCTGGCTCTGGATGGTCGAGAAACAGCGGCCGGACACATGGGACCTGACCGGAGCGGCAATCTGTCTTGTCGGCGCGGCGGTGATCCTGCTCACCCCACGGAGCGTTTAGGTACGAGCGATGCTGAAAATCCTTGCCGACCGCACGTATCGCCATCTGTTCGCTGCGCAGGTCATAGCACTTCTGGGCACAGGGCTTGCCACGGTCGCGCTCGGCCTATTGGCCTATGATCTGGCAGGCGACAACGCGGCAATGGTGCTGGGCACGGTCTTCACCATCAAGATGGTGGCCTATGTCGGCATCGCGCCCATCGCCGGAGCTTTCGCGAACCGGGTGAACCGCCGCGCGTTTCTGGTAGCACTTGACCTGGTGCGTGCGGGTGCGGCGCTCTGCCTGCCCTTCGTCACCGAGGTATGGCAAGTCTATGCTTTGATCTTCCTGCTGCAATCGGCGTCCGCCGCCTTCACGCCGACCTTCCAGGCGACTATCCCGGACGTGCTGCCGGACGAGGCGCGCTACACGCGGGCGCTGTCGCTGTCGCGGCTGGCCTACGACCTCGAGAACATCGTCAGCCCCATGCTGGCCGGGCTCCTGCTGGCGGTGCTGAGCTACAATTCCCTCTTCCTTGGAACGGTGGTGGGGTTCGCAGCCTCCGCAGTGCTGGTCGTCTCGGTCCTGCTGCCAAGCCCGAAACCGTCCGAGCCGCGAGGCATCTACGACCGCACGACGCGCGGCATCCGCATCTATCTCGCGACTCCGCGCCTGCGCGGACTGCTGGCGCTGAACCTCGCCGCCGCCGCTGCGGGTGCGATGGTGCTGGTCAACTCGGTGGTGCTGGTGCGCAGCACGCTGGGCCTCGACGCATCTGCGCTGGCCTGGACGCTGTCCGCCTTCGGCGCGGGCTCGATGCTGGCCGCACTCGCGCTGCCGAAGCTGCTCGACCGGGTGCCGGACCGACCGGTGATGGTCGCCGGCGCCGCGCTCATGGTGCTGACGCTCCTGCTCCTGGCCGGCGAGGTCGCCGCCCTTGGGCTCAACTGGCCCGTCGTCCTTGGCGCTTGGCTGCTGGTGGGCCTGGGGTATTCGGCGGTCTTGACGCCATCCGGCCGCCTCCTGCGCCGGTCAGCGCACACCGAGGATCGCCCTGCGCTCTTCGCCGCCCAGTTCGCGCTCAGCCACGCCTGCTGGCTCGTGACCTATCCGCTGTCTGGTTGGCTGATGACGCAGTTCGGGCCGGTCGCGGCCCTCGGGGCGCTGGCGGCGCTGGCGGGCATCGGCGCTCTATCGGCAGTTCGCCTCTGGCCGCAGGAGGATCCCGAGGTCTTTGAGCACAGCCACGACAACCTGCCGCTCGACCATCCCCATCTCAAGGGCGCGCGGCGTCACGCGCATCAGTTCGTCGTGGACGACCAGCATCCGCGGTGGGCGTCACAGCTCTGAACCTGGTCGCGGGTCGAGATAGGAGGTCGGTCTCGCCATTCTATCGAGGGTGCGTGCAATGAATAAAAACAGTGGCTTAGGGTGGAGAAGGTTGGATATCAGGCCCACCCCCTCCGCCAAATACAATTGAGATTATTGCATTTTTTGAAGATTATTGACCTCCGCCCCACAATGCACCCCACATAGAAAATGCATGCCTTTGCTCGGCTCAGGGCGTTCCGGCCATGAGCTTAGGCAGGCGAACCGGCACCTCCTGCATCAGCACAAGCGCGCATTCGACGGTTTCGCCGGTCATGGCAATCTGCAACTGCCCGGCGGGAACGGCCTGATCCCAAGCGAAGCTTTCCGTCAGGAATTTCAACACGTCGCGCTTGTAATCGGTGTCTGGGTTTTGCAGGTGGTCGCCCTTCGTTTCCATCACCACGATTCGCCCAGCGCCCGCATTGCTACCGGTCGCAAAAATGAAGTCGGGATAGATGTGCCCGCGTTTCCAGCCTTGCAGCCCGTAGTTGGCCTTCGCAACGTTGCGGTGCCACCACTTGACCGCCGATTCGCCGTCAAGGTGAACTGCGACGTTTTGTTCCTCGCTGTTCAGTTCGGTTTGCAGGACTGGCGCAAACAGGCTGCGGGCCAGTGGGCCGCCATCCGCACTAGCCAGATGCGGAGAATTCGGCGCTTCTGTCGTCGCGATGTGATCCGGCATCCGCCAGTTGTTTCCGTCCAGCCGAAGGCGGAACTGGATGCGCCCCGCTTTCACGGCATCCCGGAACAGGGCTTCCGCCCGAATGTCGCGTTCCCCTAGCAAGGCAAGCCGCAGCGCGTCGATGATGACGCCGGATGTGCTGCCCAGCTTTTCCTGATCGAAGCCCCGCGCCTCCAACGCCGCCACCAACTGCGCGACAATAGCACGGGCGACAAAAGGGTTCGGCACAAGGTCGGAAATCACCCGCACCGCATATGAGGCATCGAAGCGCAGGGTTTCTCCCGCTGCGGCGACCAATTCGCCCTTGAAGTAGGCGTCCTCCCCGGCATCCGTCAGAGTGATGCGCTGCAACTGCGCCGCCGCCTGCCTCGGGTTATCGGGGATCCCGGCTGCAACCGCTGTGGGCGAGAAGTCGCGCCAGTCGATTGCTGCCAGGATGTCGGTCTCGTAATCGAGTTCGCGCAGCGCAGGTCCATCCTGACGCAGCACCTTGGGAAGGTAGATTTGCAGGGTCTTGAAATCCGGTCGCCGTTCGATCCGGCGTGACGTGCCGGGGTTCGGGGCTGCGCTGCCCTGCGGAACCTCAATCACTAGGTCGGCCAGGCCATCCCTTTCCAGCCCGATCTTGATCGCTTCGACGACAGCCTGCGTGCCCGCGTGATGCGTGACCACATAGCATTCGTCCAGCGCGGTCACGCCCGTTTTGAGGGCGTAGGGCTGGCGCAGGATGCGGCCCACGAGCTGCGTCATGGCCGACAGGTTCGACGCCGCCGCCAGCGAACATAGCACGTAGGCGAAGGGGCAATCCCAGCCCTCTTGAAGCGCTGCCTTGGTCACGATCACCCGCACTCGATTTGTCGGAGATAGCAGGTCTTGGTTCTCGGGTTGGTTCAGGTCGTTTTGCTCGGCGGTCTTGATCGCGACTTCCGCTTCATCCAGCCCCGCTTGCAGAAGCCATTCCTTCACGTCATCGGCGTGGATGTGCTGGCCGTCGCGCTGATCCTTGCCGGTGCGCTCCACCTGCACGAGCATGATGGGGCGAATGTAGCCCAGGCCGCCCTTGTCGGCCCCGTAGGTGCTCGCCTCGGCCTGCAAGGCGTTCAGCCTGCCGAGCGCCGCCGTCAGCGTGCCGCGCCAGTCCACGCCTTGCCGGGGATCGAGGTTCAGCGGCATCTTGATCATGTCTTCGGCGTGCAGCTCGCGGCCCGTCACCTCCACCAGAAGGTTCGCATAGCGGGCCGGGCGCGGGTTCGGCGGGCGACCTTCAGCAACGTCCTTGGGCGTGGCGGTCAGTTCCAGAACAAAGATCGGGTTGAAACCAAACAGCGTGTCATGGGCCAGGTCGGACGTGGCCTTCTGCCCTTCGTCCATCACCACGACAGGCTGGATTTTCCGCAGGGCGTTGCCGAGGGAATCCTTCACCATCGGGAAGAGGCCCTGATAGCCGTCGAGGTTCCGGATCGCCGCCAGCTCGCGGGCGTGCGCCGCCTGATCGCCTTCGGGCGCGAAGAAGCCATGCACATCGCCCCGGTCGCGGAACATGCGAAGGGCTTCCTGGGTCTGCCGGTTCGCCGCCTGCAGCATCAGCACCATGACGCAAAGGTTCGCGTCCACGTCGCGGGCGTCCAGCCTGTCGCCCTTTTCCATCACCTTCACGCGGCCCGCCGCAGCGCGGTCCAGCGCCTGCCGGTAAGGGTGCTGGCGGTCCTTCAGGTGCTTGAGCGTCTGGGAATAGATCGCCTCGTTCGGCACGATCCACAGGACAAAGCCGGTGTTCTTCGCCAGATACCGCCCCATGATTCGGCTGACCGCATTGACCGCCAGCCATGTCTTGCCGCCGCCAGTGGGCACCTTGAGCGTCACGTTCGGCACCGCCCGCCCGATGCCGTCCTTGCGCGGCGAAAACGGCACCCCTGCACGGGAAGCGGGCAAGCGGCCCGCCGCCTGCACTTTCGCCCATGCCGTCGCCGTGAAGTCGATGGGCTTCATCCCTGCCGCAGCATCACCCAATGCCTTCAAAGCTTCGGCCTGCGTGTCGTGAACAACTTTCGCAGCCTTGAGTTCGTCAAGGTAGGCGTCCAGCGTGTCCAGCACCCGTTGCTGATAGTCGAGCGTCCGCATCGCCTACACCCGTTCGACGCGGTAGAGGGCGAAGGGCAAGGGCACGAATTCCACCGCCAGCCCTTCCGCATCCAGGAGCTGTTGGCTGACATAGCGAGCGGGGGCAAAGACCAAGTGACGCTCGCCCGGATGCGCTGCGGCCACAGTCCGCGCGAAGGTCAACGTCAGCGCGGCGTCGGGCGATTTCAGCCAATCCAGATCGGGGCGATAGATCAGCCAGACGCGGGTGCCGTTCACCGTGCCCACATGGAAGGCGTCCGCGTCCATCTGGCCCGGCGGCACGGGCTGCGAAGTAGCCATGTGGAACAAGATGCCGCCCAAGGCATCGAAGCCGGGCAGGTCTTCGCCCGTCAGGATCGCGTCGAGTTCTACGGGCTGGCCCAAGGTGCAGTAGGTGAAGCTGCCGCCCAGCCCTTTGGCCCGTTCGGCCACGGCTTTCTCGCCGGTGACGATCAGTTCGCCGTCCTTCACCTCTTTCTTGATCCGGTCGAATTCATGCCCATGCAGGTTTTCAATCCCCTGCACCTTGTGAACCAATGCGTCTGCTTTTTCGATGGCCCGCCAGTTCAACTTTTCCCTCAGAAGTTCGGTTTTTTCCGTGCCCTTGAAGTCATAGCCGTTGATCACACGTCGCACCCGTTCGGCTGTCAGCCGGTCGGCATAGTCTTCCATTTCGACAAGTATGAAGGAACGATTGCCGCCATCGCGCTTGTTGGCCTCCAACACGGCATGGGCGGTTGTGCCGGAACCAGCGAAGGAGTCGAGAACGACCAAATCTTCTCCCCCGACCAAATCTAAAACGCGCTGGATCAAATCGACAGGTTTGGGTGTGGAAAAGAGGTCAACATTACCGAAAATCCTTCGCAGGGTGCCCTTTGCCTGTCGCATTGTTCCAATGTCGCGCCAAATCGTCGGGTAGGGCTTAGTTGGATCTTCTTCTGGGCCAAATTCACGAGTGTAGGGCTCCCACATTTCGGTCCCTAACTTCGGAATTTTCTTCCAAATTAGCGTCTGGGCGGCTTCGTGCTTTTCTATGCCCTTTTTTCCCATCGCCCAACAGGCTTCTTCCCCGCTTTCATGAATGGGGAATACGTCACTTCCATCTGGAGCCTTTAAAGAAAAGAACATCGTAGGGCGATCTTTCCTAAGACTGTTTTTTCCATTCTTCTTTAGAAGCCTGTCTCGATACAATCTATTATTTTCATCCCTACTTGGGTAGGCGGCCAAAATAGAAGGGGAAAACATTTTCTGGAATTTTACTTGAGAAACGTTTTTTGCAAAACAAATCAAGTAATCATGGTCAGGTGCGATGGGAACTTTGTTGTCGTTCGGGCTATCGACCTTTCTCCAAATGAAGGTAGTGACGAAATTCTGTTCGCCAAAAATTTCATCAAGCAGAAGTTTTCCTCGCTGAAACTCATTGTCATCCAACGTAACCCAAATGCTTCCGCCATCCGCCAGCAACTCATGCAGCAAGCGCAGGCGGGGCCACATCATCGCGCACCATTTGTCATGGCGAAGGCCATCTTCGATCCCGATGGGATTCGCGGCTAGCCATTCCTTGATCATCGGCGCATTTACGTTGTCGTTATAGGCCCAGCCCTCGTTCCCGGTGTTGTAGGGCGGGTCGATGAAAATGCAGTCCACCTCGCCCGCATACATGGGCAACAGGGCTTTCAGCGCGTGCAGGTTGTCGCCCTGAACGATCAGGTTGCCGTCAAGCCGCATCTCGCCAATCCCCTTCTCGGGATGCGGCACCAGCGGGCAGGCGGGCACGGCAAGGTGATGGTTCCAGACGAATTCCTTGCCTTTGAACACCAGTTCGGTCACGCGACTGTCCCCTCAGACTTTCGGGCGATAAGATGGGCTGGCGCGGGCAAGGGCAAGCCGTCATTCCCGGCTCAGCCCATGCCCCGGATCAGCTCCCCCTGCCGAGCGGTCGAGACCGGGCAATAGGCGCTAAGCGTCGTGGCGATGCTCTCGTGCCCCAGGTTCATCGACCAGGCCTTGAACTGTTCCGGCGTCCGGCAATGGTCGTTGGCCAGGATGCCCAGGGTCTTGCGGAAACTGTGCGGGCCAAAGGGCGGCAGGCCAGCGGCAATGAAGGCCTCCTTGATCACCGCGCGGATGCGCCCAGCGTTGCCGTAGGTGTCGCGCGACAGCCCCAGGGGGGCGAATCCGCCATCATGCAGGCCCATCAGGGGCTTTGGAAACAGGGCGTCGGCGGGGCCGAACAGTTGCTCCTTGCGCAGGAAGTTCACCCAGTCGCGAAAGCACTGCAGATATGCGTCATCGACCGGGAAGAACCAGGTGGTGAAGGTCTTGGCGAACTTGGTCTTTACGTCCCGCGCATCCTGATAGACGCAGCCCTGTCCCAGGTCGATGTGCCTCAGCCGCAGCGAGGCAATCGCCCCGTCCCGTGCCCCGGTCAGCATCAGGAAGGCGAACAGCGCCTTGTCGCGGCGCTGCAGGGCCGTGACGCCGGGCATCTGGCCAAAGGCATGGCGGGACTGTTCCATCGTCGGAAAGGGCGTGTCGCGGTCGGCATGGGCGATGCGGGCGTCCTTGGCGTTCAGGTTGAAATATTCCGCGTCGGCATAGGCGATGCGCGACTTGTAGCCGGGCTGCCCGGCCAGCCAGAGGATGAAGGCCTTCACCGCCCGCAGGGTGCCGTCGATGGTGGCTTTCGACAAAGGCGCGCCGGTCCTTTCATTGCGCGCGGCCTCAAGCTGACGCTTGAAGCTGACGGCCTGCTCGATGTGAAACCGCTTGAAGGGTTTGAACCCGGCGCCCCGTTCGAACCGCAGGATCGCGTCGGCGGCCTTGTCCACCGTGGCCGGGTCGCTGCGCTTGGCCTCGCGCAGGAACTGCAGGTAGCGCCGCTTGATACGCTCGTTTTCTTCGACGCATTTCCGCGCCATCTTGTAACCCTTTCGAAGTGACAGTTTCAGAGGAGATCGGAAGTATCCCTTAGGGCGTCTTCCCGTCCTTGATGACCAACTCGAAAATCTGGCCGAATTCTTCGATCTTCGAACGGCTGATCATACGATTGCAGGTGCAGCCGCACACCTCGCACAGGCCCACAAGACGCGCGGTCTTGGTCGACTGGGGCAGGCAATCGACCATCTGTCCCATCGGCTCGCGCCCGGCCTTGCATGTGAAGCAATAGAGCTGCCCCGGATGAAGCACGACCTTCGCCCCGGTCGCCCGATCCGCAAGGAATTGGCGCAAGGCATCGCCCAGGATGAGGAAGGGCCGCCGCGCCTTCATGAGCGGCAGGCCGGTCCTGACCCATGCGCGGATCGTGCCGGTCGAGACGCCCAGCGCCTGAACCGCGCCGGGTTTGCCGGAGGCTGACTTTCGTTAGCTACGCGGCCATGGCTTTGGTTTCCAGAGCTGCGTAGAAGTTCCTCTCAGCCTCTGCGGGCGGGACGTTTCCAATCGGCTCCAGCAGGCGGCGGTTGTTGAACCAGTCGACCCATTCGAGGGTCGCGTATTCCACCGCCTCGAAGCTGCGCCATTGGCCACGCCGATGAATGACTTCGGCCTTGAAGAGGCCATTGATGGTCTCTGCCAGGGCATTGTCGTAGCTGTCCCCGACACTGCCGACGGAGGGCTCGATGCCGGCTTCCGCCAGCCGCTCGCTGTAGCGAATGCTCAGGTATTGCGATCCGCGGTCGCTATGATGGACCAACCCCGCGCCCTTGGCCGGGCGCCGATCGTGGACCGCCTGTTCCAGGGCATCGAGCACGAACCCCGCATGGGCCGAGGTGCTGACGCGCCAGCCGACGATCTTGCGGGCGTAGGCGTCGATGACGAAGGCGACGTAGGCGAAGCCCTTCCAGGTGGCGACATAGGTGAAGTCGCTCACCCACAGCATGTTCGGCGCCGGCACGCGAAACTGGCGGCTCACCTGGTCCTGTGGGCACGGCGACTTCTTGTCAGGGATCGTCGTCCTGTGCGGCTTGCCCCGAATAATGCCTTGAATACCCATGCTCTTCATCAGCCGCGCGACGGTGCAACGGGCAATGTCGAAACCCTCGCGGCCGAGCTGCCTCCAGACCTTGCGCACGCCATAGACCCGCCAGTTCTCCTCGAACACGCGCAGGACCTCGGGCCGCAGCGCCTCATCCCGTCGGGCACGATCCGACAGCCGAGCTGGATCGGCCCGCTTCACAAGACGATCATGATAGGTGGAAGGGGCAATCGGCAGGACCCTGCAGATCGGCTCGACCCCGTGTGCATCCCGATGCGCGTCGATGAACGACACCATCACTTCGACCGGCGGTCGAGCTCCGCCATCGCAAAATACGCGCTTGCCTTGCGCAGGATCTCGTTGGCCTGGCGCAGCTCGCGGTTCTCCCGCTCGAGCGCCTTCATCCTCTCGGCCATCTCGGCCGGAATGCCCGCACGCCTGCCGCTGTCGACCTCGGCCCTCTTCACCCATTCGTTCAGCGTCTGTCCCGAACAGCCGATCTTCGCCGAAATTGACAGGATCGCCTGCCAGCGAGACCCGTGCTGGCCTTCGCTCTCGAGGACCAGCCGAACCGCCCGCTCGCGAACCTCAGGGGAAAACTTGTTCGTCGTCTTGCTCATGATGCTCCATCCTACTCAGGAGTGGGAGCCTCCGGCAAACCCGGCGCGGTTCAGAGTGGCTGACTCCAGCTGGCGTACGCCAGCGCCTGGGACGCCGCGCTTCGGAAGTCCGGCCGCCTCTCACCCGAGTGCAAACGCGCGCAGCTCGACGGTCCAGAGCGGAATCCGTCCCGGCAGAGTTGGGCTGTCCGCTCTACATTATTGTTTTGTCGCGATATCTTAACCACCAGACGATCCCGTCTGGTTGGATATCGCTCTAGAGCGGATTCCCACCCGGCTGCACCGGGTGGTCCGCTCCAGCTGTTTGATTTGACGCAATCTCTTAATCACCGGACGATTTCCGTCCGGTTGGACATTGCTCTAGCATTTCCGGATCCGCCATAGCGCGGAAAGGTCGGGCCGCGTCTTCTTCGCTGGAAATCATATAACTATCAATACCATAGAATTCAAAAGGCGCGATTTGGCGCCCCAAAGGGCGCCAAAAGCCCTCGAAAAGGGCTGTTATTGCCGGACTCGACAATCCGGCGCCTGACGCCTCAGCCGCAGGCCCCCGTGTGGCCGCAGCTCGTGCAGAAGTCGCAGCCGTCGCGGCGCACCAGGGTGAGGTGGGCGCATTCCGGGCAGGGACGGCCGGTCTCCGCCGGCATGGGCCCCGGCCCCGGCGCGTCGCTCCACAAGACGGGCGCGCCGCGGGCCGGATAGCCGTCCGCGTCCAGCACTCCCAGCATCGCATAGCGATGGATCAAGAGCCGCGCCACATAGGCGATCGTCGAGGGCTGCACCGCCTGCTTCTCCGACCCGGGCGTGCGGGCGAAGAAATCGCCCTTGGCCTCGGGCAAGTCCTTCAGCCCCCGCAGCTTCTTGCCGATCCAGGCCGGGTCGATCACCCGCATGTCGAGGGAGAGCGACTTCGTCAGCCCGTTCAGCTCCAGCGGATAGGTCCCCGACAGCCAGACGCTGAACGGCCGCTTGGTCCCGTCCGGCAGGACGCATTCCTTGACGAACATGGCGAAGTCATCGCCGGTCGCCGGGTTCAGGATGTCCACCGTCCAGCTCAGCGTGCCGTCCGTGCCGGACTTCGGCTCCTTGCGCGAGAACATGGCGTCGACCAGCGGCGCCTCGCCGCCCACCCCATCGAACACCCCGAGCTGCTCGCAGCGCCAGCGCACCACCTGGGCGAAGGCGCTGACGTTGCCCGCCACCGGCACGATCCGCCCGTCGGGCGGCATCGCCACGGAGAAGGGCGCGCCGGGGCTCCGCGCCAGGCTTTCGAGCTTCAGCGCCAGCCAGGCGGGATCGCTCGCCCGCATGTCCATGCTCAGGTTCTTGGCGAGCGCGCCGAGACCCCGCGGGGTCTTCTCGCCGTTCACCCAGACCTCGAAGGGCCGCGAGACGCCGTTCTCCACATGGCCCACGAAGACGGCGAACCGGTTCTCCGGCGCCTCGATCATGTAGGTCCAGGAGGGGGAGCCCGCGGTCAGCTTCGGCCGGTGCGGCCAGCGCAGCGCGGCCAGCGCCACCTGGGGCGCGTCGGAGATGCGGATGCGCCGGTCGGGCTCGGACTGGTCGAGGTCCTGGGGCTGGGCGGCGGCGGCCGTGGGTTCGGTCGACAGCACCGCCCCCAGCACCGCGTTCGGGCGATAGGTGGTGATCCCCTTCAGCCCGGCCTTCCAGGCCTCCAGGTACAGGTCCTCGAACTCCTCGAAGGGATAGTCCTCGGCGACGTTCACCGTCTTGGAGATGGCGGCGCAGATATAGGGCTGGATCGCCGCCTGCATCGCCATGTGGTCCTGGGCCGAGATCTCCAGCGCGTTGACGAAGGCCGGCGGCAGGGCCTCGACGTCGCCGCCCCGTGCGCGCCACATCCGCCAGGCGTGGTCCTCCACCCGGTATTCCCGCATCGACCCGTCGGGCTCGCGCTTGCGCCGGACATAGGTCCAGGAGAACGCGGGCTCCACCCCGTTCGAGGCGTTGTCGGCGAAGGCGAGGCTGATCGTGCCCGTCGGCGCGATCGACAGGAGGTGGCTGTTGCGCAGGCCATGGGCGGCGATCTCGGCCCGGATCTCGGCCGGCAGGCGCCGCGCCATGCCGCTCTCCAGCAGCGCCGCGTCGAACTTCGGGAAGGCCCCCTTCTCCTGCGCCAGCGCGATCGAGGCGCGATAGGCCGCGTCGCGCAGCGCCCGGGCGGCGTCCGCCGCCCAGGCCCGACCGGCCTCGCTGTCGTAGCGCAGGCCCATCAGGATCAGCGCGTCCCCGAGCCCGGTGAAGCCGAGCCCGATCCGCCGCTTGGCCGCCGCCTCCGCCGCCTGCTGCGGCAGGGGCCAGACGGTGGCGGTCAGCACGTTGTCGAGCATCCGCACCGCCACCGTCACCGTCTCGACCAGCGCCTCGCGGTCGAGCGTCGCACCCTCCCCGAAGGGATCGGTCACGAACCGCGCGAGGTTGATCGACCCGAGACAGCAGCAGCCGTGGTCCGGGATCGGGATCTCGCCGCAGGGATTGGTCGCCTCGATGCGCTCGCAGTAGTGCAGGTTGTTCTCGGCGTTGATCCGGTCGAGGAACAGCACCCCGGGCTCAGCGGCCTCGTAGGTGTTGCGCATGATCACGCGCCACAGCTCCCGCGCCTGGATCGTGGCGTAGACCCAGAGCCCGTCCTCGCGCCGATGGGCGCCCGCGGCGATCTGCGCGGCCGAGGGCTCGGCCTTGTGCACGAGCTCGAAGGTCCCGTCCGCCTCCACCGCCGCCATCAGCGCGTCGGTCACCCCCACCGAGATGTTGAAGTTGTTGAGCTTGCCCGCCTGGCGCTTGGCCCCCACGAACTCCATCACGTCCGGGTGGTCGCAGCGCAGCACGCCCATCTGCGCGCCGCGCCGGGCCCCCGCGCTCTCCACCGTGGCGCAGGACTGGTCGAAGACGTGCATGTAGCTGATCGGCCCCGAGGCCGAGCTGTGCGTCCCCTTCACCCGCGCGCCCCGCGGCCGGATGCTGGAGAAGTCGTAGCCGACGCCGCCGCCCCGCCGCATGGTCTCCGCCGCCTCGCGCAGCGCGATGTAGATGCCGGGCTTGCCATCCTGGCTCTCGGAGATCGAATCGCCCACCGGTTGCACGAAGCAGTTGATGAGCGTCGCCGCCCCGATCCCCGCGCCGGCCGCGGAATTCACCCGGCCGCCGGGGATGAAGCCCCGCTCCAGCGCCTCGAGGAAGATCGGCGCCCAGACCTCGGGCTCGGCCTCCACCTCGGCCAGGGCCCGGGCCACCCGCTCGCGCACGGCCCGCGCCATGGCGGGGCCCTCCAGGTCGCGCTCGGCCCCCTTGGCGTATTTCTCGCGCAGGACGTCGAGGCTGACCTCCTGCCAGCCCGGGGTGAGGCGCGCCGCCTGGATGCGGGGATCGGGCTTGTTCATGAGAAAGGCTTTCAGGTTAGGGGGCTTCCAAGGTAGGCGCCCGGCGCGCTCCGGTCAATGGATCGCGCCGGGACGCGACCCGCAAAACGCCCATGGAATCGCGCCGGAAAGGACGCTATCTTGTGGCTTGGCCACCTGGCCCCTCTGTATCTGGACCGTTCCCGCGAATGCCCCAGCTCCATCTGCTCAAGCTCTGCGTCGGCGCCGACACGGTCGAGGATCTGCTCGACTGGCAGGCGGCGCGCCGGGACGAGGCCCCCGGCCGACCCCTCGCCCACGTCACCCGGATGTGGCCCCGGCGCGAGGCGGAGCTTCTGGACGGCGGCTCGCTCTACTGGGTGTTCAAGGGCATGGTCCTCGCCCGCCAGCCGATCCTGGGGCTGGAGCCGCGCGAGGGCGTGGACGGGGTGCGCCGCTGCGCCCTGCTCCTTGACCCTGCGGTCGTCCGCACCCAGTCGCAGCCGCGCCGCCCGTTCCAGGGATGGCGCTACCTGCGCCCTGAGGACGCGCCCCGCGATCTGGGCGCGGGGGTCGCGCCGCTCGACCTGCCGCCCGCCCTGCGCCTGGGCCTCGACCTGGCGGGGGTGTTGTGAGGCGCCTCGCCGCCGCCCTGGCGCTGGCGCTCGCCGCCGCCGGGCCCGCCGCCGCCACGGATTTCAACTGGGACGCGCTCGGGGCGGAGTTCTGCGCCCGCAGCACCGCGGGCGATCTCGCCGGCGTGCGGCCGCTCATCACCGCCTCGCTCGCGGAGGAGATCCAGTTCGCCTTCACCCTGGCGCAGGAGCCGCCGCCCCCCACCCTGTTCCAGACCTATTCGACCCGGGTCCCGGTCTGCCGCGCCAAGACCCGCAACGCCGCCCTGATCGAGATCACCCGCAGCGGCCCCAAGGGCGCGGCGCCGAGCTGGACGGAATACCTGGTGGTCACCCCCGAGGCCGACGGCGGCTCGCGCATCGACGACGTGCTCTTCGCCACCCGCCGCAGCGACACCCTGCGCGCGCGGCTGCGGGCCTTGGCGAACTGAGGCGGGCGCGCCCGCGTTAACCGGCGCCCAGCTCATGCCTTGCAACGGCGACGGCCGCTCGCTATCGCGGCGATATGCGCACCGTTTCGTTCACGCTGACGCCCCAGGATTGGATCGCCGCACAGCGCTTTCATTTTCGGCAGTACAGCCTGAAGAGCCTGCTGAGGATCGGACTCGTTCTGGGCGCAATCCACACCGTGCTTTGGCTCGTTGGGGAAGATCGCCGTCTCTTTGACCTCGCTTCCGGCCTGGGGACGCTTGCGGTCGCGTTACTGGCGATAGGCGCCGTACTTTACCTGCTTCTCCCCTCCCGGTCCCGTCGCCTGTATGCGCAAACCGCATCGATGCGTCGCGCCATGACGATTTCATGGTCCGACTGGGGCGTGCGATTCGATGCGGAGAACGGAACCTGGCGGGAAGCCTGGAGCGACTTCTTCCGGATCGCCGACAACCGCACGAGCATCTTGCTGCTCGTGAACGATTTGATGTTTTACCTCGTCCCCAAGCGCGCGCTTTCGCCCGACCAGATCGCGGACATCCTGGGCGCCGCCCGATCGTAGGACGCTTTCCGGTCTCCGAGGGACCTTCGGGAAGCCACGCGGAATCGTGGCCTTCCGCGCCTTAACCAAGATTGCCATCGGGTTGACAAAATTTGAATAATCAAACGTTTTCAGTATTTTGACCCCAATTTCACGCGTGAAATTCAAGCGCCCACCCTATCCGGCAAAGGCCTTCCCGGCTCCCTCTCACCCCGGCGCCCGGAACGGCATCTCTCCGGCCAGCGCCACGCCCCCGGGCGAGATCGTCGTCCCCTGGACATGGACCTCCACCCCCGCCGCCCGCGCCGCGGCGAAGGCGCGGGCATAGTCGGGGTCGAGATCGGCGGCGAGCGTCATCTCGGCGCAGTCCGTCCGCTGCACCACATAGAGCATGATCCCGCGGCCCCCCGCCGCCACGACCCCGGCCAGCTCCTCCAGATGGCGCGCGCCCCGGGCGGTGACGCAGTCGGGGAACTCGGCCAGGCCCGGGCTCCGGCTCAGGTGGACGTTCTTCACCTCCAGCCAGGCGTCGGGCAGGCCCGGACCCGTGGCCAGGAAATCGATCCGGCTCGCGCGCCCGTACCGCACCTCCGGCCGGAACGCCGCGTATCCCGCCAGCGCCGGCACGCCGCCGGCCGCCAGCGCCTCCTTCACCAGCCGGTTCGGCAGGCTCGCGTCGATCCCCGCCCAGGCGCCGCCCGGCAGTTCCACCAGCCGCCAGGCGAAGCGCAGGCTGCGCCGCGGGTCGTCGTTCGGCTCCAGCCAGACCAGGGAGCCGGGGGCGTTCAGGCCCAGCATCGCGCCGGGATTGGCGCAATGGGCCGTGACTTCCCGCCCGTCGTCCAGCAAGACATCGGCCAGGAAGCGCTTGTAGCGCCGGACCAGCCGGCCGCGCGTCAGGGGCTTCGCGAATTCCATGCCGCCGACCCTGCCCGGCCGCCCCGAGGAGCACAAGCCATGCCCAATCCCACCGCCGCCATGCTGACCATCGGGGACGAGATCCTGTTGGGTCGCACCCGCGACAGCAACATGCCCCACCTCGCCCTGCGGCTGGGCGAGATGGGCATCGACCTCCGCGAGGCCCGCACGGTGCCCGACGTGGCGGAGGAGATCGTGGGCGCGATCAACGCCCTGCGGGCCCGCTACGACCATGTCTTCACCTCGGGCGGGATCGGGCCGACCCATGACGACATCACCGCCGACTGCGTCGCCGCGGCCTTCGGGGTGGGGATCGACGTGCGCGAGGACGCCCGGGCGATCCTCGCCACCAACTACGCCGATCCCGAACGGGACCTGAACCCGGCCCGCCTGCGCATGGCCCGCATCCCCGACGGCGCGACGCTGATCGACAATCCGGTGTCCAAGGCCCCGGGCTTCACGATCGGCAACGTCCATGTGATGGCGGGGGTGCCGGCGGTCTTCGAGGCCATGGCGGCGGGGCTGCTGCCGACCCTGACCGGCGGCCGGCCGCTCCTCTCCGCCAGCCGGCGGATCGAACGGCCCGAAGGAATCCTGGCCGAGCCGCTGGGGGCGCTGGCGGCGGCGCATCCCGAGGTCTCGATCGGCTGCTACCCCTTCAACCGCGACGGGGTCTTCGGCGCGAACATCGTGCTGCGCTCCCAGGACGCCGCCGCCCTCGCCGCCGCCGAAGCCGGGCTCGCGGCGATGGCGGCGGCGCTGGAGGCCTGACCGAGGGCGCCGGCGCCGACCCGCGACGCCTACCCCGTCAACGTCGGCCGAGGGCCCGGACATGCAACGCGTCCGGGCCCTCGGGCGGCGCCGTCTCGCCTCGGCGGGCGGTCCTGGAAAAATTTGCGCGGATGGCCTGTAAGCCGGATTTTGTGACGCCCCCGCGAAGGGGCGACGACGACCATTCCTCTAGGCCCGCCCTTGCGGACGGGCTCAAGCAGCCAACCCGGACCGCTCGGCTGGAGAAGCCGGGGGCCCCGGACTTGCGTCCCGAACCCCGCGCGATCCCTATTCGGCCTTGCTCCCGGCGGGGCTTGCCGTGCCGCCGACGTCGCCGCCGGCGCGGTGGGCTCTTACCCCACCGTTTCACCCTTGCCCGACGGCCGAAACCGGCGGGCGGTCTGATTTCTGTGGCGCTTTCCCTCGGGTTTCCCCGGGCGGGCGTTACCCGCCGCCGTCTCTCCATGGAGTCCGGACTTTCCTCGCGGGCCTTGCGGCCCCCGCGGCCGTCCGGCCATCCGCGCCCGCCTCCCTTAGGGCGCGCGGCCCGGCCCGTCAACGCCCGGAATTTCACCGCAGGAAACAGGTCGCCCCGCCCCCCGCCTTTGGGCTAAGCCGGAGGCGAGACCCGCAGGAGACCCCCATGCCCGCCCCCGCCGCCCGCCCCATGACGCCCCGGGAATGGGGCCTGCTCGGCTTTCTCTCCCTCGTCTGGGGCGGGTCGTTCTTCTTCAACGCCGTCGCGCTCCAGTCCCTGCCGGTGCTGAGCGTGGTGGCGGCGCGGGTCACGATCGCCGCCCTCGTCCTCGGAATCCTCGTCGCCCTGCGGGGAGGCCTGCCGCGAGGCGCGCGGGTCTGGGGAGCGCTCCTGCTCATGGGGGTCCTCAACAGCGCCCTCCCCTTCAGCCTGATCGTCTGGGCGCAGACGAGCCTGCCCTCCGGCGTCGCCGCCATCCTCAACGCCACCACGCCGATGTTCACCGGGCTCATCGCCCACGCCTTCACCCAGGACGAGAAGCTGACCCCCGGCCGCATCGCCGGAACCCTGCTCGGCTTCGCCGGGGTGGCGGTCCTGGTCGGCCCGGGAGTGCTGGCGGGCGTCCAGGGCTGGGCCCCGCTGGCGAGCCTCGGGGCCGCGCTCAGCTACGGCTTCGCCGGGGTCTTCGGCCGGCGGCTCGGACGAATGGGGGTCGCGCCGATGGCCGCCGCCGCGGGCCAGCTTCTGGTCGCGAGCCTGATCCTCGCGCCGCTGGCGCTGGCGGCGGACCGGCCCTGGACCCTGCCCGCCCCCGGCCTGCCCGCGGTCGCCGCCGTCCTGGGGCTGGCGCTCTTGTCCACCGCCCTCGCCTATGTGGTGTTCTTCCGCCTGCTGGCGAGCGCGGGGGCGATGAACCTGGCGCTGGTGACGCTGCTTGTGCCGGTGAGCGCCTTGCTGCTCGGAGCGTTGTTCCTGGGCGAGGCGCTGACGGCCGGCGAGGCGGCGGGGATGGCGCTGATCGCCCTCGGCCTCGCCGCCATCGACGGCCGGGCCTGGCGGGCCCTGACCGGTCAGGCGAGGGCGGCGAGCCCCGCCGCCGCCGCCACGTCCTCCGCCGCCAGCGGTCCCGAGGCCCAAGGCCGGAACCGCAGCCGGAACGCGGCCAGCGCCGCCTCCCAGTCCCCGCCCGGCGCGCGATAGCCGGCGCGCCCGGCGGCCGCGCGGAACGCCGGCCAATCCGCCGCGCCCGTCCCGGGCCCGGCCTCCGGCCAGACCGAGAGCCCCGCGCGCGCCAGCCGGCGCCAGTCGAACTTCGGCCCCGGGTCGGTCTTGCGCCCCGGGGCCATGTCGGAATGTCCGATCACCCGGGCGGGCGGAATGCCCCAGCGCGCCGCCAGCCCCGCCAGCAGGCGCTCCAGCGCCGCCATCTGCGGCTCCGGGAACGGGGGAAAGCCCTCGAGCGGCCCGGGATTTGCCAGCTCGACGCCGATGGAGCGGGAGTTGACGTCCTCGACCTCGCCCCAGGCCCCGACGCCCGCGTGCCAAGCCCGCATCGCCTCGTCGACCAAGCGCCAGACCCGGCCGTCCTCGGCAATCAGCCAATGGGCGGAAACCTCCGCCGCCGGGTCGCAGAGGCGCGCGAGCGCGGCCTCGGCGCTGGCCATGCCGGTGTAGTGCAGCACCACGATGTCGGGGACAGCCCCGCCGCGGCGGGGACCGAAATTCGGGCTCGGCGCCTCGATCAGGACTTCAGCTGCCGATAGGGCGTCGGATCCCACTTGCAGGCGAAGCCGTCGCCGTCGGGATCGAGCCCCTTGGGATCGCTCGCCGGGCCGCCGGCGGCGAGGAAGGCGCGCTGGGCGTCGTCCGGGTTCGGATAGCTCCGGCAGGCGCCGCCGCCGCCGCCGCTGCTGCGCCGGGCGTAGGTCCGCGCGCCGACCGGATTGGTCGACTGCTGGGCGTAGAGCGCGATGTTCGGACCGCCGATCTCGCGCGGCAGGGCCGTCGGCTGCACGACCACGAGCTTCGAGCGCGCCTCGTCGAGCTGCTGCTGGGCGAGGCGGGCGTCGACCTTCTGCTGCTCGATCGTGTAGAGCGTCAGGTTGAGGCTGTCGTCGTCGAGCGGGGTGCCGTTCGGATTGATCGGCGGGCAGCCGGCGCAGGCGGTCACTGCGCCCATGGTGTGGGTGACGTTGCCGGTCGGCGGCGCGCCCGGCGTATCGAGCGCGGTCGAGATCGTCGAGGTGAAATCCATCCCCGTGCCGCCCGCGGAGGAGGCGATCGGCGCGGGGCTCACTTGGCGCACGACCGGGTCGGTCGGCACGGTGATGTCGCCGGACGTGCAGGCGGCGAGCGCGCCAAAGGCCAAGAAAGCTAGTTTGCGCATCGCGCGGTCACCTCACGGGGGAGAACGGGTCTCCCGGACATCCTACCACCATTTTTCGGGCTTTGCCGAAAAACCGCAAGCCTTCTCAAGCGCGAAGGCCGCATCGAGCATTCCTGCCTCGTCCCAGGGCCTGCCGATGATCTGCAGCCCCAGCGGCAGGCCGGCCTCGTCGAGCCCCGCGGGAACGGAAACGCCCGGCAGGCCCGCAAGGTTCACGGTGACCGTGAAGACATCGTTAAGATACATCGCCACCGGGTCGGCCTCGGCCATTTCCCCGATGCCGAAGGCGGCCGAGGGGGTGGCGGGCGTCAGGATCGCGTCCACGTCGGCGAAGGCGGCCTGGAAGTCGTTGCGGATCAGGGTGCGGATCTTCTGCGCCCGGGTGTAATAGGCGTCGTAGAAGCCGGCGGAGAGCACATAGGTCCCGATCATGATCCGCCGCTGCACCTCGCGGCCGAAGCCCTCGGCGCGGGTCCGCTCATAGAGCTGGGTGATCCCCTCCTGCGCGCCGATCTTCGCCCGCCGCCCGAACCGCACCCCGTCGTAGCGGGCGAGGTTGGACGAGGCCTCGGCGGGCGCGATCACGTAATAGGCGGGCAACGCGTATTTCGTGTGGGGCAGACTGATCTCGACGATTTCCGCCCCCGCGTCGCGCAGCATGTCCGCGCCCCGGCTCCACAGCGCCTCGATCCCCGCGGGCATCCCCTCCACCCGGTATTCCCGCGGCACGCCGATCTTCTTGCCGCGCAAATCCCCCGACAGCCCGCCGGCGAAATCCGGCACGGGCAGGTCGGCGGAGGTGGAATCCTTCGGGTCGTGCCCGGCCATGGCGGTCAGCATCATGGCGGCGTCGGTCACGGTCTTGGCGATCGGCCCGGCCTGGTCGAGCGACGAGGCGAAGGCGACGATCCCCCAGCGGGAGCAGCGGCCGTAGGTGGGCTTCACCCCCACGAGGCCGGTGAAGGCCGCGGGCTGGCGGATCGACCCGCCGGTGTCGGTGCCGGTGGCCGCGAGGCACAGGTCCGCCGCCACCGCCGCGGCCGAGCCGCCGGAGGAGCCGCCGGGCGTCAGCGGCGTCGCGTCGCCCTTGCGCCGCCAGGGGCTGACGGCGGGCCCGTAGACCGAGGTCTCGTTGGACGAGCCCATGGCGAACTCGTCCATGTTGAGCTTGCCGAGCATCACCGCGCCCTCGGCCCAGAGCCGGGCGGTCACGCTGCTCTCGTAGGGGGGCAGGAACCCTTCGAGGATGCGCGAGGCGGACTGGCTGGGCGCGCCTTCGGTGCAGAACAGGTCCTTGATGCCGAGCGGCAGGCCGCAGAGCGCCGGCGCGTCGCCCGTGGCGAGGCGGCGGTCGGCGGCGGTCGCCTGCTTCACCGCCCGCTCCGCCGTCACGGCGGAGAAGGCGTTGAGCGGGGCGGCGGCCTCGATGGCGTCGAGGCAGTCCCGGGTCAGCTCGATCGCGGTGAAGTCGCGGGCGCGAAGCCCCTCGGCGGCCTCGGCGAGGGTGAGGGCGTTCAGGCTCATTCGACCACCTTCGGCACGGCAAAGAACCCCCGGCGGGCGTCGGGGGCGTTGGCGAGGATCGCCTCGGGCTTGCCGCCGTCGTTCACCACGTCGGCGCGCAAAGGCAGGGCCATGGGCGTGACCGAGGTCATCGGCTCCACCCCCGAGACGTCGACCTCGTTCAGCTGCTCCATGAAGCCGAGGATGCCCGACAGCTCGGACGCCACCCGGTCGAGCTCGCTTTCCGCCACCTCGATGCGGGCCAGATGGGCCACGCGGCGCGCGGTGTCCTTGTCGATCGCCATGCAGTTTCCTCAGGGGGAGCCGGAAAGCCGGGATCTAACCGCGCGCGCGGACGACCGCAAGATGGCCTCTCCCCTGCCCACCCGGACGCCGCGCGTCTGCCCCCCGGTCCCGGCGCGGCGCAAGGTCTTCCCCCCCGCGCATCCCCGGACGCCGTCGCGAAGCCGCCGCGCAGGACGACGCCAAGGCGCTCTCCCTCCACGCATCCGGACGCTGCCCCGACGCCGGCTTGCCGGCGCGCCGCGGCGGGGCTAAAGCATCGCGCCATGAAGCTCCTGTTCCTCGGCGATGTGATGGGCCGCTCCGGCCGGGCGGCGGTGGCGGCGGAGCTGCCGGGCCTGCGCGCGCGCCTCGGCCTCGATTTCGTCGTGGTCAACGGCGAGAACGCCTCCGCCGGCATGGGCCTGACCGGCGAGCACGCCGCCGGGCTGCTGGCCGCCGGGGCGGATTGCGTCACCTTGGGCGACCACGCCTTCGACCAGCGCGACATGCTGTCCTTCATCCAGACCGAGCCCCGGGTCCTGCGGCCGCTCAATTTCGCCAAGACCGCCCCCGGCCTCGGCGCCCGCCTCTTCGACGCCCCGGGCGGCCGCAAGGTCTTCGTTTGCCAGGCGCTGGGCCAGGTCTTCATGAAGCGACCCTTCGACGATCCCTTCTCCGCCCTCGATGCCGCGCTCAAAGCCGCCCCGCTGGGCGGGACCGCCCAAGCGGTCATCGTCGACTTCCACGCCGAGGCCACCTCGGAAAAGATGGCCGCGGGCTTCTGGTGCGACGGGAGGGCGAGCCTGGTCGTCGGCACCCACACCCATGTGCCGACCGCCGACACCCAGATCCTCGCCCGGGGCTGCGCCTACCAGTCCGACGCCGGCATGTGCGGCGACTACGACAGCGTCATCGGCATGGAAAAGCTCGAGCCGATCTCGCGCTTCGTCACCGGCATGGCCAAGAGCCGGTTCGAGCCCGCGACCGGCCCCGCCACCCTCTGCGGGGTCTATGTGGAGACCGACGACGCCACCGGCCGCGCCCTCCGCGCCGAACCGCTCCGCCTCGGCGGCCGCCTCTCCCCCGCCCTGCCGCTTTGAGCCGCTTCGCCGTGCTGGCGGCCCTGGGCTGCGCCTGGGGCCTCACCATGCCCCTGATGCGGGTCGCGGTCTCCACTGGCGCGGGCCCTCTCGGCATCGTCTTCTGGAACCAGCTCGCCACGCTCGCGGTCTGCCTCGGCCTGCTCGCGGCGTTGCGCCTGCCGCTCCGGCTCCGCGGCCACTGGGGGCCGGTGCTGGCGGTGACGGTCTTCGGCACGCTGCTGCCGGGCTGGATCGCCTTCCGCACCGCCGCTGAACTGCCGGCGGGGGTCCGCTCGGTCGTCATCGCCATCGTGCCGATGTTCGCCCTGCCCATGGCCCTCGCCCTCGGGGCGGAGCGTTGGGACCCGAGGCGCGCCCTCGGCGTGGCGGCGGGCGGGGCGGCGGCGGCGCTGCTGGTCGCGCCCGGGGCCAATCCCGGACCCCCGGGCATGGTGCTGCTCGCGCTCTGCGGGCCGCTCTCCTATGCAGTCGAGGCGAACTGGATCGCCTCCCGCGGCGGGGCGCGGCTCCATCCGTTCCAGCTCCTGGCGGCGGCCTCGCTCCTCGGGACCCTCGCCTCCGGCCCCCTCGCCCTCGCCTTCGGGGAATGGGTCCCGCTGGCGCGGCCCTGGGGCGCACCGGAATGGGCGATCCTCGCCTCGGGCCTGCTCAACGCCTTCGCCTATGCGGGCTACGTCTGGCTGATCGCCGCGGCCGGGGCGGTCTTCGCCAGCCAGATCTCCTATCTCGTCACCGCCACCGGCATGGGCTGGTCCATGGTTCTGCTCGGGGAACGATATAGCCTCGTCGTCTGGGCCGCAGCCGGGCTGATGCTCGCAGGCATCGCCCTCGTCCGACCCGCCCCGCCCGCCGCGAAAGAGCCTTGAGCCGGGACACCGGCCGGGGCATGGTCGCCGGCGGTTTGCGCGACAGCCGCCACAAAAGAGTGTTCCGAGTGCCCGATTTCCTGACGCAGGGCGACATGCCCGCCATCCTGACCCTGGTCGTCCTCGCCATCATGCTGGTGGTCTTCCTGATGGAGATCTACCCGCCCGAGGTCACGGCCATGGGCGGCGCGGCGGCGGTGGTGCTGCTCGGCATCGTCCCCCAGGACCAGGTGCTCAAGGCCTTCGCCAACCCCGCGCCCTGGACGATCGCCGCCATGTTCATCGTCTCGGGCGGGCTGGTGCGCACCGGGCTCATCAACAACCTCACCCAGATCATCACCCGGCACGCGGCCGACAACCGGGTGCTGGTGCTGGTGGGCTGCGCCGTCTTCCTGATGGTCTGCTCGCCCTTCGTGAACAACACCCCCCTCGTGGTGGTGATGCTGCCGGTCACGGTGCGCCTCGCCCACGCCATGGGCATGTCGCCCTCCAAGCTGCTGATGCCGCTCTCCTACGTCACCGTGCTCGCCGGCATGATCTCGATGATCGGCACCTCCACCAACCTGCTGGTGGACGGCGTGGCGCGCGAGGCGGGGATGGCGCCCTTCCATCTCTTCGAGATCGCGCCGGTGGGCCTCGCCATCACTGTCGCGGGCGTGGCGCTGCTCTTCGTGCTGATGCCGCTGCTCGTCCCCGACCGGGAATCGATGGTCGACATGCTCGGCCCCCGCAAGACGCTGAAGTTCTTCACCGAGGTGCTGGTGCCCGAGGGCTCGCCCCTCATCGGCCAGAAGGCGATGGAGGTGGCGCTGTTCCGCCGCGACGGCATGCGGGTCATCGACGTGCTGCGGGGCGACGAATCCCTGCGCCGCCAGTTCCCAGAGGTCCGCCTCGCCGAGGGCGACCGGGTGGTGCTGCGCACCGAGATGCGCGAGCTCCTGGGGCTGAAGGATTCGAACAAGGTCGCCCTGGTCGACCGGGTGAGCTCCAAGTCCACCGCCACGGTCGAGGCGCTGATCTCCCCCGACTGCGCCCTGATCGGCCGCTCGCTCGGCAGCCTGCGCCTGCGCCGCCGCTACGGCGTCTATCCGCTGGCCGTCCACCGCCGGAACCAGAACGTCGGCCGCCAGCTCGACGACGTGGTGGTGCGGGTGGGCGACACCCTGCTGCTCGAGGGCGCGCCCGAGGACATCCGCCGCCTCGCCGCCGACGTCGGCCTCGTCGACATCGCCCATCCGATCGACCGCCCCTACAAGCGCGAGCGCGCGCCCCTCGCCCTCGGGGTCCTGACCGCCATCGTGCTCTTCTCCTCGCTCGAGATCGCGCCGATCCAGATCCTCGCCATGCTGGGCGTCGTCCTGCTGCTCGTCACCCGCACCATCACCCCGGAGGACGCCTACGAGACGGTCAACGCCTCGCTCATGGCGCTGATCTTCGCCATGCTGGTGGTGGGCATCGCGCTGGACGAATCCGGCGCGGTCGAGATGCTGGTGCGCTGGGTCTCGCCGACGCTGATGCTGCTCTCGCCCTTCTGGGTGCTGGTCTGCCTCTACTTCTTCACCCAGATCCTGACGGAGCTTCTGTCCAACAACGCGGTCGCCGTGGTGGTGACGCCGGTCGCCATCGCGCTCGCCCACAACCTCGGGCTCGATCCGCGGCCCTACGTGGTGGCGGTGATGTTCGCGGCCTCGGTCGCCTTCGCGACGCCCATCGGCTACCAGACCAACACCCTGGTCTACGGGCCCGGCGGCTACCGCTTCTCCGACTTCGTGCGGATCGGCGTGCCGCTCAACATCGTCACCGGCATCGTCGCCTGCCTGATGATCCCGATCTTCTGGCCGCTTCACGCCGGCTGACCCCGCCCGACGCCCGCCTCCTCGATCCAGTCGCAACGGCGGACGACCTGCCGCCTCGACCTTAAGAAGCGGCGCGGCAGGCGACCCGGTCCGCACGCCGAGCGGCGAGATCGCCCCCGCCCTGACGGCGCTTACGCCGGTCGGCCGGTCGAAGGCCGGGGGGGTTGAAGACCGCCGGGCCATCGGGGTATGACGCGCGATCATTCGCCAAGTCTGACGGAGCGCCCCATGGCCGGCCATTCCAAATGGGCCAATATCCAGCACCGCAAGGGCCGCCAGGACGCGGTTCGCGCCAAGATGTTCTCCAAGTTCTCCAAGGAGATCACCGTCGCCGCCAAGATGGGCGACCCTGACCCGGACAAGAACCCGCGCCTGCGCTTGGCGGTGAAGGAGGCCAAGGCCGCCTCCATGCCCAAGGAGAACATCGAGCGCGCGATCAAGAAGTCGATCGCCGGCGATTCGGAGAACTACGAGGAAATCCGCTACGAGGGCTATGGGCCCAACGGCGTCGCTATCATCGTCGAGGCGATGACCGACAATCGCAACCGGACCGCCTCCAACGTCCGCTCCACCTTCACCAAGCGCGGCGGCAACCTCGGCGAGACCGGCTCGGTCAGCTTCATGTTCGACCGCAAGGGCCAGATCGTCTACGGGCCCAAGGCGGGCGACGCCGACAAGGTGATGGAGGCCGCGATCGAGGCGGGCGCCGAGGACGTGGAGAGCTCCGAGGAGGAACACGTCATCTGGTGCGCGGCCGAGGACCTGAACGAGGTCTCCACCGCGCTGGAGGCGTCGCTCGGCGAGGCGGATTCGACCAAGCTCGTCTGGAAGCCCCAGACCACCACCGAGCTCGACCTCGAGGCCGCGACCAGCCTCATGAAGCTGATCGAGGCGCTGGAGGACGACGACGACGTCCAGTCCGTCACCGCCAACTTCGAGATCTCCGACGAGGTCATGGCGCAGCTCTGATGGGCAAGCGGCCGCAGCCCTCCAAGGCCGAGCTGGCCGCCCACTGGATCCGCTCGGCGCCCCACAAGGTCGGCTCCTTCGCGACCAGCATCGCCGATTTCGCCCTGCCCCTGCGGCCGGAGGAGCTGGCGGCGGCGGACGTGATCGCCAACGTGGTGCTGCCGCTCGGGCCCTACCGCAACCTCACCACCATGACCGCGGCGCTCTTCGCGCTGCATCCCCGGTCGGTGGTGCTGAACCATGCGGCGATGCGCGTCTTCGGCACGCGCTTCGATCCCTTCGACGACCTCCGCCCCGACCGCTGGCGGACGTTCAAGGCCGGGGCGACCCGGCTGCTGCGCCATGGCCGCAAGTCGAGCTACGGCGGCAACGTGCTCTACTCCCACGCCTTCCGGGGCGGCCTGCTTGCGCTCTACCGCGAGCGCTACGGCGCGACGCTGCTCAAGCCCGGGGCGAGCACGCTGTTCTGGAAGGACTCCATGCGCTTCCAGAACCGCTTCGAGGCGGGCGACCCGGGCATGGAGGACTGGCTCGCCGCGAACGACCAGACGGTCTTCATCTTTCCGGTCCGCGATCCCATGGACTGCGCCCGGTCGAACCGCGCCACCGGCCACTGGCATCACCTGGTCCCCAAGGATCAGGCGCAGTTCGGCCCGATCCTGCGCCGGGTGCTCGAAGCCCTGCGCTGGTTCCGCCGCTGGGAGCGGCAGGACCCGAGCCGGTTCTGGAGCTTCACCGAGGCCGAGATCGACGCGGGCTTCCCCGCCCGCTTCGCCGCCGCCTGCCGGATCGACCCCGATCCCCGCTGGCTGGGGGACGCGCCCCGGGCGATCCAGGTGGCGGAGCGCAGCGAGCACAAGCCCGAGAACCGCGCGCTCTACCTCCGGCTCCTCGACGAGCTCTTCGCCGACGATCCCGAGATGCGCGCCCGGCTCGACGTCTTCGCCTGACGCGATCTCGTGAAGGGCCGCGGCCCGCGGCCCGTGCTATCCCGCCGGGGCCATCTGACCGGAGTCCCCATGCGCCGCGCCGTCCTCGCCCTGCTCCTCGCCTCGGCCCTGCCCCTCCACGCGGCGGAGGTGACCGGGCAGGCCTTCTACCGCGAACGCATGGCCCTGCCTCCCGGCGCGGTCTTCGAGGCGGCGCTGGAGGACGTCAGCCACGCCGACGCCCCCGCCGTCGAGGTGTCCCGCGACGCCGGGCCCGACCGCGCCGGCCCCCCCTTCGACTTCGTCCTGCCCTATGACCCGGCCGGGATCGACCCCCGCGCCACCTATGCGGTGCGGGCGCGCATCACCCTCGACGGGCGGCTGCTCTTCACTTCGGACACGTTGCATCCGGTGATCACCAACGGCGCCGCGACCCGGGTCGAGGTGCCCATGGTCCGCGTCGCCGACCGCACGGATACGCCCGAGGCTCCGCTTCCCGGGTTGCGCGGGAGGGTGACGGTCTTCGCCGACGCCCCGCGCTTCGTCGACTGCATGACCGGCCGCAGCTATCCGATCGCCATGGAGTCGGATTTTCCCGCGCTCGAATCCGCCACGCTGGCGCGCCGCGCCGCCCCCGAGGACGGCCTGCTCGCCACCTTCGAGGGCGAGATCGCGCCGCGCCCCCGGATGGAGGGCGAGGGGGTGGAGGAGGCGGTCGTGGTCCGCCGCTTCGCCGGCGTCTGGCCCGGCCTCTCCTGCGAGCAGGCGCGGGCCGATGCGGATCTGCTCGACACCTACTGGCGGATCGTGACGATCGGCGGCGCCCCCGCCCCCCGGCCCGAGGACGGGCGGCGCGAGCCGCACCTGATCCTGCGCGGCGGCGAGCCGCGGTCCTGGTCGGCCACCGTCGGCTGCAACCAGATGATGGGGAGTCTCAAGACCCAGGGGGGCTGGCTGGAATTCGGTCCGGGCGCCTCGACGATGATGGCCTGCCCGCCCCCCTACGACGCCGCCGAGCGCGCCCTGGGCGAGGTCGTCCACGACGCCCGCGGCTGGCGGATCATCGGCCCGGGGATGGAGCTGCTGGACGGCGAGGGCCGGACCCTCGCCCTGCTGGAAGCCGTCTACCTGAACTGACCCGCCCGAAGCGTCGCCCGTCCGGGTCGCCCGCAGGGCGCTTCCCGGACGGCGCAGGGCCAGTCAAGGTCGCAAACCGACCCGCGCCCGCCGGGTCGGCGGGCCCCGGACACATCCTCACGAGGATTTGAAATGTCTTGGCCGTCTTCGCCGCGCCCCCTTTGCGGCCCCGGATCCGACGCCCGGGAGCCCGTTTCGCAATGCGCGGGAAGCCATGCCTTTCCCCGCCCGCGCCGCAAAGGCTCGCCCTGCGGAAGCGCAGCGCGACGGCGGCCTCAGGCCGCCGCGCGGGTCAGCTCACCCGGCGCAGGCGCAGCCGTCCCAGGGCGGCGGCGTCGATTTCCACTCCGGGACCCGAGGGCCGCAGGCGAAAGACCCGGCGAAACCGCCCCGATCCGTGCACGCCCTGCTCCGCCTCCGACTTGTGGGGCTCGGCGCGCAGGCCCTCGGGCAGGCCGTCCAGGGTCGCCTCGTTGTGGGCGTCCTTCAGCGGGCCGCCGTGTCGGGCCGCATAGAAGGCCACCGCCGCGACCGAGCCCAGGCGGAGCGCGGTCCAGGCGAGGCGGCCGATGACGAGGGGTGCAGGCATGGTCGAAGCTCTCCTTGCGGCGCCGCGAGAACTTGAACCGGCGGCGAATGATGCAAAGATAGGGAGTGAAGACCCCAGGAGCAAACATGATGACGGTCGAAGTCCTCCTCCTGTGCCTTTCGCTCGCCGCCGCCGCGCTGGCCGCCGGGCTCGCCGTCCTGATCCTTGCGGCCTTCGGTCCCGCCGGGTGGCTGGTGATCGCCGCCCTGGCGATCGTCGGCGCCTTCGCCTGGCGGCTGGCCGCGGCGCGCCTGGCCGCGACGACGAGCTGGCTCGCGGACGATCTGCGGGACGACTGGACGCCGAGCTGACGCGCCGCCGGGCGAGACGGCGGACCCAAAGGCCATGGGCGCCGAGCCCGAGGCTGGATGATCCGGAGCCGCGCCCGGCCCCCGGAGGCCGCACGATCCCGAGCCCCCGGCCCCCCGGACCGGTCAGGCCGCGATCAGCTCGCGTTCGGTCGCGCCGGTGATCCGGGCGGAGACCAGCGCGCCGGTCCGGGCCGTCCGCGCCAGGCGGACGGGGGCGAAGCCTTCGGTCCGGCCGAAATCCGGCTTTTCCATCAGCAGGCTGACCTCGGCCCCCTGCAAAGCCTCGAAATGCGCCGCCACCCGTGCCGCGCCGGCGGCGCGCAGCCGCTCCGCCCGCTCCCGGACCAGCCCCCCCGCCACCGCCGGCATCCGCGCCGCCGGCGTGCCGGCCCGGGGGCTGAAGGGAAAGACGTGCAGCCAGGTCAGGCCGCAGTCCTCCACCAGCCGCAGCGAATTCTCGAACATCGCCTCGGTCTCGGTCGGAAACCCCGCGATGATGTCCGCGCCGAAGACCACGTCGGGCCGCACCGCCCGCACCTGCTCGCAAAAGGCGATGGCGTCGGCGCGCAGGTGCCGCCGCTTCATCCGCTTCAGGATCATGTCGTCGCCCGCCTGCAGCGACAGGTGCAGATGCGGCATCAGCCGCGGCTCCGCGCCGAGGGTCTCGACCAGCAGCGGGTCCGCCTCGACCGAATCGATCGAGCTGATGCGCAGCCGCGGCAGGTCCGGAACCGCCCGCAGCACGCCGGCCACCAGGTCCCCCAGCCGCGGCGCCCCCTCCAGGTCCGTCCCCCAGGAGGTGAGGTCGACCCCGGTCAGAACCACCTCGGCGAAGCCCCTGTCCGTCAGCCGGCGGATCTGCTCGACCACCGTCGCCGCCGGAACCGACCGGGAATTTCCCCGGCCGTAGGGGATGATGCAGAAGGTGCAGCGGTGGTCGCAGCCGTTCTGCACCTGGACATAGGCCCGCGCCCGGGTCCCCAGGCCGTCGATCAGCGGCGCGGGCGCCTTGGTCTCGGCCATCACGTCGCCGACCGCCACCCGCGCGGCCTCCGGCCCCGCCAGCCGCGCCCAGGTCTCGGGGCGCAGCTTCTCGGCGTTGCCGAGCACCGCGTCCACCTCGGCCATTTCTGCGAATCGCGCGGGCTCGGTCTGGGCGGCGCAGCCCGTCACCACGATCCGGGCGTCGGGATGGTCCCGGCGCAGGCGGCGGATGCGCTGGCGCGCCTGGCGGGTGGCCTCGGCCGTCACCGCGCAGGTGTTGACGATCACCGTCTCGCCCAGGCCCGCGGCCTCGGCGAGACCCTTCATCGCTTCGGATTCATAGGCGTTCAGCCGACAGCCGAAGGTCTCCAGCCGCGGCGGCGTCATGCGGCGGCCATCAGCTCGAGCGCGACCCGGCCCTCGAAGACCAGCGCCGCGGGGCCGGTCATCCAGACCCCGTCCTCGCGCCAGTCGATCAGCAGATCGCCGCCGTCGAGCCGCACCGTCACCTTGCGCCCGGTCAGGCCGCGCCGGGCGGTCACCACCGCCGCCGCGCAGGCGCCCGAACCGCAGGCCTGGGTGATCATGCCCCCCCGCTCCCACACCCGCATCCGGATGGTCTCGGAATCGACCACATGCACGATCTCGACGTTCGTGCGCTCCGGGAACAGCGGATCATGCTCGATTCGGGGGCCGAAGTCCTCGAGATCCACCGCCTCGGCGTCGGCGACGACGAAGACGCAGTGCGGATTGCCCATCCCCGCCGCCCCCGGCCGTCCGGGCAGCGGCAGCGCGTCGAGATCCACCTCCCGGGCGAGCGGCACCTCGTTCCAGGCGAGCTGCGGCGGGCCCATGTTCACCCGGACGAGCCCGCCGCCCGCATCCTCGGCGCGCAGCAGGCCGCGGCCGGTGCGCAAGTCCAGCGTCCGCGCCCCCGTCTCGGCCATCAGCAGCCGGGCGACGCAGCGGGTGGCGTTGCCGCAGGCCGCGGCGCGGGACCCGTCGGAATTCCAGAAGTCGACGGCGGCGTCGACGCCCTCCGCGTCGCGGATCACCGCGAGCTGGTCGAAGCCCACCCCCCGACGCCGGTCGCCGAGCGCGCGGGCGAGCGCGGGCGTGACGGGATCGTCGCCGCCCCGGGCGTCGATCACCACGAAATCGTTGCCGAGCCCGTGCATCTTGACGAAGCGCAGGCCGGTTTCGAGGAGGGGTTGAGATTCGCCGGACATGCCCGCTATATATGCGCCGCGCGTCGCGACGGCCATGGCTGCCAAGACGCGAAAAGCGGCTTGACCCGGACCTCCGGGCCCCATAGACAGCGCGTCGGTCGGGGGCCCGTAGCTCAGTCGGTAGAGCAACTGACTTTTAATCAGTGGGTCACAGGTTCGAATCCTGTCGGGCTCACCACCGTAGACTTGTTGGGCCAGTAGCTCAGTGGTAGAGCAGCTGACTCTTAATCAGTAGGTCCGGGGTTCGAATCCCTGCTGGCCCACCAACAAGTCCCCCTGCGACGGAAACCCCGGAATTCCAGCCCGATGGGCGGCCGCCCGGCGCCGCCGCGCCGAGAGCCCCGGAGTTTCGCGCATGTCCCTTCCCCCGCCGTTCCTCCCTTCCGCCGGCGCGGCCCGATCATGACCGGCGTCCGGCAGATCGTCCTCGGGGACGACGCCGCGGACCAGCGGCTCGACCGGTGGCTGCGCCGGCTCCACCCCCACCTCGCCCAGGGCCGCATCGAGAAGATGTGCCGCAAGGGCGAAATCCGCCTCGACGGCGGCCGGGTCCAGGCCTCCGCCCGCCTCGCCGCCGGCCAGGTCCTGCGCCTGCCGCCGATCCCGGCGGAGGACGCCGCGCCCGCGCCCGCCCGGCCCAAGGTCTCGGAGGAGGACGCGGCGATGATCCGGGCGGCGGTGCTCTACCGCGACCGGGACCTCATCGCCCTCAACAAGCCCGCGGGCCTCGCCACCCAGGGGGGCACCGGCACCAGCCGGCATGTCGACGGGCTGGCCGAGGCGCTGAAGTTCGACGCCGAGGACAAGCCGCGGCTGGTGCACCGGCTCGACCGCGACACCTCGGGGGTGCTGCTGCTCGCGCGGAGCGCCCGGGCGGCGGCGGGGCTCGCCAAGGCCTTCCAGGCCCGGGACGCGCGCAAGATCTACTGGGCCGTGGTCGCGGGCGCGCCGCGCCCCGCCGCGGGCACCATCCGCTACGGGCTGGTCAAGGCGGCCGGCCACGGCGCGGCCGGCGAGGGCGAGAAGATGCGCACGGTCCATCCCGACAAGGTCGCCGAGACCGAAGGGGCGAAGCGGGCGACGACCGACTACATGACCCTCGACGCCGCCGGCGTCCGCGCCGCCTGGGTGGCGCTCGCGCCGCTGACGGGACGCACCCACCAGCTCCGGGCGCACATGGCCGCCATCGGCCATCCCATCGCCGGCGACGGCAAGTACGGCGGCTCCGGGCAGGAGAACCTCGGCGACGGCTGGGGGGCGCAGCTCGGCGGCGCGGTCAGCCGCAAGCTGCACCTGCACGCCCGCTCGCTCAGCCTGATCCATCCCGGCACGGGCAAGCGGTTGACGATCACCGCGCCCCTGCCCGAGCATATGGCGCGCACCTGGGAGCTTTTCGGCTGGCGGCCCGGGGACGTGCCGGAAGACCCCTTCGAGGACGACGCATGACGACGCTTGATCTGGTGGTGTTCGACGTGGACGGGACGCTGGTGGACAGCCAGCACGCCATCGTCGAGGCGATGACCGAGGCCTTCGGCGCGCGGGGCCATCCCCTGCCCCCGCGGCACGAACTCCTGGGGGTGGTGGGCCTCTCCCTGCCCCAGGCCATGGGCGCGCTCGTCCCCCATCTCGGCGAGGCCGAGGCCGAGGCGCTGGCCGCGGCCTATCGCAACGGCTGGATCGCCCGGCGCGACGCGGGCGGCCCGGTCCCGGACTCGCCCCTCTATCCCGGGGCGCGGGCGGCGCTGGAGCGGCTGGAGGCCGCGGGCGCGCTGATGGGCGTCGCCACCGGCAAGGCGCGGCGCGGGGTCGACCACGTCTTCCGCGAGCATGACCTCGGCCGGTTCTTCGTCACCGCCCAGACCGCGGACGACCATCCGTCGAAGCCCCATCCGGCCATGCTGGAGGCGGCGCTGGCCGAGACCGGGGCGACCCGGGGGGTGATGGTCGGCGACACCGAATTCGACATGGCCATGGCCAAGGCCGCGGGCTTCGGCGCGCTCGGGGTCGCCTGGGGCTACCATCCCCGCGCCCGGCTCGAGGCGGCGGGGGCGGATCTGGTGATCTCGGACTTCGACGCCCTCGACGCCGCGCTGGCGGAGCTGCTGGCGTGATCGCGGCCCGGCGGTTCTGGACGGAGGTCTCGGTGGTCGAGGTCCCCGGCGGCTTCGCGCTCCGGCTCGACGACCGGCCCCTGCGCACTCCCGCCAAGGCGGAGCTGGTCGTGCCGACCCGCGCCCTCGCCGAGGCGATCGCCGCGGAATGGCGCGCGGTGGAGGGCGAGATCCGGCCCGACCTGCTCCCCTTCACCAGGGCGGCCAACGCCGCCGTCGACCGGGTCGCCCCCGATCCCGCCCCGCTCGTCGACGGGCTCGCGGCCTATGGCGAGTCCGACCTGCTCTGCTACCGCGCCGACAGCCCGGCCGCCCTGGCGGCGCGGCAGGCGGCCGCCTGGGATCCGCCCCTCGCCTGGGCGGCGGCGCATCTGGGGGCGCCCCTCGCGGTGACCGAGGGCCTGCGCCACAAGCCGCAGGATCCGGCGAGCCTCGCGGCGCTGCGGGCGGCGGTCGCGGCCCACGACCCCTTCGCCCTGACCGCGCTCTCGGAGCTCGTGTCGCTGTCGGGGTCCCTGGTGCTCGCGCTCGCGACCGCCTCCGGCGCCATGACCCCGGCCGAGGCCTGGGCCGCCAGCCGCGTGGACGAAACCTGGCAGGAAGAGCAATGGGGCGTCGACGAAGAAGCCTCCGCCGCGGCCCGTCGCCGCGAGGCGGATTTCCTGCGCGCCGCGCGATTGCTCGAAAAGCTTGCATTGCACTGCAACAAGGCGGTCGACCCCTAACCCTACGTTCAAAATGCGGGCAATCGCCCTTGACTGCCCGTGAGACTGCCAACAAGCTCGGCCGCATGATCCTCGTAACGGATCTGCGAGACAGACGACTTCGCCTCCGAAGTCCAGAAACGGAAGCTTGCGCAAATGAAACCATACATGATGATCGCCGCCGGCGCGTTGCTCGGCTTCGGGGCCTCGGCCGCCTCCGCCGCGACGCTCGACGACGTGAAGGCCCGCGGCACGCTGAAATGCGGCGTCAACGTCGGTCTCGCAGGTTTCGCGGCCCCTGACGCGGCCGGCAAGTGGAGCGGGTTCGACGTCGACATCTGCTACGCGGTCGCCGCGGCGGTGCTCGGCGACGCTTCCAAGGTCGAGTTCACCCCCACCACCGGCGAGACCCGCTTCACCGCGCTCTCCTCCGGCGAGATCGACCTCCTGGTGCGCAACTCCACCTGGACCTTCAGCCGCGACAACGACCTCAAGCTCGATTTCGTCGGCGTGAACTACTACGACGGCCAGGGCTTCATCGTCTCCAAGGACCTCGGCGTCGCCTCCGCGCTGGAGCTCGACGGCGCCACCGTCTGCATCCAGACCGGCACCACGACCGAGCTCAACCTCGCCGACTTCTTCAAGGCGAACGGCATCACCTACCAGCCCGTTCCCATCCAGACCGAGGCCGAGGCCCGGCAGCAGTTCCTGGGCGGCGCCTGCGACGCCTACACCACCGACGCTTCGGGCCTCGCGGCCGTCCGCGCCACCTACCCGACCCCGGACAACTACATCATCCTGCCCGAGATCATCTCGAAGGAGCCCCTCGGCCCGGTCGTGCGCCACGGCGACAACCAGTGGGCGGACATCGTGCGCTGGACCCTCTTCGCCCTCTTCGCCGGCGAGGAATACGGCGTGACCAAGTCCAACATCGAGGAGATGAAGGCCTCGACCAACCCCGAGGTGCGCCGCCTGCTCGGCGTCGAGGGCGACCTCGGCAAGCAGTTCGGCCTCGACGCCGAATGGGCCGCCCGGGCCATCGCCGCCAACGGCAACTACGGCGAGATCTTCGCCGCCTACCTCGGCGAGGGCACGCCCATCAACCTCGCCCGCGGCCTGAACGCCCAGTGGTACGACGGCGGCCTCATCTACGCGATGCCCTTCCGCTGATCCCATAGCCGACCCCCCGGGAGCGCCCACCCCCGGGCGCGCTCCCTCCCCCCGGGGCGGCCGGACCCCCGGCCGCCGCTTCCCTCCACCCCAGGGGCGCGCAAAAATGACCACCCTCGACATGCAGCACGGCGAGCCGTTCCGGCTCAGCATGCTGATCTACGACACCCGCTACCGATCGATGACGATCCAGATCGTCGCGCTGATCCTGACGCTCACCTTCTTCGGCTGGATCGTCCACAACACCGTCGCGAACCTCGCCGCCCTCGGCAAGGACTTCAACTTCGGCTTCCTCGGCCAGCGCGCCGGCTACGACATCAGCCAGAAGCTCATTCCCTACACCAACGACAGCACCCACGGCCGCGCGGCGCTGGTCGGCATCCTCAACACCCTGCTCGTCGCCTTCCTCGGCTGCATCACCGCGACGATCATCGGCATCTTCATGGGGGTGCTGCGCCTGTCCTCGAACTGGCTGGTGGCCCGCCTCGCCTCGGTCTACGTCGAGATGTTCCGCAACGTGCCGGTCCTCATCTGGATCATGGCGCTGATGGCGATCATCACCGACATCGCTCCCGCCCCCGCCGCCTTCCGGGGCGAGAACGCCACCGCCTCGATGCTCTTCGGCAGCTTCGCCATCACCAACCGCGGCATCTATTCCCCCTGGCCGGTCCTGGGACAGGGGTGGCAGATCGTCGCGCTGGTCTTCCTGCTCTCCCTCGCGGCGATCCGGCTCTTCTCGATCTACGCCCACCGCCGGCAGGAGGCGACGGGCGAGATCCTGCCCACCTTCTGGATCAAGCTCGCGATCTTCCTCATCCCCGTCCTGATCGCCGACTTCCTGATGGGCAACCCGATCAGCCTCGACTATCCGGTGCTGCAGCGGTTCAACTTCCAGGGCGGCGGCTTCATCGACAAGGCGCTGATCGCGCTGTGGTTCGCCCTCGCGCTCTACACCGGCTCCTTCATCGCCGAGATCGTGCGCGCCGGCATCCAGGCGGTGCCCAAGGGCCAGAGCGAGGCCTCGGCCGCCCTCGGCCTGCGCCCCGGCCGGGCGATGCGGCTGGTGATCCTGCCCCAGGCGCTGCGCATCATCATCCCGCCGCTGATCTCCCAGTACCTCAACCTCACCAAGAACTCCTCGCTCGCCATCGTCGTGGGCTACGCGGACGTGCGCGCCACGCTCGGCGGCATCACCATGAACCAGACGGGCCGCGAGCTCGAATCCATGCTGCTGCTGATGGGCTTCTACCTCGTCGTCAGCCTGACCATCTCGGGCGTGATGAACTGGTACAACGCCTCCGTCTCCCTGAAGGAGCGCTGAGATGGCCGACCCCATCGCCTATCACCGCACGCAGATGCTGCCCCAGCTCGACCCGCCCGCCTCCGAGGTGGGGGTGATCGGCTGGCTCCGGACGAACCTCTTCGCCGGCTGGTACAACAGCATCCTGACCGTGCTGTCGCTCATCGCCGTCTTCTGGCTGCTCGACCACCTGCTGCCCTTCTTCCTGCATTCGGTCTGGAACGCCAATTCCTACGCCGAGTGCCGGCAGATCATCGCCCAGACCTGGGGCGAGGGGGCGAGCGGCGCCTGCCTCGCGGTCATCCGCGACCGCTGGAAACAGTTCCTGTTCGGCTTCTACCCGGCCGATCTCTACTGGCGGCCGACGCTGGCCTTCATCCTGATGTTCGTGGCTCTCGCCCCGGTGCTCTTCGCCTCGGTCCCGCGCAAGCTGCTGTGGTTCTCGGCCTTCTATCCCGGCATCGCCTACTGGCTGCTCTGGGGGGGATCGCTCTTCGTCCCAATCGCGATCTACCTCGGCTTCGTCGCCGCCTACGCCGCCTGGTGGCTGACCTGGCGCTACGGCCTCGCCCTGCTCGCGCCGCTGGCGGGGCTCGCGGCGCTGCTCGTCTGGTGGTTCTTCGTCGCCGGGCCCCTGGGCTCCGCCCTCGGCCGGGCGCTGCCGTTCCTGACCACGCCCCCCACGCCTTCGCGGCTCTTCGGCGGCTTCATGCTGTCAGTGACCATCGGCGCCACCGGCATCGCCTTCTCTCTGCCGCTCGGCATCCTGCTCGCGCTCGGCCGGCGCTCGGACCTCTTCCTGGTCAAGACCATCTGCGTCGGCTTCATCGAGTTCATCCGCGGCGTGCCGCTGATCGCCCTCCTGCTGGTGGCGTCGTTCCTGCTCAACATCTTCATGCCGCCGGGGACGAACTTCGACATCATCCTGCGGGTCATCATCATGGTGACGCTGTTCTCGGCGGCCTACATCGCCGAGGTGATCCGCGGCGGCCTCGCGGCCCTGCCCCGGGGCCAGTACGAGGGCGCCGACGCCATGGGGCTCAACTACTGGCAGTCGATGCGGCTCGTCATCCTGCCCCAGGCGATGAAGATCTCGATCCCGGGCATCGTCAACACCTTCATCGGCCTGTTCAAGGACACGACGCTGGTCGCCATCATCGGCCTGCTCGATCCCGTGGGCCTCATCACTTCGATCCGCGCCAACGCCGCGTGGAACGGCATGGTCTGGGAGCTCTACGGCTTCGTGGCGGCGCTGTTCTTCGTCTGCTGCTTCGGCATGTCGAAGTATTCGCAACATCTCGAGCGCCGTCTGCGCACCGACCGCCGCTGAGGAGATCCCCCATGAGCGAACCCCATCCCGTGGACGCCTCGGACCTGGCGCCGGTCCACAAGGACAAGCTGAAGGTCGCCGACGAGATCGCCGTCCAGATCATCGACATGAACAAGTGGTATGGCCAATTCCACGTCCTGCGCGACATCAACCTGACCGTGCGCCGCGGCGAGCGGATCGTCATCGCCGGGCCCTCGGGCTCGGGCAAGTCGACGATGATCCGCTGCATCAACCGCCTGGAGGAGCACCAGAAGGGCAAGATCATCGTCGACGGGGTCGAACTCACCTCCGATCTCAAGAACATCGACAAGATCCGCTCCGAAGTCGGCATGGTGTTCCAGCACTTCAACCTGTTCCCGCACCTGACCATCCTCGAGAACTGCACCCTCGCCCCGATCTGGGTCCGCAAGATCCCGAAGAAGGAGGCGGAGGAGACGGCCATGCACTTCCTGCGCAAGGTCAAGATCCCCGAGCAGGCGAACAAGTACCCCGGCATGCTCTCGGGCGGCCAGCAGCAGCGCGTGGCGATCGCGCGCTCGCTCTGCATGCGGCCGCGGATCATGCTCTTCGACGAGCCGACCTCGGCCCTCGACCCCGAGATGATCAAGGAAGTGCTCGACACCATGATCGAGCTCGCCGAGGAGGGGATGACCATGCTCTGCGTCACCCACGAGATGGGCTTCGCCCAGGCGGTGGCGAACCGGGTGATCTTCATGGACCAGGGCCAGATCGTGGAGCAGAACACGCCCTACGAGTTCTTCAACAACCCCCAGTCCGAGCGCACCAAGCTGTTCCTCAGCCAGATCCTCGGCCACTGACCTTACCCCGGGCCCCTCGCGGGCCCGGCCACTCCCGCCGGCCCGGTCCGGCCGCGACAGGGCGCGTTCCGCACGCGCCCTTTTTCATGGCCTGTTCCGGGACCGCCCCCGCAACCCTTCGTCAACACAGGTTGCGATCAGGTTGATGTCTCACGGAAAATCATTAGACATCAATATCTTGACCCCATTTTCACGCGTGAAAGCGGGGCCCCATCAGACCCGCTCACAGCAGCCTTTCCTCCCGCAGGAACCCCTCGACCAGGGCCGCCAGCGCCTCGGGCCGCTCGATGGGGGGCATGTGGCCCGTGCCGCGGATCAGGGCGAACCGGGCCTGGGCCATGCTCTCGGCCGTCTCCCGCACCAGGTCGGGCGGGGTGGACCCGTCCTCCGTCCCCGCCGCCATCAGCACCGGCAGGCGCAGCCCGGCGGTCGACAGCCGCAGATCGGTCTCGGCGAGGGCCGCGCAGCACCCGAGATAGCCCGCCGCCGGCGTCCGGGTCAGCAGGTTGCGCCACAGCGCCAGCTCCTCGGCCCGGTCCCGGCGAAAGGCCCGGCTGAACCAGCGCTCCAGCGTGGCGTCGGCCAGGGCCTCCACGCCCTTCTCCCGGACCAGCGCCATCCGGTCGCGCCAGACCTGCTCCGTCCCGATCCGAGCGGCGGTGCAGCAGAAGATCGCGCCGCGCAGCAGGTCCGGGCGCTCCGCCGCCAGGCCTTGCGCGACCACCCCGCCGATGGAGAGGCCGAGGAAGACCCCGCCCCCGCAGCCCGTCGCCTCGATCAGCCCGGCGGCGTCCGCCACCAGGTCGCCCATCCAGTACTCGCCCTCCGGCGCGTCGCTCAGCCCATGGCCCCGCAGGTCGTAGCGCAGCACCCGCAGCCCCGCCGGCAGCAGCGGCAGCAGCCGGTCCCAGATCCGCAGGTCGACGCCGAGCGCGTGGGCGAGCACCAGCGCCGGCCCCTCCGCCGGACCGGTCAGCTCATAGTGGATGCGCAGCCCGTTGACCGTCGCCGCCTGCATCGCGTCCCTCCGCGTCTCGCCCAAGCCCGAGCGAAGGGACGCCCTCCCCCGCCCGGCGTCAAGCCTCGAGGCGGCTCGGGGGATGGGCGCAGGCGACCCCCGCCGCCGCCAGCGCCGCGGCGGCCCGCAAGGCCAGGTCCTCGCGCCAGGGCGGGGCGACGATCTGCACCCCGATCGGCAGTTCCCCGGGCGCGAAGACCGGGGCCGTGACCACCGGCAGGCCGATGCAGGAGAAGGGCTGCGCCAGGAGCCCGAGGCTCGGCCGCAGGGGCGCGCTCCGCCCCCCGATCTCCAGGACCTTCGCGCCCGACAGGGGCGCCACGACCGGCGTCGCGGGCGCGAGCAGCAGGTCGACCTCGCGAAAGGCCGCCAGCGCCCGCTCCAGCCACCACCGCCGCACCCGCTGGGCCCGCACCACCCATCCCGCGGGCAGGAGCGCCCCGGCGAGGAACCGGTCCCGGGTGTCGGGATCGAACTCCGCCGCCCGGGTCCGCAGCCGGCCCAGGTGAAAGGCCGCCCCCTCGGCGTTGGTGATGAGGAAGGCCGCCGCCCGCCCCGCCTCGGCCTCGTCGAGCCGGGCCGGACGCGCCTCGGCCCCGCAGGCGGCCAGCCCCGCGACGGCCCGGTCCAGCGCCCGGGCGGCCTCGGGTCCGGCCTTGGCCGCGAACCAGCCGCCCAGGACCCCGACCCGCAGCCCCGCAGCCCCCGCGCCCAGCGACGGCGCCGCCGGCTCCACCGGCCGCCCGGCGCAGGCGTGGTCCGCCGGATCGGGCCCCTGCAAGGCGTCATAGGCGAGCGCCAGGTCCTCCGCCGTGCGGGCGAGCGGCCCGAGGTGGTCGAGGCTGTCGACGAAGGGAAAGGCCCCGCCCCGCCCCAGCCGCCCATAGGTCGGCTTCAGGCTGAACACCCCGCAGAGCGACGCCGGCACCCGCAGCGAGCCGTTGGTGTCGGAGCCGAGCGAGATCGGCACGAGCCCCGCCGCCGTCGCCGCGCCGCAGCCCGAGGAGGAGCCGCCGCTCATCCGGGCAAGATCATGCGGGTTCAGGCAATTGCCGTCATGCAGGTTCTCGCCGGTGAAGTCATAGGCGTATTCGCCCATGTTCAGCGCGCCGAGCAGCACGGCGCCCGCCTGGGCCATGCAACGCACCAGGGTGGCGTCGGCGGCCGCGGGGGGCAGGTCGCGGTTGATGCGCGAGCCCGCCCGGGTGACGAGCCCCGCCACGTCGAAGAGGTTCTTGACCGCATAGGGCGCGCCGGCGAGCGGTCCCAAGGGCCGGCCGGCGGCGCGGGCGGCGTCCACGGCCGCCGCCTCGGCCAGGGCGCGGTCGGCGGTGACGTCGGTATAGGCGTTGATCGTGGGGTTCTCGGCGGCGATGCGGGCGAGCGCCGCCTGCGTCACCTCCACCGCGCTGACCTCGCCGGAGCGGACCGCGGCGGCGATGGCGGCGGCGCTGGCCCAGGGGCCGAAGGGCGCCGCGCCGGGATCGGCGGAGCGCAGCTGGCCGGGGAATTCGTTCATTGCGGCTCCTTCCCGTCGGACCCCGGGTCGGGCAGGCGATAGACCGGCGCGAGGGCGAATTCGGCTTCGTCGAGCTCCACCGCCTGGACGATCGCGGCCATCTCGGCCGCGAGCGCGAGGAAGCGGAGCGCCCCCGGCCGGTGGTCCTCGGCGACGGGCAGGTCCGCCGCCGCCGAGGCCGCATCGAGATAGGCGTTCCAGTCCACGGATTATTCCGCGGGCTGGATGGCGGGATCGGGGGCGGGCTCGGGCGGCTTCGCCACCGCGATGATGTCGAGCTTGGCGCAGGCGTAGAGGAAGCCCGCCACCACCACATAGGCCGCCGCCACCCCGGGGCTGACGCCGAAGCCGACCGCCTCGCCGTGCATGAAGCCGAAGAAGGTCATCACCGCCCCGGCGAAGGCGAAGATCGCAGCCTTTTCGAATTCGCGCTCGATGACGAAGACGCCGACCGCCGACAGGATCAGGCCGGTCAGGATCGCCCCATGGCCGAAGATCTCCAGCCCGTGGAAGAGCACGCCGTTGGTCTTCATCGCCGCGATCAGCTCCGGCGTGATCGCCACGCCCGCCGCGCCGAGCGCGCCGGTGATGAGCGTCAGCGCCCAGGCCGCCAGATGCGGCAGCAGGCCCAGCACGATGGCCGGCGCATGGGTGAGCGGCGTGGTCTGGAACGCCTGTGCGCCGATGAGCATGCCGATGTAGAGCAGGATCGGCGAGATGGCGACCACGGGGACGAGGGCGAGCAGCACGGCGATGATGCCGAACCAGCACAGCAGGATCACCATGACGCCCACGCCCAGGGAATAGCCGATGCGCCCGCCCATGGCCTTCCAGCCCGGATGGCCGATGTAGACCGCGTTGATGAAGGGATTGCCCATCAGGCAGCCGATCAGACTGACGACCCCGTCGGCGGTCAGGACGCGGGTGGTGGGGTAGTGGTCGCCGGCGGCCTCGGCGCTCTCGACGTTGTCCATGGCCTCGACCAGGTCGTAGATGCCGAAGGGGATGGCGGTGACGAGGATGATCCCGAGGAACTCGAACCCGCGGAACACATGGTCCACCGCCGGGATCGGCAGCGAGAAGCCGAAGTTCTGGAAGGAGGCCGAGAGGCCGCCGAGGCTCAGCCCCGCGCCGGGCAGGCCGAGGGCCGCCGCGCCCCAGGCCACCAGCATCCCGAAGGCGATGGCGACGACGCCCGCGGGAACGCCGCGGGGATAGCGCATGCCGCCGAACCAGGCGACCAGGATGATGGCGAAGCAGACGACGCCGATCACCGGGTTGAGGAACATCTCGAGCGCGGGCCGCATGGAGATGAAGGCGATGGAGACGCCTGCGAGCGTCCCGAGCAGGGCGGCGCGGGGCGTGACCTTGCGCACGAAGGGGGCGATGAAGCCGCCGATCATCAGGATGAAGCTCTGGAAGAACACCCAGACCAGCCCCGCCTCCCAGCCGCGGATGGGGTCTCCGGTCATGGTGGCGATCGGCAGCATGATGACGAAGGTCACCACGAACATGTGCGGGACGCTGATGCCCGAGGGCAGGGCGCAGACGTCGTCGCGCCCGGTCCGCCTGGCGTAGCCGTAGGCGAGCCAGGCGTAGTACGAGGTGGACAGGAACATCATCAGCCCGAGCGCGGGCAGGATGCGGTGGAAGATGATCTCGGTCGGCATCTGCAGCACGAATTGCAGCAGTCCCGTCAGCACCAGCAGGTTGACGAGGATGTTGGTGCCGAAGCCGAAGAAGGCGTTGAAGTCGCCCGGCGTCCAGAGTTTGGGCTTGTGCATGTCGATCCCTCTCAAGCCGCCGCGCGCGCGCCCAAGGCGCGGACGAGGGCGGCGCTGTCGCTGACCCAGCCGAAGATCCCGCCCTGGGCCTTGATCATCTCGAGGCCCACGCGGTGGAATTCGGGGAAGTACGAGGCGCAGGCGTCCCCGAGGGCGACACAGCGGTAGCCGCGGTCGTTGCCCTCGCGGATGGTGGTGTGCACGCAGACCTCGGTGGTAACGCCGCAGACCAGCAGGGTGTCGATCCCGTTGTTCTTCAGCACCTGGTCGAGGTCGGTCTGGTGGAAGGCGCCCTTGCCCGGCTTGTCGATCACCGGCTCGCCGGGGGCGGGGTAGAGGTCGGGCACGATGTCATGGCCTGGCTCGCCCCGGACCAGGATGCGGCCCATGGGCCCGGGATCGCCGATGCGCTTCATGGGCGCGCCGCGGGCGATCTTGGCGGGGGGCGCGTCGGAAAGGTCGGGGCGGTGGCCCTCGCGGGTGTGGATCACCAGCATCCCCGCCTTGCGCGCGGCCCCGAGGGCGGCGGCGCAGGGGCCGACGGCGGCCCGGAGCAGCGAGACGTCGTTGCCGAGCGCCTCGCCGAAGCCGCCGGGCTCCAGGAAGTCGCGCTGCATGTCGATGAGCACGAGCGCGGTCCGCTCGGGCTCGAAGGGCAGGGGCGCGGGGTCCGCGGCCAGCGTCAGGGTCATGGGCGTCGCTTTCGCTTGACCTCGCCGCCCGCGGACCGAGGATCGGCGCATGCGGCGAGGGAGAGGACGGAATGGAATTCGATGCGGCGGCCGTGGCGGCCGAGGTCCGGGCGGAGTTCGACGGCTACGAGGCGGCGCTGGCCGCGAACGATGTCGCGGCGCTGGTGGGCTATTTCTGGGACAGCCCCGCGGCGATGCGGATGATGACCGAGGGCGGGCTCTACGGCATCGAGGAGATCGCCGCCTTCCGGAAGGGCCGCGACATGGCCGACATGGAGCGGGAGCTGACCCGCGTCACCATCCTGCCGCTGAGCCCGGAGGTGGCGGTGGCCACGGCCGAGTACCGGCGGCTCGGCTCGGGGCGGCGCGGCAGCCAGACCCAGGTCTGGCTGCGCCGGCCGGAGGGGTGGCGGATCGCCTCGGCCCATGTGAGCCTCGGCGCCTGAGGCGGGCGGGCTGGGGCAGTTCCTCCGCCGGCCCGCCTGATCCATCCCGCCCTCCCTTTCGCAGATGCGTCAGGATGCGGCTGGCAGGCGCTGTGTTCTACTGCTAGTTTTTCACCTGTCCGCTGCATGAAACGCAGCGCTGGGGGATCGGGATGCGGCATCTCCAGACGCTGAAGCTGATCCAGGACGTCGCCCGCGCCGGCTCGATCCGCAAGGCGGCGGAGGATCTCAACATCACTTCCTCGGCCCTGAACCGGCGCATCCAGGCTTTCGAGGCGGAATTCGGCGCGCAGATCTTCGAGCGGCTGCCCCGGGGCGTGCGGCTCAACCCCGCGGGCGAGCTCCTGATGCAGCACTACCGCCAGCAGGCCGGCGACCTCGCCCGGCTGCGCGCCCAGGTGGCGGATCTGGGCGGCGCCCGGCGAGGCCACGTCACCCTCGCCTGCAGCCAGGGGGTGACGCCGCATTTCCTGCCCGACCAGATCGCCCGCTACCGCGCCGACCACCCCGGCGTGACCTTCTCCGTGCGGGTGCGCGACCGGGCGGCGGCGGAGGAGGAGCTCTCGACCTTCTCCAGCGATCTCGCGCTGGTGTTCGAGCCGGTCTACCTGGCGGATTTCGAGGTCATCAAGGCGATCCCCCAACCGGTCGCCGCCGTCATGTCGGTCGACCACCCCCTCGCCGCCCGGTCCGAGCTGCGCCTGCGCGACTGCCTCGACTTCCCCCACGTCATCCCGGCGCGGGAATACGGGGTGCGCCATCTCCTCGACTTCGCCACCCGCGGGCGGTCGCGCCGCCTTGCCCCGGCCATCGAGGCGGACAGCTTCGAGATGATGCGGGAATACGTCCTGCACGAGCAGGTGGTGAGCTTCCAGATCCCGATCGGCCTCTTGCCCGTCCGCGATCCCCGGCTGGCGGTGCGCCGGCTCGACCCGCGCGACCTGCCTCCCGGGCTGCTGCTCCTCGGCCAGATGCGGGGGCGCACCCTGCCCGTGCCCACGGCGAAGTTCGCGCTCCAGCTCGCCGCCGCGCTGGAGGCGATCGAGACCCGCGACGCGGCCCCCGGCTGACCCGCGCCGCCATGCCGCCGCTGCATGGCGGCCTTCCCGGATCGGTCGTTGTGCTGCACTGCAACAAGCCTATGTTCCTACCCGTGAGGCGCGAGCCTCGAGGGATCGAACGAAAGACACCGATCATGACGACCGCTTATGCCGATCTCGCCCCCCGTTCGCACGTGTCCGACGTCGCGGCCGGTGTGCGTGGGGCTCTCGGGCGCTGGCTGGAATACCGCCGCACCGTGGCCGAACTGAAGGCGCTGTCGAACCGGATGCTGGCCGACCTCGGCCTCCACCGCGGGGAAATCCGCGCCGCCGCCCGCCGCGAGGTCTACGGGCGCTGAACTCTCCCCGCGGGCCGGAAGGCCGGCGCCGCGGACCGCACGATGAAAGGATGACTCCCATGGCCTACGCCGTTTACACCTCCGAACACGACCTGCGCGCCGAGCCTGGCCTCTTCGCCCGCATCCGCGCCGCCTTCGCCGACTATCGCCGCTACCGCGCGCTCCTCGACGAAATGAACCAGATGTCCGACCGCGAGCTGCTCGATCTCGGCTTCTCCCGCCACGGCCTGCGCGACGTGGCCCGCGAGGCGGTCTACGGCCGCTGACGGGCCCCCGCCCTCCGGGGCGACGCGGGACAATCTCCCGCATTTACCATGGCAAGCCCGCCGCGAGGATGCTAAACCTTGCGGTATGTACGACGACCACCCCAAGATAGGCCCTGACGGCCGCCGGCCGATCCGGCAGCTCGACCCGGCGGCGGCGAACCGCATCGCTGCGGGCGAAGTGGTGGAACGACCGGCCTCCGCGGTGAAGGAGCTGGTCGAGAACGCCCTCGACGCCGACGCCCGCCGGATCGAGATCGCCTACGCCGACGGCGGCAAGCGGCTGATCCGGGTCTCCGACGACGGCTGGGGCATCCCCGCGGACGAGCTGGCCCTGGCCCTGTCGCGCCACGCCACCTCCAAGCTCGACGGCGACGATCTGGTGAACATCGCGAGCTTCGGCTTCCGCGGCGAGGCGCTGCCCTCGCTCGGGGCCGTGGCGCGGCTCTGCGTGACCTCCCGCGCCCGGGGCGCGGCCGAGGCCGCGGCGATCGTCGTGCGCGGGGGCGCGGAGGGGCCTATCCGCCCTGCCGCCCGCGCCGCCGGCACCCAGGTCGAGGTGGAGGGGCTGTTCTCCGCCACCCCGGCCCGGCTGAAGTTCCTGCGCTCCGACCGGGCCGAGGCGGGCGCCATCGCCGAGATGGTCAAGCGCCTGGCCATCGCCGCCCCCGGGGTCGGCTTCGCCCTGCGCGACCTCAGCGACCCCGACGCCCCCCGGGAGATCCTGCGCTTCGACCCCGAGACCGGCGATCTCTTCGACGGCCTGCGCGGCCGCCTCGCCGCCGCCCTCGGCCCGGATTTCGTCGAGAACGCCCTCGTGGTGGAGGCGGAGCGCGAGGGCCTGCGCCTCACCGGCTTCGCCGCCCTGCCCACCTACTCCCGGGGGGCGGCCGTCTCCCAGCACTTCACCGTGAACGGCCGCCCGGTGCGCGACCGCCTGCTCCTTGGCGCCCTGCGCGCCGCCTATGCGGACGTCCTGCCCCGGGACCGCCATGCGGCCGCCGCGCTCGACATCGCCTGCGCGCCCTCGGAGGTGGACGTGAACGTGCATCCCGCCAAGGCCGAGGTGCGCTTCCGCGACCCCGGCTGCGTGCGCGGGCTGGTGGTGGGCGCCCTGCGCGCGGCGCTCGCGGGCGCGGGCCACCGCAGCGCCACCACCGGCGGCCTCGGGATGCTCGGGGCCTTCCGCCCTGAGCCCGCCTTCCCCGCCCGGCCGAGCCAGGGAACCCTCTCGGCGGCGCGGGACTGGATGGCGCCGGCGCCCGCCCCGGCCCCCGCCCCCGCCCCGGGCTTCGCCGAGCCCCGGGGGGCCTTCGGCCTCTCCGCCCGGATCGAGCCCGAACCCGCCCCGGCCGAGGTCGAGGCCCCCCTGGGCGCCGCCCGGGCCCAGGTGCACGAGACCTACATCATCGCCCAGACCCGCGACGGCATCGTCCTCGTTGACCAGCACGCGGCCCATGAGCGGCTGGTCTACGAGCGGCTCAAGGCCGAGCGCGCCGCCGGCCGCGTCCCCGGCCAGCTCCTGCTGATCCCCGAGGTGGTCGAGCTCGACGCCGAGGGCTGCGCCCGGCTGGAGGCGGCCGCGGAGGAGATGGCGGCGCTGGGGCTGGTCTACGAGCCCTTCGGCGGCCGGGCGCTCTGCCTGCGCGAGACCCCGGCCGCGCTCGGGGCCGTCGACGGCGCGCGGCTCTTGCGCGACGTGGCGGACGCGCTCGCCGAGGACGGACCCGGCCTGCGCGAGCGGCTCGACGCGGTGCTGAGCCGGATGGCCTGCCACGGTTCGATCCGCGCCGGCCGGCGGATGACCGGCGAGGAGATGAACGCCCTGCTCAGGGCCATGGAGGCGACGCCGCTCTCCGGCCAGTGCAACCACGGCCGCCCCACCTGGGTGGAGCTCAAGCTCGGCGACATCGAGCGGCTGTTCGGCCGGTCATGATGGCGCTGTCATGAAAGAGCGGTCGTGATCGAGGTCGCCGGCCAGGCGATCGGCTTCGACGACCCCCGGCTCTGGGCGGTCGCGGCGGGACTGCTCGGGCTCGCCTGGGCGCTGCGCCGGCTCGCGGGGCTCGGCGCCGCCATCCACGCCCTGCGGGACGGGCAGCGGGCCTTGCAGGGCGCGCTGATGCAGTCGGCCGAGGCTCATGCCGCCGCCCAGGAGCGGCTGGCCTGGAACCTCGAGCAGCGGCTCGAGGAAACCACCCGGCGCACCGGCGAATCGCTCGGCCATTCGGCGATGCGCACCGCGCGCTCCCTGGGCGAGCTCCAGCAGCGGCTGGAGACCATCGACCGCGCCCAGGCCAAGATCGAGAAGCTCTCGGGGGACGTGCTCGGCCTCCAGGACATCCTCTCCAACAAGCAGACCCGCGGGGCCTTCGGCGAGATCCAGCTCCGCGACATCGTGCTCAAGGCCCTGCCGGCCGGGGCGGCGGAATTCCAGGCGACGCTCTCGAACGGCCGCCGGGCGGATTGCCTGATCCGCCTGCCCCAGCCGCCGGGCCCGATCGTCATCGACGCGAAGTTCCCGCTGGAGGCCTACGAGGCGCTGCGGGCGGCGCGCAACCCGGCCGAGACCCAGGAGGCCCAGCGGCGGATGCGCGCGGCGGTGCGCGCCCACATGCGGGCGATCGCCGAGAAATACCTCATCGAGGGCGAGACCGCCGAAGGGGCGCTGATGTTCCTGCCTTCGGAGGCCGTCTACGCCGAGCTCCACGCCAATTTCGGCGAGCTGGTGCGCGAGGGCTTCGCGCTGCGGGTCTGGATCGTCTCGCCCACAACCTGCATGGCGACGCTGACGACCCTGCGGGCGGTGCTCAAGGACGCCCGCCTCAAGGCCGAGGCCCATGCGATCCGGCGCGAGCTGGCGCTGCTCGGCAAGGATCTGGAGCGGCTGGGGGTGCGGGTCGGCAATCTCGACCGGCATTTCGGCCAGGCCCAGTCCGATCTGGCCGAGCTGCGCATCTCCGCCGAACGGGCCGCGGTGCGGGCCCGGCGGCTTGAGGAGGTGGAATTCGCCGAAGGCGATGAGCCCGAGCCCCAGCCCCGCCGCGCCCCCCGGATCGAAACCGGCCCCGCCGGCCGCCGCCTCGGCTGATCCCTGCCCCCGGCCGCCTCCCGGCGTCCGCAGCCGCCCGCACGGCGGACCTCCGCAAGCCTTGGCCCTGACTCGTCAACCTTGGCCCCCTCCCGATCGAAACCGGCCCCGCCGGCCGCCACTTCCGCTGACCCCTGCCCCCGCCGCTTCCCGACGCCCGGGGCCGCCTGCGCGGCGGACCTCCGCAAACCTTGGCCGGGGTTCGTCAACCTTGGCGCATCCGGGTCGAAACCCATCCCGCGCGCCACCGCCTCGGTTGCCCCGCTCGCCTGCCGGCGCCCCCAACCGTTCGCGTGGCGAAGCTTCGCAAACCAGGACTCTTACAACCTCGGCGCCACCGGATCGAAACCCGCCCCGCGAGCTACCGCCTCGGCTGTCTCCATGGCCCCCGTCCGTGCCGTCGAACGTCCGGGGCCGACTGCGCGAGGGACTTCGCAAGCCTAAGGTCAGGACTTGTCAACCTTGGTTGCCATCGCCTGAATGATTTCAGGAATATCATTATAAAACAACAATTTAAACCCAATTTCACGCGTGAAACGGCGCCCTGATCCGGGCGTCCGGGAAGGACCTGTCTCACGTTCCCCAAGCTCGCAGGAAAGCAGGAGGCTCTCCGCCAGCGCCTATAGCCCTCCTTTCCGCTGACCGCCACCGCCGGAGCCTCGGCGACCGGAGGCGGCCAGCGCCTGTCCTGCGTCGCAGAGCCCGACGCCGGCGCGAAGGAAGGACCGGAGGCGGCATGCCGACTGGCCCGAGCGGAGGCTCGACGCCTCCCGAGGGCCCGGCCCCGGCCAGGTCGCCTGACGCCGGACCCCCAGCCCGACGCCAAGACGCCGGCCCCTCGACGGGACCGGCGTCGCAGCCTGGCAAGAGGAGTGAGGCGATCAGGGAATCGCCGGGGCGTCCCCTGCGCCGACCCCGCGGGTGGCGTTGGAAATCCAGCCCGAGACCGAGGCGCCCATCCGCCGCGCCGCTCGGGCGCCGAGATAGCCCGCCATCGGCAGGACCGCGTCGAGAGCCAGCGGCTCGGCCGCCGGGGCCTCCGCTTCCACCGCCGCAGCCGCCATCGCCTTGGAGGGCGCTGTCCGGTCGAGCCAGCGGCTCAGCAGCGGCGCGAGCAGCAGCGGCACGGCCAGCGGCGCGATGATCAGCGCATGCAGCGGCGTCGCCAGACCCTGCAGGACGACCGCGACGATCAGCGCCGCGCCCGCCGCCGGCTCCAGCCAGCGCATGTCGCTCTTCTTCTTCGCCCCCGCCGCCGGCTTCCAGCCGCAGTCATGGCCGGTGAAGATCGACAGCACCGACACCGTCTGGCGCATCATCACCATCGGCGCGATCAGCGTCGACAGGACCAGCTCCCGCGCCGCGGTGCGCAGCACGATCCGCCAGGTGCGGGCGCTCGGGCGGCGGATCATCCAGTCCACCACGCCGATGCTCTTCTGGAGCAGGACGAGGCCGATGGCGCCCAGCGTCGGCACCAGCATCCCCTCGCCCGTGCCGAGGAAGATCGCCGCGATCACCAGCGCCAGCCACAGCGGCGAGGCCAGGTAGCCCATGACGCCGCAGAGGAAATGCAGCCGGCTCACCGGGCTCAGCCCCTTGGCGCGCAGCAGGCGCAGGTGCTGCATGTTGCCCTGGGCCCAGCGGCGGTCGCGCTTGTGGAACTCCATCACCGTCTCGGGGCCGCCCTCGGCACTGCCCACCGAATCCGGGTCGAGCTCGACGCCCCAGCCGGCGCGGCGCAGCCAGGCCGCCTCGACGAAGTCGTGGCTCAGCAGGTCGCCGCCGAAGGGCGCGGGGCCCGAGAGCTTGGGCAGGCCCGCGGCGTCGGCGAAGGCCTTGACCCGGATCAGCGCGTTGTGGCCCCAGAAATTGCCGTCCCAGCCCATCCAGCTGGCGAGACCCCGGGCGAAGGGGCCGCCATAGAGCCGGCCGGCGGACTGCTGCAGCCGGGCGAAGCGGCTTTCGCCGCCGGAAAGGCGGATGCCGGCCTGGATCAGGCCCAGCCGCGGCTGGGTCTCCATGCGGCGGATCAGCCGGGCGATGCGGCGCGCCGACATCACGCTGTCGGCGTCGAGCACCAGCATGTAGCCGTAGTGGCCGCCCCACTGGCGCAGCCAGTTGGCGAGGTTGCCGGGCTTGCGGCCCTCGTTGCCGAGGCGACGGCGGTAGTAGAGCCGCGGCCGGCCTTCGGCCGAGAGGGAGAGCGCCAGCCGCTCCTCCAGCCCGATCTTGACCGGGTCGTCGGAGTCGGAGAGCAGGAACAGATCGACCTTTTCCGCGATCCCCTGCCGGCGCAGGTCGGCGGAGAGCGCCCTGATGCGGGCGCCGAGGCCTTCGATGTCCTCGTTGCGGGCGGGGATCAGCACGGCGGTGCGTCGCTGGGGTACCCACCCCTTGGGCGCGTCGGCGAAGCGGCGCGAGCGCGCCCGCCAGAACAGACCCGCGACCGCGGTGGCGGCGGCCAGCGCGTTCACCGCGACATTAGGCATATAAAGCCCGAAGATCACCCCGTCGCCGATCGCGAACCCGTCGCGAAGCAGCCCGGAGAGCATGGCCCAGCCGAGAAGGAGGATGATGGCGAGCGACATGACCGCGACCAGGATCCGCCGGCGCAGGACGCGCGGCGGAAGCGGCAGGGGCCGCGCCTGCATCGCCGCCTCGACGGGACGCACGGGCATGGCGAGCGGAGCAAGCGCAGGCGTGAGAGCGGAGGCGAGAAGCGACGACGGCGTGCGGAGGTTCATGTTGCGACCAAATGATTCGACATCGCCCAGTCGACGCCGATCCGAGACAACGAAGTAGTCGAAAGGGCGTTCATTTGAAAGGCGCCGTTGCGGGCGCGAAACGCCGATGAGCGGCAATTCGCCGAGCACATGACTGATTTCACGCCGAAAATGGCGGCCATATCCGGGATGCAACCCTGTCCTTCCGCACAAGCGCGTGATACGCCGCAGCTGCAACATGTCCCGCGATGACCACGATGAGGACTATTGCGATAGATGCATGAGCGCTCTTCGCGGCAGAGGCGAGCACCTCGTTCTTGGCGAGGAGCGGCGGCACGCCGAGCGCGTTCAGAATCTCGATCGGAAAGCCGCCCGCCGCCACCCGGGTGTAGCCGGTCACGGCCATGGCGATCACAAGGACATAGAGCGTCCAGTGCACAGTCGCGGCGGCGATCTGCTGCGTCCGCGGCATGGGCGCAGGGGGCGGCGCGCCATGGCCGATCCGCCAGGCGAGCCGCGCCAGCATGAGAATCAGCAGTGTCACGCCGATGGTCTTGTGGAGCGCGAACATCGGATCCTGCACCGACCGCGGCAGCCCTTGCGTCATCAGGAAGCCGACCGGTATCGTGACGAAAATGAGAAGCACGGCCAGCCAGTGAAAGATCCGCGCCGCGACCCCGTAGCCAAGGTACCCGCCTGCGCCGCCCCTCATCTCGACCGCCTCCGGCTCGCTGCCCCCGATCCTCAGCTAGCGCCCCCCGCCCAAAAGGAAAGCCGCCGCGACGCCGTCCTGTCCGCCCTCGCGGCCGGCGCGGCGGCGGCGCTCGTCGCGGGGTTCGCCTTGCCCCCGGCGGGCCTCGCCCTTGCGCTCGGGCTCTATGGCCTGGTGGCGGGCCTCGCCCTCGCTGCGGGGCCGCCTGCGCCCTTCGGGGCGGCGAACCGCATCACCCTGGCCCGGGCGGCCGGGATCGCGGTCCTCGCCGGATTTGCGCTCGACTCCGCCCCCCTGGCCGGCCTCGGCGGCTGGGCCGCAGCAGCGGCGGGCGGCGGCCTGCTCGCCCTAGATGGGATCGACGGCTGGATCGCCCGGCGCGAGGGCCGGGTGACGGCCTGGGGCGCGCGCCTCGACATGGAGGTCGACGCGCTCGCCATGCTGGTTCTCTGCGCGCTTCTGCTCGCCCTCGGCAAGGCCGGTCCCTGGATCCTCGCGATCGGCCTGATGCGCTACGCCTTCGTCGCCCTGGGCTGGCTCCGGCCCCGGTTCGCCCGGCCCTTGCCGCCGTCCCAGCGGCGCCGGGCGATCTGCGCCATCCAGGTCGGGACGCTCGCGGCGCTGCTCGCCCCGCCCCTGGTCCCGCCGGTTTCGGCCGCCCTCGCCGCCCTCGCCCTGGCGTTGCTCGCCTGGTCCTTCGCCCTGGACCTCGTTCGGATTCTGCGATCGTGAGCCGGGCCCGCGACGCCCTCGCCCTGCTGCTGGCCTGGGCCGCGCTCGCCCTGCCCAACCATCCGGGCGCCTTCACCTGGGGCGCGCTCTCCATGGCGCCCCTCGACCTGGCCGCCGTGACGCTCCTGGTGCTGGCCGCGCCCCGGGCCCGGAGGATCGTCGCCGCGCTGCTCTGGGCGGCGACGGTGATGAAGCTCATCGACCTGGCCGGGCACATGGCGCTCGGCCGGGCGCTCAACCCGGCGACCGACCTGGTGCTGGTCCCCCTCGGCTGGGCCTTGCTGCGGGACGTGCTGGGCCTGCCCGCCGCGCTCGGCGCCGCGCTGGCGCTCGTCCTCGCCGCCTGGCTGCTCTGGCGCGCCCTCGCCTGGGCGGCGGCGCGCCTCGCCGCCCGGGCGCCCGGGCCCCGCGCCCGTCCGGCGCTGGCGCTCGGCTTCCTCGCCGCCGCGGGGCTCGCCGTCGCCGAGACCGCCGGCCGCCTCGACCCACCCGGCGAGGCCTTCACCACCCGCCTCGCCTGGGAGCATGTCCGCGACGCCGTCGCCGCCCGCCGGGCGCTCGCCGACTTTCGCGCCGAGGCGGCCGCCGAGGCCGCCCGACCGCCCGAGACCGTCCTGCCCGCGCTCGCCGGCCGGGACGTGCTGATCGTCTTCGTCGAATCCTACGGCCGGTCCGCACTAGAAGCGCCTGCCTACGCCCCGGGTCTGCGCGCCCTGCTTGGGGGTCTGGAGCCCCGTCTCGCCGCCGACGACCTCGCCGCCCGCTCCGGCTGGCTGACCTCGCCGGTCGCCGGAGGGCAGAGCTGGCTCGCGCGGGCCTCGGCGCTCTCGGGCCTGCCCATCGCCGACGAGGCACGGTACCGCGCCCTGCTGGCGAGCCCGCGCCGCACCCTGCCCCAGCTGGCCCAAGAGGCGGGCTGGCGCTCCGTCGCGCTCGTCCCCGCCATCACGCGTCCCTGGCCGGAGGCGGCCTGGATGGGTTACGATCGGGTCCTCGCCGCCCATGACCTCGGCTATGCCGGCCCGAGCTTCGGCTGGGCGCCCGCGCCGGACCAATTCGCCCTCGCGGCGCTGGAGCGGGCCGAACTTGGCCCCGGCCCCCGCGCGCCGGTGATCGCCGAGATCGCGCTGGTCTCTTCCCATGCGCCCTGGACCCCGCTCCCGACCTCGCGTCCCTGGTCCTCGCTCGGCGACGGGTCGGACTATCGGGCGGAGGGGCCGAGCCCCGAGGCCCTGTGGCGCGACCCGGATGCAGTGCGCGCCCATTACGCTGCGGCGATAGCCTACAGCCTTGGGGCGGCGGTCGAATTCGCCCTGCGCCATCCCGAGGCCCTCACCCTGATTCTCGGCGACCATCCGCCCGCGCCCTTCGTCGCGCTCGCCCCCGGCCGGGATGTGCCCGCCCACCTGATCGGCCCGCCCGCCCTCGTGGACCGCGCCGCCGCCTGGGGCTGGACCCCGGGTCTGCGCCCCGGCCCGGAGATCGCGAGCCGGCCCATGTCCGGCCTGCGCGACGCCCTTCTCGCCGCCTTCGCCGCACCGGAGATGGCGACGGAGTCCGCCGACGCTCGACCGTGACGCGACCCGACGCCCCCATTGCGCCGGCAGCATGGAAACGGTCCAGGCCGCCTTGATCGCCTCTCGCAGGAAACCCCGGCGCCCGGCCCGGGCGCGCATGCCATTCCGGTTGAGGAACGGAGCGGGACGGGGACTGAAGGCGCGCCAGCGAACCCGAGCGACGACAAGGCTTTACGCCGAGGTCGCCCGCGCTAGCATCCTCCGGAAAGGGGCCTTCAGGCCCGGGGGAGGAGCCATGCACAGCGCGGAGATGACGCCTGCCGTCTGGTCACGCCTGCTCGCCGCCCGCTGCGGCCCGGCGCGGATGGCGAACGGCGCAGATCCGGAGGCGGACCCCGATCCGGGCTGGAGTCCCGGCGAGGCGGCGGCCTGGGCGCTCTACGCCCCGCTCGCCGCCGCACGGGGGCCCTTCTGGTACGCCCAGGTCGGCCAGTCCCTCGACGGCCGCATCGCCACGGTCTCGGGCGACGCGCGCGACGTCTCGGGGCTTGGCGGGTTGCGCCATCTGCACCGCTGCCGGGCGCTCGCCGAGGCGGTGATCGTCGGGGTGCGCACCGCCCTTGGGGACGATCCCCGGCTGACGGTGCGCCTCGCCCCGGGTCCGAACCCGGCGCGGGTGGTCATCGACCCCCGCGCCCGCCTGCCCAACGACGCGGCGGTCTTCGCCCCCGACGGCGCGCGGCGCATCGTCGTCCAGGCGACCCCTGCGCCCCGGCCTCCCGGAGTGGAAGTCATCGTGCTCCCCGCCCGCGACGGCTGGATCGACCCCGTTGCCATCCGCGCCGCCCTGCTGCGGATCGGCCTCGCCCGGGTGCTGGTCGAAGGGGGCGGGGCGACGATCGCGGGCTTCCTGGAGGCGGGGTTGCTCGACCGGCTGCATGTGGCGGTGGCGCCGGTGATCATCGGCGCAGGACCCACGGGCCTGCGCAGCGCCCATCCCATCGAGCGGCTCTCCGAGGCCTTGCGCCCGGAGACCCGGGTCTATGCGCTGGAGACGGACGTGGTCTTCGACTGCGTGCTCGGCCCCGCGGCAGGCAGCGCCAGCAGGTCCCAGTGCCCGACCTCGCAGGCCGCCGCCGCCGCGGCCCGCGCCTGACCCCAGGCCGCCTCGCCCGCCGCCGCCGCTACGCCGGCAGCGGCGGCGATCCCCAGCGCCGAGCCAGGCGGCAACCGCCAGGGGCTTGGCGCCATCCGCACCGCAAACCCCTGTTCGGCGAAGATCCGCGCCGCCGCCTGCCCCGCTTCGGGCCCCAGCGCCGGGCCAAGCCCCTTGTCCCGCCGCTGATCGGCGTTGAAGGCCGCGACGACCCGCTCGTCCAGCGCCAGGGGCGGCTGCCACGTCATCCGTCCGTCGTAGGAGAGCGCGGCATAGAACCCGAGCCCTCCGGCCGCCAGTCGCGCCGCCAGCGCCTCCAGCCAGTCCGCCGACACGAGGTCGAGCAGCGCCGAGCAGGTCGTCAGGCGGACACCTCCCAAGGGCAACGCGTCGAGCTCCGCCAGGTCGGCCGCCACCGTCTCGGCTTCCGGCAGGCGCCGCCGCGCCTCGGCCAGCAAAGCCGGATCCCGCTCCGCCAGACGCCAGCGCGCCCGCCCGTCCGGCCAGGCCCGGGCCAGCGCGCCGGTTCCCGCCCCCAGATCCGCCGCCAGCCCGTCGCATAGCCAGTCGGCCGCTGCAGCGAGCAGGTTTGAATCTCGCGCCGTCCGGTCGGCAGGCTCCCGCAAGTCTAGCCAATCGGCGCTGAACCCGGTCATGCCGCCAGCGCCCGCAAGGCCCGATCGACGATCCGCGCCGTCTCTCCCCAGCCCGGCAGGCGCGCCCCGGCCGCGAAGGCCGCCTCCGAAGCCGCCCGCCGCCGGGCCGGATCGTCAAGCAGCGGCGCGAGCCCCGCGGCGAAGGCCGCCGGATCCCCCGGCGGGACCAGGGCCCCGGCCGCCGCCGGCACCAGATCCCCGATCGCCCCCCCCCCGCAGGCCACCACCGGCAGGCCCTGGATCATCGCCTCGGCAAAGGCCATGCCATAGCCCTCGTATTCCGAGGCGAGCGCGAAGACATCCGCCCCGGCCAACTCGGCCCGCACGTCCGCCCGGGCGCCCATCAGCTCCACCCGGCCCCCCAGCCCCCGCGCCGCCACCCGCTCCGCCAGGGCCGCGGCGCAGGCGGGGTCGAGCGCGGCCGATCCGACGATGCGCGCCCGCCAGGGCCGGTCCGCCAGCAGGGCCAGCGCGTCGATCAGCACGTCATGGCGCTTGCGTGAAATGAGCGAGCCCACCGACAGGATCACCGGCGGCTCCCCGGTTCCCGGGCTGCGCGGGGCGGGGTCGACCCCGGGGGGCGCCACGACGATCCCCGCCGGATCGAGCCCGAACAGCTCCGCCAACCGGACCGCCGTCGCGCCGCTGGTGCAGATCACCGCTTCCGCCGCCGCCAGGGCCGCCCCTTCGGAATCCCGCAGCGCCGTCGTCTCCGCCGCCGACAGCCCGGTCTCGTCGCAGAGGGGATGATGGGCGAGCGCGGCCAGCCGCAGCCGCCCCCGCTCCGCCGCCGCCACCTCCGGCAGCGCGCCGAAGGCCAGGCCGTCGGTCAGCGCCAGCGCCCCGTCCGGCAGGGCGGCGAAGGCTGCCGCCGCCTCGGCGCGCCGGTCCGGGCCAGGGCAGGGAAATCCTTCCCCCAGCGCCACGTGCTGCACCTCCCAGCCCAGCCGCCCCAGCTCCGCGATCAGCCGCCGGTCGTAGCCGTAGCCGCCGGTCGGGGTGTCGAGCGCCCCGGGGACGACGAAATGCAGGATCACAGATCCGCCTCGAACCAGGCCCGGGCCACATGGCTTTCCTGCAGCGTCACCCGGATGCGCGCGACCGGCCCGCCCAGGCCCTCGTCCCGCGCCGCCGCCGCCAGGTCCCGCCAGATGTGCCGGCACAGGAATTCCGTGGTGGTGAACTCTCCGGGGAACACCGTGTCGAGATTGGCATAGCGCAGCGGCGCCAGGGCGCGCCCCAGCGCCTCGGTTGCGAGGCCGATGTCGACCACGATGCCGTGCCGGTCGATGTCGGCGGCGAAAAAGGCCGCATCCACAGTGAAGGTCGCCCCATGCAGCCCCTGCGCCGGTCCGAAGACCGGAGCAGGCAGGCTATGGGCGACCATGACGTGATCCCGGACCTCGACGGCGAACATGGGCGGCCTCCCTCAGCGATATCTCACCACATGGCACAGGGTCGCCGGATCGTCGAGAATGGCGCCGTAGCGCTCCGGCAGATCGACGAAATCCGTCTCCCCCGAGATCAGCGCCCCGAGCTCCGGCGCCCGCAGCAGATCCAGCGCCGCCGCCAGCCGCCGCCGGTTGGTCCAGCGCGGGGCCCGGGTGGGCGGAACTCGCCCCACCTGGCTCGAGACGAGGCGCAGCCGCCGGCTGTGGAATGCGCCCCCGAGCGGCGCGGGCGTCGTGCCGTCGCCATGCCAGCTCGCCTCTACGACCAGCGCCTCCTCCCCCCCCGCCGCCAGCGCGGTGGCGAGCCCCGATCCCGTGCCGCTCGCATGGATCACCACGTCGCAATCCTGCGGAGCGGCCTCGGGCAGGGCGAAACCGACCCCCAGCCGCGTCGCCAGCCCGGCCCGCTCCGGGTTCACGTCCACCAGCGTCGCCGCGACCCCGGGGATGCGCCCGGCCAGCCAAGCGGCGAGCGCGCCCACCACGCCCGCGCCCACCACCGCCACCCGGTCGCAAGGTCCGACGCCCGCGTCCCAGACCACGTTCAGCGCCGTCTCCATATTGGCCGCCAGCGTCGCCCGCCGCGGCTCCAGCCCCTCGGGCAGCGGCAGGCACAACGCCGCCGGCGCCGCGAATCGGTCCTGGTGAGGATGGAGGGCGAACACCCACCGGCCCGCCAGATCCGCGGGCCCGGCCACCGCCCGCCCCACAGCGGCATAGCCGTATTTCACCGGAAAGCCGAAGCCGCCCGCCTGCAAGGGCGCCTGCATCCGCTCCCATTCGCTGACGGGCACCCGGCCGCGAAAGACCAGCCGTTCGGTCCCCCGGCTGATGCCGCTCCATCCGGTCTCGACCAGCACCTCGCGCCCGGCCGCCGGATCGAGCGCCGGCTCAGGCTCCCGCCGCAGCTCAGCGACCCCGGGCGCCGCGATCCACAGGGCGGAACTCACCTCCGTCCCACCCGCGCCCCGAGGGTTTCATACGGCAAAAACCTATCGGGCAGGACCGGGGCCCCGCCAACAGGCGGGGGGGAGCAGACTCGCGGGCCCACAGGCCCGCTCCTCAGGACGGGCCCGCAACGGCGGGCCGGTCCGACAGCGCCGGGCGAGCGGGACCCCCTCGCGGGGTTCCCGAGCCTGGCGCTCCCCCCGGGCAGGGCCGGGCGGTCAGGAATTGAACAGCGCCAGAAAGATCAGCACCCCGATCGCGCCGCCGAAGACCCAGACCCAGAAGCGGAGAAACCCGTGAAAGGTCTTCTCGTGCTCCGTGATGTCCATGGTCCCGCGGACATGCTCGCCATGCTCGGCCATTCCGGTCCTCCCTGATTGTCCTTCGGCGACAGACCTAGCGCGCCCCGCGGCTCCTGTCACCTGCGCCGCCACAGCCAGACCCCCTCCGGCCCCGGCTCCCGCGTCGCCTGCCCCTCGGCCCGCAGATGGTTCAGATGCCCAACCGCCTCGCCAAGGGCGAGCGCCAACTCGCCGTCGCGGATCTCCCGGCCATAGAGCGCCGGAAAGCACCCTACCGCCGTCCGCGGCCCCTGGGCCAGCGCCGCGAGGATCCGCGCCTGCCCGGCCCGCGTGTCGGCCTCCAGCGCCGCCAGCCGCCCGGCCAGGCCGCGGAATGCCCGCCCATGCCCCGGCAGGGCCAGTTGTCCCCCGGCGAGCCCCGCCAGCCGCCCGCAGGACTCGAGCCAGTCCCCCACCGTGTCCGCCTCGGGCTCGACCGCATAGACCCCGAGGTTCGGGGTGATCCCCGGCAGGATCTGGTCGCCCACCAGCGCCAGGTCCTCGCACCACAGGGTCGCGTGATCGGGCGCGTGCCCCGACCCCAGCGCCACCCGCCAGCGTTGGCCGGCCGCGACGATCTCCGCGCCCTCGACGATGCGACGGAATCCCAGCGGCAGCTCCGCCCCGAAATCGGCGAAGTTGAACGGCCGCGCCCCGGCCCGCGCCGCCAGCGCCTCCGCCGACATCCCCGCCGCCCGCCAGAAGGCCAGCGTCTCGGGCCGCGGCCGCTCCTGCACGTCCAGCCGCTGCATCCGCGCGAACAGCCAGGCCGTCCGTGTCGCCCAGAGCTCCGCCCCCTGCTCCGCCTGGAACCACCCCGCGAGGCCCATGTGGTCGGGGTGGTGGTGGGTGACGATCACCCGGCCGACCGGCCGTCCCCCCAGCGGCCCGGCGAGCAGGCCCGCCCAGGCCGCCCGGCTCGCGGGCGTGTCGAGCCCGGCGTCGACCAGGGTCCAGCTCGCGCCGTCGTCCAGGGCGTAGACGTTCACATGGTCCGGCCGCGTCCAGGCCGGCAGGCGCAGCCACAGCACGCCCGGCGCGACCTCCCGGGCCGCGCCGAGGGCGGGCGTCTCGATGGGAAACTCCATTCAGGGGGCGAGTTCGAGCGCGTAGAGCCCCGCCGCCCCCGCCTGGGCCGCGGCAAGCAGTCCGGCCGTCTCGGGCAACAGCCGCGCCAGGTGGAACTCGGCCAGCGCCGCCCGGGGCCCCGCCTGGCCCTCCGCCCGCGCCGCCCGGACCAGATAGTGGCCGCCGAGCGTCAGGGCGAAAGCGCGCAGATAGGGCGCAGCCCCGGCGAACCGGTCGTTCGGCGCCGCCCCCAGCATCCAGTCGGTGGCGGCCCTCAGCCGCTCCGCCGCCTCCGCCAGCCGCGGCTCGTCCGCGGCGGTCGCCGCGATCTCGTCGAGCAGCGCCCGCGCCGCCGCGCCCCCGTCCGCCAGCTTGCGGCCCACCAGGTCCATGGCCTGGATGCCGTTGGTCCCCTCGTAGATCGGCGTCACCCGGACGTCGCGATAATACTGCGCCGCGCCGGTCTCTTCGATATAACCCATGCCGCCATGGACCTGGACGCCCAGCTCGGCGACCTCGCAGCCGACGTCCGTGCCAAAGGCCTTGGCGATCGGCGTCAGGAACGCCGCCCGGGCGCGCCAGCCGTCGTCCTCCGCCGCATGGCCCATGTCGATGGACAGCGCGCAGTCGAGCGCGATCGCCCGGGCCGTCGCCGTCAGCGCCTCCATGGTCCCGAGCATCCGCCGCACGTCCGCATGGCCGAGCAGGCCCGGCTCGCCCTCTGCCGGGCTGCGCCCCTGCCGGCGCTCCGCCGCATAGGCCCGCGCCGCCTGCAGCGCCGCCTCGGCCACGCCGACGCCCTCGAGCCCCACCCCGAGCCGGGCGTTGTTCATCATGGTGAACATCGCCGCCATGCCCCCGTGGGGCTCCCCCACCAGCCAGCCGGTCGCGCCCTCGAAGGCCATGACGCAGGTCGGGCTGCCGTGCAGGCCCATCTTGTGCTCCAGCGACACCACCCGCAGGGCGTTGCGCGCCCCCGGCCGGCCCTCCCCATCCGGGATCAGCTTCGGCGCGACGAACAGCGACAGGCCCCGGGTGCCGGGCGCCGCGTCGGGCAGGCGCGCCAGCACCAGGTGGCTGACGTTCTCCGCCATGTCGTGGTCGCCCCAGGTGATGAAGATCTTCTCCCCCGTCACCGCATAGGTGCCGTCGCCGTTCGGCTCGGCCCGGGCCCGCACCGCGCCCACGTCCGAGCCCGCCTGCGGCTCGGTCAGGTTCATCGTCCCGGTCCATTCCCCCGAGATCAGCTTCGGCAGGTAGAGCGCCTTCAGCCCCTCCTCCGCATGGGCCTCCAGCGCCTCGATCTGGCCCTGGGAGAGCAGTGGGCACAGCGACAGCGCAAGATTCGCCCCCGCCGCCATCTCGTTCACGCAGGCCTGGAGCGTGACGGGCAGGCCCATGCCCCCGTGGTCCGGGCTCGCGGCCAGTCCGACCCAGCCGCCCTCGGCGAAGGCGCGATAGGCCGCGGCGAAGCCGGGCGAGGCCCGCACCACCCCGTTCTCCAGCCGCGCCGGCTCCAGGTCGCCCGCCCGCCGGGTCGGGGCCAGCACATCCTCGGCCAGCCGCCCGGCCTCGGTCAGGATCGCCTCGACGGTCTCGGGGGTCGCCTCGGCGAAACGCTCGGTCCGCGCCAGCCGCTCGGCCCCGAGCACCCGGTCGAGCAGAAAGCGCATCTCGCCAACCGGCGCGCGATAGGTCATTCGATCTCTCCTCAGACGCGTCCCGGGCGCCTTACGGTCTTTCGGCCCGGCGCGCGCCCGGGTATCAGAGTCCGGACGCGGCCCCGGAGCCTAGGCCCTCGGACGCGGCGCGACAAGCGGGACGCAAAGCCATGGAAAGCCGCAACACCGTCACCCTCAGCGACGGCCCCCGCGGCCTGCGCGCCGCCGCCGCGCTGCTCGCCGCGGGCGAGCTCGTGGCCTTTCCCACCGAGACCGTCTACGGCCTCGGCGCCGACGCCCGCCGCGACCGGGCGGTCGCCGCGATCTACGCCGCCAAGGGCCGCCCATCGCATAATCCTTTGATCGTCCACGTGGCCGACCTCGCCGCCGCCGAGACCCTGGCCGAGTTCACCCCCGAGGCGCGGGCGCTGGCCGAGGCCTTCTGGCCCGGGCCGCTCACCCTCGTGCTGCCCCGCCGTTTCGAGGCGCGCCTCGCCGATCCCGTCGCCGCGGGCCTGCCCACCGTCGCTTTGCGCGTGCCGGCCCATCCGCTCGCCCGCCGGCTGATGGCGGCCTTCGGCGGGCCCCTGGCCGCCCCCTCCGCCAATCCCTCGGGCGGGGTCAGCCCCACCACCGCCGCCCATGTGCGCGAAGGCCTCTCCGGCCGCATCGCCGCGGTGCTCGACGGCGGCCCCTGCCCGGTGGGGCTCGAATCAACCATCCTCGGCTTCGCGACTCAGGGCCCCGTGCTCCTGCGCCCGGGCGGCCTCGCCGCCGAGACGATCGAGGCGGCGCTCGGCCGCCCGCTCGCCCTGCCTGACGAGGCGGGCGCAATCACCGCCCCGGGGCAGCTCGCCTCGCACTACGCCCCCCGCGCCGGCCTGCGCCTGAACGCCACAGCCCCGGAGGCGGGCGAGGCCTGGCTCGGCTTCGGCCCGGATCCGGCGGGGGCGCAGGGCCTGAAGGAGAGCCTGAACCTGTCGCCGACAGGCGACCTCGCGGAGGCCGCCGCCCGACTCTTCGCCCATCTGCGCGCGCTCGACGCCGGCGGCGCGGCGCGCATCGCCGTGGCCGCGATCCCCGAGACCGGCCTCGGCCGCGCCCTCAACGACCGGCTGCGTCGCGCCGCAGCGCCGCGGAACGGGGAAGAATCCGAAGAATCCTGAGGAAAGCCGACACCTCAGCCCACACGTGAGCCCGCCTACGCGGCGGCCTCAGGCCCGCCCGCCCTCCGCGGAGAGAAGCCGCGGGTCGATGGAGATGCGCCGGAGCGCCGCCTCCCACTTCTCGGCGTTCGGCACGTCGAAAACCACTTCCGCGTCCGCCGGGGCCACCAGCCAGCCGTTGGCCTGGATCTCGCCTTCCAGCTGCCCCGGCCCCCAACCCGAATAGCCGAGCGCCAGGATCGCCCGCTCCGGCCCCGCTCCCCGCGCCATGTCCTGCAGCACGTCGAGCGTCGCGGTCATGGCGAAGGCGTCGTTGACGGCGAGGCTCGCGCCGGGTGCCGAATAGTCGCGGCTGTGGAGCACGAAGCCCCGCCCATGCTGGACCGGGCCGCCGAAATGCACCGGCGCCTGCGCCGTCTCGGGGCCCATCGGGATCTCCAGCTGCTTGAGCAGATCGGCGAAGCGCAGGTCCGGCGCGGGCTTGTTCACGATGAGCCCCATCGCCCCTTCGGGCGAATGGACGCAGAGGAAGATCACCGCCCTGGAAAAGCGCATGTCCGCCATTCCCGGCATGGCGATGAGGAGCTGGCCGTCGAGAAAGGCGGGGGCGTCCTGGGGGCTGGCGGTCCTGGTCATGGGCGAGTCATGGGGTGGCGGCGCGCCGAAAGCAAGGCGCGGCCTCTCTCCCCTTTGTGACTGGCCCCCGCCGGACCGGCCGTTATGCTCCGCCACGCCATCCCGGCCCCGCACGCCGGCCCCGCACGACCGAGGATCCGCCCGATGCGCCCCATCCCCGCCGGCCTCGCCGCGCTTGTCCTGCTCTCCGCCGCGCCCGTCCTCGCCCAGCCGCCGGCCGGACCCGCCAACCCGGGGGTCGAGTCGATCCGCCTGCTCTCCGGCTGGACCCGTCCCGATGGCGCCCGGCTCGCCGCGGTGCAGATCCGGCTCGCGCCCGGATGGCACACCTATTGGCGCAACCCGGGGGCGAGCGGCGTCCCGCCGGAATTCGATTGGTCGGGCTCGGCGAACCTCGTCGACGTCGCCTATGAATGGCCGCGCCCCCTGGTCTTCGACAGCTATGGCGCCGCGACCATCGGCTACAAGAACAGCCTCACCCTCCCTGTCCTGCTGACCCCCGCCCAGGCGGGCCAGCCGATCGAGGCCCGGCTCGACCTGTTCTTCGGGGTCTGCAAGGACATCTGCATCCCCGCCGAAGCCCGGCTGGAGGCCCGGCTCGATCCGTCCGATCCCGCCCAGGGCCGGGCCGAGATCGAAGGCGCCCTCGCCGACCGGCCGCTTGACGCGGCGGCCCTGGGCGTGACCGCGCGCTGCGCCCTCGCTCCCGGCGACGGCGGCGGCGCGATCACCGCCGAGATCACCGGCGCCGGCGGCCGCTTCGGCCGCGGCGCGACCGCGGTGATCGAGGCCGACGCTCGCCCCGACCTCTGGATCGGCCCGGCGGCGACCCGGGCCGAGGGCGGCCGTCTCCTCGCCACCGCCCGGCTCGAATCCGCCGCCGGCGCGGCGCTCGACCGCAACGCCCTGCGGCTCACCCTCCTCGAGGACGACCAGGCCCTCGACATCCGCGGCTGCGCCGGCGGCTGACGCGCGCGACCCCGGCCGTCCTGCCCCAATTTCCGACCGCCGCCGACGCGATTAGGAGCCCATTCATCCTTTTGACCCCAGGTCGGCCGAAAGGACCGCATCGGGAGAAGGGAGTCGTCTTGAGGGCCGGGCAGATCGAAAGACCCTGCGACCCACGCCGAATTCCACGCCGAATTCCGGCCCTGCGCCGGCCCCTTCCCCGGCCCATGGCTAAAATTGCCGCAACCGCGGGGCCCGACTGCGCGCCATTGGGGCGCGTGGCGCAGCGGCGCTCGGATGGGGTCCCCGGGACTTGCCACTTTGCGAGACCATCGCATAGGTTGCCCGAAAAACGTATCTAAGCCGAAAAACGCATCCGATATCGACCGCTCGCCAGCCGCGGAGCTTCCATGAACGACGCTTCCCCCATCAATTTCGACCCGGCGCCCCGTCCCCACGATCCCGAGTCCCTCGCCCGCGAGATCGTCGAGCGCCTGGCCTATCGGGTCGGCAAGGACCCGATCGTCGCCAAGCCGCACGACTGGCTGCAGGCGGCCATCCTCGTGGTCCGCGACCGCGCCATCGAGCGCTGGATGTCCTCGACCCGCGCCACCTACCAGGCCGGGGACAAGCGGGTCTATTACCTCAGCCTCGAGTTCCTCATCGGCCGGCTCCTGCGCGACGCGGTGTCGAACCTCGGCCTCACCGACGACCTGCGCGCCGCGCTGAAGATGCTCGGCGTCGATTTCGACGAGATCGCCGAGGTCGAGTCGGACGCGGCGCTCGGCAACGGCGGCCTCGGCCGGCTCGCCGCCTGCTTCATGGAGAGCATGGCCTCCATCGGCGTGCCCGCCTACGGCTACGGCATCCGCTACCGCCACGGCCTCTTCCGCCAGAAGATCATCGACGGCTGGCAGGCCGAGTTCCCCGAGACCTGGCTGGAGCACGGCAACCCCTGGGAATTCGACCGCCGCGAAAGCGCCTACGAGATCGGCTTCGGCGGCTTCGTCGAATACACCGAGGGCAACGGCGCCGAGGCGAAATACGTCTGGAAGCCGCAGGAGCGGGTCATCGCCTCGGCCTATGACACGCCGATCGTCGGCTGGAAGGGCAAGCGGGTGAACACGCTGCGGCTCTGGAACGCCGAGCCCATCGACCCGATCCGCCTCGACGCCTTCAACGCCGGCGACCATTTCGGCAGTCTCGAGGAGGCCAACCGCGCCGACGCCCTCACCCGGGTGCTCTACCCCGCCGACACCTCGCCCCAGGGCCAGGAGCTGCGGCTGCGCCAGGAATACTTCTTCTCCTCCGCCGCGCTTCAGGACATCCTGCGCCGGCACAAGCAGCAGTACGGCCGCTTCGACAACCTGCCCGACAAGGTCGCGATCCAGCTCAACGACACCCATCCCGCGGTCTGCGTGGCCGAGCTGATGCGGATCCTGATGGACGTCCACGGCATCGAGTTCGAGGAGGCCTGGGACCTCACCCGCGGCTCCATCGGCTACACCAACCACACGCTTCTGCCCGAGGCGCTGGAGAGCTGGCCCGTCTCGCTCTTCGAGGCGCTGCTGCCGCGGCACATGCAGATCGTCTACGAGATCAACGCCCACCTTCTGCGCGAGGCCCGGGTCTCGCACGGGCTCGACGATGCGGCCATTCGCCACATCAGCCTGATCGACGAGTCCGGCGAGCGGCGGGTGCGCATGGGCAATCTCGCCTTCGTGGGCGCCCATTCGATCAACGGCGTGTCGGCGCTGCACACCGACCTGATGAAGATCACGGTCTTCGCCGACCTGCACCGGATGTATCCCGACCGGATCAACAACAAGACCAACGGGATCACCCCCCGCCGCTGGCTCCAGCAGTGCAACCCCGGCCTGACCCGGCTGATCGAATCCAAGATCGGGCCGAAGTTCCTCGACGACATCGAGGCGCTGAAGGAGTTCGAGAAGTACGCCGACGACCTCGGCGTCCAGGAGGAGTTCGCCAAGGTCAAGCGGGCGAACAAGGAGCGGCTGGCCAAGGTGCTGCGCGCCCGCCACGGGCTGAAGCTCGACCCCTCGGCGCTCTTCGACATCCAGATCAAGCGCATCCACGAATACAAGCGCCAGCTCCTCAACATCATCGAGGCGGTGGCGCTCTACGACCAGATCCGCTCGCATCCCGAAAAGGACTGGACGCCGCGGGTCAAGTTCTTCGCCGGGAAGGCCGCGCCCACCTACCACAACGCCAAGCTCATCATCAAACTGGCGAACGACGTGGCGCGCGCCATCAACGGCAACCCGCGGGTGCGCGACGTGCTGCGCGTGGTCTTCGTGCCGAACTACAACGTCTCCATGGCCGAGGTGCTGGTCCCCGCCGCCGATCTCTCGGAGCAGATCTCGACCGCGGGCATGGAGGCCTCGGGCACCGGCAACATGAAGTTCGCCCTGAACGGCGCGCTGACCATCGGCACGCTCGACGGCGCGAACGTCGAGATCAAGGAGCACGTGGGCGACGACAACATCATCATCTTCGGCCTCACCGCCGAGGAGGTCGCCGAGCGCCGCGCCCGGGGCTACAACCCGCGCGAGATCATCGAGGGCTCGCCGGAGCTCGGCCAGGCGCTCAAGACCATCGCCTCGGGCGTGTTCTCGCCCGACGATCCGGGGCGCTACCGCGGGCTGATCGGCGGCCTCTACGACCACGACTATTTCATGGTCGCGGCCGACTTCGACAGCTACGCCGCAGCGCAGCGCGAGGTGGACCGGCTCTGGGCCGACCAGGCGGCCTGGCGGCGCAAGGCCATCCTCAACACCGCCCGGATGGGATGGTTCTCCTCGGACCGCACCATACGTCAGTATTCGCAAGACATCTGGGACGTGCCCCTGTAGCGTCGGCCAAAACCGCATCGGGGGAGACGGTTCCGGTGACTACTACGACCTCCCGGCCCAAGGCCGCGCCGACTTTGCCGTCCGCCGAAATGGACGCCCTCGTCGCCGGATCCCACGGGGATCCGTTCGCGGCGCTGGGCCTCCAGGACGTGGGCGGGCGGCTTTACGCGCGCTGCGTGATCGAAGGGGCCGAGGAGGTCGAGGCCCTCACCCTCGCCGGCAAGTCCGCCGGCGTGCTGACCCGCGTCCACCCGGGCGGCTTCTTCGAGGGCCCGCTCAAGGTGCGCAAGCGCCAGCCGCTGAAGTACCGCGCCCGCAACGCCGGCGGCGAGTGGATCGTCTGGGACGCCTATTCCTTCGGCCCGGTCCTCGGGCCGATGGACGACTACTACATGGGCGAAGGCAGCCACCTGCGCCTCTTCGACCGGATGGGCGCGCACGCCATCGACCACGAAGGCGCCTCCGGCGTGCATTTCGCCGTCTGGGCCCCGAACGCCCGCCGGGTCAGCGTCATCGGCGACTTCAACGGCTGGGACGGGCGACGCCACGTCATGCGCCTGCGCCGGGACACCGGCATCTGGGAAATCTTCGTGCCCGAGGTCGGCGTCGGCGCCGCCTACAAGTTCGAGCTGATCGGCCCGGACGGCGAGCGCCTGCCGCTCAAGGCCGATCCCTTCGCCCGCGCCTCCGAGCTGCGGCCCAAGACCGCCTCGATCGTCGCGCCCTGGATGGACCACGACTGGGGCGACGCCGCGCACCGCGCCTTCTGGTCCAACGCCGACGCGCGCCGCACGCCGATCTCGATCTACGAGGTCCACCCGGGCAGCTGGCGCAAGACCGACGAGGACGGCTTCCTCACCTGGGACGAGCTCGCCGACCAGCTCATCCCCTATGTCGTCGAGATGGGCTTCACCCATATCGAGTTCCTGCCGATCAGCGAGCACCCCTACGACCCGAGCTGGGGCTACCAGACCACCGGCCTCTACGCGCCCTCGGCCCGCTTCGGCCCGCCCGAGGGCTTCGCCCGCTTCGTCGACGGCGCCCACCGGGCCGGAGTCGGGGTGATCCTCGACTGGGTGCCCGCGCATTTCCCCACGGACGAGCACGGCCTCGCCCGGTTCGACGGCACCGCCCTCTACGAGCACGAGGATCCGCGCCAGGGCTTTCACCCGGACTGGAACACCGCCATCTACAACTTCGGCCGCAAGGAGGTTCTGGCCTACCTGGTCAACAACGCCCTATACTGGTCAGAGAAGTTCCACATCGACGGCCTGCGCGTCGATGCGGTGGCCTCGATGCTCTACCTCGACTACTCGCGCAAGGAAGGCGAGTGGATCCCCAACAAGTTCGGCGGGCGCGAGAACCTCGATGCGGTGGCCTTCCTCCAGGCGGCCAACACGGCGGTCTACGGCGTCCATCCCGGCACCGTGACCTTCGCCGAGGAATCCACCTCCTGGCCCAAGGTCAGCGCTCCGGTCCACGAGGGGGGCCTCGGCTTCGGCTTCAAGTGGAACATGGGCTGGATGCACGACACCCTCGCCTATATCTCCCGCGATCCGATCCACCGGCGCCACCATCACCAGGACCTGACCTTCGGCCTCATCTACGCCTATTCGGAAAACTTCGTCCTGCCGCTCAGCCATGACGAGGTGGTCCACGGCAAGGGCACGCTGCTCGGCAAGATCCCCGGGGACGCCTGGCAGAAGTTCGCGACCCTGCGCGCCTATTACGCCTTCATGTGGGCCTATCCCGGCAAGAAGCTGCTGTTCATGGGCCAGGAGTTCGCCCAAGGGGCGGAATGGTCCGAAAGCCGCCCGCTCGACTGGTGGCAGCTCGACATCCCCGAGCATCGCGGGGTGAAGGACCTGGTGCGCGACCTCAACCACCTCTACCGCGCCCGGACCGCGCTCCACGCCCGCGACTGCGAGCCCGAGGGGTTCGAATGGCTGCTGGCGGACGAGGCCGAGACCTCGGTCTTCGCCTGGGTGCGGCGCGCGCCCGGGGCCAATCCGGTTGCGGTCGTGTGCAACTTCACGCCGGTGCCGCGGCCCGACTACCGCCTGCCCCTGCCCCTGGCCGGGCGCTGGCGCGAGATCGTCAACACCGACGCCGCCGCCTATGGCGGGTCCGGCATGGGCAACCTTGGCGCGGTGGAGGCCGATGCGGCCGGCGCCGTAGTCACCCTGCCGCCCCTCGCCACGCTGTGGCTCGAATACGCCCCAGACTGAACTCAGGGAGAGAAAAAGAATGCCGCGGAGGGAACCCCATGTCGACATCCGACCGCAACCCCTGGCCCGAGACGCCATGGCCTACGTCCTGGCGGGCGGCCGGGGCAGCCGACTCAAGGAACTGACGGACATCCGCGCCAAGCCGGCCGTCTATTTCGGCGGCAAGGCGCGGATCATCGACTTCGCCCTGTCGAACGCGCTGAATTCCGGCGTGCGCCGCATGGCCGTCGCCACCCAGTACAAGGCCCACAGCCTGATCCGCCACCTGCAGCGGGGCTGGAACTTCCTGCGGCCGGAGCGCAACGAGAGCTTCGACATCCTGCCCGCGTCCCAGCGCGTCTCCGAGACCCAATGGTACGAAGGCACGGCCGACGCGGTCTACCAGAACATCGACATCATCGACAGCTACGGCCCGGAATACATGATCATCCTCGCGGGCGATCATATCTACAAGATGGACTACGAGCTGATGCTGCGTCAGCACGTGGACTCGGGCGCGGACGTCACCGTCGGCTGCCTCGAGGTCCCGCGCATGGAGGCGGTCGGCTTCGGCGTGATGCACGTCGACGAAGAGGACACCATCACCGCCTTCGTGGAAAAACCCGCCGATCCGCCGGGCATCCCGGGCAACCCCGACATGGCGCTGGCCTCCATGGGGATCTACGTCTTCCATACGAAGTTCCTGATGGACCTCCTGCGCCGCGACGCGGCCGAGCCGGGGTCGAGCCGCGACTTCGGCAAGGACCTGATCCCCTACATCGTCGAGAACGGCAAGGCGGTGGCGCACCGCTTCTCCGCCTCCTGCGTGCGCGCCTCGACGGAGAGCGAGGCCTACTGGCGCGACGTCGGCACGGTGGACGCCTACTGGGCGGCCAACATCGACCTGACGGACGTGATCCCGGAGCTCGACCTCTACGACACCACTTGGCCGATCTGGACCTACGCCGAGCTGACGCCGCCCGCGAAATTCGTCCATGACGAGCCCGGCCGGCGGGGCGAGGCGATCCAGTCGCTGGTGTCCGGCAACTGCATCGTGTCGGGCGCGCGGCTGAAGCGGACCCTGCTCTCCACCGGCAGCCGGGTGAACTCCTTCTCCAGCCTGGAGGAAGCGGTGATCCTGCCCGCCTGCACGATCGGCCGGAACGTCCGGCTGCGCAAGGTGGTGGTGGACCGCGGGGTCGTGGTGCCCGAGGGCCTGGTCGTGGGCGAGGATCCCGAGCTCGACGGCCGGCGCTTCCGCCGGACCGAGGGCGGGGTCTGCCTGATCACCCAGCCGATGATCGACCGCCTGGACCTCTGAGAGAGACCGCCCGGACATGCCCCCTTCGGCCCTCCCCCGCCGACTTCCCCCGCCTGACGTTCCCCTGCATGACGGCCGCCCCTCGGTCCTGACCCGAGGGGCGCGCTGAATGCGGGTCCTCTCCGTCGCCTCCGAGATCTATCCGCTCGTCAAGACCGGGGGGCTCGCCGACGTGGCGGGCGCCCTGCCCCCCGCCATGGCGCGCATCGGCATCGAGATGCGCACCCTCGTCCCCGGCTATCCGGCGGTGATGGGCCAAGTGGGCGAGGTCAGCGCGACCCATCCCCTGCCCCCCCTCCTTGGGGTGCCCGCCCGGCTCATCGAGACCCGCGTCCAGGGTCTCGACCTCTACGTCCTCGACGCGCCCGAGCTCTTCGAGCGGCCGGGGGGCATCTATCTCGACGCCACGAATCGCGACTGGGGGGATAACTGGCGGCGCTTCGCCGCCTTCTCCCGCGCCGCCGCCGAGATCGCCCGGGGCGCGGCGCCGGGCTTCCGGCCCGACCTCGTCCATGCCCATGACTGGCAGGCGGGGCTCGCGCCGGTCTACCTGCGCTACTACGGCATCCCCACGCCCACGGTGCTGACGATCCACAACCTCGCCTTCCAGGGCTGGTTCCCGCCGGAGATCTTCTGGGCGATCGAGCTGCCGTGGTCCGCCTTCGACCTCCAGGGGGTCGAGTATTTCGGCGGCGTCGGCTATCTCAAGGGCGGGCTCGTCTCCGCCTCGGCGATCACCACCGTCTCGCCCACCTACGCCGCCGAGATCCGCACCCCGGCCGAGGGGATGGCCCTCGACGGCCTGCTGCGCGACCGGGCCGGCGACATGCGCGGCATCGTCAACGGCATCGACGCCGATGTCTGGAACCCCGAGACCGACCCGGCGCTCGCCGCCCCCTTCTCGGCGGCCGACCCCTCCGGCCGCGCCGCCAATCGCCGCGCGGTCGAGGAGGCCTTCGGCCTCGCCCCCGACGACGGTCCCATCTTCTGCGTCATCAGCCGGCTGACCGGGCAGAAGGGCATGGACCTGGTGGTCGCGACCGCCCACGACCTCGTCGCCGCCGGCGGCCGCCTCGCCGTCCTCGGCTCGGGCGAGGGCCGCACTGGAGGGCGCGCTGCTCGGCCTGCCGCCGCCCGGCATGGCGGCCGGGTAGGCATGCGTCGTCGGCTATGACGAGCCGACTGTCGCACCTGATGCAGGGGGGCTGCGACGCCATCCTCATCCCCTCGCGCTTCGAGCCCTGCGGCCTCACCCAGCTCTACGGCCTGCGCTACGGCTGCGTGCCGATCGTGGCGCGGGTCGGCGGCCTCGCCGACACGGTGATCGACGCCAACGAGGCGGCGCTGAACGCGGGCGTCGCCACCGGCCTCCAGTTCGAGCCGGTCGAACGAAGGCGCCCTGCGCGCCGCGATCCTCAAGGCGATCGAGCTCTACCGCCGACCGCCGGCCTGGGCCGGGATGCAGCGCGCCGGCATGAAGGCTCGGACGTCTCCTGGGACCGCAGCGCGGCGCTCTATGCCGACCTCTACCGTTCAGCCTTGCCCCGAGAATGTGACCTGACGACATGATCACGCACCGTCTCCACCACCCCCTACCAGGACCAGAAGCCGGGCACCTCCGGCCTGCGCAAGAAGGTCCCGCATTTCCAGCAGCCGAACTACGTCGAGAACTTCATCCAGTCTATCTTCGACTCCTTGGAGGGCTTCGAGGGCACGACCCTCGTGATCGGCGGCGACGGCCGCTTCTTCAACCGCGAGGTCATCCAGATCGCCCTGAAGATGGCCGCCGCCGCGGGTTTCGGCCGGGTCCTCGTGGGCCGGGGCGGCATCCTCTCCACCCCCGCCGCCTCGAACGTCATCCGCAAGTACGGGGCCTTCGGCGGCATCATCCTCTCGGCCAGCCACAACCCTGGCGGGCCGACCGAGGATTTCGGCATCAAGTACAACATCGGCAACGGCGGCCCCGCGCCCGAGAAGATCACCGAGGCGATCTACGCCCGGACCAGGGAGATCGCGCAATACCGCATCGAGGACGCCCCCGACCTCGACCTCGACAGGCTCGGGCCCCAGGCCCTCGGCGCCATGACGGTGGAGGTGATCGACCCGGTCGCCGACTACGCCGCGCTGATGGAGACGCTCTTCGACTTCCCCGCCATCCGGACGATGTTCGCGGACGGCTTCCGCATGTCGATGGACTCCATGTCCGCGGTGACGGGCCCCTACGCCCAAGAGATCCTGGAAACGCGCCTGGGCGCCCCCGTCGGCACGGTGAAGAACGCCATCCCCCTGCCCGATTTCGGCGGCCACCATCCGGACCCGAACCTCGTCCACGCCAAGGAGCTCTACGACCTGATGATGAGCGAGGACGCGCCCGACTTCGGCGCGGCCTCCGACGGCGACGGCGACCGCAACCTCATCATCGGCCGGGGCATCTTCATCACCCCCTCGGACAGCCTCGCCGTGCTGGCGGCCAACGCCCATCTCGCGCCGGGCTACGCCGCGGGGCTGAAGGGGATCGCCCGCTCCATGCCCACCTCGGGCGCCGCGGACCGGGTGGCGGAAAAGCTCGGGATCGGCCTCTACGAGACCCCCACCGGCTGGAAGTTCTTCGGCAACCTGCTCGACGCCGACATGGCGACGATCTGCGGCGAGGAAAGCGCCGGCACCGGCTCGAACCACGTCCGGGAAAAGGACGGGCTCTGGGCGGTGCTGCTCTGGCTCAACATCCTCGCCGCCCGCAAGGAGCCCGCCAAGGACATCGTGGCGAAGCACTGGGCGGACTACGGGCGCAACTACTACGCCCGCCACGACTACGAGGGGATCGACAGCGCCGCCGCCGACGGCCTGATGGCCGCGCTCCGCGACCGTCTCGCCGCCCTGCCCGGAACCCGGGTCGGGCCGCTGACCGTCGCCGCGGCGGACGATTTCGCCTATCACGATCCGGTCGACGGCTCCGTCAGCCGGAACCAGGGCGTGCGCATCCTCTTCGAGGGCGGCAGCCGCGTCGTCTTCCGCCTCTCGGGCACCGGCACCTCGGGGGCGACGCTCCGGGTCTACATCGAGCGCTTCGAGCCCGATCCGGCCCAGCACGACCTCGCCACCGCCGACGCCCTCGCCGACCTGATCGCGGCGGCGGAGACCCTCGCCTCCATCAAGGAACGAACCGGCCGCGCCAAGCCGGACGTCATCACTTGAGCCCTCGCCTCGGCGCCGTCCCCGGCCCCGAAGGCGTCCGCTTCGCCGTCCGCTCGACGGCGGAGCGGGTCTGGGTCTGCCTCTTCGACGGCGCGGCCGAGACCCGGGTCGAGATGACCCGGGACGCCGACGGCGTCTTCACGGCCCAGGTCCCCGGCGCGGGTCCCGGCGCCCGCTACGGCTACCGCACGGACGGGGCGTGGGACCCACAGAACCACCTCTGGTTCGACCCGGCCAAGCTGCTCGTCGATCCCTACGCCACCCGCCTCGACCGGCCCTTCGCCTACGACCCGGCCCTGTGCCTGCCCCGGGACGAGGGCGCCGACACCGCCGCGCTGGTCCCCAAGGCGGTGGTCGAAGACCTGCCCGCCCCGAAGAAGCCCAAGCCCCCCGTCTTCCGCCCCGGCGGGCTGATCTACGAGCTGCCGGTGCGGCCCTTCACCCTGCTGCACCCCAAGATCCCGAAGAAGCTGCGCGGCACCGTGGGCGCGCTCGCCCATCCGGCGGCGATCGAGCACCTGACCCGGATCGGCGTCGACGCGGTGGAGCTGATGCCGATCACCGCCTGGATCGACGAGCGCCACCTCGGACCCCTCGGCCTCGTCAACGGCTGGGGCTACAACCCCGTCGCCATGATGGCGCTCGACCCGCGGCTCTGCCCCGGCGGCCTCGCCGAGCTGAAGAAGACCACGGCGGCCCTGCGCCGGGCGGGGATCGGGGTGATCCTCGACGTGGTCTTCAACCATACCGGCGAAAGCGACGTCTTCGGCCCCGTCCTCTCCATGCGCGGGCTCGACGCGCCCGGCTATTACTGGCACGCCCCCGACGGCAGCCTGGTGAACGACACCGGCTGCGGCAACACGCTCGCCTGCCGGCATCCGATGGTGAGCCGGCTGGTGATGGACACGCTCCGCCACTTCGTCGGACAGGCGGGGGTGGACGGCTTCCGCTTCGACCTCGCCCCCATCATGGGCCGCACCCCCGACGGCTTCGACCCCGAGGCGCCCCTCCTGCGCGAGATGCTGGCCGATCCCCTGCTGGCGGACCGGATCCTCATCGCCGAGCCCTGGGACATCGGCCCCGGGGGCTACCAGCTCGGCCGCTTCCCCGCGCGTTTCCTGGAATGGAACGACCGCTGCCGCGATCGCATCCGGCGGTTCTGGCGGGGCGACCGGCACATGCTGGGGGAATTCGCCACCGCCCTCGCGGGATCGGCCGACGCCTTCGCGCCCCCCGCCACCCGCAGCGTGAACTTCATCGCCGCCCATGACGGCTTCACCCTCGCCGACCTCGCCGCCTATCGCCACAAGCACAACGAGGCGAACGGCGAGCAGAACCGCGACGGCCACAACGAGAACCACTCCTGGAACAACGGCGACGAGGGGCCGAGCCTCAATCCGGCCATCCGCGCCGCCCGCGCCCGCGACGCCCGCGCCCTGCTCGGGACGCTCTTCGCCAGCCGCGGCACGATCCAGATCACCGCGGGGGACGAGTTCGGCCGCACCCAGGCCGGCAACAACAACGCCTACGCCCAGGACAACGCCCTGACCTGGATCGACTGGGAGGGCCGCGACCTCGACCTCGAGGCCCATGTGGCCGAGCTCGCCCGCCTCCGCCGCGCCGCGCCCGTCCTCGCCGGGCCAGGCCTCCTGACCGGCGCGCCGGACGCGGACGGCCAGCCGGACGTGGCCTGGATCGGACCCACGGGCGTGCCCCTCGCCGTCGCGGACTGGGAGGCGCCCGAGGCCGGGGTCTTCGCCATGGTCCTCGCCCGGCCGGGGGAAGGACGTCTCGCCGTCCTCTTCAACCGCGGGACGGAGGCGGCCGACTTCGCCCTCCCCCCCCGCTCCGGCTTCGCCTGGGGGCCCGCGACGCTCCCCCCTCGCAGCGTCGTGTTCGTGGAGGAGACCGCGGCCCCGGCCCCTTGAGCCCCCCGGGCGATCGCCATAAGTCGAGCGCCGAGCCATGAACCCGCAAGGACAGCCATGCAGCGCCGCGCCTTTCTCCAGACCGCCCTCGCCGGCCTGCTTGGCGGGGCCCTGGCCTCCACGACCCGGGCGTCCATGACCCGGGCCGAGGGCGCGCCGACGGCCTTCTCCTTCCAGACCGTGGTGGACCGGGCCCGCGCGGCCGCGGCCCAGCCGTTCCAGCGCCCGTCCATGGCCCTGACCGATCCCTTCGCCGGGCTCGGCTACGACGCCTTCCGCGCCATCCGCCCGCGCGCGGACAAGCGCCTCTTCGGCGAGGCGCAGGGCTTCCAGGTCGACCTCCTGCCCCCCGGGGGCCAATATGCCGACCGGGTGGAGATCGCGCTGGTGGCGGGCGGCATGGCGACGCCGGTGGCCTTCTCCGCCGATTTCTTCGACTTCCAGCCGGAGTTCTTTCCCTTCCCCGACGGCCGCGCCCCGGCGGGCGCCGGCGCGGGCCTCGGTTTCTCGGGCTTCCGCGTCCGGCACGAGCTGAACCGGCCCGGGGTCTGGGACGAGACGCTGGTCTTCCAGGGGGCGAGCTATTTCCGCGCCGTGGCTCGGGACACGCTCTACGGCCTCTCCGCCCGGGGCCTCGCGCTGGGAACCGGCGGCCCGGCCGAGGAATTCCCCCTCTTCACCGCCTTCTGGATCGAGGAGCCGGCCCGCGGCGCCGACACGCTCACCCTTTACGCCCAGCTCGACAGCGCCTCGGTGACGGGCGCCTACGCCTTCCGAGTCGCGCCGGGGGTCGAGACCGCCATGGAGATCGAGGCGCGCCTCTTCCCCCGCGCCGACCTCAACGCCGTGGGCGTCGCGCCGCTGACCTCGATGTACTACTTCGGCCCCGAAAGCCGGGTGGGCATCGACGACTTCCGCGACGCCGTCCACGATTCGGGCGGCCTGCGGATGATCAACGGCCTCGGCGAGCGGCTGCTGCGGCCCCTGCGCAATCCGCGCAAGCTCGAGGTCTCGGCCTTTCTCGACCAGACCCCCCAGAGCTTCGGCCTGATCCAGCGGTTCCGGGACTTCGCCCATTACCAGGACGCCGAGGCCCGGTACGAGCTGCGGCCCAGCGCCTGGGTGGAGCCCCAGGGCGACTGGGGCCGGGGCGCGGTCATCCTGATCGAGATCCCCACGGGCGACGAATTCGCCGACAACATCGTCGCCTTCTGGCGGCCGGAGGCGCCGCTGCTGGCCGGGTCGGAGCACGCCTTCGCCTATCGCCTGGTCTGGGGCCAGACCCCGGGCGAGGCGCTGCCTCTCGCCGAGATCATCGCCACCCGCTCGGGCAAGTCGATCCACGACGGGGACGAGCGCAGCTTCGCGGTGGATTTCGACCTCGGGCGCATGGACGCGGCAGGCCTCACCCCCCGGATCGAGACCACGGCCGGCGAGGCCCACGGCCTGTCGCTGGTGCGCCTGCCCGGCGAGGGGAACCTCGGCCGCGCCGCCTTCAGCCTCGCCCCCGGAGGCGCCGAGACGGTGGAGTTCCGCCTCGGCCTCTACGCCGGCGACCGGCAGGTGTCGGAGCTCTGGCTCTATCGCTGGAGCGCCTGACCGGCGCGTCCGACCGCCCCCCGTCCAGCCAGCCCCGTCCGAGAGATCTCTGCGAAAACCTCCCTCCGAAGCCGCAGCCCCTTCGGAGGGGCTGATTTTCACGCGTGAAAATCAAGTCAATATATTGAAATTGTTCGATATAATTTACGAACTTAACCTGATGTCCAGAAGTCTGAACGGACCAGGAGCGACCACGGCCGAGGTTTTCGCGGAGGTCTCTGCGATCGGCCCATCGCCGCCCCTCACGGCGCGGGGGCGAAGATGCCGCGCGCCGCCCGCGCCTGCTCCGGCAGGAAATCCGCCGCCGCCCGCACCCGCGCCACCTGGACGAGGCTGCGCGGAATGGCGAGCCAGTATTCCCGCTCCGCCCGGCGCTCGGGCAGGACCCGCACCAGCCCCCCGCCTCCGCGGCAGTATAGTCGTGGAGCGCGCCGATCCCCGCCCCCGCCGCCCCCGCCGCCCCCGCCGCGAGCTGGCCGGTCGCGGAGGTAATGCCGATCCGCGCCGGCGCCGCGCCGAACAGCGCCGCGCAATAGTCGAGGTCGGGGGAATGATCAGGTCCTCGACGAATCCGATCAGCCGATGCCGCGCCAGGTCCGCGGCGCTCTCGACGGCCCCATGCTCGGCCAGATAGCCGGCCGAGGCGTAGAGCCCGACCGAATAGGTCGCGAGCCGCCGGACGGTCGCGTCGCCGCCGCGAGTCCGCCCCACCAGCACCGCCAGATCCGCCTCGCGCTGGGACGCGCGGCGCAGGCACGAGCTGGATGGCGGGGCTAGAGCGACATCCAACCAGACGGGATCGTCTGGTGGTTAAGATATCGCGACAAAACAATAATGTAGAGCGGACGGCCCGGCTCTGCCGGGACGGATTCCGCTCTAGGGCGCCGGTCGGCGAGACCCCGAGGCGCGGGGCGATGAACGACACGCCGAGCCCGTCGGGCGCGCCGATCCGCGCCACCCCGCTCAGCCGCCAGTCCTCCCCACCGGTCCTCCCCGCCGATCCGGTCGGAGGCGCCGTCGAACTCCGCTCCAGCGTCGCCGCCAGCGCCTCCCCCGCGGGGGCGAGGGCGCAGCCATGGGGCCGGCGCGCCAGCAGCGACGCGCCCAGCCCCTCCTCCAGCGCCTTCATCCGTCGCGACAGCGTCGTCTGGGTAAGGCCGAGGCTGCGCGCCGCCCCGAGGAGCTGGCCCGCCCGCGCCACCGCCGGGAACAGCCGGCCGTCGTCCCAGTTCATCGCCCCCTCATGACTGTCGATCTGCGTATATTTGCATCGCAAAACCGGCCGCTGAATCAGCTCATACGAAGGGCGTCCCCCCAGAGGAGCCCCTTCCATGACCGAGATCGCCATTACATCGACGGACGGGTCCAGCCCGGCGCCTCGGGCCGCAGCGCCCCGGTCTACACCTCCGCCACCGGCCAGGCGGAAAAGACCGTCGCCCTCGCCTCCGACGCCGAAGTCTCGGCGGCTGTCGCCGCCGCCAAGGCCGCCTGGCCGGACTGGGCGAAGACCCCGCCCCTGCGCCCCGCCCGCATCCTCGACCGGTTCGAGACCCTCCTCTGGGAGCGCGCCGACCAGCTCGCCGAGGCGATCTCGGCCGAACACGGCAAGACCCACGACGACGCGCTCGGCGAGGTGACCCGGGGGCTGGAGGTGGTGGAATTCGCCCCCTCGGCCCCGAGCTTCCTCAAGGGCGAATTCTCGGAGAACGTCGGCTCGGGCGTCGACAGCCACTCGATCCGCCAGCCGCTCGGGGTCGTCGCCGGGATCACGCCCTTTGACTTCCCCTGCATTGCGCCCTGCCGGATGTTCCCGGCGGCGCTCGCCTGCGGTCGACACCTTCGTGCTGAAGCCCTCGGAGCGGGACCCCTCGCCCGCGCTGCTCCTCGCCGCATGGCTGACCGAGGCGGGCCTGCCCGCGGGCGTCTTCAACGTGGTCCAGGGCGACAAGACCGCCGTCGACGTCCTTCTCTCCCACCCGGACGTCAAGGCGATCAGCTTCGTCGGCTCCACCCCCATCGCCCGGCACATCCACAAGACCGGCGCGCGGAACGGCAAGCGGGTCCAGGCGCTCGGCGGCGCCAAGAACCACGCCGTCATCATGCCGAACGCCGACCTCGACATGGCGGCGAACGCGCTGATGGGCGCGGCCTTCGGCTCGGCGGGCGAGCGCTGCAGGGCGATCTCGGCGGCGGCGCCCGTGACCGACGCGGTCGCCGACGCGCTGATCGCCCGGCTGGTCCCGAAGATCGTTGCGTTGAAGGTCGGCCCCGCCGCCGACCTCGCCTCCGAGATGGCTCCCCTCGTCACCGGCGCCCATCTCGCCAAGGGGCGCGGCCACATCGACGCTGGCGTCGCCGAGGGCGTGACCCTCGTCGTCGACGGCCGCGACTTCCGCCCGGACCGCCAGGGCTACGAGAACGGCTTCGTCGTCGGCGGGGCCCTCTTCGACCACGTGACCCCGGAGATGACGATCTACCGCGAAGAGATCTTCGGCCCGGTGCTCTCCCTGGTCCGGCGCAACTCCTACCAGGAGGCGGTCGACCTGATCGACGCCTGCCCCTTCGCCAACGGCGTCGCGGTCTTCACCCGCGACGGCGACGCCGCCCGAGCCTTCGCCCAGGACATCGAGGTGGGCATGGTGGGCGTGAACGCGCCGATCCCGGCGCCGATGGCCTTCCATTCCTTCGGCGGCTGGAAGGCGTCGATCTTCGGCGAGCACGCCATGCACGGGATGGAGGGGGTGCGCTTCTACACCCGCATCAAGACCACCACCACCCGCTGGCCCGGCGGCCGGCGCAGCGACCCGGAGTTCGTCATGCCAACCCTGGGCTGACCCTCCGGGCCCGACCGGCTTGCTCAGGTCTGGCCCGCTCAGGTCCGCCTCGCTCAGGTCGGGCCCGCTCAGCCGAGCCGGACGCGCCGGTCGCCCCGGGCGGACTCCGCCACCGCGTGGATCACCCGCTCGAAGACCAGCGCCTCGGCGAAGTCCGGCCCCGCCTTCGGCCCCCCGGCGATCTCGGCCAGGAAGGCGCCCGCCTCGAGCGTCTTCAGGTCGTTCATGCCGATCTGGTGCCCCGGGGCGGGGACGAAGGCGCCATAGGGCGGATGCGCCGGGCCGGTGAGGATGGTGGTGAACCCTTGGGTCGCCGCCGGCCCCTCGGCCCGGTAGAGCCTGAGCTCGTTCATCCGCTCCTGGTCGAAGATCACCATGCCCCGGGTCCCGTGGATCTCGAACCCCAGGCGGTTCTTGCGGCCCCAGGCGCTGCGCGACACCGCGAGCGTGCCCGTGGCCCCGCCCTGGAAGCGGACCAGCACCCCGGCCACGTCCTCGTTCTCCACCGGCCGGGCCGGGCCGCCCTCGGGGCTCCGCCGGGTCGGGTGGACCGTCGCCATGTCGGCGGCCAGGCTCTCGACCGGGCCGGCGAGGCGGCAGACCATGCCGACCAGGTGGCAGCCGATGTCGCCGAGCGCCCCGAGCCCCGCCTCGCCCAGGGTCGCCCGCCAGGTCCAGGGCAGGTCCGGGTCGGCCTGGTAATCCTCGTCGACCCAGCCGCGCACGTGCACGATCCGCCCGATCGCCCCCTCCTCGACCAGCCGCCGGGCATGGGCGAAGGCGGGGTTGTGCAGGTAGTTGTAGCCCACCATCGTCTTCGCCCCCGCCGCGGCGGCCGCCGCCGCCATCTCTTCCGCCTCGGCGAGGGTGAGGGCCATCGGCTTCTCGCAATGGACATGCTTGCCGGCGGCGAGGGCCGCGAGCGCCATCTGATGGTGCAGCTTGTTCGGGGTGGTGATGCAGACGACGTCCACCGCCGGATCGGCGATCAGCGCCCGCCAGTTCCCGGTGTCCCGGGCGAAGCCGAACTGGTCGGCCATGGCGGCCGCCCGTTCCGCCGGCGTGTCGCACAGAAGCTCCAGCCGCGCGACCGGCAGCTCGCTCCCCAGCACCGCCCGGGCGTTGCGATAGGCGAGCGCGTGGCTCTTGCCCATGAAGCCCGTGCCGATCAGCCCCACGCCGACGCTCCGCATCTCCGTCCCTCTCTGACAGCGCCACCGGGCCCGGGCCGGTCGCCCTTGCCTTGATGGAATTTTTGTTCCAGGATCCGATAGTGCGCCCGGCTCAGGGGCGTCAAGCGGATTTGAGGCCGAAAATGGACGCAAGCGCGGCGCCCGGAACGATGGAGGCCTTCGAGGCCCGCCTGCAGGAGGTCGCCGAGGACCTGCCCAAGCGGTTGAAGCAATGTGCGGAATTCGTCGCGGAAAACCCTGAGCGCATCGCCGTCTCCACCGTCGCCGAGCTCGCGACCGCAGCAGGGGTCCAGCCCTCGGCCTTCGTGCGCTTCTGCCAGATCCTCGGCTTCTCCGGCTTTTCCGAGATGCAGCGGCTGTTTCGCGACGCCTACGCGCCCCGCTGGCCGGACTATCGCACCCGCATCGACACCCTGCGCAGCTCGGGCCAGGACCGGCCGGCGGCGTTGCTTGCGGAATTCGTCGAGGCGGGGCGGCACTCTCTGGAATCCCTTGCGAAAACCGTGGATTATGCGGCGCTCGACGCGGCCGTCGACATCCTCGCCGCGGCGCGGACGGTACATGTGGTCGGCTTCCGCCGCTCCTTTCCGGTGGCGAGCTACATGGCCTACGCCTTCGAGAAGATGACGATCCCCGCCATGCTGCACGGGGCGGTCGGCCATGTGGACGCCCGCCACGCCGTCCGGCCGGAGGATGCGCTGGTGGCGATCACTTTCGCGCCCTACACCGCCGCCACCCTCGATCTCGCCGCCCATGCCCGGCAGATCGGCGCGCCCGTCGTCGCCGTCACCGACGGGCTGAAAAGCCCGCTGCGCCGGCTCGACGTCACCGCCCTCGCGGTGAGCGAGATCGACGTGGGCTCGTTCCGCGCCCTTTCCGCCACCCTGTCCCTCGCCCTGACCCTGGTGGTGGCCACCGGGACGCGGCGCGCGGAAATGGAAAATTCTGCTTGCGACGATCCAAAATAGATGGAATATTCCATCTGCGAACCCGCCCAGGGGAATCGCGACAAGACGTCAGGGAGAGGGCGCCGGCCGCCGCGGCCGTCAGAGCCGCGCGACGCGAGACGCCGTTCAGGAGAGGAATGCATGAGACAGCATCTCAGGGCGCTCGCGCTCGCGACGGCCATGGCGATCCCCGCCGCGGCGCTGGCCCAGGACATCATCGTCGTGTCCCACGGCCAGGCCAACGATCCCTTCTGGTCGGTGGTCAAGAACGGCGTCGACTACGCCGCCAAGGAGACCGGGGCGAACGTCTCCTACCGCGCGCCGGAGACCTTCGACATGGTGGCCATGGGCCAGCTCATCGACGCCGCCGTCAACCAGGAGCCCGACGGGCTCGTCGTCTCGGTGCCTGACGCCGACGCCCTCGCCCCCTCGATCGAGCGGGCGGTGGCCGCCGGCATCCCGGTCATCACCATGAACTCCGGCGGCGACGTGTCGAAGAAGCTCGGGGCCCTGCTCCACGTCGGCCAGGCCGAGCGCGACGCCGGCAAGGCGGCGGGCGAGAAGCTCAAGGAGATGGGCGGCAAGGTCGGGCTCTGCGTCAACCAGGAGGTGGGCAACGTCTCGCTGGACGACCGCTGCGCCGGCTTCGCCGAAGGCTTCGGCGGAACCGTCTCGGTCCTGCCCACCACCAACGACCCGGCGGACGTCCAGGCCAAGGTCAAGGCGGCGATCGCCTCCAACCCCGACATCGACACCGTGCTCGCGCTCGGCGCCGGCACGGCCGGCGAGCCCTCCCTCGCCGCGGTCAAGGAGACGGGCGCGAAGATCAACGTCGCGACCTTCGACCTCTCCGCGGGCTTCCTCCAGGCGGTGGCCGACGACGACGCGGCCTTCGCCATCGACCAGCAGCAGTTCCTCCAGGGCTACCTGCCGGTCGCCTTCCTGGTGCTCAACGCGAAGTACGGGCTGATCCCCGGCGGGAACGTGCCCTCGGGCCCGAACCTCATCACCAAGGACAAGGCCGCCCAAGTCGTCGAGCTCTCGGCCGAAGGCATCCGCTGACGCGGACCCCGGGGGGCGCGGCCCCGCGCGCCGGCGCGCCGCCCCCCCTCTTCCCACCCGCACCCCAAAGCGAAGGACACGCGTCGGATGGCCAGCACGCCCATCGTCGACGAGCGGCTGAAGGCCGTCTCGCTCACTGCCCGGTTGATGAAGCGCCCCGAGCTCGGGGCGCTGGCCGGACTGATCCTCGTCACCGCCTTCTTCGTCGCCACCGCCGATCCGGTGATGTTCAGCCTGTCGGGCGTGCTGAACTTCCTCAGCCCCGCGGCGCAGCTCGGCATCCTCGCCCTCGGCGCGGCGCTCCTGATGATCGGCGGCGAGTTCGACCTGTCGATCGGCTCGATGGTCGCCTTCACCGGGCTGATCTTCGGCGCGGCCGTCACCGTCCTCCACCTGCCGCTGATCTTCGCCCTGGCGCTGACCCTCGCGGTCGCCGCGCTCTGCGGGGTGATCAACGGCCAGGTGGTGATCCGCTCGGGCCTGCCGAGCTTCATCGTCACCCTCGCCTCGCTCTTCATCCTGCGCGGGCTCTCCCTCGTCGGGCTGAAATGGGCGACCGGCGGCTCCACCCAGATGCGCGGCGTCCGCGAGGCGGCGGCGACCGACCCGCTCATGCCCTTCCTCTCGGGGGACGCCTTTCCCGGCTTCTTCCGCTGGCTCGGCGACCAGGGGCTGATCGCCACCTTCCCCAACGGCGCCCCCAAGGTGACGGGCGTCCCGGTCGAGATCGTGTGGTTCGTCCTGCTCACCCTCCTCGCCACCTGGGTGCTGCTCAAGACCCCGGTCGGCAACTGGATCTTCGCCGCGGGCGGCGACGCGAACGCCGCCACCAACTCCGGCGTGCCGGTGCGCAAGGTCAAGACCGGCCTCTTCATCCTCACCGCCTGCTGCGCCGCGCTCGTCGCCGTCATCACCGTGCTCGACGCCGGCTCCACCGACGCCCGCCGCGGCTTTCAGAAGGAGTTCGAGGCGATCATCGCGGCGGTGATCGGCGGCTGCCTGCTGACGGGCGGCTACGGCTCGGCGGTGGGCGCCTTCCTGGGGGCGATCATCTTCGGGATGGTGATGATCGGCCTCACCTACACCCAGATCGACCAGGACTGGTACCAGGTCTTCCTCGGCGGAATGCTCCTGATCGCCGTCCTCTTCAACAACGTCATCCGCAAGCGCGTGACGGGGGAACGCTGACATGACCCGGGACTCGGCCTTCCACCACGGCGACGCCCCCGGCGGGACCCCCATCGTCCACATGGACAGCATCCAGAAGCAGTTCGGCAACATCATCGCGCTCGCCGGCGTCTCCTTCGACGTCCGGGCCGGGGAATGCCACTGCCTGCTCGGGGACAACGGCGCCGGCAAGTCGACCTTCATCAAGACCATGTCCGGCGTCCACAAGCCGAGCCAGGGCCGCATCCTCGTCGACGGCAAGCCCGTGGTCTTCGAGAGCCCCCGCGACGCGATGAACGCCGGCATCGCCACGGTCTTCCAGGACCTCGCGATGATCCCACTGATGAGCGTCACCCGCAACTTCTGGATGGGGCGCGAGCCCACCCGCGGCTGGGGGCCCTTCAAGCGATTCGACCACGCCCGCGCCAACGGCGTCACCATGGAGGCGATGCGGCGCATGGGGATCAACCTGCGCGAGCCCGACCAGGCGGTCGGCACCCTCTCGGGGGGCGAGCGTCAGACGGTGGCGATCTCGCGCGCGGTGCATTTCGGCGCCCGCGTGCTCATCCTCGACGAGCCCACCTCGGCGCTCGGGGTGCGCCAGACCTCGAACGTGCTCGCCACCATCGACCGGGTGCGCAAGCAGGGCATCGGCGTGGTTTTCATCACCCACAACGTGCGCCACGCCATGGCCGTGGGCGACCGCTTCACCGTGCTGAACCGCGGCCGCACCCTCGGCACCGCCGCCCGGGGCGAGATCCAGCCCGAGGAGCTGCAGGACCTCATGGCCGGCGGCCAGGAGATGGCCCAGCTCGAGCAGTCGCTCGGCGGCACCATCTGATCCCCCGGAGCCCGCCCATGACCGCCCCCTGTGAGGCCTCCCCCTTCACCCTCGCCGCCTGCGCCGAGATGCTGTTCCGCGACCTGCCCATCGCGGAGCGGGCGCGCCGGCTCGACGCGCTCGGCTTCCAGGTCGAGATCTGGGACTGGACGCGGCACGACATCCCGGCGCTCGCCCGCACCGGGGCGACCTTCTCCTCCATGACCGGCTACGTGGCGGGAACCCTCGCCGACGACGACGGCGCGGAGGAGCTCCTGCGCACCGCCCGGCTCACCCTGCCCGCGGCGCGGGAGCTCGGCGTCTCCCGGCTGAACCTGCACGGGACCGGCCTCGACGGCCGCGGCCTGCCGGTCAGGCCCTGCGCCGAGGCGACCGGGGCCATGTGGCTCAAGGCCCGCGACACCCTCGCGCGCCTCGCCGACCTCGGCGAGGCCGAAGGCGTGACCTTCGTGCTCGAAAACCTCAACCTCGCCGTCGACCACCCCGGCACGCCCTTCGCCCGGGCCGAGGACTGCCTCGCGCTGGTCGCCTCCGTGGACCGGCCGGGGCTCCGGCTGATGCTCGACCTCTACCACGCCCAGATCGGCGAGGGGAACCTGATCGCGCTTTGCCGCCGCGCCCTGCCCTGGATCGGCGAGATCCAGGTGGCCGACGTCCCCGGCCGCTGCGAGCCGGGCACGGGCGAGATCGCCTACCCCGCCATCGCCCGGGCGCTCGCCGCCATGGGCTGGCGCGGGGTCGTGGGGCTCGAAGCCTTCGCCTCCCAGGACGACGAGACCGCCCTCGCCCGCTTCCGCGCCGCCTTCACCCTGCCCGCGCCCGCCGTGCGCGCCGCCTGACCTCCCAGGAGACCGACATGATCGTCAGATTCGCCCTGCTCGGCGCCGGCCGCATCGGCAAGGCCCACGCCCGCGCCGTCTCGGGCAACCCGCAGGCCCGCCTCGTCGCCGTCGCCGACGCCCTGCCGGAGGCGGCCGCCGACCTCGCCGCGCACTACGGCGCCGAAGTCCGCGCGGTCGAGGCGATCGCGGCGGCCGAGGACATCGACGCGGTGCTGATCTGCACCCCGACCGACACCCATGCCGACCTGATCCAGCGCTTCGCCCGCGCCGGCAAGGGCATCTTCTGCGAAAAGCCGGTCGACCTGTCGCTCTCCCGGGTGCAGGAGACGCTGCGCGTGGTCGAGGAGACGGGCGCGACCCTGATGGTCGGCTTCAACCGCCGCTTCGACCCGCATTTCCGCGCGCTCAAGGCCGCGATCGACGCGGGCCGGATCGGCAAGGTCGAGATGGTCCAGATCACCTCGCGCGATCCGGGCGCCCCGCCGGTCTCCTACATCGCCCGCTCGGGCGGGCTCTTCCGCGACATGACCATCCACGATTTCGACATGGGCCGCTGGCTGCTCGGCGAGGAGCCGGCGGCGGTGATGGCGACGGGCTCGGTGCTGACCGACCCGGCGATCGGCGCGGCCGGCGACATCGACAGCGCCACGGTCATCCTGACCACCGCCTCGGGGCGGCAATGCGTGATCTCGAACTCGCGCCGGGCGACCTATGGCTACGACCAGCGCATCGAGGTGCTGGGATCCGAGGGCGCGGTCTTCGCCGAGAACGCCCACGAGACCCTGGTGAGCGTGGCGACGGCCCAGGGCTTCGCCCGGCCGCCGATCCTGAACTTCTTCATGGAGCGCTACGCCGCTGCCTACGCCGCCGAGATCGAGGCCTTCGTCGCCGCTCTGGTCGGGGGGACCCCGCCGCCGGCCACCGGCCGGGACGGGCTGATGGCGCTCGCCCTCGCCGACGCGGCGGCGAAGTCCCTGGCCGAGGGCCGCCTGGTCCGGCTGTCGGAGATCCTCGCCGACGCCCCCGCCGAACCCGTGCAATGAGGACCGCGGCCATGGCCAGACCCCTCGACGTCATCACCATCGGTCGCTCTTCCGTCGACCTCTACGGCGCCCAGGTCGGCGGCCGGCTGGAGGACATGGCGAGCTTCCAGAAATACATCGGCGGCTCCCCCACCAACATGGCCGCCGGGACCGCGCGGCTGGGGCTGAAGTCGGCGCTCATCACCCGGGTCGGCGACGAGCACATGGGCCGCTTCCTCCGCGAGACCCTGGCGGCCGAGGGCGTCGACGTGCGGGGGGTCAAGATCGACCCCGAGCGGCTGACCGCGCTGGTCCTGCTCGGCATCCGCGATCGCGAGCGCTTCCCGCTGATCTTCTACCGGGAGAACTGCGCCGACATGGCGCTCTGCGAGGACGACATCGACCCCGCCCTGATCGCCGAGGCGCGGGCGGTGGTGGCGACCGGCACCCATCTCAGCCATCCCCGCACCGAGGCCGCGGTTCTCAAGGCCCTGCGGCTGGCGCGGGAGGGCGGCGCGCGCACGGCGCTCGACATCGACTACCGCCCGAACCTCTGGGGCCTCGCCGGGCACGAGGCGGGCGAGGCGCGCTTCATCGAGAGCGCGGCGGTGACCGCCAAGCTGCAATCGACGCTGCCGCTCTTCGACCTCATCGTCGGCACGGAGGAGGAGTTCCACATCGCCGGCGGCTCCACCGACACGATCGAGGCCCTACGCGCGGTGCGCGCGGTCTCGGACGCGGTGCTGGTCTGCAAGCGCGGCCCCATGGGGGCGGCCGCCTTCACCGGCGCGATCCCCGACACGCTCGACGCGGGCGAGCGGGGCCCGGGCTTCCCCATCGAGGTCTTCAACGTGCTCGGGGCCGGGGACGGCTTCATGTCGGGCCTGCTCAAGGGCTGGCTCACCGACCGGGACTGGCCGACGGCGCTCGCCTACGCCAACGCCTGCGGGGCCTTCGCGGTGTCGCGCCACGGCTGCGCGCCCGCCTATCCCTCCTGGGAGGAGCTCGACTTCTTCCTCAGGCGCGGGGTCCTGCGGCCCGACCTGCGCAACGACGCGGCGCTCGAACAGCTGCACTGGTCCACCAACCGGCTGCGCGACTGGCCCGAGATGCGGGTCTTCGCCTTCGACCACCGGATGCAGCTCGAAGCCCTGCCGGGCGCGACGCCCGCGCGGATCGGCGCCTTCAAGCAGCTCTGCCTGCGGGCGGCGCGGCAGGTGGCCGCGGGGCGGCCGGGCTACGGCCTGCTCTGCGACGACCGCCTGGGGCGCGACGCGCTGCACGCCGCCGCCGGGACCGGGCTCTGGATCGGCCGGCCGGTCGAGGCGCCGGGCAGCCGCCCCCTGCGGCTAGAGGACGCGATCGAGCCCGACTACGGCTCCGCCCTGGCCGAATGGCCGCTCGAGCACGTGGTCAAGGTCCTCTGCTTCTACCACCCCGACGATCCGCCCGAGATGAAGGCCGCGCAGGAGGCGACCGTGGTCCGGCTCGCCCGCGCCGCCCGCGCCAACCGGCTCGAGTTCCTGCTGGAGATCATCCCCTCCAAGGTCGCCCCGACGACGGACGCGACCTCCGCCGAGGTGATCCAGCGCTTCTACGACCTCGGGGTCTTCCCCGACTGGTGGAAGCTCGAGCCGATGAGGACGCCCGCCGCCTGGTCCGCCGCCTGCGCCGCGATCACCCGCAACGACCCCCATTGCCGGGGCGTGGTGGTGCTCGGCCTGGAGGCGCCGGAGGCCGACCTCGCCGCAAGCTTCGCCGTCGCCGCCGCCGAGCCGCTGGTCAAGGGCTTCGCCGTGGGACGCACCATCTTCGCCGAGGCCGCGAAGGCCTGGCTCGCGGGCGAGCTTTTCGACGAAGCGGCCGTGGCCGACATGGCCGGCCGGTACGACCGCCTCTGCCGCCTCTGGGACGCGGCGCGGGCGCGACAGGGAGCCGCCGCATGACCACGATCCGACTGACCGCCGCCCAGGCGATGGTGCGCTACTGCGCCGCCCAGCTCGCCGAGGAGGGCGTTCCCTTCCTCGCCGGGGCCTGGGCGATCTTCGGCCACGGCAACGTGGCGGGGATCGGCGAAGCGCTTCACGCCGCGGGCGACGCCTTCCCCACCTGGCGCGCCCACAACGAGCAGGGCATGGCCCACGCCGCCATCGCCTACGCCAAGGCGCTGAACCGGACGCGCGCGATGATGGTGACCACCTCCATCGGCCCGGGCGCGCTCAACCTCGTCACCGCCGCCGGGCTCGCCCACGTGAACCGCCTCCCCGTGCTCTTCGTGCCCGGCGACGTCTTCGCCGACCGCGCCCCCGACCCGGTGCTCCAGCAGCTGGAGGACTTCGGCGACGGGACCATGACCGTCAACGACGCGCTCCGGCCGCTCAGCCGCTACTTCGACCGCATCCAGCGGCCCGAACAGCTTTTGACCGCGCTGCCCCGCGCCTTCGCCACGCTGACCGACCCCGCCGACTGCGGCCCCGTCACCCTCGCCTTCTGCCAGGACGTGCAGGCGGAGGCCTTCGACTGGCCGGCCGCCTTCTTCGCGCCCCGGACCTGGCGCCGCCGGCGGCCCCGCCCCGACGCGGCCGAACTCGCCGCCGCCGTCGACGCGATCCGCGGCGCGAAGCGGCCGATCCTGATCGCCGGCGGCGGCGTGCACTATTCCGCCGCGACCGAAGCCCTGCGCGCCTTCGTCGAGCGCCACGGCGTCCCGGTCGGCGAGACCCAGGCGGGCAAGTCCGCCCTGCCCTGGGACCACCCGCTCAACCTCGGCGCGGTCGGCGTCACCGGAACCTCCGCGGCCAATGCGGTCGCGGCGGAGGCGGACGTGGTGATCGGGGTCGGCACCCGACTCCAGGACTTCACCACCGGCTCCTGGGCGCTCTTCCGGGCGCCGGGGCGGCGGATCGTCTCGATCAACGTCGCGCCCCAGGACGGGGCCAAGCACGCCGCCCTGCCGGTGATCGGCGACGCCCGCGTCACGCTGGAGGAGCTCTCCGCCGCCTTGGGCGCGCACCGGGCCCCCGCGCTTCCCGCCGCGCTCAAGGCCGACTGGCTGGCCGCGGCGGAGGCGGTGACGGCGCCGCCCGAGGGCAACGCCCTTCCCACCGACATGCAGGTGATCGGCGCGGTCCAGCGCGGGATGGACGAGGACGCCATCGTGGTCTGCGCCGCCGGCGGCCTGCCGGGCGAGCTGCACAAGCTCTGGAAGGCGGTCCGGCCGAACGGCTACCACCTCGAATACGGCTTCTCGACCATGGGCTACGAGATCGCCGGCGGCCTCGGGGTCAAGATGGCCCACCCCGACCGCGAGGTGGTGGTGATGGTCGGCGACGGCAGCTACATGATGCTGAACTCCGAGCTTGCGACCTCGGTCATGCTGGGGCGAAAGCTCATCGTCGTGCTGCTCGACAACCGCGGCTACGGCTGCATCAACCGCCTCCAGACGCGCTGCGGCGGCGAGAGCTTCAACAACCTGCTCGACACCGCCCGCCACGCCGTCCCCTCGGCCATCGACTTCGCCGCCCACATGGCGGCCATGGGGGCGGTGACGGAAAAGGTCGGCTCCATCGCCGAGCTGGAGGCGGCGCTCGTCCGGGCGCGGGCCTCCCGCACGACCTACGGCGTGGTCATCGACACCGACCCGCTCGCCGTCACCGAGGCTGGCGGCGCCTGGTGGGACGTGGCCGTGCCCGAGGTCTCCGACCGGCCGCAGGTGCGCGCGGCCCGGGCGGACTACGACAAAGCGCGCGAACTCCAGCGTCTGGCGGACTGACCATGATCCTTTACGGCACCAATCCCATCGCCTGGTCGAACGACGACGACCAGAGCCTCGGCGCGGAGATCAGCCTCGACCAATGCCTGCGCGAGGCGGGCGAGATCGGCTTCGACGGCATCGAGAAGGGCCACAAGATGCCGACCGACCCGGCGGCGCTCAAGGCGGCCCTCGCCCCCCACGGGTTGCGCTTCGTCTCGGGCTGGCATTCGCTGAACCTCCTCTCCCGTTCGGTCGAGGAGGAGAAGCGGGCGATCCAGCCCCATCTCGACCTGCTCAAGGCCATGGGCTGCCAGGTCTGCATCGTCTGCGAGACCTCGAACGCCATCCACGGCCGCGACGACGTGCCCCTCGTGGACGGCCCCGACCTGCGCGACGACCAGTGGCCGCAGTTCGGCGCGGACGTGGAGGCGATCGCCCGCTTCTGCGCCGACCAGGGGCTGACCCTCGCCTATCACCACCACATGGGCACCGTGGTCGAGGCCCCGCACGAGATCGACCATTTCATGGCGAACGTCGGGCCGGCGACGAAGCTCCTGCTCGACACCGGCCACTGCTATTTCGGCGGCGGCGATCCGGCGGCGCTGGCGCGCAAGTACATGGACCGGGTCGCCCATATCCACGCCAAGAACGTGCGGCCCGCCGTCGCGGCCGAGGTCGAGGCGGACCACCTGAGCTTCCTCGAAGGGGTGCGCCGCGGGGTCTTCACCGTGCCGGGCGACCCGGAGGGGGGCGTCGACTTCCTGCCCGTGCTGCGCATCGCGGCGGAGCATGGATACGAGGGCTGGCTGGTGATCGAGGCGGAGCAGGACCCGGCGGTCCGCAACCCGCGGGAGTATCAGTCCCTCGGCCTCGCCGCGCTCAAGCGCCTCGCCCGGGAGGCCGGCCTCGACCGGGTTCCCGCATGACCTCGCTGCTGCGCCGCCCGACCGGGACCCGGGGCAAGGTCCATGACATCACCCCCGCCTCCGCCGGCTGGGGCTATGTCGGCTTCGGCCTCTGGCGCCTCGCCCCCGGCGAGACGGCGGCCGAGGCCACGGGCGAGACGGAAGTCATCCTGGTGCTGGTGGAGGGCAAGGCCCGCCTCTCCGCCGCCGGCCGGGACTTCGGCGAGCTCGGCGACCGGCTCGACGTCTTCGAGGGCACGCCGCCCGCCTGCCTCTACGTCCCCGCCGGGGCGGAGTGGCGGGCGGAGGCGACGACCCCCTGCACGCTGGCCGTCTGCGCCGCGCCGGGCGCGCCCGGCCGGCCCGCGCAGGTCCTGGGCGGCATCGAACGGGTCCTGCGCGGCAAGGGGACCAACACCCGCGCCATCCATCCGATCGCGATGGAGGAGCGGGACGTGGCCGACAGCCTGCTGGTGACGGAGGTCTTCACCCCCCAGGGCCACTGGTCCTCCTACCCCCCGCACCGCCACGACGAGGACGACTTCCCCCGGATGACCTATCTGGAGGAGACCTACTATCACCGGCTGAACCCCCGACAGGGCTTCGGCGTGCAGCGGGTCTGGACCGAGGACGGCTCCCTCGACGAGACCATGGCCGTCTCCGACGGAGACGTGGTTCTGGTGCCCCGGGGCCATCACCCCTGCGGCGCGCCCTACGGCTACGAGATGTACTATCTCAACGTCATGGCCGGCCCGCGCCGGGCCTGGCGCTTCCGGAACCACCCGGACCACGACTGGATCGCCCGGCGCGACGCCTGATCCGGGCCCGGTCCCGGCAGGGCGGCGTCCCGCAGGGCGCCGCCCCCGGGGGGCAGACGAAAGGGCTCAGGCCGGCAGAAGGCGCAGCACCTCCTCGCGCACCGAGGCGACCAGGTCGGGGGGATACCGGTCGGAAAAACCCGACAGGATCCGCTCGACATCCCCGGCCCTGAAATCGCCTTGACGCGCAAGTTCGACGGTAATCGCTTGAAGAGCAGAGACCTTGATCTGCATCGTGGCAAGAGAACGCAACAAGAGTTCGGCCTTCGACTCCACCAGTTGCAGCTTCTTGGCGAGACTGTTCAAATCCGGTCCCATGATTTCCGCCAATGCGTTCAAGAATCAATTCGGCGACGACATGGTACGGCCTTTGGTCCGATCGCCGCAAGGCGGCCGACGCCGCGAAAGCGGCGCCGGCCGGACGGCGGCGCGGGACGGCGTCCGCGACCCGCGACCGGAAATCGTCAACCTTGGTTGCGATTCCCTGAACGATTTTCGGAAATGTCTGTCAATACAACAGGATGACCCCAATTTCACGCGTGAAAAGGCGCCCCTCCAGGCGCCTTCCGCGCCGCGGTCAGAGCACTTGGGCGATCCGCTCCAGCGCCCAGTCCACCTCGGCTTCCGTCACCACCAGCGGCGGCGAGAAGCGGATGGTGCGGCCATGGGTCTCCTTGGCGAGCAGGCCGCGCTCCCGCAGGGCCTCCACCACCGGCCGGGCGGGCTCGTCGAGCTCCACCGCGAGCATGAGCCCCCGCCCCCGGATCTCGCGCACCCGGTTGGAGCGGATGGCCTGCAACCCCTCCAGGAACTGCCGTCCGCGGACCTCCGAGGCCTCGATCAGCCCTTCCTCCACCAGCACCTTCAAGGCCTCCCGCGCCACCGCGCAGGCGAGCGGGTTGCCTCCGAAGGTCGACCCGTGCTGGCCGGGCTGGAGCACCCCCAGCACCTCGGAATTCGAGAGCACCGCCGAGATCGGATAGAATCCGCCCCCCAGCGCCTTGCCGACCAGGGTCACGTCCGCCTCGATCCCCTCGTGCTCCTCGGCGAGCATCCGCCCCGTCCGGCCGAGCCCCGTCTGGATCTCGTCGAGGATCAGCGTCACCCCATGCTGGGTGCAAAGCTCCCGCACGCGGGCGAAATAGCCCGCCGGCGGGATGATCACCCCCGCCTCGCCCTGGATCGGCTCCACCAGGAAGGCGACGGTGTTGGGGGTGATCGCCGCCTCCAGCGCATCGGCGTCGCCGAAGGGGATGATCCTGAACCCCGGCAGGAACGGCCCGAAGCCGCCCCGCGCGTCCGGGTCGGTCGAGAAGGACACGATCCCGAGCGTCCGCCCGTGGAAGTTCTCGGCGCAGACGATGATCTCGGCCTGGCCCTCGGGCACGCCCTTGACCTCGTAGCCCCACTTGCGCACCGCCTTGATCGCCGTCTCCACCGCCTCGGCTCCCGAGTTCATCGGCAGGACCTTGTTCGAGCGGGTGAGCGCCGCGATCTCCTCGTAGAAGCGGCCGAGCTGGTCGTTGCGGAAGGCCCGGCTGGTCAGGGTCAGCTTCGCCGCCTGCTCGGTCAGGGCCCGCAGGATCCGCGGGTGGCAATGCCCCTGGTTCACCGCCGAATAGGCCGAGAGGCAGTCGAGATAGCGGTTGCCCTCGACGTCGGTCACCCACACGCCCTTGCCCTCGGCCAGCACCACGTCGAGCGGCTTGTAGTTGTTCGCCCCCAGCCGGGTCTCGATCTCGATCAGTTCTGCGGTCGGCATGGGTTCTCTCCTTATCCGCGCGCCGGGCGGCGGGTCCGGTCGAAGACCGTCCGGCCGAACAGGCTCGCCAGCAGTTCGGTCATCACATGGGCGGAGCGGCCGCGCTCGTCGAGGAAGGGGTTGAGCTCGACCAGGTCGACGGACCCCACCAGCCCGCTCTCGTGCAGCATCTCCAGCACCAGGTGCGCCTCGCGATAGGTGGCCCCGCCGGGGACCATGGTGCCGGTGCCGGGCGCGACGGAGGGGTCGAGGAAATCCACGTCGAGGCTGACGTGCAGATCCACGTCCTCGTGCCCCCAGCGCTCGATCCGCTCGGCCATCAGCGCCGACACCCCCCGCTCGTCGATCTGGCGCATGTCCACCACGTCGATCCCGTGGTCGCGCAGGCGCTGGCGCTCCTCCGGGTCGATGGAGCGGGCGCCGAAGATGTGGGTAAGCCCCGTCTCCGCCGGCGGAAACGGCCGCCCCCCCAGGATGGGCGCGAGGATCGGGTCGCCTGTCAGCATGGCGAGCGCCATGCCGTGCAGGTTGCCCGAGGGGGTGGTCTCGGGGGTGTTGTAATCCGCATGGGCGTCGAGCCACAGCACGGCGACCCGCCGCCCCGCCTCGGCCCGGGCCCGGGCGACGCCCGAGATCGTGCCCATGGAGATGGAATGATCGCCCCCGATGAAGATCGGGACGCCCCCTTCCCGGGCCAGGCCATAGGCCCGGTCGTGGATGGTCCGCGCCCAGGCCGACACCTCCTCCAGGTGGCGGCAGCGGGCGGCGTGGCGCGGCTCCATGGCGACGGGCTCGGGCGGCAGGGCCTCGGCGATCATGCCGTGGTCGCGCACCTGACGGCCGAGCGCCTCCAGCGCCTGCGGCAGGCCCGCGAGGCGCATGGCCTTCCAGCCCATTTCCGTGCCCTGGGTCTCCGCCCCGACCTCGAGGCCGACGCCGAGGATGTCGATGGGCGGCGCAAGGCGCGGCGCCGCGGCCATGCGGCTGGGGTCGAAGCGTTCCATGGCGATCCTCTTGGAAATTCCTGTGAATATCGGGCCGGGACCCGACAGGGGGAAGCTCGCAAACTGCTGGCGATCGGCTATTCTTTGATCGAAACGACAGAATCAGCTGACGAAATGCCAACGACTTTGGACGAGACCGACCAGCGCCTGCTCGCCCTGCTGCGCCAGCAGGGGCGGATGACCACGACGCTGCTCGCGCGTCGCCTGGGCGTGTCGCGGGGCACGGTGCAGAACCGCATCGACCGGCTGACGGCCGAGGGGGTGCTGCTCGGCTTCACCGTCCGGCTGCGGGGGGACACGGCCACGGCGGGGGTGCGGGCGGTGATGGCGATCGGCCTCGTCTCCTCCGACGCGCGGGGGGTGACGGCGGCGCTGCGGCGGATGCCGGCGGTGGCGCGGCTCCATTCCACCAACGGGCGCTGGGACCTGATCGCCGAAGTCCTGGCGGCGGATCTGGCCGAGCTCGACGCCGTGCTGGCGGAGATCCGGGCGCTGGCCTCGGTGGCGAATTCGGAAACCTCGATCCTGCTGCGCGAACTGAAATGACGCCGGCCGCTTGGCAAAAGACGCCGCGCCCGGCGCAACCATCTCGCTCCAGGCCCGTTCACTGCCCAAGAAATCGGCGCCGACTCCAGCCCGCGCGCAGCGGCAGGGCATATTCACCCGCTTCCGTGCGGCGCAGGAAGGCGATACTTCTCTCCCCGGGCGCCCTGCGGCTAGGAGATGACCAAGCCGCCCATGGCTTTGGGGGAAAGAATGGAAATCGTTTCGCGGGCCGTCTATGTCGGACCCAACGTCTACGCCAAGGTTCCGCTGATCCGGCTGACCGTCGACCTGCGCCATCGCGCCGGCAAGACCGCCGCGGATTACGCCGACCTGGTCGCCGATCCGCTGCTCAAGCTGCTGCCCGGCCTCGCCACCGCGCGCACCGACGCGGGCGGCAGCCTGATGGGCGACATGCGCGACGGCGGCCCGGTCGCCCTGGCCGAGCTGATCGGCCACGTGGCGCTGGCGCTCCAGCTCCAGGCGGGCGCCTATGCCGATCGGGTCCTGACCCGGCCCGCGGAGGCGCCCGACGAGGTCGAGGTGCTCTACGGCTACGAATCGGAGGAGGTGGGGCTCGAAGCGGGCCAGCTCGCCTGCGACATCCTGCTCGAGCTCATCAATCCCCATGACGAAGGCGACGAGGAAGCCTTCGACATCGAGGCGGAGATCGAGGATTTCCTCGACTTCGCCAGCCGCCGCACCCTCGGCCCCTCGGCGCTCGCCCTGGTGCGCGCGGCCGAGGCGCGGAACGTCCCCTGGCACCGGCTCAACACCGCGAGCCTCATCCAGCTCGGCCAGGGCAAGTACCAGAAGCGCATCGAGGCGGCGCTGACCAGCCAGACCTCGCACATCGCCGTCGAGATCGCCTCGGACAAGGAGCTGTGCAACCGCCTGCTCTCCGACCTCGGCCTGCCGGTCCCCAAGCAGCGCGACGTGCGCGACGCCGAGGAGGCGGTGCGCGCGGCCGAGCGCATCGGCTATCCGGTGGTGCTGAAGCCGGTCGACGGCAACCACGGCCGCGGCGTTTCGGTCAACCTGATGACGCCCGAGGAGGTCGAGGCCGCCTACGAGCGCGCCGAGGCCGAAGGCTCGGGCGTGGTGGTCGAGAGCATGATCCTCGGCGACGACCACCGCCTGCTGGTGGTGAACGGCAAGCTCGTCGCCGCCGCGCGCCGGGTGCCCGGCCATGTAGTGGGCGACGGCCGCAAGTCCATCGCCGAGCTGGTCGAGGTGGTCAACGCCGATCCCCGCCGCGGCGTCGGCCACGAGAACGTGCTGACCCGGATCGAGCTCGACGCCCAGGCCGACCGCCTGCTGGAGGCCAGGGGCTACGGCCACGACACCGTGCCGCCCGAGGGCGAGGTGGTCTACCTCCGCAAGACCGCGAACCTCTCCACCGGCGGCACGGCCATCGACGTGACCGACGTGATCCACCCCGACAACCGGCTGATGGCGGAGCGGGCGATCACCGCCGTGGGCCTCGACCTCGGCGGGGTGGACTTCCTGACCACCGACATCACCCAGAGCTACCGCGACACTGGCGGCGCCATCTGCGAGATCAATGCCGGCCCCGGCATCCGCATGCACATCGCCCCCTCCGAGGGCCAGGGCCGCGACGTGGGCGGCGCGGTCGTCGACATGCTCTTCCCGGAGGGCGCGCCCTCGCGCATCCCGATCGCGGCGCTGACCGGCACCAACGGCAAGACCACCACGGCGCGCATGCTCGCCCATGTGCTCAAGATGGCGGGACACGTGGTCGGCCAGACCTCGACGGACGCGATCTACATCGACGGCAACGTCACCATCAAAGGCGACATGACCGGCCCGACCTCGGCGCGCATGGTCCTGCGCGACCCGCTGATCGACGCGGCGGTGCTGGAGACGGCGCGCGGCGGCATCGTGCGTTCCGGCCTCGGCTACGACTACTGCGACGTGGGCGCGGTGCTCAACGTCACCTCCGACCACCTCGGGCTCGGGGGCGTCGACACGCTCGACGAGCTGGCCGAGGTGAAGCGCCTGGTGGTCGAGGTCGCCCGCGACATGGCGGTGCTGAACGCCGACAACGAATACACGCTGAAGATGGCGGCCCATGTCTCAGCGCGGCGCATCGCCTGGGTCACCCGCAACCCCGAGAACACCCTGGTGCGGGAACACATCCGCCTGGGCCAGCCCGCGATCGTGCTGGAGCAGGGGCTGAACGGCGACCAGATCGTCATCTACGACCACAAGAACCAGATCCCGCTGATCTGGACCCACCTCATCCCCGCGACGCTGGAGGGCAAGGCGCTCCACAACGTCGAGAACGCCATGTTCACCGCCGCCATGGCCTATGGCATGGGGCTGACGCTGGACCAGATCCGCACGGGGTTGCGGACCTTCGACAACTCGTTCTTCCAGTCTCCGGGCCGCATGAACGTCTATGACGAGCACGGCTTCCGGGTGATCCTCGACTACGGCCACAACGAGGCGGCGGTCGGATCCCTGGTGGACGTGGTCGAGCGGCTGCAGCCGATCGGCAAGCGCATCGTCTGCGTCACCTGCCCGGGCGACCGCCGCGACGAGGACGTGCGCGCCATCGCCCGCACCGTCGCCGGGCATTTCGACGTCTACATCTGCCACTCCGACGACAATCCCCGGGGCCGCACCCTCGAGGAGGTGCCGGAGATGATCCAGGCCGAGCTGATCGCCGCCGGCGTCTCCCCCGAGGCGATCCAGATCCGCCCGAAGGAGGAGGAGTCGGTCCAGGCCGCGCTCGACATGGCGCGCCAAGGCGACCTAGTGATGATCTTCTGCGAGCAGATCACCCGCACCTGGAAGCAGATCATCTACTTCAAGCCCGACTTCGCCCCCGCCCCGGTGCCGCCCGAGGCGCGGATGGCCGCCGCCGGCTTCAACGTGCCCGCGGGCTGGAAGGTCGTCAGCGACGACCGCGGCGTGCGCATCGTCCCCGAGACCGACTAGGAATGAACAAGCCCTTTCTCGCCCCCTTCTCCAATCCCGCGAAACTTTCCGGCCGGCTCGCCGTCATCGGCGGCCGGCTGGAGGACGACAACGCCGAGATCTACGCCGAACTGCACCGCATGAGCGGCGGGCGGATCCTCGTCTTTCCCACCGCCTCGGGGGATCCCCGGGAGGTGGGCCGGGAACAGGAGGCGGTCTTCCGCGCCCACGGCTTCGACGTCGCCGTGGTCGGGCTGACCGGCGACACCGCCGACTGGATGCCCTGGGACGGCCACGCCCTCGGCCAGGTCGCGGACTACGGCAGCGTCTACTTCACCGGCGGCGACCAGTCGCTGATCGTGAACGCGCTGGCGCCCGGGGGGATCGAGACCCCGCTCCTCGCCGCCATCCGCGCGGCGCAGGGGACGGGGGGGCTCGTCTCCGGCTCTTCGGCCGGGGCGGCGATGATGTCCGAGCCGATGATCCTCGGCGGCACCTCGCTCGAGGCCATGGTCCATGGGGTGACCGAGGATCCGGTCCAGCCCGGCCTGCTGATCGGTTCGGGGCTCGGGTTCTTTCCCTTCGGCATGGTGGACCAGCATTTCATCAAGCGCGGCCGGCTGGGGCGCATGGTGGTCGCCATGCGCGCCGCCGGCGTGCCGGTGGGCTTCGGCGTGGACGAGAACACCGCCCTTCTGGTGGAGGACGGCCGCGGCCGGGTCTGCGGCGAATACGGGGTGATCGTCGTCGACGCCCGCCGCATGGATCCGGCGGCGGCCGATCCCTCGGGCCTGCGGATCAGCTACCTCGACCACGGCGACGCCATCGACTTCGGCCGGATGCGCCCGATCCCCGGGCCGGCCAAGCGGCGGGTGCGGGCGCGGGACCTCGCCTACCGGGCGCCGGGCAACTCCCGCCGCAACGTCTTCGGGGCCTACGCCATCTACGACCTGATGATGCGGCTGGTTCTCGGCGACCCCGCCACCTACACAGCCGACCAGGGCGAGGCCTTCGACGCCCGCTCGGGCGTGAACGTGACGGTGGAGCTCGAACGGGTGCGCGGCTCGTCGGCCTGCCTGATCTCCCGGCCCGAGTCCGGGATGCGCATGACCGCCACCCAGTTCCGATGCTCCATGCGGACGGAGCGGCTCTCGGGCACCCTGGTCGCCGACCGGATCGGCCGGCGGGTGCGCGGCTTCGGCATGGCCCCGACGCCCGAGGCGCCCCTTGTGCTGCTCGGCTCCTCCCCGCTCGGCGAGGGGGGCGGCGCCATGCTCGCCTCGGTGCTCGACCGGCTCGGCCCGGGGCCGGTCGGGGTCTTCGCCGCCGCCTCGGCCGAGCCCCGGCGCACGGCCGAGGATCATGCGGCCCTTCTGCACGGCCTCGGGGTCGAGGCGATCGACCTCGGCGTCTCCATCGACACCGTGGACTACGCCGACCAGAACGACGAACTGCTCGAGACCATCGCCGGCCTGCGCGCCATCCTGCTCTGCGGCGGCAACCAGATCCGGCTGGTGGAGACCCTGCTCCACCGCGGCGAGGAAAGCGCGGTGCTGACCGCCATGGCGCGGGCCCACGCCATGGGCGCGACCCTGATCGCGGCCTCCGGCGCGGCCTCGGCGCTCTCGGGCGTGATGATCGCCGGCGGCTCCTCGCGCGAGGCGCTGCGCTACGGCGTCACCTCCGACATGGGCCATGCGGGGCTGGTGGTGCAGGAGGGCATCGGCTTCTTCGGCGGCGGCATCGTCGACCAGAACCTGATCAGCTCCAAGCGCCTGGGCCGGCTGGTGGTCGCCTGCGCCGAAGAGAACGAGCGCTTCGGCATCGGCCTCTGCGAGGAAAGCGCCGCGGTCGCCACCCATGCGGGCCTGCGGCTGGAAGCGCGCGGCCGCTACGGCTTCGTGCTGGTGGACGTGGACGCGACCAACCTGACGCTGCAATGCGACAGCTTCGAGGCCAAGGGCGTGCGCCTCACCCTTCTCGGCCCCGGGGACAGTGTCGACCTGGAGACGGGCGAGATCCGCCGCGCCGGCGCCGCCTCGGCCGAGGTCTTCGCCACCCTGACCGCCGACCTGATGCGCAGCGGCGACGACGCCGACGGCGGGGTGCGGATCGAGGTGCGTCCCGAGGACGCCCTGAGCGCCGTGGCCGACCTGTCCTCGCCCCGGGACGAATACAACTGATCGGCGACGCCGCGGCCCTCGCTGGCCTGTTCCTCGCCGCCTTCGCCGCCGCGACCCTGGTCCCCGCCCAGTCCGAGGCGGCGCTCGTCGGGCTGATCGCCCTCGGGGACCTGCCCGTCTGGCTGCTGGTCGCGACGGCGAGCCTCGGCAACGTGCTCGGCTCGGCGGTCAACTGGGGCCTCGGCCGCGGCGTCGCCCGCTTTCGGCGCCGCCGCTGGTTCCCGGTCTCGGAGCCGGCGCTGGCCCGCGCCGAGGGCTGGTACCGCCGCTGGGGCCGCTGGTCCCTCCTCGTCTCCTGGGTCCCGGTGATCGGCGACCCGCTGACGCTGGCGGCCGGGATGCTGCGCGAGCCGCTCGGCCCCTTCCTCATTCTGGTCGGCTTCGCCAAGACCGCGCGCTACGTCGTCCTCGCCACGGCCTTCCTCGCCGCCGCCGGCCGCGCCTGACGCGGGGCCGCGCTCCGACAGGCCCCGCCCAAGCGCCTCTCGCCCAGGCGCCCCCGTTCAGGCGGCCGAGGAATCGCGCGCCTCCAGGTCGTCCACCATCAGGCGCGGCGCGACCATGACCCGCTCCCCGGCGCGCTCCTCCCCGGCGTCGAACCAGCGGAAGCAGCTGGCGATCAGCCCCTCCACGTCCTGGCGCAGCATGAAGGAATCGATCGGCAGGCAGGCCGCGAACGGATCCCAGTCGAAACAGCCCACCCGCACGCCCGCGAACAGGCGGCGATCGTTCCGCCAGAGCGTCGCGAAGCCCTCGAAGGTCGAGATCGAGTTCACGAGGATCGCCGCGGGCAGGTCCCCGCCCCCGTCGAACCGCTGCTTCAGCGCGTCATAGGCCGCTTGGGGACTGTAGCCGCAGCAGAGCACCGTCGCGGCCTCCGCGCCGCGCCCCGCCTCGGCCAGCGCGGCGAGGAAGCCCTCGATCCGCAGCTCCGTCGCATACTCCTGCCGCCGCCCCCCCAGGAACATCAGCGGCGCCTGGGGCGGCAGGCCGGCGAGCAGCCGCCGCGTCAGCTCCAGCGCCCCGTTCCGGTTGTCGGTGACGACCGAGAACGTGTCCTTCCCCGGCAGGTCGACGTTCACGCAGCGCACCCCGGCCCGCCGGCACAGGGCGTTGATCCGCGAGGGATCGTCGATCCCCGCCAGGACCAGAAACTCCACCTCCTGGGCGATCATCGAATCGGCGATCCGGTCCTCGATCCGCGGATCGCGCTGGGTGCTGGCGATGATCGGGACGAGGTTCCGGCGCAGCGACTCCTGCTCGAAATGCTCGGTCAGGCCGGCGAAGAAGCGGTTGCGGTGGTGGGGGATCATCAACCCCGACAGGGACGATCGCCGGAGCCGCAGCGCCTGCGCCCGCCGGTTCGGCCGGTAACCGAGCAGTTCGGCCTGCGCCAGCACCCGCTCGGCGGTGTCGCCGTTGATGCGATGCTCCTTCCAGGATCCGTTCATCACCAGGCTCGCGGTCGCCGCCGAGGTCCCCGCCGCCTGGGCGAGGTCCTTGAGCGTGGCCTTCTTCCGTGTCGCTTGCATGGCGTCCCTTCCTCGCGGCGACGTCCCCGACGCCGCATGACGCAGCCTCCGCCCAATGTCACCGACGTAACGACTTTTCCGTTGACAGACAAGCTAAATGGATTTAGCAACCCGAAAGCTAAATCAATTTAGCTGCGCCGCCGCGCAAAACCGGAACCGGCAGGACAGCGGCGGTCCAAAAGGGAGGAGGAGTCCAATGACCAAGCTCGATTTCACGCGCCGCGCCCTGCTCGGCGCGGTCGCCGCCGCCGGCCTGATCGCCGGGGCGGCGTTCGCGCAGGACGACAAGACGACCATCGGCGTCGTGGTGAAGATCGGCGGCATCCCTTGGTTCAACGCCATGGAGGCGGGCATCAAGGAACGCGCGCAGGAGCTCGGCGTCGACGCCTTCATGATCGGGCCGACCAGCGCCGACCCGGCGCTCCAGGTCCGCGCCATCGAGGATCTCATCGCCCAGGGCGTCGACGTGATCGGCGTGGTCCCGAACGACGCCGCGGTGCTCGAACCGGTGCTCGCCCGGGCCAAGGAGCAGGGCATCCACGTCATCACCCATGAATCGCCCGACCAGAAGAACGTCGACTGGAACTTCGAGCTCGCTTCCGCGAAGGGCTTCGGCGAGGCCTACGGCAAGCAGCTCGGCGAGATGCTCCACGGCCAGGGCAAGTACGCGGTCTTCGTCGGCGGCCTGACCGTGCCGCTGCACAACGCCTGGGCCGACGCGGCCATCGCCTACATCAAGGCGAACTATCCCGACATGCAGCTGGTGGGCGACCGCTACGGCGTCGCCGAGGACGTCGACGCCTCCCGCAAGACCGCCCTCGACCTGATGCGCGCCAACCCCGACCTCAAGGGCTTCCTCGCCTTCGGCAGCCAGGGCCCGATCGGCGCCGCGCGCGCCGTCGAGGAGCGGCGCAAGGGCGGCGAGGTGATCGTCATGGGGCCGTTCTCCCCGGGCCAGGGCCGCGCCCTGATGCACGAGGGCATCCTCTCCGGCGGCTACATGTGGAACCCGAAGCAGGCGGGCGAGGTCTTCGTCACCCTCGGGACCATGCTCGCGAAGGGCGAGCCGATCAAGGCGGGCATGGAGATCGAGGGCCTCGGCGTCATCGAGCCCGACGTCGAGAACAAGGACATCATCGTCGACGAGCTGGTCGAGATCAACGTCAACACCGTCGACGATCTGGCGGCGATGGGGCTCTGAGGCCCCCGGGGCCGGCGCGCCTCCCCGCGCCGGCCCCGCCTTCCCGACCACCCTCCCCGCGAGATGGACGTCGGCTGCGCGCGGCCAGGCGAAGGATTCCTCCATGAACGACGATGCGACGGCGGCCGGCGAAGGCGGCCCATATCTCCTGCGACTCGAACGGGTGTCGAAGCGCTTCGGCGGCGTCCAGGCGCTCGACGACATCACCTTCAACGTCCGTCCCGGCGAGGTCCTCTGCCTCGCGGGCGAGAACGGCTGCGGCAAGTCGACCCTGATCAAGACGGTCAGCGGCGTCCACCAGCCCGACGCCGGCGCGATCATGGAATGGGACGGCGCGGACATGACCGGCCTCGATCCCGCCAGGGCGCGGGCGCTGGGGATCCAGGTCATCTGGCAGGATCTCGCGCTCTTCCCCGAGATGTCGGTCGCCGAGAACATCGCCTTCGAGCGCAACCTCGGGGCCCGGCCCCGGCTGGTGGACCGGGCGGCGATGCGTCGCCAGGCCGCGGGCATCCTGGAGCGGCTCGGGGTGGACATTCCCCTCGACGCCCCGGTGCGCAGCCTCTCCATCGCCAACCGCCAGCTCGTCGCCATCGCCCGGGCGCTGGTCGCCGAGGCGCGCCTCGTCTTCATGGACGAGCCGACCGCCTCCCTCTCCCAGAAGGAGACCGACGCGCTCATCGCCATCGTGCGGCGGCTGAGCGCCCAGAACATCGCCGTGGTCTTCGTCTCGCACCGGCTGAAGGAGGTGCTCGACATCGCCTCGCGCGTCACCGTGCTGCGCGACGGCCGCTACGTCGGCACCTATTCGACCAGGGGCATGACCCAGGCCCGGCTGACCGAACTGATGACCGGCAGCCGCTTCGACTACGCCCCCCGGCCCGAGGCGCCCCGCAAGGCCGCGCCGATCCTCGAGGTGCGCAACCTCTCGCGCGAAGGGGAATACGAGGACGTCAGCCTCGCCATCGCCCCGGGCGAGATCGTCGGCCTCACGGGGCGCCTCGGCTCCGGCCGAACCGAGCTTGCGCTGACGCTCTTCGGCATGACCCGTCCCGACGCGGGCGAGATCCGCTGGCAGGGACAGCCGCTCCGCATGGCCTCGAACCGCGACGCCATCCGGGCGGGCATCGCCTATGTCTCCGAGGATCGGCTGTCGCTCGGCCTCGTCCAGCCGCAGTCGATCGCGGACAACATCGCCGTCACCGTGCTCGACCGCCTGCTCGGGGCGGGCAACCTTCTGTCGCCGGCGAAGAAGAAGACGCTCGTCGACGGCTGGATCGAGCGGCTGAGGGTCAAGATCGGCGCGCCCGAAGACCCGGTCTCGACCCTCTCGGGCGGCAACCAGCAGCGGATCGTGCTGTCGAAGTGGCTTGCGACCGAGCCCCGGCTGCTCATCCTCGACAGCCCGACGGTGGGCGTGGACGTCGGCGCGCGCGCCGGGATCTTCGAGGTGGTCGACCAGCTCGCCAAAGCGGGCCTCGCCATTCTCCTGATCTCGGACGAGGCGCCGGAAGTCTACTTCAACGCCGACCGCATCCTGCATATGCGCGACGGACGCCTGATCCAGGAATTCGTCCCCGCCCGCACCACGCTCGCCCATGTCGAGGAGGCGGTCCATGCCTAACCCGCTTTCCGCGATCGGCCCGACCGAGCGCTGGCTCTTCGTGGTCATCGCCTGCATCTGCGCCGGCCTCGCCCTGACCACCGACACCTTCTTCACGCTGGTCAACGCCTTCGACCTGCTCAACTCCTCGGCGGTCAACGTCATCTTCGCCTCCGGGCTCCTGGTCGTGCTCGTCGCCGGCGGCATCGACATCTCCTTCGCGGTGGCGGCCTCGGTCGTCCAGTACGTCGCCGTCACCCTGCTGATGAAGATCGGCGGCGGAACCTGGGCGGTCGGCTTCCTCCTCTGCGCCTTCCTCGGCTTCTGCCTCGGGGCGCTGAACGCCACCCTCATCTACCGCTTCCGCCTGATCTCGATCGTCGTGACCATCGCGACCTTCAACCTCTTCTTCGGCCTGCTGATGTTCTTCACCGGGGGCGTGTCGATCTTCGTCCTGCCGGACTGGCTGTCGCGCCGGGTCATCCTCTTCGAATACGAGACCGCCTCGGGCTGGGCCGAGATCACCCTGCCGGTCCTCGTCATGGCCGTCGTGGTCCTCGCCACTTGGTTCCTGATGCGCAGGCTCAGCTACGGCCGGCAGCTCTTCGCCATGGGCGACAACGTCGAGGGCGCCCGGCGGCTCGGCGTCAACATCGGAGCCATGCACTACCTCGCGTACGGCTGGCTCGGCGCCTGCGCCGGCGTCGCCGGGCTGATGCAGGCCCACTACGCCCAGGAGGTGGTGCCGAACGCCCTCTACGGCCGGGAGCTCGAGGTGCTCGCCGCCGTGGTCCTGGGCGGCGCGCGCCTGGGCGGCGGGCGCGGCACCCTGCTCGGCGCCATCCTCGGCCTCGCGCTCATCGCCATCACCCAGAACGGCCTGAACCTGCTCGGGGTCTCCCCCTACGCCTTCCGCATGATCGTGGGCTTCATCATCCTCGTGGCCATCAGCATGTCGAGCGAAAGCCTCTCCTACCTCGCCGAACGCCTGCGCCGCCCCGGCCGCACGCCCCGCCCCGCCGATGGAGGCGCGAAATGAGAGAGACCCTCGCGCGCATGTTCTCCGGCCGGCCCGCCTCCGGCCGGGCCTCGGTCCCGGCCAGCCGGGAGAACCTCGCCCTCGTGGCGCTGCTCCTCGCCCTCGTGGCCCTCTTCTCCCTGATCAGCCCGCGCTTCCTCACCGGGGCGACCTTCTCCTCCGTCGCCTACCAGCTGCCGGAACTGGGGCTGCTCACCCTCGCCATGCTGATCCCGATCCTGTCGGGCGGCCTCAACCTCGCCATCACCTACTCGGCGAACATCGCGGGCCTGGTGCTCGCCTGGACGCTGATGTGGGGCGGCGGCGCCGAGGCGGGCCCCCTCGTCCTCCTCCTCGCCATCCTCCTCGCCCTCGCCGCCGGCGCGGCGATCGGCTGGGCGCTCGGCGCCGTCGTCGCCTACACCGGCGCCCACCCCATCCTCGCCTCGCTGGCGATGATGATCTTCCTGCGGGGCCTCGGCGAATTCCTCACCCGCGGGGGCAGCATCTCGGGCTTCCCGCCGGAGCTGATCTGGCTCGGCCAGGGCGAGATCCTCGGCGTTCCCGTGCCGCTCGTCATCTTCGGGCTCTGCGCGCTGGGCTGGGGGGTGATCCTCACCCGCACCCGGCTCGGCTTCTCCATCTACCAGATCGGCTCGAACCTCGAGGCGACGCGCTATTCCGGCGTCAACACCAAGCGGGCGCTGACCATGGTCTACGTCCTCTCCGGGCTGATGTGCGCCGTGGCCGGCGTGGTGATGGCCTCCCGCTTCAACTCGGTCCGGGTCGGCCATGGCGAGGCCTATCTGCTCATCACCGTGCTCGCCTGCTTCCTCGGCCGGGTCGATCCCTTCGGCGGCTTCGGGCGGGTGACGCCGGTGATCCTCGCGCTGGTGATCCTCCAGGTCATCGGCTCGGGCCTCAACCTCCTCGGGGTCAACCAGCACCTCGCCACCGCCCTCTGGGGCGGCATCCTGATCGCCGTGATGGTGATGCGCTACGTCTGGGGCTGGCTCGTCACCGGCCTCCGGTGACCGCGGACGCCCCTCTCCACCCTATTGAAAGGAAACCTGAAATGAGCGTGAGCGGCTTTGGCGTCCACACCGCGATGTGGGCCATGGAATGGGACCGCGCGGCGGCGGAATTCGCCATCCCCGAGGCGGTGAAATACGACATCGACTTCCTCGAGATCACCATGCTCGATCCCGAGGGCCTCGACATCGCCCACACCCGCGGCCTCCTGGAGAAGCATGAGGTCGAATGCGTCGCCTCCCTCGGGATGCCGCTCGACCGGCTGCCCACGAACAACCCCGAGGGCGCGCTCGACTTCCTCAGGATGGCGATCGACGTCTCCGACGCCATCGGCGCCAAGGCGCTCAGCGGCGTCATCTACGGCGGGATCGGCCAGCGCACCGGCAAGCGGCCGACCGAGGCGGAATACGACGCCACCGCCCGCGTGGTCGAGAAGGCCGCGGCCTACGCCCGCTCCAAGGGCATGGGCTACGGGCTCGAGGCGGTGAACCGCTACGAGAACCACCTCGTCAACTCCGCCGACCAGGCCGTCCGGCTCTGCGAGCGGATCGGGGCGGACAACGTCTTCGTGCACCTCGACACCTATCACATGAACATCGAGGAAAAGGGCCTCGCCAACGGCATCCTCCGCGCGCGGGAGCATCTGAAGTACATCCACCTCTCGGCCTCCGACCGCGGCACTCCCGGCATGGACACGATCCAGTGGGACGAGGTCTTCGCCGCCCTCGCGGCCATCGAGTTCAAGGGCGGCATGGCGATGGAAAGCTTCATCACCGTCCCCCCGCAGATCGCCTCGGCCCTGTCGGTCTGGCGCGACGTCGCCCCCTCCCGCGAGGAGGTGCTGACCGACGGGCTCGACTTCCTCAAGATGAAGGCGCGCCAGTACGGCCTCATCTGAGAAACGGGTCATCTGAGAGACGGGCCGGACCCGCGCCGGCAAAGCGCCGGCGCGGGATTTCCGGGCTCCCGGCAGGAACTCCTGTCCCTCAGCCGATAGCAGCGGACCGGCGCGACGCCCCGGGGCAGGAAAGAACCCCTCGGGTCGACCCCTCCGAACCTTCAGGCGGCCTCTGAAGCGAGGCCGCGGAGATCCGGTCCGGACTTCCCCGACCGGGGCCTCCCCCGGACCAAAGCACCGGACCGGAGCCTCCCCCGGCCGGCTCCCGCGAAGGACGCCCAGCCCTTCGCCCCGACGCATCCCCCCGCGCCCCGGGGTTTTCGGACGGCCGCGGGACCGGCCCGGCCCCCCCTCGGCTGCCCTTTCCCCAGCATCAGAAAAAACTGGATCGAATCGTCGCCGACTGTTAATGACACCGATGTCATGACACCGGTGTCATGACTCGGGAGGGGGAGTCCTCGGGTGTCGACGATCTATGATGTCGCCCGGTCGGCCGGCGTTTCGCCCAAGACGGTGTCGCGGGTGATCAACGGCGACGCGCCGGTCAACGCCCGCACGCGCGCGGCGGTGCTCGCGGCGATGGGCGACCTCGACTACGTGCCGTCGAGCGCGGCGCGGGCGATGCGCTCCCAGCGCACCGGCCTGGTCGGCCTCGTCACCGGGGCGATCAGCGGCCGGCCCGCGGGCGGAGCCGCCACCGGCCTGCCGGACCTCCAGATCGTGCAGGGCATCCAGCGCAGCCTCGCGGCCCAGGGGCTGACGCTGCTGATCTCCGACACCGGCGGCGACATCGCCGCGGCCCCCCGGCTCTTCCGCACCTTGCAGGAGCACCGGGTCGAGGGGGTCTTCTACGTCGCCTCCCACCACATGCGCATCGACCTGCCGGAAATGGCGGGGCCCGGCCCGGGCGGCCCGGCGCCGCTCCTGCTCGTCAACGCCTTCGACGACGCAGGCACCCCTTGCGTGCTCCCCGACGACGTCCACGGCCAGGAGACGCTGACCGCGGCGCTGATCGCCGAGGGGCATCGGCGCATCGGCTACCTGACCCTGCCCCCGGCGCTCCGCGCCCAACCTTTGCGGCTCGAAGGCTACCGCCGGGCGCTCGCGGCGGCGGGGCTCCCCTTCGATCCGGCCCTGGTGGCCGAGGCCGACCGGGACGGCGGCCCGGAGGAACAGGAGGCGATCGGCGCGGCCATCGACGCCATGATGGCCTCGGCCGAGCCGCCGACCGCGCTCCTCTGCGGCAACGACCGGCTGGCGGTCGCGGTCTACGGGCTCTTGCGCGCCCGCGGGCTGGCGGTGCCGGAGCGGATGTCGGTCGCGGGCTACGACGACTACCGGATGATCTCCGAGATCCTGCACCCGCCGCTCACCACCATGGAGCTTCCCTATCTTCGGATGGGCGAGACGGCGGCGCAGCTGATGATCGGCGCGCTGCGCGGCGATGCGCCGCTCGCGCGCGGAACCCGCATCGAGGTGCGCGGCGCGCTGCGCTGGCGCGACTCGGTCACGCCGGGCCCGGCGCGGCCGCAAGGCCAACGATAAAACCAGGAGGAAAGACAAGCATGACCAGGATCACCGGGGCGCTCGCCGCCCTGCTCGCAGCCAGCTGCCTCTCCGGGGCCGCCTTCGCCCAGACCGAGCTCAGCCTCTGGTACCACGGCGCCGGCAACGAGGCGGAGCGTAACATCCTCGAAGGCATCGTCGCCGACTTCAACGCCTCGCAGGGCGACTGGAAGGTGGCGATCGAGCAGTTCCCGCAGGTGGGCTACAACGACTCCGTCACCGCCGCCGCGCTCTCGGGCAAGCTGCCCGACATCCTGGACGTGGACGGCCCCATCATGCCCAACTGGGCCTGGGCGGGCTATCTCGCGCCGCTGACGATCGACCCGGCCAAGCTCGAGGGCTTCCTGCCCGGCGTGATCGGCAAGTGGAACGACCAGATCTATTCGGTCGGCTTCTGGGACGCGGCGCTCGCCATGTTCGCGCGGAAATCGGTGCTGGAGGAGAACGGCATCCGCATTCCGACGCTTGACGCCCCCTGGACCCGGGAGGAGTTCGACGAGATCCTCGCCACCCTCAAGGCGACGGGCAAGTACCAGTTTCCGCTCAACATCGGCATGGCCGACAAGGGCGAATGGTATCCCTACGCCTACCTGCCCTTCCTCTGGAGCTTCGGCGGCGACCTGGTGAACCGCGACGGCTACGCCACCGCCGAGGGCGCGCTGAACGGCGAGGCCGGCATCGAGTGGGGCGAGTGGTTCCAGGGCCTGGTGACCTCGGGCATGGTCCCGGGCACCTCCCAGTCCCTCGCCGACCACCAGAACGGCTTCTCCGAGGGCAAGTACGCGCTCAACTGGACCGGCAACTGGCTGGCGCTGTCGAGCCTCGAGAAGTTCGGCGACGACCTCCTCTTCCTTCCCGCCCCCGACTTCGGCCAGGGCCCGAAGATCGGCGCGGCCTCCTGGCAGTTCGGCGTCTCCGCCAAGAGCCCGCACCAGGACGGCGCGAACGCCTTCATCGAATTCGCGCTCCAGGACAAGTACTTCACCGCCTTCTCCGACGCGATCGGGCTCATCCCGCCCACCCGCGCCGCGGCGGAGGCCAGCAAGTACTACGCCCCCGGCAAACCGATGGAGGTCTTCTACGACCTCTCCGAGAAGCAGGGCGAGCTCCGGCCGGTGACGCCGGGCTACGTGGTCGAGAGCAAGATCTTCCAGAAGGCGGCGGCCGACATCGCCGACGGGGCGGATCCGGCGAGCGTGCTCGACGCGGCCGTCGACGAGATCGACGCGGACATCGCCAACAACAAGGGCTACGGCCACCAGTAAAGCCTAAGCCCCCCGCGGCGCCGCCGGCCCCTCGGCCCACGGCGCCGCGCCGTCCCAACGCAACATTCTCGGGAGGAAGGCATGGCCGCATCCGGCTCTCGCCTCTTGTCGTCGAACGGCGCCGGCTGGGGAATGGCCGCGCCCGCCTTCGGCCTGATCCTGCTGTTCATCATCCTGCCCTTCGTGCTCGCCTTCGGGCTCAGCTTCACCAACCAGCGGCTGTTCTCGCCCAATCCGACCGAATGGGTCGGCACGCAGAACTTCCGCCAGCTGCTCGGCGTCGGGGTGCTCACCCTCGAGCCCGAACGCGACGCCGCCGGCGCGATCGAGCGCGACGCGGCCGGCGAGCCGACCTACCCCCGGCTGCGCGGCTACACCCGCAACAACCCGGACTATCCCCGTCTCCAGGGGATGCAGGAATGGTTCAGCTTCCAGCACGGGGAAAAGCGCACCTACGTGCTGGCGCGCGACGTGGTGTTCATGAAGGCGCTGCGCAACACCTTCGTCTTCGTGATCTTCGTCGCGCCGCTCCAAGGCGGGCTCGCGCTCCTGCTCGCGCTCATGGTCAACCAGAAGCTCCGCGGCATCAACGTCTTCCGGGCGGTCTACTTCATGCCCGTGGTCGTCTCGATCGTCGTCGTCTCGCTGCTCTGGCGCTTCATCTACGCGCCCTCCAACGGGCTTCTGAACAACGTCCTCGCCTGGATGACCTTCGGCGGCTTCCAGCCCGTCGACTGGCTCGGCAACCCCTCGACCGCGCTTCCCGCCATCATCGCCATGTCGATCTGGCAGGCGGTCGGCTTCCACATGGTCATCTGGCTCGCCGGCCTCCAGACCATCCCGCCGACCCTCTACGAGGCGGCGAACATCGAGGGCGCGTCCCGCTGGCAGGCGTTCCGCTACGTCACCTGGCCGGGCCTGCGCAACACCGCGGTGCTGGTGCTCATCGTCATCACCATGCAGGCCTTCGCCCTCTTCGCCCAGATCGACGTGATGACCAAGGGCGGCCCGGTCGACTCCACCCAGACCATGGTCTTCCAGGCGGTCGAGCGCGGCTACCGCAAGCAGGACATCGCGGCCGGCTCGGTGATCTCGGTCGTGCTCTTCCTGATCGTGCTCTCCATCTCGCTCATCCAGCGCCACCTCACCCGGGAGAAGACCTGATGGCCGCCGTCGAAGGAAAGAACCAGGGCCTCGACCGCGCTTGGCGCTACGGCCTGCTGCTGATCGGCGCGGCGATCTTCGTCGGACCGCTGCTCTTCATGGTGATGTCCTCGCTCAAGCCCGACGCCCAGCTCCTCGCCGACACGTCGAGCCTGCGCGCCTTCCTGCCGGTGGGCGACGTCTCCTTCACGAACTACGTCGGCGCCTTCGCCCGGGCGCCGGTGGCCACCTTCATCTTCAACTCGGTGCTGGTGACCGGGGTGACGGTGGCGCTCTCGCTCTTCATCTGCTCGATGGCGGCCTTCTCCTTCGTCTTCCTGAACTGGCGGGGGCGCGACGTGGCGCTCGCGGTCATCATCGCGACGCTGATCGTTCCCTTCGAGACCATCGCCATCCCGATGCTGATCGTGGTGAACAACCTGCCCTGGATCGGGCCCGAGGGGATCAGCGTCGGCTGGCTCAACAGCTACCGGGTGCAGATCGTGCCCTTCATCTCGGACGGGCTGACGATCTTCCTCTTCGTGCAGTTCTTCAAGGACCTGCCGCGCGAGCTGATCGAGGCCTGCCGCGTCGAGGGCGCGTCCTGGTTCCAGATTTACTGGCGGGTGGTCATGCCGCTCTCCGGCCCGGTCATCGCCACCGCGGCGATCCTGAAGTTCCTCTACATGTACAACCAGTACCTCTGGCCGCTCATGGTCACCCAGGCCGAAGAATACCGGCCGGTGATGGTCGGGCTCCAGTACTTCTTCCAGCTCAACACCCCCTGGGGCGAGCTGATGGCGTATCTCTCGGTCATCACCGTGCCCGTGCTCGCCTTCTACCTCGTGCTCCAGCGCGCCTTCATTTCCTCCATCGCTTCCACCGGCGTGAAAGGCTGATCATGACCATCGCACTCCCCGACAAGTGGATCTGGGACAGCTGGTACGTCCGCGACGGCGACCTCTGGCACGGGTTCTTCCTTCAGGCCGACAAGTCGCTCGGCGACCCCGACCTGCGCCACTTCAACGTGACCCAAGGGCACGCGACCAGCCGCGACCTCGTGAACTGGGAGCACAAGGGCACGACCTTCGCCCCGGCGCCCAGCCCCGCCTGGGACGACTACACCACTTGGACGGGTTCGGTGGTCAAGGGCGACGACGGGCTCTGGCACCTCTTCTACACCGGCACCTGCCGGGCCGAGGAGGGGATGAAGCAGCGGATCGGCCACGCCGTCTCGACCGACCTGCACGCCTGGACGCGGGTCGGCTCGGGCCTCGCGCTCGACATCGACGCGCGCTACGAGGAATACACCCCCGGCCACTGGCACGACCGCGCCTGCCGCGACCCCTGGGTCATGCGCGATCCCCGGGGCGGCTGGATGATGTTCTTCACCGCCCGCATCCCCGGCACGGCGGAGCCGAACGCCGGCGGCGCCGTCGGCTTCGCCACCTCGCCGGACCTGATGACTTGGACGCTCCAGGATCCGGTCTATGCGGGCGGCGCCTTCGGCCAGCTCGAGGTGCCGCAGGTCTTCGAGATCGACGGCCGCTGGTGCTGCCTCTTCTGCACCGCGCCGGAGCACTACGCCGAGGCCTACCGCGCGACCTACCCGGGCGCGCCGGTGCGCGGCACGCACTACCTCGTCGCCGACGATCCCCGCGGCCCCTGGGAGGTGGCGCCGGGCGCGTTCCTCGACGGCGATCCGGCGGTGAACCGGTATGCGGCGCGCATCGTCATGGCGGACGACGGGATGAAGCTCCTGGGCTTCCTGCACAATCCCGGGGGCGGCGCCTTCGTGGGCGAAATCTCCGATCCGGCGCCGGTCACGGCGCAGCCGGACGGCCTGCTGAAGCTCGGCTGAGGACAAGGGGGGAAGCGACAATGGCGGACGTGAAGCTCGTCGACCTGAAGAAAAGCTACGGCAAGGTCGACATCATCAAGGGCGTGAGCCTCGACATCAAGCACGGGGAGTTCGTGGTCTTCGTCGGCCCCTCGGGCTGCGGCAAGTCCACGCTCCTGCGCATGATCGCAGGCCTTGAGGAGATCACCAGCGGCGACCTGATGATCGAGGGCCGGCGCGTCAACGACGCCCAGCCGCGCGAGCGCGAGATCGCCATGGTCTTCCAGTCTTATGCGATCTTCCCGCACATGACGGTGCGCGAGAACATCGGCTTCGGCCTGACCCTCGCCGGCGCGCCCAAGACGGAGAAGGAGCGGGCGGTCGGCGAGGCCGCGCGCATCCTGCAGATGGAGCACCTGCTCGACCGCAAGCCCAGCCAGCTTTCGGGCGGCCAGCGCCAGCGGGTGGCGATCGGCCGGTCGATCGTGCGCAAGCCCAAGGTGTTCCTCTTCGACGAGCCGCTGTCGAACCTCGACGCGGCGCTGCGCGTCGACATGCGCATGGAGATCGGCAAGCTCCACAAGGATCTCGGCGCGACGATGATCTACGTCACCCACGACCAGGTCGAGGCGATGACGCTGGCCGACAAGATCGTGGTGCTGCGCGCGGGCGAGGTGATGCAGGTGGGCTCCCCGCTGGAGCTCTACCACAACCCGGCCAACCAGTTCGTCGCGGGTTTCCTCGGCAGCCCCAAGATGAACTTCCTCGACGTCGAGGTGAAGGAGGCGGGCAACGGCGCGGTGACGGTCGCCTCGCCGGCGCTCGAGCCCGTGCGCATCCCGCACGCGGTCGGGCGCTTCGCCGCCGGCGGCCGCGCCGTCCTCGGCGTGCGGCCGCAGTTCCTGCACCCGGGCGCAGCGGCGGACCGCGGCCATCTCCACGGCCGCGTCGCCCTCGTCGAGCGCCTCGGCACCGAGACGGTCGTCAACCTGGAGCTGACCTCGGGCGGCCGGATCGTCGTCGCCCTCGACGGCGATCAGGCCTTCGACCTCGGCGCCGAGATGCTGCTCGGCTTCGAGCCGGACAAGGCGCACCTCTTCGAGGCCGCCTGATCCCGAAGGCGCGGCGGCCCGGGCCAGGGAAATCGCCCGGGCCGCCGCGCCTCCCGAACCCTGCCCGGGCGGTCGCCCCCCCGGGCGCCGCGCCGCCGGGCCCTGGAGGGTGGGCGCCCGGCCGCCCGGCCCGCCGGGCGTGGGAAAAGAGGCCGGAGGCGTCGCGCCCGACGCCGCCCGCCGCGCTTCACCCCTTCTCAACCCACCTTTCCATCCGGTTGATGGAAATTTGAATACCAAGCAATATCATTGCCTTGACCCCGATAACACGTGTGTTACGGGGCCCCTTCAGCCCAGGGGCCCGGTGGAATGCAGGCGGATCTTCAGCCCCCCATGGTCCACGGGCGGCCCCGGCGGCCCGAAGGGCAGGCCGGCGGCGCGGGCGAGGCCGGCGTCGCTGGTGACGATCCCGACCCGCCAGCCCTTGAACCGCTCCCGCAGGGTCTTGCCGAGCGCCCCGTAGAGGCCGAAGAGCAGCCGCTGCTCGCCGATCCGCGCCCCATAGGGGGGGTTCGCGATGACGAGGCCCGGCGGTCCCGGCGGCGGCTCCAGGTCGCTGACCGCCGTCCGGGCGAAGTCGCACCAGTCCGCGACTCCCGCCCGGGCCGCGTTCTCCGTCGCCATCCGCGCCGCGCCCTGGTCCCGGTCCGACCCCTGGAAGCGCGCCGCCGGGGTCCGCGGCGCCGCGGCCGCCTTCATCGCCGCCCAGGCCTCCGGGTCGAAGCCCGCGAACCCCTCGAAGGCGAAGCGCCGCCCCCGTCCGGGGGGGAGCCCCGCCGCGATCTCCGCCGCCTCGATGACGAAGGTCCCCGACCCGCACATCGGATCGACCACCGGCTCCGTCCCCCGGAACCCGCAGCCCCGCAGGAACAGCGCCGCCAGCGTCTCCCGCAGGGGGGCCTTGCCGACCGCGAGCTTGTGGCCCCGCTTGTGCAGCCCCTCCCCAGAGGTGTCGAGGCTGACCGTGCAGAGGTCGTCCTCGATCCGGACCAGGACCCGCACCCCCTCCGGCGCGATCCGGGCGTCCATCTCCTCCCGCAGCGCCGTCTCGATCCGCTGCGCCGCCGCGCCCGCGTGATAGATCCGCGACCGCCGGCAAACCGCCTCCACCCGCACGGCCGCGCCCCGGGGCAGGACCTCGGCCCAGGGAAACTTCCGCGCCCGCTTGTCGAGCTGGGCGAGGTGCATCGCCCGGAACGCCCCCAGCCGGACCAGCGCCCGGGTCGCGCCGCGCAGGGTCAGGTTCGCCCGCCAGACCTCGGGCCAGCCGCCGGCGGTCTCCACCCCGCCGGGAACCGCCCGCGGCGCGGCGAAGCCCGCCTCCGCCGCCTCGTCGCGCAGCAGGGGCTCCAGCCCCGGGGGGCAGACGAGGAAAATGTCGCGCGGCTCGGTCATCCGCCCTCCTTATCCGGGCGGGGCCCCCGCGGCGAGAGGCTTGACGGCGGGCCCGCCCCGGGGCGAGATCCCGAGGCTGACCGGGACAGTCCCCCGCCTCCCCACCCGCCAAGGAGCGCGCCATGGCCCTCTATCTCGAGGATCTGCACGAAGGCCAGACCTTCGCCAGCCGCGCGGAGGAGGTGACGACCGAGTCGATCAAGGCCTTCGCCGGTCAGTACGACCCCCAGCCCTTCCACCTCGACGAGGCGGCGGCGGAGGGGACCTTCTTCGGCGGCCTCGCCGCCAGCGGCTGGCAGACGGCCGCGGTCACCATGCGCCTGCTGACCGAGAGCGTCCCCCTCGCGGGCGGCGTCATCGGCGGCGGCGGGGAAATCCGCTGGCCCCAGGCGACCCGCCCGGGGGACCGGCTGACGGTGGAGAGCCGGGTGGAGAAGGTCGCCGCCTCCCGCTCCCGCTCCGACCGGGGAATGGTGACCCTGCGCAGCGAGACCCGCAACCAGCGCGGCGAGGTCGTGCAGATCCTGACCGCGACCCTCCTCGCCTTCCGCCGGCCGGAGTGACCTCCCGCCGGACAGAGCTCGAAGTCGGGCCTCAGGATCAAGCCCTCGGGATCTGAGGGTCGGGGTCGGGCTTCAGGCCGCGCCGCCCGCCACGGCGAGCGGCTGCGCCTCGTAGCCGAGCGCCCGGCAGATCTCGAAGCTCAGGTCGGGGTTGTTGAGGGGTGTAAACGTGCAGATGCTCCACCCCCTCGGCGATCAGCTCGCGCCACTGGTCGGCCGCCACCTCCACCGACAGGGCCCAGGCCGCCGCGTCGTCGGTCGCCTTGCCGAAGGCCTCGTGCAGCCGCTCGGGCACCCGCGCCTGGCAGCGCGCGGCGAAGTTCACCATGCGGGAGAACTTCTCGATCGGCAGCACCCCCGGCAGGATCGGGGCGGAGATGCCCGCCGCCGCGCAGGCGTCGCGGAACCGCAGGAAATCCCCGTTGTCGAAGAAGAACTGGGTGATCGCGTTCGAGGCGCCCGCGTCGATCTTGCGCTTGAGGTTGTCGATGTCCGCGGCGAGGCTCGCCGCCTCCGGATGCTTCTCGGGATAGGCCGCCACCGAGATCTCGAACTCGCCCGCCGCCAGCGCCGCCACCAGCTCCGCGGCCGAGCGGAAGCCTTCGGGATGGGGCTCGAACCGCGTCGCGCCCTGGGGCGGGTCGCCGCGCAGCGCCACGATCCGCCGGGCGCCCATCCGCCCGTAGCCCCGGGCCACCGCCAGGGTTTCCTCGCGGGTGGCGCCGACGCAGGTCAAGTGGCCCGCGACGTTCAGGTGCGCCCGCTCGATGATCGCCTGGATCGCCGCCGCCGTGCGGTCCCGGGTCGCCCCGCCCGCGCCGTAGGTGACGGAGACGAAGCGCGGCGCGAGGGGCGCGAGCCGCTCCACCGAGCGCCACAGCCGCAGGCCGCCTTCCGGCGTGCCGGGGGGAAAGAATTCGAAGGACAGACCCGGCAGGGCCTTGGACGTCGTGGTCATGCGCACCGGTCCGAACCGACAATGAATGTTGCGCGACGTCATTACCTCTGGCCAGCGGCCCGGGCAACGGCTAACTGGCGAGGGTCCGTCCGAGCGAAGGGGGTTCCCATGCCCGAGGTCCGCATCCTGTACTGGCGCGACATTCCCGCCCAGGTCATCGTCGGCGAGGGCCGCGCGGCCGCCAAGGCCCGGCTCTCCCACCGCTTCGAGGAAGCGATCGACGCCTGCGTCCTGCGCGGCCGCGACGCCGAGGCCTATCGCGCCGAATGGCGCCCGGGCGAGGCCTATGTGGTGGACGGCGACGCCGTCGAGATCGCGGCGGTCGAGGTCGAGCGCATCGAGTTCGCCTTTCCCGCCGAAGCCGTCCGCGCCCTCGTCGCTAACGAGGGCTGGGCCGAACCCCGCGCCTGAGAGGCCATCCGAAACTTCGGACGGGTCGACCCGACGGATCTTTTCCCGGAACGTCGATCCTTCCCGCCCATATCCCGATATTGACGGAAAGGCTCTCCTGCCGGATTCCCGAAACGCCCGCGTCGGCTCTCCGTCGCCGCATGTCCAGACAGTCTCTGAGGCCCGCCCGATGCCCCGCTTCGCCCTGCTCTTCGACCTCGACGGCACGCTGATCGAAAGCGACCACCTGCACCACGCCGCCTTTTCCCGGGTGATGGAGGAAATCGGTCTGCCGCCTCTGGGCTGGGAGGCCTATCGCACCGGCATCATGGGCAAGCCGAACCTCCAGATCGCCCGGGACTGGTTTCCCGACCGCCCCGACGCGCTCGCCCTGGTCGACCGCAAGGAGGCGCTGTTCCGCGAGGCGCTCGCCGCCTCGGTCGCCCCGGTGGCGGGGCTTGCGCCCCTGCTCGACTGGGCGGAGGCCGCGGGCGCGGGGCTCGCCGTGGTGACCAACGCCCCCCGGGCCAACGCCGAGGCGATGCTAGCGGCGGGCGGCCTCGCGGCGCGGCTGACCGAACTGGTGATCGGCGAGGAATGCGTCCGCTCCAAGCCCGACCCCCTGCCCTACCAGGAAGCGATGCGCCGGCTCGGCGTCACGCCCTCGCTCAGCTTCGCCTTCGAGGATTCCCCCTCCGGCCTGCGCGCCGCCCGCGCCTCGGGCGCCCATGTCTTCGGCCTGACGAGCAGCCTGACCCCGGAAGAATTGCGGCAGGCGGGGGCCCACGAGGCCATCGCCGATTTCGCCGACCCCGCCCTCTGGACCGCGCTCGATGCGCTCCACCTCGACCTCGGTCTCGCGCACGAGCTCCACGCGGAAGCGACGTACGCCGAGGCCCATCGCGCGTGGCACCTGCGACGCGGCGGACTGCGCATGCGCATGGAACACGGTGTTGCGACAGCCCACGTCGGCCTCGACGGGATGCTCCATGCCCGCGCGATCCTGGAGACCCACCACGTGCTTCTCGCACGGTCGACCACACGTCTTGTGATCGCGCCCCTCCGACAGCAGCGCCGCGATCACGCAGTGCTCCATGTGGAAGAGCGGCATCGGGTGGTGCACCACGAGCTCGGCCCACGGACCGAACGGCGAGTCGAGCAGCGCGAGCAGCTGCGTCGCGTCGAGATCGAACGAGGGCACGAACGCGTCGAGCCCCGCATCGAGGATCTCGCGCGCGCTGATCCTGTTCGTCACGTTCAGCGAGAAATCGCCCACGAAACAAGGCGATCCAGAGGATCGTCCGGCGCGCGCACGGCCGACCTCGCGCAGGTGCCCGAGGCCTCGCACGAGCACCGCATCGGGCGCGAGCGAGTCGAGGTAGCCCTGGATCTTCTCTTCGCCCGGCTTGCGAATGCGCGGAGGGGCGACGCCCACGAACCTCGCGCCCTCGCTCCGCAGCGCGCGCACGGCCTGACCGGTGCCCGTGAGCTCGAGGAAGTCGAGGTAGACACCATCGGCACCTGCGGCGATCGCGGCGCGCGCCTGCGCGAGGTTGCGACAGAGCACGAAGAGGCCGCCCGAGGGTGCGTCGCGCTCGGGCGGCCGCGCCCGATCCACGAGCGCGCTCGCGGTGATGGACGAGGTCGCGATCGAACGCGACGCGGCCTTCGTGAGCGCGTCCGTCAGCGCGCGTCGCGCGCGGTGGAGAGACGAGACCGGCAGGAAGCGATCCTCGGGCAGATCGATCGTCAGCGAGTCGAGCACGAACGTCGTCTCGCCGAGGCGCTCCATCGACTCGCGGATCGTCGTATCCGGCGTGGGCAGCTTCTTCGCGCGATCGACGACCGCGTCGCCCACCACCTCGGCCACCAGGCCCCGCCGGCTCTCTGCGCGCAGCGTGAACGGCGCACCGGTCTCGCCAGAGATCGTGATGGCGATCGGCTCGCGGTGCGGATCGCGATCGAGCCGAGTGATCACGGCCTTCTCGAGCGAAGGGTCATCGTTCTTGAACACGCGACGTCCCACGAGCGACGCGTCGGGCGTGCGATCGGGGCCGAGCCAGACGCGCACCACGCTGCCCTCGCCGGCATGCTCGACGTCGCGCGCACCCCGCTCGCCACGCGCGCGCGTCTCCACGTTCCACACGCGACCACCGAGCTCGCCCTCGCCGCCCAACGCGCCCTCGACGAGCAGACCATCGCCGCGCGCGACGCGCGTCTCGGTGTGCTCGATCACGATCATCGCGCGGCGCGCGTCGTGCTCGATCGCAGCGACGCGACCGACCACGAGGCCGCGGTGATCGCAGCCGCGCGCCTCGACCAGGCGCTGGTGATCGATGCCCGCGAGGAAGCCGGGCCCCGAGCCGCGCGAGTAGGTCTGGAGAGCCTCGGCTCGCAGCGCGCCGAGGGCGTCGTCGTCCATGCCGTCGATCGCGGCGCGGTAGAGGCGCGTGGTGCTCGCGACGTACGCCGGGCCTTTGAGGCGACCTTCGATCTTGAGCGAGCTGACGCCGACGTCGGCGAGCTCGGGCACCAGCGCGCTCGCCTCGAGATCCTCGGGCGACAGCAGGTACGCACGATCGTCGAGCGGGCGCCTCTCCCCATCGACGACGAGCGTGTACGGCAAGCGACAGGCCTGCGCGCACGCGCCGCGGTTGGCGCTGCGGCCACCGATCGCCTCGCTCGTGAGGCACTGCCCGGAGTACGCGATGCAGAGCGCGCCGTGCACGAACACCTCGAGCTCCATGCCGCCTTCGCGCTCGCACGCACGCTGGATGGCCGTGATCTCGGTCAGACCCAGCTCGCGCGCGAGCACCACCCGCGAGACGCCGCGGTCCTTGGCGAAGAGCACGCTCTCGGCGTCGGTGCACGTCATCTGCGTCGAGGCGTGCAAGCGCAGCTCGGGCGCGATCGCGCGCGCCATCGCGAGCACGCCGAGATCCTGCACGATCACAGCGTCCACCCCTGCGCGCGCGCAAGCGCGGATCGCGGACTCCATCGCGCCGAGCTCGTGATCGAACACGAGCGTGTTGAGCGTGACGTAGCCCTTCACGCCGCGGGCATGGAGCGAGGCGAGGATCTCCGCGAGGCCCGCTTCGTCGAAGTTCGCGGCCCGTGCGCGCGCGTTGAAATGCGCGAGGCCGAAGTACACGGCGTCGGCGCCTGCGCGCATCGCGGCCTCGAGCGCCGCACGATCACCAGCGGGCGCGAGGACTTCGGGGCGCGTGCGGAGAGACTTCATGGGGGCGGCGGGTCTACGGCGCGGCTCAGCCCGACGCCATCCCGGCGACCGTTCCGTCTTTGCGCTTGAGAGGGCGCAGATCGATGCGGCAGGTGGTCCCGCCGTGCTTGGGGATCGTCTTGGTGAGCTGGTAGCGAAGGCCGAACACCGACGAGATGCCGGCCTGGAACTGTCCGAAGATCCCGCAGTGCATCATCGACCAGCCCGGTGAGGTGAACCACGGGCAGGCCGTGCCCTCGATCATGCCGGTGTTCGCCGCGGCGTCGGCCTCGTGCCAGTGGTGCGGGTTCACGCGGAACACGTACTCGCTCATGCGCAGCACCTCGATCGCGCTCTCGGGGCGATCGGGCAGCGAGAACGTCGCCTTGGCGCGCTCGGCGCTCGCGCGACCGCCCTCGAAGCAGATCTGACCGAGCGCGGCGTTCGCGCCGACCGGCACGGCGCGCGGCAGCGTCTGCGTGAGCGCGATCAGGATCTCACCGAGGTGCGTCGTCACCTCGTGCCAGCGATCGATCACGGGCACGTCACGCAAGAGGCGCCACTCGAGCGCGAGGTGATCGCGCCGACGCGTGGGCGGCGCACCCGAGAGCCCACGGAACGGCCACGCACGACGCTTCGGATCACGCGCCACCATCGAGAGCGCACCGAGCACGGACGCCGCTCGTGCTTCATCCCCCGCGAGGCGCGGATGTCGCTCGACGAGTCGATCCCATCGCTTGCGGTACCCGATCGCCGCGGCCTTCGCGATCTCGTCCTCCGCTCGCTCGCGCGATCCGAGCACCGGCGTGAGCCCCTTGCGCAGCATCGCGTACCACGCGTGCATCCCGTCGGCGGCGAGCGTCCAGAGCAGCCACGGAGGCAGCTGCTCACGTCGATAGGCCTCGCGAACCACCCGCTCGAGCATCGCGCGAGGATACCAGCGACTCGCGTCGAGGGCGTGGTAGCCCTCGGCCATGTCCGCACCGACCGCCGATGAGCAGCTCGCTTCGTTGCGCGACGAGATCGACACGATCGATCGCGTGCTGCTCGAGACGCTGGCGCGCCGACGCGGCGTCGTGTCGCGCATGCGCGACGCCAAGGCCGCCTTCGCCCTCCCCCGCATCGATGCCGCGCGCGAGAGCGCCGTCCGCGGTCGCTGGCTGTCCGTCGCGCGAGAGAGGGAGCTGCCCGACGCACTCGCGCTCGCGCTGCTCGAGCTCGTGCTCGCCGACAGCCGAGCCCTCGTCGCGCGCTGAACGAACGCAGGCGCTGCTATCGTACGCGCCATGGCCCCCGCACCGTTCCGCACGGCGATGGACTCCGCGATCGCGAGCCAGACGCTCCAGAATTCCGAGGACCGCACGCACGCCGCGGCCGCGCACCTGCTCGGCGCCTTCGTGGGACTGATCACCGCAGGCGTCCTCTTCCCCGTGGCCGCGCCGACGCTCGTGCTCGTGATCAACTCGAGCCGCAACCCCTTCGTGCTCTTCCACGTGAACCAGGCTGCGTGGTTCCAGGCGCTGCTCAGCTCGATCCAGATCGTCGCGACGATCGTCTTCTTCGTCCTCTACTTCGTGACGTGCGGCGTGGGCGTGATCCTGCTCGTGCCGTTCATCCCGCTCTTCCTCGTCGGCTGGGCGCTCTCGGTGCTCTACCCCGCGTACATCGCGTACCAGGCGTACCAAGGTCAGTGGGCGCTCTACCCGTACCTCGGCAGCTGGGTGCTCGATCAGGAGTCGCCGCTCGTCGCCGATTGATCACGCGAGGATCAACAGCCGTCGTCGTTCAGACCGTCGCAGTCGTCGTCGACACCGTTGCCGCAGATCTCGGCCACGTCGCACGTCGAGACCGTGCACAGACCGCCCGAGCAGATCTGGCCTGCTGCGCAGTCGCCGTCCGTCGCGCACGCCATGCCACAGCGCTGGCCGCTCTGCGTGCGATCGTCGGGAGCGCAGTCGATCACGTCGGGGGAGCCGTCGACATCACGGTCGCTGCCTCCGGGTGCGCCCACCACGGTGCCGCCCTCGAGGCGCACGGCGATCTCGAACGTGTCGGCCGTGTCGCTCAGGCCCTCGAGGAAGAGCGTGTCGATGGTGGCGCCCGGCAGCGTCGCGCCGAACGAGCCGTCAGCCGCCGTGTAGATCGCGACGCTCGCGCTCGACATCGGCGCCGAGGGATTCGTCACGCGCAGGGCGCGACCGCCCGGTCGCACCGCGCCCGCGCGGCCCGAGAGCCGCACCTCGCTCGCGCTCGCCTGCACCAGGCTCATGCGCGCCACGTCGAGCGAAGGCGGATCCGGGATCGGCGTCGCCAGACACGCCGAGAGACCCCACGAGACGACCAGCGCCGTGAGCGAGCGCCGAAGGACGCGGGAGACGGAGCGGTCGTTCGTGGGTCGGTGCATCGAGGCCTCTCAGGCTGACAGATCACGCGGGATCAGAGGAGCTGCGTCGGGGTCATGCGGCCGTGCACAGGCCCGACACGCACACCTGACCCGCGGCGCAGTCGGCATCGGTCGCGCACGCGTCCTCGCAGCCGTCGTCGACGAGGCCGTCGCAGTCGTCGTCGACGGCGTTGCCGCACACCTCGGCGCCGCACATCGGATCGCCGGAGCACACACCCGACACGCACACCTGACCCGCGGCGCAGTCGTCGTCCGCGCTGCAGACGAGGCCACGGCCTTCGCAACGTCCGCCGACGCACGCGCTGCCCGCGCCGCAGTCGGCATCGGTCGCGCACTCGAGCTCGGAGGTCACGCACGCGCCCATCGCGCACACCTGTCCCGCCGCGCAGTCCGCGTCGAGCGTGCACTCGCTCGTGCAGTCTTCGTCGACCACACCGTCGCAGTCGTCGTCGACGCCGTTGCTGCACGCCTCGGCGCTCGGCTCACAGCCGCTCGAAGCGCGACATGCGCCCGCATCGCAGCGCGAGCCGGCGGGGCAGTCCGCATCGGCCGCGCACGCGAGCGAGCCAGGAAGGTCCGCGCACGCGCCCGCGACGCAGAGCCGCATCGGCCCGCACGCGCTGTCGGTCTCGCAGGCCTCGCCGCGTCCCGCCCAGCACGAGCCATCGACGCACACGGCCTCGCTCGGACAGTCGGCGTCCGACGCACACGCCGCGAGGCACCGGTCCTCGACGCAGCTCGCGCCCGCCGCGCAGAGCTCGTCTTCGGTGCACGCCGTGACCGCGTAGCTCGATCGACCGAGAGGCTCGGCCTGACATGCAGCGAGCGAGGCGAGGGATGCAGCGGCGAAGAGCACGTGACCGAGACGCATGAGGAACCTCCGAGAAGGGGATGCGCTCCTTCCGCAAGCAGGGTGCCAGCGAGGCCACGCGATGAATCAGCGCGATCCTCGACATTCATGGGCGTCTAACTGTCTCGCGACATTTGTTATTGTCTCACTGCGACATGGCCCACGGCGCCCGGATCGACCGCTATGCGATGCACACCGTGCTCGGGCCCGACGTAGGGCGCGCGAGCGATCGGCTCGGCGGCCCCGACGTCATCGTGAAGCGCGCGAAGGAGGGCCCGGCGCGCGACGCGCTCGAGCGCGAGGTGAGGCTCGCGATCGATCTCGAAGGACACGCCGCCGCGCGTGCCGTTCACGCGGTCGCGTCGCACGAAGACGGATCGCTCACGGTCGTGCTCGAGGACGTGATCGGCCGACCGCTCGACCTCGTGTCGCCTGCGCCGCGCGAAGCACACCGACTCGCGGTCGAGCTCCTGCGCGCGTTGCTCTCTCTCCACGACCGCGGTCTCGTGCACGGCGACCTCAAGCCTGCGCACGTGCTCGTCGACGAGGACGGTGCGATCCGCCTGCTCGACCTCGGCCTCGTGACGCCCCTGGGCGCGCCGGCACGCGGCGGCACGCACGGCTTCCTCGCCCCCGAGCTCCTCCTCGGCGCGGCGACGAGCGCGCAGACGGAGCTCCACGCGTTCGGCCGCACGCTCGTGGCGGCCAGCATGCGAGGGCTCGACGCTGGGCTCGACCGGCTGATCGATGCGTGCGTCGCGATCGATGCACGCGAACGACCGCCTTCGATCGAAGCCGCGCTCGCGATGCTCGACGCGCTGCCCCGTCACCGTTCGGTCTCGCGAGACGATCCGCTCGCGAGCGTGCTCGTCGAGATCGATCGTGCGCTCGAGGCGGACGACGGACGCACCCTGACGATCGCGCTCGCACGCGGCGGAGGTCGCACGCACCTCACGCGCACGGCCGTCCATCGCTCCTCGGCGCGGCCCGCGCGATCACTCGTGGCGGTCGGAGGCGGAGCGTTGGTGGGCGGGCTCGTCGCCGCAGCACCGCTCTTCGAGACACCGCACACCGAGGATCGCGAGCGTCTCGTCGAGCGCACGCTCTCACGCGCGATCGACGCTGGCGTTCGCTGGCTCGTCGACGGAGGGGGACGACGCGAGCCCCGACCTCCGCGCCGATCTCGTGACAGCGGCGCGCGCATCGTTCGCTCTCGGCCGAGGCCTCCTCGTGATCGTCGGTGTCGACGACGCCCTCCACCGCGCGCTCGCGGACGTGAGCCCCTCGCTCGCGACGCTCAGCGTGCCCGAGATCGACGACGCCGAGCTTCATCGCGCGCTCGAAGGCGCCGACGTCGCGCTCGACGCGAGCGGGCGCGCCGAGCTCCTCGCGCGGACCGAGCGACGACGAGGCGTGGTGCACCGCGCGATCCGGAGGCTGGCGCGAGGTGACGTCTCGCTCGAGGTCGCGATCGCACGGGCGGTCGGGATCGTGGCGGTGGCGGAGCCCGATCCCTCCGTGCGACGCGAGCGGGCGCGCGCCGCGCGAGCGAACGACGCGCCGCGTGCCGCCCTCGTCGCCCTCGACACCGACGACGACGACGAGGCGCTCCGCCTCTCTTCCTGGGCCCACGCACGAACGGGCGCGGTCGCGCAGGCGATCGTGTTCCTCGATCGCATCCCCGCATCGCATCGTTCGGCGACCGATCGAGCCCAGCGCGCGCGATGGCTCGAGCGCGTGGGCAGGCTGGAGGAGGCCTTCGACGAGGCGGCGGCGCTGCTCGATCACACCGATCTGCCGCCCGAGACCCACACGATCGCGATCCTCGCCGCGGCCACGAGCGCGCACCGCCGCGGTCGTCTCGAGGACGCGCGAGCAATCCTCGAGCGGGTGCCACCGACGCTCGACGCGATCGCCCGCTGCCGCCTCGACACCGTCGCGAGCGACGTGGCGCTGGCACGCGGCGATCATGCCGAAGCGAGACGTCTCGCGTTGCAAGCGCTTGCGCGTGGAGAGGCGCTCGGCGATCGAAGTCTGCTCGCGCTCGTCGAAGCGCGCCTCGGTGCGATCTCTGGTCTGGGTGGCGATGCCGGACGCGCGCTCGATCACCACGAGCGCGCGCTCGCTCACGCAGAGGCGGCGGGTGAGCTCAGCGCGCTCCCGCCCTACCTCGGCAACGTCGCGAGCGCGCACCACTTGCTCGGTCACGTGGATCTCGCGATCGCGACCTACGAGCGCGCCGCAGGGCTCGCCGAGCGTCTGGGACGTTCTTCCTCGCTCGCGACGACGCTCGTGAACCTCGCCGGCCTGCACCAGCTCTTGCGCGCCGACGAAGAAGCGAACGCGCTGCTCGATCGCGCCGCAGACGTGGCGCGAGGCGTCGGCGCCGAGCTCGTCGTCGTGCAGTCGGTGCTCATCCGCGCGGAGCTCGCACGCGATCGAGGCGCCACGAGCCTCGCGAGGCGTGAGGCGACGCGAGCGCGCGACGCCTTCGAGGCCGCGGGGGCCGCGCGGCAGGCGCTCGAGGCCTCGGTGCTGCTCGCGGAGCTCGACGCGAGGGAGGGGCGAGCGAGCGACGCGATCGAGCGTGGCGCCACCGAGGAGCTCGAGAGCGCAGGACTCGACGCGCGCGCGGCGCTGGTCCGTGCAGAGCTCGCGTGGCACGCACGACGAACGAGCGAAGCGTGCACGCTCGCCGAAGACGCCGCGGATCGCGCGCGCCGCGCACGACAGCCCGAGCAGGAGCTTCGCGCCTCGGCGTTCCTGGCTCGCGCACACGCGTCACTCGGCACGGGAGCCGCGGACGTCCACGCGAGCTCGTTCCGTCGTCGACTGGGCGACCTCGCGGCACGCACGCCACCGGGCCTCCGCGAGCGCTTCGTCCGTCGATGGACCGAGGCCGCGGGGCTCGACGACGTCGCGCACACCACCACGCGATCCGCGCGAGCCGCTGCGTCCCACGAAGGCTTGGGCCTCGCGGGCCACCGGCTCGTGTCGCTCGTACGGCGCACGCTCCTCGAGGCCGACGAAGCGCGGCTCCTCGAGGCCGCGCTCGACGAAGCGATCACCGCCTCCGGGGCCGAGCGAGGGTTCCTCCTGCTCGCGCGCGATGGAAAGCGTGCGGAGATCGCCGTCGCGCGCAACCTCGATCGCGACACGATCAAGCGACCGCGCTTCCGCATGAGCCGATCGGTGGCCGATCGCGTGCTCGCGACGAACGAGCCTCTCGTGACGGCGAGCGCCACCGAGGATCCCGAGCTCGCGGGATCGCGTTCGATCCTCGATCTCGGCCTGCGATCGATCGTGTGCGTGCCCGTGCGTTCGCCCTCGGGCGTGGTGGGCGCGCTCTACCTCGATCACCGCTTCGAGCGCGGTCGCTTCGACACCGAGGTGTCCGAGATCGCGCAGGCGTTCGCGGACGTCGTCGGCCTCGCGCTCGAGAACACACGCCTGCATCGCGCGAACGAGGCGCGCCTGCACGAGGCCGAGGCGCTGCGCGCGGCGGCCGAGGAACGAGCGAGCGCCCACCTGCTCGACGCCGATCGCATGGCCGCGCTGTTGGCGAGCCGGAGCGTCGATCGCGCCGACGCACCAGGAGGCATCGTCGGACAGACGCCGGCGATCCGCGCAGCGATCGAGCTCGTGCGCAAGGTCGCCCGCTCCGACCTCGCGATCTGCATCGAGGGCGAGTCCGGCACGGGCAAGGAGCTCTTTGCGCGCCTCGCCCACGACGAGAGCCCGCGCCGCTCGGGCCCCTTCCTCGCGATCAACTGCGGCGCCTTGCCCGAGGCACTGCTCGAGAGTGAGCTGTTCGGTCACGTGCGCGGTGCGTTCACCGGCGCGACACGCGATCACGAAGGACTTCTGCGGAGCGCGCACGGCGGCACGATCTTCCTCGACGAGGTCGGCGAGATGCCGTCCTCGATGCAGGTGCGCCTGCTGCGCGCGCTACAAGAGCGCGAGGTCCGGCCGGTCGGCGGGCGCGGCACGATCACCATCGACGTGCGCGTCGTCAGCGCCACCCACCGAAGTCTCGCGGACGAGATCGAGCGAGGGACCTTTCGCCGTGACCTCTACTTCCGCCTCGCGGGCGTGACGGTCTCCTTGCCGCCGCTCCGCGAGCGCAGCGCGGACGTGCCTCTGCTCGCGACGGCAATCCTCGACCGCGTCGGTGGTCCCGGACGCAGGCTCTCGCGTCGTGCCCTCGCACGACTCCTCGCGCACCCGTTTCCCGGCAACGTGCGCGAGCTCGAGCAAGCCTTGCGTCGCGCCTGCGCGGTCGCGCAGTCCGACGTGCTCGAGCCCGACGACCTCGGGCTCGCGACGCCAGGCGAGCGCGTCGCGCGCGTGCAGCGCGTGGAGCTCACCTCGGGTCGCGTCGAGCGCGCTCTCTCGGACGCCGGAGGCAATCGCACGGTCGCGGCACGCGCGCTCGGCGTGAGCCGCGCCACGCTTCATCGCTTTCTCCTCCTCCAACCGCCGAGGGAGCCCGGTCGCCGCGGCAGGCCCTCACGCGGAGGACGCTAGAAGATCGTGCCGTCGGTGCGCGCGAGGATGGGCGGCGTTCCATCACTGCGATGCTCGCGCGCGGCCTCGCGACCCGCGGCCCACGTGCCGCCTTCGATCACGCACGCGGCCGGCATCACCTCTCCCTCGACGCCGAGCGTCTCGCGCAGGCCCTGACCGACGCGCGCGAGCAGCGCGAGCGAGAGCGCGCGCCACTCGACGATCGGCTCGCTGCCCACGTCGTGCACGATCGATCGCAGGTCCGCCGAGACCGGGACGAGCACGCCATCGTCCACGAAGAGCCCACACGTGCGGTACTCGGTCATGCCCGGCAGCTCCGCGACGTCGTCGACGAAGACACCCGCCTCCTCGAGCACCGAGATCAGCGAGTACGTCATCCACTGTGAGAACGTGTGGAACGGTACGAGCCCCGCGCTCGGTCCCGCGCCGCCCGCCCGTGGGTGCGGCCACACGTCGCCGACGCTCACACCCATCACGGTGTGACGGCTAGGCCAGATCGGCGAGAAGGCCTCGAGGATCATCGAGAGCATGCGGCGTGCGGGGATCGCACGGCCGCGCTCGGTGCGACTCGCGCGCGACTTCATGGCATCGAAGAGGCATCCCAGCCGCGGCGCATCGTCGCCGAAGAAGTGAGAGGCCGCGCGCATCGCCGATCCGAGCTGGCTCAGGAGCTCCGTGCGACCAGCGAGGCCCTCCATCGGGTTGTCCGCTCGCACGTCGAGCGCGCGCGCGAAGCGCAAGGGATCGAGCGCGTCGAGCGCGTCGGCGTCGGCGCGCAGGGGCTGCTTCGGATCGTTGGAGAACAGGCCATCGACGTAGGCGTGAAAGCTCGCCAGCGCGAGGCCCTCCGTGCGACCGAGCCCGATGCCGGTCGCGCGCTCGAGGTAGCGCCACTTCGGTCCTGCGCCCGCGCCTAGAAGGATCGAGATGATCGCGATCTCGAAGAGGACACGCGCACGCTCGTCGGGGTCGCCGGCGAGCGCGGCGCGGATCGCCGCGAGTCGGTCGTGACCGCCGAGCCGCAGACGATCCAACCGGCTCGGCCACGGCACGCGTAGATCCGGGTAGCGCTGGCGCGTGATGCGCGCGACACGATCGATCACGCGCGGCATCGCGTCGAGCTGCACGCGGAAGTGCGCCAGCGAGCCCTCGAGCCCCGCCGTCAGCACCGACTCCGCGCGCTGGCGCACGGCATGCGGTGAGCGGAGGAACGCGATCGGGCTCTGCGCGTCCTGCATGCTCGGGCGTGTGGAGTCGTGGCCGATGCGACCATGGTGCACGATCGCGCCGTCGCTCGACCACCCTGCCTTGACGCAGCGCGTCGGTCGGAGAATCCCGCGGCGCTTCGTTGGTCGTGTGACGGGAACGTGTCAAGATCGTGTCTGCCCCGCGCCATGAGCTCGTCCACCGCCAAGCGAAAGAAGTCGAGCGACGAGGATCGACTGATCGCGAGCACGCGTCGACTCTCGCTCGAGCCAGCGCCCGATCCGCGTCGCGAAGCCAAGCCCGCTGACGAGACGGAAGAGTCGGACGTCGAGGACGACGCGGGCGGCTGGGCGCCGGATCGTCAGAGCGACTGGGGCTCGCTGCTCGCGGACCTCTCGCGTCCCGACGAGAACACGACGCTGCGTGTGCACGACCGCACGCACCTCGAGTTCCTCCTCGACTACGACCTCCGCGCGGACGCTCGCGCCGAGACATTCGAGTGGGAGGCGTACTTCTTCGCGCCCGAGAGCCTGCGCCTCACGAGCCGCACCTACGACAAGCAGGACCTCTACTCCGACCTCCAGTCGTACGTGCGCTTCGCCGTACCGGAGACGCCGTTCAGCGAGCTCTGCGGTGCACCGCTCGATCGCGTCCGCGCCGCGTTCGCGAAGAAGGACCCGACCTCGATCCTCTGCGAGCTCCGGTTCTACGCGTGCGTCGTGCGCGCCGCAGGCGTCGAGGCGCGGCGGTCGATCCTCGCGGGCCTCGAGGTCGCGACGCCCTCGATGGTGCCTCCGCCGCCCGGCTCGGGTCCGCGCGAGATCGCGCCGTCACGGCGAGCGATCGCGCTCGCCGCCGCCGATCGCATGATCGCGGACGTCGCCACGATCGCGAGCTCGATGCGCACGGCGCTCGAGCCCGCGCGCACGATGACCGATCCGGTGCTCACGGCCGCGAGCTGGACCGACGAGGACGTCTCGCGTCTCCTCGAGACGTTGATGGCCAACCTCGCGTTCGGCCTGCGCGACGCGCGTGCACCGGAAGGCCTGATCGCGAAGGCCGAGGCCGCCGCCGTCGCGGAGGCGCGCTACCGCGATGCGCACGGGCTCGATGGCATCGGTCACGTGGGCATGCCCTCGCGCCAGGCCGAGCACCTCGAGTTCCGCCGTCACGTGCTCAAGCGCTTCACCTCGTCGGTGCTGTGGCTCGAGCCCGAGGTGAAGGCCGCCTCGACCTGGGTGCTCCACTTCTTCTATGCGATCGCCGCGAGCGTCGCGATGGCGTTCGCCGTGGCCGCGGCGCTGTGGGGACCCGCGGGCATGAGCGTGGGGCCCACGGGCTTCCTCGGCACGGACTTCTTCAAGTGGGCGGTGGTCGCGATCCTCGCGTACGCCGCGAAGGACCGCATCAAGGCGCTGCTCCAGACGATCTTCACGAACGTCGTGGCCCGTCACTTCCCGGATCGCAGCTGGCGCATCCGCGACGCGAGCAAGAAGCACGAGCTCGCCAGCATGGAAGAGCAATCCGGCTTCATCCCGTTCGAGGAGCTGCCGCCGGAGGTGCTCGAGGTCCGTCGCGCGACGCGCGTGTCGGCGCTCGAAGAAGAGGCGCGCCCCGAGACGGTCCTCTATCACAAGAAGACCGTGGTCGTGGATCGCTCGCTCGTGCGCAAGGTGGAGCCTCGCTACGACGCCATCACCGAGGTCTACCGCTTCGATCTCCGCCGCTGGCTCGCGCACACAGACGATCCCAAGCGTCAGTTCGCGTTCGCCGATCCACGCGAGGGCGTGGTCGCACGCGCCTCGGCGCCGCGCGTCTACAACCTCGGGATCGTCTATCGCCTCAAGCGCGCGGGCGATCCGAGCGACACCGGCCGATGGCACCGCGTGCGCGTCGTCGTCACGCGCAAGGGCATCCGCCGCATCGAAGCGATCAGCTAGCGCGCACGACGAGACCGTCCGTGCCGCGGGCCAGCACGCCGACGCCACCCTCGCCTCGCTCGATCACCGAGGTGCGCCACGCGATGGCGCGACCGTCGTCGATGCCGAGCCGCAGCGCCCACGCGGTGCCGAACACGACCTCACGCGGATCGGCGAATCCCTCCGCATCGAACGTGCACGCGTGCGAGCCACGCGCGACGGGCCCGAGCGGCCAGCCCACGCACGTCGAGGTGAGGCCGAGCCCACGCCGCCGCACCGCGCTCCATGCGATCTCCGCGATCTCGCTACCGAGCACCCGACCTCGCTTCGCGCGCTCGTCGATCGCGCGAGCGATCTCGTCCTCGGACGCGGCCACCACCGTCGCGAGGCTCGCGTGCGCCGCGCTCTCGCTGCCGACGAAGAGATCGATCGAGCTCGGCACCAACACGCGCGAGACGCTGCCGCGCCGCATGGCCCACAGATCCAGGCGTGCGCTCGATCCGGGCACGATCGCGCCACCGTCGCGCTCCGAAGCACGCTGCGCGCGCGCGAGCTGATCGATCGCGAAGCCCGACTCGTCCGCGAGCACGAGCATGCGCGCGGCCGCCTCGGACTCGATGCGTGTCCAGAGCTCCTGCCACGTCGCGAACGTGCTCGACGCGAGCGTGCGCCCGAGCGCTGCGCGGAGCGCCGCGAGATCCGCGATCACGTGCCCCACCTCGTCCCGCTCCGCCTCGCCGAGCGGTCCCGCGAAGCGGTTCACGAGCTCGAGCGAGCTCCTCACCAGCGTGTCACGGCCTCGCAAGAGAGACAGCGTCGCTTCGTCGACGATCGCGAGGTCCGCGATCTGCGCGAACGGTGCTTGCTCGACGAGCACCGTACCCTCGCGCGGCACGTGCGCCTCGAGCGTCGCGCGGAGCTCGATCGCCGTGCGGTAGCGCGCGCGCTCGCCCGGGAGATCGGGTAACCCCGTCGCGTCGTCGTCGTGCACGATCGCCACGGGCAGCCCTTCCGCGGGGATCCAATAGAAGAAGCGACGCTCGGTCCCGCACGCGCGGAGGCCGAGCAGACGCGCCGCCACCAGGCTCCGACCGCGCAGGTCGTAGATCAGCCACCCACGCGCGCGCTCGGCCACCAGCGCGAGCTGGATGGGACCGAGCAGCGTGTGGATCGAAGGCTCGACGCTCACACGCCCTTCTCCGCCTCGGCCGCGGCGCGCGATCGATCGACGAGCTCTTGAACCTTGCGACGCACCTGCTCTTCGTCCTTCACGACGGTGTCGGCGGGGATCGGCTCGCCGATCGAGATCCACGCGCGGTTCGAGGGTCGCGAGAGGAAGCCGCGCGCGTGGGCGCCGAGGGACTGCCCCGTGAACTCGTGGCCCGACGGGTACGCGATGCCCACGGGGACGATCTCCACGTCGAGGCCCTTGGCCGCGAGGAACGCCCCGCGCTGGAACGCGCGCACCTCGTCGCCACCGTGCGTCGTGCCCTCGGGGAACACGATCACCGTGCGCTTCTCCTCGAGGTAGCGCTTCATCGTGCGGATCGCGTTCGCACCCGATCGACGATCGTCTCGATCGACGAAGATCGTGCCGACCATCTCCGCCGCCATGCCCACGACGGGCGCCGTGCGCGTCTTGTGGTTCGCGAGGAAGTGGCCACCGAAGAGGATGTCCAGCGGGATGATGTCGAGCGGCGTCCGGTGGTTCGAGACGATCAGCCGCGCCTTCGTCGGCTCGCTCACCGCCCCGCCGACCACGCGGAAGTCGACGCCGAGGATTCGACGCGCACCGCGTGCCCAGAAGCGCAGACCCTTCGCGTGCGTGCCCTCGGGCGGCGTGCCCTTGATGCGATGAATCGTCACGACCCAATAGGTCCACGTCGTGATCACGAACATGCGCCACATGCGGCGCAGCGTGCCGACGAGGCCGTAGGACACCTCCGACTTCGAGGTTGCGACGACTTCGATCGACGCAGTCGGCGCCGTCTCCGCGGGACGTTCAGCTTCGGCCTGTTCGCTCACGCGACCGGATCTGCCCTGTTTCGAGGCGGAGGTCGAGACCCTCAGCGCTTCGCGAGCGCACGGATCTCGGCCGCGAGCACCTCGACGTCGAACGGCTTCTCGATGATGCGATCGAACACCGGATCGGTCTGGGGCGAGCCGGACACGCACATCGCCTTCAGACCCGGACGCACACGTCGCGCGTGCTCGACGAGCTCGCGACCGGTTCCGTCCGGCAGGTAGTGATCCGTCACCAGCACGTCGAGCTCGCCGGCCACCACGGCCGCGAGCCCCTCGGACAGCGAGCCCGCACCGCGCACGTCGATGCCCTCGTACGCGAGCGCCGAGACGACGAGACGACGAAGCGGCGCGAGATCCTCGACGAACACGACCCTCACGCGCGCCCTCTGCGCGTCGTCGTGGTTCGGAGAGCCGGGCACCCCGGCCTTGTCGTCGTCGTCGGGTTCCACCCTCGTTCGTGCGAACGGTAGCCGGGACCGAGGAGGCAGGCCAAGGCCGACGAACGAGACCGTCACCGATCGGAATCGAACGGTGAGCGACGGCGTCTGGCAGACTGCACCCCGTGGACGAGCTGCTCGCCATCCTGTTCTCGATGCCCACGCTGCCGTGGACGTGCCTCGTCCTCGCGTCGGTCGTGTACTGGCTGACCGTCATCCTCGGCGCGCTCGACATCGAGGTGCTGGGCGGCGCGGAGGGCAAGGTGGCAGACGTCGGGCACGCGCACGACCTCGGCGACGTGGGCCACGCGCACGACGTCGGCCACGCGAGCGAAGGCCACGACCTCGCCGAGGGCGCGGCGGCGAAGGAGGGCGTGCTCTCGTCGCTGCTCTCCGCGCTCAAGCTTCGCAGCGTGCCGGTCACCGTCTCCCTCTCCTTCCTCGGCCTCTTCGGCTGGATCGTGAGCTACGTGCTCGCGAAGAACGCCGCCCCGCTGCTGCCGCTGCCCACGCTCGCGACCGAGATGCTCGTGTTCGTCGTCACGGCCGCCACCAGCCTCTTCCTGACGAGCGCGGCCGTTCGCCCGCTCGCACCGCTCTTCGCGAGGAAGCAGGGCACCAAGCACGTGGACCTCGTGGGCAAGGTCGTCCGCATCACGACTGGCCGCGTCGACGGCAAGTTCGGCGAGGGTCACCTCGACGACGGAGCCGCGGGCCTCCAGCTCCAGGTCCGCTGCGCCGATCCGGACGCGCTCGCGCGTGACGACGAGGCTCTGATCCTCGGCTGGGACGCGAAGTCCGAGAGCTTCGAGGTCGAGCCGATGAGCGCCATCGACGAGAACGCCCACAAACGCAAGGGATCTGCGAAGGCCTCGGGAAAGCGGAGCTGACCCATCGGTTCCTTCCCAGGCCCTTCACAGCCCCGAGGGAATGTCGAGGGTCCTCGCTCGTTTTCGGCTCGTCACGGAGGAGAGAGCGGCGGTGACAACACCGCGCGGGTCTGATTGGATCCGCGCCGCTCGTCGCCTCGTTCACACGAGGCAGAGGGAGGATCATGTCGTCGAACCAGCTGATGATCGTGGGCGTCGTTCTAGCCGCGGTGGTGCTCGTCCTGGGCTTCTTCGCGATGCTCGCCCGCTTCTACCGCCTCGTCGATCAAGGTCGCGCGCTGATCAAGACGGGCGTCGGCCTCGGCGGCGGCGAGCCGCACGTGACGTTCACGGGCTTCACGGTCTGGCCGATCATCAACCGCGCCGAGCTCATGGACATCTCGGTGAAGACGGTCGAGATCGATCGCCGCGGCAAGGACGGCCTGATCTGCGCGGACAACATCCGTGCTGACATCAAGGTCACGTTCTTCGTGCGCGTGAACAAGACAGTGGAGGACGTGCTCAAGGTCGCGCAGTCGATCGGCGCCGCGCGCGCCTCCGACCCGAAGACCGTCGAGCACCTCTTCACGGCGAAGTTCTCCGAGGCGCTCAAGACCGTCGGAAAGCAGCTCGAGTTCGAGGACCTCTACAAGAAGCGCGAGACGTTCCGCGATCAGATCAAGGAGGTCATCGGACGCGACCTCAACGGCTTCGTCCTCGACGACGTCGCGATCGACTATCTCGAGCAGACGCCGCTCGAGCTCATGGACGCGCAGAACATCCTCGATGCGCAGGGCATCAAGAAGATCACCGACATCACGACCGTGCAGAACGTGATGACGAACGAGCTCCGCCAGAAGGAGCGCATGGACATCGGCAGCCAGACGCTGAAGGGCGACGAGGCGATGTTCGCGTTCAACCAGCGCCGCGCCGAGGCCGAGGCCAAGACGAACAAGGAGATCGCCTCGACGCAGGCGCGCGAGCAGCAAGAGGCGCAGCGCATCTCCGACGAAGAGTCCAAGAAGACGCAGGTCCTGCGCGCGAAGTACGAGGAAGAGATCCTCGTCGCCCAGCAGAACAAGGAGCGCGGCGCCGCGATCGCGCAGAAGGGTCGCGAGCGCGAGATCGCCGTCGAGACCGAGCGTGTCGAGAAGGCCCGCGCCCTCGAGCAGATCGTGCGCGAGCGCGAGGTCACGCTGGGCACGATCGCCAAGGAGAAGGAAGTCGAGGTCCAGAAGAAGGACATCGCCGACGTCGTCCGAGGCCGCATCGCGGTCGAGAAGACGGTCGCGGAGGAAGAAGAGCGCATCAAGGATCTCCGCCTCATCGCGGAGGCCAAGCGCCAGAAGGAAGCCGTCGTCATCACGGCGAGCGCGTCGGCCGAAGAGGCCGCGGTGAAGCTCGTGAAGAAGGCCGAGGCGGACGAGACCATCGCGCGCCACGAAGCCAAGAAGCGCATCACGATCGCGGACGCGGATCTCGAGACCGCCGACAAGAGCGCGCGCGCCAAGATGCGCGTCGCCGAGGGCGTCCAGGCCGAGCACGCGGCGGCGGGCCTCGCCGAGGTGCGCGTGCGCGAGGCGCAGGCTGTGGCGATCGAGAAGCAGGGCCTCGCCGAGGCGCTCGTCATCGAGAGGAAGATGACGGCCGAGGCGACGGGACTCGAGAACAAGGGCATGGCCGAGGCCAAGGTCCTCGAGAAGCGCGGCGATGCTCAGGGCAAGGCGGGCCTCGCCGAGGCGGCCGTCCTGCGCGAGCGCACGAACATCGAGGTCGGCGGTGAGGAGGCCAAGGGCATGGCGCTGGCGCGTGTCCGCGAGGCCGAGGCGCTCGCCATCTCCAAGCGCGGCGAGGCCGAGGCCGGCGCGATCCAGCAGAAGCTCGAGGCCGAGGCCGCAGGCCTCGCGCAGAAGGCCAACGCGATGAAGGCGCTCGACGGCGTGGGCCGCGAGCACGAGGAGTTCCGCCTCCGCCTCGACAAGGAGAAGGCGGTGGAGCTCGCGGCGATCGACGTGAAGAAGGAGATCGCGAAGTCTCAGGCGGAGGTCATGGCCACCGCGATGGGCAACGCGAAGATCCAGATCGTCGGCGGCGACGGGCAGTTCTTCGAGCGCTTCGCCAACGCCCTCACGATGGGCCAGGCGATCGACGCGACGGTCGACAACAGCCAGACCGTCCAGACGGTGCTGTCGGAGTACCTCCAGAAGAACCGCAGCCTCCCCGAGGACCTCACCGAGATCCTCAAGAATCCCAAGCTCGACACCGAAGCGCTGAAGAACCTCAGCGTGAGCGCCTTCCTCACGAAGCTCTCTGCGGAGTCCGGCGACGCGAGCACCAAGAGCCGCCTCGAGGCGCTCTTGACGCAAGCCAAGAAGCTCGGACTCTGAGTCTCCCGCGTCCTCACTGCCCTCCGCCGCGTCTCCTCTGCGACTCGAAGCCCACGTGGCGCGAGCGGAGGGACGCGGGGGTGGGGGGTCCAGGGCCGAGTTCCGCAGGCCGAAGGGCGAGGATGTCCGAGGCATCGGACCCCCCTCCCCCGTGGCCCGACCCAGCACGCTCGAGGCGTCTCTGCACGAGACCGAGGTCGTAAGTGGCTGAGCAGATCGATCAGGGCAATTACGAGATCCTCCGGCGCCGTCTCGACGAGCAGGCCAAAGCCCTCGCCGAGCGGACCGGACAGCTCGATGACGCCCGCAAGAAGACGTTCGGCGGCTCCGAGCTCGCGGTGGTCGCGAACGAGCGGGTCCGCACCGAGAACAACTGCGTTCCTCGAGACCTCGTGTCGTTCCGAGGCACGCTGGTCATGGGCTACAAGGTCTTCCTCGGCCTGCGCGCGGAGACTCAAGTCCACGACGTGCTCTCGCTCCACCGCTCGGTGAAGGGCGAGGACGGCAGCTGGGATCTCTCCGAGCTCCCCCGCGACACCATCCCCGGGTTCTTGAACGATCCGCGCTTCCTCAAGGAGTTCACGGATCTCTTCAAGTACTACCGAGAGACCAAGCTCCTCCAGCTCCGCGTGGAGAGCGATCGCATCCTCGCGATCTTCCAGACGGGCGCCACGCTCGGTGACCAGCGCGTGCTCCGCTGGAGCGTCGATGCCGCGGGCAACGTCGCCTACCTCGACGAGCGTGGTGATCGCGACCACGTCTTTCCGACCCCCTTCGACTTCGAGTGGAGGGCCGTCGGCCGCGAGCAGCAACGCACGGGACGACATCCCCACCTCTCGATCGAAGACGAGCTCTTCGTGGAGACCATCCACGGCGATCTGACCATCAAGATCGAGGACAACACCGAGACCGGACAAGGCATCTACTCGGAGCAGGTCGAGGACCCGAATCAGGCGCTCGACGACGCAGAGATCAAGTACGCAGTCGTCGGCGGCTTGATCCTCCTCTCGATGAAGCCTTATCGCGAGACCAAGACTCGCTACCTGGTCTTCAACCGCCGCACCAAGGAAGTGCAGCGCATCGACGCGATCGGGCAGAGCTGCCGCCAGCTGCCCGAGGACCACGGCATCGTGTTTCCCGGCGGCTACTACCTCGATGTCGGCGAAGGAAAGGTCTTCGATCATCAGGTCGAGGGGCTCGAGCTGTTCAAGGTCATCAAGTCGCCGAACGGCGAAGACGTGCTCTTCGTCTACCACCGTCGCGATCAGGGCCTCTACCAGCTGCTCTCGTACAACCTGATCCGCAAGGAGGTCGCGACGCCGATCGTCTGTCACGGCATGTCGCTCTTCGCCGATGGAACGCTGGTCGTGTTCCGCTCGGCGTCCGAAGAGCCCTCTCGCATCCATCCGGTGCAGATCTGGCGAACGCCCTATACCTCGGCGGAGCACGCTGCTCAGGCGCAGACCGACGGCTCGTTCCTCTCGAAGATCGGCAATGCCGAGCTCGTGCGCGGCATCTCGGACAGCTACTCGATCGCGAAGATGGCCCAGAAGGCCGAGCTCGTTCGCTCGACCTACGAAGAGATCGTCAAGAACTCGGAGCGTGTCTCGGACGCGTACCACTGGGTCGGGCACGTCGAGGCGTTCCAGCTGAAGAGCGCCATCTTCGAGGTGAAGAAGACCGCCGAGCTCGTGATCGACGAGCTCGAGAAGGTCCTCGCGATGAAGAAGCGCGCGGCGGACGCGCTCGATCAGGCCAAGAGATCGCGCGACGAGCTCGTCCGCAAGACGCGCCCCGAGGACATGCGCTCGGTGGACGACTTCATGGGCGCGCTCACCTCGCTCCGCGGTCAGCGTGGTCAGCTCGTGAGCTTGCGCGAGATCCGCTACGTCGATCTCGCGGCGATCGACGCGCTCGAGAAAGCCACCATCGCCGATCAGGAGAAGGTCTCCACAGCTTGTGTGGTCTTCTTGTCGGGCGACGACGCGCTCGTGCCGGTCTCGAGCAAGCTCGACGAGATCGATCACAGCATCGCCAAGGTCGAGAAGACCGTGGACGCGCGCCCGCTCGGTGAGGAGCTCGAGCGCGTCGGCAGCGGGCTCACGGTGCTGTCCGAGGTCGTCGGTGGCCTCGAGGTGGACGATCCCGTCCAGCGCGCGAAGATCCTCGAGAACATCGGCGACGTCTTCGCCAAACAGAACCGCGTGCGCGCCGTGCTCGAAGCGCGTCGTAGGGAGCTCGCGGCGATCGAGGGGCGCGCGTCCTTCGGCGCCCAGATGAAGCTGCTCGGTCAGAGCGTGAGCAGCTCGCTCGCGGTCGCCGACAGCCCCGAGAAGTGCGACGCGGAGCTCGCGCGGCTCCTCGTCTCGCTCGAAGAGATCGAGGCGAAGTTCGGCGAGCTCGACGAGTTCGTGCTCGAGCTCACCAAGAAGCGCGAGGAGATCACCGACGCGCTCGGCGCCAAGAAGCAGCAGCTCCTCGAAGAGCGGCAGAAGCGCGCGCAGTCCCTCATGTCGGCGGCCGAGCGCATCCTCGAAGGCGTCGGTCGTCGGTCACGCACGTTCAAGACCGAGGACGAGCTCAACGCCTACTTCGCGTCCGACGCGATGGTCGCCAAGCTTCGCCAGATCGCGGAGCAGCTGCGCGGCATCGGCGACTCGGTGCGCTCCGACGAGGTCGACGGCAAGGGCAAGGCCGCGCGCAGTCAGGCCCTGCGCGCGCTGCGCGACAAGCTCGATCTCTTCGAGGAGGGCGACAGCGTCGTCCGCCTCGGGCGTCACAAGTTCTCGGTCAACAACCAGCCGCTCGAGCTCACGATCGTACCGCGCACGATCGGCGACGAGTCGGAGACGACGCTCGCGCTGCACCTCACCGGCACCGACTTCTTCGAGACGATCGACGATCCGGCGCTGCGCGCCGCCAAGCCCTACTGGACGCAGGCGCTGGTGAGCGAGACGAGCGACGTCTACCGCGGCGAGTACCTCGCGGGCTCGATGCTCTTCGATGTCGAGGAGGGCAAGAGCGGCCTCACGATCCCGAAGCTCACCGAGGCGCTGCGAGAGGACGCTGCGTTTCTCGATCTCGTGCGCGGCTACGCGCAGCCCCGCTACGACGAAGGCTACGACCGCGGCGTCCACGACGCGGACGCGGCGAAGATCCTCGCGCAGGTCCTCACGCTGCGCGCCTCCGCGGGTCTTCTGCGCTTCGCGACGACGCCACGCGCGATCGCGTGTGCATTCTGGGCGTTCGGATTCGCTCCGGCAGGTGCGAGCTCCCAGACGGGGCTCCTCGACGCGTCGCTCAAGACGTCCCTCCAGCGGCGCGCCGCGAGCCTCGGTCGCGTCCGCGCCACGACGTCCGACGGGTCGGGTCTCTCTCAGCTCGCGGACGAGCTCGCTGTCGCGATCGAGAAGAACGCGAAGGCGCTCGAGATCGATGCCGACTCCTCCGACGCGCGTGTCGCCGCTGCGTATCTCGTCGAAGAGCTCAGCAAGGAGTCGGTGCGATTCGCCACGAGCGCGTCGGCCGAGCAGCTCGCCGAGGCCTTGAGGGCGCACCTCGACGTGTCGGGCGCCCGACGTTCCTTCGACGACGACCTCCGAGCGCTCGAGGGAGAGCCGCGCGCGCGCCTCGCGCTCGTGCGCGCTTGGATGCGAGGCGTCGCGCAGCGATCGCCCGAGCTGTCGCACGCCGAGCTCGAGGCCAGCGTGCTCGTCGCGACGGACCGCAAGCTCGACCGCGAGGTGGTTCACGCGCTCGTTCAGGCCGACGTGCGAGATCTGTTCGGTCAGCACCCGCGCATCACCGACCGCAAGCTCACGCTCCGCCTCGACGAGCTGCTCTCGCGTCTGTTCGCCTATCGCACGCACCACGTGCCGGGCTTCCGCGCGTACCGCGAGCTGCGTCACACGATCCTCGAGCGCGAGCGGAAGCGCCTGCGGCTCGACGAGCTCAAGGCGAAGCCGATGGCGTCGTTCGTGCGCAATCGGCTGGTCGATCAGGTCTACCTGCCGATGGTGGGCGACAACCTGAGCAAGCAGCTCGGCGCGCTCGGCGAGGGCAAGCGCACCGACACGATGGGTCTCCTCTTGCTCGTCTCGCCGCCCGGCTACGGCAAGACGACACTCATGGAGTACGTGGCCAATCGGCTCGGCCTCGTGTTCGTGAAGGTCAATGGCCCATCCCTCGGGCACGAGGTGCGCTCGGTCGATCCTGCGCAGGCGCCCAACGCGACGTCGCGCCAAGAGGTGGAGAAGATCAACCTCGCCCTCGAGATGGGCAACAACGTGATGCTCTATCTCGACGACATCCAGCACACGAGCTCGGAGCTGCTCCAGCAATTCATCTCGATGTGCGACGCACAGCGCCGGATGGAGGGCATCTGGAACGGAAAGACGCGCACGTACGATCTGCGCGGCAAGAAGTTCTGCGTCGTGATGGCTGGCAATCCGTACACCGAGACGGGCGAGAAGTTCCGGATCCCCGACATGCTCGCGAACCGCGCCGACACGTACAACCTCGGTGAGGTGCTCGAGGGCAAGCTCGAGGCGTTCGCGCTCAGCTACGTCGAGAACTGCCTCACCTCGAATTCCGTGCTCTCCCCCCTCGCGACGCGGAGCAGCAAGGACGTCGACAAGATCCTTCGCATCGCCATGGGCGAGCAGATCGCGACGACGGAGCTCGAGCACGGCTACTCGGGCGCAGAGCTGTCCGAGATGACGACGGTGCTGCAGAAGCTCTTCCGCGTGCGCGACGTGCTGTTGAAGGTCAACGCCGAGTACATCCTGAGCGCCAGTCAGGAAGACGCCTATCGCACCGAGCCGCCCTTCAAGCTGCAGGGCAGCTATCGCAACATGACGAAGATGGCGGGCAAGGTCGTCGCCGCGATGAACGACGACGAGCTCGAGCGCCTGATCGACGATCACTACCGTGGCGAGTCGCAGACGCTGACCGTCGGCGGCGAGCAGAACCTCCTCAAGCTCGCAGAGCTCCGGAACCGCATGAGCGACACCCAGCGCACGCGCTGGGCCGAAATCAAGACGGAGTTCAAGCGCCGAAAGACCATGGGCTCGGGCGACGACGACCCGGTCGCGCGCGTGACTGGCACCTTGAGCGTGCTCGGGCAGAACCTCGACGAGATCCGGGTCGCGCTCGGGCACGCCGTCTCACGCGCCGACATCGCCGAGAAGGATCGAAAGGACATGATCGTCGCGCTCGCGGAGACTGCGAAGCTGCAAGGCGAGATCACGCGGGCGGCGCTGACGGACGGTCGCGACAAGAACCCACCCCCGTGGCTCGCGGACGGGCTCGCCGAGCTCAACCGCTCGCTGACCGGCCTCGGCAAGCCCGAGGTCAACATCACCGTCGAGCCCCCGGCCGGCTACGCCGAGATGCTCTCGCACCAAGTGGCGCTCACCGAGCAGACACTCGTTCCGCTCGTGCAGAGCGCCGCGAAGAACCTCGAAGACGCCCATTCGCTCCACGAGCACATGATCCAGCTGCTCGATCTCTTGAAGAAGATCGATCTCCGTCTCAGGGGCTGATCTCCCGATGCGAACACTGGCATTCTCGCTCGCGCTCTGGTCGGTCACCGCGTCCGTCGCGCGCGCCGATGCGATCACGCCATTCGAAGGAGACTGCCCTCCTGGGCTCGTCGTCGAGATCTCTGGGCATGCCGAGGTCTGCGCGCCGCGTGCGTGCTCGACAGACGTGCAGTGCGGAGCGCGCGCAGCGTGTCGCGAGATCGGCGAGTGCTGGGCTCCGCGCGAGGTGAGCCCGAGCGGCGGCCGGATCTTCGACGACATGGTGATGCGCGACGTGCCGATCGGCCTGTGCGGCGCGGGCGGCTCATGCGCCGAGGGCAGGTGCGCGACGCGACGACAGTGCGAGCCGACCCTCGCAACCGACGCGTGGGACCCCGCTGCGCGCCGATGGACGGCAGAGCCCTACCACGCACCGCTCCTGAGCTGTGCTGCCTCCGTGCATCGCCACCCGTTCCCGCTCCCGCTCCTCGCGATCATTGGCGCGCTGCTCGGCACCGCATGGCGTCATCGCTCTCGCCACGGGTGAGCCAGCTCGGGAGTCTCTCGCGCATGCGGATGGTGCCGTCGTGCGGGTCGCGTCGCTGGGTGTCGGGCCTCGCCCTCGCCGACGTCTCGGTCTATGGCGCCGTCCCCGTCGATCGGGACACGCGCTACCGCGTGAGCGCGACCACGCGCCGCGAAGGGCGCATCGAGCCGTTCGAGGTCGTGCGCACGTCGCGCAACGCGCTCATCATGATGGGCCGTGAGCTCGTCCCCGACTGATGGGTCCTGCGCGCGACCGACGCCGTCAGTCTCCTCTCGGGCGCTTGCGCGCCGTCTCGGGGCCGAGCTCGGCGAGGACGATGTCGCGGAACGCGCGGACTTTTGCCGGCACGAAGGCGCTCGCCGCGTGGAGCAGCGCGAGCGGCACGGTGATGTCGATCTCGTAGCCAGGCAGCACCCGCACGAGGCGGCCGGCGGTGACGTCGCGATCGCCCACCAGACGAGGCATTCCCGCGATCGCGCCGCCGTGCGCCACGAGCTCGCGCACGAAGGCGCCGTCGCCGATCAGCGTGGGCTCGAGCGTCACGCGCGTGACCGTGGCCCCGTGACGGATCGGGAGCTCGAGTGGACGCGGCATGTTCGTGTACGCCGCGATGCGGTGCAGCCTCAGATCCTCGGGTCGCTTCGGTGTGCCGTGCTGATGCAGGTACGACGCGCTCGCGTACAGACCGACCCGCAGGTCGCGGAGCCTGACGACACGGAGGCTCGAGTCGCGCAGCACGCCGACACGCAGCGCGCAGTCGATGTGCTGCGCGTCGAGATCGAGGCGCGCGTCGCTCGCGAGCACCTCGATGCGCACCTCGGGGTGGCGATCGACGAAACGTGCGCACAGCTCGGGCACCAATCCCACGCCGAGGTCCGACGGTGCGGTGATGCGCAGCAGGCCGCGTGGCACGTCGCGCGCACCGACCAGCGCGCGGGCCGCGTCGTCGAAGGCCTCGACGGCCTGACCCGCGCTCGCGCGGTAGGCGCGCCCTTCGTCGGTCGGCACCACACGCCTCGGTGAGCGGCGGAGCAAAGAGACACCGAGCGCCGCTTCGAGCCGGGCGAGGCGACGGCTCACCGCGCCTTTGGTCTCACCGAGCACGTTCGCCGCGCCCGTCACCGAGCCGAGATCGACGACCGCGCAGAACGCACGGACGTCGGGAAGCGTGATCGACTCCGTCGCGATGGTTTCCGTTTCAGCAACCTCGTGTCGCATGGCGCGAGTCTTGTAAGCAATGCGGTGGAACGCCATAGCTCACTCAGACATTTCGCCGAGGAAATCATGACGAACACCGCGACCGCCCACGTTTCCGCCACGTCAACGTCGACCGCGCCTCGAGGCCTCTCGATCGCCCTCTGGGTGGTTCAAGCCCTGCTCGCGTTCGCGTTCGTGGGCTCGGGCTTGATGAAGCTGACCACCCCGCACGAAGCGCTCGTCGCGCAGATGCCCTGGGTTGCAGACGCGCCCTCGTTCCTGCCGCTGTTCATCGGCGCGGCGGAGGTGCTCGGCGCGCTCGGCCTCATCCTCCCGTCGATCACGCGCATCCAGCCCAAGCTCACGCCGCTCGCGGCCGCAGGCCTCGCGACGGTGATGGTGCTCGCGGCCGCGACACACGTGATGTACGGCGAATTCTTCATGCTGCTGCCGAACACCGTGCTCGGTGGCCTGGCCGCCTTCGTCGCTTGGGGACGCTTCGGCCCCGCGGCGATCACGGCGCGGTGACGGGTTAGAATCCCCAGACGATCGACAGGAACGCCGTCGTGGTGAGCCCGAGCCACGCGAAGCGGCGTAGGTCGCTGGGGGCTCGCAGGAGTCCAACGAGCGAGACGAGCGAGACGACCACGGCGATGCTCGCGAGCGGGAGCCCCCCACCGAGGTCGAGCCGCGCGAAGATGCGCGAGAGCGGGTCGTCATCGAGGCGCTGCCCTTCGGCGGAGAGGGGCACGACGTAGTCACCGTGGTCGTAGGCCGAGACGAGCCTGGCTCGACCCCGCTCCATCGTCACCTGGCTGAAGATCCCGAGCGGCGCACGCACGAGCTCATGCTCCTCGTCTCGCGTGATCGTCACCCCGACGGCGAAGAGAGCAGCGTCCTCGAGGTCGACCCGGTACCCGAGCGACTCCGTGGCATGCGGTGGGATGGGCCGCGTGCGATCGACGCGCCACATCGGCGCGGAGACGAGCATCGACACGAGGAGCGGCCCGGTGATGGCGAGGATCGTGACGCACGGCATCGTCCAGACGCGCGTCGCAGCGTAGGCGCTCGTCCACCACCATCGTCGAGTCCGCACGAGCACGCCGCTCATGGCGCCCAACGCGAGGGGCAGCGCCAGGACTGCAGGATCGCCGAACACGAGGATCAGCAGGCACGGTGCGCCGAACGCCGCCCCGACGAGCCATCCTCGCCCGACCCACGCGATGACTCCTGCGCGACTCCATCGCTCGATGGACCGACTGAGGCTCGAGACGGGGCTCTCGTGCGCAGAATGAACGAGCGTCAGCCACGGAAGGAGGAGTGGACCGAGGAGCACGGCGAGCAACCAGGCGCTGACACCGAGCGTCGCGTGGTCCACGACTCCGGCGAGGTCGATCGCCCAGAGCCACGCGCCGGACGCGACCGCGATGAACGGCGCCAGCTGCGGCTGCCAGATGCCATCTCGCTCGACACGCGCCGGGTGGTTGTCGGGTGTCATGGGTCGTTCAGAGGTCGAAGTGCTCGATGAGGGGCGCGCCGAGGTGATCCATCAGGGCGCCGAGCGCGCGCCAGGGGGCTCGGCGGTGGCGCGGTAGATGGCGATCGAACACGGCGAGGTGCTCGAGCTCGGGCACTGCGCCGCGGTTCTGCTTGAAGTCGCTCACCCCCGCGCTGTCGTGGACGAGCACGCCACGCGCGAGCGCATCCGCGGACGAGAGCGCAGCGAGCATGCGGTAGAGACCGCGCTCCTGCGGGAGGCGCGTGTCGTAGCCGAGGATGGGCACGTAGTAGAGACCGTGACGCACCCACGCGGCGAAGGCACCGTCGAGCGATCCCTCGCGCGAGACGAGCGCGCGGCCTTCGAGGAAGCCGCAGCGGATCGTGTGGATGACGTAGGCGCGCGTGAGCTGCGGGTTGTGGCGCGACCACTTCTCCACGTAGAGCAGATCATAGAGGTCGCGCACGCGAGAGAGGCCGTCGTCATCGAGCTCGCGCAGATCGACCACACGGTAGCTGCCCTCGGTCAGTGCACGATCGAGGAGACGTTGGTCCTTGCGACCGTCACGGTGACCGAGCGCGTCTCTGGGATCCTGGAAGAGCACACGTCGACTGAACACGAAGCGGGCGCCGAAGGCCTCGAGCGCATCGCGCAGCTGACCGCTCGAGCGTCGGTCGACACCACGCACGACGATGGCGTGATCGGGGAACCGCTCACGAAGCGCGGCGATCAGCACGTCCCACGCGTCGTCGAAGAGGAGCGCGTGGAGCGTGGTCGAAGTGAGCCAGTTGTCGACGTAGACGACGCGATCGAAGCGCGCGCGGCGGAACGCGCGACCGAGGCCGGCGACGACGCGTCGCAGCGGTCGCTCGATCGAGGGTGCCTCGAGCTTCTCGATCTCCTCGGCGCCGTAGGTGATGTAGTGCGTGTACGGCGAGACGATGTAGCTCTGGCCCTCGCGCTCGCGCGAGACGGTGAACGGCACCACGACGCCGTCGACGATCGCGATGCCCAGCTCCGCGTCGAGGTTCGGCGCCGCGAACGTCGGACCGTGGGTGAGCAGCGGAGCGAAGTACGCGTGCGCGGCGCGCCCTTCGTCGGTCTCGGGCCAGGGCACTTGCGAGGGTGCGCACGCCGTGTGGAGCGAGACCCGGTGCGTCACGCGCCGGCCTCGGGGCCGAGGGCACAGACGATGCGCCGCAGCTTCTTCATGGGGTCGCGCGCGGGCGAGCCGAGACGATCGATCGTCACGCGTACGCCGCGAGAGGCGAAGAGCGCGACGAGCGCCGACGCCGCCCGGTCCCACGCGTCGGTCGGATCGACGTGGAGCGAGATGCGGTCGATCGCTGTCTGCAGCACGCGGTAGTCGGTGATGCGCGCGTCGGCGAGCATCACCGCGCGGCGCGCGAAGTCGGGGAACAGTGGCGCGCTGTGGTCGTGGGTCTGGAGGAGATCGTCGGCGCGGCCCTCGATGCGATCGAGCCCGACGGTCACCAGGCCGCAGGGGCACGGTGAGCGGCGCGGCACCAGCACGTCGTCGAGTCGGTAGCGTACGATCGGCTGCGAGCGCCTCCGGAAGTCCGTGACGATCGGGTGGAACGCGCCTTCGTGCGAGCCGCACACCGGCTCGCGCTCGATGACCGCGACGTCCTCCGCCAGGTGCACGGTACCGAACGCACAGCTCGCGCCGAGGAAGCCCTCGGTGGCTTGGTAGATCTGGTGGACCGTGACGCCGAAGCCGCGACGGATCACGCCCTCGTCGATCGGATCGAGCACCTCGGCCACGGACACCACGATGCGCGGCGCGATCTCGAGCTCGCCGCGCACGCGGGCCTCGGCGAGCAGACGAAGCATCGAGGGCGGCGCGATCAGGATCGTCGGGCGCTGATCGCGGAGCGCCGCGACGTGCGCGTCGAAGGGGATCGCGAGATCGAAGAAGCGGAACGCGATGCGGCGGCTGCCCACGCTCTCGTAGAGGTTCGAGCTCGCGCGGAGGAAGAACGCGACACGCTCGGGCGGAAACCCCGGGATCCCCGTGGTGAGCACGCGCGCGATCGCCGAGCCGGCCCACTCCGCGCGCTCGTCGGTGGAGGCGACGAAGAGACCGCGGTTTCCCGACGTGCCGCTCGAGAGGCCCACCGTGTAGCCACGCAGCATCGGGGAGAAGTCGCGATCGCGCTCGGCACGCAGCGCGACCTCGAGCGCCTCGTCGCGCCGAACGCGCACGGTCACGACATCGTCCCAGCGCGCCATCATCTGGGCCTTGTTCGTGATCGGGAGCTCGCGCCAGCGCGTGCTCGAGCGGCCCTCGAAGCGCTCCGCGAGGTGGCTGGATCGCGACCGAGCCCACTCGAGGAAGCGCACGACCTTGCGCTCCTGCCAGACCTCGAGCGAAGCGCGCGTCGGAAACACCGTGGGCTCGATGCGCGCGCGCAGGAACGAGCGCACGAGGATGCGGCGGTCGACGTCGCTCACACGATCGCCCGGGCGTCGCTCGATGGGGCGACCGTCGGGCCGACGTGCGCCGAGGGGATGCGCAGTCGTCGGACCGCTTCGCAGTGCGCAGGCACGATGCGGATGGAGGGCGTGCGCTCCGCGAGATCGGCGATGCGACCGAGCGTGGTGCCGTAGAGGCCGTAGCTCGAGAAGAGCGCGCGCGTGATCGGGTGCGGGAGTTGGCGACGGCGCACGCTCTCGGTCGTCCAGCACGCGTCGGCGACGAGGAAGTCGAGCGAGCCGTCCGCTGCGCGCAGGAACGCGCCGAGCTGTCCCTCGACGTGACCCGGCAGCTCGACCAGCAAGATCGAGCCATCGCCGAAGAGATCGACACCGTAGTGGAACGGCGCGCACTCGGGCGGCAGGCGGACGGCCTCGGACTCGAGGCGCGGCACGAGCGCGCGCGAATCGAGATCCGCGGGCAAGAGCGCGCGGAGGAAGCCCGCCGCCGTGCCTCGGATGCGACCGAGCGGCAGAAACGAGCGGAGCGCGCGCTCGAGGTAGACGAGCCGCGCACGAGGGAAGTCGCAGAGCCCTGCCACGTGGTCGGCGTGGAAGTGCGAGACGATGACGTGCGTGATGTCGCTCGCGCGGATGCCGCGTGCCTCGAGCTGCGCGAGCGCGGTGCGCGCGGGATCGATCGTGATGGGCGTGACCCACGCATAGAACCGCTCGGGAAATGGGCGCGTCGCGTGGAGGAAGCGCGGCGAGTAGCCGGTGTCGAACAAGATCGGTCCGCGCGTGGGGTGATGGATGAGCGCGACGATCGCGGGAAAGCGCAGCGGTGCGAAGCGTCGGTTCTGGAGCACCACGTGCTCCGGGTGCATGCAGTGGCCCACCTCGAGCAGCTCGAGTCGGACGCTCGCCTGGTTCGTCATGCGGATCCTTTCGGGGGCGGGCGCAGATCGAGCGACGCCAGATACCGTGCGAGACCTTCCTCGAGCGCCACGCACGGCGCGTAGCCGAGGTCGCGGCGGGCGGCGGTGAGGTCGAGCGTCATCGTGCGCGCGAGCAGGCCGAGCGTGTACCGCGTGATGCGCGGCTCGATCGAAGGAAGGAGCGTGCGGTGGAGCGCCTCGAGCACACCCGCGACGACGAGCGCACGGTCCGCGCTCACGTGGCGCGTGGGTCTCGCGAGGCCGAGGCCATCGGCGAGCGCCGCGATCACCTCGCCGATCGGTCGCGGGTCGCCGCTCGTCACGTGGTAGGTGCCACCGATCGCACGATCGGAGGAGAGCGCACGCACGAGCGCCTGCACCGCGTCGTCGATGAAGGTGAGATCGACGAGCGAGCGTCCGCCGTCGAGCAGCGGGAATTGCCCGCGGCGCAGAGCCTCCACGACGCGCGGCAAGATCGTGGTGTCGCCCGGTCCGTAGAGCGCGCGGGGCCGCAGGATGACGGTCGCGAGGCCTCGTGCGTGGGCGCGCGTGACGACGCGCTCGGCCTCGAGCTTGGTGCGCGCGTAGTCGTTCACCATCACCCCCGGCAGCGGATCGCTCTCGCGGATGCCCTCACGCGCGCGGAAGTCGAAGTACACGGCGGGCGTCGAGACGTGGACCAAGCGCGCGACGTGGAAGCGCTCACACGCATGGACGACGTTCTCGGTCGCGCGAACGTTCGCGCGATCGAAGGCACGCGGATCGCCCCACGGGCTCGAGAGCGCAGCCGAGTGAACCACGGCGAGCGCGCCGCGGATCACGCGATCCGTCTCCGTCGGCATCGCGAGATCGGCGGGCTCGAAGCGCGCGCCCGTCTCGCGTGCGAGCGCGGCGCCGCGACGACGGTCCCGGCCGGTCGCGATCACGGAACGCCCCTCTGCGCGGAGACGACGCACGAGCGCGCCGCCGAGGAAGCCCGTCGCGCCGGTCACGACGATCGGCAGATCCGTCACGAGCTCACCTCCGGCGCACCCGGATCGTGCGGACCGTTCCACTCGATGTCGAGCGTCGAGGCCGCGAGCGGCGAGCATCGATGAACGATCGCGCGACGCAGGAGCTCGCCTGCAGTGGCGATCTGCACGAGCGTCGCCGCGGGATCGTGGCGATCCCACGCGACGTCACGCGACGCGCTCAGCGTGGACACGAACGAGGCACCGAGCTGCCGCGGGCCGTAGAGCCACATCGGGAGCGCCAGCATCGCAGAGGCCGTGGCTCGCGGTCTCGCGAGCGGTGCGTGCGGATCGACGTAGGCGCGCGGCAGGCTCGGATCGCCGCGGAAGAGGTGCGCGCCGCTGGTCGCGCGCGGGTTGCACTCGATCGCGAGGATGCCGCGGCCCGGAACGTCGAAGAGGTCGAACGCGACCTGCCCCGTGAAGCGCTCGCGTGCGACGAACGCCGCGACCCACGCCTCGACGCGCGGGTCGAGCAAGGGACGGAACAAGATCGCGGAGCCCTCGCCGCTGCGCGGGCCGGCGGTGACCTCGAGCGCATACGCCGAGTGCAGCGTGAGACGTCCCTCGTGCGCGATCGAGAACGTCGCGATCGGCGTGCCGCGCAGGCGCTCCTGCACGACCCACGCGCGCGTCTCGCTGACGTCGTCGACGCGAGCCAGATCGCGCGGCGACACGACGGCGTTCGACGCGAAGCGCGAGAACGCCGGCTTGAGCACCACCTCGGGGCCGCGCTCGCGCACGATCCGCGCGAGCAGGCCGCGATCGGTGACGCGCTCGGTCGCCGGAGCGTCGAGGCCCGCGGCGAGCGTGCGCTTCGCGAAGGCGTGCTTGTCGTGGAGCGGCGTGAGCGCCTCGATCGACATCGCGAAGACACGCGTCTGCGGCGCGAGCACGTCGAGGCGTCGCGCGACGTGAAACGTCTCTTCGCACGTGGGCACGAGGAGCTCGATCGACTCGCGGCGGATCACGTCGCGCAGCCCTTCGGCGAACGCGCGTGCGTCGCGATCGCGACGCGGCGCGGGCACCCGGTAGGAGCGCCGCACCGCGCGCGAGCCGCGCAAGAGGTGCGCACGGAACGACTCGGCGACGAAGACCTCGTGACCGCTGGCGTGGAACGCACGCGCGAGCTCGAGCGTGACCGGCGCGCGCGCGCCCGTGAGGAGGACTCGCATGTGCTCAGCGCCTCATCGCTCAGAACCGAAGCACCATCGCGCCGAGCGAGAGACCCGCGCCCGTCCCGCAGAGGAGCGTGAGGTCGCCGCGACGAAGTCGGCCGCTCTCGATCGCCTCGTAGAGCGTCGCGGGGATCGATGCGGCCACACAGTTGCCGAGGCGATCGATCGTGCGGACCACACGCGACTCGTCGAGCCCGAAGAGCGGCAACATGGCGAGCCCGGCGTGACTCGCTTGGTGAGGGATCACGACCGCGTCGCGGAGCGACACAGCCTCGGGGAGTGCGCGTGAGAGCACGTCGAGGAACGGACGCCCGCGCCCGAGCACGCGACGCAAGAGCTTCGGTCCCTCCATGTGGAACACGTTCTGCGAGGCGCGGGTGAGCTCGTCGTTGGGGTGGACGCGTGTCCCGCCGCCTTCGATCGCTGCGAGGTCCGCGTCGTCGCCGAAGGTGCCGAAGCGGGCGGCGAGGATCTGCGAGCTCGTGCGCTCCGCGGGCACGAGCACCGCGGCCGCGGCGGCATCACCGAAGAGCGCGGCGCTCTCGCGATCGCGCCAGTCGATGCCCGCGGAGCCGACGTCGCTCGAGACGATCAGCGCGCGTCGGCAGCGCCCGGTCGCGATCGACTGCGACACGAGATCGAGCGCGGCGAGGAACGAGAGACACGTGGCGTGCACGGACATCGACGCGATGCCGCTCTTGCCGAGGCCGAGCGCGCGCTGGATCAGCGCGCCGCCATCGGGGATCGACTGCTCGGCCGTGCCGGACGCGTTCACGATCAGATCGAGGGACTCGGCGCGGACCTCGGCCTTCTCCAGCGCCTCGCGCGCGGCGTTTGCTCCCATCAGGCTCGCGGTCTCGTCTCCGCTGCGGTCCGCGTAGCGACGCTCGTGGACGCCGGTCGCACGCGCGAGCTCGTCGGCGTCGACGCCGAGGCGCGCGGCAACTTCGTGCGTCGTGACGATCCGTCGAGGGAGGTAGCGGCCGACGCCTGCGATGCGAACGGCGCTGCCGCTCATGGTGGCCGGACGGTAGCATGCGGCGTGACCACGCCCGCCCCTCCGAGGCGCGACGACTCGAGCCTCCCCGTCCGCGTGCGCGGCCTCGTGAAGCGCTACGGCGACCGCAACGTCGTCGACGGAATCGACCTCGACGTGGTGCACGGCGAGACCGTGGGCCTGCTCGGCCCCAACGGCGCCGGCAAGACGACGACGCTCGAGATGGTCCAAGGGCTCACGACGCCGACTGCTGGGAGTGTGAGAGTTCTCGGTCTCGAGCAGCCGCGTGATCGCGAGTCGGTGGCGGCGCGCATCGGCGTCGCGCTGCAGGAGACGAGCCTGCCCGACAAGCTCACGGCGCTGGAGACGATCACGCTGTTCCGATCGTTCTACGCGCGCGGGCCCGACGAGGCGGCGCTCCTTCGCGACATGCACCTCGAGGCGCACGCGAGCACGCTCGTGCGCGCGCTCTCCGGCGGCGAGCGACAACGCCTGGCGCTCGCGTGCGCGCTCGCAGGCGACCCCGAGCTCGTGATCCTCGACGAGCCCACGACGGGCCTCGATCCCGAGGCACGACACCGCCTCTGGGATCGCATCGAAGCCCTCGCCGACGCGGGCACCACGGTGCTCCTCACCACGCACTTCATGGACGAGGCGACGCGGCTCTGCGATCGCATCGTCGTGATCGATCGCGGACGCATCATCGCGGAGGGCACGCCCGAGGCGCTCGTCGCGGCACACGTCGGATCGCACGTCGTCGAGCTCGAGCTCACACGCGGCGCGCTGTCGGTCGAGCACGCGCAGGCGATCGAGGGAGTGCGCGTCGCGCGCCTCGTGGGGCGCACGCTCCGCCTCGGCACCGATCGCGCGGACGACGTGCTCGGGCGTGCGCGCGCGCTCGCGACCTCGAAGGACGTCGCGCTCGGTCGGGTCGCGATCACCCCCGCGACGCTCGAGGACGTCTTCCTCGTGCTCGCGGGCCGCGGCCTCGGAGAGGGCGAGCCACGATGATGCGTCACCCGCTCGTGCAGCTGCTCCTCGTCCGCCTGCGCACCTTTCAGCGCGAGCCCGAGGCGCTGTTCTGGACGTTCGGCTTTCCGCTCGTGCTGACGCTCGTGCTCGGCATCGCGTTCCGTCCCGTCGAGGGCGAGCCGATCCCGATCGTGGTGATCGAGGGGCCCGACGCAGACGAGATCACCGCACGGCTCGAGCGCGACGAGGATCTCGCGATCAGGCGCGCGACGGATGCGAGCGAGGCGCGACGCCTGTTCGTCCGGGGCAGCGCGCTCGCGATCGTGGAGGGATCCACGGAACGCCCCGTTCTTCATACCGATCCGACTCGCCCCGAGTCTCGGCTGGCGCACGCGCGGGTCGAACGCGCCCTGATCGATGCGCCGCTCGCGATCGAGGACGCGCCGATGCGCGAGCCGGGTACGCGATACGTCGACTTCGTGGTGCCGGGGCTCGTGGGCATGAACGTGATGACGGTGTGCCTCTGGGGCATCGGATGGAACGTCGTCGAGTCGCGATCGAAGAAGCTCCTGCGCCGCCTCGCGGTCACGCCGATGAAGAGACGCCACTACCTCGGCGCGTTCCTCCTCGCGCACGTGGTGCTGGTGCTCGTGACGCTCGCGGTGGTGCTGGGCTTCGCGTGGGCGAGCTTCGGCGTCGGCGTCGAGGGGCGCGCCATCGACTACGTCGTCATCGTCGTGCTCGGCTGTCTGGCGTTCTCCGCGATGGGCGTGCTCCTCGCGAGCCGCACCGACAACGTCGAGGTGCTCTCGGGCATGGTGAACGCAGCGTCGCTCCTCCAGCTCGTGGCGAGCGGCGTCTTCTTCTCCACGTCGCGCTTCCCCGAGTGGGCGCTCGTGGTGCTGCGGGGCCTGCCGCTCACGGCGCTCGTCGACGCGCTCCGAGCGATCGCGCTCGAGGGACGCGGGCTGACGGAGCTGCCCGTGGAGGTCGCGGTGCTCACGGCGTGGACCGTCCTGGCCGGTGCGATCGGGGTACGGATCTTCCGCTGGAGCTGACCGGTCGACGACCTCGGGATCGACGCTCTCGTGCTCGGTGGTAGACCCGCGCGCATGCGTCGGACGGTTCACGTTCATCGCCTCGGCACGGTCGGCTACGGTGAGGCGCACACGCTGCAGAAGCGCCTGCAGGAGGCGCGCGCACGCAAGCTCGTGCCCGACACGCTGCTCCTGCTCGAGCATCCGCCGGTGATCACGCTCGGTCGCGGCGCGAAGGAGCAGAACCTGCGTTTTCCTCGCAGCTCGCTCGTCGCGCGCGGCATCGAGGTGCACGAGACGGGGCGCGGCGGCGACGTCACGTACCACGGCCCCGGACAGCTCGTGGGGTACCCGATCCTCGATCTCTCTCCCGATCGACAGGACGTGCGCCGCTACGTGAAGGACCTCGAGGAGTCGATGATCCGCCTGGTCGCGCGCTGGGGTCTGACCGCGACGCGCATCGAGGGGATGAACGGCACGTGGCTCACCGATGGCGAGCTCGGTGATCGCAAGATCGGCGCGATCGGCGTGCGCCTCTCGCGCTGGGTCACGATGCACGGCTTCGCGATCAACGTCTCGACGTTGCTCTCGCATTTCTCGTTGATCGTGCCGTGCGGGATCGTGGACAAGGGCGTGACCTCGCTCGAGCTCGAGCTCGGCCGCGCGATCCCGATCGACGAGGTCATCGCCGCGTACCTCCCGATCTTCGGCGACCTCTTCGACGCCGATCTCGTCGAAGTGCACGGCGATCCGCTCGCGGCGCTGAGCCCCGACGCGCTCGCCGAGATCGACGACGTGCTCGGAGCAGCCGCGAAGAACGAGGCCGAGCGCGCGGCGGAGCGTGCGGCCGAGCTCCGCACGTGAGCGAGGGCCCGTGAGCGAGACGCCGCGCTCGAGCGCCGCGACCGGCACGGCGCTCGTCGTGTTCTCGGCCGTGATGTGGGGCACGTGGAGCCTGTGGTTCCGTCCGACGGAGCTCTCGGGACGAACGACCGCGCCGTTCGTGTTCGCGTGCATGGCGCTGAGCTCGGTGCCGCTGATCCTCCGCGAGCGCGCCGCGCGAACGACCCCGATCGTCTGGGATCGCCGCGTGATCGCGATGCTCGCGGCGTACACGATCTTCGATGCGCTGAACGCCGCGACCTTCTTCCACGCGATGACGATCACCACCGTCGCTGTCGCGGTCCTCACGCACGACCTCGCCCCGGTGCTCGTCGCCTTGCTCGCGCCACGCGTCGACGGCGTGCGCGTGCCGGGCGCAGGTCCAGCCGCGCTGCTCGCGCTCGCGGGCGTCACGCTCTTGCTCGAGCCTTGGCGCGAAGGCGCGCTCGGCGGCGACGTGCTGCTCGGCGCGGGGCTCGGGCTCACCAGCGCCTTCGCCTACGCAGGCAACGTGTTCCTCGGTCGCAAGCTCACGATCGCGATCGGGCCTGCGACGACGCTCGGCGTGCACGCGCTCGGCGCGCTCCTGCTCTTGCTCCCGCTCGCGGGCTCCGAGCTCTTCGCCATCGAGGGACGAGACCTCCCGTACCTGCTCTTCGCGGGGCTCGTGCCGGGCGCGCTCGCAGGCCTCGCGTTCTTGCGCGGCGCGGCCGCGATCGGCAGCGCGCGCGCCGCGATCCTCGCGTTCGTCGAGCCCGTGATCGCGTGCCTCGTGGGCTGGCTCGCGTTCGGTGAGCGCTTGTCGCCGTGGGCGATCGTGGGTGGAGCGCTGGTGCTCGTCGCAGGCGCGATCGTGTCGCGTGGGCCTCGCGCCGAGGCACTCGTGCACGAAGCGTGAGTTCCCTCGCCGGTCCCTCGTGCGCATGCGGATCGGCGCTAGCGAGGGCTCGGTCGCGTGCCATTCTCGCGAACCATGAGCAGCACGCCCGTCGATCTCTCGTCGTTCGTTCGTCCTCACGACTCGACCAGTCCGCGCGTGTCCGCGATGGCCGGCAAGATCGTCGGCTCCGAGATCCTGAAGATCGCGGGAGAGATTCGCGCCCTCGTCGCGAAGGGTCAGCCTGTCTGCAACCTCACGGTGGGCGACTTCGACCCGAAGCAGTTCTCGATCCCCGAGTCGCTGCGCCAGCACATCGTCGCCGCGTACGACGCGCACGAGACGAACTACCCGCCCTCGAACGGGATGCCGCAGCTGCGCGACGCGGTGCAGCGGTTCTACCAGCGCGAGCTCGGCCTCTCGTATCCGCTCGACTCGATCCTCATCGCGTCGGGCGCGCGCCCGGTCATCTACGGCATCTACCGCGCGGTCGTCGATCCGGGAGACACGGTCGTCTATCCGGTGCCGAGCTGGAACAACAACCACTACGTCACCATGACGGGCAGCAAGAGCGTGACGGTGCAGTGCGGCCCCGAGACGCGTTTCCTCCCCACGCGCGAGATGATCGAGAAGGCGCTGCCGGGGGCGCGGCTCGTGTGCCTCAACACGCCGCTCAACCCCACGGGCACAGCGATGGCGCGCGACATGGTGCTCGGCGTGTCCGAGGCGATCGTGCGCGAGAACGAGCAGCGTCGTTCGCGCGGCGAGAAGCCCGTCTATCTCATGTACGACCAGATCTACTGGATGCTCACGGCCGCGGGGACCGAGCACGTCTCGCCGCCGCAGCTCGTGCCGGAGATGGCGCGCTACACGATCTTCGTGGACGGAATCTCGAAGGCGTTCGCGGCCACGGGTGTGCGTGTGGGCTGGGCGATCGGACCGACGGACGTCATCGATCGCATGAGCGCCATCCTCGGTCACGTCGGCGCGTGGGCACCACGCGCGGAGCAGATCGCGACGGCGAAGATGCTCGAGGAGCCGGGCGCGTGTCGCGCGTACGTCGACACGCTGAAGTCCGGCATCGTCGGTCGCTTGAGCGCCCTCCACGAGGGCTTCCAAGCGCTCAAGGGGCAAGGGCTCCCCGTCGACTCGCTCTCACCCGAGGGCGCGATCTACCTCACGGTCCAGCTCGCACCGTTCGGCAAGAAGACGCCCGCGGGGCAGACGCTCACGACGAACGAAGAGGTGCGTCGCTACGTGCTCGATGCCGCGGGCATCGGCATCGTGCCGTTCCAGGCGTTCGGCTATCCCGGCGACACCGGATGGTTCCGGCTCAGCGTGGGCGCGGTCTCGATGCGGGAGATCCAGGACGCGCTGCCGCGACTCGGTGAGGCGCTGCGCGCGCTGGCCTGATCGGCATCCGCTCGATCGAGGCAGCGCGCGCCCTCGAGCCGCTCGCGCGGTCTCACATGCAGGTGTCGGGGACTTCTCGCGCGATGGGATCGAGCGAGCGGATGTGAGCGACGATGTTGCACACCTCGGTACCGTTCATCCCTGCGATGCGGAAGCGCGTCATCGACGTGCAGAGCCGATCGCCCGCCTCGTCCTCGCCATCGAGGATCGCGCTGGTGATCTGCTGATCACTCCAGCCGCCCAGGTTCGTGGAGGTGAGGTTCGGCCCCGGGGTGCCCGTCGTCGCGCCGCCGAGATCGGCGGCGTGGCAGCTGGCGCACGCGCGCATGCCCACCGCCACGCGACCCGCGGCCGCGTCACCGCTCGAACAGTCCGCAGGGGCAGCGGCATCGACGGGCGCCGCCGCGTCGGGATTGCCGCCAGGCCCACACGCACCTGCGAGCGCCGCCATCGAGAAGAAGACACCGACTCCGACCGCGCGCGCGAAGAGAGAACCCGACTGTGTCGTCATGAGCCCTCTTGTAACAGAGGGCCCGAGTGACGTCCGCAATCACGCGCGTCCTCCTCGCGAGCGGACGTACTAGGCTCCGCGTGTGCCGCGTCCTCCGCGTGATCGTGATCGCTCCGCCCCCTCGCCCGTGCGCTCGACGTTCGACTCGAGCGAGCCCTCCGAGATCGTGTTCGGCCTCCGCGCCTGCCTCGCGATCCTCGCGACGCGGCCCACCTCGATCCGCGAGGTCTTCGTGTCGCACGATCAACGCGACGCCGCGCGCGCGCTCCTCGCGCACGCACGCGCGAACGCGCGGGAGCTGCCCGACCGTGAGCTCGAGCGGCTCGCGGAGACGGCGCACCACGAGGGCGTCGTGGTGCGCACGACGCCTCGGAAGTGGACGAGCGGCAAAGAGCTACGCGCGCTCTTCGAGAACCGCAGCAAGAGCCCCGTCGGCATCGCCCTCGATCGCGTGCGCAATCCCTACAACATCGGCGCGATCCTCCGCACCGCTGCGTTCTTCGGCGTCGACGTCGCGATCCTCGGCGCGCCCGCGCCTCATCCCGCGCTGCCTCCGGACGCAGCTCGCGTGGCAGAAGGTGGCGCCGAGCAGCTCGCGCTCGCGCGCACGACCGACCTCGCCGAGACGCTCGCGCAGCTGCGCAAGGTGGGTGTGCACGTCTACGGGGCAGAGAACGACGGCGCACACGACCTCACACGCTTCAGCATCGCGCGCCCCTGCGTGCTCGTCGTGGGGCACGAGCGCGAGGGCATCTCGCCCCGTGTGAAGGAGCAGTGCGAGGCGATGGTCGCCATCCGCGGCACCGGCACGATCCAGTCGCTCAACGTCTCGATCGCGACGAGCCTCTTGCTGCACGAGCTCGTGAGAGATCGCCCTCGAACGTGAGCGACGTCAGCGGCCGAACGAGCTCGTCAGCGAGACGTCGCGGAGCGTGACGCGGCTGACGTTCGACAGGTTGCCCTCGGCGTCGACGAACGCGAGGTCCAGATCGGTGCCTGGGGTGGGCGGCGTGTAGCCGGGCAGCGGACCGCGACAGCGACCCGGGAAGAGGAGGAAACGCGTTCGATCCGTGCCGACGGGCATGAAGAACGAGGAGCTCCCCGAAGCGTCTTGCCACCGCGCGACGAGACCGACTGCGTCGGGAGGCGCGGCCGCGCCGAGCACGATCGTGGGCGCGAAGAAGCCCGTGCCGACCATCTGTCGATCGATCGACGGCCCCGTCGGCGCGGTCGTGATCGGCGTGGCCGCCGTGAAGCCATGCGCGTGCTCGAACGTGCCGCGAGCGCCGGCCGTGGTGATCTCGTAGGCGCCCGTCACCGCGGGGATCGTCATCGCGTAGAGGTTGGGCGCGAGCTCGCGGAGCCTCCCCTGCGAGGTGCACCGGCGCGTGCAGCCCGTGGTCTGCCGCAGGGCGAGCACGCTCGGCGTAGCCCCCCTGAGTAAGTCACTTTCGGAGATCGCCGGCCGGCGCTGGAGCAGCACGATGCCGTGCTCTGCGCGCGGGTTGAGCACGACGAGCTGATCACCAGGCGACATGCGGCAGCGTGCGCGCGAGGCGCTCGGGATCGCGAGCGCGAGCACAGTGAGCACGAGAAGCGCGAAGCGTTGCATGCGAGCTTCGACGTCGAGGGCTGGACGACCTTGGCTCTCCACGTGCACCCGCTTCAGCAGCCGGCGCCCGCCCGCTCGCAGCCGTTGCTCGCGCGACCGTCGCAGTCGAGCCAGCCTTCGTCGCAGCGAGTGATCCGACATGCGCCCGTAGCGCACGACGCCGTGGCGTGGCTCGGGGCGCACGCGACGTTGCAGTCACCGCAGTGCGTCGAGGTGTTCGTCGGCTGCTCGCAGCCAGGCGCTCCGTCGCAATTGGCGAGCCCGACGGCGCAGCCCGTCGGCGAGCAGGATCCGCTCGCGCACGTGGCAGCACCGCCCGCGACCGTGCAGGGCACGCCACACGCAGCGCAGTCTGCCGTCGTGCGCAGGCTGGTCTCGCAGCCGTTGGAGGCGAGGCCATCACAGTCGCCGACGTCGGCACGAAGACAGGCGACGACCTGGCAGGTGCCCGTCGAGCAGTCGCCGATCGCGCTCGACGGCGCACAGAACACGCCGCATCCACCACAGTCGCTGTTCGTGGCGAGCAGTGTCTCGCAACCATTCGCTGGCAGGCCGTCACAGTCCCCGCGCCGAGGCGGACACGTTGGGGCATCCGTGGTCAGCGCTGCGTCGTCGGGCTCACGCGCATCACGGGTTTCGGCATCGACGGCCGCGCCCGCGTCGTCCGCCTCGATCGAGCCCGCGTCGATCGAGCCCGCGTCGATCGAGCCCGCGTCGATCGAGCCCGTGTCGATCGAGCCCGTGTCGAACCGTGACGGATCGAGGAAGGCGTCCGTCTCCGACCCATCGACGAGCGACGTCAGCGCATCGAGGTCGGTCGCATCCGGGAGGGCGACGTCTGCGCGCGCGTCCTGGACGAAGGTCGACGCATCGAGCGACCGCGCATCGCCGAGGTCGGGCGCGGCGTCGGGCGCATCGACGTTGGGGCATCCCGGCGCGAGTGCGAGCGCGAGCGTGGTGACGATCACAAGAGGGCGGTGGTCGCGGCGCATGGGTCCTCGCATGTCAGAGCCGCATGAGGGCGGCGCCCCAGTTGAGGCCGGCGCCGAGCGCGAGGAAGCAGATCAGGTGGCCTTCCTTGAGGCGGCCGTCGCGGCGCATCTCGTCGACGAGGATCGGGATCGTGCCCGCCGACGTGTTGCCGTAGTTGGCGATGTTCGACGGCACCTTCGCCTCGGGCACGCCGAGCGACTGGCGCACCGAGGCGTTGATTCGATCGTTGGCCTGGTGGGCGACGAACCAGTCGATCTGATCGAGCGTCACGCCGGCTTTCTCGCACACCTCGCGCACGGCCTTCGGCAAGAGCGTCACCGCGCTCTTGAAGAGGTCCTTGCCCTTCATCGTGGGCACGTGCGAGTCCGCGACGGCGTCCCAGTAGTGACGCTTCGTGAACATGCCGCCGGGCACCCAGATCTGATCGGCGACGCGCCCATCGGAGTGGTTCGCCGCCGCGAGGAAGCCGTGACCTGCGTGCGGGCTCTTGCGCACCACGAGCGCGCCCGCGCCATCGCCGAAGAGCACGGCGGTGCCGCGGTGCTTCGTGGCGAACTCGTACTCCTCCGGCGTGACCTCGCGATCGCTCGTGCCGAGCAGAACGTCCCACGCGTACGGCATGAAGCCGGCGTGGGCCTCTGCGCCGACGATCATCACGGTGCGCGCAGCACCGGAACCGATGAGGCCGTCCGCGAGCTGCATGCTGAAGGGCATCGCCGCGCACTGCTGCCGGATGTCCAGCGCGGGCACGCCGGGGATGCCGAGCTTGGCGCCGAAGAGCGCGCCCGAGCCGGGGAACACGTGCTCGGGCGTCATCGTCGCGAAGATGATGTAGTCGATCTCCGCTCGATCGACGCTCGCCGACTCGAGCGCCTGCAGCGCGGCCGGCACAGCGAGGTCGGACACGCCCTGGCCTTCTTCGACGTAGTGCCGCTGCGCGATGCCGGAGCGCGGACGGATCCACTCGTCGTTCGTGTCCATCACCTTCGAGAGCTGGTCGTTCGTGACTGGGGTGCCCGGGAAGAAGCGCCCCGAGCCGATGATCGTCGTGCCCGGCATGGGGGCGACGCATACCACGCAGCACGCACGCCACACACGAGGCGTCCCGGCTTCGCCGTTCTTCACGCGGACTTCAGGGTTCGCAGAAGAAATGACCGGCGTTCGTCGTACGTTCCAAGCCGCACGCGGTAGTCTCGGTCTGCGCGGCAGAGGTCGCGTACGAAGTGCGACGCGCCTCCCACCCAAGAGAGCCACGACCATGAGCGACACGTTGAGCTTCGGGGACTTCGTCGAGAAGCAGCGCAGTGGCGGCTACGGGCGCGCGGACGACGCGCGCTACGCCTACTCCGCGGACCTCGCGATGCTGCGCGGGTTCTCGCGCGTGCGGCCCGTCGAGATCGCGGCGGCCACCGTGGTGCGCATGAACAAGGAGTTCCTGCGCGGGACGCTGCTCGGGTCGACCGTGAAGGTCACCGAGAGGCAGTTCCCATCGCTCTACAAGCTCGTCGCGAAGTGTGCAGCGACGCTTCAGGTGCCGGTGCCACAGGTGTACGTCGCCAACAGTCCGGTGATGAACGCTTTCACGTTCGGCACCGAGGACGACTCGTTCATCGTGCTGCACTCGGCGCTCGTCGACGCGTTCTCGGAGAAGGAGCTCCTCTTCGTGATCGGCCACGAGACGGGCCACATCCAGAACAAGCACGTCGTCTACAGCACCGCGCTCGTGCTCTTGCAGCGGATGGCCGAGATGTTCGTCGGACCGCTCATCCTGCCGGCGGTCGTCGCGCTGAACGCGTGGTACCGCCGCGCGGAGATCACGTGTGATCGTGCGGGCCTGCTCTGCTCGCAGGATCTCGACTCGGCCTCGCGCTCGTTCATCAAGCTCGCCGTCGGCAGCAAGCGCCTCTCGGACGAGGTCGACATGACCGAGTTCCTCGCGCAGCACGACGAAGGGCAGGGCTCGATGGGTCGCTACATGGAGGCCTTCTCGAGCCACCCGTACTTGCCGAAGCGCATCAAGGCCCTGCAGGCCTTTGCGGAGAGCGAGCTCTACCGAACCGCGATCGGGCAGAGCGGCGGAAGCACGATCGAGCAGGTCGACGAGAAGACCAGCGCGATCATCAGCATGGATGGAAAGGAATCTGCGACATGACGGATGCTCCCGAGTCTCATCGCCTGGGCGCGGCGGACTATCAAGCCAAGCGCGGCAAGGTGCTCGACATGCTGCGAGAGGTCGCGATCCTCTCCGAGGACACCGGCGCCGCGACGTTGGCGAAGAAGCTTCGTGACGATCGCATTCCGCGCCTCGAGGAAGAGAAGTTCCACCTCGTGGTCCTCGGTGAGTTCAACCACGGCAAGACGACGTTCGTGAACGCGCTGCTCGGCGCGCCCGTGCTGCCGATGGGTGTCACGCCGACGACCGCCGTGATCCACCAGGTCGTACACGGCGTGCGCGGCGCGAAGGCGATCATGGAGAGCGGCGAGTCGAAGATCGTGCCGTTCGACGAGGTCGGTAGCTACGTGGTGGGCGGCAGCGCGACGACCGATGCCGTGCGCTACCTCGAGGTCCACTACCCCAGCGCCCTCTTGAACATGGGCAGCGGCGAGGCCGCGGGTGGCGGCGTGGTGCTCGTCGACACGCCTGGCGTGAACGATCTCAACTCGACGCGCGCCGAGATCACGTACAGCTACGTGCCCAAGGCCGACGCGATCCTCTTCCTCCTCGATGCGGGCCAGATCCTGAAGGAGAGCGAGCGCACCTTCCTCGCGAACAAGCTGCTCAGCCAGTCGCGCGACAAGGTGCTCTTCGTCATCAACAAGATCGATCTCCTCGACGAGGACGAGAAGCAGCAGGCGCTCTCGTACGCCAAGACCCAGCTCGCGAAGCTCGTCGTCGAGCCGCGCGTGTACGCGGTGAGCGCGGAGAAGGCGCTCGCCGGCGAGCGCGAGGCGTCGGGCCTCGGCGCGCTCGAGCGCGACCTCGTGAAGTTCCTCGAGGAGGATCGCGGTCGCGTGCTGCTCGACAACGCGCTCGACGAGGGCCTGCGCACCGCCGTCACGCTCCGCCGGGGCATGGACGTGCAGAAGCAGGCGCTCTTGCTCGATCACGGCGAGCTCGAGAAGCGCCTCGCGACGCTCGAGCAAGATCTCTCGAGCACGCGCGACTCGCACGCGCGGCGGGAGCAGAAGATCCGCGAGTCGCTCGCGGGCATCAAGGCGCTCGTACGCAAGGAGTGCGAGGAGTTCGGCAAGCGTTTCTCGGCGTCGCTGCCCGCCGAGATCGAGTCGAGCAAGGCGGATGACCTCAAGCGGTACCTGCCGAACTTCATGGAGGAGCGGTTCCGCAACTTCGCCGATCGTCAGGGCCTCGAGCTCGCCAAGCGCCTCGAGCGCGTGGCCGAAGAGGCGATCGCGTTCGTGAGCGAAGAGGCGCGGGCGAAGGGCGAGAAGATCGCAGAGGCCTTCCCCGGCGCACCGAAGGTGGACCTCCAGGTCTCGACGCTCGCGTACGACGTGGGCGTGATCGCGCTCGGCGCGTTCGGCCTCACGGTGATGGCGGTGTCGAACATCTTCGTCGGCGGCGCGATGGCGCTCGCGGCGCCGGTGCTCGCGTACGTGTTCCGCGAGCGCGCGGATCGGGACCTCAAGAAGCGCGCGATGGAAGAAGCGCCGCAGGCCGTGGAGAAGGCCGCCGGTGATCTCGCGACGGCCTTCGAGCAGCAGATCGACGAGTTCGGCGACAAGCTCGTCGACTTCGTGAAGAACGCGAGCGAGGAGCTCACGCAGTCGATGGCCGAGGTCGTTCGGCACGCCAAGGTCGCGCAGCAGCGCGGTGAGGGCGAGGTCGGCCGCGTGCGCGAGGAGACGGGCATGGCCCTCTCGCGGCTGGGCATCGTCGAGCAGGAGATGGGCGCGCTGCGCACGTCGCTCTGGGCCAACGGCTCGGGCGCAGCGCCCAACTGATCGACTCGCGCACACCAACGTTCGAACGCCGCGCGGAGCGATCCACGCGGCGTTCGTGCTCCGTCTCGTTCAGCGTGTCTCGAGGTAGGCGACGAGCGCGGCGCGCTCGCGCTCCGTGACCTCGACTGCGTGACGATCGAGCGCGTCCTCGAGGTCCAGCGCGCGGCCATCGGTGAGGTACGGCGCGCGGGCGGCGATGCCCGCCAGCGGCGGCGTGAGCGCGGTACCCGTCGCGATCTCGTGGAGCTGACGATCGGTCCCGAGCTCGCCCGCGTGACAGCTCGCGCACGCCTCGCGCGCGAAGAGGGCTTCACCTTCGGCGACGAGCTCGGGCGTCGCGCTGATGCCGCGCGGCGTGGCCGGCATCGCCGCGAGCCAGCGCTCGAGGGCGTCGGTGCGCGCGTCGTCGAGCGGCGGGGCGTCCATCTGCGGCTCGAGCCCGCGGAGCAGAGCCTCGAAGCTCGGGACGTTGCCTGCACGGTGGTAGGGCGGAAGGCCCACCACGCCCTCGAGCGTCTGCGTGCGGATCGAGCCCGTAGCCATGAAGGTCCACACGTGACCGTCGTCACCGCCGCCGGGATGACAGGTCGCGCACGCGATCGTGCCACCGAGATCCATGTGGAAGAGCTGGTGGCCCGTGTCCGCGACCGGCTCGCCGCCGAGCGCGATCACCTCGCGGCGATCATCTTCGCCGATCACGAGCGTGGAGGGCTCGCGCGTCTGGACCACCATCGTCTCGCCCGCGAACGCGACCGAGACGACCTGCCCGGGGAAACGACGGCGCTCTTCGCCGGGCAGGCACTCCGTTCGATTGCGAGGGCTGCGCATCACGTCCCCGACGACCGCGGAGATCACCTGCGGGCCCGCGCTGTAGCGACCTCCCGGATCGCCCGCGAGCGCGACGGCGACACGACCGCTCGAGGACACCGCGAGATCGACCGGCGTCACGCCGCGACGCAGCGGCATGCCTGCAGCCAACGCCGCACCGTCGGCGCTCAGCACGGACACGCTCACGTGCGCGACGGCGTTGTCGCAGGGGTCCTGCCACGTGACGAAGCCATCCGACGTGGGCCGCGACGAGTAGCTGTACGTCGAGGCCGGCGCGCGCACGACGGACTCCGGACCCACACGCGCGCGCTGATGGAGCACCAGCGCGCCCGACGGCAGACCGACGAGGCGCACCGCCGTGTTCGCCTCGTAGGTCTGCTCGAGCTCGGGGCTCGCGGGCGAGCTGAGCTGCGAGGGTGGCAACGTCCGAGGCTCGCCGACGGTTCCATCTGCGAGCACGCGCACCGTCTCGGCGCTGCGGAAGCGCGAGACCAGGAGCGCGCCGTCCACGACCGACACGTCTCGCAGATCGCCGCCGACGTACACGCTGCGGTCGCGAGCCCGCGCAGGGCCGAGGGTGACGAGCGTTCCGTCGGCGCACGCGACGTGGAGGCGATCGCCTTCGGCCTCGTAGGCCAGACCGCGCGGCGCATCGCAGACCTCGCGTCGTGCGATCTCGGTCATCGTGTCGGGATCGATCTCGATCACGAGACCCGCGCGACGCGCGAGCGCGTGCACGTGACCCGAGCTGTCTTCCACCATGCGCCCGAGCTCGAGGTGCGAGCCGTCCGACGGACGCGTGAGGCGCAGCTCGCGTGTCGCTCCGCTCGCGAGCTCGACCCGCACGACGCGATCCCGATCGGGATCGCCGGCGATCACGTGCGCGCGATCGGCGAGGACGAGCAGCGTGCCTCCGTGGATCGCAGGCGGCGCATCCGCGAGCGTCACGACGTCCTCCGCGAGCCAGCCGTCGTCGCGGTTGAAGCCACACCCAGGAGCGAGGCCTGTCAGCGCGGACAGACAGGAGAGGACGGTGACCGCGTGCTCACGACTTCGCATGCGGCATGCGACGCGCGGCCCGGAGGATCGATTCATGTGCATCGCAAGTCTCCGCGAGCTCGGGTTCAAGGTCGGACGTGGAGGCCGAGACCGACGTGCGGTCCGGCGTAGGTCGTGGCCTCGCAGACGAGGCCGAAGCGGCACACGGGCTGGTACGAGACGGCCGATCCGCCTGCGAGCAAGGCGAGGCCGACACCGCGGCGCACGGCGCCTTCGGGCCACCACACGACGCCGATCTCGCCGAGGGACACGCCCGACATGCCGTAGAACGCGCGCGCCAGGATCTCCACCGAGTCGATCGGCAAGGACGCGAACGCATCGAGGTTGAAGTCGATCTCGTCGTCGTTGGGGAAGGCCACGAGCACGCTCGCGCCTGCGTGGAAGTCATCGACCGCGCCGAAGGTCAGGCGCATCGCGAGCGCGGCGGCCTCGCGTTGCTGCACGCCTTCCGCGCGCCGCGAGAGCGTCGTCGCGCCGCCACCGATGCCGAACGACACGAAGCCGATGTCGTAGCCGACGGTGAGCTGCACAGCGCCCGCGAGCAGCCCACCGCCGATGCCGCCTGCCAGGCCCATCGGCGCGCCGTCGAGCCGGAACACGAGACCCCCGAGCTCGTCGAAGCGCGCGGCCACCCACGCGTCGGCCACCAGACCTTGCCCGTCGGGGCCGATCATCGCGCGGGCGTGGAAGCCGAAGTCCCAGTCCACCGGCGGGATGGGCACCTCTTGATCATCGACGCGCCACACGACGCGCCCGCCGCACGAGCCGCCGGAATAGCAGCCGAGTGCGAGGTGGTGCGTGCCCGTGCGCGTCGCGCGGAACGAGATGCGTGAGCCCAGGCCGCCGCACGCGTCGTCGCTGTACGCGACGTCAGCCCCATCCGGATCACGGAGGCGGAGCGTGGTGTCGAAGTCGTGTCGCGCGCCGCTCATGCCGCACGTGCCGGCTGCGATCCACTCGCCCGCGCGCAGCTCGATGGGGATGAGCGTGTCGGCCACGTGCTCGGCGGAGCCCGACCGTGACTCGCTCTCGGCGAGCACGCGTGCGCTGCTCGACGCGATCGCGAACGCGACGAAGGCGAGGACACGGACGGCGACCCGCGGGCGCACGTCGAGGAGATGACACGCAGCCTCGCGCGGCGCGAGCGCGCGCGCGTGAGTGTTCAGTAAGGAACTGTGAAGGACGTGCCGGCGTAGCACCCCTGGAAGGTCGTCTCCGCGAGACCGGTGAGACCGCGGATCGCGGCGATCGTGCGCCGGATGTCGCTGCCGCCGGTGTTGTGCTCGGGCTCCCACCCGAAGCCGAAGTCGCACGCGTCGATCACCTCGGGCGTGACGCCCGCAGGCAGGCCCGTGACGATCGACGCGATGCCGCCGGGGAAGTCGCTGACGAGCACGCGCTCGATCGTCGCGCCCGGCTCGATCGTGAGGCGCCAGTCGACCGCCTCGTACGAAGAGAGCACGAGCACGATCGGTCGAGGACGCGCGCGAACGGTGACGTCGACGGTGCCGTGCACCGTGCCGTGCGTTCCACCCGTACCCTCGTAGACGCCGATCACGTGGAGCTCGGCGGGATCGCTCGCCGAGAGGAGATCGCAGTAGCCCAGGTAGTTCGAGGGGCGCCCCATCACGCAGGTGCCGCTCATGACCGAGGGTCGGTGGCGGTTGTCCATCACGCTCGCGTACGAGTCGATCGCGCCGCAGGCACCCGAGGCCGGCACGTCCGTCTCGTGCGTGAAGACGCCGACGGGCAGCGGCGACGGAGGCGCACCGGACAGACACGTGAGGCCCTCGATCATGCTCGAGAGCGCGGGCGTCACCGAGCGCACCACCGCGCCGGTGGTCGCGTCGTAGAGCGTGATCACCTCGACGCCGGTGCCGCCTGCCGTTCGATCGATGCCCGCGACGAGGACCTCCCCCGTGGGCAGCACGTCGAGCCCGTGGATCCAGTCGTCGTAGCCCGAGAGCCGCAGCTCGCGCGCGAGCGGCGACGCGACGCTGAGATCCGCGACGCCCACACGATCGGTCGAATGCCACGCGAGCACCACGTCGTCCTCGTGCGCGCCGATGCGCGAGGAGCCGTGCCCCAACGCATCGGTCGAGCCCGCGCGGCCGCTCATCGCGTCGCCCTCCGAGGCGTAGTGAACGACGTCGCCGCCGTAGCCCGGCAGCACGAGCAGCTCGCCGTCGTCGTCGGTGGTGACGGCGACGCACGGGGTGCCGATGTCGATCACCGATCCGTCGCGCAGCGAGATCTTCATCGCCCGCGAGCCGTTGCACGCGTACATCGCGTCGCCCGCCCAGCCGAGCGAGGCGTTCGCGAAGAGGGCGCCGCCGCGCAGGGTGGGGCCGTCGCAGACCGCGCCAGTGTCGAGGTCGATGTAGACGACACGACCCGAGGTGATCGCGCCGCAGTACGCCGAGGCATCGAAGACGTCGGCGCACTCGGGCGGGATCGTGAAGGGGTTCGAGGGACCGATGCGCGAGGTGCAGAGCACGTCGAGCCCCGAATCGCTCGGCGCGGCGGCATCGACGAGGACGCTGCGCGCGTCGGCCCCGAACGCATCCGCCGAAGGAGCATCGAGCGAGCGCGCATCGAGACCGAACGCGTCGCGCTCAGGCGCGTCGGAGCCGAGCACATCGGGCGCCGCGAACGGCGCATCGAGCGGCGCAGACGCGTCGATCGCCACGTCGGGCGTGCCCGACCGTCGATCGCAGCTGCAGCCCGAGACCACGACGCAGAGGACGAGCGCACACGCGAGCACACGAGACGAGGTCATGCCCACGAGCATGCGCGGAGTCGACGGTCCGTCGCAAAAGAGAACGGGTGTGAGCGTTGCGGTACGCTCGCGCCGTGCGCTCGGCGCCCCCCGTCGACGATCTCGCCAAGACCCTCGAGTCCCAGGGACACGACCCGACGGTCGAGCGCAACCCGCGCACGACCATCGAGCCGCGCCGTCGCGACCTCGACACGCTGGTGAACGACGCGATCGGCGCGCTCGCGCGCCGATCGGTGTCCGAGCGCTACTCGGAGCTCGACGTGCTCGGCGAAGGCGGCATGGGGATCGTGAAGCTCGGCCAGCAGCGCTCGCTCGAGCGGCCCGTGGCGCTGAAGTCACTGAAGGAAGGACAAGAGACGCCGAGCGCGCGGCTCAAGCTGCTCCGCGAGGCCTGGATCACAGGCAAGCTCGAGCACCCGAACATCGTGCCGGTGCACGACCTCGGGATCGACGAGCGCGGCGAGCCACGCATCGTGCTCAAGCGCATCGAGGGTGCGTCGTGGGACTCGATCTTCGCCGACGCGGCCGAGGTGAAGCGTCGCTTCGACGCGAACGATCTGCTCGAGTGGAACCTGCGCGTGCTGCTCGAGGTCGCGCACGCGCTCCACTTCGCGCACGTGCGCGGCATCGTGCATCGCGATCTCAAGCCCGAGAACGTGATGATCGGGAGCTTCGGCGAGGTCTACGTCGTGGACTGGGGCCTCGCTGTCGCGCTCGAGGACGACGGCACCTCACGCCTGCCGCTGGCGAAGCACGCGATCGAGCTCGCCGGCACGCCGTCCTACATGGCGCCCGAGCAGTGGGGCGGCTCGAGCGAGGTCGGCGTGCGCACCGACGTCTACCTGCTCGGCGCGACGCTGCACGAGATCCTCACGGGCGAGCCACCGCGCGACGGCAAGTCGCTCGCGGAGCTCGCCGCCAAGTCGCTCACGCCACCGATCATCCCCGAGCACCATCCTCGCGAGCTCGCGAGCCTGGTCCTGCACGCGATGCAGCCCAAGACCGAGGATCGGTTCGAGTCTGCCGAGGCGTTTCGTCGCGCGCTCTCGACCTACCTCTCGCACCGCGGATCGATCGAGCTCGCGCGTGATGGCGAAGAGCGCACGAGCTCGCTCGAGTCGATGCTCACGGCGAGCACGATGGACCGCGTCGCCATCTACCAGACGTTCGGCGCGGCGCGCTTCGCGTTCCTCGAGGCGCTCCGCACCTGGCCCGAGAACGAGGCCGCGCGCGACGGCCTCACGCGCGCGGTGCGCGCGATGATCGAGTTCGAGCTGAAGGACGGTGACGCCCTCGCGGCGCAGACACTGCTGGCCGACGTGACCGTGGACGCAGCGCTCGTCGCGCGCGTCGCGGAGGCCGTGCGTGTCCACCGCGAAGAGCAGGAAGCGCTGCGGGCCACGTCGCGCGACTACGATCCGAGCGTCGGCCGGCGCACGCGCTGGTTCGTCTCGGTCATCTTCGGCGTGGTGTGGACCGTGGTGCCGCTCGTCCTCTGGTACGTGGGCAGCTTCGGCGTCCTCACAGGCTCACACCTCGGGCACATCCTCACGAACATCCTCCTCTGTGTGTTCGGCGGTGGTCTCTTCTACTGGGCGCGTGACTCGATGACGCGCACCGCGATCAACCGCGGCATCGTGGGCGTGATGACCGCGGCGTTCATCGCGCAGATCCTCGTCTCGATCGGCGCGTGGATCGCCGACCTGCCGTCGAGCTTGGTCCTCGTCCTCTACTTCGCGGTGTGGACCGGCGTGGCGGGCGCAGCGGTCGCGACCATCGAGGCGCGCCTCTGGCCGTCCGTGGTCGCGTTCGGCGCGTGCTTCCTCGCTGGCATGTCGGCGCCCGAGTATCGGCACTTGCTCGCGTCGTTCGGCAACGCCGTGCTCGCGATCAACACGACGTTCCTCTGGAGCCGACCCGAAGAGGATTTGGGAGAGGTGCGTCGACGCTTCCGTGCACGTCGCGAGGGGCGCGATCCGGACGCGCCCTGATCGAAGCGTCACCCGAGCATGGAGTCGCCGGGCCGCGGCGCGCTCCAGCCCCAGGCGTCGCGCCGCTCCTCCAGCCAGTCGGCCGAGCCGAGGATCGCCGCGAGCCAGCGTGTCGACTCCCCGAGCGCGAGCGCGTCGCGAACGAGCATCGTGAGCGGCACCGCGAGCAGCGCGCCGACGGGTCCCCACAGCCAACCCCAGAACAGCATCGACGCGAAGACCACGAGCGTGGAGAGTCCGAGCGCTTCGCCCATCATGCGCGGCTCGATCGCGTTGCCGATCACGACGTTCGCCGTGAGGCATCCGACGGCCGCCGCGACCGCCGTCCCGGGCCCGAGCGTGAGGAGCGCGATCACCACCGGTGGGATCGTCGCGAGCGCGGGACCGATCGTGGGGATGTAGTTGAGCAAGAAGGCCGCGAGCCCCCAGAGCACGGGGAAGTCCACGCCGAGGATCGCGAGGTAGATGCCGAAGACGAGGCCCGTGACCACCGAGAGCATGGTCTTCACGACGAGGTAGCGCTGCACCTTGGCGACAGCGCCCGCGAGCGCGGGGACCTTGGTGAGCGGTGCGCCGAGGAGCATCACGAGCTTGCTCCGCGCGGGCTTCATCTCGAAGAGCATGAACACCACGAGCAGGACCACGAGGAGCGCGTTCGAGGCGATCTCCGTGAGCTCGCGGAAGAGATCGCCGAACGCGTGGAGCACCCAGCTCGGGTCGCCCAGGACCTCGATGTCGCTCGCCTCGATCGGGACGCCGCGCGCGCGGAGGTTCCACACGACGGAGTCGGCCAGATCGGAGACCGCGACCTGGTAGCGCGGCATCATCTCCTGGAGACCCCCGAGGGAGGTGGCTACGAGCGCGACGAGGCCCGCCAGCACGAGCACGTCGAGCAGGACCGTCAGCACGATCGCCAGCGCACGAGGCACCTTGGCTCGCTCGAGCTTCGCCACGAGCGGGCTCGAGATCACCGCGAGGAACAAGGCGACCAGCAACGGCAGGAAGAAGCCGCCGGCCACGCGCAGGCCCGAGATCACGATCACGATCGCGGCCAGCGTGATCATCACGTGGCTCCCCGACGTGCCCGAGGGTGGCGACGAAGTCGGGATCGGCGGCGGGACGACCACGACGGCAGGCGCGGTGCCGCCCGCGGCCGTGTCCGTCTCGGACCGCGTGTCGGGGAGCTGAGCGCTCATCGCGGCTCACACCGCTCGAGCTCGCGTCGGATGCTCCGCACCAGCTCTCGGTCACGGGGCGAGCCCGCGCGATCGGCCACGACGCTCGCGTCCCACGCCGCGCCGGCGGCGCCCCAACAATCACCCGACATCATGCGCAGGCGCGCGACGAGCGCGCGCGGCTCCGCGTCGTCGGGCTCGAGCTCGGCAGCGGCTTCGTAGGCCGTCGTCGCGCCCTCGACGTCCCCGGCGAGGAAGCGCGCGTAGCCCAGCTGCTCGAACGCGTTCGCGTCCCCGCCCGTGGTCGCGAGCACCACGTGGATGACGGCAAGCCGCTCGCCGTGCACGAGCTCGGCCCACATCAGAGCGACGCGCGTGCCCATGAGCGACACCAGCGCGAGCACGAAGCACGTGACGAGCGGGACGAGCAGCCGAGGCGGCGGCTCGGGCCGAGCGAACGAAGGGGCCGCGCCTGCGGCGATCATCCGGTCGTAGAGCGAGCCGTCCTTCGCGAAGAATCCGCGCATGACGGCGGGCACACCGTTGAGCGCGTGGATGCGCTCGAGCACACGCGCATACGCGACGCCGCGCGCGGCACGCACCCCCGCCGCCTCTTCCTGCCCAGGCGCGAGCAGCGATCGATGCTCGAGCTGGTGGCGGACGCGTGCGAGCACCAGGACGAGCAAGGAGACGATCGCGCCGATCGCCGCGAGGCCCGAGAGGCCCCACGTCGCGTACGACGCACGTACGAGCACCACGGGCACGAGGGCCATCGAGGACACCAGACGCGCGACACGCAGCGCCGGCGGCTCGCGGAAGTGTGCGAGCTCGTGCTCGACGATCGTGACGAGCTCCTCGCGCGACAGCTCGTCGATCACGGCGCGCGTGACGACGAGCCGCTCCGCAGGCACGAGCGCGAAGGCGTTCGCCATCGGCAGCTCGGCGACGGAGACCGGCGGCGTTCGCACGCCCGTGCGCTCGGCCGATCGTGTGACGAGCTCGGCGAGATCGTGCGAAGGCGCGCGGAAGAGACCGACACGCGTCGCGATGGAGGCAGGGAGGCCGCTCGCCCACGCGAGTGAGGCGAGCGACGCCACGAGGACAGCGATCGCCGTGCGCAAATCGAAGCGCTCGCTCGCCACCACGCAGAGCAGCGCGAGCACCACGAGCGCCCCGGGCCCCAGCGCCATCAGACCGAGCAGACCGCGCCACGTCACGCGAGGACGATCGGGGGCCACGACACGCCCCACACGCGCGACGGTGAGGCCCGTCGCGAGCAACGTCCCGATCGCGGGCGCCACGGCGATCCCGATCGGCGTCAGCCGACCGAGCCAGAGCACCCACGCCATCGCCACGAGCACCGTGGAGGTCATCGCCCACGAGACGAGCCGCGTCCGCGCGGGAAAGCCGAGGCGCGCGCGCTCCGACCAGTGCGAGCCCGCGGGAAGACGTGCGAGCGGCCGAAGCAGCCACGACTCGAGCAGCCACGTCAGCGGCACGAGCGTGCCGATCGCGAGACACGGATAGAAGATCGCAGGGCCCCAGCGCACCCACGAAGGGAGGCTCGACACGAGCTCTGCGAGGGCCGTCATGGTGCGAGCGTGACGCCCGACGACCGCGCCGGCGAGCTCACCGCGGCTTCATCAGCTGGTTGAGGGCCCAAGTGTCCTTCGCACGGAGGGTGCTGAACTGGACACCGACCTGACCGTCGCGATCCCACCGCACGACGGCCGCGAGCTCCGCTGGCTCCTTGAGCGCCGGCAGCTCGATACGAACGAGCACGTTCGCGCCGAACGTGATGCGTCGCTCCGTCTTGATGAGCATGCCGCCGAGGCTGACGTTGATGGTCGAAGCGGGGATCTCGACGCCATCGTGGAGGATGACGACGGGCAGCTCGACATCGAAGCGTTCGTGGAGTCTTCGGCTGGCGGACATGCGGCGGGCAGCGCGATCGCGCGTGCAGCGCGAAATGGCTTGAGGCCGACAGTGCGAGCGTGCAGCATCGAAGTCAAGCGTGGCCACGGAGCCCTCACCACCGTCGAGCGAGCCCCCCGAGAAGGGCTCCGCCGCCCCCGCCGCGAAGCCGGCCGACGCGGCGTCGCGCGCTCCATTCTATGCGGTGCTCGTGGCGCTCGCGCTGCCGGGGAGTCTCTCGGCGCTGTGGCTTGCACCGCGCCCCGCCTACCCCGCGGAGATCCCACCGCTCGTCGTTCCGAGCGTCGACGTGATCGCCACCCGCGCGTGGATGGACGAGCTCGCGGCCGCCCGACCTCCGCGCGACGGTGACGAGGATCGCGAGCGCACCGCGCTCTACCTCGAGCACGGCGTCCAAGAGGTGCGGCCGACCTCGACGCCGGGCGAAGCGCGGACGCGTGACGAACGGCTCGAGGCGCTGGGGGTGGCGCTCGTCGAGGCCGGCACGATCGACGCCGTGCGCGCCGCGGACGTGGAGGCCACCGTCGAGGCGCTCTCGATCCCAGGGGACGAGGCCCTGGGCGAGAAGGGCGCGTTCCCCGGGGCGCTCGAGCTCTACGGTGCCGTCGTCGAGGGTCGTCGCGTCGCCCCCGCGATGGTGGTCGACGCGCTCGCGTGGGCACGCTGGAACGGCATCCACCGGCGCCCGCTCACCGAGGGGATGAACGACACGCTGCTCCTCGCGTACCACGGCTGGCTCGCGTACTACGGCCCGCGTGAGGGCACGGAGCTGCGCGACGCGGCGCTCGCCGAGTACATGCGTGTCGGCGGCGGTCGTGGCCTCGAGACCGAGGGATTCCTCCGCTTGTCGCGCGACGACACGACGGGCGCCCGTCTCGCGTTCGACGCTGCGTACGAGGCCACTGGCAACGTGCGCCTCCGCAACCACGCGCTCGCGCTCGACCTCGTCGAGCTCGAGCGTGAGGACGTTCACCCCAGCGCGGACGGCAGCTGAGGGATGCGCGCCCCCGCCCCTCCCGCACGGATGGCTGCTCCCCGGTTGACGGCGCACTCGCCCACGTCATCCTTCGGCCCTTCGTCGGCTGCGACCTCGACGCACTGACTCACGACACGGTGGACGAATGCGATTCGACCTGAAGAAGGCGCTCTTCATCCTGCCGAACCTGTTCACGCTGTCGTCGATCTTCTGCGGCTTCTTCGCGGTGCTCACGTGCCTGGGCGATCCGACGGCCGAGTCGTTCTACAAGGCCGCGCTCCTGATCGTGTTCGCGATGTTCTTCGACACGATCGACGGCCGCGTCGCCCGCCTCACCAAGACGCAGAGCGCGTTCGGCGTGCAGATCGACTCCATCGCCGACGTCGTCTCGTTCGGCGTCGCCCCCGCCATCCTCCTCTACCGCTGGTCGCTCCATCAGCTCGGCGACGCGGGCATCGGCATCAGCTTCGTGTTCCTCGCGTGCGGCGCCATCCGCCTCGCGCGCTTCAACGTGCTCGCGATGGCGCCCAGCGGCGCGCCGAAGAAGCCGAGCAAGTTCATCCTCGGTCTGCCGATCCCGGGCGCAGCGGGCATCGTCGTCTCGATCGTCGTCGCGAACTTCGCGGTGACCGGGAGCTTCGAGGCGCAGCCCTACCTCGTGTCGGCCGTGGTGATCGCGCTCTCGTTCTTCATGGTGAGCACGATCAAGTTCCGCTCGTTCAAGGACGTGCGTTGGGGCGCACGCAGCATCTTCCTCGCGCTCGCGGCGGTCGGCTCGGCGACGGCGATCGCCATCGTGCTCCACCCCGCGTTCGCGCTCGTGTGGATGCTCGCGGGCTACATCACGATCGGTGTGCTCGAGGCCGTGCTCGACATCTCGCGACGCATCGCGGGCAAGCCCTCGCGCCTCGTCGACAGCGCGGCCGAGGACAAGCCGGCCGAGGCGCAGTCCAAGGACGCCTGATGCGGTCCGAGGTGCGCGCCGCCACGCGCGCCGACGTCGAGCCCATCCACGCGCTGATCGTCGCGCTGGCCACCTACGAGCGCGCAGCACACGAGGTGATCGCGACGCCCGCCGATCTCGAGCGCGCGCTCTTCGGCCAGACACCACGCGTGTTCGCGCTCGTCGCCGAGCTCGACGGCTCGGTCGTGGGCTTCGCGTTGTGGTTCACGACGTACTCGACCTGGGTGGGGCGTCACGGGATCTGGCTCGAGGATCTGTTCGTCCTCCCCGAGCACCGCGGCCATGGTCTCGGAAAGGCCTTGCTCGTCGAGCTCGCGCGCCTCTGCGTGGAGAACGGCTGCGGTCGCCTCGAGTGGAACGTGCTCGACTGGAACGAGCCCGCGCTCGGCTTCTACCGGTCGCTGGGCGCGCTGCCGCTCGAGGAGTGGACCGTGCACCGCCTCTCGGGGCAGACGCTGCGTGCGCTCGCCGATCAGCGGACCGCGGCGCGGAAGGCACGGTAGGCGGCGGTCCGGCTCGTGTCGGTCACGGGACCGACGTGACGGAACACCAGGCGTCCCTGTCGGTCGATGATGCCGACGTTCGCTGCGTCTGTCGCGAAGCCGAACGGCGCGCGACGCATCACGCCCTCCCAGTCGAGCATGATGTCCGAGCCCCAGCGCTCGACCGCGGGCTGGATCATCGAGCGCACCAGCGCTTCGGGCACCATGCCGACGTCGCCGAGGTTCGCGACGCCGTAGAGCACCGCGCGATCCTCGAGGTGGTTGTCCGCGACGAAGCGCCGCAGCTCGCCCTTGAATGCGTCGTTGTCGTAGACGTGCGCGCGATCCTCGTAGAAGAGGACGACCGCGCGGCGCCCGCGTTCGGTCGCGAGGTGCACGCGCCCCTGCATCGAAGGCAGATCGGCGTCGACGAGCGCGACCGCGCTCGAAGGAGGCGGAGTGTCTTGCGCGAAGAGGGGCGTCACCGCGACGACGACGGCACCGAGGACGAGCATCGACCCCCACGCTCGTCTCGAGACTCGAACGCGTGCGTGGGGCTCGGCGCCCGGAGCCCGCACGACGAGCCGATCCCGACACGCGATCGCCTCTCGGTCTCTCGGTGGGACACGCATCGGCTGACGATAGCAGCCTGATCGCGCGTCGGCCGTCCGCGCGCGTGCTCAGGGCCTCGGTCCATCGAGCACACAGCGCACGCCGCCGAGGTCCATCTCCGCGATGCACTCGTTGCACGCGTTGCAGCGGCTGCGCTCGAGCTCGCCCTCGCGCATGCGGACCACGAGGTCTGGATCCGCGAGGAGCGCACGGCCCAGCACGGCGAAGTCGAAGCCGTCCGCACGCACGCGCTCGATCTCGACCTTCGACACGAGGCCCCCGAGCAGCGCGATCGGCATCGACACCGCCGCGCGCAGGCGGAGCGCGAGGGGACGAAAGAACGCCTCTTCGAAGTCGTAGCGATCGAGGATCGCGCCGCCCAGCACGCGCATCGACACGCGCGCGAGGGGATCGTCCTGCGCCGCCGCCATCTGCGTGAGCGGCAGGCCGCCCCGCAAGAGGAAGAACGGCGTTCGGCTCGTGAAGCCGCCGCTCGGGACGATCAGATCGACGTCGCCGCTCCGCTCGATCGCGCGCGCGATCTCGATCGACTCCTCGATCTCGAGGCCACCTGCAAAGCCATCCGAGAGGTTGGTCTTCGCGATCACCGCACGCTCGCGGCCCACGGCGCGGCGCACGCGCGCCAGCACAGCGAGCGGCAAGGCACGCCGTCGCTCGGGCTCGCCTCCCCACGCGTCGTCACGTCGGTTCGTGGCGGGTGAGAGGAATTGACTGAGCAGGTAGCCGTGGCCGAGGTGCACCTCGACGGCGTCGAACCCGAGCTCGCTGACGATCTCGGCGGCACGACCGAACGCCGAGAGGACGTCCTCGATGTCGCGCTCCGTCATCGCGCGCGCGAACGGCAGACCCGACGAGACGCCGTACGCGTTGAGCGCGAACGACGGTCCGCGTGGTCCACGACCCTCGGGCCCGCGCACCTTGCTGAAGAAGCCCGCGTGACCGAGCTGGATCGACACCGCGCCCCCCGCATCGTGTACGCGACGCACGAGCCCGCGCAGGACCTCGCGCGAGCTCTCGCCGAGGCCGAGCTGGTTCGTGAAGGTGCGCCCGTGATCGTCCACCGCGCAGTACGCGACCGTCGTCAGCCCCACCCCGTTCTTCGCGAGCCGCTCGTGGAGTGTCACCAGCTCCTCGGTCGCCACACCGCGTGGGCTCATGCCCTCGAACGTCGCGGCCTTGATCACGCGGCTCTGGAGGCGCAGCGGACCGAGCGTCGCGGGCGCGAAGACGTCGCTCACGCGAGCGCTCGGATCGGCGGCTCCTCGAGAAAGGGCATCACCGCGTCGAGGAACCGATCGGTCGCGTCCACGTGCGCGAAGTGGGATGCGTCCTCGAGCCACGTGAAGCGCGCGTCGGGCACCAGAGCGTGCAGTCGCTCACCGACGATCGGCGGCACCATCGGATCGCGTCGGGCGTACACGAGCTGGAGCGGGATCGGGAACGCGGTGCGCGCGCGCAGATCCTCGGCGAAGCGCTCCATCTCGCGCGCATCGAGCGTCTCGACGAGCATGCGGAGGAACGCGCGCAGGCCCGCAGGGTCGCGGAGCGGGGCCGCATACTCGCGGTGCTCTTCGCGCGACTTGAGGCGCTCGTCCCAGTAGTGGACGTTGCGGTGCACCCAGCGCTCGGGATCACGACGCACGAGCGCAGACACCACGCGCTCCCACCCGGGCAGCGCACGCGTCGCGACGCGAAGGGCCTGCATGCGCGCGGTCGCGACGCCCGGCGAGTGGAGGTTCACGAGGCGCGACAAGGCGCCTTCATCGCGCAGCGCCACGCGCATGAGGAGGTAGCCGCCGAGCGAGTTGCCGATCGCCGGTGCGCCCCGCAGCCCGAGCGCGTCGATGAGCGCGACGAGGTGCTCGGCGATCGCGTCCGGCGTGTACGGTCCCTCCGGCTTGTCGCTGCGACCCCCGCCCACGAGGTCGGGCATGTAGAGCGTGAAGCGCGCGCCGAGCCGCGGAAGCACGTAGCGCCACGAGTAGTTCGTGGTCATGAAGCCGTGCAGCAAGAGGAGCGGAGGCCCCGATCCGTGCACGCGCACGTGCACCTTCACGTCGCCGAGCGCACGCGATCGCACCCGGACGCCGCGGCTCTCGGTGTCGAAGAAGCGATGCGCGACGCGCGGTGCATCGGGCACGCGAGCGAACGGCAGCTGACGAAAGGGCTCCATGATCACCAGCGTAATCGGTCTCGCCGCGCGGTTCGCGATCACGCACGTCTCCTCCACGGACCGGTATGCTCTGCGCGCGATGGCCGACGCCGAGACCCTCGATCGCTTCGACCGCCTGCGCGGCGTGTCGGTGGCTCGTGCGATCCTCAAGGACGCGTTCGGCCTCGAGCTCTTGCTGGTGACGGACTCGGGCCCGCTCGCGCACCTTCGCGGCGGCGTGATGGTGGGCTCGAGCGAGGTGTGTCGCACCGCGCTGTTCTCGCGCGACGGCTTCGAGCGCTGTGACGCGCACTACCGCGCGATCGGCGCCGGCGAGAGCGAGCGTGTGAGCACGTGCCACCTCGGCCTCGGCTGTCTCTCGGTGCCCGCGCGCACCGTGGATGGCGTGATCCACGTCGTCGCGAGCGGCTTCTCGGCGACGAGCCTCGAGGGGGCGCCGGCCGTCGATCCTCGCGCCCTCGCTCACGCGCTCGTGGCCCTCGATCCCTCGCTGCGCGACGCCACCGAGCCGGTGAGGAAGCTGCCCATCCTCAAGGGCGATCGCGCGGCCACGGTGCGCACCATCCTCCGCGTCGCGGCGCAGGAGATCGCCAACGACGCCGAGGACGAGCTCCGACGCCTCACGCCGCGCGAGGCAGGTGTGGTCGGTCGGGGCGAAGGCGCGCGATCGATCGTGCCCGCGCGCGACGACGTCGCGGCGCCCACCCTCCCCGGTCTGTTCGGGATCGTCGGCGCTTCGCCCCGCATGCGCACTGTGTTCGAGCTCGTGCGCAAGGTCGCCGCGAGCGACGCGAACGTCCTCGTGGTGGGAGAGAGCGGCACGGGCAAGGAGCTCGTGGCACGCGCGATCCACGATCACGGCCCTCGACGCGGCAAGCCCTTCGTGGCGCAGAGCTGCGCGGCGATGTCGGACGAGATCCTCGAGTCCACGCTGTTCGGCCACGTGCGCGGCGCGTTCTCGGGCGCGATCCGCGCGTCGGAGGGTCTGTTCGGCGCGGCCCGCGGTGGCACCCTCTTCCTCGACGAGGTCGCCGAGATGCCGCTCGCGATGCAGGCGAAGCTGCTGCGCGTCCTGTCCGACGGCACCTACCTCCCCGTGGGCGCGGTGCATCCCAAGCGCACCGACGTGCGCGTGCTCGCCGCCACGCATCGCGACCTGGGCCCGATGGTCGCGAGCGGCGCCTTCCGACAAGATCTCTTCTATCGCCTGCACGTGCTCGCGATCGATCTCCCACCGCTCCGCGAGCGAATGGGCGACCTGAAGCTCTTGCTCGACCAGTTCGTGGCTGAGACACCGAACGTGCCCGCACGCATCAGCGCGACCGCGATGCGCTGCCTCGAGAAGCACGACTGGCCCGGCAACGTCCGCGAGCTGCGCGCCGAGATCTCGCGCTGGGCGATCACCGCACATGGAAGCCCCGAGGTCGGGCCCGAGCACCTCTCGCAGCCGATCCGCGAGGCGGGCGGCTACGGCGGCGGCGCGGAGGATCCGGCCATCCATGCAGCGGCTGCGGGGAGCGGCACGCTGGAGGCGGCGATCGAGTCGCTCGAGCGGGCGTTGCTCACGCGTGGCCTCGAGCGCACGCAGGGCAACCGCACGCAGCTCGCGCGCGAGCTCGCGATCAGCCGCACGACGTTGCTGGAGCGTTTGAAGCGCTTCGGCCTCGAGTGACGTGCACCCGAGGCCGAACGAGAGCTCATCGCTTCGCGATCACTCTTGGTCGGCGTCCCAGAGAGCGCGCGCGGCCTTGGCTGCCTCGAGGCTCGCCCGGATGTCCTCGGGCGGGTCGGGGATCGGCTGACCCGCATCGACAGCGGCCAGCACTGCCTTGCCGTAGTCGCTCAGCACGAACACCGGGCCGAAACGGCCGAAGAAACGCGCGACGCGCAGCACCTGATGCGGGCGCGCACGCTGGACGGCATCGCGCACGTCGGGCCACGCGAGGTCGAGCACGCGCTTGAGGTCTCGGTAGGCCGCTCCAGGCACGAACGCCGGGTCACTGGCCTGCGGGAGCGCCGCGTTGCGCGCCGTCAGATCGGCAACCGCGTGGAGGACCTTGATGCTCAGGTCGTCGAGCGGGGACACCTCGATGGGTGGCCGCGGCTTGGGCGGCGTCGGGGGCTTGATCTCGCGGATGGGCCGGGGAAGGCGCTTGCTGCGATCGAACGGTCGGCTGCTCCCGCCAGTCTTGGCGCGCGAGCTGCCGAAGGTCCGCACGTTCGGCGCGACCACGGGCGCCTCGCGGAGGATGGGACGCGAGGGCGTGGGGTTGGGCTCACGGGGCGCGACGATCGCGTTGGGCGTGTAGAAGTTTCGGCGCGGCGCCCGATCACGCTCGGCGGGCGGGCGCTCCGGTGCGTTGACGTAGCGCTCGAGCACGGCGCGATCGAGGCCGCGCGCGGGGGTCGGGATGGTCGTGGTCCCACTGGGATCCGGACCCTCCTTGGCGCCGTCCGCAGCGGGACGACGACGGACGACGGGGATCTTCGGACGGTCTGTCATCACGCTCGTCTGGTTTGGGGGGGGCGAGGTCTTCCCAACCTCGGCGAATGGTACCGGCCCACACCGGTCGTGCTGTCTTGGGCCGCTCGGACGACTCAGCGAACCAACGAATCTGTAGACTCGATCGGCCGTCAGGGAGCATGTCTTGAGGAGACTCGCGACGACCTGACGACCCTCGTGTTGGAGCACGAAACCCCCTGGGTTGGCAACACGGTCCGCGTTGCAAAGTGTTTTCTGGTGCGATTCGCCTCGGCACCCATGGGGCGACGTTCAGGGCGCCCGCGAAGGCCGGCCGGCCGCGGGAACACGCACCTCGACGCGGACGTCGGGCTTGATCTTGAGGGTGCCCAGCATCGCGGAGTACGGGGCGATCCCGAAGTCTGGCTGGTGCAGCGTGGCCATCGCGACGAACGCGTCGCCGCGCTCCGTCACCGCCACCGCCACGCTGCGCGATCGACCGTGGAGGTCGAGCTTTCCCTCGATCGAGGGAACCGAGGGTTGCGGATCCGGCCAGGCGAGAGCGGCCTCGAAGCGGATGCTCGGGTACCGCGACGCCTGGAGCACGTCGTCCACGATGCTCTGCTCGATCTTGCGCTTGTCGCGATCGGAGAGCGCGTTCGGCGCCGGCCGACCCTCGACCACCGCGTGGAGCACGCGGAGGCTCCGCGCGTCGATCTCCGCCCGCACGTGGCTGGCATCGTCGGGCCACTCCATGCTCACGCGCGTCACCTCGATCTCGAGGTCGTGCGCGACGGCGGAGAGCAGCCCCTCCTTGAACGTGAACACGCGCACGCGGACATCGGGGCCTTCGATCCTCGGCATGCGCGCATGCTGACAGAGCGTGCCCCGGCGCCCAAGACGAGATCGAGGCCGCACGATATCGTGCGCGCCATGCTGGCCTCGCACCGTGCCCGTTCGTTGCTCCCGACGCTCGCGCTCACCCTCGCCGCGTGTGGCGGCCCACAGGGGAGCGACGACGCGGCCATCGAGCCGGGTCGCGACGCGCCGGGCCTCGACGCGCCGATGGCGCCGATCGACGCGGCGCGCACCGACGACGACGCCTACGCGGCCCCCGACGCGCCGCGCACCGATCTGGTCGATGTCTCGCACGCCCGCGAGATGCGGGGGGTGTGGCTCTCGAGCGTCTCGAACCTCGACTTTCCTTCGCGAAGCGGCCTGAGCGAAGCGCAGGGGCGCGCCGAGCTCGAGGCGATCGTCACGCGCGTCGCGGGCGCGGGCCTCGACACGATCTTCTTCCAGGTGCGGCCCGAGTCCGACGCGCTCTATGCCTCGAGCCTCGAGCCGTGGAGCCGATTTCTGTCGGGCACGCAGGGAACGGATCCGGGCTGGGATCCCCTCGCGATCCTGCTCGAGCTCGCACACGCGCGCGGGATCGAGGTGCACGCGTGGCTCAACCCGTACCGCGGCATGTCGAGCGCGAGCGCGACGACGGCGTCGAACCACGTCACGCGCACGCTCTCCGAGCACGCGATCCGCTACGGCACCGCGATCGTGATGGATCCCGGCGCGGCGCCCGTGCGCGAGCACGTGCTCGCGGTGATCGCCGATCTGACCGAGCACTACGACGTCGATGGCGTGCACTTCGACGACTACTTCTATCCGTACCCCGACGCCGACTCGACGCCCTTCCCCGACGACGAGACCTACGACGCGTACACGACCGCTGGAGGCACGCTCTCACTCGCCGACTGGCGACGCGACAACGTGAACGCGCTCGTGCGCGCGGTGCACGAGCAGCTCGAGCGCGATCACCCGGACATGCGCTTCGGCATCTCGCCGTTCGGCATCTACCGACCGGGCATGCCGTCGGGCATCCGCGGGCTCGATGCGTACGCGACGATCTACTGCGACGCACCGCACTGGATGGCACAGGACTGGGTCGACTACGTCGCGCCTCAGCTCTACTGGCCCACGACGCCCGCAGCGCAAGCCTTCGAGCCGCTCGTCGGTTGGTGGGGCACCCAGGCCGACGCGCACGAGCACGTGTTCGCGGGGCAGGCGCTCTACCGCCTGGGCTCGACCTCGACGTGGACGCTCGATCAGATGGAGACGCAGATCGCGATCGTGCGCGGCCTCGAGCCGGAGGGTCGTGTGATGGGCTCGCTCTTCTTCCGCTACGCGAACCTCGAGGACGATCTCCTCGGTGTGGCCACGGCGTTCGAGGATCGCGTGTACGCGCGGCCTGCGCTGCCGCCTGCGATCCCGCGGCTCACCACGCGTCCCGCGCCGCCCTCGCTGCTCGCCGACGGGACCACCGTGCGTGTGAGCCATCCGTCGATCGACGACGTGCGCTTCTTCGCCGTCTACCGCGACGAAGGGGGGACGTTCGTGCTCGACCGCGTCGTCGGCGCGGGCGAGACCGAGCTCACGCTGAGCCCAGGAACGTGGGCGATCTCGGCGATCGCACGCGGCACCACGGAGAGCCGCGGCGCGCGCATCACGATCGACTGATCAGCCCGTGAGCGCAGCGGCGAGCTAGGCGAGCCGAGCAAGCGGGGCTGGAGCCCCGCGCGCAGCCGAGCGTCAGCGAGGGAGCGGGTCCGCACGGACCCTCGGAACCTAGAGCCCTGCTTCGTCCATGCGGCGCATGCCCTCGAGCAGGAGCGACTCGATGCTCGCTTGCATCGTCTTCTCCTTGGGCTTGGCCGCGGGGTCGAACTTGAAGTCGCCGTCCTTGAGCAGGAGCATCTGGTAGAAGCCCTCTTCGCCCACGACCTGCGCGAAGACCGTGTGAACGATGAGGCCCTCGGCGAAGTAGATCTCGCCCACGCGGTGCTGCGAGACGAGGCGCAGGCAGCCCGACTTGCGGCCCTGACCGAGCACCTGAACGACCTCGGTGAGGCCCATGTCGCGCAGGCTGCCCGAGAGCCCTCCGCCGCCGCGGCGGCGCAAGAGCGCCTCGAAGATCTGGCCGCACTTGGCGACCACGAGCTCCACCGCCGTGGGCTTGGTGAGGTAGTCCGCGGCGCCGAGCTCGTAGCCGCGCGACACGGACTCGCGGTCGCTCCTCCGCGTGTGGAAGACGAACGCGATGTCCTTGTTGCGCTCCTCGGCGCGCGCGATCGCGACGAGGCCGAAGCCATCGCCGCCATCGAGATCGACCTCGGTGATCACGATGTCGAAGCGCTCGCCGCGAAGGCGCCCCTCGGCCTCCGGACGCGTGCGCGCGGTGGTGACGTCGTAGCCCTGCTCCTGGAAGCGGATCTCGAGGCTCATCGCGACCTGCGGC